>CAVYAD010000001.1:0-43442 GCA_963766275.1 uncultured Actinomycetota bacterium
AGGTCGCGATGGCCGACGTGAAGGCGTTGTGCGAGTTCGACAGGTACCAGGCGTCGGCCGGGTTGCAGGCGGCGGCGGAGTACGTGGCGGATCGCGCGCCGCTGCGGGACGTCGAGATCCTGCAGTACCCGGCGGATGGGATGCAGCGGTGGTGGACGTTCCGGGGACCGCCGTCGTGGACACCACACAAGGCGTCGATCCAGATCGGTGAGACCCAGATCGTCCAGTATCCGGAGCAGCCCTACGCGTTGGGGGCGTACTCGGCCGCCTGCGACAGGACGGTGAGAGTCGTCGAGGACGGTGACGTCACGGACGCGTTGGTGTTGACGCCGACGCAGAGTCCGGCCGAACTCGCGCGCCGAGGAGCGTTCGGGTTCGTAGCGCTCGCGGGGCGGGTGGAGTTGCCGCCGGGGAGTCCGCTGGTGGCGTTCTGCGTGGACGAGCAACAGCTCGCGGTGCTGAGGAACGCGACGGCCGCGACCGTCAAGGTCGAGTTGGGCGAGCCGGTGGATATGCCGGTGGTGACCGGGGTGCTGCCGGGGAGCGGGCCGGAGCTGTTGCTGACGGCGCACCTGTGCCATCCGCGGCCCAGCGCCAACGACAACGCGTCCGGGGTGGCGGCGTTGCTGGCGGTGGCGGCGATGCTGCGCAGGACGGCGGGAAAACCGGTGCGGTTCGTGTGGGGGCCGGAGTTCGTCGGCACGGCGGCGTTCATGCAGAACTCGAACCCGGTGATCGGGATCAACGTCGACATGGCCGGCGAGGAGCAGGCGTTGTGCGGCGGGCCGTTGGTGATCGAGCGGTCACCGGACGAGCGGCCGTCGTACGTCACGGCGTTGGCGGAACGGGTGGCGGCGCTGATGCCGGGGACCCGGTCCTACAGCGGAGCGGTGCCGTGCGACGTGTGGGGCTGGAGGTCGGTACCGCACGTCGGCGCGTCGGATCACGCGCTGTTCCCGTGCCCGTCCGTGGGCCTGGGGCATTGGCCGGATCGGTTCAACCACACGCGGTTCGACACGTTCGACAAGGTGTCCGCCGAGGAGCTGAGACGGACCGCGACACTCGCGGCTTCGGTGATCGGCGCCATCAGGATTGATAATGCCGAGCTGCACGCGGATGTCGCGGACGCGACGTTGGCGTGGGCGGCCGCCTATGTGGCCGGTGGGATGGCGGGGGCGGCGCCGCGAAGGCGGCTGGAGTGGGACGAACCTGTGTACGACCCGTGGTGTGCCTCGGCGGCGGCGCGCAGGACGGCACATCGGCGGGCGGTGGCGCAGGCGACCGTGGCGTCGCTCGCGGCGCGGATCACCACGCCCGGAGGCAACGGCGGGATGCAGGCGTTCTGGGACGGGCCGTTCAACCTGCGGGCGTTGGCGGAGGACTGTTCGCGGGGCGACCGGGAGTGGTTGGACGCCTCGATCACCACGGATCGCGGTGGGGCGTACGCGCGGATGTCGGCGTTGGCAAGGGGAATCGACGGACGCCGGTCGCGTGACGCGGTGGGCTGGTGGGCGGCGCTGGCGACGGAGCTGACGATTCCGGTGGCGTTCGCGGAACGGTTCCTCGACGTGCTGCGCGCGGCCGGATGGGCGGGGGAAGCGTGATGTGGCGCAGCGTGCTCAAGGATCGGCGCCTCAGGATCCTGTTCGTCGGGCAGGTGCTGAACATGTTCGGCAACACGGCGTTGATGATCGTGCTGGGGATCTGGGTGTTGACGCTGACCGGGTCCAGCGGGGCCGCCGGGGTGATCTTCTTCCTGATGGCGCTGCCGACGTTGTTCGCGCCGTTCCTCGGGTTGCTGGTGGACCGGTTCCCCCGGCGGGCAACCCTGATCTGGGCGGATCTCGGTGCGCTTGTGCTCGTCAGCTCGCTGGTGTTCGTGCAGCAGGTGTGGCTGATCTACGTGGTGGCGCTCGGATACGGGGTGTCGGCGCAGGTCTACCGGGCGGCCCGCGGTGGGCTCGTGCACTCGATGGTGCCCGCGGAGGCCTTGGGGGACGTCAACTCCGTCTTCGGGGCGTTGAACCAGGCGTTGCGGGTCGTGGGGCCGTTGGCGGGCGCGGCGGTGTTCGCGGCCTTCGGCGGTGCGGCGGTGGCCGCGCTGGACGCTGTGACGTACCTGGCTTCGATCGTGTCACTGCTGTTGCTGCGCGGTGTGCCGGATCTGGTGCAGCCGGCCGAACGCGAACCGATCGTGCCCGCGTTGCTGGCGGGCATCAGGCACATCATCGGCACGAGGGCGTTGCGGCAGCTGGTGATCGCGAGCGCCGTGGCGTTCGCCGGGGCCGGGATGATCAACGTGGCGATGTTCGACCTGGTGACGGGCGGGCTCGGCCACGCACCGGAGTTCATCGGGGTGCTCGGGTCCGTGCAGGGTGCCGGGGCGGTGCTCGGCGCGTTGGCGGTCGGCGGCCTGATGCGGCGGCACGGGGAGTTCCGGACCGCCGCCTTCGGGTTCCTGCTCAACGGCGTGGGGCTGGGGATCGCCGCCACCGCCACGGTGGCCGGGGTGTGCGCGGGGGCGGTGCTGATCGGGTTCGGGCTGCCGATGGTGCTGGTCGCCGAGATCACGCTGGTGCAGCGGCGCACGCCCAACGAGTTGCAGGGCCGCGCGATCGCGGCCTCCGAGGCCATCGTCGACCTGCCGTACACGGTGGCGATCGGGGTGGGCGCCATGGTCATCGGCGCGGTCGGGTACCTGCCGATCTACGTGCTGGAGGCGCTGGTGTTCCTCGGTGTCGGCGCGGTCGTGTTGCGACTGCGGGATCAGGCTCGCCAGACGGCGTAGGGTACGTCGACCTCGTCCCGGTCGACGCCTCCGTGCTCGAACTTCGCGGACGGATCCGGCACCGGGAACCTCGCCGTGCGCGCCACGGCGACGACAGGGCCCGCCTCGGGCTGTGGCAGGCCTAGCTCGGAGGCGTGGTGCACGGTCGCGCAGTCGCCCAAAGTCGTTGCCACGCGGTCGAAAACCGCTTCCATGCGGTCGGCTTTCGGGTAGAGCCAACGCAACCTGCCCGCGCCACCGGAAGGGATCACGCACTCCTCGCGCACGATCGCGTCCCAGGCCTCGACGAGGACCGGGTCGGGATCGACGGGGACCTGGCCGTGGTCCGAATGTGCCACGACGGTCCAACCCTGTGCGGCCCAACGGGAAGCGTGGGCGTCGAGGCGCAGCATGGCCTCGTGAACGGACTCGTCGTAGCCGTGCCGGTGGACGTGGTCGTCGATGTTGACGTAGGTCCACAGGAAGTTGTGGTCCGGCAGCGCTTTGTCGAGGTCGGCGACGACATTCGCGGCAAGTAGCGGCGGGTCTTCGGCCTGTGCGGTGAGTTTGTGCTGCGGGGGTGCGGGTATCCGGGTGCAGCCTCTCAGCAGTGCCTGCGCCCAGGTGCCGTTCAGCAGGTCGATCTCGCGTGCGAGGACGGTGGCGCCGTGTCGTTCCAGAACGGTCGGCAGGGCCGGGATGTGCGGCGTGCCGGTGATGGCGTGCACGAGTCCGGAACCGTTGCGGTACACCGTTCCCGGCACGCGGTGGACGTCGACCGGGGCACCTGTCAACGCGGTCAGCCAGGCCGTGGCCGAGGTGGACGGCACGGTGGAGGTGAGCGTCGAGACGGCGGCTTCCAACCAGGTTTGTTTGGCCACGTCCGACGAGAGACCGTCTACGGCCAGGACGATGACGCCTCTGTTCGCCGTGCGAAGAGCGTCTTCGAGCCGGGAAGGCACCTCTGCCAGTGACATCGGAGCAATGTAACGCATCTCATCGGCCCAAATATTGCCTGGTTGGACACTAAAAGTTCGGGAATCCCTGCCGATGAGGTAAAGAGGGGTTCAACGAACCAGGAAGAGGTGGCGGATGACGGTCGGAGTTCTTGACGTCGGGTGCTTCAGCGCACACCTGGTGGTCGTGGAACGAGACCTGATGCGGCCACTGGTGTCCCACAAGGTCCGGCTGCGGCTGGACCGCGAGCTGGACGCGGACGGCGCGATCAGACCGGCAGGCATCGAGTCGTTGTGCGCCGCGGTGCTGGCCGGGCGCAAGGCCGCCGGGGATGTGCCGTTCCTGCCGTTCGCGACCTCCTGTGTGCGTGACGCGGCCAACGCCGACGAGGTGATGCGCAAGGTGCGCAAGCGCACCGGCGTCGAGCTGAAAGTGTTGTCCGGCAAAGAAGAGTCGCGGCTGTCGTACGCGGCGGCACGGCACTGGTTCGGCTTTGGCGCCGGACAGCTGGTGGTGCTGGACGTCGGTGGCGGCACGGTCGAGCTCGCGGCGGGCGATGGCGCCGAGCCCGAGGCCGCGGTGTCGTTGCCTTTGGGGGCACGGACTTTGACGCGGTCCGGGCTGACCGTGCAGGACATGCGGGAAGAGGTGCGCGAGCGCATCGAGGCGGTTTTCCCGCGCTATGAGAGCGCTCGCGCGATCGGCTGCTCAAAGGTCTTCCAGCAGCTGTCCCGGCTCACCGGTTCCCGGCGCCCAGGTGCTTACGTGACAAGGCAGTTGCGCGCGAAGGACCTCGAGAAGTGGATCCCGCGGCTGGCCAAGCTGTCGGTGCGGGAACGTGCCGCGCTGCCGGGGATCTCCCGGCACCGCGCGCGGCAGTCGCTGGCGGGTGCGGTGGTGGCCGAGGCGTTGATGCACGCCACCGGGCATGACGTCGTGGACATCTCGCCCTGGTCCACCAAGGAAGGGCTGTTGCTGGAGCTGGTCGAACGGTCGCGCGGCCGGGTGTCGTCAGCCGCTTAGGCGCCTGGTTCAGGCACTCAGCGCGGTGACCGCGCCTTCCACGTTCGGGAACACGAGCAGCAGCTGATCGACGGCGGTCATCTCCAACGGCCGCAGCACCACCTTGCTGTCGCTCACCACGCCGAAGCGGATACCGAGCTCGTCGGCCTGGTGCTTGGTCTCCACGAGCGTGCGGATTCCTTCGGAGCCGAAGAAACGCACCTCACTCAGGTCCACGACCAGTGCGGGCGGTTTGCGGTCGAGGAGCTCGGCGAGCCTGCTGGTCACCGGGGCGGACGACATCATGTCGATCTCACCGGTGAGAGAGACGACCGGGATGGACTGGACGTAGGTCGTTCGCTGTCGAAGTTGGTTCATGTGGACTCCCGTCCGGGCCGACCGTACGCGCCTGTGCGTGACGACCACAAGCTGAGCTGGCTTTCACCAGGCCACGCGGGGTATACGCACAGTGACCACGTTCGGGTGATCAGCTCACGCTTCCAGCTCGGCCCAGACGACCTTGCCGACGCCGTCCGGGGTGGTGCCCCAGCGCACGCTCAGCGCCTGTACGAGCTGCATTCCGCGGCCACGGGCCGAGGTGGGATCCACCGGCCGCACCAGCGGTCTCTTGGGCGACAGGTCATGCACCTCGACCAGCATTCCCGCTGCTCTTCGCGTCACCGTGAGTGTCAGCGGACCCTCGCCGTGGTCGATCCCGTTCGACACCAGTTCCGTCACCACGAGCTGCGCGTCATCCGTGAGATCCTCGGAGAGCCCCCACGAGCCGGCGACGTCACGAACGACCTGACGTGCACGCGCACATGACCCGCCGTCGGCGGCCAGGGTCACCCGCACCTCTGCCAGTGGGTCGTTCAACACAGGGCGCATCGTCGCACATCCGGTGGGTCGTTCGGATCTTTCAGCCCCCCGGTGGTCGCACCGTCAGCCCCCGTGCTGCACGATTTGGGTCGCACGAGTCGGGCGTGGCGGAAGGAACGGCGACGATGGAGCTCAACGTCGGCAGCGAGGTCCAGCGGGGATGGCGTGTACTCGCCGTCGCCGGCGAACTGGACATCGACACCGTCCCCGTGCTGTCCGCACGGTTCGAGGCGGACGTCACCGGCAAACACGCGGTGCTGGACCTTTCCCAGCTGCAGTTCATGGACTCGACCGGCCTGGCGCTGGTCCTCGACTGGCACCGGCGGCTCGCCGAGGCCGGGGGACAGCTGCGGATCGCCGCGATCCAGCCGCCGGTGCTGCGCCTGTTCACCCTCGCCGACGTGGCCGAGGTGCTGAGCCTGCACGACACCGTGGACGCGGCCACCCAAGCCTCGTCGGAGACCCCTCACTAACCCAGTTTTAACGGCACGCGGGGGCCCCGCGTTTCCTTGGGGGAAACGCGGGGCCCCCGCGTGCCGTGTTGCAGGCGGGGGTCAGGCCTCGGCGGAGACGCCGAGGTAGTAGGCGATGAGGCGGATGAGGTGTTCGGTGTCGACGGGCTTCGTGACGTAGTCGGTGGCGCCCGAGGCCAG
Source organism: uncultured Actinomycetota bacterium (assembly GCA_963766275.1). Taxonomy (GTDB): domain Bacteria; phylum Actinomycetota; class Actinomycetes; order Mycobacteriales; family Pseudonocardiaceae; genus Lentzea. Next base: position 6,259 of record CAVYAD010000001.1, read on the forward strand.
TGACTTCTCGCGGTCGCCCTTCATGGCTTTCGCAGTGACGGCGATCACGGGCAGGTCCGCGTACCGCTCCATCGCGCGGATAGCGGACATCGTGGCGTTGCCGTCGAGCTCCGGCATCATGATGTCCATCAGCACGATGGCCACGTCGTCGTACTGCTCAAGAGCACGCACGCCCGTGATGCCGTTGTCGGCGTAGATCGCCTCCAGACCGTGCAGCTCCAGGACGCTGGTCAGGGCGAAGACGTTGCGCAGGTCGTCGTCCACGACCAGGACCTTCTCGCCGTGGAAGCGCATCGCACCAGAGGAGGTCAGCACCGGCGGGGGCGTCACGATCGGCGTCGGCTCGGGCAGGACGACGGCGTCGGACACCACCTTGCCGAGCGGCAGGCAGAGGGTGAACGTCGAACCGATGCCCGGCTCGCTGCGGACCCGCAAAGCGCCGTTCAGCAGCTGCGCCAGCTCACGGCTGATGGACAGGCCCAGGCCCGTGCCGCCGTACTTGCGTGATGTGGTGCCATCGGCCTGTTGGAAGGCCTCGAAGATGACGGCCAGCTTCTCGGCCGGGATGCCGATGCCCGTGTCGTGCACGTCGAACGCCACTGTGGACGGATCGTCCATCCGCACGTGCAGGCGGATCCCGCCGTCGTGGGTGAACTTCACGGCGTTGGAGAGCAGGTTGCGCAGGATCTGCTGCAGGCGGTGCTCGTCGGTGCGCAGCGTCTCCGGGACGTTCGGGTCGACCCGAACCGAGAACTCGAGGTTCTTCTCGGCCGTCAGCGGCAGGCACAGCGTCTCGACATAGCGGACCAGCTCCTCCAGCCGCACCCGGTCCTCGTGCAGCGTCATGTGACCGGCCTCGACCTTGGTGAGGTCGAGGATGTCGTTGATCAGCTGCAGCAGGTCGGAGCCCGACGAGTGGATCGTGCGGGCGAACTCGACCTGCTTGACGTTGAGGTTGCCGTCGAGGTTGTCGGCCAGCAGCTTCGCCAGGATCAGCAGCGAGTTCAACGGCGTGCGGAGCTCGTGCGACATGTTCGCCATGAACTCCGACTTGTACTTCGACGCCGTCTGGAGCTGGCGGGCGCGGTCCTCGAGCTCCTCGGAACCGGCGCGCAGCTCCGTGGTCAGGCGCTGCGACTCGGTGAGCAGTGCGTCGGTACGCGAGTTCGCGACCAGCGTGTTCACGTTGACGCCGATGTTCTCCTTCAGCTGGTCCAGCAGGTCCAGGTGCACGTCGGTGAACGTGTTCAACGACGCCAGCTCGATCACGCCCAGCGTCTCGCCCTGGAACAGGACGGGCAGGATCACCAGGTTGACGGGCACCGACTCGCCCAGCGCGGACGACACGGTCAGGTACCCGGCGGGCACCTGGGTGACCAGGATCGTCTTCTTCTCCAGCGCCGACTGGCCGACGAGCGACTCGCCCATCGCGACACGGGTCGCACGGGCGGCGTCGATCCGGAAGCCGTACGAGGCGGTCAGCTCGAGGGTCTGCTTGGTGTCGTCGTCTTCCTGGACCTGGTAGAACGCGCCCTGATGCGCGCTGACCAGCGGCGTCAGCTCGCTCATGATCAACGACGCCAGCGCCCGGAGATCCCGGTGACCCTGCATCAGACCGGACAGCCGGGCCAGGTTGGTCTTGAGCCAGTACTGCTCGCGGTTCGCGCGGGTCGTTTCCTTCAGGTTCGCGATCATCTGGTTGACGTTGTCCTTGAGCTCCGCGAGCTCACCGGACGCGTCGACGGTGATCTGCCTGGTCAGGTCGCCCGCGGTCACGGCGGTGGCCACCGCGGCGATCGCGCGGACCTGGGTCGTCAGGTTCGACGCCAGCTGGTTCACGTTGTCGGTCAGCTTCGACCATGTGCCCGCCACGCCGTCGACCTCGGCCTGGCCGCCGAGCTTGCCCTCGGTGCCGACCTCGCGCGCGACACGGGTGACCTCGTCGGCGAACGACGAGAGCTGGTCGACCATCGTGTTGATGGTGGTCTTCAGCTCAAGGATCTCGCCACGCGCGGAGACGTCGATCTTCTTCGTCAGGTCGCCCTGCGCGACGGCGGTGGTGACCTGGGCGATGTTGCGGACCTGGTTGGTCAGGTTGTCCGCCATGAAGTTCACCGAGTCGGTGAGGTCCTTCCACGTGCCGGCGACGCCGGAGACACGCGCCTGACCACCGAGGATGCCCTCGGTGCCGACCTCGCGGGCGACACGGGTGACCTCGTCGCCGAACGCGCGCAGCGTGTCGACCATGCCGTTCAACGTCTCGGCGAGTGCCGCGACCTCGCCCTTGGCCTCGACGGTGATCTTCTTCGAGAGGTCGCCGTTCGCGACTGCGGTGGCGACGGCGGCGATGTTGCGGACCTGGTTGGTCAGGTTGTCCGCCATCAGGTTGACGTTGTCGGTCAGGTCCTTCCACGTGCCGGCGACGCCCTGCACGCGGGCCTGGCCACCGAGGCGGCCGTCGGTGCCGACCTCGCGGGCGACACGCGTGACCTCCTCCGCGAACGACGACAGCTGGTCGACCATCGTGTTCAAAGTGGACTTGAGCTCCAGGATCTCGCCGCGCGCGTCGACGGTGATCTTCTGCGACAGGTCGCCGTTCGCGACCGCCGTCGCGACGTGCGCGATGTTGCGGACCTGGTTGGTCAGGTTGTTCGCCATGAAGTTGACGTTGTCGGTCAGGTCGCGCCAGGTGCCCGCGACGCCCGGCACCGTCGCCTGGCCGCCCAGCCTGCCCTCGGTGCCGACCTCGCGGGCGACACGCGTGGCCTCGTCCGCGAAGGACGACAGCTGGTCGACCATCGTGTTGATGGTGGTCTTCAGTTCGAGGATCTCGCCGCGCGCGTCGATCGTGATCTTCTGCGTGAGGTCGCCACGCGCGATGGCGGTGGTGACCGAGGCGATGTTGCGGACCTGGGTCGTCAGGTTGTTCGCCATGACGTTCACCGACTCGGTGAGGTCACGCCACGTGCCCGCGACGCCAGGGACCTGCGCCTGACCGCCCAGCCGGCCGTCCGAGCCGACCTCGCGGGCGACACGGGTGACCTCGTCGCCGAACGACGAGAGCTGGTCGACCATCGTGTTGATCGTGGTCTTGAGCTCGAGGATCTCGCCGCGCGCGTCGACGGTGATCTTCTGCGTCAGGTCGCCCAACGCCACCGCGGTGGTGACCTGGGCGATGTTGCGGACCTGAGTGGTCAGGTTCTCCGCCATGTAGTTGACGTTGTCGGTCAGGTCGCGCCACGTGCCGGCGACGCCGGGGACCTTGGCCTGACCGCCGAGCTTGCCGTCGGTGCCGACCTCGCGGGCGACACGGGTGACCTCGTCGGCGAACGATGAGAGCTGGTCGACCATCGTGTTCAGCGTGTTCTTGAGCTCCAGCATCTCGCCGGAGACGTCCACGGTGATCTTCTGGGTCAGGTCGCCGGTCGCGACCGCCGTGGCGACCTGGGCGATGTTGCGGACCTGGTTGGTCAGGTTGTTCGCCATCGAGTTCACGTTGTCGGTCAGGTCGCGCCAGGTACCGGCCACGCCGGGCACTTTCGCCTGGCCGCCCAGGCGGCCGTCGGTGCCGACCTCGCGGGCGACACGCGTGACCTCGTCGGCGAACGACGAAAGCTGGTCCACCAGGCCGTTCACCGTCGAACCGAGCGTTGCGAACTCACCGCGCAGCGTCTGGTCCGACATGCGCTTGGTCAGGTCACCCTCGGCGACGGCGGCGAGCACTCGGCTCAGCTCGCTAGTCGGCCGCATCAGGTCCTCGACCAGGCCGTTCACCGAGTCGGCGATCAGCGACCAGCCGCCCGCGGTACCGGCGGGCGCCACCCGTTCGGTGAGTCTGCCCTCCTGGCCGACGGCCTGGCGGACCCGGCCCAGCTCACCCGCGAGCCACTGGTTGCGCTCCGCGATCTCGTTGAACACGTCCGCGAGCGCCGACACCGGCCCGTTCCCCGGCACGACCAGCCTGCGCCGGAAGTTGCCGTCACGCAGGTCTCTCATCGCCGAGAGAACCCTGTCGAGGTTCGCGTCGGTCTCTTCGTTGGCCGTGGTCACTCCAGCCTCCGTGCCTCGGTGGTCGCCGCCAAGCCTGCCACGTTAGGTTGGGAGCGAGGTAACTTGATGCCGCGATGCACCATGCCAACGACCCGCAGGAGGCCGTCATGATCCGGCCCCGTGCGCGGGACGACAGCGGATGAGCAGCGCGATGGACATCGACCTGGACGGCTGGCAGCGCCTGGTGGACGGCCTGCGCGAGGCCGTTCTCGTCGTGGACCCGGCCGGAACGGTGCGCGTGCGCAACGCCGCCGCCGCCGACCGGTTTCCCCGGCTGTGCCTCGGCGAGCGCTTCGACGTGCACGTCGCGGGCCGCCAGCACGACCTCGGCGAGGGCTGGAGCGCCTGGTACTTCACCGATTCCGCGCTCGACCACGCGCATCTGCGGCTGGCGGGCGGGACCTCGCGCAAGGCGACGCTGAAGTCCATCGTCCAGCTCGCCGCCGAGCTGCTGGGGGAGCACTGCGTCGCCGTGGTGCCCGCGACACGCGACCGCCTCGAATGGTGGCGGTGCGACGGCGGCGATCCGACCGTCGCCCGCACGCCGCGCCGGGCCACGTCGATCACCGAGGTACTGACGGGCACCGCGAACCTGACCAGGATCACCTCTTTGGGTGAAGGCAGCTGGGGTGTGCCGGAGGACTTCGGCAACGCGCTGGCCGTCCCGCTGGGAGTGGGCGGCGCGCTGGTCGTCCTGCGGCGCGGCGACTTCGCGCCGAACGACATCGAACGCGTGCGGCTGTTCGGCAAGCACGCCGCCGTGGCGCTGGAGTCCGCGTCCAGGCTCACCGACCAGCAGCGGATGATCGACATCCTGCGCTCGACGCTGCTGCCCCTGCCGCTGCCCGAGGTGCGCGGGGCGACGCTGGCATCGGTCTACCTGCCCGCGCACCAGAGCGCCCAGGTCGGCGGCGACTTCTACGACATTCATCCCCGCACGGACGGCTCGGCGACGTTCGCGCTCGGCGACGTCTGCGGCCACGGGCTGGAGGCCGCCGTCCACAGTGGCCGCGTGCGGCAGTCGCTGCAGGCGCTGTCACTGGTCGAGACGAACCCGGTGCGGCTGCTGCACCTGTTGAACACCTCGTTGCGCGCCACCGGGTCGAAGCTCTTCACCACGATCGTCGTCGGCGAGCTCGTGCCGCTGGCGACCGGGGGAGTGCGGCTCTCGCTCGCCTCCGGCGGCCATCCGTCACCGTTGATCCTGCGCGCCGACGGCACCGTGCAGGACGTCAGCGCGCCCGGTGCGATCGTCGGCATCCTGGCCGACGTCCGGTTCAGCGGCGAGAACATCACGCTGGCGCCCGGCGACACGCTCGTCCTCTACAGCGACGGCTTCACCGAGGCCCGTGCGCACACCGACCGCACGGAGCTGTTCGGCGAGCAGCGGCTGCGGGCCGTGCTGCGGGAGTGCAAGGGGCAGTCCGCCGAGGAGATCGCCCGGCACTGCGAGGAGGCCGTGCTGAAGTGGCTGGACCGCGACGACCACGACGATCTCGCTCTTTTGGCTGTTCAGGCCGTGTGAGTGAAATTCCCGGTCCAACCGTTCATTGATCGTTCACTCCATGTGGACGAGTGACCGATTGAGATCGGGTCCATGTCGCACTCGCACGGAGATCACACCCATCACCACCACGAGGTGGAGCCGGCCGAAGGCAGCTGGCTCGATCCCGAGGACGACCGCCCCGGCTCGGTCCAGCGCCGCCGTTTCCTCGCCGGACTGGGTGTCGCGGTCGGAGCCGGTGTGGTCACCGCCGGAACCGCCGAAGCGCACGTGCCCGTCAACCCGTGGGGCGACGGCGAGCGCTGGTTCGCGGGCGACCACCACATCCACACCCAGTACTCCGACGACGGCGTCTACCCGATCGAGCACCAGGTCCGCAAAGCCCGCGAGTTCGGCTGCGACTGGGTCGTCATCACCGACCACGGCGGCCCCGCGCACCAGAAGTACTCCATCGACCAGATCACACCGGACATCGAACGCGTCCGCCGCTCGCAGCGCGACGTGCTCGTCTACCAGGGTCTGGAGTGGAACATCCCCGGCGCCGAGCACGCCACGGTGTTCCTGCCGCCCGGCAGGCACACCGCGGACGTGCTGAAGGCCTTCGAGGGCGCCTACGACAACCGCATCGCAGGCAACGCCGAGCCGCTCGCGCTGGCCGCGTTGCGGTACCTGGAGTCGCAGGTCCTTTCCGGACGGACCGAGATCGCGCTGATGTTCGCGAACCACCCGGCCCGGCGCGGCCTCGACAGCCCGCACGAGCTGCGCGGCTGGCGGGACGCGGCTCCCTCGGTCGCCGTCGGCATGGAGGGCGCGCCCGGCCACCAGGCCGCGGGCATCCCGAAGTCTGCGGGCGGCCCCGGCCGGGCGCGCGGCTTCTACGACCTCACCGCACCACTGGCCGACTCGTGGCCCGGCTATCCCGAGGAGTCCTACCGCACTCATGGCGGCTTCGACTGGATGACCGCCCGCGTGGGCGGCATGTGGGACGCCATGCTCGCCGAGGGCCGCCCGTGGTGGGTCACCGCCAACTCGGACGTGCACCAGGTCTTCAACGACACCCTGAAGCCGGGAACCCAGGACTACCACGCCACCGGCAGCCGCGGCGCCCCGATCGACTCCGGCGTCAAGCAGACCACCTACAGCGACTTCTTCCCCGGCCAGTACGGCGCGAACGTCGTCGGCGCCCGCTCGAAATCCTATGTGGACATCATGCGCGGCCTGCAGTCCGGCAAGGTGGTCGCGGTGCACGGCGGGCTGATCGACGGCCTGGAGGTGCGCGTGCGGTCCCGCGACGACCTGCGCGGCGTGACGCTGGGCGGGCGGACGTTCATCCGGCGCGGCGGCGACGTCGAGGTGACGATCGAGATCGACCGTGCGGACGGGCCGAACTTCTCCGGCTCGGTGCCGGTGCTGGCGAAGGTCGACCTGATCGCCGGGCCTGTCACCGGTCCCGCTTCCGACCGCGACCTGTTCGTGGCGCCGGGGACGTCGGTGGTCAAGACGTTCGAGGTGCCGCGGCGGGGGAAGATCCGGTTCTCGCACACGTTTGCCGGGGTCGAGCGGTCGTTCTACCTGCGGTTGCGGGGCAGCGACGGCAATCGGCTCACTTCGGCAGGGGATCCGATGGTCGACGAGGTCGCGAACTCGGACCCGTGGTCGGACCTGTGGTTCTACGCGAATCCGGTGTTCGTCGACGTCATCTGACCCCACGCGGGCGGAACTGCACGCTGATCCGCGGACCGACGGCCTTCGCGGTCTTCGGAACGGCGTGCTCCCACGTCCGCTGGCACGAACCGCCCATCACGAGCAGATCCCCGTGCCCCAGCGCGTACTTGTGCGTCTCGCCGCCACCGCGCGGGCGCAGCAGCAGGGCGCGTGGCGTGCCGACGGACAGGATGGCGACCATCGTGTCCTCGGTGGCGCCGCGGCCGATCGTGTCGCCGTGCCACGCCACGCTGTCGCGCCCGTCGCGGTAGTAACACAGACCCGCGGTGCGGAAGGGTTCCTTCAGCTCGGGCAGGTAGTAGGCGCTGAGCGCGTCGCGGGCGGTGGTGAGCACGCCGAGCGGCAGGCCGGTGTCGTAGAAGCACAGCAGGCGCGGGACGTCGACCACCCGGTCGTACATCTGACGGCGGTCGGCGCGCCACGGCACCTCGTCGACGAGCCGGTCGAACACGGTGTCGGCGCCTGCCAGCCAGCCTGGCTGCACGTCGATCCACGCGCCGTGGCCGAGTTCGGTGCGGCGCGGGGCGAGCGGGGCCAGTGCCGGCTCCGCCTCCAGGTCGAACAGTGATCCCTGGCGCATGACTCGCAGCATAATCGAACATGTGTTCTAGGGCTAACGCGTGCCGTTCTTGAGCGAAAAGCACGTTCGTACGGAAATTTCGTATCTTCAGTCTCAGCTGATGTGACACAGTTTGTGTCCCGCAGCAAGTGACACACCCAGATCGGGTGATGTTGCACGATCTGCCGCCTGACCGGCGTTGTGGTCTCGGCCATGACGCGGAAACGGCCGATCATGCAGCTGATGGACGCGATGTTTGCAGCCGGGGCCGAGGTCCCGAACGTGTCAGAGTGGTGCCGGGTCAACGGTGTCGATAGGCGCACGTTCTATCGGCACCGGGCCCGCGCCCGCGCCGAGGGCCAGTGGCGACCACGGTCACGGCGGCCGAAAACGATCCCGCACACCACCTCTGAGCTGGTAGTAGCCGAGATCGTGCGGCTGCGGCAGGAACTGGCCCCGGACAACGGGGCCGACTTCATCCGCGACGAACTGGTGGTGATCGCGGCCGCCACCGGCTGGGGCGCCCGTGGCTGGCGGGTGCCCGCACGAGCCACCATCAACCGGATCCTGGCCCGGCGCGGCCTGCTCGAGACCAACCCCCGCAAACGGCCCCGTTCCTCCTGGCGGCGCTTCTCCTATGCCCAGCCCCGCGACTGCTACCAGATCGACGCCACCGAAACCACGCTCGCCGACAGCACCAAGGTCGTGATCTTCGACGTGCTCGACGACTGCACCCGCACCCTGGTGGCCTGCCACGCCGCCACCGGCGAGACCACCGCCGCCGCGATCGCCGCGTTCACCGCCGCCGTTATTGAGTATGGTGCACCCGCACTCGCGTTGTCCGACAACGGATCCGCCTTCACCAGCCGCGGCCGCCACGACAACACCGGACCATCCAAGTTCGCCCGCACCCTCACCGACGCCGGCACCAGGCTGATCCACTCCAGCCCCTACCACCCGCAAACCTGCGGCAAGGTCGAGCGCCACCACCAAACCCTCAAGAAATGGCTGGCAACCCACCCCACCGCAGCCACCCTGCCCGACCTGCAAGCACTGCTGAACCGCTACCGCGAGCACTACAACACCCGCCGCCGGCACAGCGCGATCGGCCGCCGCACCCCGCAACAAGCCTGGGACCAGGCCACCACCCACGGCGGCCCCCGCCACCTCCCCGTCCAGACAGACGCCACCGTCCACCAACTCAAAGTCAGCACCCTCGGCACCGTCAACCTCGGCCGGCACCACCAGATCCGCATCGGCCGCGACTACGCCGGACACGCCATCACCATGATCCGCGACGGCGACCGGGCCACCGCCTACACCACCAACGGCGACCCGATCGGCCACATCCACCTCGACCACACCAAGCGCTACCAGGGCACCCTCACCCCAGCCGCATAACATGTGTCACAACATCCGAGACAAACCTGCGGCAGATCTACCGAGACACGACATACGGAAATTTCGTACGAACGTGCTTTTCGCTCAGTAGGCAAGGTTGTCTGGGGGCGTCGCGGGCCTGCGGGTGGACGCAGCCAAGGGGATCGTCTCAGGGGTGTAGGACCGCGCACACGGCGTCCGCGATCAGCTCGCGGGCGGCGCCCAGGTCGAACACCCCGAGCAGGAACCGGCGCACCGACTCGTGCGCCGGTCCCATCACCACGGGTTCGAGCGCCCACGGCGGCACCTCGCGCAGCTCGCCCGCGGCCATCCGGTCCAGGAACCACGTCAGCACCGGCTGGAACTCGGCGTGCTTCGCGTCCGCGTCGGCGTGACCCGGTGCGGCGTAGAGGAAACGCGCCCGGCTCGGGTTCGCGACGACCCAGTCCAGGTAGCGCAGCGTCAGGTCCTTGACGACCGCGGGCGCGGGCCGGGAGTCGAGCGCGGGCCGCATCGCCGCGACGCACCGGCCGTAGCTGTCGGCGTAGAGCTGCGCGAACACGCCCGCGCGGCTGCCGAAATGGTGGTAGATGCTGCCGTTGGACATGCCGGAACGCTCGGTCAGCGCCGCGATCGTGACGGCGTCCAGGCCGCCTTCTTCGACGAGCCGCAGTGCCGCGTCGAGGAGAGACTGTCTTCGGTCGGCCATGGGGGTTAGAGTACCGCTCTGGAGCGACGCTCCAGAGAAGGGGAGAGCAATGGCGCTGTCGATTCCCGGCTTGCTGCGTGATCGGGTCGCCCGCACGCCCGACGTCGAGGCCATGCGGTACCGCGCGGACGGCGGCTGGGTCTCGTTGACCTGGGCTGAGCTGCAGGAACGGGTCGCGCGCGAGGCGTTCGGGCTGCGTGCCCGAGGTTTGCGGCGCGGTGACCGGGTGGCGTTGATGGGTCGCACCAGCATCGAGTGGATCATCACCGACCTGGCCGTGCTCGCCGCCGGTGGCGCGACGACGACGATCTATCCGAACAGCACGGCCGGCGAGGTCGCGCACATCGTCAGCGACTCCGGCAGCCGCATCGTGGTCGTCGAGTCCGACGAGAACGCGGCTCTCGTGCTCGGACGCCGAGGTGCTGCGGTTCGGCGCGATCCCGCAGGGTGACGGCGACTACGACGCGTTGATCGACGAGCTCGGGCCGGACGACCTGGCGACGTTGATCTACACGTCCGGCACGACCGGCACGCCCAAGGGCGTCGAGCTCACTCACGACAACTGGCTGACGACGTCGGAATCCATTGCGACGCTGGGCATTCTGCGTCCCGACGACCTGCACTTCCTGTGGCTGCCGCTGTCGCACGCGTTCGGCAAGGTGCTGACCATGGCGATGATCGCCGCGGGCGTGCCCACCGCCGTCGACGGCTCGGTCGAGCGCATCGTGGACAACCTCGGCGAGCTGCGGCCCACGATCGTCGCGGCCGCGCCCCGGATCTTCGAGAAGATCCACGGCCGGATCGTCGCCGGTGCACGGGAAGCGGGCGGCCTCACGTTCAGGATCTTCACCTGGGCGGATCGCGAGCACGGCCCGGCGACGCGCTGGCTCGCGGATCGCCTGGTGTACCGAAAGCTGCGCGACCGCGTCGGTGGCCGTATCCGGTACTTCGTCTCGGGTTCCGCGCCGCTGGCCGGGGAGATCGCGGAGTTCTTCTCTCGGTCCGGCATCACGATTCTGGAGGGCTACGGCCTCACTGAGTCGTCGGCCGGGTCGTTCTTCAACCGGCCGGGGATGATCAAGATCGGCACGGTCGGGCCGCCGATTCCCGGCATGGAGGTCAAGATCGCCGACGACGGCGAGGTGCTGCTGCGCGGGCCCGGCGTCATGCGCGGCTATCACAACCGGCCGGACGCGACCGCCGAGTCGTTGATCGACGGGTGGCTGCACACCGGCGACATCGGCGAGCTCGACTCCGAGGGCCGCCTGAAGATCACCGACCGCAAGAAGGAACTGATCAAGACCTCGGGTGGCAAGTACGTCGCGCCCGCGCCGATCGAGAGCCTGGTCAAGGCAGCGTCGCCGTACATCAGCAACGTGATCGTGCACGGCGACCGCCGCAAGTACTGCGTGGCGCTGGTGACGCTGGACCCGGACACCGCGTCAGGTCTCACCGACGCGGAGTCCGAGGTGAAGCTGCCGTCGACACGGTCAACGCACAGCTGGCGCGGCACGAGACACTCAAGCGGTTCGCGGTGCTGGAGCACGACTTCAGCGTCGAGGACGGGTTGCTGACCGCGTCGCTGAAGCCGCGCCGCCGTGAGATCGAGAAGCGCTACGCGGCGGAGTTGGACGCGTTGTATTAAGCGACGAAGGGCGCTTTTGTCCACCTCAGGTGGACAAAAGCGCCCTTCGTCCGTCTTCTAGTCGCAGACGGCTCCGCGGGAGGCGGAGCCGACGAGCTTCGCGTACTTGGCGAGGACACCACGGGTGTACCGCGGAGGATGCGGCGCCCAGCCGTCCCTGCGGCTGTCCAGGTCGGCGTCGACGTCGAGCGTGCCTGTGGCGACGTTCAGCGTGATCTGGTCGCCGTCGCGGACGAACGCGATGGGGCCGCCGTCGACCGCCTCCGGTGCCACGTGGCCGACGCACAGGCCAGTGGTGCCACCGGAGAACCGGCCGTCGGTGAGCAGCAGGACGTCCTTGCCGAGCCCGGCGCCCTTGATCGCGGCGGTGATGGCCAGCATCTCCCGCATGCCGGGCCCGCCCTTGGGGCCCTCGTAGCGGATGACGACGACGTCGCCCGCGGTGATCGTGCCGTCCTCCAGCGCGTCCATCGCGGCCCGTTCACCGTCGAACACCCTGGCGGTGCCGGTGAAGACGTCCGAGTCGAATCCGGCCGACTTGACCACCGCGCCGTCCGGGGCCAGCGAGCCCTTCAGGATCGTGATGCCGCCGGTGCGGTGGATCGGCTTCTCGAGCGCCCGCAGGACGACGCCGTCGGGGTCGGGCGGTGCGATGTCCGCGAGGTTCTCGGCGACGGTGCGGCCGGTGACGGTGAGGCAGTCGCCGTGCAGCAGACCGGCGTCCAGCAGCGCCTTCATCACCACGGGCACGCCGCCGATGCGGTCGACGTCGGTCATCACGTGCCGGCCGAACGGCTTCACGTCGGCCAGGTGCGGCACCTTGGCGCTGATGCGGGTGAAGTCGTCGAGGCTCAGCTCGACCTCGGCCTCGTGCGCGATGGCGAGCAGGTGCAGCACGGCGTTGGTGGAGCCGCCGAACGCCATCACCACGGCGATCGCGTTCTCGAACGCCTCGCGCGTCATGATCTGGCGGGCGGTGATGCCCTTGCGCAGCATCTCGACGACGGCCCGGCCGGAGTTGCGGGCGAACCCGTCGCGCCGGCGGTCCGTCGCGGGCGGGGCGGCGCTGCCGGGCAGCGACATGCCCAGCGCCTCGGCCGCGCTGGCCATCGTGTTCGCCGTGTACATGCCGCCGCACGCGCCCTCACCGGGGCAGATGGCGCGTTCGATCAGGTCGACGTCCTCACGGCTCATCAGGCCCCGCGAACAGGCCCCGACGGCCTCGAACGCGTCGATGATCGTGACCTCGCGTTCGGTGCCGTCGGTCAGCGTGACCCGGCCCGGCAGGATCGACCCGGCGTAGAGGAACACGCTGGCCAGGTCGAGGCGCGCGGCGGCCATCAGCATGCCGGGCAACGACTTGTCGCAGCCCGCGAGCAGCAGCGACCCGTCGAGCCGCTCGGCCTGCATCACCGTCTCGACGCTGTCGGCGATCACCTCGCGGGAGACGAGCGAGAAGTGCATGCCCTCGTGGCCCATCGAGATGCCGTCCGACACCGAGATCGTGCCGAACTCCAGCGGATAGCCGCCCGCCGCGTGCACCCCGTCCTTGCCTGCCTTCGCGAGGCGGTCCAGCGACAGGTTGCACGGGGTGATCTCGTTCCACGAGGAGGCGACGCCGATCTGCGGCTTCTCCCAGTCCTCGTCACCCATGCCGACGGCCCGGAGCATGCCGCGCGCGGCGGTGCGCTCCAGGCCGTCGGTCACATCGCGGCTGCGTGGCTTCACGTCCGGCGTTTCGGTCATGAGCGCACGCTAGTCCCAACTACGAGGGATTCGCCGCGTGGGTGAGGGTCTCCCAGGCGATGAACAGGTTGTCCGTCCCCTGTGGACGCTGACCCTCGGTGTAGCGCTGGGTGTTCGCCATCGGGATGCCCAGCCTGGTGTTCAGCGCGTTGAAGCTGACCTCGGACGTCGGGTCCGAGCTCACGGCTGTACGAGCCGCCGCACAGCCACGACGGCACCGGCTCGCCGTTCTGGTAGCTGGTGTGCAGGCCCCACGCGTGGCGCATGCGTTCCCTGATCTCGCCCCAGATGTCCTGGCCCTGGTGTTTCGCGGTCTCGGCGAAGTGCGCGGCCGCCGCGAGCCCGTACGCCGTGTGCGCGAAGTCCCGGCAGGTCTCCTGGGTGAGGCCGTCGACGAACGTGGACTGGTTGTGCCAGTAGGAGATGATCTCCGCACGGGTGTCGATGCCGCTGCCGGGCGGCGTCTTCGGCAGTGCGCCGTCGGTGGTCAGGTAGATGAACGCCTGGATGCGCGAGCGGAAGATGCCGACCGCCTTGTCGTAGGCGGCCCGGTCCTCCAGGAACACCGAGATGCCCAGCGACGCCTCCATCATGCTGAGTTCCCAGTTGCCGTTCGTGTTCGCGAGACCGTTCTGGATCTCCGGCAGGTAGACGTTGCGCAGCATGGTGCCGAAGCGGGCGCTGTTCGGCCAGTTCCCGTAGACGTGCTTGATGATCTCCGCGGCCTTGGGCCAGCTGCTCGCCGACCACGCGGTCTGGAGCCGGGCGTTGGAGTTGGTGTGGTCGCGGATCGTGGCGGACCAGGCGTCCATGATCTGGATCGCCTTGGCCGCGTACCTGTTGTCGCGCGTCACGTACCAGGCCAGGAGAGCGTGTAGGCGGCGATGGCGTCTTCGCGTTCGTCGGTGCAGCCGTAGTTCGGGTTGCGTGTAGGGACCGCACTCCACGACGGCCCGCGGTTTCGGGGTGCGGTTCAGGTCGGCGTACTTCGAGGCCATCATCCGGTCGTAGGCGGTCTTCCACGGCTGGGCGCCCGCGTTCACCTTGGCGCGCATGAAGTCCAGCTGCGGGCGGGAGACGAGGACTCCGGGGTGGACGAACGTCGCCGGCGCAGCGCTGGAGGCTGGGCCGGTGACCGGTACTAGCGAGACGTTGCCAGCAGTGCGATCAGCACCGTGCAGGAGCGGGTGACCATGCGCCCAGTGTTAGTGGTCTATACCTTTACGTCAAAGATTCCGGTCCAGGGTTCACGCACGGTGAACCGTGACCCGGAACTGTGCGCACAACGAAAATCCCCGGTGCGGCGGGAGGTCGCACCGGGGGATTTCCGTCAGTCACTCGGGCAAGGCGGGTGATCAGGTCACTCGCGGCACTTCTTGCCGGTGTTCACGCAGTTGACCAGTCGGTTCATGATCTGCTGCGACATCACGTTGGCGAAGTCGTCGTGGTCGGAGAAGGGGTTGTGCTCCTCCTCCGGGAACGAGTCGACCGCGTACCGGCCTGCCTTCTGGATGTTCTGCGGGATGTTGTAGGTCAGCGAGATCCGCAGCTGCGGAACGGCCTTGAAGCCCTTCTTGCACTTGCCGTTCGCGTCCGGGAACAGGATGTGCTCGCGGTGCTTCGCGGAGTCGATGTTCTTGCCGTCCCAGCAGCTCGGGAAGTCGTGGATGCGCTTGACCTTCGAGCCCTGCGGGCAGATCGGGTACTTGTTCATCAGCACCTTGTCCTCGAAACCGGTGCAGGTCCACGAGTCCTTGGCGTTCTTCGGGCCGTTGGTGCCGACCTTCGCGTCGCCGTAGAGGATGCGGAGGAACTTGGGCATCGCGACGACCTTGCCGGTCGGGCTGCCGCGGAACTGGAGGTCGACGACCTCGGGACGCTGGATCTCGCCCTCGTTGCCCTCGAGCTCGAGGTCGTCGTTCTCCTCGGCGTTGTTCTGGTTCTTCTTGTCCTCGAGGCCTTCGGCCTGGGCGGCGTCGTTGTTCTCGTCGCCGTTGTCGACGCCCGCGTTGTTCGCGTCCTTCACCTTGCAGGCCGCGAGCGGGTTCAGGTCGGGGGCCTGCTGGTTCTGGCGGCTGATCGCGATCATCATGCGGTTCAGGATGCGCGGCGCGCTTCTCACGCAGCGGCCCGATGACCGAGTTGGTTGACGTCCTGGGCCTTGGTCGACTCGAGCTTCTTCTCGGCCTCCTCGGTCACCTTCTCGACGTTCGCGAGCTCGCGGTCGATCTCGGCCTGGGCGGCGTTGGGGACGTCCTCGGGCAGCTGGGAGGCGACGTCGGGGCAGTCGAGGCGGGCCGCGGCCTTGTCGGCCTTGTCCTTCTCCTGCTGCGCCTTGTCGTCCTTCTTCTTCGGCTGCTTCTGCTCCTGCTCGGCCTCTTCAGCCTCTTCGGCTTCCTCACCGTCGTTGATGCGCATGACGGGCCAGAAGTACGCGGACTTGTCGCCGTTCTTGCAGGTCGTGCCGGCCTTCTGCAGCGACTTGTTGTTCGAGTCCGCGTTCGTGGAGAGGTTGCCGACGTAGTCGTGCAGGTGCTCGGCACCGTTGCGGACACCAGGCTGCGCGATGAAGTTGTCCGGGTTGAAGTGACCGTTCTCGTTCTTACCGCAGTTCACGGTGAACGTACCCGTGGTGGCGTCGTCCTCCGCTTTTGGCTTCTTGACGTTCGCCTTCACCTTGGTGATGTCCACGAACTGGGACTTGTCGGCCCCGTCGGCGAGCGCGGAACCGTCTGACGATCCGATTGCCACCACCGCGGCACCGCCTGCGACCAGGGCCATGGCGGCCGCGGCGGCCGTCAGCCAGATCGTTGATTTCCTCCGGTGAATAGCCATTTGCCACCTCGTGGTAGTCCGATAAAACGGCATGGTGAAGCTGACGGCGGTAAGCCGCTATCTTCGGTTGAACCTGGGTGTGCGGTTAGAACGCTCGCGATTTCCGTCTGGTTTTCTTCTTGGACCGGGATATCATTCGCATTCCCACCAGTGCGAGCGCGAGAACCGCTATCGCACCGAAGAAGACTCCGTTGTTGTCACCGAACACGCCCTGTTCCGCGGTGCGGGTGAACCTGGTGCCTTCGGGCACCGTCGGGATGACCCCGTCGGTCGGGTTTGCCGATGCCGTCTCGTCCCCGCTGGGGTCCGGTGCCCCGGAGCCTGCGTTCGTGGGCGGGGCGAGCGGTTGCGGAGACTCGAGACCCGCGAAGTCGACGCGACCGGTCTCCTCGAGCACCTTGATGTGGTCGAAGACGGTGATCATCGCCTGGGTCGAGAGAATGCGAACGAGCTCGTTCTTGGTGCCTGCCCGGATCTGCGCCGCGTAGGCGTAGACCTTGCCGTGGGCCGCGCGGAGCCGGTTGGCGAAGACGGCGTCGAACTCGTCGCCGTTCGCCGCGTCCATCTCGGCGAGCCAGCCCTTCTGCTCTTCCGATGCCTCCGTGGGCAACGTGTGGCCGAGCAGTACGCCCGCCCGGTTCACCACGTTGTCCAGCAACGTGTGCCCCTCGATGAGGTGCTTGCACGCCTCCTGGATCTTCGGCTGGTCGGCCCGCTTGGCCTTGCCCTTCTCGCCCGCCGGTTTCTCCCACAACCCGGCCGTCTTGACCCGGTTCAGGAAATCCCGGTCAGCGGGTCCGAGTGGCCCCCACTGCGTCTGCACCACCTCATCGCCTGTCCCGCTGCTTCCTGGCGGCGGGGTGGAGATGGGGGTGGAGGGAGTGGCAGGCTGGCCGATCGCGCTCCCGGTGTTGAGCAGCACGGCCAGCACACAGCCGGCCAGCGCGACCAGTAGTCGCGTCGGCGTCGCCAAGTCGTTGGGGAGTCGCACGATCGGGAATACGGCCAGCAATGGGAGCGCGCCTCAGTTCGAGACCACGGCGTTATCGAACCGTTACCTAACCCCGCGCAACCCGGATTCGACCCTGCGACCTAGTGTCGTGGCCATGAGCAAGCGTTTTGTGGCGTTGGGGGACTCGTTCACCGAGGGTGTGGGCGATGTCGACGCCAGTCGTCCCAACGGTGTGCGCGGCTGGGCGGACCGCGTCGCCGACGTGTTGGGCGCCGCGGATCCGGAGTTCGCCTACGCCAACCTCGCCGTACGCGGCAGGCTGATGCCGCAGGTGCTGACCGAACAGCTTGGTCGCGCTCTCGCGATGAAGCCGGACCTCGTCTCGCTGTACGCGGGCGGGAACGATCTCATGCGGCCGAAGGTGGACATCGACGAACTGATGCGCCGCTACCGCGCCGCCGTCGCGCGCTGCACGGTCGCGGGCGCGCGCGTAATCCTGTTCACCGGTGTCGACGGCGTGGACGACCCGGTGTTCCGCAAGATGCGTGGTCGCGTGGCCATCTACAACGAGCACGTGCGCTCGATCGCGGCCGAGCACTCGTGCGTGCTGGTCGACATGTGGTCGATGAGGCAGCTGCGGGACCGGCGCATGTGGTCGCCGGACCGGCTGCACCTGAACTCGCTCGGGCACGCCGAGGTCGCCATCTCGGTGCTCGACGGTCTCGACGTCCCGCACAAGCTGGAACGCGCCGTGCTCGGGGGCGCGCCACTGGTCGATCGCCGGTTGCAGCGGGCGCAGGATCTCCGGTGGGCGCGGGAGCACGTGGTGCCGTGGGTGGTGCGGAGGCTGCGCGGGGAGTCGTCCGGTGACGTGGTGCGTCCGCGCAGGCCAGAGCTGTTGCCACCCTCCTGAACCGATAGAACGTGTTCTAGTTTGTACCAACGGCCACCTGGGTGAACTGCTCGGGCCTTGATGGATCCAGTGCAATACGTTCGGCCGCGTGCGAGGCCGTACTGCACTAATCGCGCTAGTCATCTGTGCGTTGATCGCGGGCTGCGGGAGCAGACTGACCGCCGAGCAACGTGCAGAACTTGTTGCACCCCAGGGTGGCGGAACCGAGGCTCAGCAGGGCGCCGTCGTCGGTGAGAACGGGGCGGTGCCCGGCACGGACGGCGTCCCCGGCCAGCCGGGTGCGAACCAGCCGACCGCCCCTGCCGCGGGCCAGAAGCCGCCGCCCGGCAGCATCGCGGCTGGGTGCCAGGGGACCGGTGGCGCCACCGACAAGGGCGTCACGGCGGGCGAGATCACCATCGCCAACATCTCCGACATCAGCGGGCCGATACCCGGCATCTTCCAGTCCGCGCAGCAGGCGACCAAGGCGTTCGTCGAGTACTTCAACGCCACCCAGGGTTCGGTCTGCGGCCGCAAGCTCAAGCTCGTCTCGTTCGACTCGCGCACGGACAGCGGCGGCGACCAGCAGGCGACGTCGCAGGCGTGTGAACAGGCGTTCGCGCTGGTCGGGTCGATGTCCGGCTTCGACCAGGGTGGCGGACCGGCGGCCACCTCGTGCGGTATCCCGGATCTGCGGGCTTCCTCGGTGACCGTGCAGCGGCAGCGCACCCCGGTGAGCTTCGGCGTCGCGTCCAACGTCGTGAACCTGGTGTCGACGGCCGGCCCGGACCTGGTGAAGTCGAGCTTCCCCGGCGCGGTCAGCCACGCCGCGTACCTCTACCTGAACGTCGACGCGAGCTCGCAGAACGCTCGCAGCATGCAGAAGGCGGCTGAGCAGCGCGGCATCACGTTCGTCTACACGCAGGCCATCGACATCGCCGACGTCAACTACGCGCCCTACGTCGCCCAGCTCAAGGAGAAGGGCGTCAAGATCGTCTACTGGATGGGCTCGGCGCAGTACGCGGTGCGGTTGCAGCAGGCGATGCGGCAGCAGGGGTACACACCCGAGGCGTTCATCACCGACCCGAGCGCGTACGACTCGCAGTACGTGCGGCAGGGCGGCGCGGCGGTCGACGGCACGGTCGTCTACACGAACGGCGCGCTCTTCGAGGAGGGCAACGCGCAGGTGGCCCTGTACAAGCAGTGGCTCGCGCGAGTCGCGCCCGGTGCGGCGCCTTCCTATTTCGGGATGTTCGCGTGGGCGGCGGCGCGGTTGTTCGTCACGACCGCGGCGAAGGTCGGGCCGCAGCTCACGCGCAAAGCGATGCTGGACGCGATCCGGGCCGTGCACGACTTCACGGCCGAGGGGATGGTCGCGCCGCAGGATGTCGGTGGGAAGCGGACTTCGGCGTGCATGTCCCTGGTCCGGTTGCGTGGCAGTACCTGGACTCGGCTCGCTCCCGGTTCCGGCTACACCTGCGGCTCCCTGATCGACACGGGCGTGGGCGGATGACGCGCCCCATGGCAGGCCTGGTGGATGAGACGAAGGGCGCTTTCGTCCACCTCAGGTGTACGAAAGCGCCCTTCGTCCAAGGCGTGTGGCGGGTGCGAGGCGTGGGGGCGGGCGAATGACGGCGCTGCTCGCGTACACGGTGTTTGGGCTGGTGACCGGCGGCGCGTATGCCGTCGTCGCCGGCGGTCTGGTGCTCACCTACAGCACCTCCAAGGTGTTCAACGTCGGGCACGGCGCGGTCGGCATGATCATGGCGTTCCTGTACTGGGAGCTCGCCGAGAACCGCGGCCTGCCGCAGTGGCTCGCGCTGCTGGTCGTGGTGGGCGGGGCGGCGCCGTTGTTCGGGCTGGTGATCGAACGGTTCGTGATGCGCAGGCTCGCGGGCGCGCCGGTCGGCATCACGCTCGTCGCCGGGGTCGGTGTGCTGGTGGGGTTGATCGGCGCGGCGCAGGTGATCTGGCCACCGCAGGCGCGGCCGGTGCGGCCGTTCTTCGACCGGTTCGGCATCCACATCGGGCAGTCGTTCGTCAGCGGGCACGACCTGGTCACGCTCGCCTGCGCGGTGCTGGTGGCGGGCGGGCTGTACGTGCTGCTGAACCGCACCAGGACCGGGCTCGCGATGCGGGCGTGCGTGGACGATCCGGCGCTCGCGGCGTTGTACGGCACGCGGCCGCAGCGGCTGTCGGCGCTGAGCTGGGCGATCGGGTCGGCGCTCGCGGCGTTGGGTGGCATTCTGCTGACGCCGGTGGTGCAGCTGGACTACGTGACGATGACGCTGCTCGTGATCACCGCCTACACAGCGGCGCTGGTGGGGCGGTTGCGCAGTCTGCCGTGGACGTTCGTGGGCGCGCTGGGGCTCGGTCTGGTGCAGTCCTATGCGGTTGCCTACCTGCCGTCCTCGCCGTTCTGGATCGCCTTCCGGGTGGCGATTCCGGCGCTGCTGCTGTTCGTCGTGCTGCTCGCGATGCCGCAGTCGCCACTGAGGATCGGCGGTGTGCGGGGGACACGTGGGGTGGCGGTGCCGACGGCGAAAGCGACCGTCGTCGGCGCGACGATCTTCCTGGGCGTGGCGACGACGCTGGCGTTGCTCGTGGACGGGGTGGTGGCCGGGCAGCTCGCGCTGGGGCTGGTGTTCGGGCTCGTGCTGCTGTCGATGGTGCTGCTCACCGGGTACGGCGGGGTGGTGTCGCTCGGGCAGTTCACGTTCGTCGGCGTGGGCGCGGTGACGGTGGCGCGGCTCGGCAGCACCTCGCCGTGGACGCTGCTGGCCGGAGCACTGGTGGCGGCGGGAGTCGGCGCGCTCATCGCGTTGACGGCGCTGAGGGTCAGCGGCCTGTACCTCGCGCTGGCGACGCTGGGGTTCGCGCAGCTGATGGACAAGCTGGTGCTGCAGTCGCCGATCGCGTTCGGGGTGCGCGGCAGTCTGCAGGTGCCACGGCTCGCGATGTTCGAGTCGGCGACCGCGCAGTTGCTCCTTGCCGCCGCGGTCTTCGCGGTGGTCGGGGCGGGTGTGCTGGCGGTCCGGCGTGGACGGCTCGGGCGGCGGATGATCGCGGTCAAGGACAGCCCGGCGGCGTGCGCGACGCTGGGCATGAACGTCCGCTGGATCCGGGTCGGCGTGTTCGCGTTGTCGGCGGCGATCGCGGGCCTGGCGGGCGGGTTGTTCGCGCAGCTGCGGGAAACCGTTGCGGCGAGCGACTTCCAGCTGTTCAACAACCTGCCGCTGTTGTTGTTCGCGGTGATCGCCGGGGTGACGTCGGTGTCCGGCGCGGCGCTCGGCGGGTTGCTGCTGATGATGCTTCCGGTGCTGCAGAGCGGGTTTCCGGCGTTCGCGGGCGTCGCGGTCGTGCTGCTCGGGGTCGCGGCGGCGGGGCTGGCCCGCGATCCGAACGGGCTGGTCAGCTGGTTCTTCCGGGCCTGGACCTGGCGGCGCGCATGAGCACGTTGCTGGCGGAGGGTGTGACGGTGCGCTTCGGCGAGGTGACGGCGGTCGACGACGTCACGCTGTCCGTCGACGCGGGCGGTGTGACCGGGTTGATCGGCCCGAACGGCGCGGGCAAGACGACGTTCTTCGACGTCGTCAGCGGGTTGCGCAGGCCGTCGGCGGGCCGCGTGCTGCTCGACGGCGACGACATCACCGCGAAGGGGCCGCACCAGCGGTCACGGCTCGGTGTGGCGCGGACGTTCCAGCGGCTGGAGGTGTTCGGCTCGCTGACGGTCTGGGAGAACGTGGTGGTGGCGCTGGAAAGCCGCCGCCGGCCCGCCCGGCTGGCGGACGATCTGCTCGAACGGGTCGGGATCGCCGAGTTCGCCGACCGCCAGGCCGACACGGTGCCGACCGGCGCGGCCCGGTTGCTGGAACTGGCCCGCGCATTGGCCACCGACCCGCACCTGCTGCTGCTCGACGAGCCGTCCTCCGGGCTGGACCGGCAGGAGACCGACGCGTTCGGCTTGCTGCTGCGCGAACTCACCGCCGAGGGGCGCGCGGTCGTGCTGGTCGAGCACGACATGGACCTCGTGATGGGCTACTGCGACCGCGTGCACGTTCTGAATCTCGGCAGGCTCCTGACCTCCGGGACGCCGGACGAGATCCGCGCGCACGACGGTGTCCGGGAGGCGTATCTCGGATGATCGAACTCACTGACGTCCACGCCGGCTACGGCCGGATCGAGGTGCTGCGCGGGGTCTCGCTGCATGTGCCGCGCGGGACGGTGACCGCGTTGCTCGGCCCGAACGGCGCGGGCAAGTCGACGCTGGTGAAGGTCCTCAGTGGACAGCTGCGGGCCACCTCTGGGCATGTGCACCTGGGTGCCGTGCACGTCAACGACGCCGCGCCCGACGATCTGGCGCGGGCCGGGCTGTGCACGATCCCGGAAGGCCGCGCGATCTTCCCGAACCTGACCGTCGCGGAGAACCTGCGGCTCATGCGCGGCGATCCCGACGTCGTGTACGAGCGGTTCCCGAAGCTACGGATCCGCCACCGGCAGCTCGCGGGCTCGATGTCCGGTGGTGAGCAGCAGATGCTCGCGTTCTCCCGCGCGCTGATCACCGATCCGGCCGTGCTCGTGATCGACGAGCTGTCGATGGGCCTCGCGCCGGTGATCGTCGCCGAGCTGTACGAGGTCGTGCGGGAGCTGGCGCTCGACGGTGTGACGATGCTGATCGTGGAGCAGTTCGCCGAGACGGCCTCCGCGGTCGCCGACCACGTCGTCGTGATGGCACATGGCGAAATGGTCGAGGACGATCTCGCCACCGTCTACTTCGGAGGGACGTCATGAGGTACGCGCTGGTCGTGCTGCTGCTCCTGCTGTCCCCGGCGCCGGCTGAAGCCTCCGAGATCGGCGGGTTCACGCTGACCGCGCACGCGGCGCCTGTTTCCGTGCTGCTGCACACTGATCTGCTCCCGGTGCCCGCGGAACCGCAGGGCGAGGTGCACCTCTCGTACACCCAGACCGAGTTGGGTTCCGGCCCGATCGGCAGGTCGGTCGCGAGCTCACTGTGGCCAGGCGCGGCCGTCGGCACCGGCCTGCCGCAGCTCCTCGGTTTCGCCTACCCGGTGCAGGCCAACGCGGCGCATCCCGGCGGCCCGGCGGACGAGTCCAAGTCGGGCATGCGCGCGCAGGCGGGACCTTCTCGGGCCGAGTCGGTCGCGGGCGCCAAGCAGGAAGTTCCGTTCCTGCTCACGACCGACGGGCTCGCGTCGAACAGCTCCAGCGCGGTCACGGCGTCCGAAGCGCGTTCTGTCGCCGTCACGTCCGCGCAGACGATCACGCTGCTGTCCGGCCTGGTCGTCCTGTCCGGCGTGCGGTTCGAGTCCGTGGCGGTGAGCGACGGCGGCAAGGGAAGCGGCACGAGCACGTTCTCGATCGCGGAGTTCACCGTGCTGGGCCAGAAGTTCCCGGTCAGGTCGCCGGGCGCGCCGCCGGACGGGCTGCTGAAGGCGTTGGAACCACTGGGAGTCACGCTGACGTGGCCCGAGTCCGCCACGAAGCAGGAAGGGACGGCGGCAACGTCCGCCAGCCGCGGCCTGACGCTCACCGTCGACGTGCTCGCGTTGCGCACCAAGCTCGGCCTCGGCGGAATCCTGGACGGCGTTCTCGCTCCCTTGCTGCCCAAGGAACTCGCGCCGCTGCTGAACCCGTTGCGCAAGATGGTGGTCATCGTCGGCGACACCGAGGCCGCCGCGAACGCCTCCGCCGCGACGCCGCTCACGCCTCCCGACACACCTGTCCCGCAGGCACCGGCACCCCTACCGCCCGCCTTGGACGTGCCGCCGCTACTTCCCGGCACGCCCCCGGTCGCCGGGATCGCCCCGCCGAGCCCGGTGACACCGGTCGCTTCCGCTCGCGCGAAACCTCGGTCGTTGCTCGACTTCCCGGGTGTTCCCGCGCTGCTGGTGATCGCCGGTCTCGGCGTCGCCGCGATGGGAGCGAACGGAATGCGGTCGATCGGCGCGTTCCTGCTCGGCGGCGCCCCCTGTCCGTCCGGACACCCCACCGGTGTCCCAGACCTGCGCAACGGGTGAACCATGACGATCCAGGACCGGCGCCGTGCACGGGCGCGCAGCGGGCTCGGCCTTGTCGGCACGATGCTGATGACCGCCGGGATCGCCGCGATCCTCTTCGCGTGGTGGGGTGTCGCGCACACCGGGTACGTGTTCGAGCAGATTCCGTACCTGGTGTCGGGTGGGCTGCTCGGGATCGGGCTGATCCTGGTCGGCGGGTTTCTCTATTTCGGGTCGTGGCTGACCAAGTTGATCGAGGAGCAGCGGCAGACCGCGCAGGTGTTGCGGCAGCTGATGGAGGAACGTTCTAGCGTGCTGTGAGCGCGTAGGCGGGCAGCGGCTTGTCGCCTTGCTTGCCGCGGTTTGCCGCAGCATTGTCTTGGCCAGGCCCTCGGGTGCCTCGTCGAGCGCGATCGCGACCTCCCGGTCCGCGTCCTGCAACGCGCCGGTGTCGACGTTCGCGATCTCCTCGACCTGCCAGCCGGTGCGCTCCAGCGCGCCGAGCAGGGTGGCGCGAGTGATCGTTGTGGCGGCGTCGGGGATCCCCCCGATTTCCAGCGTACCGGCCGAAAAGTGCTGCTCGGAGAGCTGTCGCGGAATCTGTGGACAACTCGGCACCTGTGGACAACCCGGCCGATGTCGATCTCCGCGGCCCGGAAATGTCGGCACCGGGTGAGACGATTGGAGTGGGGAGCTCAGACCTCCCCTGGGGGCCTCCGAGTCGGGATCGGTTCAGGAGGCGGCGGCGGTGAGTGGGTCGGCTCTCATCGCGCCGCACGGTGAGGGAGCGTTCTCATGGCCGCACGCAGATTAGCTCGGTTCACACTCTTGAACCATTGGTCCAGACCAGTTAACGTGCTCCGCATCACGTTCCCCTGCACGTGTTTGGAGCACCATGAAGAGGTTTCGCTGGCAGTTCCTGACCATCGGGCTGGCGGTCGCCGCCGTGGTCGGAGGCGTACTCGCCGCTCCCGCGAGCGGCGCGACGGGCGTGACGGCGGTGTTCGCCAAGACGTCGGAATGGCCCAGTGGTTACACGGCCACGTACACGATCACCAACGGTGGCTCGTCCGCGTTGACGGCGTGGACCGTCGAGTTCACGTTGCCCGGTGGCCAGTCGATCGGGTCGCTGTGGGACGGCACCTACACCGCGAGCGGCCAGAACATCACGGTCAAGAACACCTGGAACGGCAGCATCGCCGTCGGTGGCAGCGCGAGCTTCGGCTTCACCGTGAACGGGGCGGGCGCGAACCCGGCGAACTGCAAGGTCAACGGCGCGACGTGTGACGGCACCGGTAACCCGCCGACACACCACGACCACGACGACGACCACGTCGTCCAACCCGCCGCTGCCCGGCGCCGGCCGTGGCGCGCCCTACCTGTACCTGGGTTGGGGCGACGCGCAGAGCGCCACGCAGGTGATGGCCGCGACCGGCGTCAAGTGGTTCACGCTCGCGTTCGTGCTCTCCGGCGGCGGCTGCAACCCCGCGTGGGACGGCCAGCGTGCGCTGACCGGCGGCGTCGACCAGCAGACGATCAACGCCATCCGCGCGGCGGGCGGTGACATCGTGCCGTCGTTCGGTGGCTGGAGCGGCAACAAGCTCGGCCCGAACTGCTCGACGCCCGAGGCCCTCGCAGGCGCCTACCAGCAGGTGATCAACGCCTACGGGTTGAAGGCGATCGACATCGACATCGAGAACTGCGACGAGTTCGAGAACACCGTGGTGCAGGACCGGATCATCACCGCCCTGCGGATCGTCAAGCAGAACAACCCCGGCATCCAGACGATCGTCACGTTCGGCACCTCGACCACCGGCCCGAACTTCTACGGCAACCGGCTGATCGACCAGGCGAAGGCGCTGAACGCGAACATCGACGTGTTCACGATCATGCCGTTCGACTTCGGCAGCTCCAACATCCGCACCGACACCATCGGCTCGGCCACGGGGCTGAAGAACAAGCTGAAGTCGACCTTCGGCTGGAGTGACGCCGAGGCGTTCAAGCACGTCGGCATCTCCGGTATGAACGGCCTGTCCGACCAGCGTGAGCTCACCACCGTCGACGACTGGACCGCGATCCGCGACTGGTCTAAGTCCAACGGCCTCGGGCGACTGGCCTTCTGGTCGGTGAACCGTGACCGTGGCGGCTGCGACGGCCAGGTGGCGGCGAACTGCTCGGGCATCCAGCAGTCCGACCTCGCGTTCACGAAGATCACCGCCGGCTTCTGAGTACGAAGGGCGCTTTCGTCCACCTCAGGTGGACGAAAGCGCCCTTCGTCGTTAAATCGGTGGCGTGGGCGGCGTACGGTTGGCGCATGCGACGACGACATTGATCTTCAACTGATCTGACCCGGACCGCGACGGCGTGGGCGTGGTGTTCGCACCTCCTGCCGATCTACGCGCTGTACGCGTTGCTCTTCGCCGATACCGGCCTCTCGGACGGTGCCATCTCGGTGCTGCTCGCGATCTGGTCCACCACAGCCGTGGTGTTCGAGGTGCCGTCGGGCGCGCTGGCCGACCGGTTCTCGCGACGTGGCTGCCTCGTCGTCTCCGGTGTGCTGCAAGCGTTTGGCTACGCGACCTGGGTGCTGTTCCCGTCGTTCTACGGCTTCGCCGTCGGGTTCGTGCTGTGGGGACTCGGTGGTGCGCTCGAGTCGGGCGCGTTCGAGGCTCTGCTCTACGACGGCCTGGCGGCGAACGGCGACGAGGAGCTCTACGGCCGGCTGAACGCCCGTGTCGACACCATCGAGCTGATCGCCCAGGTCCCGGTCGCCGTCATCGCCACGGCGTTGTTCTCGTTCGGGGGCTACGAGCTCGCCGGGTGGGTCAGCGTGGCGATGTGCCTGCTGTCCTCGGTGATCGCGCTGCGGTTCCCCGAGCCTGACCGTGGCGAGCCCGAGGACGAGAACTACTTCCAGACCTTGAAGACCGGTCTGCGCGAGGCCGTGCCGATCAAACGTGCCGTGCTCGCGGTGGCGCTGGTGTACGCGATCGACGCCTTCGAGGAGTACTTCACGCTGCTGGCGCAGGACTGGCACGTGCCGACGGTGTGGGTGCCGCTGGCCACGATCGGAGTTCCGTTGCTGGGCGCGGCGGGTGCTTCGCTGGCCGGGCGGTTGCCGTTCCGCGGCTGGGTGCTGTTCGCGTCGGGTGTGGTGCTGATCGTGTCGGCGGTGCTGGCGGTGCCGGTCGCGATCATCCTTTTGGGACTGTTCTACGGGCTGTACCGGTTCGTGCTGGTGCATGTGGAGACCGAGCTGCAGCACCGGATCGACACCGATGCCCGTGCCACGGTCACCTCGGTGGCCGCGATCGCGTCGGAGTTCGTGGCGTTCGCGATCTATGGCACGTGGGTGCTCGGCGGGGCGGTGGCGGTCGGCGGACTGATCCTGGTGATCGCGCTGGTGATCTGGCGGCGTCAGTGAGGAGAGTAGGTCAGCCGCGCTGCCTGGCCACTTCGTCGATGTCCGCGGGCGTGCTCACGTGGACCAGCAGCCGGTCCGGCGTGAGTTCCCGGCCACGTTCGAAGTCGCGCGTCAGCACGCCCAGCCGTGGGTGTGCGGCCTGGGCGCGGTACCGCTCGACGTGCTCGGTCTGGTCCGCGAACACGAACAGTCCGTCGTCGTGCTCCGCCGCGAGGTCGGCGATCTCGGGGGAGCGGGTGCAGGCGTGCCAGATGAACGGCCGGTCGGCCCATAACCGCCGGAGGGCGCTGTAGTGCTCGATGGTGAGCGGCAGGCTGTACTCGATCTCCTTGCCGAACCAGCCGAACACTTTCGTCGTGTTGCCGCGCCCGAGCACGATGTCGGTGCGGCCGCGGGCGAGGTGGTGCAGCGTGGCGTATTCGGCGGCGAGCCGGTCCGGCTAGTTCGTCGTGATCAGGGTCGTGGCGGTGGAGAGTAACAACGTGCTGGTCCGCGCGGCGATGTGGGCGAGCAGCGTCGTGGGGGAGGACGAGTTGTAGGGCGGGTTGTGGTGCTCGCCGACCGCGAAGACGTCGAGTCCCGCCTTCCGTGCGCGACGCCAGCTCGACGATCTCGGTCGGCGCGAGGTCGCCCGCGGTGAAGACGCCGATCTGCACGTCCTCAGTGTGCTCGCAGGAAGTCGGCGAACGAACGCAGACCTGGGTGGAAGGCGCGCAACGCCTCGATGTCGACGGGCGGTTCGGCGCGGTCGCTGAACACCTTCCGCAACTCCGGATCGTCCACCTGGAACTGTTCGTACTCGACGCCCATCAGCCCGGCGATCTCCACCGGTGTCAGCAGATCCCCGGCCAGCGTCAGCGACGAGCCGACGAACCGCGCCGGGTCGGCGAAGACACGTGCGGCGATCGCGCCGATGTCGTCCACCGCGATCAGGTGGTAGCGGACCGACGGGTGCATCAGATGCTTCAGCTTCGGCAGGCTCGGCGCGTACAGCCCGTCCATAACGTCGTCGGCCGCAGCACCGTCACGGGCTGGCCGATGTCCGCGATGTGCCGCTCGACCTCCCACTTGCTGTCGAACGACGCGACGCCCGTCTCGGTGGCCGCGTCCACCAGCGACGCGTACACCAGGTGCGGGACGCCGGCGGCCAGCGCGGCGTCGGCGACGTTGCGGCCCCACCGGGTCTCCACGGCGGGGGAGTAGCCCCGCGGAGAGCGTGGGTCGTGCGGCGCGGGCTGCACGCTGAACACCGCGCCGGCAGGGCGAAGGCCCGCGCCAACGAGTCCGGAGAGCCCTGATCAGTGACGACGGTCGAGGCGCCGGGTATCTGTGCCGAAGGGTCGCGGCTCACCGCGCGAACCTCCCAGCCCGCCGCGACGAGGTGCCGCGTCACGGCACCGCCCTGTTTGCCGGTCGCCCCGAACACCGCCGGATGATTTCTGCCCCCAGAAGGTTTTCTACAGAACTATCACTGTTCGGGGATGGTGCCGCCACCTGGCCGATTCCACTGGCCGGGCGTAACGCCAGGATCGTCCGACAGATCAAACTGCACAAGCCGGACATTCGCGGAGGCCACCGTGCTCGTCGTCCAGATCTTCCTGCCGCTGGCGCTGGCCCTGGTGATGTTCGGGCTCGGGCTCACGTTGACCGTCCCGGACTTCGCCAGGGTGGTCAAGTATCCGAAGGCGGCGGCGATCGCGCTGGTGTGCCAGGTGGTCATCCTGCCCGCGGTCTGTCTGGGGCTGGTGCTGCGTTCGGGCTCAAAGGTGTGCTGGCGGTCGGCATGATGCTGCTGGTCGCCTCGCCGGGCGGGACGTCGGCGAACCTCTTCAGCCACCTCGCCGGTGGGGACGTGGCGCTCAACATCACGCTGACGGCGATCAACTCGGTGCTGGCGGTGTTCACGTTGCCGCTGGTCGTCGGGCTGTCGATGGCGCACTTCATGGGGGACGCGGCCGCGGTGGGGTTGCAGCCGGCGAAGTTCGTGCAGGTGTTCGCGATCGTGCTGGTGCCGGTGGCGATCGGCATGTGGGTGCGCAAGCAGTTCAGCGCGTGGGCGCTGGCGATGAAGGAGCCGGTGCGGATCGCGAGCGTCGTGGTGCTGGTGCTGTGATCCTGGCGGCGATCGCGTCGGCGTTCCAGCAGCTGCTCGACAACATCGGCACGCTCGGGCCGGTGGCGCTGCTGCTGTCGATCATCAGCCTGCTGGTCGGCTACTACGTGCCCAAGGCGTTCAAGGGTCGCGCGAGGAGGCGATCGCGAGCGCGATGGAGATCGGGATCCACAACGCGACGATCGCGATCACGCTGGCGTTGACGGTGCTGAACGACGAGACGATGGCGATTCCGCCCGCGGTCTACGGGGTGCTGATGCACGTGCCCGCCGCCGTCGCCGCCCGGTTGTTGTCCCGGAACAAGGCCACGGTCTGAAAGTCATGGTCCAAAGGGGTTGCGGGCGCCGCTAGGTTGATCGGTACATACGATCAACAACCATCATTCTCGCAGCGGCGCTCGCCGCAACCACTCTCACGGCCCCGGGCACACGCCGCAGGCGACATCATTCGCATCGACACCGGATTCGTGTCGGGCACGAGCACCAAGGAACTGCGTTCCTTCCAAGGCATTCCGTTCGCCGCACCGCCCGTCCAGGAGAACCGCTGGCGCGAACCGCAGCCGGTCAGGGCGTGGCAGGGCATCAGGGATGCGAGCAAGCCAGGTCCGCGCTGTGCGCAGGACGAAGGGCTCGGCAGCCCGGCCAGTGACGCCGAGGACTGCCTCTACCTCAACGTCACCACGCCGAAGAACGCGCACAACCTGCGGTGCGGGGTCGGACTATGGCATGGAACCGTTGGTGCGCAACGGTGTCGTGGTCGTCACGATCAACTACCGGGTCGGCGCGTTCGGGCTGTGCGCAGCTGACCACGCCGAAGACCAGGGGACTGTTCCACCGGGCGATCGTCCAGAGTGGACCGTGTCAGCTCGGTATTCCGGCCGGGGAGAACCATGTCCACCACACCTGGGCCAACCGCGAAGACGTCGAACAGGCAGGCAGGAATGCTCCGCACGGGTGCAAGGACATCGCCTGTCTGCGCACGCTCCTTGTGCCCGCGGTCAAGGCGCTGACACCGCAGTTCTCCGTGCCCGCCTACGACACGGAAGCGTTGCCGGAGAACCCGATCACGGCGATGAGCCAGGGCCGGTTCCACAAGGTTCCCGTCCTGGCGGGCACGACACGCGACGAGTTCGCCGAACCGAAGCCTCCGATGATCTTCCCCGGACTCCCGCCGTTCGACTACGGCGCCTACCACGGGTCGGAGCTGCCGTTCCTGACGAGGTTCGGCGACGTGGCGCTGAACCCGGCCCAGCAGCGGCTGTCGGACGACATGGTCAAGGCGTGGACCAGGTTCGCGGCGACCGGACATCCCGGCTGGTCACGCCACGACGTCCGGTCGTTCGCGAGCGGACCGGTCGCACCGGTGGACCACCGGTGCGAACTCTGGTCCTCCTAGGACGTAGAACCTCGCTGTGGTGCGCGCCCGTGCGACTTGCCGGGCGCGCGCACGCCGTTCACGGTCGATGTGTCGAACGCGAACGTGATCACCGCGACCGCGATGGCGTCGGCGTTCGTGTCGAGTGCGGACAGGTTCAGGTTCGACCTGTTGTCGCACGGCTGGTGGTAGCAGGGGTCGTAGGCGATGCCGGCGGTGCCGCCGTAGCGGGCCGCCTGCTCGGCTGTCTTGATGCCCTCCGCACCGGTGAACAACCCGCCTGCCGGAATGTTGACCGCGATGAACGGCCCGTAGTCCGAACGACCCGAGAACTCGGTGTCCTCGAAGGACAGGCCCCGGTCGGCGTAGAACTTCTCGAAGACGTCCTCGATCTGGGCCGAACCCGGCGGGATCGGGACCGGGGCGGTGCCGCTCGAGTCGTCGCCGTCGTAGACGCCGAAGAAGTGGTTCGGCGAGCCGACCATGTCGAAGTTCAGGTACAGCGCGATCTTGTCCTGCTCGGCCTGCGGCAGGGTGGCGATGTAGTGGTCGGAACCGAGCAGGCCGGACTCCTCCGCGCCCCACCACGCGAAGCGGACCTTGGCGTTGGTCTTGACCTTCGTCATCTGGATCGCGGTCTCCAGCAACGCCGCGGAGCCGCTGCCGTTGTCGTTGATGCCGGGTCCGTTCTGGACACTGTCGAGGTGCGCGCCCGCCATCACGACGTTGTTCGGGTTGCCCTGCGACGACTCGGCGAAGACGTTCCACGCGGTGCGGGTGTCGGCGTTGACGTCGACCTTCACCCGGACAGTCGCGGGAGACAGGCCGACGAGCTGCTGGCCGACCTCGAACGTCGCGAAGAGGACCGGGATGGTGAGGGCCGGCACGTCACCGATCGGGATGACGAGCCCGGTGCGGCCCGGCTGGCCCTCGTTGAAGAGCACGACCGCCGACGCTCCCGCCGCCTGCGCGTTGAGCGCCTTGACGCTGAAGTTGCAGGTGCCGCGCTGGATCAGCGCGACGCGACCGGGCACGAACCCGGTGAAGTCGGCAGCATCGCAGCCGCTGCTGCTACTGGGTTCCGGTGTGGGCGGAAGGACCACGTCGACCGCCTGCGTGACGCCGGTGACGTCACCCTCGGCCCTGGGCACGAAGTCGGAGTAGGTGAAGTCGAGGTCCTTGCGGTAGTGGATGACGGTCGGCGTCAGCACGTCCAGCACGGAGTTGTCTTCGAGGTAGTCGAAGTCGAACGCCTGGACGGTCGGTGTGTAGCCGGCCGCGTTCAGTCGCCCGACCACGTAGTTCACCGAGGCCTGGTAACCGGGCCGACCGGCCGCACGGTCGCCGTGCGTGTTCGCGATGGACTGGAACGCGTCGAGATGCCGCAGCACTCCGTTCAGCGTCACGGCCTTCGCGAGCTTGGCCGGTGAGTTGTTGTTGGGATCGGCGAGTGTCTGACCGGTCACGGCGAGTGGCAACACCAGTGCCAGAGCCGAGACGAGCGCGAGACGTCTGCGCCGCGAGCGTTGGGTCATCGGTATGCCTCCATGCGTCTTCGCCGCCGAATGCATCCCCCGTGAATCCTTCGCCCGTGGATGGCTTGTGTTACACCATTGACTACTGGAGGTGGGTGTTTGTTCCCGTTGCTGAAGACCGCGGTCCGCGTCGAACCCCTGGAAGGAGAAGGGCTCACCAACGTCCTGCACCTCGTGACGCTGGCCGACGGTCGCAAGGCCGTGCTGCGGCAACCGAAGGTCGCGCGTGACCTGCCGAAGTTCGTGGTGCCCGGCGCACCCGCGGTGCTCGCGCACAACGGTCGCGGCGACGTGCTGGTCGAGTACGTCGAGGGCCGGACGCTCGCCGACGCGCTGCCGGTCCCCGACGAGGTCTGGCAGCGCATCGGCGTGGCGTTCGCCAAGGTCCACAACGCGGGCCTGCTGCACAACGACGTGAACCTCTACAACATCATCATCGGGCCGGACCACGCCACGTTGATCGACTGGGACAACCCGTCGCACGGCAACCCGCTCGACGAGCTCGCGGCCCTCGAGGAACACCTCTACCTGCACGGAGCCGTGCTGCCGGAAGCGTTCTGGACCGGCTACGGCTCCACTCCGGACCCACTTCTGCTGCGCGCCCACCGGATCGCGGGCTGCGTCGCCTGGCTCGCGAGCGAGGACTGGCGGCAATGGGAAGCGGACAGGGCCCTGCCGCCGAGGATGCTCAAAAGGGTCCGGAACTGGCGGCGACTCCTCGCGAAGTGGCTCGCCGACCAGCTCCGGACCGACCTGCTAACGGCTGAGGTTGCGGTACTTCAGCACCGACAGCGGCCAGAAGATCGCCACGAACACCGCAGGCCACAGCACAGCCAGTAGCAGCGAGTGCTGTGCCGCCCACGAGTCGCCGCCCACGCCCGGATTGCCGAAGAGCTCACGCGCCGCGGCCACGGTGGACGAGAGCGGGTTCCACTCCGACACCAGCCGCAGCCACCCCGGCATCAGCTCCGGCGAGACGAACGTGTTCGCGAACATCGTCAGCGGGAACAGGAACATCCAGGACGCCTGCGCCGCCTCCGGCTTGACCAGCAGCCCGAGGTAGATGCCGATCCACACCAGCGAGAACCGCAGCCACAGGAACAACGCGAACGCGAGCAGCGCGTTCATCAGGCCGTTGTTGAACGACCAGCCGATCACGAGCCCGCACAGCGCCAGCACCAGCAGCTCCAGCGACGAGTTCACCAGGTCGGCGATGCTGCGGCCGCCGACCACGCCGGTCTGCGACATCGGCGAGGCGCGGAACCGGTCCGTGACACCGCGGTCGGCGTCCATCGACACCATCATCAGCGTGGTGCCGACACCGAACGCGATGGTCTGGCCGAACATGCCCGGCATCAGGAACTCGATGTAGTCGCCGCCGCCGAACACGTTCATCGCGCTGCCGAACACCAGCCCGAAGATCAGCACCGAGATGATCGGGTAGGCGAGGTTCGCGAACACCCGCACCGGTTCGCGCAGCCAGTGGATCAGGTCCCGTTTGGCGACCACCCACGAGTCGATCGCCGCGTACTTCACCGCGCTCATGCCCGCACCCCCGTGGTGTCCTCGGTGACGGCCTTGTGACCGGTGATCGCCAGGAAGACCTCGTCGAGCGTCGGCCTGCGCAACGCGATGTCCTCGGCTTCCACCCCCGCGGCCGCCAGAGCCGTCGTCACCCGCGTGAGCGCCGCCACCCGGTCGGTCACCGCGGCGCTCACCCGGAACGCGTCGTGGTCCACCTCGGCGTCCGGCCCGAGCACGTCACGCACGATGGGCAGCTCGTCAGCGGTGCGCAGCACGACCTCGATGCGGTCGCCGCCGAGCTTCGACTTGAGCTGGTCCGGCGTGCCCTGCGCGGCGACCCGCCCGGTGTCCATCACGACGATCTGGTCCGCCAGCTGGTCGGCCTCGTCCAGGTACTGGGTCGTGAGCAGCACGGTCGTCCCCTCCGCGACCACGCGCTTCACCTCACGCCACACCTCGCCGCGGTTGCGCGGGTCGAGGCCGGTCGTCGGCTCGTCCAGGAACAGCACCGACGGCCGCGTGATGAAGCTGGACGCCAGGTCGAGCCGTCGCCGCATGCCGCCCGAGTAGTGCTTCGCCCGCTTGTCGGCGGCGTCGGTGAGCCCGAACTGCTCCAGCAGCTCGTCCGCCCGAGCCTCGGCCTGCCTGCGCGTCATGTGGTAGAGCCGCCCCCACATCACCAGGTTCTCCCGGCCGGTCAGCACGTCGTCCACCGTGGACTGCTGGCCGTTGAGCGCCACGTTGCGGCGCACCTGGGACGCCTCCCGCACCACGTCGAAGCCCGCCACCTCGGCCCGGCCGCCGTCCAGGCGCAGCAGCGTGGCGAGGATGCGCACCGCCGTCGTCTTGCCCGCGCCGTTCGGTCCGAGCAGGCCGCACACCGATCCCGCCGGCACGGCCAGGTCGAACCCGTCCAGCGCCGCCTTCTTGTTGAAACTCTTCCGCAGGCCTTCCGCGTACACCGCGTGTCCCACGACTTCACCCCCACGCCGTAACTGTGTATGCCGTACACACGGTGTACGTTGTACACGGTTCTAGGATTCACATGCAAGCGTGTTCTAGGGGGTTGGGTGAAGCAGGGTGATCCGGACCGGAGCGTCCGCCTGTTGTGGGAGCCGCCGGTCGAGGCGACCAGGGGGCCGAAGGCCTCGCTGAGCCTCGCGCGGGTCGTCGAGGCCGCGATGAAGGTCGCGGACACGGAGGGCCTCGACGCGCTGACCATGCGCCGGGTCGCCGAGACGCTGGGCTTCACCACCATGTCGCTGTACCGGCACGTGCCGGGCAAGGACGAGCTGCTGGATCTGATGCTCGACGCGGTGTGGGGTGAGACCGAGCCAACCCCGCGGGCGCCCTGGCGGGAAGGTCTGGAGTTCTACGCGCGGCAGGTCTGGGGGATGTACCTCGCGCACCCGTGGGTCGTGCACCTCGCGGCGACCCGGCGGATGCCGGGGCCACAGGCGATGACGCGCGTCGACGCGGCGCTCGCCGTGGTCTTCGAGCTCGGTCTGCGGCCCGAGGAGATGCAGGCGCTGGTGACGACGGTAGGCCAGTTCGTCGACGGCGTGGGCAGGTCGATGGCCGAGCGGGTGCGGACGGAACGCGAGACCGGTGTGTCCGAGGAGGCCTGGTGGTCGAGCCGGGACGCGCTGTGGGCGCACTTCACCCCGGACCGGCTGCCGATGATGACTCACATCTGGAACGCGGGTGGTTACGAACAGCCACTGGACGAGTTCGAGTTCGGTCTCGCACGGGTGCTGGACGGCATCTCGGTGTTCATCGAGTCCGAGGAACGACCGGTAGTTCGTCGAGAGACGTGCCTGTAGCCAGTCGAGACGGCTTGAGTCGTCCGATCGAGTGAAATGCGCAGCTCACGTGGCCTATGAACGGTAGTTGCGCCGTCACTTAACGCCATTGTTATGAGCAATCGGAATGAACTCGTTCGCAAGCTGAACCAACCACTCCTATCTGCCCGTTTTCCTTGTGACACCGTTTCGCCGCGGGGGTCGATTCGGGACGACGAGGAGGTCGTATGACAGCTGGCGCGCACGACGCGGTCACACTTGGCTGCTACGCGCTCGGCGTTCTGGACGCGCATGAGAGTCATGGCGTGGAACAGCACCTGATGGGCTGCCCGGCCTGCCGTGCGCAGGTCGCCGACTTCCATCGGATTCGCACGGTGCTCGACGAGATTCCCCGCGAGGTGTTTCTCCACGAGATGGACCAGCCGAAGCCGTCGGACCTGGTGCTGCAGCGGGCGCTGCGGCAGATCCGGCACGAGTCCGCCATTCCGGAGCCTCGTGCCGAGCAACGCCCTAGAGCCAGCCCACGTGCGGTGGAGGAGCTTCCCGAACCGCAGCACGCCAAACCCCGGCGCTGGCCGGCCTACCTCGCCGCCGCGGCAGTCGCCGCGGTGGTGGCGTTCGGCGGCGGTGCGGCGCTCATGCAGGACCAGACGCCTGACTCGCAGACTGCCTCGCCCTACACCGGTGAGGCGACTGCGGGTGGAATCAAGCTGGTTGCGGAGGTCGCTCAGTCCTCCCAGGACCGGTACCTGGTCACGGCCAAGATCAACGGCTTGCCTGCGGCACAGAAGTGCAAGCTGGTCGTGATCGGAACCGATGGGAAGAAGACCGAGGCCCACGTGTGGACCTCGACCGAGAAGGGCCGGGTCGACGGGGTGACCGTGCGAGGCATGGTCAGCGTCCCGCCGGACCAGGTGAAGTCGGTGGCCATCGAGAACGCCGAGGGCAAGTCGTTCATCGTGGCCAACAGGTAAGGATCCGGACAGTAGGGATCAAACGAGTAAGGGCCCGCATTCCTCGGAATGCGGGCCCTACTTAGGTTCTGCTTACTTACGTTGATGTGATTTAGACGGCCTGCAATGTGAGCCATGCTCCAACGACGATCACCATCGCGGCTGTGCCCACGGGTGCGTAATGGGAGAGCAGGCGAGTGGCACGGCCGTCCAGGACTTTCTCGACGCGTTCCCGTGCTTTCACCAGCAGCAATCCGACAGCGGTGAGCGTGGCGGCCATGCCGAATCCGTAACCGAGCACCAGCAGGACACCGAACCACGTTCGGCCCAGCGCCATCGCTCCGAGGAGTACGACGAGCGCGGAGGGTGACGGGACCAGTCCGTTGGCCGCGCCCATGCCGATCAGGCTTGCCCGGCTGTAGCCATTTCCCTGCCCGGTTCCGCG
>CAVYAD010000002.1:0-45866 GCA_963766275.1 uncultured Actinomycetota bacterium
GGTGTTGGGCACGAGTTTTGGACCTCATGAACTGGGTCTGTGTTTATCGCGCGCAACCAGCTCATGTGGGGTGAGCTGCCGGAGGCGCCGGGGCGCATGAACGGGCTTGGTGCTCGCGCGGCCGGGCCTTCTGGTGGCGATGGATAAGTTCCATTTCCTGCCTCGGGTGATGACCGGCGAACAGCCACCGCCGCGCCCCTGCTCCGGGCTCGCGGCGGTGGCCTTGTGTTGTCTTTCGGTCGGACTTGTGTCTCGGGACCTCGGTCAGGAGGCGCCGGTGATGCCCAGAACCACCCGGTCGAGGCGAGGTCCGCACCACCGGAACCCTTGCCCCAGAAGTAGTCGTCGTAGTTGCCGTAGTTGCCGGTCGCCGGCTGGTCAACGCCCATCGTCGCCCAACGCACGGAAGCGGGCTGGGTGTCGATGCTGGCCTGCGCCCACGCGTCACGGACCTTCATCGGGTTGTTCCACCACAGGAACGGCGAGCGCCACATGTAGTGCCCGAACTTGCCGCCGTGGTTGGCCAAGTTGTCGCTGACCGTGGTGAAGCTGTTAATCTGGTGCAGGCCACGGAACACCTAGCCCCGCCGCTGCGCCCACAAATGGCCACCGGTGTTGTCCTCCAGGATCAGGCAGGTGAAGAGGCTGATCCACTCACGTCGTTATGTCCCCACCGCGCGTCGGTGTTCGCGAGCTTGTTGTCGTTGTGGTTGGAGCAGCCAGTGAAGTCGAAGCCGGTGCCCGAGCCGTGCCCCTGCCAGTAGGTGGTCGACGTCGTCGCCCAGTCGGTGTCGTCACCGCCGGGGAACATAGGGGTCCTTGAAGTCGCTCTCCCACGCGTTGCCGTCGAGCCAGCTGAAGTCGCGGGTGATGCCGTGGTTGCTCGCCTCGGTGTTGAACGTGCCGATGTTGGCCGCGGTGTTGGGCAGACCGGAGCAGACACCGGTGCCCTCACTCCCGACCTGCGTGCCGACACCCTGCGACTTGAACTGCTGCTCCGGCCGTGGGGGCTGGTTTTCGCCTGGCTGCGGCAGTTCGGCGCCGACGACCGCGGGCAGCGTGATCGCCTGCGGCGCCCCACCGTCCTGGGTGCGACCCGCACAACGGAACGAAGGCTCGATCTTGTCGGTCTTGCTTTCCAGCGCCGGCGCCACGTAGACGTAGCTGACGTCCGGCTTCACCTCCGCGCCAAGGTACTTCTGGCACAGCCTGTTTCCGTACACGAGGTCGTGCACCGTCGCCGTGCCCGCCTTGCCATAGGTGCGGGAGGCGTGGCTGACCGCAGTCACACCCTGCGCGTCGAACGAAACGCGGATGTTCGCGCCCTCACCCTCCAGCGGAATGCCACCGAGCTGGAAGGTGTACGACACACTCGTGTCGAGGTTGGCCGTGATCGCGTTGCGCCCGTTGACATCCGTCACCTCGAACGTCGTGTACTGCGCGGTGGGCGACGCGTTGTCCGGCAGCACACCCGCGGCCCTCAAGCCCTCCTGGGCTCGCTTCGCCGCCTCCTCCGTCGGGATCGTCTTGATCCGCTTGAGCGACTCGACGTCGAGCCCGCTCAACGTGGTGGCGTTCCGTCCTCGTCCGGCTTCCCCTGTCCTTTGTCGACGGTGGGCAGGTACTGGTACCGCTGCTCGTCGGCGAAGGACACCGCACCGTACTCGGATCTGGCGACATCCTTGAGCCCGAACGCTCTTTGGAGCTTCTGCGCCTGTTCCTGGTCGAGGCCTGTCGTCTTCACCCCGTAGACGGGGAGCTCCGTGGTGTCCGCGGCGAGGCTGGTGCCTGCCGCCCCAGCGGTGATGAGGCTGGACAGCGCCAGCACCACGGTCAGCTTGCGTTGCATGTCTCTTCCCTCCCTTGGGGACGACCGGCTGCAGGGGCCGGCCGTCTGACAGGAGGATTTGAGGTTGTGGTCCGTGATACCGACAGTGGCCTGCTGGGACGGCTTCACCACTCGAACGGCTGCATTTCTGTAACGCTCTTGGCTCTTGTAGCTACCTAGAGGCGGAGTAGTGGGCGCAAGTCCGGCCAGACGCGTCCGGGGAGGCCTCTGATCATCCTGACCTTCGCCGGCACGGCTTGCACTCGGGCGGGATGCCGGGCGGGTTGTGGGGTCTGATCTGGATGTTGAGTTCCTTGCCGCACAAGGCCTTGGTGGTGGCGTCCGTGGTGATCTCTGCGGGGATCGCGTGCATTTCGGGGTGGCTGGTCGGGCGGACCCAGAAAGGCATCATGCGTGGGGACGCTGGGGAGAATCGCTATTCCGTGTCGCGACTATTCGCGTTCATTCATTCTGTTCACTCGAACGGAATTCGTCGGCGATGGCGCGGATGAAGTCGCGCGCCTCGCCGCCCTTGAGTGCGTGCGATGAGAAGAAGTCGAAGAGACCGCTGTAGTAGGTGATGTCCTTCGGGTTGCGCAGCAAGACCAGACCGGTGGACGTCTCAACGGTCGCCGAGGTGGAGACGAGCTGCCATCTCAGCGCGGCCTCGGTCAACAGGAAGGTGAAGTTCCTGGAGGTGTCGAACAGGACGCGTTGTCGATCCATCTTCCTCGCGACCACCGCGGTCTTGTCCTGGTCGCCGTCGCCCACCCGAACCGGTCGCGAGACGGCTTGGCTTGCGTACTCCTCTGTCTGCAACAGCCCAGTGATGACCGACGGCAAGAAGTAGCGGAGACGGGAAGACGACTGTTCCATCGCCGCGAGTTCCCGTTGCCTGTTGTGCCAGCCCCACCGTTGGGAGCTCCCGTGTTCTGCGGCGACCCGGTATTCAGGCAAGGCTTCGAGCCGGAACGCGGTGTGCTGGAACGACTCCCACAGGTGAGTCCAGTCCTCACCCGCGAGCCAGTTCCCGCCGGATCTCAGCTCCTCCTCACCCGGCCGCACGCGCAGCCTCCAACAGCCAGGCAAGGGGTATCTCGACAATCGCCTCGCCTGGACCCGGACGAACGGCGCCAAGCGCAGCCATCACGTCGCCCTGTACAGCGATGGTTCCTCGTCCGGTCGCGTAGATGGTCGGGCAGTCATCGTCCTCACAGGTCCCAGCCAGTTTGGTGAGTTCCATGCCCCTCCTCGGTCCGACTGGATCCAAACTAGCGCCGATCCCTGACAGTCCCAGAGCCCCTGATCGGCTATTCCCGTCCAGGAATCCCCGGATACTTGATCCCCGCCCCGGTGTTCAGCACGACCACTTCGTCATCCGCCCCAAGCCACCCGCTCTTGCGCAGCACCCGAACCGCACTCACCGTGGCCGCACCCTCAGGACACATGAACACACCTTCAAGCCGAGCACATTCAGCCCGGTCAGCAAGAATCCGCTCGTCATCCACCGCGACCGCGACACCACCGGTCTCCCGCAGCGCGTCGAGAATGATGAAGTCCCCCAACGGCTTCGGCACGTTGATACCGAACGCGCTCGTGTAGGCGTTCTCCCAGAACTCGGACTCCGCACGCCCTTCGTCGAACGCCCGAACGATCGGCGCACACCCCGTGGCCTGAACCGCGACAAGACGCGGCAACGCCCCGGAGATCCACCCGAGTTCCCGCATCTCCAGCAACGCCTTGTGAATACCGATCAGCCCGACCCCGCCCCCGGTCGGATAGACGATCACATCGGGCACGCGCCAGCCGAGCTGTTCGACGATCTCGTAGCCCATCGTCTTCTTGCCCTCGATGCGGTACGGCTCGCGCAGCGTCGAGGCGTCGAAGAGGTCCACATCGGACAGAGCCCGCGCGGCGTCGGCGATCGTGCCCGGCACGATGCGGAGTTCGGCGCCGCTCGCGAGGACCTCCTCGCGGGTGATCAGCGGGGCGTCCTCGGGCATGGCGATGACGCTGCGCAGGCCCGCGCGGGCGGCGTACAGGGCCCAGGCGGCGCCCGCGTTGCCGTTGGTCGGCATCTTGATGCCCTCGATGCCCAGCTCACGAGCGCGAGCGACGCCCACGGCCGCGCCGCGCGCCTTGAAAGAGCCGGTCGGGATGAGCGACTCGTCCTTCATGAGGATCCGCGCGCCCAGCTCCCGGCTCAGCGCGGGCAGCCCGACGAGCGGGGTCATGCCCTCGCCGAGGCTGAAGGAAGGGTCGAAGCGGCGGACGGGGAGGACGTCGCGGTAGCGCCACAGAGAGTTGTCCGAAGTGGGCCGGGAGACGCGGGTGAGGTCGTAGCGGGCCAACAGTGGTGAGGCGCACGAGTGGCAGAGGTTCTGGACGGCGTCGGCGTCGTGGCGCAGGCCGCAGCGAGCGCATTCCAGATGGGAGAGCATGCTCCCATCAATACAGGCGGATGAGCCGGCATGTAAGCCGGATCCTGTTCATGGGACTCGCGTCCCACTTGGCGGCCATCCATCTCGGCCTGCCGTTGCCGACAGGCTCTAGCGGCCTACCCGTGAGCATCGGGCGGGCAGCCCTCGAACGCTCACGCAGGCACCGAGGTGCCCTCTTGGCCTTGCTCCGGGTGGGGTTTACCTAGCCACCCCAGTCACCTGGGGTGCTGGTGGTCTCTTACACCACCGTTTCACCCTTACCGCGGCCGAAGCCGAGGCGGTCTGCTTTCTGTGGCACTGTCCCGAGGGTCGCCCCTGGTTGCCGTTAACAACCACCCTGCCCTGTGGAGTCCGGACTTTCCTCGACTGCCTGCGTCAACCGACGCAGCGTCGCGGCCGCCCTGCCGACTCATCCGCACCACCAGCCTATCCCAGGCTCTGGGACTAGTTGTTCACTGGTCCGGACGTTGGTTCACTCAGAGCCATGACACGACGTCGCCACGTCGACTACGGCCGCGTGGCAGCCAGCCTGTGTTGTCGCTGAGACCGCCGCCATCCACGTCCGCGAGCTCAGGGAGTGCCTTGCCGTGTCCGATCTGCTGATCATCTCCGGCGCGCCCTCCCCGGCCGCGCCCACCGGCGTCGTGGTGTCGTTCGTCGAGGACCACCTGCGGGCCGCCGGGCACCGCGTGACGCACCTGGACGTGCGGGCGTTGCCGACGTTGTCGCTGCTCACCGAGGACCTGCGGGATCCGGAGATCGCCGACGCGGTGAGCAGTGTGCTGGCGGCGGACGGTGTCGTGGTGGCCTCGCCGGTGTACCGGGCCGCGTACAGCGGGCTGGTGAAGGCGTTGCTCGACCTGCTGCCGAAGAAGGCGCTGCGCGGGCGCGCGGTGCTGCCGTTGGCGACGGGTGGCAGCCAGGGGTTCCTGGTGGCGATGGACTACGCGCTGCACCCGCTGCTCGCGGCCAAGGGCGCGGACCAGGTGGTGCGCGGTGAGTTCGTGCTGGACCAGAACGTGGGCACCCCGGCCGCGGCCATCGCGTTGGAGGCGGCCGTCGACCGGTTCACGACGGCCTTGACGCCGCGCCTGCGTAGGGCAAGCTGACAACCGTGAAGCCGCTCCACATCGCGCTCGCCGCGGTGGCCGTCGCGCTGGTCGTGGGCGCTGCGGCCTTTCTGCTGTTCGGCAGCAAGGACAAATCGGCGTCGCAGTCCGTCTCGACCACGCTGCCGTCCTCGTCACCCGGCGCGGGCTGGACCGAGGAGGAGATGCGGAACGCGCGTGCCAAGGACACCACGGTCGGCCCCAGCGTCGAGGCGCTGGTGGTCGGCGGCGGTGTCCTGGCCGGAGCGACGACGGCCACCGTCCTGCTGGTGGCGCGGCGCCGCTCCTCGTCCCGCTGATTGCCACTGACGCTTAGAGCTCACGCACCCAGTAGGGCCGGGTCTCGATCCAGCCGCGGCCGGACGCGCCGTTGCGCACACCGCTGCCCTGTTCGGCGAGCGTGTACCAGGACTCGACGTAGTCGGGGTCGTCGGTGTACCAGCTGTCCGGGATGGCGTCGAGCACCGCGCTCACCAACGGGATGTACGCACCACCGTCCACAATGGTCAGCAGCGCCGCCACCAACGCCTGCGCGAGCGCCTTGTAGTTGGTGTCGCCGTCGTCCTCCATCATCACGACGTCCGCGAGGTCGTACTTGTAGGCGTTCCAGTGCACCAGCAGCTGGTTCGGCGAGTAGGTGGTGTCCTCCTCGTCCAGGTACGGCATCGTCACCGGGTCGACGCGGACCTTGCCGTCGAGCCCGAAGCCGGACACCAGCGTGAAAATCTCCGCGTCGCCCTTGAACCACGGCTCCTGCACGTCATTGACGCGCACACGGCTGACCTGGGTGGCCCAGTAGCCGGCCGCCGCGACCTTCGGTGCGGGCATCGCCTGCCTGATCACCTCCATGCCGAGGTTCACCGCTCGTTCGACGTCCACGTCGACCAGCAGCACGGGCCGATCCGGCGCCTTCGCGGTGGCCAGCTCGTGCGACCGGCCGTTGCGGTCGTAAGCCTTGAACGACATCGCTTTGTCGTCGTCAGGCGCCGCCGCGAAGAGGGGTTCGCCGGCCCTCTTGTTACCAGGGCGGAGGGTGAGCAGCGGTGTGCCCGACGGCAGGCCCTTTGCCGCGGCGATGCGGTGTTCGGCGGTCGTGATCTTCGTGGCCAGGCCGCCGGTCACGCCGAGGTCGGCGAGGTGCGCCCTGGACGTGATCTTGTCGTCGGTCAGCCCGATGGCAAGGTCACGGGCGAGTTGGTCGGTGATCTGGTTGACGGTGGCGGGTGCCGCCACAGAGGTGCCGCTGGACAGGGTGGCAGCGACCATGGTCAGGACAACGAGAGGTGCGCGCAGGGTGTTCGCTCTCATATCTCCGAATCGTGGAGAGGACCCGCGCACCCCGACAAGCCCCTGAAGAGCTGATTCGCCTAACCGATGTGAGAGGTGTCGTTGATCAGCTTCACTGATGCGTGCCCGTCCGGATAGAACTCGGCGATCGACACACCGGTCAGGTCCAGGTGCATCCGGAACAGGAACTGCGGCCCGACATCGAGCGCCTGCCGCAGCAGGGTCTTGATCGGCGTCACGTGGCTGACCAGCACCAACGTCTTGCCGCCGTAACGCGCGATGATCTCCGTGCGCGCCTTGCGGACCCTGGCGTGCACCTCGTCGAAGCTCTCACCCTCGGGCGGCTTGACGCTCGTGTCACCGAGCCAACGGCGGTGGATCTCGGGATCCTGCCGCGCCGCTTCCGCGAACGTCAGCCCCTCCCACGTGCCGAAGTCGGTCTCGATCAGCCCCTGGTGGGTGACGACCTCCAGGTTTGCCGCATCGCCGAGCGCCTGCGCGGTCTGCACGGCCCGCTGCAACGGCGACGTGATGATCGCCGCGATGTCGTCCACTTTGGAGAGACGCTGGGCGGCCTTGGCGGCCTGCTCCAGCCCGAGCTCCG
Source organism: uncultured Actinomycetota bacterium (assembly GCA_963766275.1). Taxonomy (GTDB): domain Bacteria; phylum Actinomycetota; class Actinomycetes; order Mycobacteriales; family Pseudonocardiaceae; genus Lentzea. Next base: position 7,270 of record CAVYAD010000002.1, read on the forward strand.
TGAGCACGTGATCGCCGCGCCCCGAGTAGCGGCGTTCGACGGAGAGCTTCGTCTGGCCGTGCCGCAGCAGGATCAACCGCGTGGGCTCACCGGCAGCGCCACTCCAGTGCGGCTGCTTGTCGCCTTCCTTGCGCTCGTCCGGCTTCTCGCTCGACTTCTCGTTCGGCTTCTCCGCCGCGTCGTCCATGGCCTCGTTGGCCAGGCGGTCCGCCTGCCGGTTGCGCTCACGCGGAATCCACTCGTACGTGACCTTCGCGAAGCCCCTGGCCAGCCCCTGAGCCTCGCGCGCGAGCGGCTGCATCGAGGGGTGCTTGATCTTCCACCGGCCGGACAGCTGCTCGACGACGAGCTTGGAGTCCATCCGGACGTCGACCGTCTCCGCGCCGATCTCCTGCGCCGCCCGCAGCCCCGCGATCAGGCCCTGGTACTCGGCCACGTTGTTGGTGGCGACGCCGATGAAACCCTTGCGCTCGGCCAGCGTCTCGCCGGTGAGCTTGTCGCGGACGACCGCGCCGTACCCGGCCGGACCGGGGTTGCCCCGCGACCCGCCGTCCGCCTCGACGATGACCTTCATCGGCCGATCGTATCCCCGGCCGAGACGCGTCCGGACGGCCCTGTATGCTGGGTCCCGTAAGTCTGGGTGGCGGAATGGCAGACGCGCTAGCTTGAGGTGCTAGTGCCCGAAAGGGCGTAGGGGTTCAAGTCCCCTCTCGGACACAGAGAAGTTGATCAGGCAGAAGAGGTCGTCGACGAGACGGCCTCTTTTGCTTGTTTGCCACAAGCACTTGAGACGGCTCGGCACGCTGATTGTCGGACGAGTCCGCACTGGCAGCTGCGATAGTGCGTACATGGGGATGTATGTCGCTGTCCGCGGCTGGCTTGAGTTCGATCAAGAGCAGCTCACACAGGTGGAACAGGCCCTGGCCAAGTACAGCCATGACACCTACGCAGGCGGCTGGACGCTTCCGGCAAAGCCGTTCAACTGGACGCTCTACGTGTTCTACGGCGGGGACATCCGGGAATCGGCAGTGAGCTCGTTCCGCGAGCAGGTCGCCGCACTGGCACGGCTGGAACCCGTGGACTGGGTGACCTGGACATGCCGGTTGGGTTCTTCCTGCTGACCGACGAGCGCCGGCAGTCGACGTCATGGACTGTGCGCGACGGCCGAGTGATCGAGACCGTTGCGCCGCCAGAACTCCACTGGTTCGCAGAACGTCCCTGAGGCACGAACGACCAGGGCTACCACGGCCTTACAGCGAACCCATTGCCGTTCCTCAGGCGGGGCCGTCACGCAGCACACCGCGAACGTGGTCGACATCGAGCGCCTCAGGGTCGAACCCGGCCAGCAACCAGGTGGCCCCGGCCGCGACATACGACGAGGTGTCCTCGCCAGGCGTGACCTCCACCGCATAGTCGAACGGCCTGTCGTCGGCACGCAAGGCCTCCACCCGCCCCACGGCATCGGCGAGCTGGTCGGGTGACGTGAGGTTGACGGGGAAGAACCCGTCCACCCGCGCGGCCCGCCGCATCGGCCGGAGTTTGCCGGGGAAACCGGCCGCCCACACGGGAATCCCGGAAGGCTTGGGCAGGAACTGCACACCGTCCACTGTGTAGTGCTGGCCGTGGTGGTGCACAACGTCGCCCGACCACGCTTTGCCCAGCACCTCCAGTGCCTCGTCCAGCATCGCGCCGCGCACCCGGTCGTCGCATTCCTCGCCGGTCCTGGAGAACTCCCCGGCGAACGAGTCGCTGCCCAGCCCGACGCCGAGGGTGAGCCTGCCGCCGCTGAGCCGGTCGAGTGTGGCGGTCTCCCTGGCGAGCTTCACGGGCCTGCGGCGCGTGATCGCCGAGACCATCGGGCCGAACCTGAGTCGTTCGGTGGCGCAGGCGACCGCGGTGAGCGTGATCCACGGGTCGGCCACGTGGGTCACGGGCTCGCGCCAGCGGACGTGGTCCCACACGAAGAGGCCGTCCCAGCCTGCTTCCTCTGCCTCGGCGGCGATCCGGGCGACCAGCAGCGGGTCGGACAGGTCGTCGAACAGCGGGAGCCAAAGCGCGTGTTGTGGAGTCATGCCTGAAACGCTACGAAGGTTCTTCAGCAGACCAAGCTGTTCGACGACCCGTACGTGGTGGTCGCGCGCCGCGACACTTTCCCTGAGGGCCCGGTACCGCTGGCCGCGTTGCACGAGGTGGCGATGGTCGCTCCGCCTCCGATCTGCGACCAGGCACGGGTGGAGCGCGTGTTCGCCGATGAAGGCATCGCCCCGCGAATCGTCTTCCGCACGGCCGACAACAGGGGCGTGATCGCCATGGTGCGCGCCGGCCTGGGCGTGGCCGTGATGCCGTTGCTGGCACTGGACCTCCATGCCGACGACGCCCTGTGCACGCACCCGGTGCCGCTCGCGCCCCGCGAGATCTGGCTGGCGTGGCAGGCGGGCAGGACGCTGTCGCCGCTGGCGGAGCGCGTGCTCGAGCTCATCCGCGAGGCCAAGCCCTAGGCCCCGAAGAACTCCTGTACGCGCGCGCCGAACTCCAGGTTGCGCGCGCGGCACTCCGCCAGCGCGCCGTCGTGCACGACGGCCCGGTGTAGCGCGGCCTCCCAGTCGTCACCGGCCAAGGGCACCTCGTGCTTGAACGCGTGGAACTTCGACGAGAACGGGTTGACCACCACGACCCGCCTGCCGAGCAACGTCGCCCAGTAAGCGCCGTGGTACGAGTTCGTCACCACCGTCCGCCCGGAGGCCAGAAACGCGATGGTCTCGCCGATGTCGTTGTTGCTGTTCTTCAGCACCGGCACCCCGACGCGCGGCAGTGGTGGACGCTTCCGCTCGTCCCAGTGCTGGTACACGACGAGGTCGTGGCTCGGATCGGCCGGATCGGACAACTGCGGCAGCAGCGCGCTGACGCACGGCACCCAGGTGGGGCTGCCGTGGTCGCGCAGGCCGGCGAGGTCGAACTTCTCGACGTACGCGGGTTGTTCTACGCGGGTGGCGGCCTTGTCGTTGTGCCCGGCACCCCACGCCACCAGCTTCTTCGGCCGCAGGTCCAGCAGCATCGCCAGCTGCCGGTCGAAGAACCCGGTGGCGATCAGCCCGCCGCCGCCGTAGATGACGTGGGCGTCACGCAACCGGTCGGCGTAGGCCGGGATGTCGTCCTCGATGTCGATCGTCGTCGCGTCCGCCAGCCACGGGAAGTGCTCGGTGTACTGGGACGGCGAGCTCCACATGTCGCCGATGTTGCGCGGGTCGTGCCGGTGGACGACGAAGATCTCGGTCATGCCCGGCACCGTATTACGCGCCGCCCGATGAGTCCGGTTCCGAGTCGTCGTGATCGTCTACACGCTGCGTGGAGGGGTGGGACCTGCTCATCCCCGTCTTCGCCCTAGAGCTCGAAGAGGATGGCCGAGGCCTTCTTCCTCACGTCGGCCCACGCCTCGGCGGTGCCGAGCGCCGACACTTCCCAGATCTCCGGCTTCCCCGGCCCGCTCATGGCGGACAGCAACTTGTCGAACTCGCGCATCTTCTCCGCGGCGTGCGTGGGAATCCACCCGTGCTCCACGAACTGAGGCAGCAACTGGAACCCGTCGTCGAACTCCAGCGCCAGCTCGTCCGCGACCCCCGCTCCACCTGGTAGTCCGAGAGAGTCGAGCCACCGCGTCTGGTCATCGGCCGGGAAGTCGAGAACGGCGATCGAGCGCACGAAACTCACCAGCGAACCCCTGTCGATATGACTTCTACGCGACGAGCACCGGGAGGTTGCCTCACCCACGGGTTTCCTGGCTCATCCACGCGACAGCGGCCGCGGCCAGCGCTGGTGCACCGCAGTAAAGCGTTGCCCACAGCATGTTGTGGCCGAGCATGGCGTGGATGGTCCCCGCGGACACCATGATCGTGAAGATACCGACTCCGCCGATGGCGCGGGTACGCGGCACCAGCAACAACACGCCGGCGAGCAGCTGGCTCACCGCCGCGCCAGTGCGCAGCCACATCGGCACGCCCCAGTCGGCGAACATCTCCTGGTCGAACGGGACCGGTAACAGCCGATGGCTCCTAGCAGGGCGAAGAAGGCGCCGAGCACGATCGCGACCCATCGCACGAGCATGACGAACTCCCTAGGTTAACGAGCGATAAGTTATCGCCAGTTAAGTTAACGACCCATCAGTTAGAGTGTCAACCGATGACGATCGAACAGCGCCGCCGCAACCGCCGAGGCCAGGGCGAGCTTCTCCGCCAGGAACTCGTCGACGCGGCGGCCGCGGCCCTGCGCGACGTCGGCGACGTGTCCATCCGTGAGGTCGCACGTCGGGTCGGGGTCACCCCGCCCGCCGTGTACCTGCACTTCCCGAGCAAGGAAGCGCTGGTCGAGGCTGTGGTGCGGGACCGCTTCAACGCATTGCTGCTGCGACTGCGCGACGCGATCACCGACGTGCCGGACCCGGCGGACTCGCTGCGTGCGGGCTGCCTGGCCTATCTGCGCTTTGCCGCCGATGACCCCGCCTCGTACGCCGTGCTGTTCGGCGGGCAGTCGGCCATGTCATTCGACGGCGAGGACCAGCCGGGCGGCCCGACGTTCGACGCGCTCGTCCGTGGCATCGCGGGCTGCCAGCGCACCGGCGTGGCACCTCCGGGTGATCCGCACGCGGTGGCGGTGCTGCTGTGGATCGGCCTCCACGGCGCGGCCACCCTCCCCGAGGCCCGGCCGTCGTTCCCGTGGCCGTCGCAGGAAGACCTGCTCGACGATCTGCTCGCCCGTGTCGTGGGGCTGCGTTCCACGATGTGAACACCCAGCACGGTAGTTGAAAACCGCACGCGGCCATTGGTCCACTTTGGACATGATCGAGCGCGGCGAGGAACTCGGGTTCGACAGCGCCTGGGTGCGGCATCGGCACCTGCGGTTCGGCAGAGGAGTCCGAGGACTACGTGCAGCTGCTCACCGACATCGCCACGAAGCTGGCTCCCGAACTTGGCTGGCAGCCAGCAGCGTGACGGAACAGTTTCCCGCTGCTCAGAGACCCGAGTCCGCGGTCCGCACCAGGATCGCGCCGCACTCCTCGCACCGCACGATCTCGTCGGCCGCGGCTTCCTTGAGCTTCGACACGGCACTGCGGTCCAGCTCGATCCGGCACGCCCCGCACCGCCGCGACTGGATCAGCGCCGCGCCGATCCCGCGCTGGGCGCGCTGCCGGTCGTAGGCCTTGAGCAGGTCCTCGGGGAACTGCTTGGCCAGGAGCTCACGGTCGTGCGTGCGCCTGGTCTCGGTCGACTCCAGGTCGGCCAGCGCCTCGTCACGGCGGCGGCTGGCGTTCTCCAGGCTTTCGCGGGCCTTGTCCAGCTCCACGCGCGCGAACGACGCGTCCGCGTCGACGGCCTCGCGGCGTTCCATCAGCTCCAGCAGGTCGTCCTCGAGGACGCCCTGGCGGCGCTGGATCGTGGCGAGCTCGTGCTCCAGGTCGGTGAGCTGCTTGGCGCCGACCGAACCTGACTGCATCAGCTTCCGGTCGCGTTCGCCGCGGGCGCGGACCTGGTCGATCTCGGTTTCCTGACGCTTCACGTCGCGGTCGAGGTCGGTGAGCGTCGTCTCGACCGTCACCACCGCGTCCTGCTTCGCGCGCAGCAGCTGCTCTACCTCGGCGATCTCCGCGATCTCCGGCAGCGTGCGGCGCCGGTGGGTGACACGCGACAGTTCGGCGTCGACCGCGGCCAGGTCGAGCAGCCTGCGCTGCACTGCGGGATCGGCTTTCACGCATGTCCTCCTGCTACTGAGCTCGTCGCACCGACGGTCCACGGATCGGTCCGGCGGGTGGAGACGAGTACGTCGACCCTACCGCCGAAGGCCTGCCGCAGGATCTCCGCCGCCTGCTCGCACCACGGCCACTCGCTGGCCCAATGCGCCACGTCGACCAGCGCCGGCCCACCCGCCTCGATGTGCTCGCTCGCCGGGTGGTGCCGCAGGTCGGCCGTGACGTACGCGTCGACGCCCGCGCGAGCCACCGTCGCGAGAAAACCGTCCCCCGCGCCGCCGCACACCGCCACCCGCTTGACCAGGCGTTCCGGGTCGCCTGCCGCCCGCACGCCCTGCACCGTCGCGGGCAACGCGTCCGCCACCCGCTGGGCGAACACCCTGAGCGGCTCGGCATCGGCGAGCTCGCCGATGCGGCCCGAGCCGGTGTCGCCGGGCAGTTCGGCGATCTCATGGAGCGTGAAGCCAGGTTCCTCACAGGGGTGGCTCGCCCTGAGCGCTTCGATCACCGCCGTGCGCCTGGCGCGCGGCAGGACGACCTCCAGCCGCGTGTCCTCGTGCCCGGTCAGTTCGCCGACCGAGCCCGCGCCGGCGTCGGTCACCGCCTTCAGCACCTGCTCGGCGTCCGCGACCGGCACGTACGTCGTCAGCACGTCCATCGGCGTGCGCGGCGTGGCGTCGAGCGGTCCGGTGACCGTGAGTCCGATGGCGTTGGCCAGCGCGTCCGAAACACCCGGCAACGCGTTGTCGGCGTTGGTGTGCGCGCAATACAAGGCGGCCCGGTTCCGGATCAGCTTGTGCACCAACGCACCCTTGGGACTGTCGGCCGGAACACCGTTCACACCACGGAGAAGCAGCGGGTGGTGCGCCAGCACGAGCTGCGCGCCCTGTTCGACGGCTTCATCCACAGTGGACTGTGTCGGGTCGACGCAGACGAGGATCTTCGTGACCTCCTCGGCCGGATCCCCGCACACCAGCCCGACCGCGTCCCACTTCTCGGCCGTCTTCGGCGGATACGCGGACTCCAGCACCGCGATCACGTCGGCGAGCTTCACGCAAGTTCCTCCATCACTACCCGCAGCGCGTCGACGAACACCGCGAACTCCTCCGGTGGCCGGATCGCCACGCGCACGTACGTGTCGTCGAGTCCGGGGAACGTGTCGCAGCGGCGTACCGCGATCCCCTTGTCCCGCAACGCCTCTCGCGCCCCTCTTGGCACCCTGACCAGCAGGAACGGCGCTCGCGGCCGCACCACGACCAGGTCTTGGAGCTGCTCCAAGGCGTAGGCGGCGTGCGCTTCGGCTTCCCGCGCGAACCGTTCCGAGGCTTCCAGCGCCTCAGGTTCGCAGCACGCCGTGATCGCTTCGAGCGTGAGGCTGCCGACCGGCCAGTGCGGACGCCCGAACGCCAGGCGCTGCAACGTTTCCGGATCGCCGAGGAAATAGCCCGCCCGCAGCCCCGCGAGGCCCCAGGTCTTGGTGAGGCTGCGCAGCACGAGCACGTCGGGGTCGTGCGCGAGTGACTCCGGCTCGCCGGGCACCGCGTCCATGAACGCCTCGTCGACGACGAGCCTGCCGGGCAAGGTTTTGAGCCGTTTCGCCTCGTGCAGCACCGACGTGGGATTCGTCGGATTTCCGATAACGGTCAGATCGGCGTCCGCCGCGATCGCAGGCAGCGTGAAATCGCCGTCGAGCAGCATGCGTTCGACCGGAATCCCGGCATCGGTGAGCGCGACCTCGGGCTCGGTGAAGCCCGGATGCACGACGACGGCGCGGCGCGGCGCGAGCTTCGGCAACAACGCGAAACCCTCGGCGGCACCGTTGAGCAGCAGTACTTCGTCCGGAGAGCGCCCGTGACGGCGTGCGACAGCCTCACGAGCGCGTTCCTCGGCCTGCTTCGACGGATAGCGGCCAAGCCCGTCGAGCGCCGAGGCCAGCCGATCGCGCAGCCAGTCGGGCGGGCGCGGCACCCGCACGTTGACGGCGAAGTCGGCGAGACCGTCGGCGGCGTCGACGTCACCGTGGTGGCGCAGGTCTGGGCTGGTCATCGACGGAATTCTAGGCCAACCAGCCCATCCCGGCGTCACTACTGCATGTAGCGGCGGAGTTCAGTGAGGTGGCTGATCAGCTCGTCCAGCTGGAACGCGTCGACCTGCGCGGACTCACCGGGCGGGGTGCGGAAGCAGACGCGCCCCTTCTCGTTGAGGTACACCTCGAACGCACGTCGGCGCCCGAGGGCGTCGGTGCACCCGATGATCTCCCGTTGCGGGGGCACATCAGTACCGGTCTGCATGGGCGGCCTCCATGTCGTTTGTCCCTACATCTTGCGACAGCGGTTGAGCGTTACCGTGTGGCGGTGAAGGTCGCCTTTATCTGCACCGGCAACATCTGCCGGTCCCCCATGGCCGCGCTCGTTTTCCGCGAATGGCTCCAGCGCGAAGGATTGTCCTCTCACGTGCGTGTGTCCAGCGCCGGGACCGGTGGATGGCACGTCGGCGACCCCGCCGACTCGCGCGCACTGAAGACGTTGGCGGACAACGGATACCCGACAGATCACGTGGCGGCGCAGGTTTCCGATCTCCACTTGGACGCGGATCTGCTTGTGGCACTTGACTCCGGACACGCGCGAGCGTTGCGCCGGATGGTCGATCCTGATCGCGTCCGTTTGTTGCGCTCGTTCGATCCGGAGGCGGACGGCGTGGACGTGCCGGATCCCTACTACGGCGACCGTGAGGGCTTTGACCAGGTGCTGGTCATGATCGAGGCGGCGATGCCGGGAATGCTCGCGTGGGTGCGGGAACAGCTGTAAGGCCGAAATTCCAGTCACCGCGGGCCACCGCCGCCGAGGCAGCGGGCCTGCGCTGGCTGAGAGTGGAAAACGGCCCGCCGATTCCTTCCGTGCACGCCGAGGAAGGCGGCTGGCTGGTGATCGACGAGATTTCCCTGAGCACGCCAAATCTTCAGGCGGCCGTGACCTTCGGGCGCCGCCTGGCCACGCTGCACCTCGCCGGTGCCGACGCGTTCGGCACGCCACCACCCGGCGGCCCGCCCGAGGCCATCATCGGCGCGACGCCGATGATGAACGAACCCGCGCCGTCATGGCCGGAGTGGTTCGCATCACAGCGAATCGAGCCGTACGCGCGCCTCGCGGGCCTTGGCGGCGCGATCGACGAGGTGTGCTCGCGCATCACCGAGTTCACCGGACCACCGGAACCTCCCGCCCGGCTGCACGGCGACCTGTGGAGCGGCAACGTGCTGTGGGGCGCGGATGGTCAGGTGTGGCTGATCGACCCGGCGGCGCACGGCGGGCACCGGGAGAGCGATCTCGCGATGCTCCGGCTCTTCGGGTGTCCTTTCCTTGACCACATCGTTGGCGCCTACCAGGAGGTAGCTCCGCTGGCCGACGGCTGGCGGGCCCGAGTGCCGTTGCACCAGCTGTTTCCGTTGCTGACGCACGCGGTGATGTTCGGCGGCGGATATGTGCGCGAAGCCTTGGCCGCGGCACGCGCTGTCCTGCGAGGATGATGGTCATGAACCTCACTGGGTGGACGTGGCTCAACGAGCCAGCGGAAGTGGTCGGCCGATCCCCTGACCGTGCACGCTGATCCGAGCACCGACTTCTGGCGCCTCACCGGCAACGGCGTCATCCGCGACAACGGCCACCTCTACGGCCTGAGCCTGACCGGCGACTTCACCGTCACGGCGACGTTCTCCGGCGAGTACGCCGCGCAGTACGACCACGCGGGCGTCGGCCTGCTGATCGACGGCGAGAACTGGATCAAGGCGGGCGTCGAGGTGTTCGACGGCAAGCGGCAGGCCAGCACGGTTGTCACGCGTGGGTTCTCGGACTGGAACCTGGCGCTCACCGAGGAGTTCGAGCGGTTCACCATCAGCGCGGAACGCAAGGGTGACGCGGTGTGGGTCAGGTACGGCGTCAACGCCGAAGAGCCGGTGAAGGTGCTGCGCAAGGCGTACTTCCCGCCGCAGGCGGAGGTCAAGGTCGGGATCATGGCGGCGAGCCCGGAGGGTGAGGGGTTCGCGACCCAGTTCCACGAGGTCCAGCTCACGCATCTACCGTGAGGATGTGCGGTTCAAGTTCCTCCTCAAGCCGGGCTGGCTGGCGCTGACCCTGGCCGTCTGGGTGTTCGCGGGCGCCTGCGTCTACTTCCTGGCCCCGTGGCAGTTCGGCCGCAACGTCGAGCGGGTGGGGCAGAACGACGCCATCACCAAGTCGCTCAGGAGCGCCCCGGCGAAGTTCGGCGAGCAGCACGAGGAGTGGCAGAAGGTCGAGATCAAGGGCCGCTACCTGCCCGAACTGGAAGCGCTGGCCAGGCTCCGCACGGTCCAGGGTGAGGCGGCCTTCCTGGTCATCACGCCGTTCGAGACCACCAGCGGCAAGAAGGTCCTGGTCAACCGCGGGTACGTCAGGCCGGTGAACGGCATCAAGCCGCCGAACTTCGACGCGCCTCCCACGAACGAGGTCACGATCATCGGTCTGGCCAGGCCGAACGAGGGCGACAGCAGGCCCGCGTTCGACCAGGACGGGCGCAGGCAGATCTACGCGATCAACAACGACGCTGTCGGAGCGAACATCGAGCCCGGCCACTATCAGCTCATCGAGGGCCAGGCGGGGGCGCTCGACACGATGCCGCTGCCCAGGATCGAGTCCGGGCCGTTCTTCTCCTACGCGTTGCAGTGGATCGCGTTCGGGGTCATGGCGGTGGGTGGCTGGCTGTACTTCACGATCCGGGAGTCGAGGCCGGGTGGCGCGCTCGACGACCGGCCGAAGAAGCCGGAAGAAGTCGATCGCCGAGCTACTTGCGGAAGACGGCGACGACGGCGCTGACGAGGCCGGCGGCGAAACCGACGACCCGGGACAGCTCCACGGCACGCGTCACGTGACCTGAGTCGGGGTTGCGGCCATGGCCGAGCACGGGGCGTTCCTCGACGCCGTGCGAGTAGACGGTCCGGCCGCCGAGGCGGACCTCCAGTGCGCCGGCGAAGGCTGCTTCGACCTGGCCCGCGTTGGGTGACGGGTGGGCCGAGGCGTCGCGGCGCCACGTTTCCCAGGCCTGCGGGGCCGAGCCGCCGACGACGGGTGCGCCGCCGACGGTGAGCAGCGGCGGCGAGGCGGGACGGCAGCAGGTTCAGCAGATCGTCCAACCGGGCCGAGGCCCAGCCGAAGCGCGAGTAGCGCGGCGAGCGGTGGCCGACCATCGCGTCCAACGTGTTGGCGGCGCGGTAGCCGAGCAGACCGGGCACGCCGAACACGGAGCCCCACACCAACGGCGCCACGACGGCGTCCGAGGTGTTCTCGGCCACGGACTCCACGGTCGCGCGCGCCAGGCCGAAGGTGTCCAGGCGGGAGGCGTCACGGCCGCACAGGTGGGGCAGGCGGGCACGGGCGGCCTCGATGTCGCCCGAGTCGAGCTCGCGGCCCATCGAGGTGCCTTCGGCGGCGAGGGAACTGCCGCCGAGCACGGTCCAGGTGGCCAGGCCGGTCGTGAGCGCCTGGGCCAGCCAGTGGCGGCGTGCGGCACGTTCGACGACCACCCCCGCGGCCACCGTGGAGCCGACCAGCACGGCGGTGTAGGCGACGCCCGCGGCCTTCGAGTCCGCGTAGAGGCGCTTCTCCAACGCCGAAGCGGAGCGCCCGAATGCCGCTACCGGGTGAAATCGGCGTGGATCACCGAACACCGCGTCCGCGGCCACGCCCAGCAACAACCCCAACGCGCGACCGCCGCCCACCATGTCCTCCCCAGGTCGAAGTAGGCACGGTAGCGCCGCGCGCCGCAACGCCGCGCATTAGGGTGGCCGGTCGTGGAGCACAAGCGGCTGAAGCTGTACGCCTATCTGGACGCGCGCGACCATCAGCGCACGTACCTGGCGATCATGCGGCTGTTCACCTCCACGCTGCTCGCCGACCTCAGCGCCGGAGAGGTCGCCGGAGCGCTCGCGGGCCAGGAGCGTGAGGGCCGGGTCGAGCAGGGCGAGTCACGCATCGAGAACGTCATCAACCGCCTCAAGCAGCTGGTCGAGTGGGGAAACCTGGTCCAGGGCCGCCGTGAGGTGGTCGCGGCCAGCATCGCCGAGTTCCAGCACGGCAGCGTCCGCTACCAGGTCTCCAAGCTGGCCGTCCGCGTGCAACGAGACGTCGACGAGCTGCTCCGGGTCCCGGAAGGCGCCCGCGAGGTCTCCCGCGAGCTGCTCCCGGCCATCGAACGCGGCCTCAACGAGCTGGGCGGATCCCTCTCGGTGGCGCTGCTCAACGAAGGCGAGAAGACCAAGGAGCTGCTGGCCGAACGCGTCACCACGCTGTTCCTCCAGCACGCCGAACTGGCGGCCACGGTCCGCGACTTCTACGCCTACCTCGGCCAGGTCGTCACGAGGAACCACCTGGCGCCGGAGGAGATCGCGGGTTTCCGGAACCTGCTGGTCGAGTACATCCAGCGCGTCGTCGAGGACGTGCTGAAGTACACGCCGCCGATCGCGGAGGCGCTGGCAGGCTTCACGCGGGCCCGCTCCGAGCTGCTCCGGCTCCTCGGCACCGACCTCGGCCACAACGTCGAACGCGCCCGCGGCCGCACCACCGAGGACTGGCAGGACCTGACGGACTGGTTCGTGGACCGGCCCGGCCGCCCGAGCCAGGTGACGGCGCTGCGAGAAGCCACCGCCCGCGCGATCGGCAGCCTGCTGGCGAGCGTGAAGCGCGCGACGTCCGGCGGCGGTCTGCTGCCAGGACGCCGCGCCGAACTGCTCAAGCTCGCGAGCTGGTTCGACAAGTCCACCCGCGAGGAAGCCCACGGGATCTACGCGGCCGCGTTCGGTCTCTACAGCGCTCGCCACCTCTCCCCCGCGCCGGAGCACGACTCGGACAACGAACGCACGCCGTGGCGCGACGGCCCGGTCTGCGACGTCACGGTGAGCGTGCGGTCCCGAGGCGACCGGAGTGCCCGTGGCAAGCCGTCCCGGATCCTCGACGACCCGATGACCGAACAGTCGCTGCTGGCCGAGGCCCGCGAGGCCGACGAGATCCGCGCGCGGTACGTCACCGAACTGACCAAGGCCGCCGGAAACCTCGACAACGCGACCCTGAGCCACGGCGCGCTGGAGGTGTTCTGCGAGCTGCTCACGCTCGCGATGGCCCAGCGCGACTCACCGCAGGACGGCGGTTCGGCCAGCGATCCCGTGCGCGGCCTCAAACTTGAGATCGCACATGGCACGACCACGCAGATCAGGTCCGCAGCCGGGACGTTGACGCTGCACGACGCGACGGTGGTGCTGAAGCAATGAACCACTTCGACAACCTCTCCGACATCGACTCCGCCAACGTGGTGCGGTGCGCGCGAACGTTGCTGCGCAGGCCCTTGCTGCGTTCCGACGGCCCGGACGGCGAGCTGCTCACGCTGGTCTACCGGCACCGCGTGGTGCTGCAGGACCTGTTCGCCGGCCTGCTCGGCTACCGGCTGGTGGTGGAACGCCGGTTCGCGCGCCTGTACAAGTCCGGCCCCGGCAACGACGACACCCGTGGCGTGCTCAGCATGTCCCCACGCGGCTACGCCTACCTGGCGTTGACGCTCGCGGTGCTGACCGGCATCGGCCGCCAGACGCTGCTCAGCCGGCTCGTCGCCGACATCCGTTCCGCCGCGGCGGAAGCGGGCATCGACGCACCGGACGACGTGACGGAACGGCGTGCGCTGACCACCGCCCTGCGCCACCTCGTCTCCCTTGGCGTGCTGATGGAGACCGAGGGCTCGGTCGCGCAGGACATGCTCCCGCAGGAAGCGTTGATCACCATCGACACCGACCTGCTCGGCCAGCTCGTAACCGGTCCGGTCGGGGAGGCCGACTCGCCGGAACGCCTGATCGAGCTCGCCGCACGGCCCGGCCCGCGCGGGGTCGAACACGCGGTGCGACGCAAGCTCGTCGAGACACCGCTGGTGCTGTACGCGGACCTGCCCGACGAACAGGCGGAGTGGCTGCGCCGCAACCAGCGCAAGGAGACCGCGTTGCTGGAGCAGGCGTTCGGCCTCTACACCGAGTGCCGGGTCGAGGGGGTGCTCGCCGCCGACCCCGAGGACTTCCTGACGGACCTGTCGTTCCCCGGCGTCTCCACGGTCGCGCGGATCGCCCTGCTCGCCCTGCCGGACCTGCTCGACGACGAGGCCGAGGACGCACCAGCTCGGCACGTGGTTGCGACAGAACGCATCCGCGAGGTCTGCGCGGCACTGGCCGAGGACTACCCGGCCGCGTGGTCGAAGCAGTTCACCGACGACCTGGACCGGCTGACCGCCGAGGTGACGGAGTTGTTGCGCCGCATGGGTCTCGCGGTGCAGACCGAAGGCGGCTGGTCGATCAGCGCCGCCGCGAACCGCTGGTTGCCGTCCCCGGACGGCGATCCCGAACGAGAACAACCGGAACCCGTCGTGGTGCCCGAAGTGCCGAGCTGGTCCCTGTTCGACGAGGAGAACGTTTCATGAGCAGGTGGCGGCTGCACCGCGGCGGAGTGGTCAACATCTGGCAGTACACCGAGCAGACGTTCGACTTCTCCGGTGGCCGCGCGATCTTCCAGGGCACCAACGGTTCCGGCAAGTCCCGCACGCTGGAGCTGCTGCTGCCGCTGTGCCTCGACGGCGACCTGCGCCAACTCGGTTCGAAGGGCTTCGACACGGTCAGCATCCGGCGCCTGATGCTCGACGACTACGACGGCGGCCCGAACCGCATCGGCTACGCGTGGGTCGAGCTGATCCGCGAAGCGGCCGACCACTCGGGCAACGAGTACCTGACGTGCGGGATCGGTGTGAAGGCGTCGAAGACCTCGCAGGCGATCACGGACTCGTGGCGCTTCGTCACGCATCAGCGGGTCGGCACCGAGCTGCAGCTCGCGGGCCCGGACCGGGTCCCGCACGGCCCCGCGCAGCTGCGCGACGTGCGTCGGCGCGGACTGCATGTTCGAGGAGCCCGCGTTCCGCGCGAAGGTCGCCGAGACCGTCTACGGCGTGCCTGCCGCGCGTTACCCGCGACCTGCTGCACCTGCAGCGGACGCTGCGCAACCCGGACGTCGGCCTGAAGGTGCTCGAAGGCCAGCTGGAGCAGATCCTGTCAGCGACGCGCTGCCGCCGCTGGACCAGGCGATGGTCGAGCAGCTCGCGACGTCGTTCGACGACCTGGAGTCGATCCGGGAGAACATCGTCCGGCTGTCCTCAGCGGACAGTGCGCTGGGCACGTTCCTCAAGACCTACAGCGATTACGCGTTCGGCGGTCTGCGATCGGCCGCGGAACGGCTCGAAGCCGCGGAGAAGTCGGTGGCCAAGCTCCAGCGCGAGCAGTCCAAGCTCACCCAGGAGCTCGACCTCACGCGGATGGAGCGCACGGCCTCCGAGCAGGCGCTCACCGACATGGAGACCGGCGAGCAGCAGGCCGAGGAAACCATTACCGCGCTGAAGGAACTGCCCGCGTTCCGCGACCTGCAGGACCTGAAGACGCGCGAGAACCTGGTGGCGGAGAAGCGTTCGTCCGCCGTCGCCGCGCTCGAAACCGCTCACCGACAGCGCGCCCAGGAGGACGCGGCCGTCGACAACGTGCTGCGCCTCCTGCGTCGCTTGGCTGAGGACCTGAGCGCTGCCGACGCGTTGAGCGACCCGTTGCGCGAGAACCTGCGTCTGGCCGGGATGGACGCCGATCTGGCGCCTCAGGTCCCGCAGGTGCCGCCCGCCGAAGCCACCGTCTCGACGGCCACCGTGCGTGCCAAACCGGACCCCGAGGCCGGTCCGCTGCCGATCGAACGCCGCGTGCCGCCCGCCGCGGCGACCGAGGACGTGCTCGCGAGTCTGGCGTCGGTGGTCGACCAGACCTCGGGCATCGCTTCCCTTGCCCGCCAACGGGGTGCGCTGGCGTTGTCGCTGCACGAGCAGGCGATCCAGCTGGATTCGCAGCAGCGCGAGGTGGAGTCGTTGCGGCAGAAGGCCCGCGATGCCCAGCTCGGCGCCACGGAGGCCACGTCGCTGCGCAACCAGGAGGCGCAGGAGCTCGCCGAGGTCGTGCAGGCCTGGCTGGAGCAGGTCGAGGCGTGGACGACGAGCGGCCCGCTGCTCGACGAACGTCCCGCCGAGGCGCTGGTTCTGCCGCAGACCGCCGATCCGGCGGCCGCGAAGGCGTTGAGCACGACCGCACGCGAGTGGGTCGGCCCGCTGGTGCAGACGGCCCGCGATGCGGCGCACGCGTTCACGCAGCAGCGCACGGATCTGCGGGCCCGGCTCGACACTTTGGACGAGGAGCTCGTCGGCCTGCGTTCGGGCAACGAGCGGGTGCCGGTGCCCGGCCAGTACGTTGCGGCAGACCGCGATCCGGCCGTCGGCGCACCGTTCTACCGGCTCGTGGACTTCGCGCCACAGCTGACCGACGCCGAACGCACGGGGCTCGAAGCGGCACTGCAGGCGAGCGGGCTGCTCGATGCCTGGGTGACGTTGTCCGACACCGAGTTGAACGACGTCGTGGCGGTGGCGAGTCCGGCTGTCGACGGCCGGACGTTGGCGGACGTGCTGCTGCCCGCGGTCGAAGGCTCGCCGGTGCCCGAGGCGTTCGTGGCAGACCTGCTGGGTGCCGTGTCGCTCGATGACGGCGACACGCTCAGCCTCACCACGGACGGCGTGTGGCGCGCGGGCGTGCTGACCGGCCGTTGGACCAAGCCCCAGGCCGAGTTCATCGGCGCGGGCGCCCGTGAAGCCGCCCGTGGCCGCCGGATCGGGGCGCTGGAAGAGGAACTGGCCGACCTGCGCGCTCAGCTCGGCACCGCGGAGGACGAGCTGGCCCGCGCCCACGAGTACGTCGCCACCTGGGAGGCGCACGTCGCGGAGTTCCCCGCCGACGGTGAGCTGATCGCGAAGCACAGCCGCCTCCAGGCCGCCGAGGAGTCCGCCGCACGGGTGCAGCAGCGCACGTTCGAGCTGCGCGAAGCGTTGGAGAACGCCAATTCTCGGCTCGAAGCCGCGCGCAGCGAACTGACCCGGCAGGCGGGCGACGCCGGGCTGCCCTCCGACAGCGAGGCGCTCCGGCAGGCCCAGGCCTCGGCCGCGGACGCCCAGCGGACCGCCGACCTGCTCGGTGACGCGGTGCGAAGGCGTTGCCAGGGCACGATTTCCGACCTCACCGACGCCTCGCACCGCTACCACGAGGCGGTGGCCGACCGGCAGACCGCGGAGACCGACGCCGACAGCCGGTGCGTGGACTACGCGGCGCAGGCTGGCACGCTCGCCGAGCTGACCGACGCGGTCGGCGGTGAGGCCAGGGAGATCAGCGAACAGCTGACGCAGCTGGAGAAGTCGCGCAAGAGGATGCGTGAGGACCTCAAGGGCGTGCGCGAGAGCATCACCACCGCACGTGAGCAGGCGGCGAAGCTCGAAGCCATGACTGGAGACCAACTCCACGCAGGTCACCGAGGCCTCGGAGGCGTTGAACCGCGCGTCGGCGAACTTCCGGGCCACTCTCGGCGCACCTGGTCTGCTGGCCGCGGCCTTCCCTGAGGTTCCGGAGGAAGCCCTGGTGCGCCAGGCGATCGCCGACGCGGGCGACCGGCGTGGCGGCACCGAGGCGACCGTGATCGCCAAGCTCCAGGCCCTGCAGACGTCACTCGCCGGCAGCCACGACATCGCCGCCGAACAGCACGCGGGCCTGCTGACCGTGACGGTGACCGGCGAGGAGGGTCGCGAAGCCCGTCGCCGTCGCCGCCCGGCAGGTGACCACGAAGCTCGCGGAGCAGCGCGGGTTCCTCGACGAGCAGTACCAGGGGATCTTCGCCGACTACCTGATCCGCGACCTCGCGGAGTGGTTGCGCGGCCAGATCTCCGTCGCCGAGAACCTCACCAAGCGCATGAACGAGGTTCTCTCGCAGGCGCGTTCCAGCCAGGGCGTGCACGTGAAGCTCGCCTGGAAGTCCTCCGGCGCGTTGGACGACGAGACCCGCCAGGCGCTTGCGCTGGTGCGGCTGCCGTTCGGCGAACGCACCCCCGAACAGGACGCCACCCTGCGCCGCGTCTTCACCGAACGCATCGAGAACGAACGCGACACGCACACCGGTGGCTACGCGGAGATCCTGTCGCGGGCGCTGGACTACCGGACGTGGCACCAGTTCACCGTCACGGTCGGGGACACGGGCCCGGACGGCAACCCGCGCGAACGCCGCCTGCGCCAGCTCTCCTCCGGTGAGACCCGGCTGATCTCGTACGTGACACTGTTCGCGGCCGCGGCGAGCTTCTACGACGCGGTCAGCGACGAGTTCGACCCGTTGCGCCTGGTGCTGCTGGACGAGGCCTTCGAACGGCTCGACGACCCGACCATCGCCAGGATGCTGGGCCTGCTGGTCGACCTCGACATGGACTGGGTGATCACCTGGCCGAGCGGCTGGGGCGTGTCGGACAAGATCCCACGCATGCACATCTTCGACGTGCTGCGGCCCAAGAACGGCCGTGGCGTCGCGTGCACGCAGACGACATGGGACGGCGCGGCGCTGGACCGGGTCGACCCCTGAGGGTGTCCCGGCCCAGCGCACCGGGTCAGCCGAGGGCGCGCTCCGCCAGGTAGACGGCACGCGTCAGCTTCGTGGTCCGCTCGGCCGAGACGTCCCACGTGGTGCCCTCGGGCTCCAGCGTCAGCACGACCATGATCTTGCGGTCCTTCGTGCCGTAGGTGCCGGTGGTGTGCATCGCGGGCCTCGCCAGGTCCAGTTCCGCGGCCGAACTTCCCATCGCACCGTCCATCGCGACACCGGGATAGGCCTGCCGCTTCTGCGGCTGGCCACACGGCCGCGGCGGCGTGTCGCCGAACCTCGACCAGCCCTGCTTGAACGCCACGTCACCGCGGATCGCGCTCGGGATGCCGAACGACTGGTCGAAGCCGTCGGTCGCGCACTTCGTCGCCTGGTGCAGGTTGCCCGCGATGAAGTCGCGGACCTTCGGGTGCGCCTGGTCGAGCACGTAGCGGTAGATCTTGACGACATCAGCCGCGCTGAGCGCCGTGAAACCCCAGAAGCCGACGTCGACCGGCGGTTCGGTGTCCTCCAGCTTCAGCTTCGCGACCATCCGCTCGACGATCTTCTGCCAGCCTTCCTGCACCCAGAGCTCGGAGGCCGCGTTGTCGTCGCTCGACCGCAGCATCGGCACCAGCCGCCGCAGATCCGCCTGCGGGATCTCCGCGTCGGGGCCGCGCTTTTCCAGGTAGTCCAGCGCGATGAGGATCTTGACGACCGACGCGGAACGGAACTGTGCGTGCTCGTCGTGGGCGAGCGTCGTGCGACCGGTCTGGCGGTCGAACACGGCGAACGCCGCCTTGGCGCCGGGCGCGATCTCGGCCTGCGGGTCGGCGCCTGCGAACGCGGATGGCAGGAGCACGGCCAGTGACATCGCGGCCGCGCCCGCGACCAGTAATCGGTAGGTCTTCTTCATACGGGGTAAACGGTGATCACTCACCGCGTGGCCCAGTCCCCCTACTGAGATCACAGTGGGCCTAGAACGGGACCTCGGTGTCCAGCTGCGCCGTGCCGCGGCCGGAGATCGCGCGGCAGAACTCGACCGCGTCGAGCTCGAACTCCTGCCCTCCGTGACCCCAGGTACCGCCGGCAGGACCGGTCAGGCGCAGGGTGAACGGCTTGCCGTGCCGTTCGGCCCACTCGCGCACGACGTCGTCGACCAGCGCGCCGTCGTGGTCCGCGGTCAGCACCATCGGCGCACCAGTGGCCTTGGAGATGTCGACCCGGTGCATCCACGGGTCGCGGGTCATGATCACGTCGGTGAGGAAACCCAGCCGCCACGCTTCCTCGCGGCCGTTGATGACCATGGTCGTCGGCATCTTCTGCCTGCGCACGAACCACGGCGTGCGGCGCCGCCCCTTCGCCGCCCGCGGGCCCATCTCGGCGTAGCGGGCAACGATGTCCGCGGGTGACATGCCGGCGCGTTCGTCGACCTGCAGCCCGGTCAGCGCGTCGATGAACACACCGCCGCACGCCGTGGCGAGCTTGACCTGGCGCATGCTCTCCCGCATCGACGCGGACATCTCGGCCATGCCCAGCAGGTGTGCGGCCATCGCGCGCACGTCCCACCCCAGGCACTCGGTGGGCCTGGCCCAGTCTTCCGGCGCGAGGCCCTGGAGCAGGGCGAGGAAGCGTTCGTACTCCGTCTTCGCGAGCCGCATCGCGGTGTCGCGGTCGAGCGCCGAGGTTCTGGGTTCGGTGGCCAGTGCAGAGGTCATGGCGGTCTCCTGAGCGGCGGTCCGGGAAGGGTGAGGTCATCGGCGAACATGTCGATCACGCGCGGCAGCTGACGGCGCCAGCGGTCGCCGCCGGGGTCGTTGGCCAGTTGCATGTCGACCAGGCCGCCGACGATCGCCATGTAGAGGTCGATGTCGGCGCTGTGCGTGATGCCGAGGCGGTTCATGGTGTGATGCAACATCTCCATCACCTCGACCGATGGTGCGTAGGCGACTTCGGACGGCACGAACCCGGCGATCGAGCGCTGGTTCATCAGCTGGTAGCGGGCAAGGTCGGCGACGGCGAAGTCGAAGAAGTGGGCCGCGATCGACAACAGTCCGTCGCGCGGCGTTTCGGGCATCCGGGCGTGTTGCTCCCTGGCCTCGGTCAGGAAGACCGTCCACGCCTGCCCGAACATCGCATCGTAGATGGCGTTCTTCGAGTCGAAATGCGAGTACAGCGACGGTGAGCGCATGCCGATCATGGCCGCGACCTCGCGCAACGTGACCGCGGACAGTCCGTCGCGACGCGCGATCTCCCATGCGGCGTCGACGATCTCCCGCCGCGTCGCCTCACGTCGTTCGGCTTGCCTATCACGATTAGGCACAACGCTCATAGTTAGGCAGAGTCCGCTCCTCGCGCCCGGCTGTCAAGGCCTGACCAGCTATGTTGGGGCAGTGAGCGACTACGACCGACCTGAGCTCGAGGAGTTCTGGCGCCTGGCCCGCGAGACGATGGAGGGCGGCGGCCGGTCGGCGTTCAGCTTCCGCGTCGAGGACGCGAGTACCGCCACCGTCCTGGGTGAGCTGCTGCGCAAACCGGTCGCACACCCGGCGAGAAGGCAAATCTCGTTGGCACGCCTGGACGAACACATCCGCGCGCACGGCAGCACGTTGCCCGAGGTGCTGGAATCGGTGCACGGCAAGCCGGTCGGCCTGTCGACCACCGAGGAGGCATCGACCGCGGACGCCGTGGTCAAGTTCGCGTTGCGCGAGCACGGACTCCTCAACGCTCCGTGGGCCACCGCGTGGGTCGAGCACGTGCGGAAGTACGGCAAGATCCCGCAGCCCGCGCTGCCGATGATCGCGAACCAGGCCGCGGCGATCCTTGCCGGGCTGAGTGCCGAGCCTCGACGGTGGACGACGAGATTCGCCTTGGCGGGCAACGATCTCGACGACGGCCGCCCGCTCACCCGCATCGTGGGCAAGGCCCTGGAGCTGGCCGGCACCGACTGGGAACGCGCCGGCGTGCTGCCCGACGCCTACGGCAACCCCGTCCTCACGTCGCAGGGCTACCTGACGCTCAACGACTCGTTGGCAGCGCGGGAGATCACCGTCGTACGCAGCCCACGCCTGCTCGAGTCCGGCGTGCCCGGCCCGTTGGTGGTGCTCCCAGACGGCCTCACGCCGCAGGCCAAGCACCACCTCGACGGCAAGACCGTCAAGTGCCACAACGACTTCACGCCCGACGGCATCCGCGTCACCAACGAGATCCTCGCTTGGACGGGCGGCACCACGTGGCGGATGTCGGCGGCTGACTACCGCGATGCCGTCGCCACGCTGATCGCACGCGGCGTCGAGCTGCCGACGCTGCACACCCGCCCGCCGGACGCGAGCTGGGACGCCGACCTCGCCGAGACCATGGCCACGACGGGCCTGATGGTCACCGAGGAGCACATCCTGCCGTCACTCCTCTGAGGACGTACGCGAATGAGCGTGTTCGCATGCGTTCGGCGGATGTCAACGCCAAGATGGGCTGATGAAGCCGCATCACTGGCCATTCGTCGCACTGGGCGTGTCGGCCGCGATCGCGATCACCACCGTCATCGTCGTCGGCAGCAAGTCGCCCGCTGTCAACATGCCGATCCTGCTCGGGTTCCCGTTCGTCGTGACCTACCTGGTGCACCTGGTGTCGAGACGCACGTCGAGCAAGGTGCTGTTCGAGTTCCGTGTCGACCCGAGGCCCAGTTGGTACACCGACGCGGTCGAGGTCACCGACAACGGTCTGGAGATCACGGCGGTGTCCGGCGCCGGACGGATGGCCTCCAGCGGCCCCACCAAGGTGTCCTACGGGTTCACCGACCTCCTCGGCATCAGCACTCGGCAGGCGGTGCCCGGCGAGGCGCCGTGGATCAGGCTGACCGACGGCCGCGGGCTTCCCGTTCCGCCAGGTGACGTCGTGGTGCTGCGCACCACAATGGGCGAGCAGGTGCTGCCCGTCGAGGAACCGCAGAAGTTCGTCTCGCTGGTTCGGTCCAGGGTCTCGGGTCTGCCCGACGTGCACTCCAAGGCCGCTGCCGCCACGGAGAACAGCACCGAGTCAGGCCTTGCCCCGCCACCCGTCGGCGAGCCGGCCGCACCGACGCAGGGACCCGCGGTCTCGACCGCGGGACCACCGCTCACGGTGCGCTGGCTGGTCGGCGCGACGCTCGCGTTGACCGGAACCGTCGCGCTGCCCGCGATCGCGCTGCTCACCACCCCCGAAATGCCGCCCGTCATGCTCGGCTGGGTCTGCGTGGCCGTTGTCGTGTGGGTGCTGAACCGGAACGCGCCTCGGGTGTGGGGCCGGCTGGCGCTGCTCTCGGTGCCCGCGAGCGTGATCATGTTGCTGGGCAAGGGCGGCTTCGTCTGGGTGCCCGTTCTGCTGGTGCTGTGTCCGGCGCTGGGACACCTCGGCGGGCGGATGTTCCGGCTGGGCGCCAACCTCGGCCGCACCGTCGAGATCCGGGTGCCGCTGCGCAACGGCGCGTCGCTGTACGTGCAACGGGATCGCCTGGTGCACAAACTGAACAGAGGGCACGACGGCGGTGTGCACCCGCAGGCGTTGTGGCTCGGTGACCTCACGCTCGTGCAACCGGGCACCTCGCCAGACCTTCACGCGTGGCCGGTTCCGGGTGGGATCAGGATGCCGGTCGGCAACAGTCCGATGCTGCGTCTGGTCGCACGGCCGCAGCAGTGGATCCTGCCGGTGACGCAGGCCGGCGAGCTCGCCGAGTTGATCAGGTCACGACCGGGAACACCGTCGCAGCCGCCTTCGCTGTCGTACGAGGAGTGGCGACAGCTGCGGGCGTGGGCGGTCCGCCAGACGACCGCGGCCCGGCGCGGCAACTACACGACCGTGGGCATCGGGTGGCGACTGTTCGCCGCATCCGTCACCGCGAACTTCGCCTGGATGTTCAGCGGTGTCGGCCTATGGGCCGGCATCCTCATCGCGGCGGCGCTGACCGCGGGGTTGCTGGCCGACTGGTGGCGGGTGCGCAACCGCATGCGCGTCGCCGAGCACAACGTGCTGCCGCCCGCCAGTCCGGACTGGGGCGAGATCCGCGCGGATCACGCCCCGATCCCGGGCTGGCAGTCCTGGCGGTAGCTACTTGCGCGGCGGCGGGTCTGGCAGGTCGAGATCCCCGACGATCCTCGGCGGGTTCGCCGACGACTTGACCTGGTAGTCGCTCTCGGTCGGGTCGTTGACGTTGTTCGGACCGCCGTCGGTCGGGATGTACTTGCCGGCGTTGTCCGACCGCCAGCCACCCTCGTGCGGGTTGGTGCTGGTGTTGGCGCGCACAGTTGACCCGTCGGCCGTCTGGAAGGCGTGGCCCTGTGTGTTCGCGCCCGCCGTGTACTGACCGTCGGGAGACGTCCCCGTCTCCCAGGTCTGGGTGAGGCCTTCGTGCCTGGTCTGCATCCCGCCGATCGCGCCGCCGACGCTGCCGGAGGTGCCACCGGACACGACTGCGTTGAGGAAGTCCTCCCCGCTGACCTTGCCGTGCGCGAGGTTGTTCAGCACGTTGCCGGTCGCACCCGCGACGGCGCCTTCCACCGCACCGGTCGCGGCGGCCTGGGCGAAGTTCTTGCTCGTGCCGCCGAGCGGGCTGGCCATGCCGACCCCTGCCGATGCGACACCGGCGGCGACGCCCGCGATGCCCGCGTCCACCGTCTTGCTGACGTCCCAAGACTTCCGCTCGCCCGAGGCGAACTGGATGCCCTGGATCGCCACGTCGACGCCGACGTTGATCGCCACGTTGATGATGATCTGCCTGATCAGCTGCTGGAAGATCATCTGGACGGTGATGCGGGTCGCCACCTGCGCGATCGGGATGCCCGCGGTCGACGCGCCGAACGTGGCCACCGCCGAGGCGATCATCGCGGCGATCTGCGCCGCCAGGATGATCAGAGCGGCGATGATGCTGAGCTTCGTGTACTCGATGCCCAGTGCCGCGTTGTCACAGCCCGAGGCGAGGTCGGTGCAGATCTGCTCCAGGTTGACGAGGTAGGCGTCGCCCTCGGTGTACTTCTTCCAGTGCTCCTCGAACTTCTCCGCGGTCTGCCCGCTCATGCAGCCCAGCGCGGCCTTCGACGCGTTGTTGCCGTCGCCGAGAACCTCGCCGACCGCCTTCTCGGCGGCCTGCCACGCGTCGCGCATGGCGCGCAGCCTGGTCTCGTCGCCCTCCGGCCACTTCGCGCCGACCACGATCGGCGTGAGCCACTGGACGGCGCCCGGAATCTCGATGCCCATGGCTCACTTACCTCCCATCGACTGAGCGCCGCTCTGGTCGACGGCGTCCCAGGTGTCAGCCGAGGCGTCAAGGCCGGTGCGGATCGACTGCATGCCCTTGGTGAGCGCCGGGAACGCCTGCCGGGCCTGGTCGGCGATGGGCAGGTAGGTCTTCTCGAACTCCTTGCCCGCCTCGTCACCGCCCCAGCAGCCGTTGTTCGCGTCGAGCACGCCGCGCAGCGTCTCCCACGCGGTCTGCAGCTTGTCGCCCGCGGCCGAGAACTTCGGCGACGCCGAGCGCAGCGCCGTGGGGTCTACCTCGAAGCCCGTCACCACTGGTTCCCGCGACGGTCCATGAAGGACTCCGGCGGCTCGTCGTCGTCAGGTCGCTGAGGCTGCGACTGCACGACGGGCGGCGGGGTGGGGATGAGGTCCTTGAGCGACGGCATGCCGGGGAACAGGTCCGGCAGGTCGGGAATGCCCTCCTGATACGGCGCCAGTGCGGCGTCGGCCTGCTCTCGCGCCGAGAGGGCGGCCCGCTGGATCGTCGCGACGACGCTCTGCCCCAGCTTCTCCGGCGTGCTGCGTTCGAACGCGGCCGGCGCGAACTTGACGTCGGTGACGATCCCACCGGCGTTGACCGTGACCTCGACCAGACCGTCCTGGGAGGTCGCCCGGCCGACCTTGGACATCGCCTCGGCCTGCGCCTCTTTCAGCTGGGCAGTCTGGCGTTCGAGGTTCACCAGCATCTGGTCCACCTGGCCTCGCAACGCCGCGTTGCGTGCTTCGAGCTCAGAGTTGTTCATGAGCCCCCCTCACAATCGGTGTGGTCTGTCTGACTAGACCACACCGGAAGAGGCTGATCGGCGCAACCGGGACGCGCGGACGAATCGGCTGAACGGACGGATGATCTCAGGCCTGCGCAGCCCAGGACTGCAGCATCCGGAACGCGATCGACGCGCCACCGGCCAACCCGAGCCCCGGCACACTGCCCGGCACCTCGATCGCCGCCCGCACATCGGTCCGCGACACCCACTTCGCCTCGGCGATCTCGCCCTCGGCCAACAGCAACGGTTCGGCCGGATCGGCGACGGCCTCGAAGCCGATCATCAGCGAGCGCGGGAACGGCCACGGCTGGCTGCCCAGGTACCGGATGTCCCGGACGGCCACGCCGACCTCTTCGAGAATCTCGCGCGCCACACAGGCTTCCAGCGACTCACCGGACTCGACGAACCCTGCCAGCACGGAGAACCGGCCCTCCGGCCACTCCGGACCGCGCGCGACCAGCACCTGGTCGGCCCCGTCGTGCACCAGGCAGATCACCGCGGCGTCGGTGCGCGGGTACTCCTCGCGGCCGCAGCCCGAACAGACGCTCGTCCAGCCCGACTTCTCGATCACCGTCGGCGCACCGCACTTGGCGCAGTACCGCCCGAGCCGATGCCACTGGAACAACGCCGACGCGGTCGTGAACAACCCGGCCGACATGTCGTCCAACGTGGCGCCGGACTGACGAAGATCAAGCCACTGCGGTTCGACGGTCAGCTCCGGCGGCGCCCAGGACCCGCGCCCGGCAGGCACGGAACCGTCTTCCTCCACCGGCACCGGCAACGCCCAGTACGCCACGCCGTCCTGCTCACCGAGCAGAACGGCGTTCAACGGCGGCTGGTCGCCGAACTCCGGCGCGGGCCGGTCGACGACCTTCGTACCCCGGTCGGACACCAGCGTGCGGCCCCACGAGTCGACCACGATCATCCGGGCCTTCGGCCAGAGCGCGGCGATCTTCTCGGCGTCGCCGCGCAACGGCTCGCTGCGGTCGATCGTGAACCGTGACAGCGCGGGCAGCCCGACCAGGTCGAAACTCACTGCCCGGCAGTCCCGTCCAGCGCGACGCCGCCCAGTGCCTTCAGCTTCGGCGCGAGCACCTCGGCGTCGCCGACGAGCACGCCGGTGAAGTTGCCGGGAGCGAAGAACTCCAGCGCCGCCGCGGCCACCTGCTCGGGCGTGACGTTCTGCAGCCGCTGCGGGTGCGCGACCAGCCAGTCGATGTTCAGGCCCAATCCGGCGAGGTTCACGAGGAACGATGCGAGACCCGACTGCGACGACGTGGTGGTGAGCAGCGAGCCGATCGCGTAGCTGCGCGCGACGTCCACTTCGGACTCCGTCGGCGGCACCATGCCGAGACGCGCGAGCTCGTAGCGGGTCTCCATCAGCGCCGCCGCGGTCGCCTCGCTCGCCGTGTCCGCGTCGATCAGCAGCGTGGCGCCGTGGACGGTGAACTCGGGGTGCGACCGCGCGCTGTAGGTGTAGCCCTTGTCCTCGCGGATGTTCTCGACCAGGCGCGACGAGAAGAACCCGCCGTAGACCAGGTTCGCGAGCTGCAGCGCCGGGTAACGCTCGTCCGTGCGCGGGATGGCCTGCCCGGCCAGCCGGATCTGCGACTGCACGGCGCCGGCGCGGTGCACGAACTGCACGTCGCCGCCCTTGACCTCGGGCAGCGGCGGCAGCTGGACGGCCTCGCCGTCGCCCTGCCACGACCCGAGTGCCTCGCCGATCTGCGCGACCGCGTCGGACGGCTCGACGTCGCCGACGATCACGAAGATCGAGCCGCGCGGCAGCAACGCCTTGCGGTGCAACGCCAGCACGTCGTCGCGGCTGACACCGGCGACCTCGTCGGCGTCCGGCATCTCCTTGGCGTACGGGTGGTCGCCGTACAGGACCCGCTGCAACGCCTCACGTGCGATGACGTTCGGCTGCGACCGGGCGATCGTGATGCGCTCGACCAGGCGGCCGCGCTCGCGCTCGACCTCTTCGGCCGGGTACGACGCGCCGGTCAGCACGTCCCGCAGGACGTCCAGCACAGTGCCGAGGCCGGTGGCGAGGGCGTTGCCGGTGAAGCTCAGGCGCTCCGGGTCGACCATCGCGTCGAGCTCGCCGCCGACCAGCGCCAGCTCGGTGTCGATCTGCACGCGGGTGCGGTTCGCGGTGCTGGTCAGCACGGTGTTCGCGAGGATCTCAGCCTGCGCCGAGTGCATCGAACCGGTGCTCGAGGCGGCCGGGTCCGCGAACGGGACGCGCAGCCGGACCTCGACCATCGGCACGGTGGCGCGCTTGATCGCGATGACCCGCAGGCCGTTCGGCAGCACGGTGTCCACGGTGGACAGGTCGACGGCCGCCTTCTGCAGGCCCAGCTCGGGGAGCGGGCGCGGGCCTACCGAAGTGCGACCGATCTCCTCGGCGGAACGATGGGTCTTGGCCGAGGTCACTGGGTTCCTCCGGTGGGCTTGACGGTGAGAACGGCGCGCGCGTCGGGACGCAGCGCCTTGGCCGCGGCGGACACCTCGTCCACGGTCACCGACGCGATCCGCTCAGGCAGTTCGTAGATCAGCTCGGCGCGGCCGAACAGCAGCTCCGCCGAGCCGAGGCCCAGCGTGCGGTTCGTGAGCCGGTCGTGTTCCTTGTGCATGGTCGACGCCCAGCGGGCGGTGACCTTGGCGAGCTCCTCGGCCGACGGCGGCTCCTGCGCGAGTTTCTGCAGTTCCTCGTCGATCGCCGCCAGGACCTGCTCGGCGGTGACCTCGGGTGTGTGGATCGCGGTGATGCTGAACGTGTCCGGGTCGCGGGCCTCCAGCGGACCGAACAGGCCACAGCCGGCGTTCAGGTCGATCACGATGCCCTCGCGGTGCACCAGGCGCTGCTGCAGACGGGAGCTGTCACCGTCGGTCAGCACGCCGGCGAGCACCAGGTACGCGAGGTAGCCGTCGATGTCGGTGACCGGGTCCGGCACGCGGTAGCCGATCGCGATCGCGGGCAGCGGAGCCAGCGCGTCGCCGTGCTCGTGCCGGACCTCGCCCTGCGGTGCGGGCTCGGCGAACGACGGGCGCTCCGGTCGCGGCCGCGCGGGGACGTCACCGAAGTGCTTGTCCACCAACGCCTTCGTGGCCTCGACGTCGAGGTCGCCCGCGACGGTCAGCACCGCGTTCGCCGGGCTGTAGTACGTGTCGAAGAACTCCGCGCAGTCGTCGACCGTGGCGCTCTCCAGGTCGACGAAGTCGCCGTAGCCGTTGTGCGCGTTGGCGAACGTCTTGAACAGCACCGCGGGCAGCAGGATCCAGGGGAACCCGCCGTACGGGCGGTTCAGCACGTTGAGCCGGATCTCCTCCTTCACCACGTCGATCTGGTTGCGGAGGTTCTCCTCGGTGATCTTCGGCGCGCGCATGCGGTCCGCCTCGAGGAACAGCGCGCGCTCCAGCGCCGCCGAGGGCAGCAGCTGGTAGTAGTCGGTGTAGTCCGGGTGCGTCGACCCGTTGAACGTGCCACCCGACGACTGCACGTGTCGGAAGTGCGCGAGCTTCTCCAGACTCTCGCTGCCCTGGAACATCAGATGTTCGAAGAGGTGCGCGAACCCGGTGCGCCCCTCGGGCTCGGAGCGGAAGCCGACGTCGTAGTGCACGCTGACGCCAACGACCGGTGCGCTGGCGTCGGGGGCGAGCACCACCCGCAGGCCGTTGGGCAACGTGAACCTGTGCAGTTCGGGTGAGGCCATGCGTGTCAGCCTACGGGTTCGCCGTCCGGAGCGATCGCAGGTGGCCCGCCTGGGCGAGCACCCCGTCGAGCGCCCCGAGGAACGCGGGGAAGCTGCGGCGGAAGTCGGTCGCGTTGCCGTACCAGTACAGCTCTTGCTGGCCGAACGCCGACAGCCAGCGCTCGGTCTCGCCGAGCACCACCGCGTACGGCAGCGAACGGGAGAACACCAGCTCACGGTCGGCTTCCGGCACGTCGTCCGGCGTCACCCCGTGGAGGTATCCGCGCAGACCGCGGACGTGTTCGAGCAGCTCACTGCCGCGCTTGGTACGGGCGGGCATCGAGCGCGAACCGAACGCGAGCGCCGCACCGCCGACCGCGACCGCGAGGCCGAACAGGGCGTTGCCGATGGTCAGCGCCAGCACGACGGTGGCGACGACGCCCAGCACCGCCAGCACGATGCCGACCCACCAGAACAGGCTGCGCTCGGCGTCGGGACGGCGCACGAACCAGCGCTTCTCCACGACGTCCGCGTAGAGCCGGTCGCGGACCTGGGCGAGGTCGATGCCACGGCCACGCAGCTCGGACACGCTCACCGCGTCCACGCCGTTCGGCAGCAGCGCCTCGAAGACGGCCTTCTCGTAGCCGGACAGCGAGTCGTCGGCCGGGTTGCGGCGAACGATCTGCCAGTCGTGACCCTCTACTTCAGCAATCCACAGGTAGTTGCGCACGGCGAGGTCGATGACCGTGGCGGTCACGTCGACGACGTCCACGTGCTCGTCGACGACCGTGCCGACCTGGCCGGGCAGCACGCCGTCGGGCGAGGCGAACGCGACACGTCCGCCCTGGTCACGCACCAGAACGCTGATCGCGCCGACGGCACCGGCCATCGCCGCCGCGTCCCGGCCGCGCAGGTACCAGAGCAGTGCGACACCGCCGAGCAGGAGCACCAGCAGGCCACCGAGCGCGGCGCCGCTGACCGGCGTGAGCGCGAACGCGGCGGCCAGCCCGGACGACTGGACCACCACGGCGTTCGCCGGCACGACACCCGCGGCGAGCCCGACCGCGACGTCGACACGTTCGCCGGCGCCGAGCTTGATCTCCTGCGCCCGCACGCCCTTGCCGTCCGCGAGGTCGGCGCTCGTGCACGGCTGCGACGAGCCGACGGGACCCGCGAGGCAGTTGACCGACGTCGGCGAGTCGGGCGCGGAGAACGTGGCGGAGACCTTGTCCAGTTCGGTGTCCCAGCCGCCCGCGATCTGCCAGCGCACCTCGAGCCCGTCGCCGATCGGGGCGACCGCGCCGACGACCGTGTAGGTGACGGTGGCCTGTCCGCCTTCGAGCGTGAGCGAGAAGCTGTCATCGTCGACGGTCACGCTGCCCTTGCCATCGACCTTGGCGTCGGTGATCTTGTACTGCCGTTCGAGGTCGTTGCCGACCGCGAGTCGCAAGGGGACGGTCCGCTTGACGGTCTTGCCGTCCGGCACGTGCACCGTCTCGGTGATGGACAGGCGGGCGTCGCGCTCCACCTTCATCCGCACCTCGGTGCTGACGGTCCCGGGAAGTGGCTGCGCGAGCGCGCCGACAGCCGTGGCAGAGGTCAACGCGACGGCGGCGAAGATCGCCACTCCCCAGTTCTTCAACACGGCTGCGGACAATAGCGGAGTCGCCCTAAGCTCTGGCGAACTTTCCGATAGACGCCATCTGGGGGATTTTCGGCGATGACGCAACCACCGCCACCGGGCAACTGGCCACCACCACGCCCGTCGGTCCGCCGCCCATGCCCGCACCACTCGGGCAGCCGCAGCGTCCGCCCCAAGGCCCACCCCCTGGCTACCGCCCGCCACCTGGTCAGCGCCCGCAGGGCCCGCCACCACAGGGCCCGCCGCCCGGCATCGTCCGCCGATGGGCCCGCCCGCCCGGACCCCCATGGGTCCGCCCGGCCAGTTCGCACCACCTCCGGGCCGTGCCCCGCTGCCGCCGCCACGTCCGGTAATGCCACCGCCGCAGCCCGCGTGGGCCCGCCCCCGCCCGGTATGCCCGGCGGTTTCCGGCCGTACCCGCCCACGATGCCGCCGCGCCGCAAGAGCAGCAACGGCCCGATCCTGGCGCTGGTGTTCGGCGGCGTCGCGGTGCTCGGCATCGCCGCGATCGGCGGGTTCGCCGCGTTGATGAACAGCAAGGTGAAGGACGCGGGCTACTCGAACTACACGACGTACAGCCCCACCTACAGCTACACGACGACAACGACCACCACTACGACCGACCACCACCCGACCTCGACGTCGTCGACGCGGACGTCGAGCGCGCAGCCGACCCAGGCCGGGCCGAAGGCCGTCTACAAGCTCGCCGACCACCCGATCTTCGCCTCGCCCAACTACGGCGCGTACGACATCGACGCGTGCCCGCTCCCGAAGATGGAGTACACGCCCGCCGGTGAGGACCGCTTCCTGCAGGCGGCCCTGCCGTGCATCGAGAAGGCGTGGAAGCCGACGTTCCAGAAGGCCAACCTGCCGTACCAGCCGGTCGAGCTGCAGACGCACACCGGCACGATCAAGACACCGTGCGGCGACCACACCACCAACCAGACGGCGATCTACTGCCGCGGCACCATCTTCTGGCCCGCCGGCTACTACGTGAACGAGCAGAACATGGCCCGGCACCCCGGAAAGTGGCTGGGCCAGCTCAGCCACGAGTACGGCCACCACATCCAGTGGCTGTCCGGCATGTTCACCCTCCCTGGCCGTGTCGGTGAGGTTGGCGACGTCGGCGTGGTCGTCAGCGGGCGCCGGGTTCGGGCACGTAGTGGCGGGTGCCGTCGGCCGGGTCCAGCCACACCCGCATGACCCGCCCCGTCGACGGGTCGCGGAACATCTCGTCGGTGCGGTCCCAGCCACCGGCGGCGACGGCGCTCTCGCCGTGGCGTCGCATGCCCACGTAGCCAGCCACCGCGGCGACGACCAGGACGACCAGCAACAAAACCCAGAGCATCAGGTCATTTGCCAGAAATCATTTGCCAGAAATCATTTGCCAGAAATCATTTGGCAGAAATCATCTGGCAGAATCATTTGGCCGAAACGACGACCGCGGTCCCGTAGGCGACGACCTCGGTGAGGCCCTGGGCCATCTCCGAGGAGTCGAAGCGCATGCCGACGACCGCGTTGGCGCCCATGATGCGGGCGTTCTCGATCATGCGGTCCATGGCGTGGCGCCGGGTGTCCTCGAGCAGCTCGGTGTACTGGGTGACCTCGCCGCCGACGACGCTCTTGAGGGCGGCGCCGATCCCCTTCACCGCCCCCATGCTGCGCACGATCAGGCCGAAGCACGCCCCTACGTAGCGCTCGACCGTCCACTCGGGGAATTCGAAGGTGGTGGCAACCGGGATGCTCTCGGGGATCGCCCCGGGCGAGACGTGGCCGGGGTCGGGCTGGCTCTGACGATCGGGCATGGGCCACGCTACCGTCGGTCGGGTGGGCCGCCGAGTCGCGAATCGACGAGCTCCGGCGACTGATCGCCTACCACAACGAGCGCTACCACGCCCTCGACGACCCCGAGATCTCCGACGCCGCCTACGACGCTCTGACCAGGGAGCTTCGGGAGCTGGAGGCGGCCCACCCCGAGCTGCGGGCGCCCGACTCGCCCACCCAGACGGTCGGCGCGGCGCCGTCGGCGCTGTTCGCCGAGGTCCGCCACCGGGTCCCGATGATGTCGCTCGACAACGTGTTCGGCTTCGACGAGCTGGTGGCGTGGGGCAAGCGCATGGAGCGCTACATCTCCGAGGACGTCGAGTACGTCGGCGAGCTGAAGATCGACGGCATCGCCATCTCCCTGCTCTACGAGTACGGCGTGTACGTGCGGGGCGCCACCCGGGGCAACGGCGTCACCGGCGAGGACGTCACCGAGAACGTGCGGACGATCTCCGTCATCCCCGAACGCCTGTCGGTGCCGGCCGGCGCCAAGGTGCCCGACGTGCTCGAGGTCAGGGGCGAGGTGTACATGCCGCTGACCTCGTTCCAGGAGCTCAACCAGCGCCAGGGCGAGGCCGGCCTGCGCCTGTTCGCCAACCCCCGCAACTCGGGCGCCGGGTCGTTGCGCCAGAAGGACCCGTCCATCACCGCCAGCCGCGACCTGCGCTTCTTCGGTTACCAGCTGGGGGCGTACGAGGGCGGCCCCGCGTTCCGTCGCCATTCCGAGACGCTCGACTACCTGCGGGACGTCGGCCTGCCGGTGAACCCCGAAGTCGAGCGGATCTCGACGCTGGAGGAGGTCGACGCCTACTGCCGCAAGTGGCTCGACCACCGCCACGACCTCGACTACGAGATCGACGGGGCGGTGGTGAAGGTCGACGACCTGGGTCAACGGGACGAGCTGGGGGCCACGTCGAAGTCGCCGCGGTGGGCCATCGCCTACAAGTTCCCGCCGGAGGAGGCCACCACCACCCTCACGAACATCATGGTGTCGATCGGCCGCACCGGGAAGGCCACGCCGTTCGCCATGCTGGAGCCGGTCAAGGTCAGCGGCTCCACGGTGAAGCTGGCCACGCTCCACAACCAGGACCAGGTGCGGGTCAAGGACGTGCGGCCCGGAGACACGGTGGTCGTGCGCAAGGCGGGTGACGTCATCCCCGAGGTGGTGGCCCCGGTGCTGTCGATGCGCCCGCCCGACCTGGCGGAATGGGAGTTCCCCACCGAGTGCCCGGTGTGCGGCGCGCCGCTCGTGCGAGAGCCGGGCGAGAGCGACACGTTCTGCACCAACGCCGACTGCCCGGGCCAGCGTGACCAGCGCATCGCCCACTTCGCGTCCCGGGGGGCGATGGACATCGAGGGGTTGGGCGAGCAACGGGTGCGACTGCTGACCACCGCCGGGAAGCTCCGCGACGTGGGCGACATCTACTCGCTCGCCTACGACGACCTGCTGGGGCTGGAGGGGTTCGCCGACATCTCGGTGCGCAACCTGCTGGGCGCCATCGAGGCGTCGAAGACCCGGCCACTGCCGAACCTGCTGGTAGGTCTCGGCATCCGCCACCTGGGCGGCCGGGGCGCCGACTTGCTGGCCGACGCCCTCGGCCATCTCGACCGGATCGTCGAGGCGCCCGAGGAGGAGCTGGCGGTGACGCCCGGCGTCGGGCCGGTGATCGCCCACAGTGTCGTCCGCTTCTTCGCCCTGGACCGCAACCGGGCGATCGTCGACAAGCTGCGGGCGGCGGGCGTCAACTTCGCCGGCGGCCGGCCCGACTCGGGCCTGGAGAAGACGATGGAGGGCATGGCGGTCGTGGTCACCGGCACCTTGGAGTCGATGTCGCGGGAGGCGGCGGTAGAGGCGGTGAAGGCGCGCGGCGGGTCGTCGCCGGGCAGCGTGTCGAAGAAGACCGCCTACCTCGTGGCGGGCGCCGAGCCGGGTGCGGCCAAGGTGGCCAAGGCGGAGGCGTCGGGTGTGCCGATCATCGACGAGGACGCCTTCCTGCGGCTGCTGGAGACCGGCGAGGCGTGAGCCCTGCCGGTGCCGGCCGCGGCGATGTCGGGCTGGCGGCGGTGAACGTCGGCCGGCCGAAGCTGCTCGGCCTGCACCGCGGGCGGCCGGTGTCCAGCGGCATAGCCAAGCAGCCGGTGCCGGCCGACGTCACCGAGCTGTGGCTGGGCCGCCTGAACCTCGAGGGCGACGGCCAGGCCGACCTGGAGGTCCACGGCGGCGTCGACAAGGCGGTCTACGCCTACCCGTCCGAGCACCTGCCGGCCTGGCGGGAGGAGCTGGGCGAGGACGACCTGGGCCCGGCCCCGTTCGGAGAGAACCTGTCCACCATTGGGTGGCTGGAGCACGACGTCTGCATCGGTGACCGGTGGCGCTGGGGCCCCGCTGGAGGTGAATCGGCCCTGCTGGAGGTGTGCCAGCCGCGATGGCCCTGCTTCAAGCTGGCCATGCACCGGGGCCGGGGCGACATCTGCGGGCTGCTCAAGGAGGCGGGCCGCACCGGCTGGTACCTGCGGGTTCTCGCCGAGGGCCGGGTGCCGGTGGCCGGCCCGATCGAGGTCGTCGACCGCCATCCGGCGGGAGCGACGGTCTTTGCCATGCACGACGCCGCCCGCCCCGGCCACGCGCCGGCCGAGGTCATCGAGGAGCTGCTCACCGTCGAGCCGCTCGCTGCCGAGTGGCGGGAAGTCCTGGCCCGCCGCCTCTAGTCCGCCTATCCTGAGCCCTCCAGGCGGATATGCGCGTCGGGCGGGACCTCCAACGGTGGGGAGGGGCGCAGTGGCAGGCGACGAAAACCCGGACACGGAGAAAGGCCTGGGCGGCCGCCTTGGCCTTGCCGCGGCCATCGCAGGCGTCCTGACGGCAGCCATCCTGGGCCTGCTGCTCCTGGTCGCGCCGGATCTGCCGGCTGCCCAGCGGGCAACGGTGAAGAGCTTCGACGCCCTGGCGGCGCGCGAGGGTCTGTACTGGGGGCTGCTGATCGACGTCGGCTTCATCGTCTCCTACGTCTCGTTCGGATGGGCGCTGCTCTTCCTGCTGCGACCCGTCACGAAGGGCTCCGACGGTCGCTCGATCG
This sequence comes from uncultured Actinomycetota bacterium, assembly GCA_963766275.1. GTDB lineage: Bacteria > Actinomycetota > Actinomycetes > Mycobacteriales > Pseudonocardiaceae > Lentzea. The sequence continues at coordinate 42,803 of CAVYAD010000002.1, forward strand.
CCGCTGCCGGGTGCACCCTGGTGCTCGGGGCAGGCGTGGCCGACCTGGTGGAGGACGTCTTGCTCTGGCGGGCGCTGGAGCACACAACGGGCGATGTCGCCGAGCTGCTCGGCGGCATGCGGGCTGCGGGCGTCGTCAAGTGGTCGCTCCTCGCTGCCGCGATGATGGCGCTGCTCCTGCTGCTGCTCACCCGGCCCCGTCCAGGCTACGAGCGGTTCCCGGCTGATCATCGGCCGGAAGAGCAGGAAGGGACCCCCCATCCGTGGGATCCGCCTCGAGCCGGTGAGCCAACTCGACTCGGGATCTGCTTGTCGGGCGGTGGCATCCGGTCGGCGGCGTTCGCCCTCGGCGGGCTCCAGGCCCTGCAGGACAACGGCACGCTCGACCGGGCCGAGTACCTGGCCGCGGCGTCCGGCGGCGGCTACCTGGCGGCCGGATGGGCGGTGTCGGACGCGCAGTCCGCGGGCGCCGACCCCCCGGTGTGGAGCCGGGGCTCGCCCGAGGAGCGGTGGTTCCGCGATCACTCGTCGTACCTGATCCCCGACCTGGCCCGGGGCTTGCGGGGCGTCGGACGCCTCCTGGCCGGTGTGGTCGTGAACTTCATGGTCGTGTGGTTGCTCCTCTTCCTGATTGCCCGGCCGGTGGGTTGGCTGGGCGCAGCGTCACATCCGGAGCTGAAGGCCGTCGAGCCGGTCGCCCTGCCCAGGGACACCGACGCGGCCATGGCCGTCGGCGCCATTGGCGAGCCCGAACTGGCGACCGGCGTGGTCGACGGCGCTGCCCTCCCTGTGCAGCGCTACCGGGTCACGCTTGTCCCCGAGCCATCGTCCTCCTCGGACGCCAACGATGTGTGCTTCGACGCCAAACCGTTCGTGCCCAGCGAGCGAGACCCGTGCTTCGCTGTCTCCCAGGTGCCGGGCCGCCCTGCCGTCGTCGGGGTCCGCGACGGGAAGGCCGAGGTGCTCGCGCAGCCCGAGGTCCAGATCGACCCGTGCGCCGGGAACGACGACTCGGCGGCGTGCAAGGCGTACGAAGAGCTGGTCGCTGCTCACCCCACGGCGGCCGTCGTCCCGCCGTGCGCCGGGGACGGCGCCTCCGCCGCGTGCGAGGCGTTCAAGAAGCTGATCGCCGATCACCCCACGGCGGTCGTGATCCCGCCGTGCGAGGGGGACGACGACTCCGAGGAGTGCACGGAGTACGAGCAGCGGACTGCCGACCGCCCCCCGGGGACCGTCATCCCCCCGTGCGCCGGGGACGAGGAGTCCGATGCGTGCAAGGTGTACAAGCGCCTCGAGGTCGCCGAGCAGCCCAAGGTGGCCGTCACCGACGCGGCCGTCGACGGCACGCTCCGAGCCGACCAGCTCGAGGTGAGCACCCAGCCAAGGGCGCGGTCGACCAGCGGCCTCCGCCACCGCCCCGATCCCAGCTATGCCCCGTGGATGTGGCAGGCCAGCCTCGGCCTCCTCGTCGCGGGGGCGATCGGGGGGTTCGTGGTCATGGCAGGACGGCTTCGCCGAGGCCGCCGCGAGACCGGGCGCTACCTCGCCATCGCCCTCGCGCTCGGCAGGCCTGGTCGTTCTCCTGGTGACCATCGCCCTACCGGCGCTGGCCACGTGGCTGCCCACCCTGGCCGTCGACCTTCCCGGCACCGATGCGGCATGGGCCGACTCCCTGCTGCCTACCGGTGGACTGCTGGCCGTGTCCATCGCCTCGGCTCGCCAGTACTTCCTCGGGAGCAAGAAGGGAGCGGGCACGACGGCGGCCAAGCCGTCCGGCGGTCCCGACTCGTTCTTCGGCCGCATCCGTGCCCGCCTGAAGGGCTCCGAGGAGCAGCTCACCTGGTACGAGTCGAGCCCGACGAAGGTTCTGCTGTACGTCCTGCTCGTCGCCGGCTTCGTGGTGTCGTTCGTGGTCCAGCTGCAGTACTCGATGTCCAACGGGATCACCGGCCGGCTCCTCGGCCTGGGCTTCGCCAGGAGCCGTCTACCCGACGTCGCCTTCCTCCCCGAGTGGGTGCGGTTCGTCCTGGTCGGCGGGGCGATGGCGCTGTTCGCCTGCACCGTGGACGCCCATGCCTGGTCCCTGTACCCCTTCTACAAGCGCCGGCTCTCGTCCGCCTACATCCTTCGGCGGGCGGGAACGCGGGCCGAGCGAATCCCGTACGACCACCTCGTGCCCTTCACGCCCCTGGTCGAGACCGACGGACGCGGCTGGCCCGGGCTGCCGGGGAGCAAGGGAGGGCCGGCACGGGCCGGGCCCAAGCTGGTCCTGTGTTGCGCGGTCAACCTGAGCGAGCCGGGCATCGTGCCGCCCGGGCGCCGAGCGGGCTCGTTCACGTTCGAACGGGACTACATCGGCGGCCCCCTCGTCGGGTACGTCCCCTCGTCCGAGTACTGGGCCTGCCTGCCGGAGAGCCGCCGACGCGACATCACAGTGCCGTCGGCCATGGCGATCTCCGGAGCCGCGTTCTCGCCGGCGATGGGCAAGGCGAACCTCGGTCCCGTCGGCTCGGTCCTGGCGCTGGCCAACCTGCGTCTGGGGGTGTGGCTCCCGCATCCCCAGCGGGTGACACCCGCCAAGGCAGGCAAGTGGAAGCGCCGGCACCGGCCGGGCTGGACCTGGTTCATCCGCGAGGTGATGAACAAGTACCGGTTCCAACGCCGGTACCTGTACGTCTCCGACGGCGGGCACTGGGACAACCTCGGCCTGGTCGAGCTGTTGCGGCGGGGCTGTACCGATATCGTCTGCATCTCGGCCGCCGGCGACGGCGCCACGTCGTTCGGGACGATCGCCGAGGCAATCGCCCTGGCCCGGGAGGAGCTGGGCGTCGACATCGTCCTCGACCCGAGTCCTCTGCGCCCGCCGGCGGAGGACGCCGAACCGGCCGACCCCGCCGACGAGGAGGAGCTGGGCGTGTACATCGACCTCGACCCGGGCCCGATGCCGCCGCAGTTTGCTGTCGCCGAAGCGGCCGGCTCGGCTGATGCGGCACCGACGCCTCCGGCCCCGGCACCCGCCCGCGAGCTGCGGCGAGCTGGGAGCAAGGACACGGCGAGCCCCTTCG
>CAVYAD010000003.1:0-111440 GCA_963766275.1 uncultured Actinomycetota bacterium
GCCCGAGGGCGGCGTCCACGTCGGCTGAACAAGGTCACCACGCAGGGCCCCCGGGTTTGATCCGACCCCGGGGGCCCTGTGCCGCGCTCGCTGCCGGTTCCGGGTCCAAGGTCTTCGCCGTCGACACGCCCGTGAGCCCAGCACGGACCGGACCCTGACCGAGGCGGTGGACCGCAGCAGAGGGAAAGCTCCCTGTTGTCCAAGGCAGCCAAGCTGACCGTGGCCGACGCCGACCGTCGTGCTCGTGCTGATCGCAGGCGCGGCGTTCGCGTACTTCCAGTTCTTCCGCTCGTCCGCCCAGACGGTGGAGGCGACCCTGCTGCCGCCCATCGCCCAGCCGGGCGCCGACCCGGCCGACAGCGATGAGGCGGTCGGTGTGGTGGCCGCCGCCGTCGAGCCGGCCGAGGAAGGCCGCGAGGTCGTGCTCGAGGCCAAGTCCGGTGCCGAGCTGGCGGAGGAGCAGGCCACCGCCGAGCAGGACGCTGACGGCCGGGTGGAGTTCCTGCTGCCGGCGGGTGGCCTGGACGCCGGATCGTCGTACCGGGTCTCCTCTCCCGGAGGCGACGGCGTCGAGGCCGCCGCCAGCGCGACGCTCGCCGGCGACACGTGGGGCGACCCCGAGTTCGACGACGAGTTCGACGGTGACGAGATCAGCGCCGACTGGGCCAACCGCGGCGAGGGCGACCACGCGGTGAGCAGGACGCCGTCGTCGACCGACCGGCCCCGGCCGAGCTGGACCCGCACCCGCTACGGCGCCACCGGCACGCCGGCGGCCGTCGAGGGCATCAGCATCCAGGGCACCGGGCACAGCCTGCCGATGGCGGGGATGCTCGCGTACTCGATCACCTTCCTCCGCCTGGACACCACCACAACCGTGCCCGACTGACCGTCCACAGCGGACCCGACTCCTGGCGGCCACCACCAGGGGTGCTTCGACGATCGTGAAAACCCATTGGAGGACCGGCATGTCCGACCTGAACCGGCGGCAGCTCATGAAGCTCGGCGCGGGTGTCGTGCTGACGCAGGCAGGGTGGACGGCGACAGCCACCCGCGGACGTGCGCGCGGTCAACGACCTCGCACTGTGGTACGACCGCCCGGCCGGCTCCGACTGGCTGCGCGCGCTGCCGGTCGGCAACGGCCGGCTCGGCGCGATGGTGTTCGGCAACACCGACACCGAACGCCTCCAGCTCAACGAGGACACGGTCTGGGCGGGCGGTCCGCACGACTACAGCAACCCGCGCGGCGCGGGCTCGCTCGCCCAGATCAGGCAGCTCGTGTTCAACAACCAGTGGACGCAGGCACAGTCACTGATCGACCAGACGATGCTGGGCAGCCCCGCCGGGCAGCTGGCCTATCAGCCGGTCGGCGACCTCCGGCTGGCGCTGCCCTCGGCGAGCGCGTCCGGATACCAGCGGTGGCTCGATCTCACGACCGCGACGACCGTCGTGACGTACACGGCGAACAACGTCCGCTATCGGCGCGAGGTGTTCGCGAGCGCGCCGGACCAGGTGATCGCCGTACGCCTGACCGCGGAGACACCGGGTTCGATCTCGTTCACGGCGTCGTTCGGCTCACCGCAGCGCACGACGACGTCCAGCCCGGACGCCACGACGATCGCGCTGGACGGTGTTTCCGGTACCCAGCGGGGCATCGCGGGCACGGTCCGGTTCCTCGCACTGGCCAGGGCGGTGGCCGAGGGTGGCTCCACCACCAGCTCCGGTGGCACCTTGCGCGTGTCGAACGCGAACGCGGTGACCGTGCTGATCTCCATCGCCACCAGCTACGTCGACTTCCGCACGGTCAACGGTGACTACCAGGGCATCGCACGCGGTCGCCTCAACGCCGCGCAGGGCAGCACCTACAGCACGCTGCTCGCCCGCCACGTCGCCGACTACCAGGCGTTGTTCGGACGGGTCAGCCTCGACCTCGGCCGCACGGCGGCGGCCGACCAGCCGACCGACGTCCGCATCACCCGGCACGCGAGCACCCCCGACCCGCAGTTCTCCGTGCTGCTGTTCCAGTACGGCAGGTACCTGCTGATCTCGTCGTCGCGCCCCGGCACGCAACCGGCGAACCTGCAGGGCATCTGGAACGACTCGCTGACGCCGTCCTGGGACTCGAAATACACGATCAACGCCAACCTGCCGATGAACTACTGGCACGCGGACACCACGAACCTCGGCGAGTGCTACCTGCCCGTGTTCCGCATGATCAACGACCTCACGGTGACCGGTGCCCGCACGGCCCAGGTGCAGTACAACGCCCGCGGCTGGGTCACCCACCACAACACCGACGCCTGGCGCGGTTCCTCGGTCGTCGACTTCGCCGCGGCGGGCATGTGGCAGACGGGCGGGGCGTGGCTCTCGACGCTGATCTGGGACCACTACCGCTTCACCGGCGACGTGAGCTTCCTGCGCACGTACTACCCGGCGCTCAAGGGGTGCGCGCAGTTCTTCCTCGACACGCTGGTCACCGATCCCGCTCTCGGCTACCTCGTCACCAACCCCTCGAACTCCCCGGAGCTCAACCACCACGCGAACGCCAGTGTGTGCGCCGGGCCGACGATGGACATGCAGATCCTCCGCGACCTCTTCGACGGCTGCGTCGGCGCGTCCGAGGTGCTGGCGGTCGACGCCGACTTCCGCACGCAGGTGCGGGCGGCCCGGCAGCGGCTCGCGCCGACGAAGGTCGGCTCACGCGGCAACGTCATGGAATGGCTCCACGACTGGGTGGAGACCGAGCCGAAACACCGGCACGTGTCGCATCTCTACGGCCTGCACCCGAGCAACCAGATCACCAGGCGCGGCACTCCCCAGCTGCACACCGCGGCCCGCAGGACGCTGGAGCTGCGCGGCGACGACGGCACCGGGTGGTCGCTCGCCTGGAAAATCAACTTCTGGGCGCGGCTGGAGGAAGGCGGCCGGGCCCACGACCTCATCCGCTCCCTCGTGCGGACGGACCGCCTCGCGCCCAACATGTTCGACCTGCATCCGCCGTTCCAGATCGACGGCAACTTCGGCGCGACCTCCGGCATCGCCGAAATGCTGCTGCACAGCCACAACGGCGAGCTGCACGTGCTGCCCGCCCTGCCGTCGGCGTGGCCCGCGGGCAGTGTCACGGGTCTGCGCGGGCGCGGCGGGTACACCGTCGGCGCGACATGGAGCGCCGACGGCGCCATCAGCCTGTCCGTCACGCCGGACCGTGACGGCACCGTCCGCCTCCGGAACCGGATCTTCACCGGCTCCTACGAACTGCGCGACGCGACGACCGGCACCGTGATCCAACCGGCACTGCCGGAGCCCGGCGTCGCCGAGTTCTTCGTCGTCACCGGGCACACCTACCGCGCGACCGGCCGGGGAGCGGGATCGGAGCCGGTGGTCCGGCCGGGGGTGTACTACCGCCTCGTCGCGCGGCACAGCGGGAAATGCGCCGACATCAGCGGCGTGTCCACCGCGGCAGGCGCGCTGCTGCACCAGTGGTCGCAGTCCAGCGGGCTCAACCAGCAGTTCGACTTCCTCGACGCGGGCGGCGGCTACCACCGGATCCGGGCCAGGCACAGCGGTCTCGTGCTCCAGGTCGCGAGCTCGAGCAACGGCGCCGACATCACCCAGCAGACCGACACCGGCACGAACAGCCAGCAGTGGCGCGTGATCGACCAGGGCGGCGGGGTGATCAGCCTGGTCAACCGGCAGAGCGGGCTGGCCATGGACGTCTGGGAGGCGTCGGCCGCCGACGGCGCGCGCGTCTCCCAGTGGACCCCGAACGGGGCCGAGAACCAGCGATTCCAACTCCAACCAGTGTGACGAACCGAAGGGACAACGATGTTCCATCAGCACAAGGGGCCTTGCCATGTCCCGGAATAGGATCGTGATCGCCCTCGCGGCCGCCAGTGCCGTGGTGTTCCTGGGCGCGGCGGGAATCGCGCTCGGCGGCACGGTTCCCGGCCACGTCGGCGCGGCGGCCGGGACGGCGGGATGCGGCAAGCCGCCCGCACTCGCGAGCGGCCAGCACACGATCAGCAGCGGCGGCCAGAACCGCTCGTTCATCCTGCGGCTGCCGCCCAACTACGACAGCAACCGGCAGTACCGGCTGTTCGTCGGCTTCCACTGGCGGGGTGGCACCGCGAACGACGTCGACTCCGGTGGCAGCGACGGCTACAACTGGTCGTACTACGGGCTGCGGCGGCTGTCCGACGCAGCGAACAACGGCACGATCTTCGTCGCGCCGCAAGGCAACGGCAACGGCTGGGCCAACCCCGGCGGCCAGGACACGACGTTCGTCGACGACATGCTCCGGCGGTTGGACGCCGGGCTGTGCGTCGACACCGCCCAGCGCTACGCCGGCGGCTTCAGTTACGGCGGAGGCATGTCGTACGCGATCGCCTGCGCTCGCGCAGGCGTGTTCCGTGCGGTCGTGGTCTACGCCGGCGCGGAGCTCAGCGGCTGCAACGGCGGCAACCAGCCCATCGCCTACCTGGGCATCCACGGCGTCAGCGACAACGTGCTCGGCATCGGCCTGGGCCGTGGGTTGCGCGACAGGTTCGTGCGCAACAACGGCTGCACAGCACAGAACCCACGCGAGCCGAGTGCGGGCAGCCGGACCCACATCGTCACCGCCTACAGCGGCTGCCGAGCGGGCTATCCGGTGGTGTGGGCGGCGTTCGACGGCGGACACACCCCAGGCCCCATCGACTCGGGCGGCGACGGCTGGCGCACCTGGACCTCCGGCGAGGCCTGGAAGTTCATCAGCCAGTTCGAGGGTGGCGTCGGCCCCACGAGCACCACAACGACGACGACCACGCCACCGCCCGGTGACACGGAGTGCCAGGTCACCGATGCGGTCAACGCCTGGAACACCGGCCTGACGTCGACGATCACCATCAAGAACACCGGCTCCACGCCGATCAGCGGGTGGTCGCTGGCCTTCACCCTGCCCGGCGGGCAGACCATCACGTCCGGCTGGAGCGCGACCTACTCCCCTGCCTCGGGCCAGGTCACCGCCAGAAACGTCTCGTACAACGCCGACATCGCGCCCAACGCGTCGATCGGCATCGGCTTCCAGGCCAGTCACACCGGCACCACCTCGGCACCGGCCTCGTTCTCCCTCAACGGCAAGACCTGCGCCATCTCCTCCTGACAGAGAGTGCGGAAACCCATGCGTCAGAACAACGTTCTCCGGAGGGCGCGGTGGCTGGTCGCCGTCGCCTCCACCTCCTTCCTGCTCGTCGGCGGCGGGGTGGCCGGCGCCCAGCCGGCATCTCCGGCCACCGGCGACTCCGGCCCGGTGGCGGCTGCCTGCGGCCAGGCCCCCACGCTGCGCAGCGGCACCCACACGATCCAGAGCAGCGGCAAGTCCCGCTCGTTCATCCTCAGCGTTCCCGACAACTACGACCCCAACCGCCGGTACCGGCTGGTGTTCGGCTTCCACTGGTTGGGCGGCACCGCCCAGCAGGTGGCGGGCGGCGGCAGCGACGGTGACGTCTACGCCCACTACGGCCTGCGCAGGCTCGCGAACAACTCGACGATCTTCGTCGCCCCGCAGGGCATCGGCAACGGCTGGGGCAACTCCGGCGGCGAGGACGTCCGGTTCGTCGACGACATGATCAGCCGGATCGAGGGCGACCTCTGCGTCGACCCGGCCCAGCGCTTCTCCCTGGGCTTCAGCTACGGCGGCGCGATGAGCATCTCGCTCGCGTGCTCCCGCCCGACCATGTTCCGCGCCATCGCCGCCATCGCCTCGCCCGGCGAGATCAGCGGGTGCGCGGGCGGCACCGCGCCCGTGGCCTACATGGGGATCCACGGCATCAGCGACAACATCGGCTCCGGACGGGGCCAGCGCGACAGGTGGGTCCGCAACAACGGCTGCACGCCGCAGAACGCGCCCGAGCCGGCGCGGGGCAGCAACACGCACATCACCACCACCTACTCGGGCTGCCGGACCGGTTACCCGCTGGTGTGGGCGCCGTTCGACGGCGGTCACCAGCAGGGACCCGTGGACGGGTGCGCGGGCTGTGAGAGCGGAGCCCGCAGCTGGGTCAAGACCGAGGTGTGGAAGTTCTTCACCGGCGACACGACTCCCACCCCGACCTCCTTCCGGCTGCGCGGCGAGTCCTCCGGCCGCTGCCTCGACGTCAACGGCGCGGGCACGGCCAACGGCACCCAGATGATCACCTGGGACTGCCACGCCAACGCCAACCAGCAGTTCACCCAGAACGGCCAGGCCCTGCAGGTGACCGGCAAGTGCCTGGAGGTACCCGCCAACGCGGGCTCCGGCACCCAGGCCCGGATCTGGGACTGCAACGGCGGCGCCAACCAGAACTGGAACGTCAACACCAACGGGACCGTCACCCACGTCCAAACAGGACTCTGCCTGAACTCCAGCAGCAACAACAACGGCGCGGCCGTGACCGTGGCGACCTGCAACAGCGGCGCCAACCAGCGCTGGGCGAAGGCCTAGCAAGCGTGACAACCGAAGGGACAACGATGTTCCATCAGCACAAGGGGCCACGCCGTGCTCGGGCATAGGACCGTCATCGCCCTGGCCGCCGCAGGCGCCGTGGTCTTCCTCGGCGCGGCCGGCATCGCGCTCGGCGGCACGACTCCCGACGGCCACGCCGGGATCACCGCCGGGACCGCGGGCTGCGGCAAGCCGCCGGCACTGGCGAGCGGCCGGCACACGATCAGCAGCGGCGGCCAGAACCGCTCGTTCATCCTGCGGCTGCCGCCCAACTACGACAGCAACCGCCAGTACCGCGTGTTCTTCGGCTTCCACTGGAACGGCGGCACGGGCAACGACGTCGACTCCGGCGGGACCGACGGCTACAACTGGTCGTACTACGGCCTGCGGCGACTGTCCGACGCAGCGAACAACGGCACGATCTTCGTCGCCCCGCAGGGCAACGGCAACGGCTGGGCCAACCCTGGCGGCCAGGACCTGAGGTTCGTCGACGACATGGTCCGGCAGCTCGACGCCGGGCTGTGCATCGACACGGCGCAACGCTTCGCCGGTGGCTTCAGTTACGGCGGAGGCATGTCCTACGCGATCGCCTGCGCTCGTGCGGGCGTCTTCCGGGCCGTGGTGGTCTACGCGGGCGGACAGCTCAGCGGGTGCGACGGCGGCAACCAGCCCATCGGGTACCTGGGCATCCACGGCATCAGCGACAACGTGCTCAACATCTCCGCGGGCCGTGGGCTGCGCGACAGGTTCGTGCGCAACAACGGCTGTACGGCCCAGAACGCGCCAGAACCGAGGCCGGGCAGCCGGACGCACATCGTCACCGCCTACAGCGGCTGCCGAGCGGGTTACCCCGTCGTGTGGGCGGCGTTCGACGGCGGGCACACACCGGGCCCGATCGACTCGGGCGGCGACGGCTGGCGCACCTGGACCTCCGGCGAGGCCTGGAAGTTCATCAGCCAGTTCGACGGCGGCGGCCCCGGTCCGACGACCACCACGACCACGCCGCCCAACCCGACGACGTTCCGGCTGCGCGGTGAGGCCTCCGGCCGTTGCCTCGACGTCAACGGCGCGGGCACGGCCAACGGCACACCGATGATCACCTGGGACTGCCACGCCAACGCCAACCAGCAGTTCACCCAGAACGGCCAGGCCCTGCAGGTCGACTGGCAAGTGCCTGGACGCGCCCATCAACGCGGGATCCGGCGCCAGGGTCCAGATCTGGGACTGCAACGGCGGCGCCAACCAGAACTGGAACGTCAACACCAACGGCACGGTCACCAGCGTCCAGACAGGACTGTGCCTGAACTCCGCCGGCACCGCCAACGGCGCGGCCGCGACGGTGGCGACCTGCAACGGCGCCACCAGCCAGCGCTGGGCGAAGGCCTAGCGGAGGACGGGTGAAGGCGGCCACCGGGCGCGGCGGCCGCCTTCACTCACGCACACCGGGATCACCACAACACAGAGAATGTGGGCACACCCATGCGACAAAGCGGTAAACCTCGCCGAACGTGGTGGCTGATCGCGGCGGCCACTCTGGCCCTCTCCAGCGTCGGCGTCGCCGGCGCGAGCACACCGTCGACCGCCGAGGACCAGACCACGCAGGCGACCACACCCGGCTGCGGCAAGGCTCCCACGCTCCGGAACGGAAAGCTGACGATCCAGAGCGGCGGCAAGTCCCGCTCGTTCATCCTGAGCATCCCCGACAACTACGACAACACCCGGCAGTACCGGTTGGTCTTCGGGTTCCACTGGTACGGCGGCACGGCCGAGCAGGTGGCGGGCGGCGGCAGCGACGGTGACGTCTACGCCCACTACGGCCTGCGCAGGCTGGCGAACAACTCGACGATCTTCGTCGCCCCGCAGGGCATCGGCAACGGCTGGCCCAACTCCGGCGGCGAGGACGTCCGGTTCGTCGACGACATGATCAGCCGGATCGGGGGCGATCTCTGCGTCGACACCACGCAGGTCTTCGCGCTGGGCTTCAGCTACGGCGCCGGGATGAGCGTCGCGCTCGCGTGCTCCCGCCCGACGGTGTTCCGCGCGATCGTCTCCATCGCCGGTGGAGAGATCAGCGGGTGCGCGGGCGGCACCGCACCGGTCGCCTTCATGGGAATTCACGGCATCGGCGACAACATCGGCGGAGGCCGCGCCCTGCGAGACAGGTGGATCCGCAACAACGGCTGCGCCCCGCAGAACGCGCCCGAGCCGGCGCGGGGCAGCAACACGCACATCACCACCACCTACTCGGGCTGCCGGACCGGTTACCCGGTCGTGTGGGCGCCGTTCGACGGCGGCCACCAGCAGGGACCCGTGGACGGGTGCGCAGGCTGTGAGAGCGGAGCCCGCAGCTGGGTCAAGACCGAGATCTGGAGGTTCTTCACCGGCGACACGACCCCTTCCCCGACTCCCTTCCGGCTGCGCGGCGAGTCCTCCGGCCGCTGCCTCGACGTCAACGGCGCAGGCACCGCCAACGGCACCCAGATGATCACCTGGGACTGCCACACCAACGCCAACCAGCAGTACACCCAGAGCGGCCAAGCCCTCCGGGTCGTGGGCAAATGCCTGGACGCACCCAACAACGCGGGATCCGGCACCAGGGTCCAGATCTGGGACTGCAACGGCGGCGCCAACCAGAACTGGAATATCAACACCAACGGCACCATCACCAACATCCAAACAGGACTCTGCCTGAACTCCAGCAGCAACAACAACGGCGCGGCCGTGACCGTGACGACCTGCAACAGCGCCACCAGCCAGCGCTGGGCCAAGGCCTAGCGCGGGACGGGTGAAGGCGGCCATAGGGCGGCCGGCCGCCTTCACCCGGTCTCTGCTCCGCGGCGGCCATCCACATCGGACAGGACCCTCAGCGGGCAGACCTGTAGGGCAGGACCTGACCAAGTACCACCGCACCGCGCTCGGGGACGTCGAGAGCCGGGGTGCTGGCACGCCGGGACAGCCGGGGTGGCAACAACGTCAGCGGCGGCGGCTGTTCGCCGTCGAGCTTCGCGACCAGTAGTTTCACCGCTTGCCCGCCGAGCTCGTCCGCGGGCAGCCGTACCGAGGTGAGCGGCGGCGACATCTGCTCGGCGAGGTCGTCGGGACAGATCGCGACCACGGCGACGTCACCGGGCACCTGCCGCCCGGCCGCATGCAGGCATCCGATGATCCAGCCGGGCGCCGCCTCGTTGTGCACGACCAGCGCCGTCATCGACGGGTTGGCGCGGATCAGCGTCTTCGTCGCACTGAGCACCGAGTCGCGGTCGTACTCGGCGGAGACGGCCGTCGCCATGACGCCCCGGCGCATCGCGGCCGCGCCGAATCCGGCCATCGTCCGGTGGGCGAACCCGGTGTTGCGCCGGTAGAGGGCCCTCGGCGCGCCGAGGAAGCCGATCGACCGGTGCCCGAGGTCCGCGAGGTGATCGACGCACTTCGCCCCCGCCGCCTCGAAGTCGAGGTCCACGCGGGTGAGGCCGTTCGCCGGGTGTCCGATGAGGACGGTCGGTTTCGACAGCTGTCGCAGCAGCGGCACCCGAGAGTCGTCCAGCTCCACGTCCATCACCAGTAAGCCGTCGACCTGGGCGACCTCGGCTGCCCGCCGCAGTCCGGACGTGCCGTCGTCCGCCGTCATCAGCAACAGATCCACGTCGTACCTGCGCGCGGTCGTCACCGCGGCGGTGACGAACCGCGTGACCACAGGCAGGTGCGTGCCCCCTTGCGGCGGCAACACCAACCCGATCACGCGCGTCCCGGGTTTCGAGAGCACGCGATCACCGAGGTGCGGCTGATAGCCCAGTGCCCTGATGCTCTCCCTGACCTTCGACTTCGTGTCCGCGGAGATCGGCCGCTTGCCCGTGAGCACGTAGGAGACCGTGCTCGGGGCGACCCCCGCGTGCCGCGCGACGTCCGAGATGGTGACCACATCGACCCACTTTCACGCACTCGTACAACAGTCGACGCCTGCACGGGCGGAACCCGTGCAGGCGTCGGCTCACTGAGGTCTCGTCGTCACAGCGCCGGGTAGGCGTTGCGCATGAGCTCCTGGAACTGCGCGGAGAACCACTTGCCCGACAACGGGGCGTCCGCCAGCGCACCCGACAGGTTGTTGCCGTTGCGGATGTTCCCGGTGTAGGCCGGGTCGCACATCTTGTCCGCGCCCTTGCCCTCGTTGTTCGGGATCTCCTTGCTCGCGCCGTCGGACTCGCCCGGCGGCTTCATCCACACGTACGCGTCGATGCCGGACGCGGGAGCCGCCTTCGGCCGCTCGCCCAGCCCGGCGCCCGACTGGTTGCACCAGTTGCCGAGGTGGATGCGCCGGTCCAGCTTGCCTCCGTTGACGTAGGCGTCGACCGTCGTCTTCGGCCCTGGGCCGACCGGGCGGGCGGCACCGCCCCAGCCGTTGCGGCTGGTGTCGATGAGCATGCCCACGTTGGCGTCGAAGCCGGCCAGCACCGCGCGCTGCCGGAACGCCTGCGCGTACGACTGCTCGTCGACGTAGCGGTTCCAGTCCACCCACTTCGACTGGCGCACGGAGGTGCCGTTCACCGAGTCCTCGATCGTGAAGTTCGGCTCCTTCAGCGCGCCGTAGTTGGCGGTGTTGGCGATGAATCCGTGCACGTTCGCCTTCGTGCTGCCGGACGCGTTGGCCGCCTGGTACAGCAGTTCGGCGGTCGGGCCGAAGTTGTCGTCCCAGCCGATCCAGCCGTGGTGGCCGATGTCGAGGTAGTTGTAGACGTTGGGGACCGCGCCCAGTTTCGCGAGCGCGTAGCCGACGCCGGTGACGTAGTTGCCGTTGGCCTTCATGACGTCGCACTGCGGAACAGCGGTCGGGCGCGGCGTCACGTTGGTGACCAGGTTCGGCAGGGAGTCGATCTCCACCGTGAGGACGATCCGCAGGTCCTTGTAGGCGGGCCTGGCGAGGATCGACGCGATCGGGTCGATGTACTCCGTCTTGTAGCGGTCGATCTCCGTGGCCTTGAGCTCACCGTTGGACGCGAGTGCCGAACAGTCCCGCCCTGGCAGGTTGTAGATCACGAACTGGATCACGAGCGGTGAACCCGCCGCCTGGCGCACCGCCTCGTCCAGGTGCCCCGCGACGCCACGGGAGTCCACGGTGCCGGTGATCGCCGCGATGCGGTCGATCCACACCCCGGTCGGCTGGTTCGCCACCCGGCTGCCACCGGGCTCGGCCGCCGCCTTGGCCGACCAGTCCGGGTTGACGTACTGCCTCGCGCCCACGTACGGGTTGTCGACGCGGTTGCCGGGGTCCGGGTTCGGGTCGCTGGTCGTCGTCGTCGTGGTCGTGGTCGTGGTCGTCGGCGGCACCAGGCCCGTGCACGTCGTGCCGTTGAGCGTGAACGTCGCAGGGTTGGCGTTGGTGCTGCCGGTGTAGCTGCCGTTGAAGCCGATGTCCACGGACGCCCCGGTGCCGAGACTTCCGTTCCACGACGCGTTCGCCGCCGTGACGTCCGCGCCCGACTGCGTCCAGGTGGCACTCCACCCCTGCGTCACGCGCTGGCTGCCGGGGAACGTGAACTTCAGCGTCCAGCCCGACACCGCGTCGCCCAGGTTGGTGATCTTCACCGCCGCGCCGAACCCGCCGCCGCCCCAGTTGTTCGCCGTGTAGTCGACCCTGCAGCCAGGTGCGGCGCCCGCGGGTGCGCTGAGCGCCACCCCGAACGTCGCCACCGCGGTGGCGACCACGACTCCCGCCGCGGCCCACCGCCTTTGTCCGTTGAGCCTCATTGCCACGGATCTCCTGTCTTTCATCGGTGTTTCATCTGGATGAGCGAGCACGCGGTGGGCGTGCCTTCCCCGAAGGACCGAGTACTTCGGGGTGGGACCGCACAGGTCACCCGTAGAGCTCGGAGTGCAGGGAGAACGCGGTCGCGATCTCCGCTTGTGCCCAGAAGCGGTGATAGGTGAACGTCGGCGCCGGTCCACCGTTCAGATAGGACTGGACCTTGGGCCACTGCGGGTCGTTGCGGAACATCGACCGCATCGACAGGAACGACGAGGTCTGCCCGATCTGGTCGCCGTTGGGCATCTTTCCGGTCCAGCCCGGCGGCACGTACGGGCCTTCACCGGTGGTGGCGTTGTAGGTGTCGTCGAACCGGTTGTAGTCGGTACGGGTCTCCGGCGTCGCGATACCCAGGCTGTCCTGGTGTCCCAGCAACGAGGTCAGCAACGCCTCGCCGGTGGCCTTGGCCTGGGCGTGGCCGGACTTGGCCGCGTAGTTGAGCAGCACCTTGGCGTAGGACGCGGCGATGCCGACGTCCTGGTTGCGGTTGAGGACCCGGACCCGCAGGTTGGCGTTCGCGCCGGGATTGGTGGCGTTCCACGTGTCCGGCGCGCCAGACCACTCCAGATCGGCAGGGATCTGGAAGTTGGTGCCGGTGGTGGTGTTCGCGAGCGCCCACGGCACCCACTTGTCGAGGATCTTCTTCGCGCGGGCGTCGCCGGTCATCCGATACAGGGCCGCCGTGCGCTCGATGCCCCACACCTGGAAGCCGAACCACCGGTTGCTCGGCGGGTCGCGCCACACCGGGTGGGCGTCGTAGTACATGCCGTAGAACGTCGGCGTGCCCGCGGGAGGCGAGGCGTACTGGCCCTCCCAGCTGTTCGTGACACCACCTGCGAGACCACCGTCGGCCGACTGCAGCCACTGCAGCATCTCCAGCTGCCGGTCCAGGCTCTTCGCCCAGTCCTGCTGCCCGGTGGCGGACAACGGCTTCAACGCGCTCACGTTCGCCAGAGCGTGCGCTGCCAACGGGTTCTGGTAACCCTGATGCGAGGCACCGTCACCGATGCGCCACGCCCAACCGGCGCTCGTGTCGGTCGCGCCACCCCACGCGTAGTACCAGGACATCAGGTAATGCGCGCTGCTCTTGCCCGTGCCTGCGGGGCACGCGGCGGGGCCGACACAGTTGCCGACACGCTTGAAGTACTTGTCGAACATGGCGTACCGCAGGTAGTCGCCCATCTTCGCGGCCTTACCGATCTCGGGCGCGATGGTCGCGCCCTTGCCCTGCGCGGTCGCCCAGTTCTGGGCGAGCAGTGCCACCTGCACCACGCGGGCGTCCGCGTCCGGCGCGTTGGTGTACTTCCACTGCTTGGCGTAGGAGGCGTCCTTGGTGAACAGGTCCAGGAAACCGTTGGGGCCACCGTGCTTGAACGTGTCGCACGAGGGCTGCGGGATGGTCTCCCACACCGACTCCGACGACCCGCGCTGATAGGTGTTGATGTACGCGGGCGCCGTGGTGCCGTCACCACAGCGGCCGAAGCCGTAGGTGTTGTCGACATCGATCAGCCAATGCATGCCGTACACGTCATCGGTGCCGTACGCGGACTTCAGCTCTCCCGCGATCGGGTCCGCACCCACCGGAGCGGTCCCGTCCAGCACCGAAGGGTACTGATCCATCCGCGCGTGCTCCGGCGCGTAGGTAGCCGGCTTCGCCGCGTTGTACTTGTCGTTCGTCGGCTGGTCGGCCTTCGCCGGGATGATGAACTTCTCCATCGACGCGAACGCCGATCTGAACGGAGCCCAGTCCCCGGTGACACGGCCGTAACTCGCTTCCAGCCACAGGTAGTAGCTGAACGCCTCCGACGTCGTCTGGTGCCCGTGGTCCGGAGCCTCCACCATCAACGTCTCGACCGAGTGGTACGGCACGAGCAAGTCGCCGAACTTGCGGAAGTAGCCGCTCGCCGGATCCTTGATCTTGTTGTACTGGTCGAGGAACGCCTTGTCGAACGCCGTTGTGGACGGGTCGATCTCCTTGACCGTGACGCTCGCCGGGCTGTGGCCGGGTGCGGACGCCGTGAACGTGGCCGTGGCCAGGTCGCCGCCGTTGCTCGCCGATGTCACCGTCACCGTCTGCTTCGCGGTGCCGGCGAACGTGAGCGTCGCCGGCGCCGCCGTCAGGTCCGCACTGCCGCTGCGGGCGATCGTGACGGTGACCGGCTGGCTCGGGGTGGTCGCCAGCGAGACGTCGAACGTGGCCGTCGAGCCCTGCTTGACCGAGACCGTGCTCGGGGCCGCCAGGACCGCCGGACCGGCCAGCACCTTCACCATCGCAGGTGCGGATGTCGTGGTGGCACCACGGTTGTCGGACGCCCTGGCGGTGATGCTGTGATCACCGGCGGGCGCTGAGGTCCAGCTGCCGCTGAACGGCGCGGAGGTGTCCGTCGCGATCAACTGGTCGCCGGCGTAGAAGTCGACCTTGGCCACCGTGCCGTCGGTGTCCTGCGCGGTCGCCGCGAGCGGGATCGTCGCGGGCAGGGTGTAGGTGCCGCCCGTGGCCGGCGCGGTCAGTGCCACGGACGGCGGCTGGTTGGGGCCCGTGCAGGCCACGCCGTTCACCGCGAAGTCCGTCGGTGGCCGGTTCGCCGAGCCCTTGCTGCCGTTGAACCCGACCTGCGCCGTACCGCCCGCCGGAATCGTGCGCGCCCAGTCCGGGTTGGTCACGCTCACCACGGCGCCGCTCTGGCTGAAGGTGCCGTTCCAGCCCTGCGTCACGCGCTGCCCGTCCGGGAACGTCCAGGTCAGGTTCCAGCCGTTCAGCGCATCGCCCTCGTTGCGGATCGACACGCCGGCGCCGAATCCGGTGTCCCATTCGTTGGTGAGTTGGTAGGTGACAGTGCAGGCGACCGCGGCCGGTGCCGCCACCGCGGGTACCCCGCCGATGACCATCACCGCCGCCGCCGTCAGTGTCACTGTTCGTCGGGTCATGCCGCCGCCCTCTCGACATCTGGGAGCGCTCCCAGAAATTCACGGCACTGTAACGCGGGCCACATCAACCGATCGGCCCTAGGCACAATCACAGCTAAGCCGGACAGCGTCTTTTTCTAGTTCTTATGGCTCACAGGAAGTTCGTCCACCCGAGTCCCTCACTGCTCCCTTCGAGTGGAATTCTGGGAACTTCCCAGAGCGCGGCGAGTGCGCCCAAGGCCACCTGTGGCCGCCGGGCACGACGGCAGGATCGTCCACACCGGACCCGCGGGAGGTGGGTCCGGTGTGGACGAAGTGCGCACGGCGAGCGGTCAGCCGGCGGCGACGATCCGCCACTGCTGGTTGGTGCTGTTGCTGTCGCTCCACTGGCCGAGGTTCGCGGTGCCCGACGTGCGGCCCATGCCGTCGAGGTAGAGGTTCGTGGCACGGTTCCTGATGCGCACGTCGTTGCCGCGGCTCTTGCCGGTCACCACCATCCACTGCTGGCTCGTCGCCGTGCCCCCTGGGCGCTGGCCCGCGTCGGAGCCGTTGCCGGTGCGGCCGGCGCCGTCGAGGTAGAGGCCGGTGACCGCGTTCTTGAACCGCACGTAGGCACCGGTGTTCTCGACGATCCACCGCTGGCTGGCGCTGGTGCCGCCGGTGCCCTGACCGGCCGAGGAGTCGGTGGTCCGGCCGAGACCGTCGACGTACCAGCCGGTTCCGATGTTGCGGACCTCGACCGTGGTGCTGCCGCCATCGCCCACACCCCAGGCGTAGCGCAGCTGCTGCAGTCCCGACGGGTTCGCCAGTGACAGTGCGATGTTCTGGCCGCTGCCGCTTCTGTTCGTCATGCTGTACCAGTCACCGTCGCGCAGGCCGGGCCAGTACACGCTGCCCATCCCGAGGCTGCGCAGCTTGGCGCTGACCCCTCGGACGTAGTCGGCCATGTACGAGCCGCTGGGGATGCTGTAGTCGACGGCGTCGAAGGACACGCCGTTCTTGGTGCCAGGACTCATCGGACCGCCCCACTCGGTGGCGATGGTGCGACTGGCGTAGTTGCCGATGTAGCCACCGATGTGGTTCGCCCACTCGGTTTCGCTCTCGTAGCCGGCGAAGAACGAGTAGTCGTGCACCGCGAGCAGCGTGCCGTTCAGCCTGCTGTCGCCGCCGACCGCGGGAACGTTCTGGGCGAGTCCCGCGCCGTCGAGGATCACCCTGCCGCGCGGAACACTGGGGTACCTGTTCAGCCAGGAGTTGTACATGTTGTTCAGGTCGGTGGTGCCGTAGCCGTGCGGCTCGTTGATGACCTCGAAGTAGGCGTTCGGGTTTCCGCCGTACTTCGCGACGACCCGGTCCCACATCTGGCCGAACGCGGTCACGTTGGGCGGCCTGCCACCGGTGTGCGCCCAGTACGCGAAGATCACGTTGCCCTTGCCCAGCGCGGTGTCGATCGCGCCGGTGTACGTGCCCCAGTAGTTGGCCACGGTGGGCTCGTTGATCGGGATCCGGACCGTGTTCGCGCCGGTGATCGAGTACATCTGGCCGACGACCCGGTCCGCGACGGTGGCCGCCGACGAGTAGGTGTCCGATGCGCTGAGCCCGGACGGGTACAGCACACCGTTGACGAAGTTGTCCCTCTGGTCGGCCCAGTTCACACCCCTGAACTGACTGGTGGTGGCCTGTGCCTGGCTCGACGTGGCCGTCACCAGACCGGCGGCGAGCAGCACCGAGGCCGCGAGCCGTAGTGCGGTAAGCGCTTTCCAACTACGATTCATCGGCTGCTCCACAACGTTGTGTCACTCATCGCTGCCGTTCGAGCGCAGACCGTGCTCGGTGACAAATAAGAGCAGCCAGGCGAAGTCGACGTCAAGCAGATGAGCATGCTTATCTTGTGCCTCAACCAGATCCGAGATCAACGTCCTGACCGGCGCCGGTTCCTTCTTCGATGGGTTTCCGTGCTCGTTCGATGCGCATGTACTCTGATTCGACGCACAAAAAGTCATACTCATAAAGGAGCCGTCTCGGTGGATGCCGATGCCGCGTACGCGCCGCCCGCCACGTACCGGCCGGGCTACGAGCTGGTGGCCGAGCGAATCCTGCAGCTCATCGCGGAGCTGGAGCTGCTTCCCGGCGACCGCATGCCGACCGAGAACGAGCTGGCCGGCCGGATGGGGACCAGCCGGACCGTGGTGCGGGAGGCGGTGAAGATCCTCTCGGCGCTCGGCCGAGTGCGTGCGCAAAAGGGTCGCGGGCTCTACGTCGCCGATGACGACGGCATGCTCGGTTCCTCCAGGTGGGGCGGCTTCTTCCTGCCCACCGACCTCGACCACGTCTACATGCTCTTCGAGTTCCGCCGGGTCCAGGAGGCCGAGGCCGCGAGGCACGCCGCGACCCGCGCGACCCCCGCCGAGCTGCGCGCCATCGAGGTCGCCGCCGACCTGTGCCGCGAAGGGCATCTGACCGGGCAGGCGACGCTGTTCGACCGCGGGGACGACGACTTCCACCTGGCCATCGCCGCCGCCTCGCACAACCAGTTCCTCGTCGCGGCCGTACGCGAGGCCCGCCGCCTGCAGCACCAGTCCAACATCATCGGGATGCACGGCGCGGTCGGCAGCCACACCGCGGAGGCGGTGCAGGAGCACGACGCGATCTACCAGGCCATCCGCGGTGGCGACCCGGAGGCGGCCGCCGCGGCCGCCGCCGTGCACGTGGACAGGACCCTGGAGGACTACCGGCGAGAGATCCAGCGCCGCGTCTTCGGCTGACCTGGACCCGTCTTCTTGATGTGTGCTACAACTTTTGCGGTGTTCAGTGCAATGAATCGCACTAACTGGCACCGGGACACGTACCTGACGCCGTGAGCGTGCCGTCGCCACCGGCCGCTCCCGGAGCCGCCTCGGCATTGCCGATCACCACCGCACCGCGCCCTCCAGGGCGCCGATCCTGACTGTCCACTGAGGACCAACCGGAGCCGCACCGCCGTCGGCGCCCGGTGATGACGCACGGCCGGTGTGCCTCAACGCCGGAGAACTCGGTTAACCCCACCTTTCAATGATGAAACGAGGGTTGCGATGTTCGACAGCCAATCCCTGCGACGGCGGGCTCGTTCGGCGGCAGCCGTCCTGGCTGCCGCGGGACTCACAGCAACAACCCTCGCGGCCCTTCCCGGCCCTGCCGCGGCCGCGGCGGCGAGCACACTCGGTGCCGCGGCGGCGCAGAGCGGCCGGTACTTCGGGGCCGCGATCTCCCAGAGCCACCTCGGCGAGTCGGCGTACGTGAACACCTGGGGCACGGAGTTCAACTCCGTCACGCCGGAGAACGAGATGAAATGGGACACCGTCGAGCCCGGCCCCAACCGGTTCAACTTCGGCCCGGCCGACCAGATCGTCAGCCAGGCGCGCAGCCGCGGCATGTCGGTCCGCGGCCACACCTTCGTGTGGTATCAGCAGATTCCCGACTGGGTGAGGAACCTGAACGGGAACGACCTGCGCGCCGCGATCGCGAACCACATCAACCAGGTGGCCGGTCACTGGAAGGGCCAGATCCACTCCTGGGACGTGGTGAACGAGGCGTTCGAGGAGAACGGATCCCGCCGCCAGTGGTTCGTCCAGCAGCGGCTCGGCGACGGCTACATGGACGAGGCGTTCCGCACCGCCCGCGCCGCCGATCCCAACGCGAAGCTGTGTTACAACGACTACAACACCGACGGCATCAACGCGAAGAGCACCGGCATCTACAACATGGTGCGCGACTTCAAGTCCCGCGGGGTGCCGATCGACTGCGTCGGCTTCCAGAGCCACCTGAGCTCCGGCGCGAACCTGAGCAGCTACCAGGCGAACCTGCAGCGCTTCGCCGACCTCGGCGTCGACGTGCAGATCACCGAACTGGACGTCGGCGGCTCCGGCTCCGGCCAGGCCGCGACCTATCGCACGGTGATCCAGGCCTGCATGGCCGTGACCCGCTGCACCGGAATCACTCCCTGGGGCGTCACGGACAAGTACTCGTGGCGCAACGACACCCCGTTGTTGTTCGACGGCAACTACAACAAGAAGCAGGCGTACACCGCGGTGCTCGACGCGCTCAACAGCGGCGGTGGTGGTGGCGGCAGTGGAACGCTGCGTGCCGTGGCCGCCGGCAGGTGCGTGGACGTGCCGAACTCGGCGACCTCACCCGGCACGCAGTTGCAGATCTGGGACTGTCACAGCGGCACGAACCAGCAGTGGACCCGCGCGTCGTCCGGTGAGATCACGGTCTACACCGGCGGCTCGAAGCGGTGCCTGGACACCTCGGGCACCGGGGCCGGGTCGAACACGGTCATCGCGAACTGCACCGGCGCCAACAACCAGAAGTGGAACGCCAACAGCAACGGCACGATCACGAACGTCCAATCAGGACTGTGCCTCGACGTCAACGGCGCCGCGACCGCCAACGGCACCAGGGTGATCATCTGGTCCTGCAACGGTGGCACCAACCAGCAATGGACCGGACTGACCGACCCCGGTCCCGGTCCTGGCCCCGGTCCCCTGCCGTCGCGCTACACGTGGAGTTCCAGCCAGCAGCTGATCTCCCCCAAGTCCGACGCGACGCACAACATCGCCGGCATCAAGGACCCGTCGGTGGTCTACCACAACGGGAAGTGGCACGTCTTCGCCAGCGTGGCGAACGCGGCGGGCTACAACATGGTGTACCTGAGCTTCACCGACTGGGCGCAGGCGAGCGCGGCCTCCCACTTCTACCTCGACCGGTCGGGGATCGGCGCGGGCTACCGGGCGGCGCCGGAGGTGTTCTTCTTCGCACCGCAGAACCTCTGGTACCTCGTCTACCAGGACGGCAACGCCGCCTATTCGACCAACCCCGACATCAACAACCCGGCGGGGTGGACCGCGCCCAAGCACTTCTACCCGGAGATGCCGAAAATCATCCGGGACAACATCGGCAACGGGTACTGGGTCGACATGTGGGTCATCTGCGACACGGTGAACTGCCACCTGTTCTCCTCTGACGACAACGGCCACCTGTACCGGTCGCAGACCCCGGTCGGCAGCTTCCCCAACGGGATGAGCGAGCCGGTCATCGCCGCCCAGGATCCCGACAGGTACAAGCTCTTCGAAGCGGCCAACGTGTACAAAGTGGACGGTTCGGACCAGTACCTGCTGCTCGTGGAGGCGATCGGGGCACAGGGCCGGTACTTCCGCTCATGGAAGTCCGGCAGCATCTCCGGGCCGTGGACGGCGCTGGCCGACGCGGAAGGCGCCCCGTTCGCGGGCCCGGCCAACGTCACGTTCCCCGGCGGCGCGTGGACCCGCGACATCAGCCACGGCGAGATGATCCGCACCGGCACCGACCAGACGCTGACCGTCAGCCCGTGCCAGATCCGCTACCTGTACCAGGGTCGCGATCCGAACTCCGGCGGCGACTACAACAGCCTGCCGTGGCGACTGGGCCTGCTCACGCAAACCAACTCCCCCTGCTGACCGGCTAGGAGACGACGTTGTCCAACACCCCAGACGCCCCGGACGAACGCGCGCCTGCTCACCGGCGCAGGATCCGCAGGCGCACGCTGCTCGGCGGCGGACTCGCGGCGCTAGCCGCCCCTTCCCTGGCCGGGCCCGCTTCGGCCGAAACCACGGCGACCTCTGCGACATCAGCTACCGGTGACGTCGGTGCGGCGGCATGGGTCGACCCGCCCAACGGCTATCCCGAGTGGAACAACAACATCGGGTACTTCCAGGTCAACTCCCAGCCCGCGCACGCCACGTTCATGCCCTACGCCGATCTCCAGCAGGCGCTGGCCGGAGACCGCACGAACTCGCCGTTCCGGCTCGACCTGACCGGCACCTGGCGGTTCAAGCACGTCACCCGCGCGGCCGACCGTGACCAGAACTTCTGGCGCACCGACTACAACGACAGCAACTGGGCCATGCTCCCGGTGCCGTCCAGCTGGCAGCTGCACGGCTACGACAACCCGATCTACGTCAACGTCACGTATCCGTGGTGGGGCGGCAACGGCCAGAACGAGAACACGCAGCCGCCGTTCGCGCCGTCGCGGGTCAGTCCCGTCGGTCAGTACCGCCGGACGTTCACGCTTCCGCCCACCTGGCAGGGACGTCGTGTCAACATCCACTTCGAGGGCGTCAAGGCCGGGTTCTACCTGTGGGTCAACGGCACGAAGGTGGGATACCGCGAGGGGTCGTACACGCCGTCGGAGTTCGACATCACCGACCATGTCCGGGCGGGCTCGAACCTGATCGCGGTCGAGGTCTTCAAGTTCCCGGACGGGGACTGGCTGGAGGACCAGGACATGATCCGGCTGTCCGGGATCTTCCGGCCGGTCTGGCTCTACTCGCTGCCGCCCGCGCACCTGCGTGACTTCACGATCACAACGCCGCTGCGGGACAACTACACCAACGCGGACCTCGCGGTGGCGGTGGTCGTCCGCAACAACGGCGGCCAGCAACCGGGCACGTTCACGGTGGAAACGCAGCTGTACGACCACAACCGGCAGCCGGTGTGGCCGGAACCGTTGCGGACAGCGGTGAACTCCCCGTCGCCAGGCCAGGAATCGACCGCGCGTGGCTCCAAGGCGGTGCAGGGACCGAGGCTCTGGTCGGCCGAGCATCCCAACCTCTACACCGCCGTGCTCACGTTGCGCGACCCGTCGGGCGCGGTGACCCAGACTGTGTCGGCACGGGTCGGCTTCCGAGAGTTCGCTCTCAAGAACGGCCTCATGCGGATCAACGGCCAGCCGGTGTCGTTGCGCGGCACCAACCGGCACGAGATGGACCCGGACCGCGGGACCGCGCTGACCCGTGCGGACCAGATCCGCGACATCACGGTGATGAAGCAGCTCAACATCAACTCGGTGCGCACGTCGCACTACCCGAACAACACCGTGTTCTACGACCTCGCCGACGAGTACGGCCTGTACGTCGTGGACGAGGTCAACCTGGAGACACACGGGATCCGCGACAGCTACCCGGCCTCCAGGCCGGACTGGACCTCGAACGTGCTCGACCGCGCGGCCCAGATGGTCCACCGGGACAAGAACCACGCCTCGGTGGTCATCTGGTCGCTCGGCAACGAGGCCGGCGGCGGCAGCAACTTCGTGACGATGCGCGACTGGATCCGCGCGGCCGACCCCACCCGGATCATCCAGTACGAGGGCGACAACCGCCCCCAGGTCAGCGACATCCGCTCCGCCATGTACGAAAGCCCCGCGGGGGTGGCGAACCGGGCGAGGGACACGAACGACCGACGTCCGTACGTGATGATCGAGTACACCCACTGCATGGGCAACTCCGGCGGCAACCTCAAGGAGTACTGGGACATCATCCGGGCCAACCCGATCCTGCAGGGCGGCTGGATCTGGGACTTCGTCGACCAGGCCCTGACCTGGAAGGCCTCGTCCGGCGCCACGTACCTCGCCTACGGCGGCGACTGGGGCGACAACCCGAACGACGGCGCCTTCTGCGCCGACGGCATCGTCACCCCCGACCGGCGGATCAGCGGCAAGGCCGTCGAGGTCAAGCAGGTCTACCAGGCGATCAACGCCGACAACGCGGGCGCCGCGGGCACCGTCCGGATCACCAACGAGTACCTGTTCACCAACGTCAACGAGTTCGTCTGCACCTGGGCCCTCGTCGCCGACGGCGCCGTTGTCCAAAGTGGAGAGCTCACCGCGGCGCAGGCCGACATCCCGCCGTTGTCCAACAAGACGGTGCAGGTGCCGATCCAGCGGCCGCCCGCCCCGGCACCCGGCGAGGAGCACTTCCTACAGCTGTCGTTCAAGCTGCGGGCGGCGACGCCGTGGGCCGCCGCGGGTTTCGAGGTGGCCAAACAACAACTGCCAGTCAACCTCGGCAGCCCGCCGGTCGTGCCGACACCGGTCACGTCGGTGCCGGTGCTGACCGCCACCGAGACCGGCGACCGTTTCACCATCACCGGCCAGGACTTCAGCGTGACCATCGCGAAGGCGTCCGGCCTGATCACCTCCTACGACGCGATGGGCATGCGGCTGCTGAACTCCGGCCCCGTGCCGAACTTCTGGCGGGCGCCGACCGACAACGACTATGGCAACGGCCACCAGAACCGCAACGCCACCTGGCGCAACGCCGGCACGAACCGGACGGTGAGCCGGGTCGTGCTCGACCGCCCGTCCGACCGCGCGGCGCGGGTCACCGTCAGCGGCACCCTGCCGACCAGCACCGTGTCGACGTTCACGACGACCTACACGATCTACGGCAACGGTGAGATCAAGGTCGACAACCTCCTGCATCCCGGATCGTCGGGCCTGCCGTACATCCCCGAGGTGGGCACGATGCTGTTCGTGCCGGGTGAGCTTTCCCGGATCCGCTACTACGGCCGGGGTCCGCACGAGAACCAGTGGGACCGCAGGACCGGCTCCGACGTCGGCGTGTACTCCTCGACCGTCGCCGAGCAGTGGACCGGCTACCTCCGCCCGCAGGAGAACGGCAACAAGACCGACGTCCGCTGGGTCGCCCTGGTCAACGGCAGCGGCCGCGGCCTGCTCGCGTACGCCGAACCCCTGCTGGAGGTGAACGCGTCCCACTTCACCCCGGAGGACCTCTCGAAGGGGGTCCGGCACGACTACCAGCTGACCAGACGGCAGGACGTGGTGCTGCGGCTGAACCTGCGGCAGACGGGTGTCGGCGGCAACGACAGCTGGGGCGCACACCCGCTCGACACCTACAAGGTCTTCCCCAACCGCGACTACAGCTACACGTACCGGTTGAAGCCGCTGCCCGACCTCGCCGACGCGCTGGCACTGTCCCGCAAGCCCGTCGGGACCGCCGGTGGCGGCACGGGTCCGGTGCAACCGGGCGTGGACTACCGGCTCGTCGCCCAGCACAGCAACAAGCTGGTCGACATCAACGGCGTCTCCACCGCGGCGGGCGCCGCCGCGATCCAGTGGGCGGCCACAGGTGGGCAGAACCAGGTGTTCGACTTCGTCGACTCCGGTGGCGGCTACTACCGGGTCCGCGCCCGGCACAGCGGACTAGTGCTCCAGGTCGCGAGCTCGAGCAGTGGTGCGGACGTCACGCAGCAGGCCGACACCAACGCGACCGGCCAGCAGTGGCAGGTGGTCGATCAGGGCCTCGGCGTGGTCAGCCTGGTCAACCGGCAGAGCGGTCTCGCCATGGACGTGTGGGAGGCCTCGGCCGCCGACGGTGCCCGCATCTCGCAGTGGGCCATCGGCAGCGGTCTCAACCAGCGGTTCGGGCTTCAACGGCTCTAGTGTCCTGCGCCTGAAGTTCGCCGTCTAAGTCGCGTTCTGGAGCGAAAAGCACGTTCGTGCGGCTAGATGGCCTGAACGTGCTTTTCGCTCCAAACCAGAAGGAGCGGAGTTCGGCAGCGGATTTCCGGCGCGGGACACCAGCCGGCGCACCCGACCTGTTCGGCAGTCACCGAAACAGGTCGGGTTCCGCCAAAATGTTGGCGAGTAACACGTTAACGGGGTTAAGTCGGTGGGGTGACGGATTACTACCAGCTGCCGCCCGAGTACATCGACGACCCGCACACGCTGCACGACCTGCTGCGCACCGAAGGACCGGTCAGGGAGCTCCGGCTGGTGCACGGGCTCAAGGTCTGGCTCGTCAGCCGCTACGACGAGGCGCGCGCCGCGCTGAGCGACCCGCGGATCAGCAAGGACATCGCCAAGGGCGGCTGGTTGTTCAAGCACCACGCGGACCCGAACTCCGGCGGGCGGATGTCCGACGACGTGCTGAACGCGCACATGCTCAACGCCGACCAGCCGGACCACACCCGGCTGCGGAAGCTGGTGAACAAGGCGTTCACGCCGCGCCGCGTGGACATGCTCCGGCCACGGGTCGAGGAGATCACGAAGCGGCTGCTCGACGACATGATGCGCGACGCGATGAACGGTGAGCGTGCGACCTGCTCGACACCTTCGCGTTCCCGCTGCCGATCACGGTGATCTGCGAGCTGCTCGGCGTCCCGACGAAGGACCAGGACTCGTTCCGCGAGTGGACGACCACGCTGCTGACCTACAACACGCAGGAGGCGGTCGCCGCGGCCGGGGCGGCGATGTCGCAGTACCTCCTCGGGTTGGTCGAGGAGAAGCGGAAGGCGCCGGGCGACGACTTCTTCTCCGCACTCGTGCACGCCGGGAGGAGGGCTCCGGGCTGTCGGAGGATGGAGCTGGTCTCCATGGCGTTCCTGCTACTGGTGGCCGGGCACGAGACGACGGTCAACCTCATCGGCAACGCCGTGCTCGCGCTGCTGCGCAACTCCGCCCAGCTCGCGCTGCTCAAGGAGAAGCCCGAGCTGATCGCGGCGTCGACCGAGGAGTTCCTGCGCTACGAGGGACCGGTCGAACCTGTCGACGTTCCGCTACACCGCCGAGCCGGTCGAGCTCGGCGGTGTGACGATCCCGAAGGACGAGTTGGTCCTGGTGTCGCTGCTCGCCGCGAACCGTGACGGCGACCGCTTCGAGGAGCCGGACAAGCTCGACGTCACCCGCCACGCGGCCGGGCACGTGTCGTTCGGGCACGGCATCCACTACTGCCTCGGCGCGCCGCTGGCCAGGATGGAGTTCGAGATCGCGCTGCGCGGACTGCTTGCGAGGTTCCCGGACCTCGAGCTCGCCGAGCCGCCGCAGGAGCTTGGCTGGCGCGACAGCACCCTGATCAGGGGGCTCCTCACCCTCCCGGTCCGACTGGGTAGGTAGTGAGCCTTCCATCCTGCTTCTGCTCGTCGCACCTCGCCTCGACCGGCGCGGGGCAGGCGCCGAATCGAGTTGGGTGTAGTTGGAGTGGTCTGAAACGATTTCATCGACACTTTTCCACACCCAACTCAGCGCGACACGCGCGCAGCCAGTACACAGTGGACTATCGGTGGCCTACCCGGAGCCGATCACGGCCAACACGCCGAACTCGACTTTCACGGCTTCATCACAGCGGTTCGAAAGCACCGGCGCGTGGGCCACCAAGAACCTCACGGTGACGCTGAACGCCGGCAGCAACACGATCCGGTTCGACCCCACCACGTCGGACGGTCTGCCCAATGTGGACCATCTGAGATGGCATAGCTGGAAGTGCCGCCGTCTGGACCGAAGATCGGCGCCGCGACCGAGGCAGCGCCGACCGTCATCTCCTCCAGCGAGTACGCGATCTTGTCCCTGCGGACCTGTTGCAGCGTCTGCGCGAGCACGCCTGGGAGCGTGGAGAAGCCAGCTTCCGTTTCCGCCCGGCGGAAACGACGGCCGTGGCGCGTCGAACGTATTCGAAGACGATCGGCGCGTATCCGAAGTGAACGCGACTCCCTACCGTCGAAGCAGCGCCCTGCCGCCACGCGGCTTCGGCCTGTGAAAGGAGAACCGCGATGCCACAACGATGTGGTGCTGTCCTGTCCCTGCTCGTGGTCTTCATCGTCCTGCTCGTCGCACCCGCCGCGCACGCCGCACCGGTGACGGTGACCAACGGGAGCCAGTTCACCGACATCTCCGGCGACCTCGTGCACACGCACGGCGGCGGCGTGATCAAAGTCGGCGCGTACTACTACTGGTTCGGCGAGAACCGCAATCCCGACAACACCTTCAAGGCGGTGTCGGTCTACCGCTCGACGAACCTGAGCACGTGGGAGTTCCGCAACAACGTGCTCACCCAGTCGTCAGCGGGCGAGCTGGGCCGCGCCAAGATCGAACGACCGAAGGTGATCTACAACAGTTCCACCGGCCAGTTCGTCATGTGGATGCACAAGGAGAACGGCGACGACTACAGCGAGGCCCGCGCCGCCGTGGCGACCTCCTCCACCGTCGACGGCGCGTACACCTACCGGGGCAGCTTCCGGCCGTTCGGCCACATGTCGCGGGACATCACACTGTTCAAGGACGACGACGGAACCGCGTACATGATCTCCGCGGCACGCGAGAACGCCGATCTCAACGTCTACCGGCTCACCGGCGACTACACCACGGCCGGTTCGCTCGTGCGGACGCTGTGGCCCGGCTCCTACCGCGAGGCTCCCGCGATGTTCAAACGGAACGGGATCTACTTCCTGCTCACGTCAGGGGCCACCAACTGGCAGCCCAACCAGCAGAAGTACGCGACGGCCCGCAGCGTCACGGACACCTGGAGCGGCCTGTCCGACGTCGGCGACGCCACCGGTTTCGGCACCCAGACCGCGTTCGTGCTGTCCCTGCAGGGCGCCCAGGCCACCTCCCATCTCTACCTGGGCGACCGCTGGGCCGGCGCCTGGGAGCGTCCGGTCAACGAGTCGCGGTACGTCTGGCTGCCACTGACGTTCCCGAGCAGCACCACGATGTCCATGCGTTGGTACCCGAGGGTGAGCGTCGACACTGCCACCGGCGCGGCGGCCGGTGTCGATGGCGGCAGCGCGTACGACACGCTCATCGCCCGGCACAGCAACAAGTGCGCGGATGTGCCGAGCTCGTCGAAGAACGACGGTGTGGCCGTCAAGCAGTACGCCTGCAACGGTGGCTGGAACCAGCAGTGGCAGCTGCTCGACCTCGGCAACGGCTACCACAACGTGATCGCCCGGCACAGCGGAAAGTGCGTCGGCGTCACAGCCGCGTCCACTTCGGACGGTGCGGAGACCTCCCAGTCGGCGTGCGGCGGCGGAACGCACCAGCAGTGGCAGGTCCAGGACGCGGGAGGCGGCTTCGTCCGGCTCGCCGCGCGGCACAGTGGCAAGTGCCTCGACGTCGTCTCGGCTTCCACGGCGGACGGAACCGCCGTCAAGCAGTACCCCTGCACCGGCGTGACCAACCAGCAATGGACGCGCAGGGGTACCACCACGGCTCAGTGACTACGGCGTGACGGACAGCAGGTGGGCGCGGAAACCCTCTCCGTAGGTCTTGGAGGGGGTTCCGTCGTAGTCCTCGATGAGCACGTTGCCCGAGCCACAACCCCACGGGTTCCAGGTCCAGGCGGTGTAACCGATCCGGCGCGAGTCGAGCCAGGTCATCACCTGGTCGATGTAGTCGTGCGCACAGGAGTCCTGGCCGATCTCACCGGCGTGCACCGGCACCTGGGCGGCGACCGCGCCGATCTGACTGTCCCAGCAGGACACTGTCACGCAGCCGTTGAAGTCGTACGAGTGCCACGACGCCATCAGGTTTCCGGTGGGATCATTGGGCTTGTAGGCCAGCCACTGGCTGAGATCGTTGGTCCACGTCAGCCCGCCGGTCATGACCACGTTCGTGGCGCCGGTCGCGCGCACGGCGTCGAGCAGGTCCTGCATGCCGGCCACCTGGTACTCGATGCCGGCGCAGGTGCCGCCGTCACGCAGGCAGCGCCACGCGGCGGCCATGTCCTGCCAGTTGTTGGACGCGTCCGGCCACGGCTCGTTGAACAGGTCGAAGACGACCGCGTTGTTGCCCTTGAACGCGTTCGCCACCTGCGTCCAGAACGTCGGCGTGTGCTGCATGCCCGGCATCGGCTTCTGGCAGGTCGCGTTGACGTCCGGGCAGGCCGAGATGTTGCCGGTGTACTGGCCGTGGGTCCAGTGCAGGTCGAGGATGGGGTTGACGCCGCCCGCGACGAGCACGTTCACGTAGTCCTTGACGGCCTGCTGGTAGGCGGCGCCGCTGGGCGAACCGGACAGGCCGAGCCAGCAGTCCTCGTTCAGCGGGATCCGTACCGCGCGGATGTTCCAGGCCTTCATCGCGTCGACGGACGCCTTGTCCACCGGGCCGCCGTCCCACATGCCCTTGCCCTGCACGCAGGCGAACTCGCCGCTGGCGCGGTTGACGCCGAGCAGCCGGTAGATCGCGCCGGAGGCGGTGACCAGTTTGTTCCCGGACACCCGCAGCGCCGGCGCAGGACCACCGGGCTGCGGGTTCCCCGTGGTGGTCGTGGTGGTCGTCGTCGTCGGGTTCGTGCCGGTGCAGGCGGCGCCGTTGACCGCGAAGTCCGCCGGTTTGGCGTTGGCGCCGCTGTAGGAGAAGTTCGCGCCCGTGCTCACGCTGCCGCCGGCCGGGATACCGGCGTTCCAGCTCGCGTTGGTCACGGTGACCTGCTTGCCGGACTGCGACCAGACGCCGCTCCAGCCCTGCTGCAAGGTCTGGTTGCCTGCGTAGGTGTAGGTCAGGGTCCAGCCGCTGACCGCCGACGAACCGACGTTGGCGACGGCCACGGTGGCGGTGAACCCGGTGCCCCAGTCATTGGCGGTGTAGTCGACCTTGCACGCGAACGCGGCCGCGGTGGTGATCGGGGTGTCGCTCGCCCATGAGCCCGATGCCGCGGCCAGCACGGTGCAGGTGATGGATGCCGCGGCGCCCAGGGCGGCGAGCGCGGTGCGTCGTTTCCTGGTCGTTCCCGACATCGGCACTCCTTTGTGCACAGGGGAAACAGAGCCGCTCACCCCGTCCGGGAGCGCTCCCAGGGCACGCTACCCAACGCTCCGTCGAACCTGAAGAGCTCCGCCCGGAAAAGTGCGGTGCCGGCCGCGAGATTCATGCCTCTGAACGATTCGACCGCGTTCGACCCGTTCATTCACCGATGTTCGACAAGTAAACCGAAGTGGCCCAACGACAACGCGTTGACACCTCGACACCGGATGCCTAACGTCGCGAAGGTCACTCCCCACATCGTTCTCGCCGCCAACTGCCGCCACTTCCGCCACATTCCGTGCAACGGGAAGAGAACACTCCAATGTGGACAGATATCGCGAGTTCGCGATGACCGAGAACTTCCAGATCACCCGGCGCACCCTGCTCGCGGGCACCGCGGGCGCGCTCGCCGCGGGCAGTCTCGTCGCCCCGGCCAGTGCTGCCGCGGGCCCGGACGGCTTCACGAGCGTGAACGCGTTGGGCCAGAACGGAACCACCGGTGGAGCGGGCGGCCGGGTCGTCACCGCCACCACGGCCGAGCAGTTCCTCGACTACATCGACACGGTGGGGACGCTGGTCATCCAGGTGTCCGGCACCATCACCATCTCCAGCAAGCAGGGCGTGCGGCCGAACAAGACCGTCGTCGGACTCGGCACCTCGGCCGTGGTCAACGGCGGCGGGCTGGACTTCTACCGTTCCTACAACGTGATCGTGCGCAACCTCCGCTTCACCAACGCCGAGGACGACGCCATCAACATCGGCCAGAACTCGCACCACGTCTGGATCGACCACAACGAGTTCTCCGGGCCGGTCGACGGCGCCGTCGACATCGTGCGCGGCGCCGAATACGTCACCGTGTCCTGGAACTGGTTCCGCGGCACCGACAAGTCGATGCTGATCGGCCACTCCGACGGCAGCGCCGGCACCGACAGGGGCCACCTCAAGGTCAGCATCCACCACAACTTCTTCGACGGCTCACGCCAGCGGCACCCCCGCGTGCGGTTCGGCGAACCCGTGCACGTCTACAACAACTACTTCCGCTCCAATGAGCTGTACGGCGTCGCGTCCACAATGGATGCCGGAGTGCTCGTGGAGGGCAACTACTTCGAGAACGTGCCGCACCCGGTCCTCGTCGGGTACGGCGACAGCGGACCCGGCCGCGTCGTGCAGCGCGGCAACGTCTTCGCGGGTTCGGGCGTCCCGCAGACGGCGGGCAGCGTCCAGGAACCGCGCACCTACTACCCCTACACCCTCGACAACGCCGCCGACGTGCCGCGCATCGTGCGTGCGGGTGCGGGCGTCGGCAGGATCTGAGGAGGATCGACCCGCTCGAAGCGCGGCCGAAAATTGTCAGACCCCTTGGCTTCTACGGGCGAGGGGAGAGATCAAACGCCTCATGTGAGGCGCCACGTTCTCCCCCATCACAGGCGAGCGGGGAGGGGCCGCGGCCCCTCCCCACCGCGTCACTTCAGCTTGTACGCCTGGACGACCGTCTGCTCGACGGACCCGTGCGCGTCACTGACCTTCGCCTTGAACGACACCGACTTCGCGTCCTTCGGGTGCAGCAGCGTGACCAGCCACCTGTCCCCCGCCTTGAACGCGACGGTCCGCTGCCAGGTCCTGCCGTCGTCGTAGGAGACCTGGACCTGCGGCGTGCGGACGTCGGTGACGTCGGCCTTGGCGCCGTTGCGCTGCACCGTGACCGGGACCGCGAGCACGCTGCCCGCCCGCCCCTGGTTGTGGTCGTCGAGCTTCGGTGCGAAGCGGACGGCGAGCAGCGGCAGCGCCTTCAGCCGGTCGCCCGCGACGGTCTCGGACGTGAACGTCCAGTCCGCCGTCACCTTCGACGGCTGCGGAGCGCGGCTGCCGTCGGCGTGCAGCTGGTAGGCGGTCTTCGCGGCCGGCACCGGGGTGAAGAGCCTGCCTGGTTCGAGGGACTCGGCGACGACCTTGCCGTTCGCGGTCAGCCTGGTGCTGCCGGTGCCGCCGCCGAAGTCGAACGTCGAGTGCTCGCCGGTGCCGTCGGCGAACAACTGCGTGTTCACGAACAGCTGGTCACCCAGCCTGCCGGCCCACGCCCCGGTCGCCTCGTCCGGAACCGCGGGGAAACCAGGGCCGAACACGGCGGTGTTCCACTGCTCGGCGCTCTTGGCGCCGCGCCGGAACGTCTTCGTGTCCGAGTCGTCGATGACGTTCGGCAGCCTGTTCGAGTCGAACTCCTCGAACAGGTACCGCCTCCACGCCACACCGGGCGTGTAGAACTCGGTCAGCTTGAACGGCAGCGGGCCGGACACGCCGCCGGTGCGGCTGCCGGTCGAGCCGGGCACGCGGGCCTTCAGCGTGGTGTCGATCTTGGCCATGTCCCGTTCGCGGTCGCTGTGCCTGATCGCGGCGGGCAGCCGGTCCTTGCCCTCGGCCTTCGAGTGGAACTGGTACGGGCTGCCGGAGAAGGTGCCGTCGGCGTTCTTCCTGGCGAGCACGCTGCTCGCGGACCAGGTGAAGCCCGCGGCCGACGTGGCGGAGGGGTGGACGTAGAAGTCCTTCCAGTCACGCAGGCCCCAGCCGCTGCCGAACCCGAAGTCCGGGGCGGTCATCGACACGGTGAACGACCCGCTCGCCAGCGAGGCCTCCTGACGGTCGACGGTGATCGACGGTTCGGCGGCGGTGCGGGCGTCGAAGGTCATGGTCCTGTCGCCGGTGATCTCGACGGAAGGTTCGTACGCCACGGTGCGCTTGGGGCGCGCGGCCGGGTCGGCGTTGGCCGTGTCGAAGACCGTGTTCACGAAGTACCGGCCCTTGGGCACCCGGATCTTCACCGTGCCGGTCGGGGCGGTGCCTTCCAGGAACGTGCGGCGGTCGATGCCGAGCAGCAGGTAGCGCCGCCCGTCCGCGGGCTTGCCGTCGTGGCCGATGTGGGTGAGCGTGACGTCGTAGCTCTCCGGCTCCTTGTGCACGCCGATCGGCACGCGGACGCCGTTGGAGGCGACGACCGCGGCGCCGTAGACGCCGTCCGGGCCCGCGACGCGGGTGTCGGCGGTGACCGTGGCCTCGGCGGTGCCACCCGCCGGGACGGTCAGCTTCGCCGGGGACACGCTGAACAGGCCGCTCGCCGCCGGCTTCTGCTCGGCGACGGTCAGGTCGAGCGTGAGCGGCTCGGCGCCGGTGTTGCGGTAGGTGATCTTCCTGATGATCGGCTGGTCGTCGTCGTGCGGCCAGCGGGCGGTGCCGAGGCTGAGGCTGGCCGGGGTGGCGACCGGGCTCGAGGTGGCCGCGCGGGCCACGTCGACGCGGCCCGCGCCCTGGTCGAAGACGCTGGATTCGGCGTGGGGCCTGGCGCTGTTCATCAGCGTGGTCTTGATCTCCGACGCGGACCACGCCGGGTTCTTCGCCGCGAGGATCGCCGCGGCGCCCGCGACGTGCGGTGCCGCCATCGACGTGCCCGACAGGGCCACGTGGCCTGGGTCGACCGGGGTGCCGATCACGCCGTTGCGCGCCTTCGCCGCGACGATGCCCACGCCGGGCGCGGTGATGTCCGGCTTGATGGCGCCGTCACCGGAGCGCGGGCCGCGGCTGGAGAAACCGGCCAGCCGGTCGTCACGCTCGACCGCGCCGACGGTCAGCGCGGCGTCGGCGGCCGCGGGTGAGGCGACCGGGCCGCCGGAGTTGCCCGCCGAGACCACGAACAACGCGCCGTGCTCGGCGGTGAGTCGGTTGACGGCCTGCGACACGAGGTCGGTGCCGTCGCTGGGGACGTTGGTGCCGAGGCTCATGTTGACGACCTTGGCCTTGGTGGCGGCCCATTCCATGCCCTCGATGACGCCGGACTCGGTGCCGCTGCCGTTGTCGTCGAGCACCTTTCCGTTGACGAGCTTGGCATCCGGCGCGATGCCCTTGTACTTGCCGTCACCGGTGATCGTCGACGCGACGTGGGTGCCGTGGCCGTACCTGTCGTCGGTGGTGGCGGCGGGCGTGAAGTTCTTCTCCTCCACCACGGCGCCCTGCAGGTCGGGGTGCGTGGTGTCGATGCCGGTGTCGAGCACGGCGACCGTGGCGCCGGAGCCGGTGAAGCCCTGCTGCCACGCCTGCGGTGCGCCGATCTGCGCGGCGCTGCGGTCGAGCGAGGCGGTGATCCTGCCGTCGAGCCACACCTTGGCCGCGCCGGTCGTCCGCGCCGCCGACCAGAAGCCACCCAACTTGTCAGCCGTCACGGCGTGGGCGTCGATGCTGGGCAACGACTTCGCGTCCGCCGAACGCGGCCCCGCGCCGCCCTGGACGATCAGCGGGATCGTGTCGCGGTTCGCGTCGTCGTAGCCGGAGCGCGAGAGCAGCGAGACGTCGAACAGCCGACCGTCGAGCGTGCCCGCCGAGATCTGCGGCTGGACGTCGAACGGGATGACGTGCAGGTTGCCCCGCTCGTCGGTGTAGTGGTGGAAGTGGACGTGCTCACGGCCCTTCGCGGCGTGCGTGCTCACCTGCCCGTTGGCCACGTGCACGAGGTCACCGGTGATCAGCGTGACCGTTGTCGTCAGACCAGCCGCGTCGACCTGCTGCGGTGCGGTGGTCTCCCCCATGGCCGGAGGCACGGTGGCCGTGGTGACACCCACGGCGGCCGCGAGCCCGGCGGCGAGAATCGATTTCTTCAACGCGAACTCCCCTTGTTCTGCGCCAGAGGGGCGATGTTGCCCTCAGTGACAGGGATACCGCAGAGAGTGGTTCTGTTGCCTCACTTCACGTCATCTGCCCGAATGACGGTCTGAACCACCGATCCGGCCTTGTCGCTCGTCGCGACGGTCATCTGTGGATGCCCGCATTTGGAGCAGTAGTCACCACATTTCGTTCATGAACATGAACCCGGCTGCCATTTCCCGGCCGATCGTTGCGCATTTCCAAAGTAATGCGTTAGCTTCCCTGGGAGCGCTCCCAAGGCTGTTTTCCCTGTTCAAAGACGTGAACCAGAGGTGGTTCGCGCGATGACGCACGCTCTCTCACAAATAGTCGAATTCGACTCAAAGGAGAGTCGCCATGAAGATGACACCTCTCATCGCAGGCTTGGCTGTCGGCGCGTCCATGGTGTTGCCGGTGCAGGTCGCGGCTGCCGCGACCGTGCACCAGGAGGCCGAGGCCGCGCCCGCCGTCTGCACCGGCAGCATCGACACCAACTGGCCCGGATACTCCGGATCCGGCTTCTGCAACGCCACCAACGCGATCGGAGCCTTCGCCCAGCTCACCGCCACCACGTCAGCCTCAGGCACCGCGACACTGCTGGTCCGGTTCGCCAATGGTGGCACCGGAAGCCGGGCCGCCGACCTCCTCGTCAACGGGACGAAGGTGCAGTCCCTGTCGTTCGAGACCACCGGTGCCTGGTCGACCTGGGCCTCGAAGACCGTGACCGTCACGCTT
This sequence comes from uncultured Actinomycetota bacterium, assembly GCA_963766275.1. Lineage (GTDB taxonomy): Bacteria > Actinomycetota > Actinomycetes > Mycobacteriales > Pseudonocardiaceae > Lentzea. The sequence continues at coordinate 34,894 of CAVYAD010000003.1, forward strand.
CCCAGCGGCAGCAGCACCATCCGCGTCAGCCCGACCACCTCGGGCGGCCTGCCCAACATCGACTACTTCGACGTCACCACCTCGGATACGCCGGTCGGCAACACCCTGTACGTCGCACCGGACGGCCGGGACAACGCCACCGGCAGTCTGGCGGACCCCACCACACTCACCTCGGCGATCACCCGCATCGCACCCGGCGGAACGATCGCACTGCGCGGCGGAACCTACGACTTCTCCCAGACGGTCACCATCGCGACCGGCAACAACGGAACCTCCGGCGCCCGCAAGAAGTTGTCCGCCTACCAGGGCGAGACCCCTGTCCTGAACTTCTCCGCCATGGCCGAGGATCCGGCCAACCGCGGGCTCGCACTGAACGGTTCGTACTGGCACGTGCAGGGCGTCGTCGTCCAGCGCGCCGGCGACAACGGCATCTTCGTCGGTGGCAGCAACAACATCATCGAACGCACCGTGACGCGCTTCAACCGCGACACCGGGCTTCAGCTCTCCCGCGCCACCGCGACCACCCCTCGCGAGCAGTGGCCGTCGAACAACCTCGTCCTCAGCGCGGAGTCGCACGACAACGCGGACCCCGACGGCGAGGACGCCGACGGGTTCGCCGCCAAACTCACCTCGGGCCCCGGCAACGTCTTCCGCTATGCCGTGGCGCACAACAACATCGACGACGGCTGGGACCTCTACACCAAGTCCGACACCGGCGCCATCGGCGCGGTGACCATCGAGGACTCGCTGGCATACGACAACGGCACTCTCAGCGACGGCTCCCAGGCGGGCAACGGAGACCGCAACGGCTACAAGCTCGGCGGCGAGGACATCGCGGTCGACCACGTGATCCGGCGCAACATCGCCTTCGGCAACGGCAAGCACGGGTTCACCTACAACCGCAACCTCGGCTCGATGGCGGTGTCGGACAACATCGGCATCGACAACGAGCAGCGGAACTTCTCCTTCGACGCGGGCACCTCGGTTTTCCGTGGCAACACCTCCTGTCGCGGCGGCAGCGGCACCAATGACCGGATCGTCGGATCGGCCGACTCGACGAACCAGTTCTGGTCGGGCTCCAACGGATCCCGCTGCTCCTCCTACACCGGCGCTCTCAAATGGACGTTCGCCGCGGACGGCCGGCTCGTCGTCACCTTCGGCGGAAAGGCAGTGACGTGGTAACCGGCGCGACCCCGCTCGTCTCGGCACTGTTGCTCGCCCTGCTGACCTCACCGGCGCAGGCCGCCGAACAGCTCTACGTGGCGACCAACGGCAACGACAGCAACGCCGGCACCTCGGCCGCTCCTCTCCGCACGATCCAGAAAGCCGTCGACGCGGCCGGTCCCGGCACCACCATCTCCGTCCGCGGCGGCACCTACGCACCGAGCACCACCATCAAGCTGCTCAAGAACGGCACCGCGAGCCAGCCGATCATCCTGCGCAACCACGAGAACGAGCGAGTGATCATCGACGGCGAGAACATGCCGTACACCCCAGGCGCCGTGGGATCGACCATTCCCCGTGCCGACCGCGGCGCCGTCCACGTCGAAGGCGACCACTGGCAGCTCATGGGCCTGGAGATCATCCACGGGCCGTACGGCGTCTTTGCCGTCGACATCAACAACACCGTCTTCGAACGGTTGATCACCAGGGACAACTACGAGTCGGGGCTGCACATCCAGGGCTCGTCGAGCAACAACCGGATCATCAACCTCGACGCCCACGGCAACCGCGACCCGCGCAAGAACGGCGAGAGCGCGGACGGCCTGGCGATCAAGGAAGGCTCCGGCGGCGGCAACGTCGTGCGCGGAGCACGGTTGTGGAACAACTCCGACGACGGCCTGGACTTCTGGATGTTCTCCTCGCCGATCCTCGTGGAGAACAACCTCGCGTGGGGCAACGGGTTCAACCGCTGGAACCTGCCGAACTTCACCGGCGACGGCAACGGGTTCAAGCTCGGCGGCAACGGCGTGGCGGCCGACCACACCGTGCGCAACAGCATGACCTGGGACAACGCGGTCGGCGGTGTCATCGACAACAACAACCCCGGCAGGCACCGGATCGAGCGCAGCACGGCCTGGAACAACCCCGGGACCGGGTTCACCTTCAACCGTTCGTCCAGCACCCTCACGAAGAACCTGGCCGTGGCCAACAAGACCGCCGTGTCACTCGGCTCCAACTCCACCGGCAGCGGCAACTCCTGGAACGCCGGCGGCTCATGGTCGTTCGTGAGCACGGACTCGCGCACGATCACCGGTCCCAGAAAGGCCGACGGCTCGATCCCGTCCTCCACGTTCCTGCGCCCCACGAACGGCGCGGACGTGGGTGCGCGTTTCTGACTCGCCCAAGACGAGCTGATCCCTAGGAGACCAGCTATGCGTGTGAAGCCCCTGATTGCCTGCATTGGACTGATAGGCGCCGCACTGGTCGCGGTGGCGTCGTCCACCGCGCAGGCCGCGCCGACGCGGTACGAGGCAGAGACCTCACCGGCGGTGTGCGCCGGCACGATCGACACCAACTGGTCCGGTTACTCCGGCAGTGGATTCTGCAACGGCACCAACACAACGAGCGGCTACGCCCAGTTCACCGTGAACGCGGCGACGTCGGGCACGGCCACGGTGGGGATTCGTTTCGCGAACGGGACCACCACCGCTCGGCCGGCGAACCTGGTCGTGAACGGGTCCACGGTCCAAACGCCGTCGTTCGAGGGCACGGCCGCCTGGTCGACGTGGGTGACCAAGACGGTGAGCGTGCCGGTGACCGCGGGCAGCAACACGATCAGGCTCAGCCCGACCACCTCGGCAGGCCTGCCCAACATCGACCACCTCGACTTCGAGCTCGGCGGCACCACCCCACCGCCCGGCGGCATCATCGGCTGGGCCACACAGGCCGGTGGCACCACCGGCGGTGCGGGCGGATCCACGGTCACGGTCAGCACCTTCGCCGACCTCCGCACTCAGGCGCAGGCATCGGGCGCCAGGACGATCCTGGTCAACGGCATGCTGAGCGGCTCGGGCACCATCGAGATCAGCGCCGACAAGACCATCCGCGGCGTCGGCGCCGGCTCGGGCATTTCCGGGACCACCCTCAACATCGAGGACATGCATCCCGCCAACGTGATCATCCAGAACATGAACATCCGCGGGGTGCGCGGCAACGACGCGATCCAGATCGAGAACGCCACGCACGTCTGGATCGACCACAACACCATGTCCAGCACCATCGAGAACGACCCCGACTACTACGACGGCATGCTGGACGTCACCCACGCCGCCGACTACATCACCGTGTCGTGGAACGTGATTCGCAACCACTGGAAGACCTCGCTGGTCGGCCACTCCGACGGCAACGCCGGCGAGGATCGCGGCCACCTGCGGGTCACCTACCACCACAACTGGTTCGACCGCACCTTCGAACGCAGCCCGCGCGTGCGCTTCGGCGAGACCGTGCACGTGTTCAACAACTACTACTCCAACATCAACAACAACTCCGCCTCCTACGCCATCGCATCCCTGATGGACGCCGGACTTCTCGTGGAGGGCAACGTCTTCGAGAACGTGCAACAGGCCTGCTGGTCGGCGAGCGGCTACGCGGAGTCCGATCCCGGTCGACTCGTGGCGCGCGACAACTCGCTCACCGGCTCCGGGCCATGTGAAACCAACGGCACCGTCGCCCCCATCCCCTACCGCTACACCGCTGACAGCTCCGCCACCGTCAAGTCCTCCGTCACGGCGGGTGCGGGCGCGGGCAGGCTCTGACAGTTCTTCGGCTAGGAGATCAACGCGCAGAACGTGACCTCTCTGCCGGGGCAGGCCGAGTAGCGCTCTTGCTCGGCCTGCTCAGCAGACGGGCGAACGGCCCGGCTCCCATTCCGTGCAACGCCACGCTTCCGAGCACGCAGATCACGGTGATGGTCAGGATCGTGTCGGCGGCGGCCCCTTCCGGTAGCCGGTTGAAGGCCAGCAGCCCGAACACGATCGTGGTCGTGCCACGCGGCCCCAGCACACCGACGAGCAGGCGTTCGCGGCGCGGCATCCGGGAGCCGGTCAGGGCGAGCAGCACCGGCACGAGGCGGACGACGGTGAGTACCGCGGCGCAGAAGAGCACCTCCTGCCAGGAGACGCCCAGGGAGAAGATCAGGACGGCGGCGATCCCGACGACGAACCACATCGTCATGGTCAGCAGGCCGGTGACGTCCTCCAGCAGGTGCAGGTCCGTGTTCAACGCGTCGGCGCGGAACTCCGCGCGGCCCTTGTGGATCCGGCGGGCCTTGAGGAGCCGGTGCACGTAGCGGAACGCGATGCCGCAGATGAAGGAGGCGACGAACCCGTTGCCGTCGATGGCGACGGTCGCCGTGAAGGTCAGCAAGGGCGCCAGCAGAACGGCGACGCGCGCGGACTGGTCCGTCACCCAGCCCGCCTGGTGCGCCCGGTCCATCAGCCAGCCGAGCAGGGCGCCGATCACGACACCGGCGACGAGTGCCTTGACCGCGAACGGCAGCACCGTGCCGAGCGCTTCGAGCGGCGTACGGTCCTGGGAGTCGTCGCCTGCCAGGATCAGCGCGAAGAGGAACAGCGGCGAGACGAGACCGTCGTTGTAGCCGCTCTCGACGTTCACCGTGCCGCGGACCCGCACCGACAGCGCCGGATCGCGGACCACCCGTTCCGCCGGGGCGAAGTCGGTCGGCACGGTCACGCACGCGACCAGCACCAGGACGGCCCACGGCAGGCCGGGGAACAGCAGCCAGCCCAGCACCGCGGCCAGTGCGATGCTCACCGGCATGGCGACGAGCAGCACCCTGGCGACGAGGCCGGGATAGGCGCCCCACAGCCGTCCCGCGCGCACCTCGGTGGCGTCGACGAACAGCAGGACCGCGAGGATGATCTCCGCGGCGTGCTGCACCGACTCGGTGTTCAGGCCGTCGGCGATGACGCCGAAGTTGAACAGCCCGACCGCGACGCCCGCCAGCACCATCACCAGCGGTGCGCCGAGGTTCCACCGGTCCAGCCTGGACGCCGCCAGCGAGCGGACGACCATCGCGAACGCGGCGGCGAGCAGCAGCGAGTTCATGCCCCCATCTTGGACCAATCTGTCCTAAGAGGACGGGCGAGGTCGCAGCGCATCACCGTGGCAGCCGAAAAGCCGGGGACTGTTTCCCCGGCCTTTCGGTTCTGCGGGAGGTCAGCTGTTCGGCATCAGGACGGAGTCGATGAGGTAGACGGTGGCGTTCGCGGTGTGCACGCCGCCGCAGATGACATTGGCGTCATTGGCCTTCAGCGTGTTACCGGAGCCGGTCACCTTGACGACGCCGGTCTGCACGGTCTTCTGGTCACCCGCGATCTTGTCGGGCGAGATCTGGCCGGGCACCACGTGGTAGGTGAGGATCTTGGTCAGCAGCGCGTCGTCGGTCTTGAGCTTCTCGATGGTCGCGGCGTCGATCTTGGCGAAGGCGGAGTCGACCGGCGCGAAGACGGTGAACTCGGCGCCGTTGAGCGTCGAGACGAGGTTGACCTTGGGGTTGAGCTTGCCGGACACGGCCGCGACCAGCGTCGTCAGCAGCGGGTTGTTGCTCGCCGCGACGGCGACCGGGTCGGCGGTCATGCCGGAGACGGAGCCCGAGCCGGACGGAACGGCCTTGGCGTAGTCGGCACAGCCGGGTCCGACGAGGTCACGCGCCGGGTCCATCGCCGCCGAGGTGGGCGGGGCCGAGGACGCGGTGGCCGGCGTGGTGCTGGAACCGCCGCTTGCCATGTCGCCCGAGCCGCAAGCAGCTCCGAACAGGGCGAGCGAGACTGCGCCGACGGTCAAGACGGTGTTGCGGACGGTCTTGGTCATGACGGACATCTCCAAGGGGTGTACGAGGCAGTTGCTGCCCGTGATTCGCCGCCCCTCGGCGAGCGGATGGGTCCGGTTATCGATCCGTTACCTGTCGAACGCGATGCGTCACCTGACTGGCCGATCCCGCACGCGTCGCGAACACGGCGAGCATCGCGATCGCCAGCCACACATAAACGTCGCCGGGGATGTGGTGCAGCACGGTCCACGTCTTCTCCCGGTCCTCGTACTGCGGCATATACATGAACGGGCGCGTGACGAACACCGCGGCCACTCCCCCGGCCAACCACCACCTGCGCGTGCGCAGGCCGAGCACGAGCAGCGCCGGCACGCACCACACCCAGTGGTGCGACCAGGAAACGGGCGACGCGAGCAGTCCGGCGGCCGCGATCGCGAACAGTGCCACGAACTCGTCGCGCGTTCGCCAGGCCACGTAGACGGCGACGGCCACCGCGACGGCGGACAAGGAGAGCCACAGCAGCGTCTCGGTCGCCGGGTCCGGGGAGAGGCGGTGCAGGATGCCGCGGAACGACTGGTTCGTCGCGAGCGCGAGGCCGCCGATTCGCTTCGGGTCGAGCAGGGCGTTGAACCAGTACTCGACCGAGTCCTTGGGTGCCAGGAGGAAACCCGCCACCGCCAGGCCCGCGAACGTCGCCACGGAGGTGAGCGCGGCCCGCCAGTCACGTTTGACGAGGAAGTACAGGACGAACATCGCGGGCGTCAGCTTGATCGCCGCGGCGACGCCGATCAGTACGCCGCGCAGGCGCCGGTCAAGCACCACCAGGCAGTCGATGACGATCATCGCCATCAGCACCAGGTTGATCTGCCCGAACGCGAGCGTGGACATGACGGGTTCCAGTGCCAGTCCGGCGATCGCGACGGCGGGGCCGAGTGTCCACATGAGACTCGGCCGCAGCCGGCCGACAACGATGACACACACGGCGGTCAGCGCGGTGAAGCCGGCCATCATGACGAGCGCGTTCACCGCCCAGAGCGGTAGCGCGTTCAGCCCGCTGAACAGAACGGCCGCGATCGGTGGATAGGTGAACGGGAAACGCGGCCCGTCGAGCGGCCCGGGGAAGTCGACGTACAACGGAATGCCGCGCAGCCACGCCAATCCGCCGTAGCGATACACCTCAAGATCCAGAAAATACCATCCTGACGCCACCACGGGCAGTCCTACCAGCACAGACAGCCAAACAAAGCTTGCCGTCCGACGCACCTTGTGATTCTCGACATAGCGACGCAACCTTTTCAACACAAGCACCCCTGGAGCACGTTTCGAACAAATAGAATTGCGGTACGGCCGAAACTAGCCAGCCACTGATTCGCCCGCCTTGATGAATTACCGGCAGAACCACCGGCAGAACCACCGGAACTGCTCACGGCGTGGCAGCATGGCCACGTGAGCACGACCGCGTTCGGGGACTTCCTGCGCTTCTACCGGCTGAGAGTTCCGCTGACCCAGGAACAGCTGTCCGAGCGCACCGGCCTGAGCATGCGCGCGATCAGCGACATGGAGCGTGGCCGCACGCTCACGCCTCAGCACCGCACGATGCGGTTGCTCGTGGGCGGGCTCGGGCTGGAGGGCGACGAGGCGGAGGAGTTCGCCGCGCTCGCCAGGGCAGGTCTCGTCCCCGCAGAGGAGGAAAAACCCGCTCCGGCGCCCGTCGGCACCGCCTGTGCGTTGCCTCCGGTGCTGATCGAGCTCACCGGCAGGGAGGGCGAACAGCTGGCGCTGAGCGGGTTCGCCTGCGATGCGGAGTCGTCGTCCCTGTTGCAGATCACGGTGATCCACGGCCCGCCGGGCGCGGGCAAGACGGCGCTCGCACTCGACGCCGCGCACCGGCTCGGCCACCGGTTCCCCAGCGGTTGCGTGTTTCTGGACCTGCGCGGCATGGACGAGGAGCCGTTGTCACCGGACCGGGCGGCCCATCGGTTGCTGCGCGGGTTCACTGTGGACGAACGGCAGATCCCCGCCGACCCGGACGACAAGCTGTCGCTGTACCACTCGTTGTTGCGCGACCGCACGGTGTTGCTGGTGCTGGACAACGCCGCGAACGAGGCACAGGTGCGGCCGTTGCTCGCGTCGAGCCCCGGCACGATGGTGCTGGTGACGAGCCGGAACACGCTCGCCGGCCTCGACGCGCGGCACCGGCTCGCGCTGGACCTGCTGCCGGCCGAACGGGCGGTCGACCTGCTGCGGGCCATCGCCGGCGAGCAGCGCGTCAAGGCCGAACCCGAAGCGGCGCAACGGGTCGCGGAGCTGTGCGGCGGGATGCCGCTGGCGTTGCTGATCGCGGGCAACCGGCTCGCGAGCAGACCACAGTGGACGATCGCGCACCTGGCCGACCAGCTGGCGGACGAACGGCGGCGACTGTCCGTGCTGCGGGCGGGCGATCTGCAGGTGCGCACGGCTTTCGAGCTGTCCTACCACCACCTCGGACCCGTTGCCGCGACGTTGTTCCGCAGGCTCGCGCTGGTTCCCGGACTGGACACGAGCGTCGAGCTGGCCGAGGTGATCACCGACGGCAGCGCCGAGGAGGCACTGGAGGAGCTCGCCGACGCGAGCCTGCTCGGCATCAGCGAGACGCCCGGCCGCTACACGCGGCACGATCTGCTGCGGGTGTTCGCCGTCGAACGGCTCGAGCTCGACGAGGATCCCGCCACGGTGCGGGAGGTGCGCGAGCGGCTGCGGCAGTGGCTGCTCGCGGTGGCGACGCGGGCCGCGCAGTTCTTCGACCACGACAACCCGGCGGTGCGGCCGCTCGGCCCGGTGCACGACAAGGAGTCCGCGGGCCGTTGGCTCGCCAGGGAACCGTGGCTCGCGGCGTTCCGCTCCGCTGTCGAGGTGGGCGAGCACGAGCAGGTTCTCGCGCTGGCACAGGCGATGCACTGGTACTCGGACATGCACGGGGTCGGCGAGCTGTGGCGGGAGATCTTCCGGGCGGGCGCGGACGCGGCACGGCAGCTGGGCAACGCCAAGGACACCGCGGAACAGCTGAACTACCTCTCGTGGGCCCACTACGCACTCTGCGGCCAGGTACGCGAGGCGCTCGCCGTGCACGAGCAGGCGGTCGACGCGCAGCCGGACGACCCGCTGACGAAGGCGTGGACCTGGTACTACGGGTCCGCCATCCACCGCAGGAACAGGGAACCGCACGAGGCCGTGCGGCTGGGCAGGCTGGCCGTCTCGCTCTTCGAACAGGCCGGGTACCCGATCGGCGAGAACCTGGCGCTCTCCCTGCTCGGCCTGATGCTGCACGGTGTCGGCAAGCTCGACGAGGCCGTCGAGGTGCAGCGGCGCAGCGTGGCGCGGCACCGCGCGTCCGACGGCGACGACGAGCTGCTGTCGATGTTGCTCATCCGGCTCGCCACCAACCTGGCGGACGCAGGCGGGGTCGCCGAGGCGCTGGACCTGCTCGACGAGGCGGAGTCGTTGTTCCGCAAGCACAGCACGACCGCCGGGGTGGCGCGGGTGCGGCACCAGCGCGGCCTGGTCCTGATGGACGCGGGCCGGCTCGCCGAGGCGAAGGAGCACCTGCTGCTGGCGTTGGACGAGGCACGGCTGTCCGATCACCGCATCGAGATCATGGTGCGGCTGGCGGAACTCGCCGACGCCGCCGGGGAGTCGGTTCAGGCTCGTGAACTCCGGGTGCGCGCGCTCGCCGAATGCGACCGGTACGACACCCCTGCGGTGCGGGCGATGGCGCGCGAACTGGCTAACGGCTTGGTCTAAATGCATTTGGTTTGGATGCGTGCATTGTTCACGTTGAGGTGGCTCGATAAGGTCCGCCTATGTCGTCGGACGCCGAGCTGCTTGAGGCCGTACGCGGCGGGACGATCGAGGCTTACGGCACTCTCTACGAACGCCACGTGCGAGCCGCGCACAACCTGGCGCTCCAGCTGACCGGGTCGAACTCGGATGCCGATGACCTGGTCTCGGACGCGTTCGCGAAGGTGTTGCGCGTGCTGCGCTCCGGTAGCGGTCCCGACGCGTCGTTCCGCCCGTACCTGCTCACCGCGGTGCGCAACACCGCCTACGACAAGACACGCAAGGACCGCCGGGTCGAGTTGGCGGGCGACATCGAGGAGCTGCCCGGCGCGGCGAAGGTGACCAGCGTGCCGTTCCGCGACACGGCGGTGGCGGACCTGGACCGGGCGCTGGCGGCGACGGCGTTCTCGAGCCTGCCGGAGAACTGGCAGACCGTGCTGTGGCACACCGCGATCGAGGGCCAGTCCCCTGGCGAGATCGCGCCGCTGCTCGGCCTCACCCCGAACGGTGTCTCCGCGATGGCACACCGTGCGCGCGAAGGCCTGCGTCAGGCCTACCTTCAGGCACACGTGGCGGCGGAGCCGTCCGACCGGTGCCGCGCGACGGTGACGAGGCTCGGCGCCTGGGCGCGTGGCAACGTGACCGGGCGCGCGGCCGTCCAGTTGGACGCGCACCTGGACAAGTGCGCCGAATGCCGCTCCCTCGCCGCCGAACTGGCCGACGTCAACGGCGCGTTGCGCAGCGTCGTCGCGCCTCTCGTGCTCGGCGCGGGCGCCGCCGGCTACCTGGCTCTCGGGGCGGGCAAGGCGAGCGCGGCCGTTTCCCTTGGCACCGCGGCTCCCTGGCTCGGTGCGGCGGCATCAGCCGCGGCGGTCGCCGTCGTCGTGTCCGGTGCGTCCCCGTCGAACCCGGCCGAACCGGCCGCCGCCGTCCCGCTGATCGCGACCACCACGACCACCACGCCCACCGGAACGGGCGGGACCTCCGCGGGGTCGTCCTCGACCGCCACGACAAGCTCCGCCCCGGCGAACTCCACCGCCTCCGGAGGGCCGAGCACTCCGGGTGCGGCGCCGGGAGGAACCAGCACGACGGGCGCGGCGACATCTCCCAAGCTCGTCACCCACGCTCCCGGCGGCTTCGAGATGACGCACGAGGGTCCGCCCGCCGAGATGCCGATCGTCATCGAGAACACCGGCACGGAACCGGCCACGGTGCCGACGTTGACGTTGGTCCTACCCGACAAGTACAAGACGGTCGGGCCGGGCAAGGCGCCCGCGGGCACCATCGGCTGCCCCGCGGGCAAGGGCACGGTGACCTGTGGCGGCGGGCAGCAGCTGGCGCCGGGCCAGTCGGTGACGTTCATCGCCCGCCTGCAGGCCGGACCGAAGGCGGAGAACGCCACGATCACCGGCAGCGCGGGCTCGCTGCGGGTGACCGTGGCCATCACCATCGTCCCGAAGTAGTCACCACCAGCGCGGCGCGATCGCCTTGACGTCGGTCACCTCGATCCGGCCGTTCGCGCCGTTGTGCGTGGAGGCCGCGGTCAGCCGCAGATACCGCGCCCGCAACGACTTGAACGTGATCGACTGACTGCCCCGCTGGTTCGCGAGCTGACCCGAGCTGACCGACGTCCAGTTCACGCCGTCGGAGCTGGCTTCGAGGCTGTAGTCCTTGATCCGGGTGCTCTGGATCTTCTCGCCCTCGTTCAGCACGGCGATCCTGCTCGACTCCGGCTGCACGATCCGCAGCGCGGCCAACGACCGCGACCGTCCCATGTCGACGGTCAGGTCACGGGTTCCCTTGTACACGGTCGAATAGTCGCCGTCGGTGGCGGCCGTCGGAGCCCAGCCCTCGGTGGAGAGCACCCGGCCGCGGCCGAAGGTGTGGACGCGCAGCACGGTCGCGGCCTGGTTCACCGCCGCGTCCCACGACGGGACGTCGACGTAGAGCTTGCCGCCGGACTGCCTGAAGTGCAGCGGGCGCTTGGTCTGCAGGTCCTGCACGAAGGCCACGTCGTGACCGCCGTCCGGCACGACCAGCTGGCGGCCGGACGGCGGGGTGAGCACGTGGAGGTAGTGGGTGTTGCGGCCGCGCATGGTCGTGACGCCGTACGCGCCGTCGTTCCAGTAGCCGGGGTCGAACCCGCCCTCGGCGTAACCACCGGGGCGGACGCCGACCAGCGATGGTTTCGCCCACGACAGGAACGAGTTCATCTGGTCGACGAGCGCTTCACCGGCAGGCGGAAGGCCGCCGTTCATGGTGTTGCCGATGCCCCAGTTCGGGACCCAGCCGTTGCCGATCGACGTGATGAACTTCTTGAGGTGGAAGGCGTTCTGCCGCGGGGTCCACGGAACCGACGCGTCCGAGTGGCGGTACCACCAGCCGAGGGTTTCGAACGGGTTCTCGTAGTTGTAGGGGCCGCGCGGGAACTGTGAGGGCAGGTCGTAGTCGGGTTCCTTGCGGTGCAGGCAGGACTGGCAGTCCTCCATCGCGGCGACGTCCTCGCCGGGCACGGTGACGCCGCCGCCGTTGTTCTTGATGTTCACGGCGCCGGGCAGCCGGGCATGGATGTGCTCGAAGAGCTCGATGGCGGCGCGACCCTCGGCGGTCGCGGGGTCGCCGCCCCAGCCGTCGAACCAGAAGCCGCCGACGTTCGGATAGCGGGTGATGATCTCGTCGACCGTGTCCCTGGCGAAGTGGCGCTTCCAGTCGACGCGCTTGCGGATGTCGATCGCCGGGTCGTTCTTGTAGGCCCGGTAGGCGGCGACGTCCAGCCAGCCGGTGGCGCCGTAGGGCAGCCAGGCCGGTGGCGGGGCCTGCTGGTTGTCGCGGTTGTCGTTCCACCACAACGGGTCGCCGGTGACGTAGACGACGACCTTGATCCTGTGTTTCGTGGCCTCGGCGATCAGCTCGCCCAGGTAGTCGCGCCTGGTGGCGACGGTGCCGGGGATCGACGACGGCCACACGCGGACGTAGCCGAGGCGGCTGTGCAGGGTGGAGATGGTGATGTAGGAGGCGTGCATGCGGCGGGCCACGTCGACCATCCGGGCGGCGCTCCAGTCGCGGGAGGCCGCTTCGAACTCCTCGGCATTGCGGTAGACGTACGCGGAGCCCTCCACGCGGTCCGCCGGGCGGCCGGTGCCGAGACCCCAGTGCGGGAACCAGCCGATGCCCGCCTGGTCGAACCACTTGCCGGTCTCGGCCTGAGCGGGTGGGGTGATGCCCGTCAGCAGAATCAGGGCCACCAGCAGACATCGGATGTACATGCGGTCTCCTCGCGTCGGAATTGAGTTACCGCAAGGAACGACGCAGGGTCAAGAGCCTGGTCCTCCGATGTCTGGTACCGGACAGTGGTATTCCATCTCGACCGGCGAAAACGGGCCCAAGGCCGCACCATGAGCTGGTGCACGAGCAGCTCACGGCAGCACTGACCGAGTCGGAGGAGCCGTTCCGCACGCTCGTCGACGACTCGGACTGGGCGCACGCGAGCATGGAGGGGCTGGTGCTCGACCTCGGCCGGTGGTGGACCGCCGACGCCGCGACCCGCCTCGCTCCCCAGGTCGCGTTCAGCGTCGCCGCCAGCGAGGCCGCGCGGCTGACCGGCGGGGTGTACGTGGAGGGCTACATCTGGCGGGACGACCACCCGGTGCCTGCCGCGTGGTGTGGGCTCGGCGACCGGGTCGTGTACGGGCCGCAGGCGGCGGCATATCTGGGGATCGGGCTCTCACCCCACTTCTGCCGCCGCGTCCAGCAGCGCAACGGCACGGCCGCGGTGCTGCTGAGCAAACACCCGAAGCTGTTGCCGTTCCTCAAGGACGGGTTGCCGCGCGGCGCCGTGGTGCCGGGCGGGCAGCCGGGACCGCGCGGCCTCAGCGACTGAACGCCGCGAACATCTCCTCGGCCAGTACGCGGTGCCGCTCCGCCTCCACCGGGTCGTCCGTCACGGATGCGAGCAGCCGGTGCGCCATCGCGATCTCCCGCCGGTCGTCGATCCGTTCGGCCAGCTCCAGCGCGGCCCGCAGGTGCACCACCGCCTCCTCACGGCGACCGATCGACGTCAACAGGTTGCCGATGGCGTTCAGCACCACGGTTTCCGTTGCCACGGCGCCGATCTCCCTGATCTGTGCGAGTGCGGTCTTCAACGTGTCGAGCGCCTCGTCGTGCCTGCCGAGGTCGTGCAGGATCAGGCCGAGACCGGCCAGTGTGTCCGCCTCGTCGCGGCGATCGCCCAGTTTGCGCATGAGGTTCAACGACTCGGTGCACGCGACCAGCGCATCGTCCAGCCTGCCGAGCGCGCGGTAGACCGAGCTGATGTTGCCCAGCGCCTTGGACTCGACGTAGGGGGACCCGATCTCCCTGGCGATGCGCAGCACCTCCTCGTACACCTGCGCGGACTCGGCGATGCGGTCCGTGTTCCGGTACAGCAGGCCGAGGTTGCCGAGGGTCACCGCCTCGCCCTCGACGTCACCGAGCTCGCGGTACAGATCGATCGCGCGCTGGGTCTGCTCGACCGCCTCGGGGTAGCGCGCCACCTGCCAGTAGGCGACGCCGAGGTTCCTGGAGATCACCGCGTGCGTCCGCGGGTCGTTCACCGCCACGTCCAGCGCGAGCTCGTGTGTCACGACGTTGTCGCGGACGTGCCCGCGCACGATGAAGAAGTGGGCGAGCACGCGCGGGAGCTGCCAGGCGTGCGGCCAGCCGCGTTCGTGTGCCTGCACGACGGCGGCGACCATCGTCAGGCGTTCGGTCTCCAGCCACGCCATCGCGTGGTCGTAGTCGCGCAGCACCAGCCTGCGCGCCGGCCGGTAGGCGACGTCGATCTCGATTCGCCGCGCCGCGGGGGCGAGGATCTGCACCGCGTCCACTGCCATGTCCACGAAGTGGTCGAACAGCCGGGACAGCGGCGCGTCCGGGGAGTCCACTGTGGATTGCGCGTACTGCCGGAGCAGGTCGTGCATCCGGTAGCGGCCGAACGTGGTCGGCTGCAGCAGGTGCACGTCGACGAGCTCTTCGAGCATCCGGTCGGTGGCGAGCAGGTCGAGGTCGCCGAGCGCGGCCGCCTGGTCGAGGTCGAAGTCCGTGCCGACGTGCAGGCCGAGCCGCCCGAACAACTGCTGGTGCGAGGGCGGCAGCTGGCCGAACGAGAGCGCGAACACCGCGTCCAGCTCGGAGATCCGCCCTTCGCGCAGCCGGGTCGCCAGGTCCGCGGCCGTCCACTGTGGCCTGCTGCGCAGCCGGCCCGCCGCCAGCCTCACCGCGAGCGGCAGCCTGCCACACAGCTCGACGACGTCGAGTGCGGCCTGATCCGCGCCGCGCTCGTCACCGACGATCGACGCGAACAACACCAGCGCCTCGGCCACGGGCAGGACGTCCAGTGTGACCGTCGAGGTGCCCTCCAGCTCGACCAGCCGCGACCGGGACGTCACCAGCACGAGCGATCCCGGCATGCCCGGCAGCAACGGCCGCACCTGCTCGGCGCTCGCCGCGTTGTCGAGCACCACCAGCGCCCGCCTGCGGGACAGCTCCGACCGCCACAACGTGGCACGGGCATCCAGCCCGTCCGGCAGCTCCTCGCGTCCGAACGCGCGCAGCAACACGCCCAGCGCGTCCACCGGTTCCATCGGCGAGCGGCCCGCGGTGTGCGCGTGCAGGTCGATGAACAGCTGACCGTCCGGATAGGCGAGACGGTGCGCCAGGTGCACGGCGAGCGTGGTCTTGCCGACGCCCGGCATGCCGTCGATCGCCGAGATCACGACGGCCGACTTGCCGGTGACCTCACGCAGGAGCCGCTCGATCTCGGCGGTCCGGCCGGTGAAGTCGGCGACGTCGCGCGGGAGCGTGTTCAGCGACGCCCCCGGCTGCTCGCCGCGCAGCAGCCGTTCGTGCAGTTCCCGCAGCTCAGGGCCGGGATCGACGCCCAGTTCGTCGGCCAGCAGCACACGCAAGTCCTCGAACGCCCGCAGCGCCTCCGCCGTACGGCCCGCACGGTGCAGCGCGCGCATCAGCTGAAACCACAGCTGTTCGCGCAGCGGAGCCAGGGCGGTCAGTTTCAGCAGATCGCCGATGAGCCGGTCGCCGTGACCGAGCTCGATCATCGCGCGGGCGTGCCGTTCCGCGACGGTCAGTCTGCGGTCCTCGAGCCGGCTCAGCTCGGCCTGCAGGCCCGGCCCGACCGCGAGACCTTCCAGCACCGAGCCACGCCACAGCGCCAGCGCCTCCTCGAACGCGGCGGCCGCCGCCCGGTGGTCACCGGCCCGTGCGGCCTCGTCGCCACGGGCGCTCAGCTCGTCGAAGACGCCGACGTCGACCTCGCTCGGCGGCACGTCGAGCCGGTAGCCACCGGGAACCGTGACCAGATCCTCGGGCAGCAGTTTGCGCAACGCCGCCACATAGGTCCGGATGTTCGACTCAGGGGCCGCAGGAGGGCTTTCCCACACCGCCTCACTCAGATGTTCGAAACTGACCGTCTCGTTGGCGCGCAACGCCAACGTCGCCAGCACCGCCCGTTGCCTTGGTCCTCCCAGCCGCAGCTCCTCGCCCCCACGACGGATCTGCAGCGGCCCAAGAAGCCGATAACGCACGCGAATTTCCTCCTCGTGCCGATGCTCCCACGAGAGTGAACATGCTGTGCGTGATCTGTGCAGATGACCTTCGACACTGGCCTCGCACAACCGAGGAGGGGAAGACAGTGTTCGGAGATACTTTGCGAGCACATCGCAGGGCACTCGGGCTCACCCAGGAGCGCCTTGCCGAACGTGCTCTGATCAGCGAACAGGCCGTCGGAGCGCTCGAACGCGGCGACCGCCGGTTCCCGCGCAAGGACACCGTCGTGCGGCTCGCGGACGCGCTGGGACTCGGCGAGACCGAGCGCGCCCGGTTCGAGGCGGCGGCATCGCGGCGGGGCACGCTGCGACCGGATCGGGTGTGCGCGGTGCGCATTTCCGAGCTGGAGGGCATGGTGCACGAGCTGACCGTGCAGCTGCGCCTGCTCCAGACCGCCACCCGCCCGCGCGAGTGACGGGACCAGCTTGTCGCGAAAGAGAAAACGCGACCGGCGACAACCTCCGCCGTGAGCCTTCACGGTGCGCCCTAAGATGGCCGTCATGACGGAAACGGCCAAGCGGCGTCCCGGTCCGCGGATCGAGGAGGTCGCGCGGGTCGCCGGGGTGTCGAAGTCGACCGTGTCCCGCGTGATCAACGACGAGCCGTACGTCAGCGCGAAGGCCCGGGACGCGGTGCACGCCGCGATCGCGGAGCTGGGCTACTCCCCCAACCAGGCCGCGCGGGCGCTCGCGGGCCACCGGGCCAACGCGATCGCCCTGGTCGTCTCGGAGCCGACCGGGCGGGTGCTCTCGGACCCGTTCTTCGCGGGCGTGTTGCGCGGGGTGCACGCCGAGCTCACCGGGCGGCACGTGCAGCTGCTGCTGATGATGAGCCAGCCGTCGGACACCGACGACCTGGTCGCGTACCTCAGCAGCGGGCACGTCGACGGGGCGTTGCTGGTCAGCCTGCACGGCGAGGACCCGCTGGTGCCGATGCTGCAGGAGATGGGGCTGCCGGTCGTGGCCGGTGGGCGGCCGCTCGGGACGTCGGGCGTGCCGTTCGTGGACGCGGACAACTTCACCGGCGGGCTCGAGGCGGCGCGGCACCTGGTGTCGCTGGGCCGCACGCGGATCGGCACCGTGGCGGGCCCGAAGGACATGGCCGTCGGCGCGGACCGGCTGAGCGGGTTCCGGCGTGGGCTGGGCGAGGCGAAGGTCGCGGCCGACCTCGTCGTGCACGCCGACTTCACGCCCGAGAGCGGCGCGCGGGGCATGGAGCGGTTGCTGGACAAGGCGCCTGATCTCGACGCCGTGTTCGTCGCGGCGGACATCATGGCGTTGGGCGCGCTGCAGACGCTGCACGCGCGCGGCAAGCGGATACCGGACGACGTGGCGGTGATCGGGTTCGACGACTCGGTGCTGGCCGCGACCGCGACGCCGCCGCTCACCACGATCAGGCAGGACGTCGAGGAGCTCGGCCGCACGATGACGTGGCGGCTGCTCGCGGAGCTGGCAGGCGAGGACGGACTGCCGCCGTCGCTGCTGCTGCCTACCTCGCTCGTGCGCCGCGCCAGCGCATAACGTTCCGGGAGCGTTCCCAGGTTTGACCCTCGAAACGCCTTGACACCCTCATGCGAGCCGGTTGACACTCCTGTCTCGTTCTGGGAGCGCTCCCAGAAATCGTCGCCGTCGAGACCAAGGGAGTTCTCCCGTGCGCCACCGCAGTTGGGTCAGCGTGCTTCTGCTCTTATCCGCCACAGCCTGTTCATCGGGCGGGGCGACGAGCCAGGACGGCCCCACCGAGCTGACCATCGCGACCTTCAACGAGTTCGGGTACGAGGAGCTGCTCAAGGAATACGAGGCAGCGCACTCGGACGTCAAGATCACGCAGCGCAAGACCGGCCAGGGCGCGCCGCACCACCAGAACCTGATGACCAAGCTCGGCGCCGGGTCCGGGCTCGCCGACGTCGAGGCCGTCGAGGAGGGCTACCTCAGCCAGGTGCTGGCGAAGGCCGGGCAGTTCAACGACCTCAAGGAGATCGGGCCGAAGATCGAGGACGGCCGCTGGCTGCAGTGGAAGTCCGACGCCGCCACCAAGGGCGGCAAGGTGATCGGCTACGGCACGGACATCGGCCCGCTCGCCATGTGCTACCGCAAGGACCTCCTCGAGAAGGCCGGTCTGCCGTCCGACCCTGCCGCGGTGAAGGCTCTCTTCGCCAGCTGGGACAGCTACTTCGCCGCCGGTGACCAGTTCATCGCGAAGTCCGGCGGGGTGGCGTGGTTCGACAGCGCCTCGCAGATCTTCAACGCCATGCACAACCAGCACCCGGTCGGCTACTACGAGACCGACGACAAGCTCGTCGTCGAGTCCAACCCGGCGATCAAGGCCGACTGGACCGCGGTGACGGGCGCCGTCGCGAAGGGGCAGTCGGCGAAGCTCGTGGCCTGGAGCAACGAGTGGAACACCGGCTTCAAGACCGGCGCGTTCGCCACGAAGACGTGCCCGTCGTGGATGCTCGGCGTGATCGAGGGCCAGGCCGGGCCGGAGAACAAGGGCAAGTGGGCGGTCACCGAGGCGTTCCCGAACGGCGGGGGCAACTGGGGCGGCTCGTACCTCACCGTGCCGAAGCAGGGCAAGAACGCCGCGAAGGCCGCCGAACTCGCCGCCTGGCTGACCGCGCCGGAGCAGCAGGTCAAGGCGTTCAAGGCCAAGGGCACGTTCCCGAGCCAGGTCAAGGCACTGGAGTCGCCCGCGCTGCTGGAGCAGACCAACGCCTACTTCGGTGACATCAAGGCCGGCGCGCTCTTCGCCGCACAGGCCAAGAAGGTCTCGGCCGCGCAGTACAAGGGCCCGGCCGACGGCCAGATCCAGGAGAACGTGTTCAGCCCGGCGCTGCAGTCGGTCGAGCAGGGCAAGAACACGGACGAGGCATGGAAGACCGCCATCGCGGAGGCACTGAAGGCCGCCAAGTGACGTTCGTGCTCACCAGGACGGACCGCGAGCGGGTTGAGCTGTCCCGCTCGCGTCCGCCGCGGCACCGACTGTCCGCTGTGGACGCCACGGTGCCGCCGTACCTGTTCCTCGTGCTCGGACGGCAGATCGTCGCCGAGGTCCTGCAGGGAACTGTGAAGGGGTGACAGTGGAGGACATCGTTTTCCCGCAGGGTTTTCTCTGGGGTGCCGCGACGGCCGCGTTCCAGGTCGAGGGCGCGACGGACGTCGACGGCAGAACCGACTCGATCTGGGACACGTTCTGCCGGACGCCGGGCAAGATCGTCGGCGGCGACACCGGCGAACCCGGCGCCGACCACTACCGCCGGTTCGAGCAGGACGTGGCGATGATGGCCGACCTCGGCCTGGGCGCGTACCGGTTCTCGATCGCCTGGCCACGGGTGCGGCCCGACGGCGGTGTCGTGAACCAGGCCGGGCTCGACTTCTACCGCAGGCTCATCGACACGTTGCTGGAGCACGGCATCGAGCCGTGGCCGACGCTCTACCACTGGGACCTGCCGCAGAAGCTGGAAGACCTGGGTGGCTGGGCGGCGCGGGACACCGCCTTCCGGTTCGGCGAGTACGCCGGGACGGTCATCGAGGCGCTGGGAGATCGCGTCGGCCGGTGGACGACGATGAACGAGCCGTGGTGTTCGGCGTTCCTCGGCTACGCGGCCGGGATTCACGCGCCAGGGCGCGCCGAGCCTGCCGCCGCCGTGGCCGCGGTCCACCACCTGTTGCTGGCGCACGGTCTCGCGACCGAGGTGATCCACGACCAGGGCAAGCTCGCGGGCATCACGGTGAACATGTACCCGATCATCCCCGCGGACCCGGACTCCGCGGCCGACCGGGACGTGGCGCGGCGGCTCGACGGACTGCAACAGCGGATCTTCCTGGATCCGTTGCTGCACGGGCACTATCCGGCGGACATCGTGGAGGACCTGGAGCCGTTCGGGTTCTCTCGGGTCGTCCACGAGGGTGACCTCGCGAAGATCTCCGCCCCCATCGACATGCTCGGCGTGAACTACTACACCGAGCACTACGTCAGCGCGACTCCCGGCGATGACGGGCCGTCGCCGTGGGTGGGCGTCGCGGAGCTGTCTTTCCCGCGCCGGGAAGCGCCGCGGACCGACATGGACTGGGAGGTCCGGCCGGACGGGCTCACATCCGTGCTGCTGCGAGTGCACAAAGACTATCCGAGCCTTCCGCTCTACATCACCGAGAACGGCGCGGCCTACCCGGATCTGCCCGGCGTCGAGGACGCCGACCGCACCGAGTACCTGGCTTCGCATCTGAGGGCCGCGCACGCCGCCATCGCCGCCGGGGTGGATCTGCGGGGCTACTTCTGCTGGTCGTTGCTCGACAACTTCGAGTGGGCAGAGGGGTACGCGAAGCGGTTCGGCATCGTGCACGTCGACTACGCCACGCAGGTCCGCACACCGAAGCTGAGCGCGCGGTGGTTCTCGGAAGTGGCGCGCAGCAACGCTGTCGCCTCATGACCCGGCGCCCCGGCATAGACGAGGTCGCCCGGCTGGCCGGGGTGTCGAAGTCCACCGTGTCCAGGGTGCTCAACGGCGCGCCGCACGTGAGCACTCGGGCACGGGACGCGGTACGGCGGGCGGTCATGCAGCTCGACTACACACCGAACCAGGCCGCTCGATCACTGGCCGGGCATCGGGCCCACGCGATCGCCCTGGTGGTGTCCGAACCGAGCGGCCGAGTGCTCGCGGACCCGTTCTTCGCCGGGGTCATGCGCGGGGTGCACGCGGAGCTGGACGGCCGCACCCAGCTCGTGCTGATGATGAGCCAGCCCGGTGACGTCGCCGCCTACCTGACCGGCGGGCACGTCGACGGGGTGCTGGTGGTCAGCATGCACGGCCATGATCCGCTGCTGGCGTTGTTGCACGAGAACGGGTTGCCGGTCGTGGCCGGTGGCCGTCCGCTGGCCGGCGGGCCGGTGCCGTTCGTCGACTCGGACAACTTCACCGGCGCGCTGGAGGCGACGCGGCACCTGATCTCGTTGGGGCGTCAGCGGATCGCGACGATCGCCGGGCCGCCGGACATGGCCGTCGGGCTCGACCGGCTGTCCGGCTGGCGGCGGGCGATGAGCGGGCTGCCCGTGGACCTGGTGGCGCACGGCGACTTCACGCCCGAGGGTGGCGCGGCGGCGATGTCGTGGCTGCTGGCCCAGGAACCGGAGCTGGACGCGGTGTTCGTGGCCGCGGACATCATGGCCGTCGGCGCCTTGCAGGTGCTGCACGCCACCGGTCGTCGGGTGCCCGTCGATGTCGCCGTGGTCGGGTTCGACGACTCGGTGCCCTCGGTTCCGCCGCTCACGACCGTGCGGCAGGACGTGGAACGGTTCGGGCGGATGCTGACGTGGCGCCTCCTCGCCGAGATCGAGGGCGAGGAGGGGCTGCCGCCGTCGGTTCTGCTGCCTACTTCGCTGGTACTGCGGACAACAGCCTAGCTCTTCCCTCCGCCGGAAATCGGTGGCCGCCTGCGGTTACCCAAAGAGGTCGACCTCGTCTCGTTGACTCCTGCCAACTCGTTGTTGCCCCACTCCCGCAACGACTGGATCATGACCCGCAGGTCATCCTCGATCTCCCAGCGCTCGATCGCGTCCGACTCCAGCATCCTGGTGAGGAAGTCCAGCACCGACTGCCTGCTGTTCTGACGTTCCTCCGCCAACGCTTGAACCACTTCCGTGATGCTTTCCTCGTTCAATGAGAGTTGCAGCGCGAACTGGTAGAAGTCACCGTCGACGATGATGCGACGCATCCTCTCGACCTTCCGAAGCAACGCAGCGTGGACAAGCGTCGGCTCGTCCATGTTCATGGTGACGAAGACCCGCACGGCGAGACCGAACTCCTCGCCGAGCGGTACATCCCTGAGTTCCTCGACCGCCGCCGACTCCGCGTCTTGCACCTGCTCGATGTCGAACTTTCGGGTGACGGCGCGCAGGCGCGTCGTGATCTCGGGCATCAACGCGTTGGCCACGTTCGACAAACCGGAACTGACCGCGATCTCCGCGTCGGCAACCTGCCACCGCAACTCCACGACCGACCGGAAATGGCACTGGTCGCCCCTGCAGGGCAACGTCATCTCGACACGGGTCAGGTGCACACCCATGTCGATCTCGTAGACGTGGCACACCCGCAGGACCATCAGCCTGTGGGCAGGCGGCTGCTTTTCCGGCGGGAACCACAGTCTCTTGCCCGATGTGGTCACAAACAGTCTCGCGGTCCTGGCGTCGGCGGGTAACCGGCCACGCAGCGCGTCCCACTTGCCGAGCGGGCAGTCGCCGAGGATCGGCCCCACGATCTCGCGAGGCTTCTCCACCACCTGCGGGGTCTCCTCTTGAACGCCCGGCTCCTCCGCCACCTCGTCTTCGGACAACTGGCTGGTCACGATGCGGTCCTTTCGCTGTGCAGCTGGATGGCGTTCTCGAGAACGAGCGCGGTTTCGCCGTCAAGGGGATCCGACCAGTCGCGACGCATCCGCTCGATCAGGTGCTGGAGCCTACGGAAGTCACTGTGCCCGGCGATGAGATGCGGCATGAATTCGGCAAGAGCGTCACGGCACGCCTGGTCCTTCTCCGCCGCGTACACCCAGCGCCGGAACATGTCCTCCAACTCCTCGCCTGGATCGCGGCTGCGCAACCCCCACCTGACTAGGTCCGAGATGTCGTTGGTGTAACCGGGATCGTTCTCCAGCAACGCGAGAAGCAACGGCCAGCGGTTCCTGTCCGCGGCACCCGACCTGTCGCTGCGGCCCACGGAGTGGACCAGAAGTCGCCGGTCGTACCCGCGTAGGAAGATCAGGCGCCTGATGCTCCGCCGCGCCAGGTCGCGGACACTCTGCCGATCGCTTCGAGTCCAGTCGGTAAGCCGGGTCAGCACCGAGCGCACCTCGCCGAACGCAAGGAGATTCGCGACGCTTTTCGCCGAAACCCAGACGAGGTCGTCGTACCCCACCTCCAGCAGCGTCGGGCGACGTTCGAACGGCGTGCCGAGAACGCGGAGCTCGCGCAACGCGTCGTCGATGCGGTGCAGTCCGAGGTCATAGCCGAGGGCGGCCGCCGCGGTCCATTGCTGAGCCTCGTTGCCGTGCCGCCGCCACCACTGGAGTCGCTCGAACACGACGTCCGCCATCCGCTCGTCCCGCGCTGCCTGGTCGAGCGCGATCGCCGCGAACCGCCTTCGATGTGCTCGGTCAGCCGCCGCCAGCGGTTCGACGTGGTCGGTGAAGGTGCTGGCGAAGGACAGCGAGCAGAACAACCCCATGGCCTGTGCGGCCCTGACCCACACCATGTCCCTGCTGTCGTCACTCAGCTCCTTGAGCCACTCCAGCACTGCTTCGCGCAGCTTGTGATGCCGATGCCACAGTTGGCTTAGCAGCACCACGGGGTAGCGGCCGTCCGCGAACATGACCAGCTTGGTCGGAGTTGCGAGTCCACCGAAGGAAACGAACCCGTCCTCCATCGTGGCGCGTGATGCGGGCAGGTTCACCCCGTGGTCGTCCGCGAACAGCGACTCCTCCGGACTCTTGGCGTTCTCTCCCTTCACCTTCTTTAGCAACTTGGTCGCGAGGGCAACACCCGCGTTGACGACCACGTCGTACTCCGAACCATGGAACACCGCCAGCGAAATCCGGAACGCCGTGAGCCTCAACGCTTCCGGCTGTGACTTGGCAGGCCCTGACAGTTCGGCGAACCACTCTTCGACCTGTCTGCGCACCAGCAAACCGGCGCGGGTCTCGACCTCTGTCAGATCGATCTCGCCACGAGCCATCTCCGCCAGGAATCCCGCGATCTGCGCTGCCTCGGCGGGCTTGGGGTTCGAGGCAAGCGCGTTGCGCAGACCAGCGTTGGTGTAGAGCTGACGAAGAACCGGCTCGACATCGCAGTCGTCGTGCCGCAGCTCCTCGGTCAAGTGCCGACGAACCAGATCGTCGATGTCAGGCGACGGACACGGCCGGGCGAACTCACCGAGCACATGGTCGCGGCCGTCCCGGTGGCAGATGAGCACGAGATAGGCGCCTTTGGGTTCGACCAGACCCGCCAACCGGTCAAGCGCGCGTTCGGTCAGCGCTTCCGCTCGAGGCTGCGAGAGTTCCACGACATAGCCGCAGTCCTCCTCGATCCGGGACTTGCCGATCTTGGCGAGGTCCTCGTCACCGTCGAACCGGGAGATCTCACCCGCCGCGAAGTGATCGAGCAGGCGCAGCGCGGTGGTGAACCGCCCCGTGCCCGGCCTGCCGTTAAGCACGAGGACGTGTTTCTGCTCCAACGTTTCCAAGAGGTCCGCGTAGTTTTCCATCGGCACGTACCGGCTGCGCACCCAACGCAGCACCTCGTCCCGCACCGGTACGGCTCGCGACGCGCCGCCACTGCTGGAGTAGGTGTAGTTGTAGATGTAACGATCGCCCTGCTGCAGGTCCTTAATGGACACATCGCGGTTGAACGTCATCGCGCCAGACGTCGTCAGTCCCCGACCGCGCACATAGGCTTCGTCGTGGTCACGACCGTTGGGCTCTTGTGCGCTGTCCGGGCCGGACGAGGGACCGGCCGACGGCTCCACGGCAGGCTTGCTATCCGAGGAGGCCGGAGGTTCCGCCGGTGACGGTGTCGAGTCGGCCTTATCGTCGTCGCTCATCGCTCGCCGCCGAAGTGGTAGTGGTGCACAGCATCACCGTTGTGCTGTGTTCCGATCGACGCGTTCCCGTTGACCACGAACGAGTACGACTTCTGTGGGTGCTTCTCGTCCTGGCGTTCCGCCGAACCCGACCTGCCCGGCGACACCGAGTCCCCCGGAACGCGAACCCATCCGTTGACATCGCCGGCTTCGCAGTAGGCCGCGCGGTCGCGACGGTCGACGAGGTCGTACAGCTCCGGGCTGATGGCGACAACGAGGTACCTGTCCGATGCCGCCCGCAGCCGCTCATGCGCGGACTTCGAGCTCGCGAGATCATGTGCTCGTTCGACGTCGTCCAGCGCCGCACCCGCGCTCACCGGCTGACGCACCAGGTCGGCGAGGCGCCGCAGCCCATCCCCCAGGATGGTCCGCGGCGAGGCGTCCACGGGCAGGTCACACAGCAGGTGATCCGCCATGATCCGGATCGCGATGTCGTTGCGCCCGAGTGCGTCCGGGATCAGCGATCGTAACGACTCAAACCCGTGAGCCTCCGTCTTGAAAGCCACCACGAGCCGACCTTCGGGAGCTCTGGTTTCGCGCTGCGTGAGCGGTTGGAGTCCAGGGTCGTCGCGGAGCAGCCGAGTTTGCATCTCTTTTATCTCCTGGGTCACGCAGAATCCGGATTCGTCGAGTGCCTGCCGGTGGCGGGTGATGACGGCGAGGGCGTCGGTGGCGCGGCCGGACAGGTGCAGAGCCCGGGCGGCGAGGCCGGTGACGGCCGCGTCTGTGGGGTGTGCCGCGTGCAGCCGTGTCACGACTTCGATCTGCTCGCGGTGGTCGCCCAGTTCGATGCCGATCTCGGCGGCCAGGCACTGGGCTTGACGACGAGCTGTCTCCAGCTGGTCTCGCTCGGCCTCGGCGCTCGAGGTGGCCACTCCCGCCAGCGGATCCCCGACCGCCAGATCGAGAGCTTCCGCCAACGCCGCAGCCGCTTCTCGAAGCCCCGCAGTGGATCGCCTGTCAGCCGCGCGGGCTTTGGCCACCAGCGAGGTGAACCGGCGCGTGTCGACGAGTTCATCCGGAACCTTCAGGCCACGTAGGCCGTCTTTGCTCTGCAGCGAGTCCGGGAACCCTGCTTGCACCAGCAGGTCCCGGAGTGCGCGTACCTGCCTGGCGACCTCGGTTTCCGCGCTCTCGGGCGGGTCGTCCCACAACCACTCGTACAACACGTTCAGCGGCACCGGCCGCCCGTTGCCGAGCAGCAGCCTGCCAAGCAGCCACGAGGCCTTCTTCGCCAGACCGATGCGGCGTCCCCCCGCGTAAACGCCCACCTCTCCCCAGACACGGAACTCCACGTGTTTCCCAGGTAAGCCCATATCGCCCTTTCGTCAGTCGATGACAACCATTTCCCAACCACTTAGCAACCAGATGTCAACTGTTCGACAACCGCCGGATCCATTGTTTCTCCCAACGGCGAAGAAGACAGCCGAAGAACGGAGGAGAAGAAATGGAAAACCACGAAATCTTCTGGAAGAAGAGCACCTTCAGTGAAGGCGGAGGCGAGTGCGTCGAGGTGGCGACGGCACAGGGCGGAGTACTGGTGCGGGACTCGAAGAATCCCGCGGGCCCAGTGCTCTGGTTCACTAGGCTCGAGTGGATCGCGTTCCTGTACGGGGTTCTCGCTGGCGAGTTCGGCCTGAGCTGACGAAGCGCGGACGCCGGGGCGTCACGCCTTGCCGCCGTTCAGTGCGGCGGCGTCACGCCTCGTGCGTCCGATCAGCTCGTCGAGCAGTCCGCGAGCATCCTCACCGAACAACGACATCTTCTGAAGTAGAGACCACCGCAGGCGATACATCTCGACATCATCGGCCGAGTCCAAAGTGTGCGGACCGTGAATCATCTCCACAGAAACCACCCCCTCTCCATCACCTTCATAGATGACGAACCCATGCGAATAGGTCGTCAGCGCTTCACCGTCGAGCGGTATCAACCCGAAAACGATGTTGTCCAACGTGGAGACGGACACCAATCGATCCAGTTGGGCGATCAGCACCTCAGGTGGCCCCGGACGCCACCGCAACGCCGCCTCCGTGACGATGAACTCGAACTTCTTCCCCGGCCTGTGGATCGCGAGCTGACGGTCCATACGCCCGGCGACCGCTGCCGCAAGAGCTTCATCGCCATAGGGAGGCGAGAACAGGGAGAAGACGCGGTGGGCGTAGTCGGCTGTTTGGACCAGACCCGGCACGACCGACGGCTGATAGGTGCGCACGAGGGTGGCGTCGGCTTCCCATCCGCTGATCTCGTGTTGCAGGTGCTCGCGGCCGTGTAGCGCCGCGGTCCAGGAGTGCGCTTCCAGGTGCGCGTCACCGGTGAGTTCCGCGAGCCACCGCACCGCTTCAGGCGAAGCACCGAGTGCCCTCCCCCACTTCTCGACCTCGGGCACAGTCGGCAGCGCCGTACCCGCCTCGACCCTGGAGACCTTCGACTGACTGATCGAGGCTCGCCTGCCGAGTTCCCTGCCGGACAAGCCCGTCACCAGACGGAGTCGCTTCAGCTCGTGCGCGAGGAGCTGCCGAGCGGAACCGCGGTCAGTCACCGGGCCGATCCTGATTCATATTGATTCATTGTGAGTCACAATGATGCAAGCTGATTCGGAAGTCAACGGTTGAGCAGTGCGTCGATCAGGTGAATCGCCTCGTCGATGTGCTCCCGGTGGGTGCGATGGCTGAGCACGCACACCCGCAAGGTGTAGCGGCCGTCGATCCTGGTGCTGGACAGGAAGAACTTGCCGGAGTCGTTGATGCCGGTCAGCAGCCGTTCGCTCGCCTCGTCGCCGTGGACCGACCGGAACACCACGACGCTGAGTTCCGATTCCAGGACTTCGAGGTCTTCTCGTGCGTTCAGTGCGGCACGGACGTCCTGGGCCAGATCGAGCTTCTCGTCCAGCTCCGCACGGAACGCCGCGACGCCGTGCAGATGCAGCGGCAGCCAGATGCGCAGGCCGCGGAACTCCCTGGTGAGCTCTGGCCCCAGGTCGGAGTAGTCGGGCACGCCCAGGCCGTGGTCGAGGTCCTGCAGGTAGTCCCCGTCGGCCACGTGCGCCGCGCGGAGCCGGGCCTCGGAGCGGACCAGGAGCACGCCGGTGCCGTAGGGCAGGAAGAGGCTCTTGTGCGGGTCCCACGCGATGGAGTCCGCTTGGTCGATGCCGCGCAGGAGCTCGCGGCCGCGTTCGGTCAGCTGGAACGCGCCGCCGTACGCGCCGTCGACGTGGAACCACAGTCCTTCCTGCTGCGCGAGAACGGCGATCTCGTCGAGCGGGTCGACCATGCCCGTGCTGGTCGCGCCCGCGGTGCCGACGATGAGGAACGGCTTCAGTCCCGCCGCGCGGTCTTCGGCGATCATGGTCTGAGCACGCGCGACGTCCATGCGAAGGCCGGGGACGACCCGGATGCGTTCGGGCGGGAAACCCGTGATGTGGGCGGCTTTCGCGACGCAGTGATGGGTGTGCTGTGTGACGTAGATGGTGCCGTTGGGGTCGTGCGTGCCGAGGCGGTCCTGCCGTGCGGTGTGGACCGCGGAGAGCGTGGCGAGCGAGGCGCCGGTCGTGAACACGCCGCCGGAGCCCTCGGGCAGGCCGAACTCGTCGCACATCCAGCGGATCACGCTGTGTTCCAACGCCACCAGCGCCGGTGCCGTCGAGGCGACGCCGGTGAACCGGTTCGTGGCCTGCGCGACGAACTCGGCGAGCACCGCGCTGTAGAGACCGCCTGCCGGGAAGTACGCGAGGTAGCGCGGGCCCGCGGTCTCCACGGCCTGGCTCGCGGCGTCGGCGAACCGAGCGAGCAGGTCGGCGAGCTCACCCGGTGTTTCCGCTGGTGGCGGAGGAAGGACGGCCGCGCCTTTGGTGGATGCGGGCGCGGCCTCCAGCCCCTCGATGAACTCGTCGACGAACGCCGTCACGGTCTTCGTCCACTCGGCCCTGGTCTCGCGGTCCGGCTGCAGCATGAGCACACCGTACGAACTTCGCCGAACCGCGTGCTCGCGGGTTTCCGCCCTGAAGCCCCCAACTCGGTTTGGTACGAAGGGCGCTTTTGTCCACTTGAGGTGGACCAAAGCGCCCTTCGTCGCGAGTTGGGGGTAGTGGAGGGCGGTTTGATCATGGGGTGGTGGTACTTGCAGACGCCCTGACCAAACAGGTCAGGAGGCCGCGCGGGCCGGGGTGGCGACCGCGGCGGCGGGTGGCGCGGCGGCCCGGTTCCAGTTCATGCGCGACCAGGGTGCCCGCATCTCCGCGAGGTCGGTGATGTGCAGCGGGCTCAGCTCCGACGGGGACACCGCGCCGTCATGCCTGGTGTACGCGGCGTCCACGTAACGATGGCCGGTGTCCGGCGCCAGGAACACGACACGTCGCGCCGGGTCGGACTGGCGTTCCCACTGGGAGGCCAGATAAGCCGCGCCGGAGGACAGCCCGGCGAAGATCGCGTGCGTGCGGAGCAGTGCGATTCCACCCGCGAGTGCCGCATCGAAACCCAGCCAGTGCATGACGTCGTAGAGGCCGTGGTCGACGTTGGCGAACGGGATGGAGCTCCCGATGCCGGCGATGATGATCTCCGGGTCGCGCACGTGCTCGCTGCCGAACGTGATGCTCTCGAACGGTTGCACGCCGACCAGAGCGACCGACGGATCTTCCTCACGCAGGAAGCTCGTGAGCGCCCCGGTCGAGGCGCCGGTTCCGACGCCGCCCACGACGGCGAGGTGGTCGGTGCCGAACTCGCGGGCGATCAGGTCGGCGATCGGGCGGTAGCCGAGGTAGTGGACGTCGTCGTGGTACTGGCGCATCCAGTGGTGGCGCGGGTTGTGACGCAGGATCTCCCGCACCCGCGCGACCCGGCGGTTCTGGTCCATCTTCAGGCTGGGGGTCGCGGGCATCGGTTCGACCGTGGCGCCGAGGATCTCCAGCTGGGTGCGCAGAGTCCGGTCCACGGTGGTGGACGCGACGATGTGGCAGTGCAGCCCGTGCCGGTGGCAGGCGAGGGCGAGCGCGTGGGCGTAGATGCCGCTGGAGCTGTCGACGAGCGTGTCGCCCTGTGCGATCGTGCCGCACTCCAGCAGGTGCCGCACCGCCGCCAGCGCGGACGCGACCTTCATGGTCTCGAAGCGCAGGCACGCCGTGTGCTCGTCGATGCGGACGAGCGCGGGCCTGCTCAGGCTGTCTGCGATGTGGTGGTCCATGACTCTCCCCCGAGATAGCGGTAAAGGACTGTGTCGTCAGCACTGAACTGCGAGAACGGGAACGGTTCCGCGGACAGGGCGGTGACGCCGGTGCCGAGGAAGTGCCGGGCGACGGCGGCGCCGGACTGGGCGTAGATCACCAGCGGCACGTCACGTTCGCGGCACACGCCGAGGATCTCGTCGAACGTGCCGTTGCCGATGGTCATCCCGGTGGCCACCACGGCGTCGGCGACGGCGAGGACCTCACTCATGTCGCGGCTGACCGGATCGCCCCATTGCGTCTCGGCCAGCACCAGGTCGCACGGCAGGCACTCGGCGCCGAGTTCCCGGATCGCGGCGACCAGCGGGTTGACCACGCCGATGAGCGCGACCTTCGAGCCGGGTGCCACGTCGAGCAGCCCCGCGACCGCCGCGTCCCGTGCCGCCGCCCGTTCCTCCGGGGTTCCGGCGGGCAGCACGACCTGCTCGGCATTGGAGGTCCGATGTGGACGGACGTTCGCCAGGTAGGCGTCGAGCACGGCGATCCGGAGCGCCGGGGAACCGTTCCCCAGCAGATCCGCGACCGAGGCGCCGGACGCGTCGGCACAGATCGACGGATCGGCCTCGCCCTCGGCGAACGCGCAGCCGCCGATCGCCGTGCCGACCCTGGCGAGCAGGTACTGGTTGCGGTAGGTGGTGTTGCCGCCGGCGAGCCGGGTGCCGTGGTGCACCCAGAACACGCTGGTGGCGACGACCGACCGCGGGTCGGGGCCGTACTCCCCCGCCAGCACGCCGTCGACGAGCTCGTCCACTGTCCTCACGCGATCGCTCCTTCTTGGTACTCGACGGAAAGGTGGCCCAGCCGGTCGCGGCCGACGTCCGCTTCCACCTCGAAGACCTCGCGCAGCAGGGCCGGGGTGAGCACGTCCTCGGCCTTGCCGTCGGCGACGACGCTGCCCTGGTGCAGCAGAACGAGGCGGTCGCAGTAGCGTGCGGCGAGGGTCAGGTCGTGCAGCGCGATCACCACGGTTTGCGTGCTGGTGGCGACGATCCGCATCAGGTCCAGCTGATGGCGGATGTCGAGGTGGTTCGTCGGTTCGTCGAGCAGGAGCGCCGACGTGCGTTGCGCAAGCGCTCGCGCCAGATGGGCGCGCTGCCGTTCGCCGCCGGAGAGCTGCTGCCACGGCCGGTCGGCCAGTGCTGTCAACCCGAGCCGGTCCAGTTCCGCCGCGACGATCGTCCGGTCTGCCGTGTCAGGCGCGCGCCACTGAGCGCGGTGCACGGTTCGGCCGAGCATCACGATGTCGGCCACGCGCAGGTCGCTGTCCGCCTCGACCGTCTGTTCCGCGAACGCGAGCTGCCGCGCCTTCTCGCGGACGGGCCACGTCCTGATATCGGAGCCGTCGTAGCGCACGGTGCCATTGGTGGGGCGGCGAAGTCCGGCGAGGCAACGCAACAGTGACGACTTGCCGGACCCGTTCGGTCCGATCAGGCCCACCGTGGCGCCGGGGTCGACGACGAGGTCGACGTCCCGCACGATCACCTTGCCCGGCACGCCCCAGCTCAGCCGTTCGGCCTCGATTCTCACAGTTCTCCTCGCTTGCGGAGCACCAGCAGGAACAGGGGCACGCCGAGCAGCGCGGTGAACACGCCGACAGGCACCTCCAGTGGTGCGAAAGCGACTCGTGCCAACGCGTCCGTCCACGCCAGGAAGGCCGCGCCGACGAGTGCGGAGACCGGGAGCAGGACGCGGTGCAACGGCCCGACCAGAAATCGCACGCCATGCGGCACGATCAACCCGACGAACCCGATGGCGCCCACCGCGGACACCGCCACCGCGGTCAGCAAAGCCGTCGCCACCAACAGAACGTTCCGCACCGTCCGCACGTCGATCCCGAGCGACGCGGCGGTGTCGGTGCCGAACGCGAAGCCGTCCAGCGCGGACGAGAACAGCCAGATCACCGGAAGCCCGATCGCCACGGCGACGGCGCACACCGCGACCGAGTCCCAGCGCGCCGGCGCCATCGACCCGAGCAACCAGTGCGTCAGCGCCCGCGTGCTGTCCGCGTCACCGGACGACATGATGATCAACGACGTGAGCGCGGCGAACAGCTCGGCCACCACGACACCGGTCAGCACGATCCGCACCGAGCCGACTCCCCTGCGGCGCAGCAGAAGCATCAGCAGCGCGAACGAGATCATGGCGCCTGCGAACGCTCCGCCGGTCACACCGAGCTGCGAGCCCGCGAAGCCGAGCACCACGACGACCACCGCGCCCGTCGAGGCGCCCGAGGAGATGCCGAGCAGGTACGGATCGGCCAACGCGTTGCGGGTGACGCTTTGCAGCGCCGCACCGCACACGGCCAGTGCGGCGCCGACGAGCGCGGCCAGCAGCACCCGTGGCACCCGCAGGTCCCAGATCAACGAGTCCAGCAGTCGGGGCAGTGGTGCCACAGGCAAGCCGAGCCGGATGCCCGCGGCGCGGCCGATCTCGGACCAACCGGCGTTCGCACCGAGCCCGATCCGCGTGACGAGGACCAGGGACACCAGCAGGAACGCGATGCCCAGCACGACCGGGACGACTCGTGATCGCGTGCGCTCCAGCGTCGCGGCGTCAGCCATTGTTCAGCGCGTCGAGCCCGGCAGCGAACGTGCGCAGCCCGTCGACCGTGCGGACCGACGGGTCCATCTCGATGCCCGGGACCTTGAGGATCCTGTTGTCGCGCACCGCGGGCAGCTGCGCCATCACCGGGTGCTCGCGCATCATCGCGATCTTCTCGTCGGCCTTGTCGCCGGGGTTGCCGCGCTCGGACAGGTCACCGATGACGATCACGTCGGGCTGCCGTGCGGCGACCTCCTCCCACGACACCTCGGGCCATTCCTTGTCCAGGTCGTCGAAGACGTTCGTGACCCCGGCGGTCTTGCTCATCTGGCTCGCCATGCCGGTGCGTCCGGCCACGTACGGCACGCCCTTGAACACCGAGTACACCCACGCGACCTTGATCGCCGGGCGCTTCTTCTGCTGGACCTCGGTGATCGCGGCACGTTGCTCCGCGACCAGCTTGTCCGCGCGGTCCGAGACACCGAGCGCCTTGCCCAGATCCCCGAAGTCCTGGAACAGCCGCTCGAACGCGTCCCGGCCGTCCGGGCAGTTCACGGCGCTGACGAAGGTCGGCACGCCGAGCGCGCCCAGTTCGTCACGGGTGCCCGCGCGGTCCGGGGTGAACAGCTCCTTGTAGCCGGCGACCACGAAGTCCGGGTTCGCCGCCCGCAGCGGTTCGGCGGTGAGGATCTTCGGTGACAGCACCGGGATCTTCGCGTAGGCCTCGGCGAACCGCGGCGCGGCCTTGGTCTTGAGGTTGGCGGTGCCCACGATCCTGTCCCCCACCCCGAGCGCCAGCAGCGTCTCGGTGGAGTTCTGGTCGAGTACGACCAGCCGCTGCGGGGTCGCGTCGAACGTGAGCTGCTTGCCGCAGCTGTCGAGGGTCACCGCACCCGGCGAGGACACGCTCGCGGGTGCCGTGGAGCAGGCGCCGAGCGCGAGGACGGCGGCGGCTGCCGCCATCCGGACGGGAAGTGACATGGATCCTCCTG
Source organism: uncultured Actinomycetota bacterium (assembly GCA_963766275.1). Classification (GTDB taxonomy): domain Bacteria; phylum Actinomycetota; class Actinomycetes; order Mycobacteriales; family Pseudonocardiaceae; genus Lentzea. The sequence goes on from CAVYAD010000003.1 coordinate 68,481, forward strand.
TGCTGCGGGTCGGTCAGCAGCTACCCTTACCGACAACGATTATCAAATCAAGTAGCGCGGAGTGATCTACGTGACTGTCATCGCGGCGCCGCCCGTCTTCCGGAGCGCGCCGTTCGTACGCCTGTGGACCGGTACCACCGCATCGGGCATCGCGACCTGGGCTTTGCCGTTCGTGCTGGCACTGGCCGTGGTCGACCGGTCGATCACGGCGGTCGAACTGGGCGTCGTCCTGGCCGCGCGGACGGTCGGGTTTCTCGCCGCGGTGCCCGTCGCCGGGGTGCTCGCGGACCGGCATTCCCGCCGGAACGTCGTGCTCTGGTCCGGCATCGCGGCCGCGTTAGGCGCACCGCTGATCGCCGTCGGCATGGGGCACTCGCTCGTGCTGATGGCCACGGCGGCCGCGATCGTGGGCGCCGGTCAGGGTGCGTGCCGGCCCGCGTTCCAGGCGCTGGTGGCCGAGGTGGTGAGCGACGAGCAACGCCAGCAGGCCAACGCGGCGATCACCCTGGCCGTGCGCGTCACGACACTCGTCGCGCCCGGACTCACCGCACTGCTTGCGGTCGTGGCGAACACGCAGGCCCTGCTGATCGGGACCGGGGTGCTGTGGCTGTGCGCGGCGCTCGTTCCGCCCGCGGGCACGTACCAGCCGGTGGCCGAGGCAAGGCCCGGATTCGCGACCGAGTTCATGGACGGGCTACGGGAAGCACGCAGGCATCCGTGGTTCCTGGCCGGGCTCGGCGCGCTGACCGCGGTGATCGCTCTCGGCTACTCGGCGACGAACGTCGTGTTGCCGCTGGTCAGCCGCGACCGCTACGACACCGAGCTCGTGCTCGCGGCGGCCATGACCGCCTACACGCTCGGCGCTTTGGCGGGCGCGGTGCTCATGGCGCGCTGGCGACCCCAGGCGCCGGGATGGGCCGCGCTGGCCGGGCTGGCCTGCTACGGGTTCGCGCCGTTGAGCCTGCTGCTGCCCGTGGATCCGTTCGTCGTGGTGGCGGCGTACGCGGTCGCCGGGATCGGCATCGAGCTGTTCAACGTGCCGTGGTTCACCGCCACCCAACGCGAGGTCGAGCCCTCGAAGCTCGCTCGCGTGTCCTCTTTGGACTTCCTGATGTCGTACGGCCTGGCACCACTCGGACTCGCGCTCATCGCACCCGCGATCGAGCACTTCGGGGCCAGTGCGGTGCTCGCGGTGTGCGCACTGGCCTGTTTCGCCGCCCCGGCCGCGGTCGCGCTGGTGCCGTCGGCCCGAGGTTTCACCACTCGGCGTTGATGATCGCCTCCACGAGGACCTCGCCGTTCTCGGTCAGCCGCACGGCCTCGTCGTCGCCGGTGACCAGGCCGCGTGCGGCGAGGTCACGGAACCGCTGACTCCACGGCGTGTCGAGCAACGAACGGCCGAACCGCTCGCGATGCAGGTCGTCGCGCACCGGCTGCAACGTGGACAGCGCCATCTTGATCGCCCTTGCTTCCTGTGCCTCTGGGGTGAACCTGGTGGCCGAACCGAGCGGCACCCGGCCGCTGTCGACCGCCTCGGCGTAGGACTTCCACTGCACGTCGGTGATCGCCTCGGAGGCGCGGCAGCTGGAGCTGCCGCCGAGCCCGATCGCCACCTCGGCCTCCTGCTTGTCCTGGTCGACCATGATGGCCTTCCACTTCTCGGGGCCGAGGCCGTCGCGGGCGAAGTACATCGTGGGGTGTTCGGTGTATCCGGCGGCTTGGAGGCCGTCGGTCAGCACCTCGCGCATCCGGTACTGCTCGACGAGTGGCGGCCAGCGGTGGCCGTCGTTCTCGAGCTTCTGGCGGTAGGACGGGAACTGCCACGGTGCGGGCTGCTCCCCCGCCACGCCGGTCCTGGTGTCCGCATAGGACTTGAGGTGCCGTACTTGCCCGGCTCGCTCTGCCACATCATGTCGTGGTCACGCCAGAACACGAACCGCCCCAGCGCATGCCGGGCGCCGTAGCGTTCGATCGCCTGGTAGAGCGCCGTTGTGTAGGCCACATTCTCGGGCAACGTTCCGTTCTCGACCATCACCATCGTGACGCCGAGCCGTTCCCAGGTCTCCTCGATCTTCCGCGCGATCTCGGGTGCGATGTCGCTGATGTCCGGAACTTCGTTGCGCTGCACGGCTCTCAGCGTGTTCGTGACGAAGTCCCGGTTGTATCCGGCGATCCGGTCCAGGCCGTTGACGCGGTCGAGGACGAGCCGGCGCGGCACCCGCTCGTCGCTGTAGGGCCGGAAGAACGGCCCCTTGTCGGCTTTGATGTCGTAGCCGAGGTCGAGGTGGATCCGGTAGCCGCGATCGGCGAACAGCTCGGCGGTCTTGACGAACTCGACCACGACGCCCGACATCGCCGTGGCGTCGAAGGACACTCCCCATAGAGCGGGCATGAATCGGAACGTAGCGTGGAAGCGCTCTCCCAGCAGTTCACCGTCTCAACCGGCGTGGACTGAAAGGTTTTCATCGGCGATCACGCACGTAACGTGACGCAACGGCCCGATTTTCACCCGTGCGGCCCAATCTCTCCGCACTCTCGGTAACGCCTGGCGTGGCCTTCCGATGGTGCAGAGCGTACGAACCCCATTCAGAGGGAGTGCGCAGTGATCGAGAACTCGGCCGCCGGACTGGTGATCGTGCCCGGTGAGGTGGCGGTGACCGTCACCGGCGAGGAGCACCACCAGGCCACGCTGGCCCGCTACGACGTCCCAGCCGGTGTGTCGCGACAGGTCGCCGTGCACCTGACGTGGTGCATGATCGCCGCGGGCAAGTACCGCGGGCAGCGGGCGGTCGAGGTACGCCTGGACGGTCAGCGGGTCGGCGAGCTGACCTTCCTGATGTCGCAGCGGTACGCACCGGTGCTGATGCACGTCGAGTCCAGTGGTGGCGCCACCGGATGCACAGCGACCGTGCGGCGCGGCAACAACGGCCTGCTGCAGATCGTCCTGCAAATGCCCCGCAGGGTGCCTAACGGCGCGGCGGTGCCGGTCGGGAGGCCCAAGCCGTGGGTGGCACCGGTCGCGATCGGGGCGGCCAGCGTCCTCGCGTTCTTCCTCGCCATCGGTGTGATCGGTGCCGCGATCGGCGGCTCTCCCGACAACAGGACGTCGCCATTGGCCGCCGCGCCGACCACCACCACGACGTCGAAGGTCGTGGCGCCGTCGAGCAGCACCACGACCACGACGAGCACGACTACCACCACGACGACAACGACTACGACCACCACTCCCCCGGCGGTCGCACAGCCGAAGCCGAACCCCCAGCCCCAGCCGCAACCACAGCCGCAACCCAAGCCGAACCCCCAGCCCGCGCCGGTTCCCCCGCCGGCCCCCGCACCAAGTTGCGACAAGAACTACAGCGGTTGCGTGCCGATCGCGTCCGATGTGGACTGTGCGGGCGGCAGCGGCAACGGACCCGCGTACGTCGCGGGCCCGATCCGGGTCGTCGGCTCCGACATCTACGGCTTGGACAACGACAAGGACGGCATCGCCTGCGAGTGACGCCACGTCAACATCGGCTTGAACGCGTCACGGTAGGCCCACGCCAGGTAGACCTCGGCGAGCGCGATCACCACGGCCATGATCACGCCCTCGGGCGCCAGCAGCACGTGGAACCCGAAGATGCCGACCACGAGCGGTGCCAGCAACGCGAGCGCGAGCGGTGTGAACCTGTTGGCCAGCAACATGATCCCGGCCACCAGCTCGACCACCTTGCTCACCGGCATGATGAACCCGCTTTCGCCGAGAGCGGTGGCGAACGCCACCGCCTCGGCGGGCATGCCCTCCATCGACTGCGATCCCAGGCCGAAGAGCCCGGCGAACCCGGAGAAGGCGAACAGCGCTCCGAACAGGATGCGGACAGCGTGCGTGAGGTACTTGATCGTCATGTGGACCAGCATCGAACCTCCAGATTACTGGAGGTCAAGGCCGTTCTGCTCACCGCTGAACGGACACGGTGCGCGCCCTGAACGTGATATCGGGCGCTTGACGGCAGAATGCCGGGCGTGGAGATACCTGGGGAAGGGCAGTCCGGGCACGTCTGGTTCGTGGACGGCCGGTACGTGAAGCGAGATGCGGCGGATGAGCACGAACGGCTGCGATGGCTGGGCTCGCGGTTCGAGGTGCCGGAGATCATCTCGTTCCAGGACGGCTGGCTGACGCTCGCCGACGTGGGGGCGCCGTCACTGTCTTCCGTCGACCCGGTGCTCGTGGGCACGGTCATGGGAACTGTGCTGCGTGAGTTGCACGCGCTGCCGGTGGCCGAGTGCCCGTTCAACGCGCGGATCGCGGTTCAACTGGAGAAGGCGCGGCGTAACGTCGAGGCGGGTCTCGTGGATCCGGACGACTTCGACGACGAACATCTTGGTGCCACGCCGACGGAACTGTTCGAGCGGCTGGTCTCGCTGGCGCCGCCATCGGAGGATCTCGTGGTGGCGCACGGGGACTTCTGCCCGCCGAACGTGCTGCTGCGGCCGGACGGTTCTGCCGTGCTGATCGACGTGGGACGGCTGGGCGTTGCCGATCGGCACCATGACATCGCGTTGGCGCATCGTGAACTGGACGAGGAAGCCGTAGCCGCGTTCGACCGCGCCTGCGGCCTCACCCCAGATGAGTCGAAGCTGTACTGGTACCGGTTGCTGGACGAGTTCTTCTAACCCTGCTCGTACGGCGTCTTCTCGCCGGCCTCGATCGCGAACGGCAGGTGGTTGCCCTCAGGCGGCAGCGGGCAGGTCGCGTAGTAGGTGAACGCGCACGGCAGGTTCAACGCGCGGTTGAAGTCGAGCACGACCTTGCCGTCGACCGGTGTCGTCTCGATCTCCCGGTTCGCCGCGTAGGTCGTGACACCGCTGGTGGCGTCGGTGAAGAGGATGTTCAGGCCGCCGTTGTAGCCGTTGAACGCCGTCAGCGTGTGCTCCGCGCCTCCGTACTGGAAGCGGACACGGCCCGGCGACTCATAGACGTGGCTTAGGCCCTCCACGACCGCACCGACGGTCGTGGGGATAGGCGTGTCGAACGGCTCGTAGACGCCTTCGAGCACCCAGTTCTCTTGCGGTTCGTAGGTCGGCACACCCCGGAAGTCCTGGAGGACCTGGGATTTCGGGTCGTGCACGCGGATCAGGTAGCCGCCGCGGCGGGCGATCTCGATCTCCACGTCGCCGGCTTTGACGCGGGTGCCCGCGCCGCTCTGGATCAGTTTGAAGCTTTTCGGTTCGGTGAGCTTCTGGCCCTGGTAGGTCGCGTCGGCGCCCTGCGGGTCGAAGTGCGCTTCGTCGTCGTCCTGCCACCACACGCCCGGTATGCCGTCATAGGAACGTGGCGTGGCCTCAAGCCAGTCAAGCGAGGTCAGCGCCAGCCATCCGTACGGGTCGGCCAGTTTGCGCTCCCGTTCCGTCTTCCACGTCTGCCAGTCATCCGCGAAGTCGCTCATGTCCGTTCAAACGACGTGCGCGGCCGACCGCTTCCCTGTTCCACACTGCGGGAACCACGCACCAGCGCGTCGCCGAGCTCGCTCCGTGCGTAGAGAACGCTGCGGCCGTGGCGTTGCGAGATCAGCAGGCCCGCGTCGCGCAACGCCCGCAGGTGCTGGTTCACCGAGGAGGTCGTGACGCCGGTGCGCCGTGCGACGTCCGTGGACGAACGCGGCTCCTCCAGCTCGGCCAGCAGATCCGCGCGCACCTGCCCGAGCACGCCCGCCAGCGCCGCGGGACCGCGAACCCGGCCGGTCTCCCACAGGGTGCCGACGCCGCGCGCGGCGTAGAGCAGCAGTGGCGGCCGCGACCGGTCGACGGGAACCGCGGTGTGCCGGATGAACACCGTCGGCACCAGCGTGAGCCCACGCCCCCCGGTCTCGACGCGGTACGGCTGGACGCCGGCGATCCGCACCCGTGCGATCGGGCTGTCGAACGTGATCCGGCTGGAGATGTCCGAGAACATCGCCGCGAGACCGCCCTGCGCCAGCACGCGCCCGCGATGCGCGATGTCGGCTTCGAGGATCATGCGCATCCGGTTCCAGTGCTCCGCGATCGCGTGTCGCCAGTAGTGCTCCACCGCGTCGAACAGGCGATGCCGGTCTCGCAACATCGGCGGCACATAGCCGTGCACGAGCTCGATATCATGCCGCACGACCTTCGGCGGGGTCTCGCGCAGTGCCGCGAGCTCGTCCTCGATCCGGGTGAACGGCGACTCCGACGCGTCGATGTTGGGCGCCGACAGGCTTGCGCACCATGTGGACGGACCTGCACCTGGCGTTGGGAATCGTACGAGAGGCGGCGGAGATGGCGGCGACGGCGTTCGCCGCGGACACCCCGCACGTGCGGCACAAGAAGGACGGCAGCGAGGTCACGGCGACCGACCTGGCGATCGAGGACCTGGTGCGCCGGCGGCTGCACGAGGCCGTGCCCGACGATGGCGTCCTCGGTGAGGAACGTCCTGAACTGCGTGGCACCTCGGGTCGGCGCTGGCTGATCGACCCGATCAGCGGCACCGCGGACTTCGTGCGCAGGAGGCCGACCTATTCGGTGGACCTGGCCCTGGAGGACGAGCACGGCCCGGCGGTCGCGGTGTCCGCGTTGCCGTCACTGAATCTCACGATGGCGGCCGGGCGCGGTATCGGGTGCCGGGTCCTCACCGGTGATCGCGAGATCACCGCCCGTGTGTCCACTCAGGACTCCGTCGACGGCGCACGGGTGTGCCTGCTCGGCAGGGAGAAGCCGGTGCTGGAGCGGTGTGTGGTGGTGGACAACACGAACTCGGTGCTGCGCCTCGTCACCGGCGAGGTGGACGCCGTGGTCGTCGCGGGCGCGGACCTGGACGAGTTCGACCTGGCGTGCCTGCCGGTGCTCGTGGAGGAGGCAGGCGGCCGCGTCACGGTGCTCGGCGAGGGCTTCGTGCTGGCCACCAACGGCGTCCTGCACGAAGCCCTGCTCTCGGTCGCACGTCCTGGTGTCGAACCAGGCTCTCCGGAGATATGAGCTCCGGATGACCACCGGGTCACGTGCGTTGGGGTGACCGACCGGACTCGCACCGGCTTCGACCAGGACCACAACCTGGCGCCTCGACTGCTTCGGCTTCGGCCACAGCTGCCCGTCGAGGACTCGAACCTCGATCTCCGCGTCCAGAGCGCGGCGTCCGTGCCAATTGGACCAACGGGCAACAAAAAAGCCGCCTCGTCGCTGTGTGCGACGGGACGGCTCCCCGGGACATGAGCTCAGATCATGCCGAGGAGCACCAGACGTGCTGATGGCGCATGTGTTGCATCACGGCTGGATCCTTTCTCCGGTTCGTTGCGATCACTCTGGCGGATCGTGGTGCGGCGGCGCAACGCAATATTCCGGGCTGCAAAAGTTTGCAGATCTTGCCCTGAGGTGTGACTCATCCTCAAGCAGACTTGCGGAAAACTTTTGCAACGTCTTTCCTGGACCGCTGACCCACCCAGACGGAAGGCAAGGACATGTCCCAGGACTGGTGGCGACACGCCGTCATCTACCAGGTCTACGTGCGCAGCTTCGCCGACTCGGACGGCGACGGCGTCGGCGACCTGCCCGGCATCCGCTCACGCCTGCCCTACCTGCGCGACCTGGGCGTCGACGCGGTGTGGATCACCCCCTTCTACGCGTCGCCCCAGGCCGACGGTGGCTACGACGTGGCCGACTACCGCGCCGTGGACCCGATGTTCGGGGGGCTCGACGACGTGCGTTCGCTGGTCTCGGACGCGCACGACCTCGGTATCCGCGTGATCGTCGACATCGTGCCCAACCACAGCTCCGACCAGCACGTCTGGTTCCAGGAGGCGCTGGCGGGCCGTGGTCGTGAGCGCTACATGTTCCGCGAGGGCGTCGGCGACCAGCCGCCGAACGACTGGGAGTCGGTGTTCGGCGGGCCGGCGTGGACCCGCGTGGCCGACGGATCCTGGTACCTGCACCTGTTCGCGCCCGAGCAGCCGGACCTGAACTGGGACCTGCCGGAGGTGCGTTCCGAGTTCCTGTCGATCCTGCGGTTCTGGCTGGACCTCGGTGTCGACGGGTTCCGGGTGGACGTGGCGCACGGGATGATCAAGGCTCCGGGGCTGCCCGACATCGGGCACGCCGACCAGCTGAAGCTGCTGGGCACGGAGGCGTTGCCGTTCTTCGACCAGGACGGCGTGCACGAGATCCACCGCGAGTGGCGTGCCGTGGTCGACTCGTATCCGGGTGAACGCGTGCTGGTGGCGGAGGCGTGGACGCCTTCGGCCGAGCGCACGGCGCTGTACCTGCGTGATGACGAGATGCATCAGGCGTTCAACTTCCACTACCTCACGGCAGAGTGGACGTCCGAGGCGCTGCGGTCGGTGATCGACTCGTCGTTGGCCGCGGTGGCGCCGGTCGGTGCACCTACTACGTGGGTGCTGTCGAACCACGATGTGCAGCGGCACGTGACGCGGTACGGCGGCGGTGAGACCGGTGTGCGGCGAGCGCGCGCGGCTCTGGCGTTGATGCTGGCGTTGCCGGGTTCGGTGTACCTGTACCAGGGCGAGGAGCTCGGGCTGCCCGAGGTGCTCGACCTGCCCGACTCCGTGCTGCAGGACCCGATGTGGGAACGGTCCGGGCACACCGAACGCGGCCGCGACGGCTGCCGGGTGCCGTTGCCGTGGTCCGTCTCGGGGCCTTCCCTGGGATTCGGCTCGGGTGGGTCGTGGCTGCCGCAGCCCGCCGACTGGGCGAAGCTCAGCGTCGAGGCGCAGGTTCCGGACCAGGACTCGATGTTGTCCTTCTACCGCAACGCTTTGCGCGTCCGCCGGGAGCACCCCGCGCTGGGTGCGGGCGACGGCGTGGCGTGGGTCGACGGGCCGGCGGACGTGCTGTGGTTCGAACGGCGTGCTGACGGGCGCGGCATCGCGTGCGCGGTGAACCTGTCGGGTTCGGTCGTGTCGTTGCCGGATCCGGGCGCGGTGGCCCTGGCGTCGTCGTACTACGGCGTGCGCGACGGCCAGCTGCTCCTTCCGCCGGACACGGCGGTCTGGTGGGAGCTCTGAGCAGCGCTTTCCCCTGATCGCCGAAAATTGTCAGACCCCCTGAGTACGGTCCGAGGACATCAGCTTTCGTCTTGGACCTGGGGGGTAACGGCGGTGCGCAGGTGGGAGTTCGTCGCGGGCGGCTCGGCGAAGTTCTGGGAGGTCGGGCGGGACGGGACGACCGTGACCGTCCGGTTCGGACGGCTGGGGACGGCAGGCCAGGCCCAGACAAAGGAGCTCGCGTCGGACGACGCGGCCGAGGCGCACGTCGCGAAGCTGGTGGCGGACAAGGAGAAGAAGGGGTACCGGAGCGTCGGCGCGGAGGCGTCGGCTCCGGTCGCTCCCGCGGCTCCGGCTGCCAAGCCCTCGGTGGCCGACGAGGACACGTGGGTGATGCCCTCCGAGTGGCTGCGTCAGGCGGCGCGGCGGCGGGACCGCGAGCCCTTACCGCGGTTCGCGGTGGATTCCGCCAGTGTGCGGGAGTTCCGCGACCTGGTGGCGGACCGCGCACAGCAGATCGCCGGGGTGCGGGACGACCCACGCTCGGACCAGGACCTGGCGCGGGTGCTGCTCGACCACCTCGACGGGCGGCCCGATCCGCTGGGCGCCGCGGCACTCGCGCGAATAGTGGTCGACGCCTTCGAGCCACCTGTGCACAGCTGGATCTCGGAGCACGGCCTGCCGTTCGCGACCGCGGCCATCCTGCTCTACGCCAAGGTTTTCGTCCGTGGCTACGTGGACGGGCAGACGGGGCGCCGGTTCGACGCCTACCTGACCAATGAGCTGCTGTGGAACATCGCGCCGGACAGCACGCACGGCCGAGCCCTGATCCAGGTCCGCGCCGCGCTGGCGGTCGCGGACTCCGCGACGTACGACGCCGCCGTCGCGGAGCTGGAGAAGTTCGACACCTCGTGGTTCGACCGCGTCGTGCGGGCCTTCCTGGTGCCGACACGGCGTGACTGGTACGAGGAGGCGAGCAGCGAGCCGCAGTCCGAAAGCCTGAGCTGGATGGTGCAGTGCACGGCGAGCACGGTGGCCGAGCTCGCCGGCGTGCTCGATCGTCGTCTGATCCGGTCGTCGGTCAGCATGTACACCGCGCTGCACACGATGGGGCCCGTGATCGCGCCGTTGCTGGCGCAGGAGCTGGACACCGAGGTGGCGTGGGGCGCGGACTACCGCAGGTTCGGGATCAAGGTGCTGACCGCGTTGCCGACCGACGAGGCGTTCACGATCCTGTTGGACCGGCAGCGCGAGAAGTACGTGCGACCCGCGTTGCTGGCCGCGATGTCCGCGTTTCCGCTGCGGGCGGCCCGGCTGCTGGCGGCACGCGCGGCCGAGGACTCGGACGCGCGCGACCTGCTCCGCGCGCACATGACGACGCATCCGGACCTGGAGCTGCCCACGGAGACAGCTGAACTGCTCGCCGAGGCCGGTTCGCTCGTCGTGCCCGACGCACCCGCCGCCGCATTGCCGCGGGTGCTGGCCGAGCCGCCGTGGACGCACGCCCGCCCGCAGCCCAAGCCCCTGGTGCTGAACGATGTCCCGGTTCCCGCGGCGCACATCACCTGGCTGGACGGCGAGCGCGCCGAGTGGGCCGAGTGGGCCTGCTACGGGGCGAACTACCACTACGACGACTGGGAGCGGCTGGCCGATCAGATCCGGGCGGGCCGGAACGAGTACCGCGACTACTCGATGTTCCTGAACGGCCCGGAGGAACTGGCACGGCCGCTGCTCGCCGTCTGGCAGCCGCACTACAACTGGGACGGCGAGAGTTGGGGCAGGCGGATCGCCGCACGCTTCGGGCTCGACGCCCTCCCGGCCGTGCTGCGCATCGCCTCGGCCAACCCTCAGTCGGCCGGTGTGGTGCTGCTCCCGTACGCGACGCCCGAGGTCGCCGAGATGATGTCGGACTGGCTGGTGCGCCTCAAGAGCGCTCGTGTCTTCGCCATCGACTGGCTGGCCCGCCACCGCGAAGCCGCCGCCCATCTGTTGCTGCCGTTGGCATTGGGTGCCCCCGGACCACGCCGCCGCAACGCCGAGATCGCACTGCGCCACCTGCACCTGTCCGAGGGCGTGGACGTGCTCGCGCTCGTGTCCGGCGCCGCGGAAACGGCCGTCCGCACCCTGATCGACGTGGACCCGCTCGACGTGTTGCCGTCGAAGCTGCCGGTGATCGGTGAGTGGGCAGACACCCGCCTGCTCCCCCAGATCCTGCTGGCCGACCGGAAGTCCGCGCTGTCGGCCGAAGCCGCCCGCGCTCTGCTGATGACCGCCGCACTGTCCAAGCCGGACGCCGTCTACGCGGGGCTGTCCCAGGCCGTCGAGGTGTGCGACCCCGCATCGCTCGCCGAGTTCGCGTGGACGGTTTTCGAGCACTGGCAGGGCATGGGTGCGCCGGCCAAGGACGGCTGGGCTCTGCACGCTCTCGGCTGGTTCGGCGACGACGAGACCGTCCGCCGCCTCTCCCCGCTCATCCGCGCCTGGCCGGGCGAAAGCGCCCACGCCAAGGCCGTGACGGGCCTCGACGTGCTGGCCGGGATCGGCACCGAGGTCGCGCTGACCCACCTCAACGGCATCGCGGAGAAGGTGAAGTTCAAGGCGCTCAAGGCCCGCGCCCAGGAGAAGGTCGCCGACATCGCCGCCGAGCTCGGCCTGACCCGCGACCAGCTCGCCGACCGCCTCGTGCCCAGCTTCGGCCTCGACGAGGCCGCCACCCTGATGATCGACTACGGGTCCCGCCGGTTCACCGTGGGCTTCGACGAACACCTCAGGCCCTACGTGCTCGACCCCGACGGCAAGCGCCGCAAGGAACTCCCCAAGCCGGGCGCGCGTGACGACCAGGAGCTGGCCCCCGCCGAGCACAAGCGCTTCGGCGCGTTGAAGAAGGACGTCCGCACGGTGGCAGGCGACCAGATCCACCGCCTGGAACGCGCCATGGTCACCCAGCGCACCTGGACCGCCGACGAGTTCCACACGGTCCTGGCCGCGCACCCGTTGCTCTGGCACATCGTGCGCCGCCTCGTCTGGATCACCGACTCGGGGCTCACCTTCCGCCTCGCCGAGGACCGCACGCTCGCGGGCGAGACCGACGACGAGGTGACTCTCCCGGGCACCGCCGCGATTCGCGTGGCGCACCCGGTCGAACTGGAGGGCTCCCTGTCCGCCTGGAGCGAGATCTTCGCGGACTACGAGATCCTCCAGCCGTTCCCCCAGCTGGGCCGCCCGGTCCACGCCTTCACCCCCGGCGAACCCCACGTCCCGCAGCTCCAGAAGTACCTCGGCCACCCCGTGCCGGTCGGCAAGATCCTCGGCCTGACCAAGCACGGCTGGGTCCGCGGCGAACCCCAGGACGCGGGCGTCGAATGCTGGATCACCCGCCCGTTGCCCGCCGGTGGCTCACTGGTCGCCGGACTCGATCCGGGCATCGCGGTGGGAGCGGTCGACGTGTTCCCCGAGGTGAGCTTCACCGAGCTGTGGTTCTCCCCGGACGACCAGGGTTCCTGGCGCGCGCCGCAGGACGGCGGCCCGGCCAGCTTCGAGGTGGACCCGATCACCGCCTCCGAGCTCCTGTCCGAGCTGGAGTCCCTGCTCGCGACTCAGGGGGTCTCGTGATGCGCAGGTGGGAGCTCATCTCGGGCAGCTCGGCGAAGTTCTGGGAGATCGGCCAGGACGGCGACGCGGTGACCGTCCGGTTCGGACGGCTGGAGACGGCCGGACAGACCCAGACCAAGGAGCTCCCGTCCGTGGAGGCGGCCGCAGGCGCACGTCGCGAAACTGGTGGCGGAGAAGGAGAAGAAGGGCTACCGGGAGACGGGTTCGGCCGCGCAGGCGGACGCTCCCGTCGCCACGGTAGCCGCCGAGGCCACCGCTCCCGTGGCCCGCAAGCCCGCGGCTGCTCCCGTCGTGGTGGACGAGAACACCTGGGTGATGCCCAAGGCGTGGCTGCGGGACGTGGTGCGGCAGCGCGGGTTCGACCCGGCGCCGGAGTTCTCCGTCGACGCGGCGCTGGCCACGAAGGCCCGGCAGCAGATCGTCGAGCAGGCCGACGTGATCGAGCAGGCGTTGTCCACCACAGGCTCGAAGCCGGAGCTGGTGAGCGCGGTCCGCGAGCATCTCGCCGGACAGCCGAATCCGGTTGGTGCCGCGGCGATCGCGGTCATCATGTCGTCCGGCGTGCCCTCGGTGCACGCCTGGATCGCCGACCACGGCCTCGCGTTCGCCGCCGTCGCGGTCGTCGAGCACATGGGGCTGACCTTCTCGGAGCAGTGGTACCGCGGGAAGTGGACCGACGTCCGCCTGCAGCCCCGGCGCGGCCAGTTCCAGACGTCGGCCAACGAACCTGAAGGCCGGATGCTCACCACCGTCCGGTACGCGCTCTCGGTCGCGGACGACGCGTCGCGCCAGGCCGCGGAGGCTGCGCTGGACAGCCTGGACGCGACGGCCACGGTGAAGGAGCTGCGGTCGTATCTGGTGCCCTCGCGGGCAGACTGGTTCGCCGAGGTGTGCAAGCAGACCTACACGCCCAGCCGGTGGTGGCTGCTGCCGTGCACGGCCGGCAGCTTCAAAGGCTACGAGAACGCCCAGCAGTCGCTGACCCGTGCGGCCTTCATTTTGTACACGGCGGTGTACGTGCTGGGGCCGTCCGTCGCGCCGTTGCTCGCAGACGACCTCGACGGCGACTATCAGGTCGCGGACAGCCGCAAGCTGGTGCTGAAGGTGCTCGCGGCGTTGCCCACCGACGAGGCGTTCACGATCCTGCTCGACCGCCACGACACGAAGTACGTGCGCCCGGCGCTGCTGTCCGCGATGGCAGCGTTCCCGATGCGGGCCCTCCGGCTGCTGTCGGAGCGGGTGTCGGCAGGTGAGGAGATCCGGCAGCTGCTGCAGGCGCACCTGCTGGCGAACCCGTCCCTCACGGTGTCGGCCGAGGTCGCCGCGGTGCTCGCCGAGTCCGAGGTGGAGACCATGCCGGAAGCTCACGCGGACCAGCTGCCGCCGCTGCTGGCGTCACCGCCGTGGCTGAACCGCAGGCCGCCGGTGAAGCCCGTCGTGCTGTCGGATCTTCCAGTACCGGACCCGGTCGTGGTGTGGGAGCCGGGCGAACACGAGGTGTGGCTGGAGTGCGGCGCCGAGCGGCTCTCGGAGCACCACGACTGGCGGAAGCTGCTCGCGGACTACCAGGCGGGCACCATCGGCTACTACGACAACGACCTGTTCCTCCTCGCCCCCGTGGACGAGGTGCGGCACCTGCTGGCGGACTGGCAGCCGAACTACAGCTACGGCGTCGAGGACTGGGGCAAGATGCTCGCCGCCAAGTTCGGCGTCGAAGCCGAACCCGCCCTCGTGCGGATGGCCCAGTCGAGCCCCGCGACGAACGGGGTGGTGCTGCTGCCTTTCGCCACGGTCGACGTGGCCGCCGTGATGGCAGGCTGGTTCGCCAAGACCAAGCAGCCGAGGCGCTGGGGCATCGAGTGGCTGGCCCGGCACCGCGACCAGGCAGCCCGTCTCCTCATCCCCGCGGCCGCGGGGAAGCCGGGCACCAGCCGCCGCAACGCCGAAGCGGCCCTGCGTCACCTGCACGGCCTCGGCGTGGACGTGGCCGCCATCGCCGCGTCCTGTGGCGCCGGGCCCGCGATCGACGTCGTGCTGTCGGTCGACCCGGTCGACGTGCTGCCCGCCAGGCTGCCGGTGATCGGTGAGTGGGCGGACACCCGCCTGCTGCCCCAGGTCCTCCTGCGCGACCGCAAGCACGCCCTGTCCGCCGAAGCCGCCGCCCATCTGCTGATGACGGCCGCTCTGTCCAAGCCGGGCGAGGTCTACGCGGGACTGCCCATCGCCCGCGAAGCGCTCGACCGGGATTCGCTGGCGGCGTTCGCGTGGGCGGTCTTCGAGGCCTGGCAACAGGCAGGCGGACCGTCGAAGGAGAACTGGGCACTGACGGCGCTCGGCTGGTTCGGCGACGACTCCACGGTCCGCGCGCCTGTCCCCACTGATCCGCAACTGGCCGGGCGAAAGCCAGCACGCCCGAGCCGTCGCGGGCCTCGACGTGCTCGCCGACATCGGCACCGAGGTGGCGCTGTCGCACCTGAACAGCATCGCGCGAGAAGGTGAAGTTCGACGGCCTCAAGCGAGCGCGCCAGGGAGAAGATCGCCCAGATCGCCGCCGAGCTGGGCCTGTCCCCGATCAGCTGTCCGACCGGCTCGTCCCCCGCCTCGGCCTCGACGACGCCGCGACCCTGGTGATCGACTACGGGTCCGCGCCGGTTCACCGTCGGCTTCGACGAACAGCTCAAGCCCTTCGTCCTCGACCCGGACGGCAAGCGCCGCAAGGACCTGCCGAAGCCCGGCGCCAAGGACGACCAGGACCTCGCGCCGCTGGAGCACAAGCGGTTCGTGGCGCTGAAGAAGGACGTCCGCACCATCGCGTCCGACCAGATCCAGCGCCTCGAGCGGGCCATGGTCGACCAGCGCACGTGGACCGCCGACGAGTTCCTGACGGTTCTCGCCGCCCACCCGTTGCTCTGGCACCTGGTCCGCCGCCTGGTGTGGATCACCGACGCGGGCGTCTCCGTTCCGTCTGGCCGAAGACCGCACGCTGGCCGATGCCACCGACGACGAGATCACGCTGCCCGAGAGCGCAAGCGTTCGCGTCGCCCACGTGGCGGACCTGCGGGACTGCGGCGGCGCCTGGGGCGAGGTCTTCGCCGACTACGAGATCCTGCAGCCGTTCCGGCCAGCTGGGCCGCCCGCTGCACCTCCTGGCGCCCGGCGAGGACCTGCTCACCCGGATCTCGAAGTACGTCGACACCCCCTACCCGTTCGGCAAGATCCTCGGCCTCACGAAGAAGGGCTGGGTCCGCGGCGAACCGCAGGACGCCGGCGTCGAGTGCTGGATCACCCGCCCGTTCCCGGACGGCGCCGCACTCGTCGCCCGCCTCGACCCCGGCATCATCATCGGCCTCGTCGACGAGTTCCCCGAGATCAGTTTCACCAGTGTGTGGTACTCGCCCAGCGGTCGCGGCGACTGGTCCGCCCCGAAGGACGCCCCTCCCACCTACGACGTCGACCCGATCACGACCTCCGAGCTCCTCGCCGAACTGGAGTCCCTGCAGCCATGACCAGCATCCAGACGATGCAGCGCCCGCCCGCGGAAGTGCGCTACGCCGACGAGCTCGCCCTGCTGCGCGACTCCGACATCGCGCCGAAGCCGCCCGGCTGGGCGTTGAGCCTCGAAGCCGCGCGCCGGTTCGTGGTGGGCGACGACAAGCGTGGCATCACCAGGAAGTTCGTCGGTGATCCGTCCCTTGTGGACAGAGCGCTGGTCACGCTGGCCACCAGCCGGGGACTGATGCTCGTCGGCGAGCCGGGCACGGCCAAGTCGTTGCTGTCCGAGCTGATCGCGGCGGCGGTCTGCGGCGAGTCGACGCTGACCATCCAGGGCGGTGCGGCCACCACCGAGGACCAGATCAAGTACTCGTGGAACTACGCGCTGCTGGTGGCCGAAGGCCCCTCGCCCCGCTCGCTGGTGCCCGCGCCGATGCTGCGTGGCATGGCCGAGGGCAAGGTGGTGCGGTTCGAGGAGATCACGCGCTGCCCGCTGGAGGTGCAGGACTGCATGCTGTCGTTGCTGTCGGATCGTGTGATGGCGATCGGGGAGCTGAACGGCCCGGACGGCATGGTGTTCGCGCGGGACGGGTTCAACGTGATCGCCACGGCGAACACGCGGGACCGCGGGGTCAACGAGATGAGCGCCGCGCTGAAGCGGCGGTTCAACTTCGAGACGGTGTTCCCGATCGCGGACTTCGACACCGAGCTGGCGCTGGTCGAGCAGGAGGCCGCGAAGCTGCTGGAGCGTTCCGGGGTCGAGCTCGCGCTGAAGCGGGACGTGTTGGAGGTCCTGGTGCGGACGTTCCGCGACCTGCGCGAGGGCAACGACCGGCTCACCACCGTCATGAGCACGGCCGAGGCGGTGTCGGTGGCGCACGCGGTCGGGTTGCGCGGGTGGTTCCTGCGCGGCGAGACCGGATCGGCCGCGGACGTCGTCGAGTGCCTGGCGGGGACGGCGGCCAAGGACAACGCGGAGGACCTGGCCCGGCTGCGGCGCTACTTGGAGCAGCACGCGCCGCGCCGCAAGGGGAAGCAGTGGCAGGAGCTGCACCAGGCTCGGCACCTGCTGCCCGGCTGATGGAAACCGACCGGACGGATGCCGTGTTCGTCGGCGTCCGGCACCACAGTCCCGCCTGTGCCAGGCTGGTCGCCGCCACGATCGAGGAGCAGCAGCCCGCGTACGTGCTGATCGAGGGACCGGCCGACTTCAACGAGCGCATCGACGAGTTGCTGCTCGGGCACGAGCTGCCGGTGGCGTTGTTCAGTTACTCGGACGAGCACGCGTCGTGGGCGCCGTTCTGCGACTACTCGCCGGAGTGGGTGGCGATCACCGAGGCGCGCCGGTGCGGGGCGGAGGTCAGGTTCATCGACCTGCCCGCGTGGCACGAGGCGTTCCGGGATGTCAGCAACAGGTACGCCGACGCGGAGCTGCGGTACGCCGAGGTGGTCGAGCGGCTGTGTGCCGAGTTCGCGGTCGACAACGTGGACGTGTTGTGGGACCACCTCTTCGAGTGCGAGGCCGAGCCGAAGGGGCTCGCCGAGTACTTCGACCTGTTGCGCGGCACGGCGAGCGCGGACGACGGCGACTCGGCTCGTGAGGAGTACATGGCGCGCTGGGTGCGGGCAGCGGTGAAGCACGCTGACGGCCGACCGGTCGTCGTGGTCACCGGCGGCTTCCACACCGCCGCGCTCAAGGAGATGCTCACCGGTAGCACGGAGTGGCCGGAGGTGCCGGAACGCGAGAGAGGCGCCAGTTACCTCGTGCCGTACTCGCACGCACGGCTGGACGCCTTCACCGGGTACCAGTCCGGCATGCCGTCGCCCGGCTACTACCAGCAGGTCTGGGAGAACGGGCCGCGCCGAGCGGCGGACTGGCTGGTCGAGTCGGTGGCGGCCCGGCTGCGCGGGAGGCGACAGCCGGTGTCGACGGCGGACCTGATCGCGGCGCACACCCAGGCAGGCGCGCTGGCGAGGTTGCGCGGGCACGAAAACCTCGCGCGCACCGACGTGCTGGACGGGCTGGCCAGCGCGTTGGTCTCCGAGGACCTGACGCAGCCACCGCCGTGGACCCGGCGCGGCACGCTGCAGCCCGGCGCGCACCCGGCACTCGTCGAGATGATCGGCGCGCTGCGGGGCGACCGGGTCGGGCGGCTGCACCCGAGCACGCCGGCGCCGCCGCTGGTCGACGCCGTGCAGGAGCTGCTCCGCGCGCACGGGCTCGACCACGAGGGCAAGGTCGCGCTCGACCTCACGGACGCGGAAGCGTTGGAGCGCAGCAGGATTCTGCATCGGCTGCGGGTGCTGCGGATTCCCGGCTTCGAGCGCACGAGCGGGCCGTCGGAGGGCACGCGGCCACAGCTGGACGAGCAGTGGGTGCTCCGGCCGGTGCAGGAACAGCTCGCGGCGTTGATCGAGGCCGCCGAGAACGGCGCCACGCTGGAGGAAGCCGCCGGGGTGGCGCTGGAACGCCGGGCCCGGCACGCGGGACTGGACCAGCTCGCCGGGATCCTGTTCGACGTCGTGCTGTGCGGGATCTCGACGTTGTCCAGCAGGGTCAAGGAATCTCTCAACGAGGGCGTCAAGGAGACCGGCGATCTCGCGGCACTGGGCCACGTGCTGAGCGGGGTGCTCGGCCTGTGGCGGCACGACAGGTTGTTCGGCACCAGGAAGGACCCGTTGCTGGGCGCGGTGATCGACGCGGCCACGACCAGGGTGCTGTGGCTGATCGAGGGGCTGCACGGCGGGCCCGCGCCTGCTGACCAGAACCGGCTGCGGACGATGGCGGCGACCAGGGACGCTGTGCTGCACGCGAAATCCGCGCTGTCGCTGGACACGGCGGACGTCACGGGCGTGGCGACCCGCGTGAGCAACGACGTGCAGGCGCCGCCGGACCTGCGCGGTGCGGCGCTCGGGCTCGCGTGGGCGCTGGGCACGAACCCGGACGCTGCGGGCAGGTGCGCGGCATCGAGACGCTCGGCGACTGGCTGGCCGGGCTGTTCGCGGTGGCACGCGAGGAGGTGCTGGCGAGCCCTGAGCTGGTCGGGGTGCTGGACGAGCTCGTGAGCGCGATGACCGAGGACGAGTTCCTGGTGGCGTTGCCCGCTTTGCGGCTCGCCTTCAGCTATTTTCCGCCGAGGGAACGGGAGACGATCGCAGCGACGGTCCTCGCCCACCGCGGCGTCGGCGGGCAGCGCCAAGGGCATCACCCGCCTCGACCACCGATCCGATGGTCGTGGCCGGAGGCGCTGGCGGTGGAACGACGTGTCGAGGCGTTGCTGGTGAAGGGCGGGCTGGCATGACCAGATCTGGAACGCTGGCGGCTGATCCTCGGCGAACCCGCCTCCCGCTGCACCGGCGGCCTGCAGGGCGACGCGGCACGCCAGGACGCCGCGCTGGAGTGGCTCTACGGGCGCGATCCCGAGCTGGCCGAACGCGGCGTGCGCAAGGGCGGCGGTGAGGACTCGGTGCTGCAGACCGTCGACTGGCTCGACGAGATCCACCGGCTGTTCCCCAGGGAGACGATCGAACGGCTGGAGCGCGACGCGGTCGAACGGTACGAGATCACCGACGTCGTCACCGATCCCGCTGTGCTGCCACGGATCGAGCCGAACCCGGCCCTGCTGCGGGCGGTGCTGCGGACCAAGCACCTGATGAACCCCGAGGTGCTCGCGATGGCCCGCGGATCGTCGAGGCGGTGGTCGCGGCAGCTGATGGAGAAGCTCGCGCACCGAGGTGCGGCAGTCGTTCACCGGCACGCGGGCCGCCGGCCGAGCAGTCCACCGCAACTCGCGCAACTTCGACTTCCGGGCCACGATCCGGGCCAACCTCGCGGCACTACCAGCCCGAAGAGCGGCGGCTCGCGATCGAGCAGCCCGAAGTTCGTCTCGCGCACCCGCCGGCACGTGGAGCAGTGGCAGGTCATCCTGCTGGTCGACCAGTCCGGGTCGATGGCCGAGCTCGGTGATCCACTCCGCGGTCACCGCGGCCTGCCTGTGGGGGCTGCCCGGGCTGCAGGACGCACCTGATCGCGTTCGACACCAACGTCGTCGACCTGACCCGCGACGTCGACGACCCGGTCGAGCTGCTGATGAAGGTCCAGCTCGGCGGCGGCACCGACATCGCCCGGCCGTCGGCGTACGGCGCGCGGGCTCATCGACAGCCCGCGCCGCGCGATCGTCGCGTGATCACCGACTTCTACGAGGGCGGCAACGCGGCGCACCTGGTCCGCACGGTGCAGGGCCTGCGTCGAGCAGGGCACCCACGTGCTGGGCCTGGCGGCGCTGGACGAGGAGGCCAACCCGGCCTACGACCGCGCGCTGGCGCCAGCGCCTCGCCGAACGCCGGCGCCCACGTCGGCGCGATGACGCCGGGCGAGCTGGCCGAGTTCGTCGCGGAGAAGCTCAGGTGAGAAGACGCCGACCTGCTCGCGCTCACGCCGGACGCGCTCGCCGCGCTGGCCAACCGCGGCCTGGTCAAGCGCGCCGCCAAGGAGCTCGACGCGGGCGCGTGCCTGCGCTCGACACCGACGCGGCCGGCGCCGTCCAGGGCAAGTTCCCCGACGGCACCACGACCACCCTGCCGCCGAACGGCGGGCTCGACGCGGCGCGATGCAGCTGCGGCGCGGCGGCGTGTGCCGGCACCGCATCGCGGTCGTCCTCGCCTACCAGCGCACTCAGGAGTCCAGCGCTCCGGCCGAGCTGTGGTCGCCGGGCGCGGTGACCGACGAGGACCTGGTGGCGTTGATCGGAGAACGCACGCTGCGCCGCGCCCGCAGGGCGTTGCAGGCCGGGTACCGCGCCAGCTCCGCCGCCCGACCGCGGCCGACCAGACCGCCCAGGCGGAGCTTCCCACCTGCACCGTCACGTTCCTCGTCCCCGGCGACCTCGTCCTACGTGCACACCGACTGCGGTCAACCGGGACGAGGCGACGCGCTGGCGGTGTGGGCGTTCCGCCAGGCCGACCTGGACGGCGCCGACACGGTCGACGTGGGCGGATCTCCCACCACGGCAACAGATCTGACCGCGGTGACCGACCTGCTCGACCAGTTGCTGCTCGACGGCGCCACGAACGCGAGCGAGGTGCTGGACGTCGCGTGGCAACGCCTGCACCGCGACCTGACGGCAGGGCGCCTGCACTGGCCGGCCGCGGTGATCACCGATCTGCTGGCGCAGCTCGCGGCCTACCGCGGCCGAAGCGCCGACTACGAGGCCGAGCTGTTCGCCGCCCTGCTGACCGAACTGCACGCGCGCACCACCGCCGCCGGGCCACGAGCCGAGATCCTCGGCCCCGACGAACCCGCCGAAACGCCACTGAAGCGCGTCCGGCTCACCGCGCTGGGCGCACGGCTGCGCACCGAGTCCACCGCCGACGTCTACTTCGCCTCCGGCGACGTGGTGCTGGTCCAGCGCGACACTCCCCTGCGCACCGGCCTCCGGCTCGCCACGTCGAACGTCGTGTCCGAGTCGGCGACCCGCAGCGCGAGCCGCGCGGTGACGCTGAAGACCAGCCGCGTCGCCAAGACCTCGCTCACCCCGGTCGGCACCGCCTGGGACCACCTGCCGCAGGCACTGGTGATCGACGACTACGCCGCGGCCGCCGCCCACCTGGCCGAGCTCCCGCCCCGCCAGGTGCGGGCGAGGGTCGAGGCGGAACTGGTCCGCGCGGTCCGCGTCACCGAGGTGTCCGGCATCGCCTACGACCCCGCCGCCCAACGCCTCACCGCCACCCTGCACAACGACACCGGCCAGTGCTTCCTCGAAGCGACCCACCGCGCGATGGCACCGCACTCACTCGACGCGCTCGCGGCAGCGTTGCGCGCCGACCCGACGACGATCACCGGAACCGTCCGCAGGCACCGCGGCGCACTGGTCCTCGACCCGCTCGCCGTGCACACCGGCGCCGGCGTCGTGGTGCCCGACCTCGCGACGGCCTCACCCCCGCAACCGCTGCCACCGGGCATCGCGACGACCGATCCGTTGAGCGCGGCCGTCGACAGCGCGCTGGCAGTGCTGGCGGAAGTCGCCCACCGAGGCCTCGACCACCTACCGGCCAGCCTGCTCGCCCGCGTACGCGAGGTCGCGCAGTCGTTGCACACGATCGGACTGCGCAAGGCCGCGGAGGCGACGACCACCTTCGCCGAGCAGCCCGCCGCCACGACCTGGCTCCGCGCCCACCTCCGACTCCTGGTGACCGCCGACGCCCGCTAACGTCCTTGGAGCGAAAAGCACGTTCGTACGGTCATTTCGTACGAACGTGCTTTTCGCTCAGTAAGCAAGGGGTTAGCGGGCTGCAACCGCGGGTGAGCGGGGACGTTCGCTGGACGTCAAGGCCGTGGGGTCGATGCGATGGGCGAGGTCGAAGTCCGCGGCGCCGTCGAGTCCCAGCCGTTCGAGCACGAAACCCCGGCGGTGGGCGGCTCGCGCGGCGCCCCAGCCGCCCAGCGTCACGCCGTGCCCGTAGGCCTCGACGGCCTCTTCCAGCCGTCCACACGCGACCAGAGTGTCGCCACGCAACGCCCAGGTCCGATCATCACCCGGACTCAACGCGACAAGTTCGTCGGTGTAGCCGAGAGCCCGTTGCCCGAGGCCGACGGAGAGGTGCGTCCGCACGAGGAGGCAGTACAGCGCGTAGGCCTCATCCGCCCACGCCAGCTGATCGATCTCCGCGGAACCCGGCGCGACCGACGTCAGCGCGTCGAACGCACGGCCCAGCGTCCGGTGCGTCGAGCCGATGTCGTGCTGCACGAACGGGACCGCGGCGATCGCGCGGTTCAGCCGGGCCCGCGCCAACGCCCCGACGAACCCGGACTGCGGGAGTTCCGAGGACGCCTTCACCGCGAGCGCCGCGCCGGCCCGCATCGAGGTGGAGTCCGTTCCGCGCGCGGCGTTGCGGAACACGACGAACAGCGCGAGCTCCCGCCGCACCTCGGCGGGAAGCCCGGACCGGGCGGCGGTCAGTGCCATCGGCTCCACGACGGAGGCAGGCAGGTGGCAGCGCAGCACGGCGAGTTGTTCCATGGCCAGTTCGGGCGAGAACGTGTGCTTGCGCGCGTCGATCGCGGCCAGCCCGATCACCGCGGCGGCGCGCTGCGGATAGCCGAGGCGCAGCAGGAGGTCACTCGCCACGCGGCGTTCGGCGGGGCGCAACGAGCCGAGTGCGCGTTCGTGGACCCGCCACCACAGTTCGGCCGCCAGGTCGATCGGGAACGTCGTCATGTCCGTGCCGAGCCCGTCGAGCCGTCCCCAACTCGCCGCCGTCAGCAGCCGGAGCTGCGCGGACGGCGGCGGTTCGAAGCGCGGCACCCCGGCGGACGCGCCCGTGACGAACGCCTGGGCCATGGCATGCGTGATCCGGGCGTGCAGCGCGGAGGTCGCTCCGGGAGAGGCGAGGCCCGCGTAGACGCCACAGTCGACGGGAACGCCGGCGGCGAGCAGGGCGCGCAGGCGGGTGGCCAGCGCGCGAGGACTCGGGTCGGTGCGGTACCGCGGCAACGCGGTCATGCGGGCCTCCCACGTTCAGTTGAGCAGTTCCCAGCCGCGTCTGGTCAGGCGGTGGCGGACGGACCGGCCGTTGCGATGGGTCGACACGAAACCCGCGGTACGCAGTGCCGTCGCGTGCTGCGAGGCGGTGGGCAGGCTGATGCCGACGTGCTTGGCGAGTTCGGTGGTGGTGCGTTCGGACGTCAGCGCGCGCAGCACGAGTGTGCGGGTGCGGCCGAGCGCCAGTTCCAGGCTCGCGCCGCCCGGCTGGGGTGCCGTCACGGGGTAGAAGAGCAGCGGCTGCGGCTCGGCGAAGATCGACACTGCGGGCTGGGTGAGGCCGTGCAGCACCGGCACGATGAGCATGCCCGTGCCGCGCAGCGAGATCTCGGTGTCCCAGCCGAGCTCGACGTGCAGCGCGGGCGAGTTCCACGAGATCGACGGGTGCAGGTTGCCGAGCAGGTCCCCCAGCCCGCGCGACACCGCCTGGCTCGACCGCAGCCGCACCTCGGCGTCGAACGCCTGGCGTGTCTCGGGCCAGTTGCCCTGCAGGAGCTCGCGATGGCCTGCGTTCAACGCGGACCGCAGGTCCTGCCGCGAGGTCGGTGTGCCCGCCGCGAACGACCGCAGCCACGGCGACGTCGTGCCGAGCATGCTCGCGATCTGGTCCCGGACGCGGTTCGGCGGCGCTTCGAGCACCTGCCGCACGGCGTCGTCGAACTCGGGACGGGCGGAGTTGAAGAAGTCCGGAATGAAACGTCCCGGCCGGACGAGTTCGGCGAGCGGTCTGATCTGCGGCAGCAGCAGGCGGTCCCAGTTACCGCTGTGCACCGTGAACACCAGCTCGTACATCGGCAGTGGTGCCGAGGCGAAGCGGGTGCGCGCCAGATCTTCGAGTTCGAACAGAATCGTGAGTCCGCGGCCCTTGGGCGCGGATTCGGACAACACAATTGGCATTTGCTTCCCCCCGGAGTGCCACCACTTCCGACGGTACGCAGATTTCGTTGTCCGGTGTCAGTGCTGTTCCGGTTGACAACGATCGGTTGACAACGTCAAACAAGCGGTCCGGCCTGCTCAGTGAGGGCGAGCAGCAGGTCACGGGTCTGCGCGCGCTCCTGCGCCGTTTCCTGGCCGCGCCACAGCAGATCAGCCAGCGTCACCCCGTCGAGTGCACGGGAAATCAGGTCGGCGCGCTGCGGATGCAGGCCGTCCGAATCGGTTTGCTGCCGCCAGCGGGCCGCCGCCGCGTCGATCCGCTGCTGCACCTCCGCGACACCGAGCAATGCCGTTACGACAGACGGGTGAGACCACAGGTCGTCCTCGTCGGGCGCGAAAGTCGCCCGGATGTGCGCACGCGTGTAACGGCCCGGCGTGTCCCCCGCTTCGAGCAGGCTCTCCACCGACGCGTCGTAGTGCTCGAACCACTCGTCGATCAGGCCCGCGAGCAGCGCCTGCTTGGTCCGGAAGTGGTGCAGCAGGCCGCCCTTGGACACGCCCGCCTCCTTCGCCACCGCGTCGAGGCTCACGCTGGGTCCGTGCGCGATCAACGCGCGCGCGGCCGCATCGAGCACCTCACGGCGGGTACGGGGTGCGTTGCGCTGCTCTCCGGGCATCTGATCAACCTATCGCTTGCTTAACCGACCGTCCAGACGGTACGTTATTTTACAGACCAAATGGTCGGCTAAGGGGGAGATCATGCGGAAGTGGGCGGCACTGGGCGTGCTCGCGCTCGCGTTGTTGTTGATCGCCGTAGACGGGACCGTGCTGGCCCTGGCGCTGCCCGCGCTGCAGCGGGACCTGGCGCCGTCGACCACCGAGGTGCTGTGGATCGGCGACGTCTACTCGTTCGTGCTGGGCGGCCTGCTCGTCACGATGGGCACGCTCGGCGACCGGATCGGCCGCAAGAGACTGCTGCTGACCGGCGCCTTCGGGTTCGGCGCCGCGTCACTGCTCGCGGCGTTCGCGCCGTCGGCCGGCTGGCTGATCGTGGCGCGGGCGCTGCTGGGCGTCGCGGGGGCGACGATCATGCCGTCGACGCTGTCGATCATCAGGAACCTGTTCACCGATCCCGCGCAGCGCACGCGGGCGGTGGCGGTGTGGGCGGCGATGGCGACCGCGGGCGCCGCGTTGGGGCCGTTGGTCGGCGGGGTGCTGCTGGAGCACTTCTGGTGGGGTTCGGTGTTCATCATCAACTTGCCGGTGATGGTGCTGCTGCTGGTGTTCGGCTACGTCTGGCTGCCCGAGTCGCGCGATCCGGCGCCGGGGCCGTTCGACCTGACCTCGGCCGTGCTGTCGGCGGTGGGCGTGGTGCCGCTGGTGTACGCGATCAAGGAGCTCGCACTGGTCGGGCCGTCCATGACGAGCTTTGCCGCCGGCGTCGTCGGCGTGGCCGGGCTGTGGCTGTTCGTGCGGCGGCAGCAGTCCTCCGCGCACCCGATGATCGACGTCGGACTGTTCCGCAAGCCCGCGTTCGCCGGTGCCGTGGGTGCCAGCATGATCGCGGTGTTCGCGTTGACCGGGCTGGTGTTCTTCCTGTCGCAGTACTTCCAGAACGTGCTCGGCTACTCGCCGCTGGAGGCCGGGTTGCGTGAGCTGCCGCTCGGCATCGCCGGGCTCGTGGTGATCGCGTTCATCGGGCCGGTCGTGCGCCGGCTGGGCGCGGGGCGGGCGATCGCCGCCGGCCTGCTGGCGAGTGCCGCCGGTCTCGCACTCGTGGGCGTGTCCGCCGCTTACGGCGCGATCGCGGTGGCGTTGGCGATCGTGGGCGCGGGGGTCGGGCTCGCGTTGACGCTGACGACGGACGCGGTGGTCTCGGCGGTGCCCGCGGACAAGGCGGGCGCGGCGTCAGCGGTGTCGGAGACCGCGTACGAGCTCGGGGCGGCGCTGGGCATCGCGGTGCTCGGGACCGTGCTGTCGGCGTGGGCGGCCTCGGGCACGTTCACCGAGGCGATGCAGGGCACGGCGCTGGTGGCCGCGGCGTTGCTGGCGGTGGCCTCGTGGGTGGCCTACCGGCTCATTCCGAGTCGCGGCGACGTGCCGGCGGTGCGGCACTAGAACGCCCCGCGCGGCCACCGTTCGTGGTGGTCGTCGATGCGGAACTGGTGCGCGTGCCGCCACGCACCGCCGACGAGAACGGCGTTGTGCAGGTGATCGTGGCCGGCTTCGAGGTCGTCGTGCTCGATGTTCGACGACCTCGGGGTCGTGCCGCGGCCACAACCGGAGCGCGATCAGCGCGGCCACCGCCGTCACACCGCCGAGCACGAGGAACACCGAGGTCATGTTCGCGACGCTGGCGACCCATCCGGCCAGCGGGTAGCACACCAGCCAACAGGCGTGGGACAGCGCGAAGTCGGCGGCGAACAACGCCGTCCGGTCGCCTGAGCACGCGGACCGGCGCAGCAGCCGCGCGCCTGGTGTGAGGGCGAAGCGAACAGCCGGCGCCGATCAACGCCCACAGCACCAGCAGCGCGAGCCAGTGCCCGTCACCGCGCGACGAGGCGAACGTCGCGCCGACGAGCAGCAGGGCGACCAGCACCACCGCGGCGCGGAGCACCACGACGCGGTCGGTCACGCGGTCGAGCAGCTTGGGCAGCACCAGTGCGGCGGCCAGTGAGCCGACGCCGTTGAACGCGAGCGCGGCGGCGACGTCGAAGGCGCCGCGGCCGAGTACGTCGCGTACGTAGGCGACGGTGTTCACCAGCACCATCGAACCCGCGGCCGCGGCCGCGAGGTGCACGGCCAGCAGACCGCGCAGTCGCGGCGTGGCCAGGTAGATCCGGACACCTCGGGTGGTCGCCTCGTACAAGCCGCCCTTGCGGCGCACCGGTTTCGGTCGCGGCACGACCGTCGAGACCACGAGCAGCGCGGAGGCGACGAACCCGATCGCAGTGCCGAGGAACAGCTTGTTGAAGCTCATCAGCAGCAGCAACGCCGCGGCCAACGACGGACTGAGCAAACCCTCGAGGTCGTAGGCCATTCGCGACAGAGTGAGCGCACGGGTGTACTCGCGCTCGTTCGGCAGCACCTCCGGGATGGTCGCCTGGAAGAGCGGCGTGAAGGCCGCGGATGCCGCCTGCAGAACGAAGATCAGGACGTAGACCTGCCACACCTGGTCCACGAACGGCAGTGTCACCGCGACCGCCGCGCGCACCAGGTCCAGCGTCACCAGCACGGTTCGCCGGGGCAGCGCGCCGAGCACGGCCGCCGCGATCGGGGCGACGCCGACGTAGGCGACCATCTTGATCGCCAGCGCGGTGCCGAGCACCGCGCCCGCGTCCGGACCGGCGACGTCGTAGGCCAGCAGTCCCAGCGCGACGGTCGCCAGGCCGGTGCCGGTGAGGGCCACGACGTGTGCCCCGAACAGGTGGCGATACGTGTGATCGCGCAGGACAGCGAACATGCGTGGCACTATATGTGCTCATGTACGCACGCGACGACGTTGCAACAACGGACAGCTGGCAACAGCTACCTTCTGGCAGTCAGGTCGAAGCCGCCGTCGACGGGTTCCGGATGCTCGCCGACCCGACGCGTTTCCGCATGTTGTGGCTGCTTTGCGGAGCCGAGTACGACGTCACGACACTGGCCGCGGAGGTGGGCATCGCCCGCCCGGCGGTGTCGCAACATCTCGCGAAACTGAGGCTGACCGGACTGGTCACCGTGCGCCGGGAAGGCAGGCGCATGTTCTACCGCGCGCGGGGTGGCCACGTCCGGCGGTTGTTGTTCGAGGCCGTCGAACGCCGCCGAGCATCACCTCACCGGCATGCCGGACCACGACTGAGAGGACGTGACGGCCACCAGTGTTCGGATCAGCCGTCGTCGCGAGTCAGGAGCGGTTCCTGGAGCGGAACGCGGCGGTTTTCACCCGGTTCTGACACGCGGTCGAGCAGAACCTCCGCATTCCGTTGTACGACGTGTCGACGTAGACACGGTCGCATCGCGGCGCCGTGCACACGCCCAGCCGTGAACGGGCCTCGCTGCCGAGCACGACCGCGAGACCGGCCGCGCACACTCCCCGCCAGGCCGCCCGTGGTCCCGGACTGGTGCAGGTGCCACGACGGATCTCCGTCGTGCAGCACGAGAACCGGCCGGGTCCTGGTTTCGGCGAGCAGGGCGTTGAGGCGGTCGGCGGCGACAGCGAGATCTCCATCGCTGACCGCGGTGAAGACAACTCGAAGGGTGCGGGCGGCCAGTTCCAGGCCGAGCGCTTCCTCATCGGTGATCAGGGCGAGGTTCTCGACGCTCTCACCGGCCGAGCGCAGCGCCTCCGTGGCCTCACGCCGCCGAGCCTGCCCCGACCGTTGCGCGGCGCTCGTGACCTGCCCGCGGCACCGCGTGTTCCGGCACCGGCAGGCTGAGCACCGGTCACAGTCCCGGTGGTCGGCCTGCTCATTCCTTCTTCGCGGCCTCGGCGAGCCGTTCGTGCAGACGGTCCCTGACCTGGTCCGGCGTGTAGGCGGCGCGGCGGCGCTGGTTGCGGGCGACCAGCGCACCGCTCGCCGCGACACCCGCGAATGCGGCCAGACCGATCACCTTCCACAGCTTCATGTGCCTAGGCTACGGGGCTATGGCGATCATCTCTGGACCAAGCCGTGGAGCTGACCCGCACGGGCGACGTGTGGATGTTCCGCGGCAGCAGCGCGGCCGACCGGGCGATCCAGGCCATGACGAACAGCCCGGTCAACCACGTCGGCATGGCGGTCGTGCTCGACGACCTGCCGCCGTTGATGTGGCACGCGGAGCTCGGCAAGTCCCTTAAGGACATGTGGACGGGCAACCATCAGCGGGGCGCGCAGCTGCACGACCTGCGCGACGCCGTGGTGACGTGGCCGACAAGTACGGGCAGCAGGCGTGGCTGCGGCAGCTCGACCACCCGGTCACGCGGGAGATGGAGGACGCCGTCCTGCGGACGGTCGCGCGGCTCGACGGCACGCCGTTCCCGTCGACCGCTCGGCTCGCCTCGCGCTGGTTGCGGGGGCGGGTTGCCGTCGCGGCCCAAGGCGGAGGCGACGCTGGAGAGCGCGTTACTGCGCGGAGATCGTCGCGGTGACCTACGAGGCGATGGGGCTGCTGCCGGTGCGCCGCCCGAACTGGTACGACCCCGGTCGCTTCTGGAGCGGTGACGACCTGGAGCTGTTGGACGGGGCGAAGCTCAGCGAAGAGGTCGCGGTCACCGTGTGAGCGCGGCTCCGACCAGGACCAGCCGGAGCGTGCGTTCCGTGGCGTCGGTGAGCAGCTCGGCCGCGGTGGCGATCGCGGTGTCGAGCGCGACCGGTGCGGCGATGATGCTCGTGTAGGCGTCGATGCCGATGTCGTGGTTCACGCGGGCGTCGGCGCCGATCGTGCCCGCGAGCGCGATCACGGGCTTGCCGTACCGTTTGGCCCGCCGCGCCACCTCGGCGGGAACCTTGCCGTGCGGGGTCTGGCCGTCGATGGCGCCTTCGGCGGTGATCACGAGGTCGGCCGGCGGCAGCCGTGCGTCGAGGTCCGAGTGTTCCAGCACGACGTCGAAGCGCGGCACCAGCTTCGCGCCGAGCGCGCCGTGCAGCCCGGCGCCGAGACCACCCGACGCGCCGCCGCCGGGGATGTCGCGCACATCGCCGAGCAGGCCCGCCCAGTTGTCGAGCGCGCGGACTGCTTGAGCAGGTCCTTCGGGTTGGTGGCGTGGGCGAAGAGCGCGACCGGTTTCGCCGACGAGGTGAGGGTCTGGCAGAAGCCGGCGGCCGCGGTGGAGGCGAAGGCGAGTGCGGCCGGGTTCATGCCCGCGGCCATCGCGAGCGGGATGACGATCTACGTCCAGCACTCGGCGGCCGGTGTGGTCGCGGCCGTGGCGCCGTGGAACTACCCGCTGATGCTGGAGACGTGGAAGGTCGCGCCCGCGCTGGCGTGGGGCAACACGGTGGTGCTCAAGCCAGCCGAGGACACCCCGCACTCGGCGTTCCTCCTGGCGAAACTCGCGCTGGAGGCCGGAATCCCGGACGGTGTGCTGAACGTGGTGCACGGCTTCGGGCCCGACTCGGCCGGTGAGGCGCTGACGGTCAACCCGGCCGTCGACCGCATCACGTTCACCGGCGAGTCCGGCACCGGGCGCGCGATCGCACGGGCCGCCGCCGCGAACCTGACGCCGGTGAGCGACGGGCCTCGCGGGTCGCCTCGGAGGGTGGAGGTACCCGTGAGTGAGTTCGTGGATTCGCCGGAGGTCGTGAAGGCCGCCGAGGCACTGGCAGAGGCGGCACGCACGGGTGTCGCGTGCCCGCCGATCCGCTCGTTGTTCGCCGCTGGTGACGTGAACGCGGCCTATGCGGTGCAGCGGCGCAACATTGCCGCTCGTGTTGCCGCCGGGCGCCGGATCGTGGGCCGCAAGATCGGCCTCACGAACCCGGTCGTACAGGTGCAGCTGGGGGTGGACCAGCCGGACTTCGGGGCGTTGTTCGACGACACGTCGGTCCCCGATGGTGGTGTGGTCGCGCCGGGCCGGTTGTTGCAGGCGAGGGTCGAGGCCGAGGTCGCGCTGGTGCTGGCCGAGGACATGCCGCTCACCGGCTACACGGCTGACGACGTCCGGGCCGCGACCCGGTACGCGTTGCCGTCGCTGGAGATCGTGGACAGCCGAGTCGCCGGGTGGGACATCGGCTTCGTCGAAACCGTGGCGGACAACGCCTCCGCCGGGATGTACGTGGTCGGCACGCCGGTTCCGCTCGGGTCGCTCGATCTGCGGGCGGTGCGGATGTCCATGACCCGCAACGGTGAGGTGGTCTCGTCGGGCACCGGCGCTCAGTGCCTGGACGACCCGTTGATCGCCGCCGCGTGGCTGGCCAACACGCTCTCGTCGTTCGGCGATCCGTTGCGCGCGGGTGACGTGGTGCTGACCGGCGCACTGGGCCCGGTCGTGCCGGCTCTCCCCGGAGATGTCTTCGCGGCAACGATTTCCGGGCTCGGTGACGTGAGCGTCCACTTCGGAGGTCGTTCATGAAGACAGCCGTCATCGGTTCCGGGAACATCGGGACCGACCTGATGATCAAGATTCTGCGGCTCTCCGAGAAACTGGAGATCGCCGCGATGGTCGGCATCGATCCGGCGTCGGACGGTGTGGCCAGGGCCCGGCGGCTCAACGTGGCGACCACCGCCGAGGGTGTCGACGGGCTGGTGGCGATGGACGAGTTCGCCGACATCGAGCTCGTTTTCGACGCCACGTCGGCAGGTGCGCACCACCGGCACAACGAGGTGCACCGAGACCACCGCCGGTGCGCTGGAACAGGTCGGCGGGGCGGCGCGGGCAAAAGCGATCATCGTGCTCAACCCGGCCGATCCGCCCATGATCATGCGGGACACCGTGTACTGCCTGGTGTCCGAATGCGACACCGCGGCCGTGACCATCGCCGTCGAGGACATGGTCGCCTCGGTCGCCGGTTACGTGCCCGGATATCGCCTCAAGCAACGGGTTCAGTTCACCTCCGTCGCGCCGGAGGACCCGATGTACGCGCTCGGCCCGGTGCTGGTGAAGGTCTTCCTCGAAGTGGAAGGCGCGGCGCACTACCTGCCCGCCTACGCGGGCAACCTCGACCTCATGACCTCGGCCGCACTGCGGACCGCGGAGCGCATCGCGACAGGAGTGCCGGCATGACCTCGATCCGCCTCACCGATGTCACCCTCCGGGACGGCATGCACGCCGTCCGGCACCGCTACAGCGTCGAGCAGGTCCGCACGATCGCCAGCCTGCTCGACGACGCCGGTGTCCACGCCATCGAGGTCGCGCACGGCGACGGCCTGGCGGGTTCCGGCGTCAACTACGGGATCGGCGCGCACACCGACTGGGAGTGGATCTCGGCGGTGACGTCGGTGGTCACGAGCTCGGTGCCGACCACGTTGTTGTTGCCGGGCATCGGAACCGTCCGCGACCTCAAGCAGGCACACGCCCTGGGCGTCCGCGCGGTGCGGGGTCGCCACGCACTGCACCGAGGCCGACGTGGCGGCGCAGCACATCGCCGCCGCCCGTGAGCTCGGCATGGACACCGCGGGCTTCCTGATGATGTCCCACCTCGCCGAGCCCGCGGAGCTGGCGAAGCAGGCGGCGTTGATGGAGTCCTATGGCGCGCAATGCGTTTACGTCACGGACTCCGGCGGCCGGCTGACCATGGACGGCGTGCGCGACCGCGTGCGTGCGTGGGCCGTCGCCGCCTCATCGGCGGCCAGGAGGACCTCATCACCGCGGCCCAGTGAAACTTGATGAGGGGAGCTTTCATGAACGGTTGATGAAAGCTCCCCTCATGGAGCTATCAGCCGAAGCAGTCGTCCTCGAATGGGATGTTCGCGCGGTTGTCGCCCTTCAGGTAGATGGCGGGAACGAGGTGGCGGCCACCGTCCCGCATGCTCACCATGATCCAGACGTTGTTGCTGTAGCCGTAGTCACGGACGTACTGCCCGAACTCCCAGCAGTACGCGATGTGCTTCTCCCCCGCCCTGATCAGTCCGGTGACGTCGCAGGCCAGGTGTTCGCAGTCCCTGATCTCGACGTCGTGCCACGCCTCGACGATGTGCGTGTCGGGCGTTGACGCCTGCGCCACGCCGGTGCTGCCCAGCAGCGCCGACACGGCAAGAGCGATCCCCAGTACGGCCTTCTTCACAGGTGTTCCTCCCCAGGCAAGGTTCTCGATCAATTGCAGGAGACGCATCGTTGATCGAGGAGGTTGCACACACCTGATTAACGAGACGTGCACGTACCGTAAGATCGCGGCTCATGAAGGCCATCCCCGTCGTGCTCACCGCTGTGCTGGTGAGCACCACAACCCCTGCCGTAGCAGCAGTTTCCCCGGATTACCCGCTCGTCATGGACGTCGACGTCACGCAGCGGTGCGGTCAACCGTCAACGGGTCGGCTGACGATCTTCAACCCGTCCAACGCCCAGGTCGAATGGCGCTTACGGCACAACGGAAAAGCCATCACCGGAACGACGGTCAACGGCAGCGCCGAGTTGACCCTGCCCGGCCCCGGCGAGTTCCTGGTCGACGCCCGCGAACCCGGCCGTGCGTACGGAAAGGTCTGGCGCGACAAGGCCTCGAACGGCTGCGACCCCGTGCGCGTAGTGTCGGTCGGCGACTCGGTCGTGTGGAATCAGGGTGTCGACCAGCACCAGAAGTTCCCGAGGCTGACCGCCGAACTGCTCGGCGACGCGACCGGACGCGGGTTCGCGCACCGCGACTACTCGATCTCCGGCGCGGTGCTCGACGCCCCGGACCTGCCGTGCCCCGGCCGGATCACCCAGGACCCCGACGGTGACGGCGAGATGGAGCTCGGCGAGGTCACCACGCAGATGCCGGACGTGTTCTGCCAGCTGGAGACCGCCGCCCAGAATTCACACTCTGGCCAGGAAACCGACCTGGTCATCATCAACGGCTGCATCAACGACATGGACCCGTTGCTCGGCGTTCCGCTGGGTATCACGCCCGGCAACGAGGGCGTGGCCACGGCCGTGCGGCGCGAGTGCGGCGGTGTCGGCGCGGCACCCTTCAACCCGGCGAAGGACGTGCCGTACTTCAGCGGCGCCAAGGTCGGCTACGGCGGGCGCGGCATGAAGGCGGCCATCGAGAAGGCGCATTCCCTCCCCGGCCGCCCGAAGGTGCTGGTCGTCGACTTCTACTACGCGCTGAGCCGGGCCAGCTTCGTCCCGCGCGGTTCTGCACCACGCGCGGCTTCAACGCCACCAACGAACAGCTGTGCCTGCAGAACCTCGGCCGCGCGCCGCGCGGTTCGAGCAGTTCACCCGCGAGTCGGCCGAGGCGTACCGGCAGGCGGTGGCCGAGGCGAACGCCGGCTCGGACGACGGCCCGTACGCGGTCGTGGGCGATGGCCTGTTCACGCTGGACAACGCCGCGTTCGCCCCGAACCGCAAGGTCTGGCAGCTGCCGCACGAGGACCCGCAGTTCTCGTTCCGACAGGAGGCCTGCCCCGGTACAGCGCCACGGCCCTGCAGTGCCTGACGGCCGCCATCGCGCACCCGGACACGGTCGGTTCGCGGCAGTACGCGGAGAACTTCCTGCGCAACCAGCAGCTGCGGCAGTGGTTCGGGCTCGGCGGGAACCTGGCCCGGTCGAGGTCACCACGAACGGCGGCACGGTCACGCTGAAGGCACCCACGGGCAGTGATTTCCGCTGGCACTTCGGCGACGGCACCGCGCAGACGACCACCAGCCGCGAGGTCACCCACACGTACACCACGAGCGGCGCGCACCTGCCGCGCGTGGTCGTGGACGGGCGGCTGCACGAGGCGCGCGATTCGTGCGGGTGCCAGCGGGTACCTGACCTGCATGGCGAGGGCGATCTGGAGCGGGTCGGTCAGTTTCGGGCTGGTGAACATCCCGGTGGAGCTGTACAGGCGACGCAGGACCACGCCGTGCACTTCCACCAGTTCCAGCGGGAACGTCCGACCGCATCCGCTACAAGCGCGTGAACGAGCGGACCGGCCGGGAGGTGTCCTACGCGAAGATCGTGAAGGGGCACGAGGTCGACAGCGGCGAGTACGTGATCGTGGAGCCCGAGGAACTGGACGACATCGCACCGGGCCGGTCGCGCACACTCGACATCGAGGCGTTCGTGGACCTCGACGAGATCGACCCGGTGTACTTCCAGAAGACCTACTGGCTCGGGCCGGCCAAACCGGAGTTCAGCCGGCCGTACCTGCTGCTCGCGCAGGCGATGAAGAAGACGAACCGGGCGGGCGTCGCGGTGTTCGTCATGCGCGGCAAGCAGTACCTGACCGCGTTGAAGGAGGAGAACGGCTTCCTGGCCGTGCACACCCTCTTCTTCGCCGACGAGATCCGCGCCCCGAAGGACGTGCTGGACGTGCCGCCGGAGGGCCGGGCGCCACGCGGCAAGGAGCTCGACATGGCGATCTCGCTGGTCGAGTCCATGTCCGACGACTGGCGGCCGAAGGACTACCGCGACACGTACACCGAGCGCGTCAACAAGCTGATCAAGGCCAAGGAGAAGGGCCGCGAGGTCGTCGTCGAGGCCGAGCCGCCCGAGTCCACCGAAGTCGTCGACCTCATGGAGGCGTTGCAGCGCAGCGTCGAGGCGAGCAAGAAGAAGCGCAAAGCTAGCTGACGACGAGTGCCGTGGCGTTGTCCGTTCCACCCGCGTACAACGCCGCTCGCACGAGCCGTTCGGCCGACGGGTGGCCGGCCATGATCGCCTCGATGCCGTTGTGCCCCAACGGTCCGTACACACCGTCGGAAGCGAGCACGAGCCGCGGCGCCCTGGTGGCGGCGCGGCCGATGTTCTCCTCGGTCGCGTGCCGGACGGTGTTCGTCACGACGTGCTCCAACCGCGGCTGCGGCACGACGCCCCGTTCACGGAAGTACTCGGCCACGGTGTGGTCGGTCGTGAGCTGGACGAGGTCCTCACCGTCGGAGGCGTAGGCGCGGGCGTCACCGGCCCACGCCACGTCGAAGCCGCCGTCGGGCCGGACCACGGCGACCACGATCACGGCGTCGCCGGTGTGCACCTGGAGGGCGTCACGGGCGGCGAGGATCGCGGCCGCCGGGTCGGTGAGCAGTGCCGCGGCCTGGGCGGCGGCCTGAGCGGCTTCGGCGGCGGCGGGCGAGTCACCCACGCCGTCCGCGACCACGAAGGTGCGACGGCTCGAGGCGTACGCGTCGGCGTTGTAGGTGCGCGGGCGCGTTCCGAGGCGTACGTGACGGTCAGCGCGGTACCCAGAGGCATGGTGCGATCGATCAGCATGGCGGACCTCCCTGGTATCCACTAAGCCCCGTGTACCGAAGAGTCTGCTGTCAGCAGCCTGAGAAATCTCTAGAGTTTCGCCGCCCGACGAAACCGGTCGGCCGCCCGGATCAGTGCGGCGGACAGTTCCGGCGGTGACACGACCTCGAACTCGACGGTCAGGCTCGCGAGCATGAACACCACGTCGTCCATCGTCTCGCCGCCGACCTTCACCAGGCACGAGTTTCCGTCGATCGGCTCAACCTCGCCGTAGCTGCGCCACCCGTCCGCCGCAGTGGCCGGGACGCTCAGCCGCACCACGCCCTGCACCGGCCACCGGCCCGCCACCCGCGCGGCCACGAACGCGCCCGCGTCCCCGCCGGGGATCTCCCGAGGCGTGAACCGGGCCCCGAACGGCGTCCTGACCGTCATCCGCTCCAGCCGGAACGTCCGCCAGTCGTCCCGCTGGAGGTCCCACGCGACCAGGTACCAGCGCCTCCCCCACGTCACGAGCTTGTGGGGCTCCACCTCACGTTCCGAGGACGCACCGGAGTGGTCCGCGTGGAGAACCGGAGCAGCTGCCGGTCCCGGCAGGCCGTGCGACCGCGGTCAGCAGCGCGGCGTCGACGGCGGGCGCGGAGCCGGTGTGCGGCACGGTCGCGATCTCCAGCGCCGCCACCCGATGCCGGAGCGCGGACGGCAGCACCTGCTCGACCTTCAGCAACGCCCGGACGGCCGTCTCACCGATGTTCTCGATGCCACTCGCGGTCCGCAGACCCACCGCGACCGCCACCGCTTCGTCGTCATCCAGCAGCAACGGCGGCAGCCGCGCGCCGGAACCGAGCCGGTAACCGCCGCCGGACGTGCCCATGCTCGCGTGCACCGGGTAGTCGAGGTCGCGCAGCCGGTCGATGTC
This sequence comes from uncultured Actinomycetota bacterium, assembly GCA_963766275.1. GTDB lineage: Bacteria > Actinomycetota > Actinomycetes > Mycobacteriales > Pseudonocardiaceae > Lentzea. Next base: position 105,679 of record CAVYAD010000003.1, read on the forward strand.
GCGGCGGACGGTCCGGGTGCTGACGCCGAGCCGGTCGGCGAGCTCGGTGCCGGACCACTCGCGGCGGGACTGCAGCAGCCCCAGCAACTTCAGCGATCTCGCGGACGCCATGCTGTAGGACAGTATCTGACCTACAGTACTTCTAGCGTCGACGCATGAAGCCGTTCGAGATCACCATCGCCCAGTCCGAGATCGACGACCTGCACGCCCGCCTCGACCGGATCCGCTGGCCCAGCGAGCCCACCGGAGCGAGCTGGCGGGGGAACACCGCTGGGACACCTGCGGACCTGGGCACCACTGGCGGCACGACTTCGACTGGCGCAGACCGAGCGGCGGCTCAACAAGATCCCGCAGTTCGTCACCGAGATCGACGGACGCACAGGTGCATTTCCTGCACGTCCGCAGCCCCGAGCCGGACGCCGAACCGTTGCTGCTCACGCACGGCTGGCCGTCGACGGGCTTCGCGTTCGAGGAGATGATCGAACCGCTGGCCCAGCCGGGTCGCGCTCTACCGCCCGAGGGAGCTGACGCGCGGCATCCTCATAATCGCCCGCGGCGAGCGCGCTCCCCCCGCTCGCGGAAGGTCGACGCGCCCAGGTGGTCGAGTCGATCGACCGTCCCCTCGGCCCGCCGCGGATACAGCTCCTTGTATCGCTCGGCGAGCGGCTTGATCGAATCGCGCAGGGTCTCGAGCGAATCGATCGAAGCGTCGATCTCCCGGACGAGGCCGACGAGCTCGTTCCGGATCGCCGTGCGGTCGCTTTCGGCGGGTACCGGCGCCTCCAGCTGGGCCCGCAAGGCCGCGATCCGGCGTTGAAAGCTCTCCGCGGAGTCGGCGGAACAGTGGTCCCCCGGGCGTATCTCAGCCGTCATACGAGCTGCGAAATTCGTCATTCCGGCGAAAGCGGGAATTCGAGTCGTTTCGTCATTCCGGCGAAAGCCGGAATCCATGGCGGGAATGCCTGCTCTGGTCGTCTATTTTCACCGCCAAGGCGCGAAGGACGCCAAGGGTTCGAGGGGGCACGAAGGGATTCCTTCTTTTAAAAGGCCATGAATAGAAGGTTCGCACTTCGAAAGTCGGATTCTAGGCATTCTTGGCTTTCTTGGCGCCTTGGCGGTGAAAACGCCGTTCGGAGCTGCGCCGACCGCCTTCGGCACGCAATGGATTCCTGCTTTCAGGATGACGGGCGAAGCCCACGGGAATGACGAGCGCTCTTCAACAGCTCATGTCGGCTTCACGTAGACACGCTCACGCGTGCTGACGGGGCGGAAAAGCGCACGCGGTCGCCCGAGCAGTGTCTCGACTCGCCCGAGAACCAGAAACCCACCCGGAAGCAGGGCATCGTAGAACTTCTGAAATAGCTGTTCCTGCGATGACCGATCGAGATAGATCAGTACATTACGGCAAAGGATGAGACTTTGTTCGGAGGGGGCCCGGTAGGAGATGATATCCGCGTGCTCGAAACGGACGCCCTGCCGTGCCTCGGCACGGAGGTGAAACGGAGGGCCATCCGAAAACCATCGGCCGCGTAGCTCTACCGGCGTTTCGTCAAAGGAGATCTCGGCGTAGCTGCCGATTCTCGCGGACTCCAGGCTTTGACGGTCGATATCCGTCCGGTAATCGAGAGGCGGGCCAGATCCTCGACGCGGTCACGAGCGCCAGCCCACTCGCGCAGCAGGATCGATAGGGAGTAGGCCTCTTCTCCCGCTGGCGCACCCCGCGCTCCAGACCCGCACCTCCTCCCCATCGTCCCGAAAGAGATGAGGGAGACCTCGCGCTCGAGGACCTCCCACGTCGGGAAGTTCCGGAAGAACTTGGTGACATTGATGGTGAGTGTATCGATCAGCCGGTCGTACTCGACGGAGTCACGATCCAGGAGGTCGGCGTAGACACGGAAATCGTCGGCACCTCGCGCGCGCATCCGCAACGCGAGCCTCCGCTGCAGGCACTTGTCCTTGTAGAGATGGGAGTTGAAGCCGCGCTCCGCGTGGATCTTGAACTTGAGCGCCTCCAGGGCGAGCTCGACCTCGTTCATCCCTGGATCGACCGCGCGGCCGACTCGATGAGGCGAAGGCGGGTCCGGGCCTGCAGGTGTCCGGGATCGACATCGAGAGCCTCGCGCCAATAGGCGATCGCGTCGGCGCGGTTGCCACGCTCGTACGCGATGCTGCCGAGGCGGAAACGGAGTTCGGCTCCCCCACCCTGCTCGAGGAGGCCGCGGTAGATCTCGGCCGCCTCGTCGCCGTGACCCGTGCGGTAAAGCTGGTATCTCGCGAGACCCCGTTGCGCCTGGATCAACCCCGGCTCCTCGTTCAGCGCCCGCTGAAAGTAGGCGGCCGCTCGGTGATCCGATTCAGTCGCTCCTGGACCAGCGCGGCATGCAGGAGAAGTGACGCTGCGCGGATAGTAGCGCAGGCCTTCGTCCGCGCGCTCGGAACACACTATCGAGACGGCCCAGCGGCGGCGAGGGGGGAGTCGCAAAGACGTTAGAAGGCAGCCGGGGGCACGCCGACCCGGGAGGTGACCACTGAAAGGCGCCGAACGATCGGCAGGCCGCCCTGGGGCGGTGCTTCTTGGTGAGCGCGCAACCCCTTCGCCAGCAGAAGCTGGGGACTCCCGGGAACCCACCCAGCCCCTCCTCGATGGTGAGGAGCGCGTGGTCGAGCCGCCCCATCGCCTCGAGACAGAGCGCGAGATTGTGGAAGACGGCCGGCGTCTGGCGGCCATCCGCGACCAGCCCCATCAGTCGGCGGGATCCCGTCGCGATAAGCGCCGCGCCGCATGTCGATGGACGCCAGACGAAAGCGCGCCTCCCACCGATCCGGATCACTTTCCACGACCTGGCTGAACTCTCGCTGAGCCTCGTCCAGCATCCCCGTCTGATAAAGCGCGAGTCCCAGATTCTCGTGCTCGGCGATCGCTGTTTCGCGGTTTGCCCCTGCCTCTGAGAGAAGCCACCTTGCGGCCCACCGAGTGGGCGAGACCTGCCTGCACGATTCCGAACAGGGCTCTGCACGCCTCGAACTCGAGCAGACCTGCCTGGTCGATGATCTCCCTCACGCTGCGCCGACCATCCAGGAGCCTCAGCACCCGGCGCTGCTCCGCCGTAAGGTCCGCGGCTACGACTCCTGCCTGATCCAGATCCGCCGCGAAGATCGTATCGAGGCTCGGGATCTTCTTCATGATCGCCCACTCGTCGACCCGGCGGGCACCCTCGAGCAGGAGGCGCTCGGGGTTGATGGGAGCGGACGCTCTCCCCGGGCATCCGGCGCGACACCCGATTCGAAATGAAAGGAGCCCGACGACCAGGTGAAGAGAAAGTAGACCGCCTCTTCGATCTGAATGCCGATGTAGCGCTCGAGCTCCTCCGTGGTCAGGGCGCCGGCCGCGATCAGAAGCTCGCCGAGCCGCATGGGGGATTGCCCCTTCTGCCGCGCGATGGCCGCGCCGAGGGTGGCGGCATCGACCATCCCGTTCTTCAGCAGCAGGTCCCCGAGCCTGTCCTTTCGGTTGACGATCGAGGCAGAGGTGACCCGGCCCTCGTGGAGATAGATGCGGCCGAAGTTCTGTCCCTCGAAAACCGAGAGGCAACCCGATTTACGGCCGAGCGCGAGGAGCTGGAGTAGACGAGGTAGACGGCGAGGGTGGCTTCACCCAGACTGCCGCGGATTGCCATCAGCGTGGGGCCTCCACCAGCCGTTCATCCACCCCGGTCCATTGCAGGGCGGCGCGGAGCGGGTCGAAGAACCAGGGGTCGGGCGACTCCGTTTCGTCACTCTCGGGTGGCAGGAAATCGGCTACCGACGCGGTCCGGGCGGGCACCGCGTGAAGGAGGGATTCCGCGGTCTGGAGATCGTCGGGATCGTTCAGGGTTCGGCCGCGGGGGTGCGAGCCGAGAGCGGCGCGGATGTCGAGAAGGCGCGCGGCGTCGCGCGCGAATCCATCGACGAGCCTGTCCACGTCCGGTGGGGTGTCCGCGCGCAACGCCTCCTCCAGGCGGCGGGTGCGAATGCCCTCGCCTTCCCATCGCACGATCGCCTGCGCGATGCGTCGCCTCCACGGTGCCGTCCACGACGACGCTGAGGTTACGCGTGACGTCCTCCAGGAAGGAGCCGAACTCGTCATTCGACTGCGGGGTGGTGATCGCACCGTACAGGTCCGTCGGCGAGAGCGCGCGGCCGACCCCCTTCTGCAACTCCACGACCTTCCCGACCATCCGCTCGATCTCACGGACGTCCGGGCGTCGCATCTACGAGCGCACCGATCACGTCATCGCCGACCGCGACTTCCATTTCGGCCAGAAGGCGACGGACGATCGCCTCGCGACCGGCCGGGCCGATCGGCTCGAGGTCGATCAGGATCGAGCGAAGGAGGAGATGGCGCATGGACGGGCTCAGCAGCTCGGAGGTCGCGTTCCTCGACGAGAAAACAACCTGCCTGCTCTCGGCGATCATCCTCTCTACGATGGTCGCGAGCTCCTGCTGCGTCCGCTCCATCCCGTCGATGCGATGGAGATCGTCGATGAGAAGGAGGTCCGCCCCCGCCAGGGCATCATGCAGGGCGGACAGGGCACCCCGTGCGACGCCGGTGGTGATCAGATCGGCGATTCGATCCGCGTTCTCTATCGCCCATTGCTTGGCGATCCCGACCCGCGTGGATCGCAATGGCGTGAAGAAGGTGCGTCTTCCCGACGCCCGGCGGACCCTGGATGATCAGGGGGTTGTAGAGGCGTACCCGGGGCCTCGGCCACCATGCGGGCCGCGCGGGCCACCAGCTCGTTTTCGGGAGCTACGACGAACCGCTCGAAGGACATCCGCGGATCAAGCACGTCCACTCTCCTGTTCCAGGCCGTCGGCGGCGTAGCGCTGATCGAGTCGCTCAAACGAGGGAGATGATCGACTGCAATGTCTCGAACACGCCGACACCCGTGAGAGCCGAGGCCGCGGGCGCGAGGGGAGCCGCCGGAAATTCAATGACCGCTTCGAGCCGCTCCAGCGGCACCGCCTGCTCCAGGTCCATTTTATTGTATTGCATACAGATGGGAACGGGGAGTGCGTCGATGACTCCCTGGAGCAGCGCGGTTAGTCGTGGAGGCTGCGGAAGTGCTCACAGGTTGGCAACGAGTTGCGCGATCGGTCGGCTGTCGGCGACGAAGACGATGCCATCGGCCCCCTGCAGCACGAGGCGTCGGGTTGCCTGGGTCGTAGACCTGACCGGGCACCGTGTCAGAGCTCGAAGCTTCGCGTGGTAGCCAGAGATGCTCCAGATCCAGAGGAAAGAAAGTCGAAGAAAAGGGTACGGTCCCCTTCCGTCGCGAGCGACACGATCGGACCGCGGTGCGGCCTCCGGCACGCTAGCGATGGATGAACTGCAGGTTGCTGGTCTTCCCGGAACGTGCTGGACCGTAATAGACGATCTTGACCGTTATCTCGCGAGATGCGTGGTGGATGAGGGCCATTGGTTACGGACCAGCCGGAGGGCGGGCCGCGCCATTTCCGCTCCGCGCACGGTCGAGACCGGCCGCCAGGGATGCCTCGAGGGTGCCGGCCACCGGAGTCCGGATCGGGCTGCGGCCAGGGTACGCGCGCTAGTTCGTCGCTCAGCTCCCTGAATAAAGCGCGCACGAGGCCGATGTTCGAGTCGTCATTGAAGACCGCGAGAAGGAGCAGCTCGACCTGGGCGGCGACGGCTCCCAGGAAGATCTGGTGATCGCCACGACCCTGGTAGAGTTGGGCGAACCCCGCCTGACCCAGCATGCGGC
>CAVYAD010000004.1:0-277237 GCA_963766275.1 uncultured Actinomycetota bacterium
CGAGTACGGTTCCTTGGCCCGCTTGAACATCAGCGCGCTCGCCCGATCGAACGCCCACCAAAGCGCGCCCGGCGCCACGTAGTCGTCGTCCTGCCAGCCCTCGATCTTGAGCTGCGCGTCGCCGAGTCTTCGCACGCTGTCGAACGACCACTGCAGGTCCCGCGCCGTCGTGCGGGCGGTGACCACGTGCTCGTAGTAGCGGCGGTTGTCCAGGTAGGCGATGTTCTTGGCCAGACTGGATTTTCCCAGCCCGGCGCGCCGAACAGCAGGAGTGGCCTGGTGGTCGCGCGGGCCACGCGTACCGCCAGATCCAGCCCTTCCGGACGGATGTACTTGCTGCCTTCCTCCACGACCTTCGCCGCGCCCGTCCCGATGCTCATGGCTTTGCCTTCTCGATCCTGAGGTGCTTGCGGATGTCGTCCATCGCGGCGGTGGCGTTCAGCTCGTCCTGGTGCTCGATCACAGCGTCGCTGTAGGCGCCGATGTGCTGGGCGAAGTTCTCCTTGACCGGGTCGACGTTCGGCCCGATCACCAGCACCACCACGACGTTCGGCCAGAGCTCGCGAGCCGCTCGTACACCGTCCAATCTGGACCTGCGGTTGCTGCCGGCCTGCAGCACGATGTAGTTCGTCATGTCCTCGTCCCACTGGTGTTCGGCCAAGTCCAACCCGACCTCGCTCGGGTCACCGACAGGTACTTCGCCATGCGGTTGGACGTCGACGCGCTCCTCGTCCCAGTTCGTCGCCCGCCGGACCAGGTGCACGCCGGTGTCGACGCACACGCCGGGCCGCTGCGCCGTCGGCACCGGGTTCGCGGTGCTGAGCACGCACACCTGGGCACGTCTGTTCGGCGCGATCTGGCGTGCGGTGGACAACTCGATCCAGCTCGGTTCGATCAGGTCGGCCAGCATTTGCCGCGACTCCGGCCGCAATCGCTTGACGAGGTCGTGTTTGAGGAAGATGAACAACACCTTGACGACCTTGCGCAACCGCGACTGGAGGATCCGGTAGGCGAGCTCCTCCTGCGGCCGCAACGGTGGCAGCCTCGCCGCGGGATCAAACCTGCGCAATGCGTTCTTGAGCATCCGTTCGTCCCTGGGCATGTAGTACGCGACGCGCTGTACCCACGACATCTCCTCCGGGCTGAGGCCGGCCATCACATTCGTGCCCAGCAACGCCGCCAGCTCGCCGATCGCGGCCTGGCCGTCGTCATGGACGACGATGTTGTGCTGACGACGCACCAGATCGACGAACACGTCGCTCCCGTCCTTCTCGACGTCGTCACGGGTGAGGCCGATCAAAATGGCGATGACCCGGCACTTCGGGCCCCGGTTGAGCAACTGCTGCGTCTCGCGCTTGACCCACTTGCTTGTCAACGCGTTGTCGTCGAGCAGCACGATGCCGACGTTGCACTCGTTGATCACCTCGCGGATCCGCTCCTCCCAGAAGTCGCCGAGGTGCAGGAACTCCTTGTCGGCGCGAACCCGCCAGCCGGGCAACGCGTTCCACTCCAGCAACCGGTCAAGCAACTGCGCCGCGACACCCTTGGGAGCGGGCGAGGTGCTGTGGCTGATGAAGACGTCCCACAGCAGATCGGTCATGCCTGCTCCTTTCCGGCCGCGGACGGGGTGAGCTGTGCGACCCAGTCGTCGTTCTGCTGGGCCAGCACGCGTTCGCACTCCGCGACGAACAGGTCCTGTGCCGCCGTGTCCGGCTGGTCCGCCACGGACGTGAGCAGCCGGTGCAGATCGACGGCGGTGCGGCGGTACTGCACGACGAGATGCTCGTAGCCGGTGAGCGTGATGTGCGCGGTGACCGCCCCCGCGATCGTGGTGAAGACGCCGACCCACACCACGACGTACTCGCCGAGGATCGTGCCGATGGCGGCCAGTACGGTCGCGGCGATACCGAAGCCGAACTCAGCGAGCCGGGACCGTTGCAGGTACTTCTCGAAACGGCTCGCCTTCAGCACGTGGTGCTTGATCTGGTCATCCACCCGCAGCGCGGCGTAGGTGGTGGTGTCGATGATCTTGGGAGCCTCGTGGCGAGCCTTCTTCGCCGCGATCGGCATAACCGCGTCGACATGCCGCTTCAACATCTGGTCGGCGTCGTCGCGCCGATACGGTTCGGTGCCTGCGAGGTAGCGGCACACCTCCGACTTCAACGACTCGGAACGCCGGCGCGCGTACGTCCACTGCTTGCGCTCCTCCGGTTCCCACTGCTTGCGCAACCAGGTGCCGATCGCGACGACCGCCGCGGTGGCGCCCGCGACGACTGCCGTCGCCCACCGCGGGCCGGTGGTGAGCTGGGCGGCGCCGACCGCGCCGATCGCGCCGGACACCAGGCAGCCCAGCACGAGCAGCTGCAACACGAGCACGTTCTTCTTGTGCCGTCCGGCCTTGCGTGACCAGGCTTCCTGTTCGTCCCACGCCCACGACACCAGCTTGGCGTTCACCGGCGGCCGTTCGGAAGGTGACTGACCGACCGGTTCGGGTGGGAGGTGGTAGATGCCCTGCTCGGCCCGCCAGCGCCGGGCGAGCGCCGGGTCGAAACCGTCGTACCCCTTGGACTCCAGGTAGTCGACGATGAACGCGACCAGCGTGCGGGGCACCCGGACGTCTTCGATCCAGTCGAGCACCTGGTGGCTCACCGCGGGGGTGTCGAGCACGTCGAGCAGCCTGGTGAGGCGTTCCAGCCGCAGGTGCAGCGGCGCGTCGCTGTGCAGTATCTGGGCCAGCGCCTCGTTGTCCACCACCGTGGTGGCGGTTCTTCGCGGCTCCAATGCGGCCGCCGCCTCGAACACCTCGAACACCTCGGTCACCGGCTCGTCCGGTTCGCTCTGTCGCACCACCTCGCCCGGTTGCTCCCGAAGGTTGCCCAGTACCTCCCGCGCCTGCTTGGTGGTGTAGTCGCCTGGCCGCACGTCGCCGTTGACGTCGACGCGCACCCGGCCCTCCTGCGGCTCGACCTGCTCGGTCGGCCACTCGGTGAGGAACACGATCCTGGGTAGGTGCGGCTTGTCCTCGTCTGTCTTCTCGTAGGTCGAGAACGTCCACTCCTGCTCCGGCCACAGCATCCGCAGCCGCCAGATCACCGGCAGCCGCAGCTTGTCCGGCACGCCGATGAGGCTGAACGTGCTCTCCGGCCGTGCCATCACCGCGGTGACGATCGGTACCAGCACCGGATCATCCAGTTCGGACAGTGCGATGTCCGGGAACTCCGCCAGTTTCGCCTTCGGCAGCTGCAGGCTGTCCGGCTTGCGGTCCTGCCACCGGCCCCACTCGGTCAACCGTGGCAGCTGGGCGTTGATCGTGGCGCGGTCGCCGATCAACGCGTGTGCCACGTTCCGCCCGGCGTCGACCGGCTGACCGGAGCGGCGGACCAACGCCGCCGTGCCGTCGTCGAACGCGACGTGCGTGAACGACTCGCGCGGCGGCGGTTTGCTGCCAGGCTCGCTGAGCAGCCGCGCGTAGAGCATCAGCTTGCCGTCCCAGTCCTGCCAGCTGTCGTTGTCCCGCACCGGGAAGGATGCCGAGTAGAGGCTCATGCCCTTGCGCGCGTCCAGCGCGAAGACGAGCTGATCCAGTTCGCTCACCTGCCCACCTCCGCCGCTTGTGGGTGCGCCACCAGCCCGGCCATCGCCAGCAGCGCGAGCAGCGGCCGCAGCACGCGGGCAGGCCGGACGCCGCGGGGGAACTGGTTGTTGTCGTCGGCCTCGGTGCCGGTCGCCGACACGACGTGGAACGTGCTGCGGTGGAACCGTTCGAACACGTCGAGCATCGGCCTGGCCTCGTGCCGGTCGAGGTACGCGTAGACGTCCCTGCTCTCGGCCCGGAACTGGCCCGCGTTCAACGGTTCGCGCAGATCGTCGCGACGGATCCAGTGGTCGATCGGCGCCTCGTAGCGCAGCTCGTCGGCCTTGGTCAGCACCACCGCCACTGGCAGGTCCTGGACATCCTTGCGCTGCCAGATCCGGGTCATCGCGCCGGAGAACGCCGGGTTCGTGCCTGCCTGACCCGTGCCGTGCAACGCGGGCACCGCGCCCGCCGGGTCGTCGATGAACATCAACGCCGTGGCGCCCAGCACGAACTGTCCGCCAAGCCCCTGCGGCCCGGACGCCACGAAGTCCTCACCGGCCACGTCGAAGAACACCAGCGGCCGCGTCGGCCCGTTGTTGCTGCGCAGCAACAGGTACGTCGTCACGTCCTCGTTGAGGAACTCGGTGGCCTCCAGCTTGTTGCCGAGCATCAGCTGGTCGATCTCGCGCTGGAACGCCGAGTGCCGCAGTTCGTCGGCCGGTTCGAAGATCAGGCCGTGGTGGCGGAGGTCGCCGCGCAGCGCCTCGTGGATCATGCTCGCCAGCAGGTGCGTCTTGCCCGACCGGCTGCGTCCGACCAGTCCGATCACCACGGGCGTGCCGTGGTCGCGGTAGGAGACGGGCAGGTAGTGTTCTTTGTTCTCCTTGCTGGTGTTGGGACACCGCACGTAACAACGCGCCCGGCGGTCCTGCTTCTTCACCGGGTTGTTGATGTGCGAGAGATCTGCGCGCACCCACCGCGCGCCGCTGCTGTCGACCACTCGCCGGTACAGCTCCTCGTCGCGCCAGGAGAAGAACTCGAGGCAGATCGGGCACTGCACCCGTGTGGATTCCGATGGTCCTGTCATTTCGGCATCACCAGGATCACGACCACGACGATCGCCAGGATCGCCAGCACCGCCAACGGGATGAACGGGATCTTCTTCGGATTGGGCCGTGGCATCACCGGCCGGGCTGGTACCGATGGAACTTCCAGCGCCGGCACGACCTTCACCGGCCGCAGCACGTCGAACCGTTCGTAGCCCGCCCGCATCAGCGCCTTGGTGTTCGTCGGCCGCGGCAGCGGATCGCGGTCGTTCAGCCGGTCCAGCATCTCCAGCGCGGTCGGCCGGTCGCCTGGCTGCGCGGTGAACACCCCGCGCAGCAGGGTAGCCAGCTGGTCCGGCTGCGTGGTGAGTTCCGGCGCGGCGCCCAGCTCGACCCGCTTGCCGGTGAAGAGCTCGTACACCACCCGGCCGGCCGCTCGCACGTCGTCGCCGGGATGTGCGACGGAACCGTTGCGGGACAGGCCCGACCGGGCGGCCTCCCCCGCGTTCACCGCGTGTTCCAGGTTCGTCAGCTGGGTGGTGGCGCCGTCCCAGCACAGCGACGTGCGCCCGACCGAGCCGTGCACCAGGTCGATCGCGGCGAGCTGGGCCAGTGCCCGGAACACCCCGACCATGAACCGCCGCCGCTCGTCGATCAGCAACGTGCGCGGGCCGCCGTCGAGGCTTTTGCCGACGTGTGGTTCCAGCAGCACGAACGGCGCGGCCGAGTCGAAGTCGTACCCGACGATCCGCGGTAGCTCCGGCAACGCCTTGGGATAGCGGGCGTGCAGCCGTACCAGCGCGCGGATCTCGTTGTCCAGCAGCAGTTCCGCGAGCGCGGTGTCCAGAGGGTTGCTCGTGTGCGGCAACGTGCGGCGCAGCAATGTGGTGCCGTCGTGGGTCTTCACCCGGTGAGTCGCCAGCGCCGAGTCGCCTGCCGGTTCGGGTTCCATCACCCGCACCAGCCACGATGCGGGTCGGCCTGCCGGGTCGCGCCCGGTCAGTGTGTCGAAGTTGGTGCCGGCGAAGGTCATCGCGGCTCTCCTTGCTCGGGCTGGTCTTCCTGGGCCGCTATGTGAACCTGCCGCTCGACGTACCTGGCGAGGATGGGGGTGAGCCGCAGCGCGCCGACCGCGTCGCCTCTGGTACGGATGACCTCGCCGCTGCCTGTCGGCGGCAGATCCATGTCCGCGGAGGCGAAGTGCACGACCACCGCACTGTCGGCCTGCAACAGTCGGATGTCCTCGGCCGCGCAGAGCTGGGTCATCCGGCTACGTTCGGTGAGCAGCAGGATGCGTCTGCTGGCCGCGGAGCCTTGCCACAGTGTCGCAGCGAGCCGGCGGCGTGGGCCGTCGTCGGTCACGAACGGCGGCAGCTCGCGCAGCCCGGCGTGGTCGAGGTGGTCGTTGTAGTCGGACACCAGTTCCTGCGCCCGCAACAACGAGCGGTGCGAGTCGCCGGACAGAGGCATCCGTGAGGCGATCTCCTCGAACAACGGCCGCAGCACCTCCAGCGTGATCGCGACCAGGTCGTGGTGCAGTACGTCGGCAAGGCCCGCCGTGCTGTCGCCGCTCAGCGTGTGGCCGCCGTCGTCCTCGCGCCGGTCGCGGATCACGTCGGAGAAGACGCCGACTACCGCGTCCAACCCACCCGCTACCACCAACAGCGCGTCCGCGAGCCTGCGGTTGCGGTCTGCGGGCGACCACCGGTTCTCGATCGTTCTGGTGACCTGGTCGGCGAGCCGCCGGTTCAGCCCGGCCGCCCGGCGCACCGGCACCGCGGCCGACCACGCGTCGACCGCCCGGTTCCACATCAGCACCGCGGCGACGATTGCCGAGATGCCCAGTGCCGCCAGAATCGCGATGTCTGCCGGCGTGGGGAACGACGGCGGCTTGGGGAAGAACGCCCCGGCCGCCCCGCTTGCTCCGGCGACCAGCCCCGTGGCGGCGAGCGCAAGACCTGAGCCCGGCCTGCCCGGCGTACGGCAGAAGAGCACCGACACCAGTCCCAGCCACAGCAGACCGAGACCCACGGCCGGCCACCAGCTCATTTCCGGCAGCCACGAGGCAAGCAGGCACGTTACGAACACGATCGGCAGCAGGTGCACCACCGGTGCGGGCCACAGCTTGAACGGCGGCGGCGAAGTCAGGCCGCGCATCCACATCGCCGCGTCGGCCTCCACGACCTCGCCGGTCACCGCGAGACTGCGTGCGGCACCGAGTTGGTTGCCGAGCCCGCGGGCCTGGTCGGCGAGACCCGGCAACGTCCGGCCTCCCGCGAGTTCGGTGGTGACCGCCTTGCGCAGCGAGACCGCGAGCTCGGCGGAGTTCACCGGCGCGGGCGACGGCAGGCCCTGCTCGACCAGCTCGGTCGGCGGCGGATAGCCCTCGGCGAGGCTGGAGTCGACGTCCTCCAGCACGCGACCGGCTACCCCGTGGTGCAAGGCCACGGCCTCGCCCGCGTCGGCGAGCCGCGTCAACACCACCCGATGGGCCTGCTTGGTGCCGAGCAGACCACGGACACCGCGTAACGCTTCCACCGCCCGCGTTGCCGCCGCGACCCGGTCCCGCGCGACCGTCATCGCTCCGTGCAGCGGCGATCCCGGCCGCAGCGACACCGCGTCGCCGTCGGTCGCCCCGCGCACCACGGACGCAAGTTCGGCGGACTCACGGTCGTGCAACCGTGCGGCCACACCGGTCGCGACGAGTTGCCGCAGTGCCCGCAGCTTCAACGCCCGCATCATCGCCGGCTCGACCGCCGCGTAGTCCACCTCGACGCCGGGGTTCGCGCTCTGATGCGGCATTACCCGGATCACTTCCAGGACCCGGTCGAACACCCTGGGAAACCGCAACGCCGTCAGCAGATCATCCACTGTGGACTCACCGCGACCGGCGCCCGGCCGTTGCGAACCGCCCTGCCACGGCACGCCGGGACCTTCGCCTACCCACAGCGTCACGCCCACGCCAGCCAACGCGAACGGGGTGCGCAACACCGGGCCGTCACCGTTGTCGATGGCGCCGACCGCGACCAGCACGATGCCTGTGACCTGCGGCAGCCGTGCGAGCCGTTCGTACCACTCGTGATGCTTGCTCAACGCGTCCGTGGTGTCGACGACAAGGACGCGGCTGGACGGGCCGAGCTCACCCGCGTTGCGGCGCTGCAGGTTCGCCGCGTAAGCCTGACCCTCCGGCGTGCGGAGGTCCAGGGTCATCACCGGATCAGCGGTCATGGGCGCAGCCATCCCGGATCGCGGGCAACCCACTCGCGCAGGTCGAGCAGGTTGTCCTGCAACGGGTTGTTGACGCCGCGGAACGGCAGCCGCAACGCACCGGGCAGGGTCTCCGCCCAGAACTCCCGCAACGCAACCAGCCTGCGCATGCCGCTCTCACCGGAACGCCGGTGCAACTCGGTGTCGATGTGTTCCAGCTCGGTCGGCATCATGGCGATGATGCGTTCGAACAGGTCGGCGGGCTTGTCCGGCCGGCGATCCACGCCGTTCGGGGTCGACGAGATGAGCTTGGCGCAGAAGTCGCGGCGAATCTGCTCGTCGTCGGTGAGCACCCACGCCTCGTATGCCGAGAGCATGCTCGCCCAGCTCGACATCCGGCCGAACGGCTGCAGCGGCAGCTTCATCGTCGCCTGTGCGCCGTCCCCGATCCGCACGAGGATCGCCGACGGCGAGTCCTCGTTGCCCTCCACGCTGATCTGGTCGTTCCACGCCGCGCACAGCAGGTGGTGCAGGATCCGTTCGCGGTGCTCGGGAATCGTCGCGAGGTAACCGAAGTCGTAGCCCAGGCGCTGCCGCCAGCGTAGGAAGTCCTGCTGCTCCTCGTTCTTCAGCGCGTCCGACCAGTGCTTGAGCACCTCGCGGACCTCCGGTACCTCGGTGAGTCCCATCGAAGTGCGGAACAGCACCACGGTGATCGACTCAGCCGCAATCGGCCGGAACTCGACGACGGCGCCGGTACGTGGCAGTGCCACCTCCTGCTGCAGGAACTTCTCCAGCTCGAAGTCCTTGGTGGCGGCCGGATAGCTGAACAGGATCCGCATCCGGCCTGTCCCGCTCGGGGCGAACCCGCCGGGGACCAGACCTGCGAGCTTCTCCCGGAACTGGGTCAGCTCGTCGTCGCCGACCGCCACGCCCGGCTTGCCCGCCGCGGCGGCGAGGAGATCCTGCAACGCGGGCAGCAACGGCCGGTGCTGCCCGTCGCGGTAGGAGAAGAGCCGCTTCACGGCCTGCTTCACGCGGTCCTTGACGTGCGCGACAGCCATCGCCGGGCCGCGGCCGTCCAGCACCATGGTGTAGGCGTGCTTCCAGCCCTCCTCGCCGAGGATCTCGGTGACGAGGTCGCCGGGTGTCGCCGTAGGTCGCAGCTTGCCGCTCTGGTGCACGTAGTAGTCCACGAACCGGCGCACCACAGCCTGGTAGAACGGTTCGAGATCGCCCTGGCGTGGCAACAGGTACGTCACGCCGACCCGCTGCTGGTACAGCTCGCGGGCACGCGCGGTGAAGCGGCGCTCGCTCTGCCGCGCGTGGTCCTCGAACGCGGCGACCAGCGAGAGCACCTGCTGCTGGACGGCTTTGAGCTTGAGGTCCCAGCGCACCGCCTGCTCGTTCCACGCGGCGTTCCAGACGCGCTCCGCCCGCCAGGCGTACCACTTGTCCTGCCGTGCGATCGCCGCCCTCACCGCCGGGTCGTGGAACTGCAGCTTGCGCAGGAACTTGCCCTTGATACCTGCCGCGAGCGGTGGGTTGAGCGTCAGACCC
This sequence comes from uncultured Actinomycetota bacterium, assembly GCA_963766275.1. Classification (GTDB taxonomy): domain Bacteria; phylum Actinomycetota; class Actinomycetes; order Mycobacteriales; family Pseudonocardiaceae; genus Lentzea. The sequence goes on from CAVYAD010000004.1 coordinate 9,391, forward strand.
GCGGGGGCGGGTGGTTCGCCACGGCGCAGTTCGAGCAGTCTGGCGAACCCGACCTCACTGAAGGGGTCGCTCAGCCCGTCGTGGCCGTTCAGCACACGCCGCAACCGGAACAGGTCGACCTCGCCGAGTAACGACCGCACCGCGCGACTGACGTCGAACGTCTGCACCATGTCCGGGATCTGCCTGGCGAGCTGCTGGTCGAGCGTGCGCAGCGCGGACTCCATCGTGCGCGCCCGCGTGGCGAGTGCGCGGGCGACGTTGTCCGCGCCGGACACCGAGGACACCTCGTTGATCGGCACGGGCGCGCGCAGCCGCAAAGCGTCCAAATTGGACTCGGTGAAGAACCGGTCGACCAGCGTCGCGTTGTTCTCCGCCTGCCCGATGCCTGGCTCGTCCAGCTCGTTGACGGCCGCGGCGAGCAGCCGGGAGCTGATGATGTCAGCGATGTCGTCGACCGGCACGGTCATCGACGCGACGGAACTCGTTGACACACCTCGGTTGCCGATGCCGGTGGGGGCGGGGACCTCGCGCTCGACGGCGCTGTTGATGAAGCTGTCCGCGAAGGACATATAGGTCTGCGCGACGGCCTGGCGGCCTCCGTCACCGTCGGTGCCGAGATCGGTGCCGATCAACGAGAGCACCAGCGAAACAATGGAGCGGTGCAGGTCGTCGCGCTGCACTCCGGGACCCTTTCCGAACAGGAACGCGGTCTGCACCGTCGACGCCCGCAGCCGGATCTCCTCGCGGTCCGGGTACCGCACCGAGAGCGAGCCGCTGATCCCGGAGCTGTCCAGCTGCGTGCCCGCGACCTGCGCGTTCTGGTCGTCCACCAACCGGAACAGGTCGAGTAGCGAGCGGCCCGCGTTGAGCCGCGCGGCCCGGCCACCACCCAGACCCTCGTCGAACGCCGACGGCATCAGCACGAGCGGGAAGATCCGCGCGCGGTAGTCCTGGTGCGCGAAGACGTCACCGATCAGATGCAGGAAGTCGAAGAAGATGCCACTGCCCGTGCCGCCGGCGACCGAGAAGGCCACGAACACGTCGCACGACAACGACCTCTTGCCGCCACCGAGCATCGCGAGCTCGCCGAGCGAGTTGTTGATCGCGCCGATCGCCTTGCGCAGCGGTGCCTGCGCGGCCGAGGTACCACCGCGGAACGTCTCGAACAACGCCGCGCGGCCCACGGTCGGCAGCTGGCCTGCACCGCGCGCGAGCGGTCCGATCCTCGGCTCGCCCAGTGGCGGCGGCAACCACGGGTCGACGTACCGCGCCGCGGCGAGGCGCAGGCTGCGCGCGACCTCGGGGTAGGTGTCGTGGTGCGGCACGAGTTCCCGCACGAGATGCATGGTGCGTTCGGCGGCAGGCAGGTACTCGGGATCGGGCACGACCCGGCGTTCCAGCGCGCCGAACTCGTCCTCGGACAGGTCCGCGTAGACGAACTGGAGGCAGGACGGCAGTTGGTAGGGCAGGAAGTTCTTGCCCTGCATGCGTTGCTGCAGCTCGGCACCGTCCGGCCCGCAGAGCTCCTCGCGGAGTCTGCGCTCCAGCTCGGCCCCGACTCGGCAGCCGGTGCCACCCAGTCCGACGTACAGCATGGGCTGGTAGATCTGCATCGTTGTCCTTCCGCTGCCGTTCAGAGCAGGTGGTGTTGGCCGCCGGACGGCCGTTCGTCGCCGGTGGGCGAGTTCGCGTAGGGGTCCTGCTGGTCGTCGGGGAAGTCGATCGGGGCGTGTTCGTCGAGCACCTCGATGGACAGGGAGGGGCTCACGTCCACCCGTTGGCCGAGGTGGATCTCCCTGGTCTCGCCGTAGGGCGTGCGCAACCGCAGCCGTCCGCCGACCCGGCGCAGTTCGTAGCTGTCCTCACCGCCGGAGGAATGCGCGAGCTGCGGTACGCCCGCGCCCGCCTCGCCGAGGTGGAAGCGGAAGGAGGGCGACGGCTGTTCCGGCGCCGCCAGATCACCGCGCGAGCGGTGGCCTTCGTAGAGGTGGACGACGAGCCCGCGTACATCCCTGCGCCTGCGCCAGGTGAAGAATCCGTAGGCCGCCGCGGCACCGAGGACAAGTGCGCTGATGCTGATCGTGTACAGCAACACCGGTGCTGGTTCCTCGACATCGGCGGTGATCCGCCACTCGTAGATCACGTCGGCCGGGTTCTCGTCGTCGACGACCTTGAGCGTCACCGCGTTGGCACCCTTGACGGTGCCTCCCGCGAAGCTGAGGTCGAAGTCGAACGTCTTCGTGCCGGACGGGGGCAGCTCGAGCACGGTCTGCTCGCCGGGGATGCTGGCCAGGGTGCCCGGCGCCTGGTCGGTGACGAGGATCCTGGCCCGGCGGGCCCGTCCGGAGCTGTTGGTGACGGTGACCGAGCCCTTCATGGAGTCGCCCGGCGTCACCGTCCTGCTGGTGTTGCCGAACGTGCCCACCGCGCTGAACGAGGCAGGGCCGGCGACAAGCGCCGCGTCCACGGTCCGGGTGTCGCCGCTGATGCCGATGCCCGCCACCGTGCCGGTGAACTTGACCGAACCCGCCGCCTGGTCCGGGATGGTGACCTTGCCGGTGTACACACCGTCCTGTGCGCGCTTGTCACCGTCGCGCGCTTCGTCGTTGAGCGTGATCGGCGCGGTGAAGCCGTCGCCTGCCACGCCTGCGGTGAACGAGAGGTCCTTCAACGCGTCCGGGTCGGTGATCGACCGGTTCCTGGTCTGCAGGCTCAACGCGACCGCGACCTCCTGGCCGGGTCGCGGCGACGGCGGGTCGACGGTCATGCTGGACCGCACCGCGCCCTGGTACATCACGACGGTGCTGACGTCGAGCGCGGGCACGCCCGGCGCGGACGTGATCTTCACGGTCCACTTGCCCGGCAACGGGTTCACGATCCGCAGGCCCTCAACGACACCGTTCTCGCCGCTGACCTGGAACGTGGATTCGCCCTGTGTGCCGGACTTCGGCACGGTCTTGCCCTCAGGGTCCACATAGGACACCGAGACGCGGGAGTCGTGCTTGGCCACCAGGATCGAGCCGTCGGTCGCGATCACGGGGATGGTGACCTGGGCCTCGGCGGTGCCGCCGCTGCTCAGCGGGGTGCGCTGGATGTCGCTCGCGCCGACGCACCGGCCCGCCTGGAACGCCTTGATCAACGCTTGGGCGACGTCCGCGCTGCTGCTCACGACCGTGGCGGTCGGAGTCGGCGACTTGGTTCCGCACTGTCCCTGGAAGGACTCCTTGGCGAGCCGGTCGAGCAGTGCGCGGTCGACGTTGCCGAAGCCCAGCGGCCACACCTGGACCTTCTGCTTGGCTGCTTCTGCGAGCAGGTCGCCGATCAGCAGCGACGCGGTGCGGTTGCGCAGGTCGCCGACGTTGTCCGGGCCGTACCTGGGGCTGTCGCTCACGTCGAGCTTGCCGTCGGTGAGGACGAAGACCAGCTTCGGGCCCTTCTGGTCACCCTGCAGGTAGCTGAGTGCCTGCTGGAGCGCCGCCGCGTGGTCGGTGCCGTCGCCGCGGCCGGGGGTGCGGCTGCGCAGCTCGCGCGTGCAGTCGCTGAGCCGCTGCTGGTCCTGCGCGGTCTCGACCTTGCTCGGCGGGCACACCACGTCGACCGGCGACTGACCGCCGTTGTCGCTGCCGAAGCCGACCACCGAGATGGTGCTCGACGGTGCGAACTCGCCGAGGGCGATGAGTGCCGCGGCCTCGCGTTCGCGGTCCATGTCCAGGGGGCTGATGCTGCTGGACTCGTCGACGAGCACCACGATGTTCGCCGGCGTGATGGCGGGCTCCGGTTGTTGCTGACCTCCCGCCGGTAAGGGCATCAGCAGCAGCACGGCGGCTGCTGTCGAAGCGAACACGGATAGACGCATGAGGCAATTCACCCACTGACGCTGGCGGAATATTTCTCGGGCGGGTCGCGGTATTTCGATCGACCTTGCCCGGCGGCTTGTTACCGCAGACCTGTCCTGCATGTCGAATCGTTATCACCGCTCTTGTAGCGCGTGTCGTCGCAGGTCAGAGGGGTGAGTACAGGACGGCCTATTCCAGCGCGCGTGGATTCCGCGCGGATGCGCCGACTGAGTGAAAGAACAGTGGCAATGAAACGATAGCGGCCATGGCCGCGATTATGCACCGTCAATTGGCTGGAAATCATGGACAGATCCTGGCCAATTGAGTGCGGCGTAGTTGTCAGGTATGGCGATGAAACGCATCGATAGGATGTGTTAATGAGGGAGGATTATCAGTACTGCGCCACTGCCTGTGGGGCGTAGCCGTAGAAACCGGGTAGGCCACCGGTGTGGAGGAAGATAACGGGCACGTCGAGGCTCGGAGCGAGACGCTGGAACGCCACCGCGGCCTTGCCCGTGTACACCGGGTCGAGCACGACACCCTCGGTGGCCGCGAAGAGCTTCAGCGCCGCCCACATGTCGTCCGTCGGGATGCCGTAGCCGGGCCCGATCGTGTCGTCGGTGACCGTGACGTGGTCCAGCTTGGGCTCGGGCACGTCGAGGAGCGTGGCGGCCTCGGTGGCGAGCCGGCGCAGCTCGTCCGCGGCGTCCTGGGTGGGGTGCGAGACGCTCGGGGCGTGCACGGTGCCTCGCCGGCCGAGCAGTTCGGTGCCGAGCGCGATGCCCGCGGCCGTGGCGCCGCTGCCCAGGGGGACGACGATGCACGCCTCGTCGATGCCACGGTCGTTCAGCTGGTCGATGAGCTCGACCGCGGCGGCGACGTAGCCGAGGGTGCCGAGGGCGTTCGAGCCGCCGACGGGCAGAGTGACGGCCTTGTCGTGGTTCACCCGTTCGTAGGCCTCGATGGTCTCCTCGGCGGTCGCGCAGATGTGCACGTTCGCGCCGAACATGTGGTCCAGCACGATGTTGCCGGACCGCTCGTACGCCTCGCCGGTCATCGGCACCTTGGCCGTGAGCACGAGCTCGCAGCGCAGGCCGAGCTTCGCGCACGCCGCCGCGGTCTGCCTGCCGTGGTTGGTCTGCAGTGCGCCGAACGTGATGATCGTGTCCGCGCCCTGTTCCAGCGCCTGACCGAGCAGGAACTCCAGCTTGCGCAGCTTGTTGCCGCCCGCGCCGAGGCCGTTCACGTCGTCGCGCTTGATCAGCACCCGCGGGCTGCCGAGCGCGGTCGCGAGCCGGGGCGCCTCGTCCAACGGGGTCGGCCAGCTGCCCAGTGCGACTCGGGGAAACGCGCTCAGGTCCATACATCGAGCTTAAACACATCTTCACGGGCCGGTCCGACACCGTGCAGGACGTGCGCGAGCACCTCGATACCTTCCACGACCCGTGGACCTGGCCGGTTGTAGTAGGAAGGCCCGTCCAGCACCCACATCTCGGGGAACCTCTGGTCGGGGAGCTCCCTCAGCGTCCGTTCGGGCGGGAAGCCGCACGGAATCAGCAGCACGACGTCGGGTGAGGCGTCGACCACGGTCTGCCAGGTGATCGGTTTGGTGTGCTCGCCCTTCTCGGCGATGAGCGGGATGCCACCCGCCAGCGCGATCTGCTCCGGAACCCAGTGGCCGGCGGGCCACACGGGGTCGAGCCATTCGATGGCGGCGACGCGCGGCCGTGGCTTGTCGGCGACGAGCTGCTCGACGTCGGCGATCCGTTGGCGCAGCGAGGCGATCTTGGCGGTGCTGTCGACGCCAAGGGTGTCGCCGACGGTCCTGAGGCAGTCGAGCACCTCGTCCAACGTGGAGGGTTCGAGGCTCAGCACCTTGGGGCCGACGTCCATCAACCGCACGGCGTCGGAGACCTTGGAGTACGAGATCGCGCAGACGTCGCACAGGTCCTGGGTGAGGATGACGTCTGGTTTGAGGTCGTTCAGCAGATCGGTGTCGAGGCCGTACAACGACGAACCGTGGTGAACGGTCGCGGAGATCTCCCTGCTGCTCAACGTGTTCTGGTCGATCCTCGTGCTGGTGACCACCGGGACGTCGGCGACCTCCGCGGGCCAGTCGCACTCGTGGGTGCGGCCGACGAGCTGCGAGACCAACCCGAGCTCGGCCACGATGTCCGTGGCGGCGGGCAGCAGCGAGACGATCCGCATCCTCAGACCTCCCGGCCGAACTCGGCGTAACAGGTCGTCCGGGCTTCGAGCGCTTGGAAAGCAAGCGTCAGCCTGCGGTGCAGCGACGGGTAGATCCGGGGCTTCGCCTCGTCGAGCGTCAGGTACACCACGGATTCCAGTTCGTCGTCGTGCGCCACGGCGTCGTCGATGACGCCACCGTCGAACACGAACTGGTGGCAGTCGCGCCACACCCCGTTGCGCGGCGTCCAGTCCACCACGAGCAACGGCCCGAGTTCGACGTCGGCGCCGAGCTCCTCGCGGATCTCACGGATGGTCGCGGCTTTCGGGGACTCGTCGTCCTCCGTCATTCCCCCCGGGATGTCCAGCACCGCCTTGTAGGTCGGCACGACGAAGAGGACACGTCCCGTGGAATCACGGATCAACGCCCCGCCCGCGCACGTCTTGGTCGGCCTTGTCGAGGCCACGCCGGGCTCGTACTCGAGCTCGGGCGGACCTTCGTCGAGAACATCGGCGGCGAATGCGGCCGGGTCGCCTGAGTGCTGTGCGGTCACGAGTCGATGATCACACCACGGGGTGAATTCGGCACGGCCCGGTTCACCCGGTCATGCCTGGTGGGCGGTACTGCCGAAGATGACAGAACGCAACCAAACGACCAGGGAGTACGCTGGGAGCCTGTAACTCCGTGCGATCAATCGCCGATGTCCGAGGCAACATCGGTGGAGGTGACGCCAATGGGGGCAACCGGTGCCGCCAAGCGCAGACACGACGGGCGATCGGCCCCGTGGTCGGTAGTCGGGTTGACTGTCGTGTTCGTTGTGGTGGCCCAGGTCCAGTTCGCCATCGCGGTCGCGGAATCGGTCTGGTGGCCGGTCGCGATCGGCGTCCTGCTGCTTGCCGCGGCGGTCGCGTTCGTGAAGACGGCGCGCAGGTTGCGTTGGGAAGACACAGACCTGTACGAGGCTCCGCAGGAGGCGGCCAAGCCGCTCCCCGTGCCCGAGTACGAGAGTCATGTCGATGCCGACGGCAGTCTCGCTCGTGCGGTCGGCGACGTGGTCCACGCGTCCAGGCGCTGGCGGGCCTGAAAGCTTCACAGCGGCGGGCCGGGTCGAGCAGCGTGACCCGGTCATCCAGCTATGTCCAGATCTCCCCTCATGAGCGCGGTTCGTCCCTACGTTCACGAACTGCCGCGCTGATCGATGGCGCGAAACGCTCATCGCCATGCACGGCGCGATGGCGGTCTCGGAATCCAGTCAGCTCAACATATATCTGCGAGACATGCACACGGCCGCCGAGCACGCGATGATCAGCCCGGAGGTCAACGCCGAGCTGTTCGGCAAGGCGTTGCTCGGCGTGGAACCGAACATCACCCCACTGATCTAGCCGGCTCATGTGAGCGCTCACATGGGCTAGTTGAATACTTGACGAAAATCGTGGCGGCCCGGTAGATGTGAGCGCGAACATCACCTTCTGGCCCCCACTAGCCTGGACCGCCAACCTCAGATGATCACATTCGAACGTCTCGCGGCGTTGTCCGCGGTGCTGCTGATCGCCGCGTGCAGCACCGAATCCCCAGCTCCGGCACCCACCCGTCCTTCGCTGAAACCGCCGTCGCTGATCACCGACGCCCGCCCACCGCACGACCTGCAGACGATGGTGCTCGCCGTGCCCGACGCATTGACCGTCGAGCTGGCGGACGGCTCCCGAGCCCGGATCGCACTGCTCGCCCCGCCGGCCGACTGCTGGGCGCAGACGGCGTTGATCTTCGCCCGCACAACGCTGCTGGCGCGCACCGTTCGCGTCACCAGTGTCACGCCCGGCGAGGTGAGTCTGACCCTCGGCGACGACACCGACTACGCGCTGCTGGCCGTCCGCGAGGGCGTGCTGCGTGCCCAGGGCGCCGACGGCGGCCGGTTCATCGAGGCCGAAATGGCGGCGGCAAAGGCGAACCGCGGCCTGTGGGGCCCGCCCTGTGAAGGCCTGGACAACGAGGTCCCGCCGCCACCACCTCCGCCCAAGCCGGTGCCGCCCGCTCCGGCGCCTCCCAGGCCGGTGGTTCCGGTGACCACCACACCGCCCGCACCCCCGCGTCCTCCCGCACCGGCGTGCGCGGTCAGCTTTCGCACGACCGGCGAGTGGCCGAAGGGCTTCCAGGCCAGCATCACCGTGCGCAACACCGGTACCGCCGCGATCAACGGCTGGGCGTTGCGCTGGACCTTCACCAAGGGGCAGACCGTGACCCAGATGTGGAACGCGGTGGCCTCCCGGGCCAGGGGAACCGTCCGTGCCACCAACGCCGACTACAACGCCACCATCCCGCCGGGCGGTTCGGTGCAGATCGGCTTCAACGGCAGCACGTCCGGCTCCAACCCGGCGCCCACGGCGTTCGCGCTCAACGACAAGCCCTGCTCGGTGGAGTGATCAGCTCGTCTCCAACGCTGTCGCCGCGTACTCCAGCAGCGCCGCCGCCGACGGGTAGCTGTCGAAGCCGAACGGCGGAGGGAACTCCGGGTCCAGCCGTCCGACCACCCCGTACCGGTCACCCTCCCGCAGGTCGACGATGAGATAGCCACCGCCGCCGTCGGCCGCGATCGGCAGCCAGGCCGGGTTCCAGCCCCAGAAGTTGTCCTCCTCGCCTTCCTCGACCTCCGACCAGTCCTCGTCGTCCTCATCGGACATGTCGTCGATCTCGGCCGCCGAAGCCGGAGGACGAAGCTGATCCGCGATGCCGTTGTCCTGGAACCACTTCTCGATCCGGTCCCACGACTCGTCAACGCTGCTCATCGCACACCAGCCAGGATGGTCTCGCGTTCCGCGCGCACGTAGTCGATGTCCCGCAGGTAAAGCAGGTCGTGACCATCGGCGATATGGCCGGCGAACGCCTTGTCGCCGGCGTCCGCGCGCTGATGCATGAACTCGACGAGCGCCGTGAGTCGATCCACGACCGCGTCCACGAGTCCTGAGCGCAGCTGCAAACCGTAGGCGTCACAGAACTTCCTGGCCCGCGCGGCCTGCTCGGCGGTCGTGCCGAAGCCGTTCTCGTTGTCCGGATGAGTCAGCGGCGCCCAGCGGTAGACCGCATACGCGATGTCCCACAGGCGAGGAGCCGGGTGCGCGGTGTCGAAGTCGATCATCGCGACCGCGGTCGTGCCGTCCAGCACACAGTTGTACGGCGCGAAGTCACCGTGGCAGACCACCTCCGCCGGCTCCCCCTCCGGCAGCATCCAGCCCGTGAGGTGGACCTCGACGTAACCGGTCGACGCGTCGTGGAAGGCCCGCAGCAGCCGTGCCGCGCTCACCAGCGCCTCCTCCGAACTCGCGGCAGGCGACAACGGGTAGTTGCTGACCTCGCCGGGAATGAAGCTGAGTACTTCTCGGCCTTCCTCGTCGATTCCGTGGAACTCCGGCGCGGCCGTGAAGCCCTGCGCGCGAACGTGGCGCAACAACCCGTGCACGCGCGGCGAGGACGGTGCGACCGGACGGCGGACCGTCTGTCCGATGCGGAGCACCTCGTTGACCCCACCACCGGCGAGATATTCCTGATCTGGCATAAATTCCCCCATGCCGACGTCTGAACAGTGGCTCGAAGTTCGCGCCCACCTGGGCGCACACCGTCACGCTCTCGCGATCAAAGCCGCTGATCAGTATCCGGACACCCCGAAGGTCGCGAACACCCCACTCCTCACCGCCGCGCACTGGATGCCGCCCACGCCGATCCCGCTGGCGGATCTCACGCTGGAACTGCGGCAACAGAACGACTTCGACGTCCCCACGAGCGCGCTCCTTCCCGACGGACACCGCACCTACTCGGAGGCGATGGCGGCACTCGCGGCGCCCACTGTGTTCCAGAACCGCCCGACCTACCGGCTGCTCGAGTTCACGGACAACCACCTGGCGTTCGGTACCGGCTCGTACTTCGACGGGATCGACGTGGGGGAGGCCTGCGCGCACGAGTACGCGGCGCGCGAGCTCGGGCATGTCAGCGAGTTGCGGCTCCGCGAGACGATCGGCGACCCGTGTGACCCGGCGCGCCGCCCGACGAACGTCGCCGTCAGCACCCTCACGATCCGCCACGATCGAGCGTCCGGCGAGGCGACGTTCTTCTTGCACTGGCGCGATCCGAAGCGGGTCGGGCACGCGGGCGGGATGTACCAGGTGCTGCCGGTGGGCATCTTCCAGGCGGCGAACGACACCGAGAACGACTTCTCGTTGTGGCACTGCATGATCCGCGAGTTCGCGGAGGAGCTGCTCGGTGAGTCCGAGGAGTACAGGTCGGCGATCGACTACGACGGCTGGCCGTTCGCGCAGCGGCTGACCGAGTCGGCGGAGGTGTTCTACCTCGGGATGGGCGTGGACCCGCTGACGTTCGCGACCGACATGCTGACCGTCGCGGTGATCGAGGCCACCTGGTTCGACGAGCTGTTCTGGGATCTGGTGGCGCACAACGACGAAGGTCGTGTGCTCGAAGGGCTCGCGTTCACCGGGGAGAACATCGAACGGTTCGTGCACCATGAACCGACCCAGGCGGCCGGTGCCGCGCTGCTGGCGTTGGCGTGGCAGCACCGTGAGACGCTGCTGAAAAACTGATAGATTTCTCCTGTCATCTAAGGAGGCCGCCATGGGGCGAGTGTCCCGCGCCGAGGCCGCGCGCCACCGCGAGGAGATCGTGCAGTCCACCGCGAAGCTGTTGCGTGAACGCGGAAGTGCGGGCATCAGCGTGCAGGACGCCATGACCGCCGCGGGGCTCACGCACGGCGGCTTCTACCGGCACTTCGCGTCCAAGAACGAGCTGATGGGCATCGCCGCCGGGGCCGCGTTCGAGGGCATGCTGGCCCACCTCGCCGAGCTCGCCGCGAACCCGGAAGGGCGCACCGAACTCGTGCAGGACTACCTGTCGACCCGGCATCGTGACGACCCCGGCACCGGATGTCCCAACGCGGCACTGGCCGGTGATGCCGCGTTGACGGAGGGCCCGTTGCGCGAGGCGTATGCCGACGGGCTTGAGAAGACGCTCGTCGCCATGGCCGACCTGGAGCCGGACGAGGAGGCGCGCCGACGGGCCGTCGTCGATCTGGCCACGATGGTCGGCGCGATCTCCCTCGCCCGTGCGGCAGGCAAGAGCCCGCTCTCCGAGGAGATCCTGGAGACGGTGCGGGAAGCGCTCTCAGGCCGCTGACAGGCCGGCCTTCACCTGGCGGGTGAAGTCGTCCGCGATGATCTCCGGCAGCCCCGCGGCGAGGCCGTCGAGCGCGATCTTGGCGACCACCGCCGGATCGGTTTTGCCCTCCGCCGCGACGTAGTCGGCCATGTCGGTGTCCATGTACCCGACGTGCAGCCCGCTGACCTGGATGTTCTTGTCCGCGAGCTCGGCGCGGCTGACGTTGGTGAGTGCCCACGCCGCGGCCTTGGCGGCCGAGTAGGCGCCGTAGTCGGGCAGGTGCACCCACGACAGCACCGAGAGCACGTTCAGGATCGCGCCACCGCCGTTGGCCGCCAGGATCGGGGCGAACGCGCGAGTCGTGGCCAGCGGCCCGTAGTAGTGCGTCTCCATCTCCAGCCGGATCGCGTCGAGGTCGCCGTCGGTGAGGTGGGTGTGCGTCGAGATGCCGGCGTTGTTGACCAGCACCGTGGCGTCCTTGGCGATCGCGGCGGCGGCCGCGATCGAGTCCGGCTCGGTGACGTCGAGGTAGAGCGGCCGCACGCCGGGCAGGTCGACGGTCTCGGGCCTGCGCGCGGTCGCGTAGACCTTGGCACCGCGTTCCAGCAGCTGAGCAGCGATGATGCGGCCGAAGCCGCGGTTCGCGCCGGTCACCACGGCGACGGCGTTCTCGAGTTCCATGGTTTTAGAGTATAGCCATCATCTATTTTGGCAAGAGTGGGTTCGGCACGTCGACGTACCGGCTCGCCGTGCCCTCGGCGCGCGTCCAGCGCAGCAGGAGGTTCGCCTTCGCGGGCACGGCCGGGCTCTCCAGCAACGACATCAGCGGTGCGGGCGACCCGTGGTCCTGGGCGTAGGCAACGAAAACGGCGCGCGCTTCCGGCCACACGTCGAGATCCGGGTGCCGGGCCCGCACCGCCCCGGCGATCTCCATGAGGTGGTTCACCACGAGGCAGTACCGCAGCCGTTCCCAGCCCTTCGCCTCGGTCACGCCCCGCGCGCCCGCGACCGCTCCATCCACTTCGGACAGTAGTGCGGCATGACGTGGCAGCAGCCGCATTCCCTCGTGGTCGCGGTAGAACGCCTGCACCGGAACGCCCGTCGGGTCCACGCCCACGAGCACGTTCTGCATGTGGCACTCCATCACCACGCCGTGCGCGAAGAACGCGTGCAGCACCGGCGGAACGACGACCGAGACGTACTGCCGGAACCACCTCAGCGTCTCGTCACGGCTCAGCCCGTCCAAGGGGTTGCCGTCGAAGCCCTCGCTGATCCCGGCCGCCAGCAACGGCGTGACGCCGGGCAACGCATGCCGCCGCACGCCGTCCCGCACCACGACCGCGAGTCCCTCAAAGGAATCCGGCGACGTCCGGTAGCCCCGGTCGATCAGGAACGCCGTGCCGGGATAGGTGGTGGCGATGTCGTCGAACGCCGGTCTCAGCACGCGTGCGAGCGGTGGGATCCAGCGCAGGTCGTACTCCCAGAGGCGGCGCACGTCGTTGGTGATCTGCAGGTCGAGACTGAACTTGTAGAACAGGTCGGCGGCCGGGTCGTAGACCGTGCGCACCGACGACGTCGCCCACACCTCATGATCACTCGTGGCCCCGGAGACACCCAAAAGGTGCAGCTGCAGGGGATGCGCGGGCAGGACGCCTGGCGGGAACGGGACGTCGCCACCGTCGACGAACGTGCCTTCCAGGCGTGCCAAGGGAAAACTGGCGTGCGTCTCGGGTGCGTAGGGCAGCCAGTCCGGCGCGGGCAGCCCGCCACGGCCCTTCGGAGCGGGGTGGTAGCGATGCCCGGCGATCAACGCCTGCTCGGAGCGTTGGTAGAGATCGGTGGGCTCTGGTCCGCGGGCTCGCAGGATCGCGTCGATGGCGGAACGGGAGCCGGCGATCTCGTCGAGGAACCCGATCGGGGGATCGCCGAGCTCCTTGGTGACGAGCACGGCGAGCTCGTGCCACGAGACGGCCTGCCACGAACCGGAGAACACCTCGGGATCGGACAGCCAGCGACCCTGCCGTGCCCGAAGAAGGACTCCGGTGCGGGGCAGGCGGATCTTGTCGCCGAGCACCTCCCCGACCTCGCGGCGCAGGCAGTTCAGCAGGGCGGTCGAGGTGATGCCGTCGGGATCAGAGATCGCTTCCACCGGTGTCCCCTAAAGCGATGTGTCAGAATCTGATCATTCTCACGCACACGCCGATCGAGGCTGAATTCGCCGCCGCACTGAATAACGAGCGGGCCGAGCGGTTTCTCGCCGCACTGCCAGGGGCCCGCGCGGCGGTGCTCGAACGCCTGCTGCGCGCCATCGCGATCGAGCCGTTGCCGCAGGTCGCCGGTTCCTTCGACCACCCGGTCGACCTCCTCGCCGCCTCGGGCTGGCCGAACGTGGAGAACCTGGCCGGTGAGGTCGCCCACAGCGTCGCGGGACTCGCGCTCGCCCGCACGACGAGCCCGCTCGCCACGCCGTTCGTCGAACGCAGCCTCGAAGAACACGAACAGAGCATCGTCGATGGCCACCCGCTGCACCCGTGCTGCCGCAACCGCACCGGGTTCACCGCACACGACCACCTCGCCTACGGGCCTGAGCACCGGCCTGTGGTCACCCTGCGGCTGCATCCCGCTCGCGAGCACGTGGTGTTCGGCGACTGGCCTTCGGAACTGCGTGACGGCGCGACGATCCTCCTCCCAGTGCACCCGTGGCAGGCCGAACGCACCAAAGCTCACGCGATCGGCACGTTGGACGCGCGTCCGCTGATGGCGCTGCGAACCCTGTCGGCCGGTCAGTGGCACGTGAAAACGACGTTGAGCGCCCAGATCACCTCGGCCGTGCGGGACATCTCCGTCGGCTCGATCACCACGGCGGTCACCGTCTCCGACTTCCTCGACGACATCGTCGAAGGCCTTGAGCTGCAACACAACCGAGCCGCCGCCGCGGTGCTCACGAACGGCGGGCCGAACCGCGAGCTCGGCGTGATCCTGCGCGACAAACCCGTGCCGCACAACGACGAGACCCTCCTGCCGCTGGCCGCGCTGACCGCCCGCCCGGCCGACGGCGGACCTCCGCCGATCCGGAGCCTCGGCGACCCGGTCACGTGGCTGGCGGAGTTCGCGGAACTGGCCGTGCCGCCGTTGATGACGCTGCTGGCCCGAGGCGTCGCGCTGGAAGCACACGAGCAGAACCTGCTGGTGGGCCTGGTGAACGGCCGGCCGCGCCGGTTGATCTACCGCGACCTGGCCGACATCCGCGTCAGCCCGCGCACGAACCTTCCCGAACGCCTGCACGCGAGCCCGGAAGCCTTGCGCGCCAAGACGTTCGCCACGTTCTTCGCGACTGCCATGACCGGGCTGATCGCCGCTCTGGACGCGCCGGTCGAAGACCTCTGGCACGTGGTCGCTCAAGCCGTCCCGGACACACCGGATCGGCACGCGCTGCTGCACGACCCGCTTCCGGCGAAGCCGCTCACGTTGATGCGGCTGGATCCTGGGACGACCGCCTGGGCGTATCTGCCGAACCCGTTCAGCTGAGTTCGGCGTGGCGGCGTTCCAGCTCCTCGATCGCCGCGTCCACTGAATCCCGGTGCCGCCGCAGCCGCAGGACGGCCTTCTCGATTTCGAACTGGACCCTCGGGACTTCGTCGCGATCGACCACGGCGTGATCGTCATGGAGCTTGGTCTGCTCTCCGGGAACCAGAGGCACGTCCCAGCGGGGAACGCGGTCCATCCTGTTGTTGATGTGGTCGTGCAACGTGTCCATGCTGTCGTTGAGCCGTTCGACCCAGGACCGGCGCCTGCGGGCCTCTTCCTCGGGGTCACGCTCGTTCCACGACGCGTCGCGCATGGTGCGGGTGAGCGCCTCGTCGGTGGCACGGAAGTTCGTCAGCAGCCGGGTGATTGCCCGCCGTACCGACTCGACGTCGGCGCGATCAGGCTGTCGCCGTTTCGCCGCGGACCACGTGCGTTCGCCGCCGCGCCGTTTGTAGTGCTGCTGCATCGCCTGCTTGGACCGTTCGCCGTAGACCGCGCCCAGCTGCTCCCATGTCCAGCCGCTGTCCATGACTGCTTCGATCAGCACCCGTTCTGCCTGGTCCACGGACTCCCGGGCCCAGGGCAGCATCCGCAGCGCTATGAAGGATTCGTTGGCCTCAATCACCTCGTCAACGTATCCGTTGACGGCAGGATGCGTCAACCGATGCGTTGACGCACCTGGTTCGCGCCCTTCGTCCCAAGTGGAGTCGGTGGTAGTTGTGAGCCTGATGATCTTGAGTTGGTAGTACTTGCGGGCGCCGCGCGAGCCAGCGGATCAGGTGAGCGCCCCCTCATCAACCTCCAGCGCCCAGCGCATGCCCGATCAACGCTCCCGCGACACCCCGCTTCCGGTACTCCGCCAGCGTTCCGATGATCGAGAAATGCGCGTCACGAATGCCGGTGGCCTCCGTGTCGCCCTCCCAGCACTGGGTCACCAGCATGCCCACCGCGGCGCCGTCGGCGTCACGGAGCAGGAAGCTGACCTCGGGCTGGAACGTCCGGTTGGTGGTTTTCACCGTGCCGGGTGACGCAGCGGCGCCCCGGCGTCGTGCAGGTGGCGCAGCACCTCGGCGTAGGAGCGGATCATGGTGGTCTTGCTGTACGGGATGCCGTGCCGGAGGCAGAAGTCCTCGACGAGAGGTTGCGCGCGGCGCAGGTTGGGGCGGGGCATGTGCGGGTAGAGGTGGTGTTCGATCTGGTGGTTGAGACCGCCGAGCAGGGCGTCGACCCACCGGCCGCCGGTGACGTTGCGGGAGGTCAGCACCTGCTTGTGGAGATGGTCGAGACGCTGGCCCGCGGCGATGATCGGCATTCCCTTGTGGTTCGGTGCGAACGAGCAGCCCAGGTAGACGCCCATCAACCCCTGGTGCACGGCGATGAACACGACCGCCTTCACGGGTGAGAGCACGAGGAACGCCGCCGCCAGGTACGCGGCCAGCGGCACGATCTGGAGCGCGGCCTCCCGCCACGGGTTGCGCAGTTCCTTGCGGCACAAGGCGACGAGGCCGGAGATCCGCAGCACGGCCGCCTCGGCCAGCAGCAGCGGGAAGAACAGGAACGCCTGGTGCTTGGTGACCCAGCTGTACAGGCCGCGTTTCTCGGACGCCTGCGCGCGGCTGAACGCGAGGGCGTGGATCTCGATGTCCGGGTCCTCGTCCTCGTGGTTCGGGTTGGCGTGGTGGCGGTTGTGCTTCGCGACCCACCACTGGTAGCTGATGCCGGTGAGGCCGCCGTGCAGATGCCCGACGATGTTGTTGTTGCGGTGACTGCGGAAGATCTGCCGATGCCCAGCGTCGTGGCCGATGAACGCCAGCTGCGTCGAGGCCACCGCCAGTAACGCGGCCGTGAGGATCTGCCACCACGAGTCGCCCAGCAGCACGAACGCCACGGCGAGCGCGCCGAGCACGACCGCGTTGGCGGCCATCCGCAGCAGGTAGTAGCCACGACGGCGGTTCAGCAGGCCGGCGGCCTTGATTTCCTTGGTCAGAAGGGAGAAGTCGCTGCCGCGAGGGCGGTCAGCCGTTTCGGTCAGTGCGTTGTGCGTCGAGGTCATGTGTCGGCTCCGGGTTGTTGTGAAGGTCGTCCGGTCCGGACTCCTCCGGTTCGCTGGTGTGCACGTCGGCGGGGAGCACGTGTTCGTCGGCCTCGCTCAGCAGGGAGCGGACCGCGGAGTTGAGCACCGCCAGCAGCGGAACGGCGAGCAACGCGCCCGCGATACCCGCGACGAGCAGTCCGGTCGCGATGGCCAGCACCACCGCGAGCGGATGCAGCTTCACCGCCCGTCCCAGCAGGAACGGTTGCAGGACATGGCTTTCCAGCTGGTTCACGGCGATGACGATGATCAGGACGATCGCCGCCGTGACAGGACCGTTCGCGACGAGCGCGATGAGGACTGCCACGCCACCCGCCACCACGGCGCCGAAGATCGGGACGAACGCGCCGATGAACACCAGCGCTGCCAGCGGAACCGCCAGTGGCACCCGCAGCACGGTCAGCCCGATACCGATGCCGAGCGCGTCCACCACGGCGACCGCTCCGGTCGCGCGGACGTAGCTGACCAGCGCGGCGAGACTGCGCCTGCCCGCGACGTCGACCCGCCTGCGCGTCGTGTGGGGAACGACCCGGATGAGGAACTGCCAGATCCGCGGACCGTCATAGAGGAAGAACGCGAGCGCGAACAGCACCAGCAGCATCTCGACGAAGGTCTCACCGACCGTCGCAGCCGTGGTGATGGCACTCGAGGTGATGCCGGACTGGTTGTCCTGCAAGGTTTTCACGAGCCGGTCGGCGAGCCCCTGCAGCTGGGTCTCGCTCAGCTGCAACGGACCGTTGACCAGCCAGCCGGACACCGTGTCGACGCTGCGGGCCAGTTGCGCCGCCAGGTCCGGCACGCCGTTGACGAAGGTCATCACGACGAACGTGAGCAGTCCGCCGAGCACGACAAGTCCGCCGACGAGTACGAGAGCGGTGGCGATACCCCTGGGAAACCGGTGCGCCATCAGGAAACCGATGGCCGGTGCGAGCAACGCGGCCAGCAGCAGCGCGATCGCGAGCGGCACGACGAGCGCGGCCAGCTTGCTGAAGATGACGCCGATCACGTAGAGGGTGGCCACCACCACGAGGAATCGCCAACCCCACGCCGCTCCGGCGCGCAACACAGCGGGAACCGCGCTCGGCGTGGCGCCATCGCGGTCGATGCTCACAACGGGTGGACCTCCGGTGTCGTTTCCGACGCCGGGGTCCGGGGCGATCGGTGCAGTGTCGGCGCACGCGCGCCTTGGGAAGGGATTCCCCGCCACACCGTCCACAAACCCGGCTGAGCTGTGGCGAGTCCGTAGGTTGAGTTTCCAGGGTGCGGGCATCCGAGGGTAGACGTCGCACCTGAAATTCAGGTGTCGAGGGAAGGACCACATGGGCACCGACGACAAGCTCGACGCCAAGGGCGACGAGCTCAAGGGCAAGATCAAGCAAGGCGTCGGCGATGCGACCGACGACAAGGGCATGGAGACCGAGGGCAAGGTCGACCAGGCGAAGGGTCACCTCAAGGAGTCGGCGGAGAAGATGAAGGACGCCTTCAGGAAGAACTGACCGATTCGCTGTCCTCCCCTGGGAGCGTGCATCCTCCGGTGCACGCTCCTTCTGGGTCTCAGCGCGGGTCGGAAACGAACAGTCCGGCCAGCACCAGCCGTCGCCCGGCCCATCGGGCGAACGCCACGTTCACCGCGACGTGCGCGGTGGCGGTGGCCGGCACCCACCACGGTCCGGCGGTCAGGAGGGAAAACGACGGCCCCCAGCACCCGGTGACGGGTGTAGCGTCTGAGATAAGTGCCCCGGACCCAGGCGTGGCGACAGCTGACCGTGGGGAAGGTTCCATGGCACATCTCGTTCAGACCACCGGTGCCTTACGGCCGCGCCCGATCGGGTGGTCCAGCGCCGAACTCCTGACCGTCACCACGCGAGTGGCGCCTTCCGGTGCGCTCGTGGTCGCCGTGCGCGGCGACGTGGATCCGGCCACCTGCCCGTTGCTGCGTGCGCGTCTCATCGCGCAGCTGCGAACCACCCATCACCTGGTTCTCGACCTCGGCGAGGTGCGTTTCCTCAGCGCGGCCGGTCTCACCGTTCTTCTCGTCGTCAGGGAGGCGGCGCTGATGGCGGGCAGCAGGCTGTGCGTGGTCGCGCGATCCCGCCTGGTTCGGCTGCCCTTGATGATCACCGGGCTGTCGGGCGTGCTCGACCTCCACCTGGACGTCGCCGACGCGCTGCTGTGCCCGTCGCTACCGGCGGGACCGCGGCTGGTTGATCCTCGTCAGCCCGGCGACCTCCGGTGACCGGGCGTTGACCTGCTTGGCGACGTCGGACAGCAGCTGGTTGGTGTTGCGGGCATAGGTCCGCATGAGGGAGAAGGCGTCCGCGACACCGATCTCCAGGCGTTCGGTCAGGACTCCTTTGGCCTGTTCGACCTCGATGCGGCTGGTCAGCGCGGTCTGCAGCTGCTCGGCGAGCACGCGGTTCTGCTGGGTCGCCCGCACCTGGAGCAGGCTGATCGTCGCGACGTTCGCGAGCGACCGCGCCAGTGCCGTCACCTCCGGGGACAGCGCGCCCGGCGACGTCCGGAACAGGTTCAGCGAACCGATGACCTCTTCCCGCAGCCGCATCGGCACCGCGTCGACCGCGGCGAACCCGAGCTTCTCCGCGGCGACGGCGAACCGTGGGCCTCGTTCGCTCTGGACCAGGAACTGCTCCAGAGGACGCACCCGGTCACTGGACGCGGCCATCAGCTTCAGCTCACCCTTCTCGTCGGCCAGCAGGATCCCCGCCGCGTCCACGGACAGCAGCTCGACGCAACGCTCCGCCAGGACGTGCAGGAATTCGATGCTGTCGAACCGCTCCACGAGCGTGTCGGCCAGCTCGACGAAGGTCTGTGCCACCCGTTGGTCCGACACTCGGGTCACCTCTCACTTGTCGTCGCTGTCCGGTCCGGCAGCAGGGTGGGTGGGCCGCAGTGTCCGGTTGTTGCGCGGTTCGGTGCGGGTCTTGGCCTCGTCGACCTGGCGGATCAGTTCGTCGCGGACCTCGTTGAGCGCCGAGGACAACCGCTGCTCCGACGAGGTGGCGACCAGGTGCAGGCGATGCGCGCTGCTGATCCAGCACTGCAGGACCACCCGCTGGCCGACGCCCTCGCGGTCCTTCAACCCGATCTCCAGGTCCACCTGGTCGTCACGGTCAGGACCGCAGGCGAGAACCGAGCGCGCCCAGGCGCTCGACGACCCAGTCGCGTTCGGACGCGTGGAAGCCGGTGGCGAGGTGCAGGCGCTGGTTGATCACTGACACGTCCACTGGAATCGCGTTCATGCGTTGCCACTGACGGTGCTCACGACATCTCCTCACGAGATCAGAGCGACCGCGGGGTCCGGGCGGTTTTGTTCAGGATAGCCCGGAACGGCCGGCCTCAACCTTCTCGGCTCATTTCCTGCTCTGTCTCGGCCCTGGGACGGGAATTCGGCGGCCGAACGGCCGAGCAGCGGATGATCCACCGTTGCATGGGGCGGCTAGCTGCGTCAACAGGCCTGATGGGTGGCGAAAAAGTATTCGGCATCAATTCAGTCGATCACGGTGGAAAGAGCGTAGTGTCAATTTTGTCGAGAACATCTCGCACCTGAGCGGTCAAGCTCATGTCGTACTCGGCGAAACCTGAACCGGTCATTTTCGGACCGGAGACGGGAGTTCCGGCATGACGTCGGCTCCTCACCACTCCATCGCCTCACCGGCTGTCACGGCCAGCGAGCAGTCTCGGGATCCGCTTCGATTGCGGTTGCGGCCGAAGACGCTCACCACGGGGTATGTCGACGGTGCCTGGTGGCCACGTTCCCGGGACCTCGCCGCCGAACTGCCCGCGCTGCTCGCGGTGCTGGCAGTTCGTTTGGGTGAGATCCCGCGGGTGAGCTACAACCTCACCGAGTGGGGCACCGCGCCGAGCCAGATCGCCGCGGACGGCGTCCGGGTCCGGCTCTACGGGTTCTGGTCGAGGCCCGAGCACACCGTGGACGTCATCGCGGCCGACCGGCGCCGCCTCACGCTGCTCGTCGTGCCGCCGGACACCGACCCGTCCGCCGCCCACGAGACCATGATGCGCGCCGCACTGCGCGAAAACGCCGACACCGCCGAGGACCTGCTCAACGCGGGCGCGGCCGAGTCCACTGTGGATGCTTGATACGCCGCGTACCCCCAACCGACAGCGACTACGGCTGTGAGCGCCGATCGGGCGGTTCCGTCGCGCTGGTGGCCGCCAACGCGGCCAGGTCGATCGAGCCGGCGATGACGGATTCCGCCACGTCGCTCAGATGCTGGTTGTGGCTTCTGGAATAACGCCGCAGCGTGTCGAACGCATGGCTCATGTCGATCCGCATCCGCTCGGCGAGCACGCCCTTCGCCTGCTCGATGAGCACCCTGCTCTGCAACGCGCTCTGCAGCTGCCCGGCGAGCAGCTCGCGGTCGCTGATGACCTGGGCCTGCAGCAGGCCGATGGTGGCGACGTCCGCCATGGCCTGCGCCACCCTGACCCTCGTCTCACCGAGCGCTCCCTCGGCGACGGTGAACAGGTTCAGCGCGCCGACGGTCTGCTCGCGCAACCTCATCGGCAGGGCGTGCACCGCGCCGAACCCGGCATCCCTTGCCACCGAGGAGAACTCGGGCCACCGTTGCGGCGGCTCGACGAAACTGCCGATGGTCACCGGCGCGCTGGTGAGGTAGCACTCCATGCACGGGCCCTGCCGGTGCTGGAGTTCGAAGAGCTCGAGCAACCGGGCTCGGTCGCTGGAGGCGCCGACCACCTGGAGCTCGTCGTGGTGGTCGACCAGCAGGATGCCCGCCGCGTCCACCTCCAGGGTGGTGACGCACCGGTCCGCCAGGAGATGCATGAACTCGACCGGGTCGAAGTCGGCGACGAGTGTGTCCGCCAGTTCGACGAACGTCTCCGCCAGATTCTCCATGGACATGAGCGTCACCTCTGTTTGTCGATCGCCGGACGGAGGCATGATCATCTCGATTCGGACCGGCCGTCCGGACTCAGTCGCAGGCGCCGGGCGACGATGTCGCGAGCGACCTCGACAACCGGCTGGTCATGAGCGAACGCGTGTGCGCGCAGTCGCACCAGGGCCTCATCCATGCTGACCCCCATTTGCGCGGACAGCATCCCGGTGGCCTGGTGGACCTCGGCACGGCTGAGCGGCATCCCGTCGAGCAGAGGGGCGCCGGAGCCGAGGTGGACCCGAGTCAGCTCGTCCACCAGCAACGACATGACGACATCGGCCACGACCAGTGCGTTGGAGATCTGATCAGGGCTCAGCGTTCCAGGGCTCGTCCTGTGGAGCACCAGCGCACCGATCCGGATCGCACCGCTGCGCAACGGGAACGCGAACACCGCGCGTGCTCCGGTGGCGCCGGCACTCGGCACGAACAGCGGCCACCGCTGATGGTTGGTCCAGGAGTCCAGGTCTCCGATCAGCACCGGCAGCCCGAAGCGGATCGCGTCCTCACACGGCCCTTCGCCGAGCGTGAAACGCAGGTTCTCGAGCTGGGTGCCGATGTCGTTCGTGGAGTACCGCGACTCACCCCGGCCCGTGCCGTTCATGAGGGTCAGCTGTGCTCCGCTCACCCCGATCAGCGAGACGCACGCCTCGCACGCCGCCTCGCTGGACGTCGTGATGCCGCGGCTCGCGGCGTCGGTGGCGAGGTGCGCGAGCACACGGGCCAGTCGTTCACCGCTCACCGACTCCGCCCTCCGTTGGCGAGGAGCATCCCACGGCGAGTTGTTCATGGCGGTAGTGGCCATGTCCACGCCGTGTCGCTCACGGGTCCACCGGCGACGACGCCGCGGTGACCGCGTCGACTCTTTCCGCGAGGTCCCAGGCGCCCTGCCTGCGCGCATGCGCGGCGAGCGGGCGGAAGCGATCGCGCACGCGAGCCGAGCCGATGGCACCCGCTGACGCCAGCGCCCGCAGTCCGACCCCGACACCGGCTTCGACGTCTCCTTCGATCAGGTGGTTGGTGGACAACAGGATCAGGCTGAGCGTCCGGCTGCGGACCATGTCCTCGCCGTATCCGTCGATCGCCGCGGTGAGCAGCGGAACGGCACGTTCGCGCGTGCCGCGGCCCCACGGTGCAGGCCAGGTCCGTGTGCACGGCTCCGGCCAGAGCCGAGAGATCGGCTTCGGTGAAGAACTTCGCCCATTCGGCCACGTCGGTGCGGTCCGCGGCGGTGAACTGCTCCTGACCACGGTCGAGCAACGTGCGGGCCACGTGCTCGGAGCCTTTCTTGGCACACGCCCACGCCGAGTTGACGGACAGGATGCTGGCCCCGAGCTCGTCACCGGACCGGCTTGCCGCGAGCTGTCCGAGCTCGAAGTACCGCAATGCGTCGTCGAGGTGTCCGTGGTGCAGAAACACCCGGCCGAGCCGGTAGCACACGTTGGCGATCAGCCCGTCGTCGCGGGCGATCCCGGCCAGTGCCAGCGCGTACGAGAAATGGTTGTGCGCGTTGGTGACCTGTCCCGCGTCGAAGCACACCCAGCCCGCCAGGTTCCGCAGGTCGGCCAGCGCGACGTGGAGCCGCCGCCGTACCTGCTCGGCCGCGGGAGTGGCGAGCAGCCGGCCGCTGTCGTGGATCCGGAGCCGCACACCGTCGACGCAGTGCTCACCGCCTCGGCGGTAGTCCAGCTCGCGCATCGCCCTGGTGTCTTCCTCCAGGCGCATGACGTCCGAGAGACCGATCATGGCGGGCAGCACTCCTGACCAGAGTTGGTGGAAGTGGCACCGCCGGGGGCCGGAGCGGTCGGGATATCGCCTGGCCGAGCCAGGCATTTACCGCTGATCTTAGTCCGGTGCGCTGTCGCGTTCCGCCACTGTTCGGTGGGACTTGAGCTTGCGCGCCAAGCGTTCCGGCCTCGGCCATCGCACGTCGGTGGCCCAGCCGAGCAGCTCGAACACCCGGATCGACCGGGCCGAGATGTCGATCTGCCCGCGGCGAACCCCGTGGCGGGCGCAGGTGGGGTCGGCGTGGTGGGAGTTGTGCCAGGACTCGCCCATCGACAGGATCGCCAGCGGCCAGAAGTTCGCGGACCTGTCCCGCGCCTCGAACGGCCGGTCGCCGATCATGTGGCAGATAGAGTTGACCGACCAGGTGACGTGGTGCAGCACGGCCACCCGCACCAGGCTCGCCCAGAAGAACGCGGTCACCGCGCCCCACCAGCGCCAGGTGATCAGCCCGCCCGCCACCGCGGGAGCGACGAGCGTGAAAGTCGTCAGCGCCGGGAACCAGCGGTTGACGCGCTGGATGTCCGGGTCGGCGAGCAGGTCCGGGTGCGAAACGGGCGGCGTTGGTCAGCTCGCGCCCGAACATCCAGCCCATGTGGGCGTGCCAGAAACCCTTGGCCAGCGCGGTGATCGACGTGCCGAACAGCCAGGGGGAGTGCGGGTCGCCCTCGCGGTCGGAGAAGGCGTGGTGCCTGCGGTGGTCAGCGACCCAGCCGATGACCGGGCCCTGCATGGCCATGCTGCCGGTCACCGCGAGCGCGATCCGCAACGCCCGGTTGGCCTTGAAGGCGCCATGGGTGAGGTAGCGGTGGAATCCGATCGTGACGCCGAGAGACGTGAGGGTGTAGAAGAAAACCGCGATACCGATGTCGGTCCAGCGCAGGCCCCAGCCCCACGCGAGCGGAACCGCGCCGGCCAGCGCCAGCGCGGGAACCACCGAGAAGAGCTTGACGAGGAACATCTCGAACGGGGAGTTCTCACCCGCGAACATCGGCTGCGGCACAGCCTGGACACGGGAAACTGTCGTACTCACGTCGCGTACCTCCGGACGGCAACCATGTCTGTGCCGCCGGGGTCCCGGGCGATCGGACTGCCGACGCCGGCGTGTCCCGCCGAGCCGTCGACACCTGAAGGCTACTCGCAGTCAGAAGGCCCCGAAACCCGCACGTGAGGCCTTGCAGACTCGTTCCAGCACCAGGTCGTGGTACGGCACGCCGCTCACCCGTTCCGCGATCAGGGCGAGCACGACGAAACCGGCGTTGCAGTACGAGAACCTGGTGCCGGGCGCGAACTTCTGCCCGAACCCGTCGAGCACCGCCAGGTACTGCTCGGTGTCCAGCAGGTTCTGCACGGGCACCGGCAGCACGTAGTCGGAGATGTCGGTGATGACGTCCTCGTCGAAGTAGTCGCCGAATCCCGGAGCGGTGCGCGAGCAGGTGCTCGACGGTGACCGCGTCGTCGATCAGCGGGAGATCGTCACCGAGCACGTCACGGGCCTTCGTGCCAGCTCAGCACGCCCTGCTCGATCAGGCTCACCACGGCCAGGGCGGTGAAACCCTTGCAACCGCTGGCGACCGCGAAACGGGTGTCCATCGCGTTCGGGACCTCGTAGCCGCGATGAGCCAGCCCGTACGCCTTCTCGAACACCTGCCCGTCACGCTCGACTCGGACCACGCCGGAGAAGTCGGTGGTGCGGGCGATCTCGTCCAACTCGGGCTCCATCGGGCCACGGTGACACGACCGTCGCCGAAAAAGCTCGTCGGTTTCCGATCCCGGGCCGGAGTGGCGTGCGTCACGTCGTGACGTGTCACGTCTCGGGTGCTCGCCGGTGTCTTGGGGGCATGACTGAGCACAGCAAGGTTCTGGTGATCGGCGGTGGCTACGCCGGAACGCTCGCGGCCAACCGCCTTCGGATGCGCCCCGGCGTGGAGATCACGCTGATCAACCCTCGTCCGGAGTTCGTCCATCGAGTCCGGCTGCACCAGTTCGTGGCCGGTACCGGCGAGGCCGCGGTGGACTACGGCACGCTGCTCGGCGAGGGCGTCCCGCTGCTGCTCGACGAGCACGACGCATAGGCCGACATCGTGCTCGCCGAGTCGGTGTCGATGGCGATGCTCATGCTGCTCGAATCACTCACCCCCGACGAACGCGCGGTGTTCGTCCTGTGCGAGGTGTTCGGCTTCGACCACCACGACATCGCCGCGGCAGTGGGCAAAACCGTCGCGACAGTGCGTCAGGTGGCGCACCGAGCCCACGAACACGTGCAGGCGCGGCGAAAGCGCTTCGCACCCGTCGACGCCGCGACGACCACCCGGATCACCGAGCAGTTCATGACCGCGGCCGCCACCGGTGACATGGCCGGGCTGCTCTCGCTGCTCGCACCCGACGCCACCTGGATCGCCGACAGTGGCGGCAAGACCACCGCCGCGCGCCGGCCCGTGGTGGGCGCGGAGAAGGTGACGGCGTTCCTCATCGACCTCTTCCACCTGCGGCGGGCGAGGGACCCGCGGGTCGAGTTGGTCAACTGCAACAACGCTCCCGCGCTGGTCGCCTACGTCGGCGACCGCGTCGAAGGTGTCTTCCTGTTCGAGATCACCAACGGCCGGATCACCAACTTCTACGCCGTCCGCAACCCCGACAAACTCCTCGCGGTGACGATGCCTGATGGGCGACGACGCGATCGACGTCGTCGGTCGTCCATCCACGTCGGATCAGCCGGCGTTGAGACTGGTGCTGTCCCGGACCTGTCATCCGCCCTTCGTCGACAGGCCCGCCACCGACTGCCACGCCTTCAGGTCCTTGGTCGACCACGAGAGCGCGGTCGCGGCCGCCAGGGCCAGGGTCGCGTGAACCTGCGCGGCGGCCAGGTTCGCGGCCGCGCCAGGCTCACCTGGTTCCACACCGTCGGCCATGGCCGCGTCGAGTAGCCGTTCGGCAGCCGCATAGTGCTCAGAACCATTCATGCCGTCACTCTAGATCAGACCATGACCGTCCACATCGGACTCTTCCCGGCGGTCGCCGAGCCGGGAGGTCGTACTGGCGAGTAGCCTGAACCTGAGCGAATTTCACATCGACAACCGTTGTGCGCCAACAGGTTCATTACCGGCGAGTAACTCGTCGGTGGCCACGTGATGAACCGCACCAGGCATGCCTGGCCTCATCCGGCTCGGGTACTTTCGGTCTCGGCACCATCCATATGCTGAGAAGAGACGACCCGTTGACCGAGCACGCCCAGCGCCCGATTCCCGTTCTGGAAGCCGTAGCGGGCTGCGTGCCACCCAGGGTGGTGTCGAACGACGACCTGCCGTCGCACTGGGAGACCAGCGACACCTGGGTGCGCAGGCGCACCGGGATCGGCACGCGGCACTGGGCCGACGAGGGCACGTCGACGGGCGACCTCGCGCTGGCCGCGGCCGAGGCGGTGCTGGCCAAGTGCGAGACCAGGTCGGTGGACATGGTGCTGGTGGCGACGTCCACGCCCGACCACCCGATTCCGGCGATGGCGCCCGCGCTGGCCGCGAAACTGGGGCTGGCCGGCGTGGCGGCGTTCGACGTCTCGGCGGTGTGCACGGGCTTCGTGTACGGGCTGGCCACGGCGAGTGGAATGATCTCCTCGGGAATCGCCAGGCGGGTGCTGCTGGTCGCGGCCGACGTCTACTCGACGCTGATCGGCCCGGACGACCGCGGCGCCGGTGTCGTGTTCGGCGACGGAGCCGGTGCGGTGGTCCTGCGCGCGGGTGAGCGCGGCGAGCCAGGCGAGATTCTCGGTTTCGACCTCGGCAGCGACGGCGCGGGCCACGACCTCATCACCGTGCCGGGCGGCGGTGCCCGTGACCGGGCGGAGCCGGGCCGGTACGGAGAGCCCGACCGGCATTTCCGGATGAGCGGACGTGAGGTCTACCAGCACGCCATCGCCAGGATGACCGAGTCTTCACTGGCTGTGCTGAAAAGCGCCGGGTGGACGACCGACGACGTCGATCGCGTCGTCGCCCATCAGGCCAACGCCCGGATTCTCGCGCTGGTCGGGAGTGGACTGTCCATTCCAGACAGCAAGGTCCTCGGCAACATCGAACGGGTCGGCAACACCGGTGCCGCGTCCATCCCGCTCGCACTCGCCGACGCGGTGGCACGCCAGGAGATCCACGCCGGGGAGAAGGTGCTGCTGACCGCATTCGGCGGCGGCCTCACCTGGGGCTCAGCCGTGCTGGTGTGGCCGGAAGCCGAATAGCGCCCCATCGCCCGGTCCGCTCTAGGGCCTGTATCGAAGTCCGTGTTCGCGATAGCCGGGCCTGAGGCGGCCCACGGGGGCACGGCCGAAGGGCCCACATACAACAGCGGTATGCGGGCCCTTCGGCCGCACCGCCAGGAACCACCTCAGGCTCGACTCTCATCGAACGAGACTTCGATACAGGCCCTAGCACGCCCCGAGCGGCATCTGTTGAAGTAGCCGGACGACTACTGACAGATGACCCGAATCGAGAAGCAATGGACAAGGCATCCGTCGCGCGTTTCCTGCTGCTGGCGCTGCTCTGGGGAAGCAGCTTCACGTTCATCAAGGTGTCCCTGGAAGGCCTGACACCGGGACAGCTCGTACTCAGCAGACTCGTTCTGGGCGCGGCGGTGCTGCTCTCGATCGCGGCCATCCGCAAGGTCGCCCTGCCGCGTTCCGTCCAGGTCTGGGGCCACATCGGCGCCGCCGGCCTGTTCGGCAACGTGATCCCGTTCCTGCTGCTGTCCTACGGCGAGAAGACCACCGGCGCCGGCATCGCGGGCGTCCTCATCGGCGCGACCCCGTTGTTGACGCTGGCGCTGGCCACGGCCGCCCTGCCGACCGAGCGGGCGACCTCGCGCAAGGCGGTCGGCCTGGTGCTCGGGTTCATCGGCGTGGTGCTGCTGATCGGGCCGTGGCACGAGTCGCTCGGCTCGCTCAGCGGGCGGCTGGCCTGCTTCGGTGCGGCCATCAGCTACGCGATCGGCTTCGTGTACGTCCGGAAGTTCCTCTCGCCGCTCGGCCTGGCCCCGCTGTCACTGGCCGCGTCGCAGCTCGTCTCGGCGGCCGTGCTGCAGGCGATGGTGACCCCGTTCCTCAGCTGGCGCACCCCCGACTTCACCGGCCCGGTGACGTTGAGCATCGTGTTGCTCGGGCTGCTCAGCACCGGTTTGGCCTACGTGCTCTACTTCCGCCTCATCGGCGACGTCGGCGCCACCACCGCGTCGGCGGTCAACTACGTGGTGCCGGTGTTCGCGGTGCTCGTCAGCGTGCTGTTCCTCGGTGAGCACGTCACGTGGAACCTCCTGGCAGGCGGCCTCGTGGTGCTCGTCGGCGTGGCCTACGCGGAGAACAGGCTCGGGCAGCTCCGCAAGGAGAACGCGGGCGCGGTCCGGTGAACGCGAGGACGTTGCTCCGCACGATCACCGCGGACCTGGACATGGTCCTCGACCGTGACCCGTCGATCGAGTCGCGCAGCGAGGCGTTGCTGCACCCGACGGTGATCGCGATCTGGGGATATCGCGTGTCGCACTGGTTGCACCTGCGGGGACACCGGCGCGGCGCCCGATTGGTCATGGTCGTCGCCAGGCTGCTGACAGGTGGCATCGAGATCCACCCTGGAGCACAGATCGGCCGCGGCTTCTTCATCGACCACGGCGCGGGCGTGGTGATCGGCGAGACGGTCGTCATCGGCGACGACGTCACGATCTTCCACCAGGTGACGCTCGGCGCGGTCGGGTGGTGGCACGACAACCAACGGCCCGAGGGATCCCGCAGGCACCCGAAGCTCGGCGACCGGGTGGTCGTCGGGGCCAACGCGACGCTGCTCGGCCCGATCACGGTCGGCCACGACTCCGTGGTGGGCGCACAGGCACTCGTCATCCGCGACGTGCCGGCGGACTCGCGCGTCCTGGCGCCGTTCTCCGTGCCCGCACTGAAGTCGACCCGCGGCGTGGTGAAGGCGGCCAGGACCCGGCACCCCGTCACGGTGCCGCGGCACAAGGGCGCGCAGGCCGTGTTCCCCACCTGGTGACAACTAACCGATCGGAGTTCTCGTGAACACCCGAGTCAGTCAGCCTCTCACCAAACGACCGCCCGCCCAGTCGCTCGAGGACCTGATCGGCGGCACTCCCACCGTCCGGCTCGACCTCGGCGTCACCACCGCGAACCTCTACGCCAAGCTGGAGATGGCGAACCCCCTGTCCAGCGTGAAGGACCGCGCCGCGCTCTACATGATCAACGGCGCGGAGGCGCGCGGGCAGCTGACCAGGGGCACCGGCACCATCGTCGAGGCGACGTCGGGCAACACGGGCATCTCCATGGCGGCCATCGCCGCCGCCCGCGGATACCGCTGCGTGATCGTCCTGCCGGACAGCGCGACCAACGAGCGCATCCAGCTGCTGCGCGCGTTCGGCGCGGAGATCGTGCTGACCCCGTTCCAGGAGGGGTACGTGGCGGCGATCGCCAAGGCCGAGGAGATCTACCGCGAGCGGCCGGGGTCGTGGTTCGCCTGCCAGCACGAGAACTCCGACAACGTCGCGGCGCACTACGCCACCACCGGGCCGGAGATCTGGAACGACACCGACGGCGAGGTGGACGTCTTCGTCTGCGGCGTGGGCACCGGCGGCACGCTCAGCGGCACCGCGCGGTACCTGAAGGAACGCAACCCCGCCGTCCGGGTCGTCGCGGTGGAACCCGAGGGATCCCCTGTGCTCAGCCAGGGTTGGGGCGGCCTGCACCGCATCCCCGGCCTCAACGGCGGCTTCGTCGCGTCGACGACCGACGTCGACCTGATCGACGAGATCCTGACGGTGTCCAACGACGACGCCTACAGCACGGCGCGGGAGCTCGCCCGCACAGCGGGACTGCTGGTCGGAGTCTCCTCCGGCGCGGCGGCACACGCCTGCCGCGTGCTCTCCTCACGGCCCGAGTACGCGGGCAAGAACCTGGTCACCGTCTTCCCCGACACCGGCGAGCGGTACCTCTCGTGGTTCAACCAGGACGACACCACGACCGACACGCAGCCATCAACGAGGAGTGAACAGACATGACGCAGTTGTCCAACATCCTGCTTCCCGGCGAAGGCGAGTCGGTACAGATCGGCACGACCACACACACCACGTTCAAGGCCAGGGGCAGTGAGACGGACGGGCAGCTCGGCCTGTACGAACACCGGATGGACCCCGGCGCACCCGGCGCCTCGCCGCACGTCCACAACGAGCAGCTGGAAGCGTTCTACGTCCTGAGCGGCATGGTGGAGCTCCACCTCGACGGCAAGTCGTTCGCCGCGCCGCCCGGCACCTACGTGAACGTGCCGATGGGGGTGTCGCACGGGTTCCACAACCCGTACAAGGACCAGGCCACGATGCTCATCATCTTCACCCCCGCGCTCAACCGCGAGGAGTACTTCCGCGGCCTCGCCGAGATGTACGCGGACGGCAACCAGCCCACCGAGGACGAACTGCTGACCCTGATGGCGAAGTACGACCAGTTCGAGGTGACGGTGGACGGCACCGTTCCGGGCTGGGGCAGGCACTGAGCTGGTCCGGGCCTGCCGTGTCCCGGCAGGCCCGGCTCATGGCCCAACGCTTCGGG
This sequence comes from uncultured Actinomycetota bacterium, assembly GCA_963766275.1. Lineage (GTDB taxonomy): Bacteria > Actinomycetota > Actinomycetes > Mycobacteriales > Pseudonocardiaceae > Lentzea. The sequence goes on from CAVYAD010000004.1 coordinate 40,496, forward strand.
GTGGCGACCCAGAACGTGTAGTCGGCCGTGTAGGGGACCGACGCGGTGGCGCCGTCCTTGCACGCGCCGGTAGGCGAGAGACCGCCGGTCGTGTTCAGCCGCTGGACGAACGTGACCTCGCCGAGCAGTCCGGGACCGCGGTTGGCGACGGATCTCAGCAACACCTGGGGAATCGCGATGGGCACCGGTGAGCTCGCGACCGCGGCCGCCGTGACCGAGCTGCCGTCCTCGACCGACGTCCACACAGGCCCCTGCTGTGCAGCACCACGGCCCGCCTGTAGCTCTCCAGGATCGCATCGGGCTGCAGGAAACCCCACACACCAGGCTTTCCGCCTGTTCCACATCCGTGCCACCGGCGCCAAGATCGAGGACGTAGTCGGGCGGGCACGCCACGATCGCGGTCTTGTGCCCCAGCACGTGGCGCAGGTGCGACACGTGGCTCTGCACGTGTTGACCGCGGCCGAACGCCCGTTGTCACTCCACACGCTGTCCACCAGCCGCTGAACGCTCACGATCTGGCCGTGGTGCAGCGCGAGGGTAGTCCGCTGGTGTGGTTCCGCGGCCTGCTTTCGGCTCAGCCCACCCCGCACACCGGCCGGTGCTCGCCGAAGATGAGATCCCACTCCAGCTCCGGCTCGGGAACCGGGCGCGGTTCGGGGATGTGGCCGTGGGTCGAGACGATCGAGCCGTTGAGGAACTGCCACACCTCGTCGCCCACGCGCTGCTGCGCCATGACGGTGGCTCTCCTCGGCTGCGGGATGCCGGTCGGAATCGTTGCCACGAACCGGATTCCGCGGAATCCTTCGGCGTCGGCCGCCTCAAGTGTGCCGTGGTGCCTGGTGGCGATGCGACGGGCGATCGCGAGCCCGAGACCGGCGCCGCCCGAGGCACGGGTGCGGGCCTCGTCGAGCCGGGTGAACCGGTCGAAGACGCGTTCCCGGTCCGCTTCGGGGATGCCGGGACCGTCGTCGATGACCTCGAGCGTGGCGGACGGCCCGCCGCGCAGCCGCACGGTCACCGCGGTGCCCGCGTGGCGTTCGGCGTTGTCCAGCAGGTTGCCGAGCAGCCGGGACAGCTGCGCGCGCCGCCCGGGAACGAGTACCTGGTCGTCGGCCTCCAGGGTGACCGACCCTCGGCGGGAGACTTCCCGCTGTACCACGGCGGTGAGGTCGACAGTGTCCTGCTTGTCCAGTGCATCGGCATCCAACCTGGCCAGCAGCAACAGATCCGTGGTCAGCTCCTGCAGCCGTTCGGCGTCCTCCAGCGCCGACTTCACGACGGTGGGCCAGTCCGCCATCCGCGGATGCGACAGCGCGATCTCCAGCTCGGCCCGTAGCGCGGCCAGTGGGCTGCGCAGCTCGTGCGAGGCGTCCGCGACGAACCTGCGGGTGTCCTCGACGGCGTGGTGCACCCGGTCGAGCGTCTCGTTCAGCGTGGCGCCCAACCGGGCGATCTCGTTGTCCGAGGACGGCACCGGGACGCGCCGGGTGAGGTTGTGCTCGTTGATCTCGGCCACCTCGGCACGCATCGCCTCCACCGGCTGCAGCACCCGGCTGGCCGCGGCCAGCACCGTGACCGACACCAGCGCGGTGATCGAGACGAGCACGCCGAACAGGGTCAGCGTCGTGCTGTTCAGCTCCCGCTGCGCCTGGAACACGGTCGACCGTGCGTCCTCGGCGCTGGGTGGCGGCCCTTCTCCGAGGACCTGGTACGGGGTCTCGCCGAGGTAGGTGAACGGCCACAGCGACAGGTTCGGCTGCACCTCGGTGCTCGTGTACCGGACCTGCACCCCCGGCGTGGCGACAGACGTCTGCTGGTGCAGCTGAACGCAGTTCTGGCTGGAACACATGTAGTGCAGGCGCGAGCTGTCCGCGGTCTGGACGGTGATCTGCTGGCGTTGTGACACCAGCATCAGCACCCCGGCCAGGCCGATCAGCAGCGCGGTGATCGCCGTGGCCAGAACGGTCACCTTGACCTGCAACGATTTCATCGATCCACCAACCGGTAGCCGACGCCGCGCACAGTCGTGATGCTCCGTCGGTCGAACGGCGCGTCGATCTTGCGGCGAAGCGCGCTGATGTAGACCTCGACGAGGTTGGGATCGGGGTCGTGCGCCGCGTCCCACACCCCGTCGATGATCTCCGACTTGGTGACGACCTCGCCCGCGTGCCTGAGCAGGAAGTTCAGCACCGAGAACTCCTTCGCCTTCAGATCGATCCGCGTGGTGCCCCGGTGGCACTCCCGGCTGACCGGATCGAGCACCAGGTCACCGGCCCGCAGCAACACCGGCTGGGCCGTGCGCGACCGCCGGGCCAGCGCCCTCAACCGGGCCACCAGCACCACGTAGGAGAACGGCTTGGTCAGGTAGTCGTCCGCGCCGGTGTCCAGGCCCTCGGCCTCGTCGAACTCGCCGTCCTTCGCGGTGAGCATCAGGATCGGCGTCCACACGCCCGCGTCCCGCAGCTCCTGGCAGACCCGGTAGCCGTTGAGACCGGGCAGCATGATGTCCAGGACGATCACGTCGTACGGGTGCTCCCTCGCCCGCCACAGCCCGTCCGTGCCGGTGCGCTCCACATCGACGGCGAACCCTTCGGCGGTCAGGCCGCGGGTGAGCAGGTCAGCCAGCCGGGGATCGTCTTCCACCACGAGCACGCGCATGTGAGCAGGGTGCCGTATTGATCATGATCGCGTCCTGAAATCCGGTTCAGGTTCGTTCAGCGTCTCTTCAGGTTCACCCTGGCAAGCTCTGCGTCGTGGACGAGGGGATCCACGGCCGGGGGAGAAGGTGGCGGCGCCGCTTGGGGAGCAGTGCTGCCACCTTCTATTCAGCTTCGTGATCAGGTTCGGGTGAACCTGTGTGTGGTGAACAGCGTGGACTGCGGCATGGAACTACTGCTGCAACGCCGTTCTTCGTCCGCGCTGACAGTGCACCACGACGACGGCGTACCTGTGATCGCGGTGACCGGTGACGTGGACATGGCCACGGACCACGCGATCAGCGCCGAGATCGGCGACCAGTTCGCCCTGCGCCCGCGTGCACTGATCATCGACCTGACCGAGGTGACGTTTCTCGGCATGGCGGGAGTCACCCTGCTCGTCGCCGCTGCCACCATGGCCCAACGGTGTGGCGTGCGGCTTGCTGTCGTGACCAGCCGCCGGGCGGTTCTACGCGTCCTTGAGCTCACCAACGTGAACCAGCTCCTCGACCTCCATCCCGCCCTCCCCGATGCGTTGAGACGTTGACCGCGTTTCGTAACGCGGCCTGTCACGCAACCCCCGCGGGCTTCTCCCGATGCCCCGCGACGGCTGTCCCGAAAACCTGGTGGAGGTCCGGAACAGACATGCGTCGAGGGGCGAGCAATGGCGATCGGAACGCTGGAGAGAAACGACGACGTGATCATGCGTGAGCTGCTCGACAGTCACGGTGTGGCGTTGGAGCGGTACGTGACGAAGCTGCTGGACGGCGACCGGCACACCGCCGCGGACATCGTGCAGGAGACGGCATTGCGGGTGTGGCAGAAGGTCGACGACCTCGACGTGAGTGGCCCGACTTTTCGCCGGTGGTTGCTGAAGGTGGCGCGGCGTCAGGTCATCGACCGCTACCGGATGCGGATGAACCGGCCGACCGAGGTGGGCGGGAACGCACCGGACTGGGCCGTGCGGGTGAGCGATTCCACCGAGCGGACCATGGCGGCGGTGGTGGTGTCCGATGTGCTGCCCGTCCTGTCCGACAGTCATCGGGAGGTGATCACGGAGTTGTACTTTCGTGGGAGTAGCGTTGGAGATGCGGCCGCGAACCTCGGTGTGCCGGTCGGCACGATCAAGTCACGCCGGTTCTACGCGCTGCGCGTCCTGCGGGAGGCGTTGGCGAGGCGTGGCCTGACGAGTCCTTTGTAGACAGAGAAGAAGATCACCGCTCGGTCACGCGGTATTGCCTCATTCCAACGGGACCGGTATGACATGAGAATTACTCATGCATGTCAACCGGTGACTGAGGAGCAGGGGGTTGATGTCCGCGGCGGGGGAGCGGTGCGAGGTGTGCGGGGAAGTTCTGTCCAGGCAGCGCTCGGGCCGGCCCGCCCGCTACTGCTCGAACGCGTGCCGTCAGCGCGCCTACCGCCGTCGCGGCGACCCGGTCGCAATTGGCCCAGTCACCGTGCGTCCGCCGGAGTTACCCGCGCCGCTCGACAGTTTCGTTGGCCGGGAAGAGGATCTGGCCGAGCTCGACTCGCTGCTGGGACGCCACCGGCTGGTGACGCTGCTCGGGCCAGGGGGTGCGGGCAAGACCAGGTTGTCGATCGAGCTGGCCAGGCGCGTCGCCGGGCGATACACCGGCGGCGTGCACGTGGTGGAGCTGGCCTCGCTGACCACTCCGGCGTTGATCGCGCACAGTGTCGCGGACGCCCTTGGTGTCAGTGAGGACGTCGGGCGTCCGGTCGTCGACACGGTCGCGGACGCGTTGTCACGGGTGCCCGTCCTGCTGGTGCTCGACAACTGTGAACATCTCGTGGCCGACGCGGCCCGGCTGGCCGCGCAGCTGTTGGGGCGCTGCGCGTCGCTGACCGTGCTGACGACCAGCCGTGAGTCCCTTGAGCTGCCGGGCGAAGTGGTCTTCCGGGTGGGGTCGCTGCCCACCGCGTCCGACGCCGTGCGGTTGTTCGTCGAACGGGCCGTCGCCACCAGCCCGGATTTCGAGCTCACCGAGGACGACGCCGCGCACGTCGCGGCCATCTGCGCCGAGCTCGACGGCCTTCCGCTCGCCATCGAGCTGGCCGCCCGGCGGGTGAGGTTGTTCGGTGTGGCGGAGATCCGCTCCCGGCTTGCCGACCGGTTCCAGCTGCTCAGTGCCGGACCACGGACCGCGGCCAGGCGCCACCGCGACCTCCGCACGACCATCGAGTGGAGCTACGACCTGCTCGATCCGCTCGAACAGGTCGTGTTCCGGCGGTTGTCCGTGCTCGTCGGCGGCTTCAGTATGGCCACCGCGGCCGCTGTGTCCGATGTGGACGACGCGCTGGAACCGGTGTCCTCGCTGGAGTTGCGGTCGCTCGTCGTGGCAGGCGGACGGCTGCACCAACTGGAGTCCATCCGGCTGTACGGGCTGGACCGGTTGCGTGCCAACGGTGAGGAGGACGAGACCTACGATCGGCTCGCCGGGCATCTGCTCACGCTCGCCCACCCGATCGTCGGCGACGGCATGCTGCACTGCTACGAGGAACTGGAACCGCTCGACGTCGAACGGGCCAACCTGCTCGCGGTGCTGGACTGGGCCACCCGGCGGGGCGATCACCGGCGGCTGGCGCTCGCCGCCGCACTGGGACGGTGCTGGCGCCAGCACGGGCACGTGTCCGACGGATCGGCGATGCTGCTGGCCGCGCTCGGCACCGCGGGCGCTGATCACCCGGACCGGCCGTCGGCGCTCGTCGTCGCGGCCAGCCTCGCGATCGTCGGCGGAAACCACGCGCTCGCCGCCGAACTGGCGAACGAGGCCGTGCGGATCGAGGAGATCACCGGGCATCCGGTACGGATGGTGAAAGCGTTGAGCATGCTGTCCTCCGTGCACGTCGGTGGCGGGCGGCGGGAGCTCGCGTACGAGGCTGCGCAGCGCGCGCTCGAGCTGGCGCCGCTGCTCACCGATCCGCTGGATCTGGCGGTGTGCCTGCACAACCAGGCCTACCACCTGCTGCAGGCCGGGTACGCCGAACGGGCCACCGAGCTGATGGAACGCTGCCTTCCGTTGTACCGAAAGCATTCCCGCCATCCGATTCCGCCGGAGTGGCTGCACTCGGCGGGCATGCTCGCGCTGGCCCGCGCCGACGTGCCCGCCGCCGACCGGCACTTCCGTGAAGCGCTCCAGCGTTGTCAACGCGACCATGACGCCGAGACCCTGCCGATCAGCGCGATCGACTCCTTCGAGGGACTGGCGGCGGTGGCCGCACGGCGGCGGCAGTTCGTGCGCGCACTGCGCCTGGACGCCATCGCGGAGGCCGCGCGACACGACCGGAAACTGCGGCGCGAGGCCACCATCGAACGTCAGCGGGACGAGACGCTGGCCCTCGCGTACGCCGCCGTCACCCCGTCGCAGGCACACCAGGCGGAGCAGGACGGCCTGGCACTCGCCGAGCGCGGCGCCGTCGAGTACGCGATCACCGACGTGCTGCCCGAACGCGAGGACACCTCGTCCCCCTTGTCCGACCAGGGAGTCGCGGTCGCCCGGCTGGTCGCCGCCGGGCACACCAACCGGCAGATCGCGACCCGGTTGCGGATGACCGAGCGGGCGGTGGAGTCGACACTGCGGGACATCCGCACGACGTTGCGGCTGCGGTCCCGCGCCCAGCTCGCCGCCTGGAGTGCCGAGCACCTGGGCGAGCCGTGAGCGTGCCCGTGGCCCTCGACCGGCTCGTCGGCCGGGAACGCGAGCTGGCCCGCCTGAGCGAGCTGCGCCGCACCGCCAGGCTGATCACCGTGCGCGGCCAGGGCGGAGCCGGAAAGACCAGGCTGGCGCAGGAGTACGCGGCGCAGGCGCGGGGTGCGCACTGGGTGGAGCTTGCCGCGCTGACCGATTCCGCGCTGCTCCTGCCCGCGATCGCCGCGGCCGTGGGTGTCTCCGAGCAGGCCGGCAGGCCGCTGCTCGACACCGTCGCGACAGCACTGTCCGGACGACGGGCCCTGCTGGTGCTGGACAACTGCGAGCACCTGGTCGACGCCTCGGCCCGGCTCGCCGGCGCGCTGCTGGCCAGGTGCGCCGACCTGACCGTGCTCACGACCAGCAGGGAGGCACTCGACGTGCCGGGCGAGGCCGTGCTCCCGCTCGGCGCCCTGTCGTTGCCCGACGCGACCCGCCTGTTCGCCGAACGGGCAAGCGCCGCAGGCGGTTTCACCCTCACCGACGACAACACCCCGATCGTCGCCGACATCTGCCACCGGCTCGACGGCCATCCGTTGTCCATCGAGCTGGCCGCGCGCCGGATCCGGATACTCGGCCCATCCGGCATCCGCCGGCTCCTCGACGACAGGTTCCGGCTGCTGGCGAACCGCCGCGGCCACGACCGGCACCGCGACCTGCGCACCGCCATCGGCTGGAGCCACGACCTTCTCGACGCCGAGGAGCAGGCCGTGTTCCGGCGGCTTTCCGTGCTGTCCGGCGGCTTCGGCCTGGCGGCGGCTTCGGCGGCGGCGGGCTTCGACGCACTCGACCTGGTCAACGCCCTGGAGGCCAAGTCACTCCTGGTCGCCGGCGGACCGGGACGCTTCCAGCAGCTCGAGTCGATCCGTCTGTTCGCCCACGATCATCTCGTGGAGGCAGGCGAACTGGCCACGACCCGGCAGCGCGTGCTCGACTGGCTGACCGGCCTCGCGGACCGCTACGCCCGGCAGGTGTTCCCGACCATGGACGTGCTCGGCAGCCTCGACGCCGAGCGCGACACCCTGATGTCCACACTGGACTGGGAGCACGACCAGAAGTTGTTGCTCACCGCGGCATTGGCCGCGTGCTGGCGAGAACGCGGCCAGTTCGGCCCCGGCCGCGCACTGCTCGACACCGCGTTGGACGCCGCTTCCCCGGCAGAACACCGCAGCACCGCACTCGCCCAGGCGGCCGTACTGGCCACCGACGTCGGCGATGGCGTCCGCGCACGGGAACTGGCCACAGAAGCCGTTGCACTGGACCAAACGCAACCGACCCGCCTGGTGCGCTCGACGAGCAGGCTGGCGGGCGCCTGCCTGACCGCCGGAGACACGGAGTCCGCCACCGCGCACGCACGTGACGCGCTGACGTTGGCCCGACTTCACGGAAGCCCGTTCGACATCGCGGTATGTCTGCACAACGTGGCCTACATCGTCCTGCACGCCGGCGAACCGGCTGAAGCAGCGGACCTCCTCGCTGAATGCCTACCGGTCTGCCGGACCCGGCCGGAACCCTGGCTGCGCGTCGGCGCGCTGCACAGCGCCGGCACGCTTGCCCTGGTGCAGCACAACCTCGACGAGGCCGAAGCATACTTCCGCGAAGCACTACGCTTCGCCACCAACCACACCGCCCGCAAGATCCACTCGATCGAAGGCCTCGCCGTGGTCGCCGCACACCGCGCGGACACCGGACGAGCACTACGCCTGGGTGCCGCGAGCACGAAACTGCGGCGGCAGTGGGGCATGGACGCCCGAAACGACCCCTGGGACCGCCGCGTCAGCACTGCGATCAGCCAGACTCGCGCGAGCACAACACGAAGCGCCGCCACCCGTGCCGAAACCGAAGGCGCCGCAATGGATGCGGAACAGCTGATGGCCTACGTCCTGTCGGACGGCACCGACAGTCCGCTGACCGTTCGCGAGCGCGAGGTCGTAAAACTGGTGGCCGGAGGCCATTCGACGAGACAGATCGCGGTACGGCTGAAGATCGCGGAACGCACCGTCGAGGCACACCTGGACAACGTGCGCGGCAAGCTCGACCTGAGGACCAGGGCCCAGCTGGCCGCGTGGTGGGCACGACACCGCTGAGCCGTGCCGCCGCGTCGCGCGTCCAACGGCGAGTCGGCGGAACGTGGAAGCAGGTCGGCGCCGGTGGCCCATCAGGCGCGGTCGTGGAGAGTGACCTGATAGCCGTCAGGGTCGGCGAAGGTGAACGTCCGGCCGAATGGACCGTCGATCGGCGCCGAGACGATGGTGTGACCGTCGGCGACAAGGTCGTCATGAATGGCCTGGACGTCCGTGGCGTGAAGCCAGATCGCGGCACCGATGCCGGGCTGCGCAACGGATGCGAGATCGGTGCCGGGAACGACGTCGCGGAGTGCGAACGCGATCGGCTTCGTCTCGAAGACGACGGCGTGCGGAGGCCCGGCCTGCGAGCGGACGAGGCCGAGGTACTGCTCGTAGAACGCCTGCGAAGCGTCGAGGTCGCGTGCCTGGAGTGAGATGAAGTCGGGACCGGTGGCGGGCATGACGATGCTCCTTCTATCGTGTCAGTAACCTGACACGCGTCAACATATGTCAGAATGCTGACATGAGTCAAGACGGCGTCGATCTTGAATCGTCACTGGGCTACCTGCTGAAAGAGGCGTCGAGCGTGCTCCGTGCAGCCATGGAGGAGGTGCTACGGCCGCTCGGGATGAACGTGACGCACTACTCCTGCCTCGAGTTGCTGGCTCAACGACCCGGCTTGTCGAACTCCGAGCTCGCACGGGGCGCGTTCGTGACACGGCAGTCGATGAACGTGCTGCTCCAGACCCTGGAACGAGAGGGCTACGTGACCAGGCCCGCGGAGGCGCCCGTCGGCAAGGTCCTTCCCACGCGGCTCACGCCTCGCGGACGACGGAGCCTCGAGAAGGCGACCGTGGCGGTCCGGTCCGTCGAGGTCAGAATGCTGGCCGGCATGACCGAGGCCGAGCAGTCGCGCGCGTTCCGGATCCTGCAGAGCATGATCCATTCCCTGCGCGACGGCAACGACGGCGCATAGCTCGTTCCGCGGCGAGCGTGCGCACCATCTGGGCGAGCTGCTCAGGCCGGTGTCCTTGAGGGTGAGGCCCGTCGCGCCCAACCTCAGCGCCGTGGCGGTGCCCGGTCTCGGCAGGCTAGGGCGCCTGCAGCCGGCGGAAGTGCGCCCCGATCAACTCGTCGACGTGCGCGGCGGAGCGGGTGAGCAGACCTGCCTGCACCGACACCCCGTCGACGAACGCGAGCAGCAGCGTGGCCTCGTGCCTGGGGTCGATGTCGGCCGCCAGTTCTCCGGCCGCCTTGGCATGACTCAGTGCCCTCTCGAAGATCGCGAGACTGGCGTTGTGTGTGGTGTGAGCAGGCGGGCGTTGCTCGCCGCGGCGTTGGCGGTACCGGTGGTGGGGTGCGGTACCTCCGTGCGGGTGGCTTCGCCGTCGAGAACGTGCGGATCTTCGACGGCGAGACCGTGACGACGGGTTCGGTGCTGGTCACCGGCGCGGCGATCGCCGCGGTCGGTGCGCGGGTCGAGGTGCCCGACGGGGTGAGCCGCGCGGCCGGTACAACCGGCTTTCGGCTAGGGCTACGAACTGTGCTCAGGATTCAGCATGGTCGGCACCGCGCAGCATCAACTCCGCGAGCACGTCCACCGGCCAAATGATCGGGACGCCGTGGCGGGCGAAGTAGACCGCAACGGTGCGGATCCGGTGGGTGTCGGTGGTGTACAGCCAGATCGCGCCCAGCAGGTTCCACAGCCATCGGTGCGCTCGTTGGCCGAGTCGACTCGGACAGCGCAGTTGACGTCGAGCCGTTCGGGACCGCCAGGAGCAGCGTGCCGTCATCCCAGTGATCGAAGACCACCGGCGCGGTCACGCCCCACGCCTCGCCCATCGCGCGGTTGCCGGCCATGGCGTGCAGTTCGTGCAGGACCTCGGTCGTCGACAGCCGGTGCACCAGCACCAACGGGTGGGCGATGGCTGCATCGTCGGCGATGTCGTGCAGCCGCTTGATGGTGGGGGAGCCTTCGTAGAACAGGTGAAACACCGGAACCTGCGGGCTAGTGGTCTGATCGCTGCCAGTTGCGGAGGATTCGTGCCTCGACGCGGGCGAGGATGGTGGCGGTCAGGTAGCCGAAGATGCCGACGAGAAGGAGCAGGCCCCAAGCGGCTGGCGCGTCGAGGTTCTGCTGGCGTTCGACGAGGAGGCGGCCGATGCCGTGGCCGGTGCCGAAGATGTCGGCCAGGAGCGCGACGATCATCGCGATGGATGAGGCCACGCGGGTGCCGAGCATGATCGCCGGTGCGAGGGAGGGCAGGACGAACTTCCACCAGCGCTCAGTCGGTGAGAGGCCGAGGGTGCGTGCGGTGTCCAGGCGTACCGGGGGGATGGCTCGCGTGGCGGTGACGGTGTTCAGCAGGATGGGCCAGACCACGGCGAACGCCACGGTGAGCACGCTGGTGAGCCGGCTAGTGCCGAGCAGCAGGACGGCGACCGGCACGAACGCGGCCCCTGGCACGGTGGCGACGAAGTCCAAGGACGGCGTGAGCGCGCGGTCGATGCGGCGGGACGACCCGATGGCCGCGCCGGTGAGTGCACCGGCGATGACGGCGACGGTGAGCCCGAGCAGGTAGGTCGACAGGGTCTCCGCGAGTGCCGCCAGTAGTACGCCGTCGGTGTGCAACTCGGCCAGGGATCTGAACCATTCGGCCGGCGGCGGGAACGCGAACGACGCAACGTCGCCCATCAGCTGCCACCCGGCGAGCAGCGCGAGGAGCGGGAGGAGCCCGCGGTGGGCTCTCACGTCGCGCCTGCCTGGTCGAGGTTCGCCGCGCTGCCGGGCAGGCCGATCCGGACCGCGCGGCGCAGCGTCGCGTTGAGCAGAGCGCCGACGATGCCGCAGATCAGGGCGTATGCCCACATGCGGGCGGGATCTAGTGCCTGCATGGACTGGATGAGGCCGCCGCCGAGACCTTCGGGTGTCATGATCATCTCGGCGACGACCGTGACCAGCAGTGCGGTCACCGTGGCGACTCTGGCTCCGACCAGCCATGCCGGGAGCACGGCCGGGAACGTGATCGTGCGGACTGTCCTGGCCCTGGTGAATCGCAGCGTTCGCGCGACGTCATGCAGACGCGCGGGAACGGTGGCGACGGCGCCTGCGGTGTTGACCAGCACGGGCCATTGGGCGGCCCAGGTCGCGAGGAGCAGTTCGGTGCCGGGGTCAGGGCCGAACGACAGCAACGCGACGGGCAGGAGTGCGACCGCGGGGATCGTGCGCAGGAAGTCGACGGAGGCCATGAGGTAGGTCCGCAACAGCGGCAGCGAGCCGATCGCGAAGCCGAGGGCGCCACCCAGCGCGAGGGCGAGTGCGGCCGCGAGACCGACGATCGCGAGGGTGTGGGTGAGGTCGGTGGCGAGTTCGCCCGATGCGGCGAGGTCGATCAGCGATTCGCCGACCTCGACCGGTGCGGGCAAGTAGCTGTAGTTCAGCACGCCGGTTGACACCAGCAGTTGCCACGCGCCGGCTCCGGCGAGCGGGACCAGCAGTCCGACGAGATTAATCATGGTCGGCGCGCAGGGCTTCCCCGAGTTGGTGGCGGACTCGCAGGTAGCCGGGTAGTTCCCGGGTGGCGAGCTGGTCACGCGGGCGCGGCAGGCCGGTCGGCAGGGCCTGGGTGATGGTGCCCGGTGCGCCGGCGAGGACGAGCACGCGGTCACTGAGATAGATCGCCTCATCCAGGTCGTGGGTGATGAACACGATCGTCGTGGGGGTCTCCTCGTGGATGTCCAGCAGCACGTCCTGCAAAGTCGCCTTGGTGAGCGCGTCGAGAGCGCCGAACGGCTCGTCCATCAAGAGGACGGTCGGTTGCACTGCCAAGGCCCTGGCGATCTGGACGCGCTGCGCCATGCCACCGGAGAGCCGCCGCGGGTACTCCCCGCCGCGCCCCTCCAGTCCGACCAGACGAAGCGCCCGCTCCACTCGCGCACGTCGCTCCCGCCGTGGCACTGTGCCCTCCAGACCCAGGGCGACGTTGCGCTCGACGGTGCGCCACGGCAGCAGTGCGTTGTCGTAGTCCTGGAACACCACGACCACGTCGGCAGGCGGTCCGTGCACCGCTTCGTTACTCAGGACCACGGTGCCGGAAGTGGGAGCGAGCAGGCCTCCGAGCACCCGCAGCAGCGTGGTCTTGCCGACTCCGGAACGGCCGACAATGCCGACGATCTCGCCGACGGCGACGTCGAAGGAGATCTCCTGCACGACTTGCCGGGGGCCGTCGGTGGAATTCAGCCGAACCCCGAGGGAGTCGACCTCGTACGCGACCGCGGTGTGCTCGACGATGCTCACGGATGGTCCTGCCAGACCAGCTTGCGCACGTCGGGTTCGGTGTCGAGGGTGCCAACGGCTTTGGAGATGGAGACGTACGGGCGCAGGTCCTCCGGCGTGATGTCGATCGTCCACTCGGGCAGCGGTGACCGCTGGGCGACCGCCGGTGGCATCGCCAGCCACGTTTGCAGGTACTCGCGGGCCTCGGCGTCGTGGCCGTTCAGGTAGTCGACGGCCTCCTGCAGCGACTTGCGCCAGGCCCTGATCACGCCGGGATGCTCGCGGGTGTACACCGAGGTGGCCGCGAACAGTGCCGTCATGCCGCTGGTGACCTTGCCGTCACTCGCTTTCCGCACCGCAGCGGTGACCACTTCGGACCGCAGGTGGAACCCGCGGTCCAGCAATGTGCCGCTGTACGGGATTCCTGCCACGACGGCATCCACGCGCCCGGCGTCCAGCTGGTCGCCCATCGCCGGGAACGGGGTCTGCACGAACTCGACCTCGCCGAGGCCGACGCCTTCCTGCAGCAGCAGGTACTTGAGGGAGTCCGTGATCGTGCCGGTCAACGTGGGGACGGCGATCTTCTTGCCCCTGAGCTCCGCGAACGAGTCGAGCGATGGGTCCTTGGTGAACAGGGCGCCATTCGGGCTGCCGGGCGTCGAGCGCTGCATCCGGTTGACCACCTGGACGTCCAGGCCCTTGCTGGCCGCGACCAGCACGATCGTCGGGAGGCTGAAGACGATGTCGTACCGGCCTGTCGCCAACGCGGGCGCGAACGTCGCGGGCTCCTGGGCCTCGGTCCGCTTGATGCGCAACCCGTTGCGCGCGAAGATCCCCTGCTCGTCCGCGACGTGCACGGGCAGCGTGCTGCCCAGCGGGATCATCGCCACCCGCACTTCGGTGACCCCGTCTGACGAGGACGGGGCATCGGTTCCGCACGCGGCGATCGCACCGGTCAGCAGCAGGGCCGCCGCGGCGCGAATCCAGTTCCTGTTCATAGCGGGCCACCCTCGTCGGCATTCGTATCCGTTATCGATCGATCACAGCCTGACGTAACAGCATCCGGCTCAACGGGGTCGTCGTCCCCACACCGAGACCATCCACAGCGATGCGGGGAACAACTGATCCGGCTCGGCGAGGCAGGCGCGGTACCGGTCGATCTCGGCGGCGTTCATCAGGCCGGCGCTGACGATCTGGTCTTTGGCGAGGTCGACCGTCGCGAGGGTGAACCGCGCGACCGCCGGGGTGCGCAGCGGCACCGCGAAACCCTCACCTCCGAGGTCGCGCAGCCCTGCACCGCGCAACAGCTGCGGCACACGGAGGCCGAGGCTCGGGTCGCCGCCGCGCCGCAGGATCAGTGCGTTGATCGCGCGCCGCACCTCGCGGGCGAGGGCGGCGGCCGCGTCGTCCGCGGGCTCAAGGCACTCGGTCGGCGCCGAGCTCAGCTGCTCCAGCACCAGCCATCCGCCGGGCTTGAGAGCCGCGATCATCGACTGCAGCGCCGTCACCGGCGCGAAACCCAGCACGGCGCGCGCATGTACCAGGTCGAACGCCGCCTCTGGCAGTGCGTCGGCGCCGATGTCGTGTGTGCGCAGCGCCAGGTTCGAGGCCTGCGGTGCCGCGAACACGCTGGTGTCCACATCGGTGGCGAGCACGTACCCGGTCGGGCCGACACGATCGCTCAGGTAGCCGGCGATCGAGCCGTGGCCCGCGCCGACTTCCAGACACCGCCAGCCAGGACCGACGCCCAAGGCATCCAGGTGGCGGCGTGTCGCCGGGTCGTACAGGTCCTCCAGCAGGGCGAGCCGGGCACCCGCGTCCGGTGTGGAGTTGTCGAACGGGTAACGGGACGCAGCCGCACAGCGACTGTCCGGACAGTGGCACATGGGCCGATGATCGAGACGGCGAACCGATGCACCAACGGGGAATGCCCGCAGCTTCGACCGAAGACTTAGTTGCTCTGCTCGACCGCGACGACGACCTCGGTCAGATCGATCGGGCGCTCGCACGGGCCCTGACCGGCGATGGCCAGGTCCTGCTGATCGAAGGTGCGCCCGGCATCGGGAAGACAACCCTGCTCGCGGAGCTGCGCAGGCGAGCCCGCGGCAGGGGGATGACCGTGCTGGCCGCCCGAGGTGGCGAGCTGGAACGAGGCTTCGGGTTCGGGATCGTCCGCCAGCTGCTCGAGGCACAGGTGGCCGGTGCGCCTGAGGACGAACGCGATCGGCTGCTGGCCGGGGCGGCACACCTGGCCGCTCCGGTGTTCACCGCGACCGAGGTCCAGGAGAACAGCCGGGACGTCACCTACGCGACGCTGCACGGGCTGTACTGGCTGGTCGCGAACCTGGCGGAGCAGGCGCCGCTGGTGCTCTGCGTGGACGACGCACACTGGGCCGACGCGCCGTCGTTGCGCTTCCTCAACCACCTCGCGCACAGGCTCGACGGCCTACCGGTGATCATCGCGCTGACCACCAGGTCGGGGATCGCGGCGCACCGTGAGGACCTGCGGTCGCTTGCCCTGGAGGCAGCGCTGACGATCCTGCCGCGGCCGCTGAGCGATGCGGCGGTCGGCCTCCTGGTCAAGGCCGGCCTCGGTGACGACGCACCGGTCGCCCTGCGGCTGGCCTGCCGGGAGGCAACGGGTGGGAACCCGTTCCTGCTCTCGGAGCTGCTCAGGGAACTGCGCCGCGGCGCGGATCGCGATCCGGCGGTCGTTCCGCACCTCGCACCGGAGCGGATCGCGGCCTCGGTGCTCCTGCGGGTCAGTCGGCTGCACGCAGCGGCGCCGGCGCTCACCCGCGTTGTCGCCGTGCTCGGTCACCACGCGACGCTGGCCAACTGCTGCCGTCTGGCCGGGCTGGATCCCGGATTGGCGCGATCACTGGTCGACTCGCTCGCTGACCTCGGCGTGCTGGAAGACGGCGACCCGCTCCAGTTCGTTCACCCGATCGTCCGCACAGCCATCTACGACGACGTACCAGCTGCCGGGCGTTCGGCGTTGCACGCCGCGGCGGCGCGACTGCTCGCCGATCTCTACGCCGACCCGGAAACCATCGCGGTACACCTGCTGAGCACCCACCCCGCGGGGGATCCGGCGGTGGTCGAGGTCCTGCGCGAGGCGGCTCGCAGGACGATGTCGAGCGGTGCGCCGGAAACCGCCGCGGCGCTCCTGCGCCGAGCGATCGCGGAACCCCCGCGCGAGGACGACCGGCCGGCGGTCGTGCTCGAACTGGCGCACGCCGAACACGAGCTGAACTCGGCAGAGGCCCCTCGGCTGTTCCTGCTCGCGGCCGAGGACGCGGCCGATCCCGTGGTCCGCGCCCGCGCGCTGATCGGCTTCGCCTGGGCGGTGCATCCGGATGTGGCCCGACTGCGTCCCCATCTGGATTCGTGCCAGGACGCCGCGTCTGCGGTGCGAACGCAAGATCGGGAGATCGCGCTCGAACTCGAGGCGGCCCGGCTCGGCGCGCTCCTGTTCAGCCGCGACCTTCCGGCGTCGTTCGAGGAGGAGGTCGAGCGCTTCCGTACCCTGCCAGGACGCACCGCGGCCGAATGCCTGCTGCTGTCCTTCGTCGCACGCAAGGCACTGGCTGAGCGTCACGTCGCCGAGGCGGCCGCAGTGGCCCGCCGGGCTGCTGCGCATCCGACGCTCACCAGTCACGCCGGACACCCGCTATGGCGGACGAACATCATCTTTCCGCTGATGGCGGACGAGCAGTACGACCTCGCCGAGCAAATCCTGTCCCGGGCGATGCTCAACGCAGAGCTTTCCGGCTCGCCGCAGTGGCTCGGCAGAATCGGATGGCTGCGCGCCTTCGTCCGGCACCGGCGCGGCGACCTGCGTGGTGCTGAAGCCGATGCCCGCCTGGTGATCGAACGACAGCGCCCGACCTACCAGATCAACTCCTACGTTCCCATGGCACAAGTCCTTCTCGACCAGGGACGGACGGAGGAATGCGCGGCCATGCTCGCCGAACGCGGGCTCGACGGACGCTCGACGGACGACATGCCATCGGTCTGGTTGCTGATGATCATCGGGCGGCTGAAGTCGGCCTCGGGTGATCTCGACGGCGCCCGTGCCGATCTCGAGAAGGCGCTGGACCGCACCCAGAGCTTCCGGAATCGGTTGCCGAACGAGCACGACATCCGCGTCGCGCTGGTCTCCGTCCTCCACGCCCTCGGCGACAAGGTCGCCGCAGCCACCGTGGCTCATGACGCACTCGAAGCTGCTACTGCCACCGGCGTCCGACGAGCCGTGGGTGGGGCGCTGCGTGTGTCCGGCCTGGTGCAGGGGGGCGCGGCAGGGTTGGAGCAGCTCCGCCAAGCCGTCGAGATCCTCGCCGAATCGCCATCGCTGCTGTGGCGGGCCGAGGCATTGGTGGACTACGGCGCCGCCCTGCGCCGCAACGGACAGCGCGCCGCGGCCCGTCACCCTCTTCGCGAAGGCATGGACCTGGCTCACCGCTGCGGCGCGGCACCGCTGACCGAACGCGCCGCCGACGAACTGCGAGCCGCCGGCGCCCGACCCCGGAGGATGACCGAATCCGGCGCCGACGCCCTCACCCCGAGCGAACGCCGCGTCGCGGAGCTCGCCGCCACCGGCAAGACCAACAAGGACATCGCGCGAGTCTCTCTTCGTCACCCTGCGCACCGTCGAGATGCACCTCTCCAACACCTACAGCAAGCTCGGCATCGACTCCCGCCAAGGCCTCGCGGACGCACTCACCCGCTGAAACCCTTCGGTCGTTGCTTCGGTCCGGCCCCGTCGTGTGTGGTTCCCCGCGCGCGGAACGTGGCTGCCATGAACAGAGCGCTGATCGTCGTGGTCGTCGTCGCGGTCGTCACCTCGCTGGCGCCGGCGGCGCCGGCGTCCGCTGCTACGTACGACACCAAGCTCGTCAGCGCGGCTCCCGGTGGCGTTGCCGGTGACGGGAGCTCGCGCGACGCGTCGTTCTCGGCTGACGGGAAGTTCGTCGCGTTCGTCTCGGACGCGGACAACCTCAGCGACGCGGACGACAACGCGTACACCAACGTCTTCGTCCGCGACCTGGTGAACGGAAGGACGATCCTGGTCAGTGGTTCGGACGGCAACGCGGGCAGCCCGTCCGTCTCCGCCGACGGACGCCACGTCGTCTTCACCTCGGCCGCGCCGAACCTGTCCACACAGGACAACGACACGTGCGTCAACGAGTGGGGCGAGATCGTGGCGTGCGTCAACGTGTTCGTGCGCGATGTCGTCGTGGGCACCACGACGCTCGTCAGCCGGGCGTCGAACGGTGACGCCTCGGACGGGACCTCCGCCGCTCCCGCGATCTCCGCCGACGGGCAGAAGGTGGTGTTCTACTCGGTCGGCACGAACCTCAGCGACTCCGACCAGGACGATTGCTCCAACTGGGCGGGCGCTCTCCCGTGCACCAAGGTGTTCGTGCGCGATCTCGCAGCCGGCACCACCACGTACCTGATGGACGGATGGGCCACCGAGTGCGGTCCCGCGATCTCTCCGGACGGACGCTTCGCCGCCCTGGAGTCCAGCCTCTCCATCGCGAGGGTGAACCTGCAGGACCGCACCCAGACGTGGGTCAGCCTGCGCAGCGACGGCACGTGGATCAGTTCCGCGACGTGCCCGGCGATCTCGCGCGACGGCCTCCGGATCGCCTTCGTCGGCGACGAGAACTCGGGTGACACCATCTGCAGCTCCCCGCCCGGAGGGTGCAACAACGGCGACGAGGTCTACGTCCGCGATGTGCAGGCGAGCACGACGAAGTGGGTGAGCCGGCACGCCCCGTACCCGTCCTACGGCCACAAACCCTCGAACGACCCGTCCATCTCCGCCGACGGACGCTTCGTCGCCTTCGACACCGCCAACCCGAACCTCACCGCTGCCGGTGCCGGCGCGTACGTGTCCGACCTGACGACCAGCGCCCTGACCTTCGTCAGCCGCGCCAGTGGTGAGTCCGGCGCCGTCTGGCCGGGCGATGATCCGTCGCTCTCGGCGGACGGATCAGAGGTCGCCTTCGAGGCGTTCCAGAACGTCTACGCCCGCGAGTGGGGCCTCGGCGTGCCGCCCACGCCTACCGGCGCCGACCTTTCCTTGACCCTCACCGCCTCGAACACCTCACCGGCAGTCGGACAGAACGTGACGTACACCGTGACAGTGGCCAACGCCGGCCCCGATGCGGCGACCGGCGTGACGGCGGGAGGGAACGGTCCGTGGTGGGGTTCGAACCTGATCTCCGCGACACCGTCCCAGGGGTCGCACGACCCGGTGACGGGGCTCTGGACGGTCGGCACGATCCACGCGGGCGCCACCGTAACCCTTCAGGCCGTCGTCAAAACCAGCACCGCGGGCACGAACACCTACTACGCAACGGTGAACACGTCCGACCAGCCCGACCCGGACTCCACCCCCGGCAACTACAACACGGCCGAGGACGACCAGTCGTCAGTCACGATCACAACAGCAGCGAATTGCGCTGCGGCCACGACAACCGCCGCTGGTGACAGCTGGGTCGGTCAGAACGAACCCACTACCGCCCACGGCACGGACACCTCGCTGCGAGCACGCAGCAAGGCCAACGCCAACGCGCGCACCCTGGTCCGCTTCCCGCTCCCGCCGATTCCGACCGGCTGCCAGGTGTCCGGCGCGAAGCTGCGGCTGTTCAGCTCGACTGCCGCGACGGGCCGCGCGCTGTACGTCACCCGCCTCGCCGCATCGTTCACGGAATCCGGCGTCACCTGGAACAACCAGCCGGCCGTGACCGGACCATCGGCCGGCGCGGCCTCCCGCGCCGGCTGGGTCGAGTGGAGCGCGACCGACCAGATCAAGGCGATGTATGTCGGCAGCAACCACGGCTTCCGCATCCGAGACGCCGGCGAAAGCGCAGGCACCGCCGCCGAGCAGCGCTTCAACAGCCGCGAAAACACCACCAACCGGCCGGAACTGATCGTCATGTTCAGCCCGAGCCCGTGACGGAACCGAGTGGAGGGCGAGACATATGGAACAGGCAACAGGTAGCGCCGTGGCCCGCAGTCTGCCGAGGCGGAAGAAGTGGCCGCTCGTCCTGTCCGTCAGCCTGCTCACGGGGGCTTTCGGCTCGAGCCACTTGACGGCCTCCGCCGTGCCCTCGGCCACGTCGTGCGACGTTGCCCCGACAGGCGTCAGCGTCTCGGATCACTGGCTGTCGTTCACCGTACCGACGGGGCTGATGCCGGACCCGAAGTTCGACGGGCGCTCCGCGGAGATCCAGGTGCACCGCGTCCGGCCGGTGTACGCCAACGGCAAGTGCGCCAACCTGCCCAACCGGGCCGCGGTGCTGGTGCACGGCAGCAGAGTCCCCGGCTCGCCGTCGTTCGACCTGAGGCACAACGCCCCCGATGGCGAGACGCTCAGCACCCAGCGGGCCCTCGCCCAAGCGGGAATCGACACCTTCGCGCCCAGCCTGCTCGGCTACGGCCGCTCAACCCGGTTCACCGACGGCCTCGACGATCCCGGCAACGCCAGCCTCAGGCCCTACAACACGGATGGCAGCTGTTCCCACGCCGAGGGGTGCGACCGCGCACACCTCCCGATCTTCCCCCTGGACCAACAGGGCACGCTGCTGCTGAGCAACCCTCTCGACGGACAGCGGCGCGCGCACTCCACCAGCAATCGCTTTGCACGCACCGACGTGTTCGTCCGCGACATCCGCCAGGTCATCAACTACGCCATCGCGCACGCGAAGCCGTCAGACCACAAGGTCACCCTGATCGGCTGGTCCTTCGGCGCGAACTACGTCGCCAGGACACTGCACCTCAACCCCGCGTTCGCCATGAAGGTCAACCGCGTCGTGTTCCACTCCTCGGGTTTCGACACACCGACCGAGGAACTGCCCCCGCCAGGCGGCTTCACCACCTTCCCGACGAACCTCGCAACGCGGGACTCCATCGTCTCCGGCCCGACGATGCCGCCGGGACGTGCCGCGGTCTGCACCGGCCACCGCATCCAGCGAACGCAGGAGCAGCTGTGGACTCAGATGATGGAGGAAGACCCGCTGGGCAGCACCTGGGGCGGAAACCCCGCCAGCCCGGCTGGAATCCACCGATCGCCGACGTTCTCCCTGTACGGCTGGAACCCCCAGGTCGCCTCCCAACTGACGACACCATCGCTGGTCATCCACGGCACCGACGACACGGTCGCGAAACCGGAATGGGGACCCGCCATCTACAACAGCCTCGGCGCGTCGGACAAGGTTCTGGTGCAGGTGCAGTGCGGCAGCCACCTGCTGCACCTCGCGGGCTGCTCCGGCGATCGATGCACCCCGGACGCGGGCGCACCCTACGGCGGCCGCCCTGGCGAACCCTGGGCCGGTCCGTACTCCACCTACCAGACCGCACTGACCGAGTGGATCAAGAACGGCACCTTCGACGGAGCCTCGCGCGGACACTTCGTGGTCAACGAGAGCGGGGTGGTGAATCCGTCCTGATCGCGTTGGCGTGAAACGTTCAGCACCAGGTGCCTCGCTCCGACGGGAGTTTGCTGTAACCAACTTGCCTTCGTGCGGGAATCGCTGCCGCCGCATCGTGTTCGCCGAGCATTGCCAGGTAATGCGCCTCTCCAAGCGGAGTGCTCATGCTCACGGTGCGTCGTTAGCGCTAGCCTGGCGCAGGAATCAGCTGGGGCACGCTAACTGCAAGCGTCGGGCAGGCGAGTCAGGCTTGCGGAATTTGTCAAGGTGAATGAGACCAGTGGGTGAACTCGTCCATGAACTTCCTGGACTCCGTGAGTGAACCGAAGCGTTCGGGGAATTCCGGGCCGTACTTCAGGGTCTTGAACAGTGCTTCGGAGTACGGGTTGTCGTTGGACACCCGAGGCCGCGAATGCGACCGGGTGACGTCGAGATCGGCGAGCAGCGCCGCGACGGTTTTGCTGGTCATCGACGTGCCCCGGTCGGCGTGCACGACCTGCGGAACGCCGTGGACGGAGAAGATCTGTTCCATCAGTTCCTTGGCCAGCACACCGGATTCGTGGGCGTGGACGTGGACGCCGACGATGTAGCGGGAGTAGATGTCGATCATCACGTAGGCGTCGTAGTAGGTGCCTTTCACCGGGCCCGCGAGTTTGGTGATGTCCCAGCTGTACACCTGCCGGGGCGCGGTCGCGACCAGTTCCGGGCACGCCCTGGCCGGGTGACGGGCGAGCCGGCGGCGTTCCTTGACCTGCGTGTTCGTCCGCCAGCACCCGGTACATCGTGGACACCGAGCACAGGTAGACGCCCTCGTCGAGCAGCTGCGCGTAGACCTGCAACGGCGCCAGGTCGACGAACCGCGGGCTGGTGAGCACCTCCAGAATCCGCAGGCGTTCCAGGACGGTGAGCTTGTTGACCGGTCGCGCCGGCGGCGCCGACACCGGGGGCGTGGGCGCGGGGGCGGCGTTGCCGTGCCGGGTCGCCGTCGAGCGCACCATCCCGGTCAACACCGCCGCGTGCCTGGTCGACACGCCGTCAGCGGTCAGCGACACGTAGGCATAGGTCAGCGCTTCTTGCGCTTGCTCGTCGGAATCCGCCCTCTCGGAGAGATTTTCCAAGAGAGCGTGTGCTTTTCCCATGATGTCCAACGCGGCCTCGGTGGTGTCCAGCCGCTTGCTCAACCGGGCGTTCTCCCGCGTGAGCCGGGCGATCTCGGCCTGCTCCGCAGACAGCCTGCCGACCTTCTCACCCGGCGCCTTGCCCGCCAGCACCCCGGCATCGCGCTGCTTACGCCACTCGCTGATCAACGACGAGTACAAGCCCTCCCGCCGCAGATACCCGCCACCCTCGCCGTGCTCACACGCCTGCTCGTAGGCACTGAGATGCGCGAGCTTCTCCGACGCGCTGAACGCGCGCCGCCGCCTCGGCCCGTCACCACGCGGCTGCTGGGAATCCATCCGCCCATCATCGTCCTCGACCACCGAGGACCTGGCCTTGCGGGTCATGTCAATCGATCCGAATCTCGCCCTGCGTCAGGCCGGTTTGCTGTGAACCACTGGACTCAACTCACCCTGACACGCAGGGGTTCGCCGCTCGGAGTTGTGTGGTGTGGAGATCGCGGCCTTCGACCTCTTGAAGAAGGTTGTCCGCATGGGCTTCACCACGCGAGTTGTCGCTGGCGGAAAGGTGGTGAAGGGCTCAGGCAAGAGCCAGAAGAGTCGTCGGGGACTCGCTCTGGACAGCTTCACCACTGGGGTCATGGTCGTGCACTTCCAACAGGTGGATAAGGAGAAAGCGGACTGGGGCGACGCCTATCAGGACCACGGCTTGGCGTTCTGCTGGGAGGACGGCCGGCCGATCCACCCGGACACCATCACGGAGGAGTTCAACAGGCTCGTGGACTTCCTGGGGTTGCCGAAGATTCGCTTTCACGACGTCCGGCATACCTACGCGACGATCTCCCTGCGAACCGGTGTGCACCCGAAGATTGTCAGCTCTCGCCTGGGGCATGCGACGGTGGCATTCACCCTCGACACCTACACGGGGGACATCGAAGACCTCGACCGTGACGCCGCCGAGGCAGTGATTGGTCTGTTCATGCCGCGCTCACAGAGGGGGTTGGTCTGACGTGGAAAAACGCCGATCTGCTACCACTTCTGCTACCGAAGCCCACAAAACGGGTTCTCAGCGAATGCAAAAAACCCGAAAGCCTCTGACCTGTGCAGGTCAGAGGCTTTCGGGTTGTATGGGCGATACTGGGATCGAACCAGTGACCTCTTCGGTGTGAACGAAGCGCTCTCCCGCTGAGCTAAACGCCCGTGTTCAGTTGTGCCGCTCTCGCGGTGTGGCCATAGCCTACAACATCATCAACGAGAACCAAAAATCGGGCTCTGCAACCAGCTCCACTCGACGCCGAACCAGCCGCCGACCAGTGCGAACACGTTGAGGAAGTAGCACGTGACGAGGACGATGGCGCAGACGCCGGCCATCACGAGGCCTCGGACCCAGGCTGGCTGGCGCTTGAGCCAGGCGACCCAGCGGTCGTAGTAGCGCTTGGCGAACTTGAGGACGCGGCCTGCCCACTCGAACTCGGTGGAGAGGATGGCGAGGCCGGCGAAGACCACCAGCCAGCCGGGGCCGGGGTAGGGGATCATGACGATGCCCGCGATCAGCACTAGGCCGCCGATCACGCCGACGCCGACGCGGTAGGCCATGTTCAGCGCCGGGTTGCGGTGGAACCAGTGGCGCCAGCCGCGGTGCTCGTCCTCGGCGGGCTTCACGTCGGGCTTGGTCATGTGTCGATCATCCTGTTGAGACTCAGGCGGGTGCAATCTGGCCCCCTGCCAGCACGTCCGACGGTTTCGCCGGGAGGGTGCGGCCGGGTTCGAGAGACACCGCGAAGCTGGTGTGCTTGTGTGCGTCCGCCGACCAGGCCAGGGACAACGGGTCGGTCGAGCCGGCGGGCACATCGAACAACGCCAACGGTACCGGCGCTTTCGTGCTTGTGCCCCAAACTACGTAAACGTGACCGGAGTCGTTCGACTTGAGGTTCATCGGGACGACGGCGCCGGATGTGGCGCTGGTCAGCACGACGGCCAGCGGTTCGCCGGACGGGGTGCGCAGTAGTGCGCGGCCGGTGGAGGGGTCCGCGGCGAGCGACAAAGCCTTGTTCAATTCGTCGGCGCGGGTGGAGGCGGCTGTCACGTCGCCGGAGAGCTGGTTGACGCGCACGCCCAGATAGCCGCCGGCCGCGAGTACCGCCACGACTGCGGCGGCGGCCAGCAGGACGCGGCCGGTGCGGCGGCGGTGTTGCGGGCGGTGTAGGGGAGTGGGGGCCGCGTGGTGCGGGGGTGGGCGCGTCCTGGGGGACGTGCTCGATCTGTTCCATCAGCCTCGCGCGCAGGCGGGGCGGTGGCTGTTCCTGGTGGACGGCGCCGCCGATGCCCGCGAGCACCTCCTGCGTCGCCCGCACCGTGCTCCGGCACGTCGCGCAGGTCGGCAGGTGGTCGCGGAGCAGGGCTTCCTCGTCCGGCTCCAGTGAGTGCATCGCCCAGCCGACGGCGAGCTCCTCGTGAGCGCACAACTCGCCGTTCACCGGTTCGCTCCTGTCGTCTCGCCGGTCTCGCCGGCCCACAAGTTCCCCAACGTGCCGCGCAGGCGTCTTATCGCGGCGAACGTGCGCGATTTCACAGTGCCCAGCGGCACGCCTGTCAGCTTCGCCACCTCGCACTGTGTGTAGCCGCCCAGATAGGCGAGTGCGATGACTTGTCGCTGTTCCTCCGGCAACGTCCGCAACGCCGCCCTGACCTCGGCTCCCACCACGCTCACCAACGCTTCGTGATCGGAACCTTGCGCCGGTGGTGACATGTCCTCCGTGAGGGGAACAGTTCGGCGACGCTGCGTGTTCTCCTTACGTACGGCATCCACCGCGCGGTGGTGTACCAAAGTCATCAACCAGGTGCCGAAACTGCCGCGGGCCGGGTCGAACCTGGCGGGGTGCCGCCACAACGCGAGAAAGGCTTCCTGAACGACGTCCTCTGCGAGGTCCGCGTCCACACAGATACGCCTGGCCAGCGAATATGCTGGTGTGCCGTACCTGTCGTACAGCTCGCCGAACGCCGACCGATCGCCTTGTGCGAGCCTCTGTACAAGGTCGGAATCGGACGGTCGGCCGGCACGCGACGCAACGGTTGAGCCGGGCGAGTCAGCCACCAGAGATGTCCTCACGTCCAACATTCGCGCAACAGCCGGTACCGGGTTCAGGTTAGACCCAGCAAGATGGGAGTCGCTGGACGCGGCTAACAGCGAGGAGGACACGGAGCGCGAACGAACGGTCGCCTTGTGCAGTCGCGCTGACCCGATGGGGTGATCTGTGCGCGATTCGCGAGCGTTCCTCGCCACATGCACGTCACAACTAAGGTGCTCGGTCGTTTTGATGACCGGGAAGGGAGAAGAGGGTAACGACGATGCGCAACGACCACGTGACGCTCCGCTCGACAGCGGTCTTCGACCTGCTGGCGCCGAGGACCCCTGCGGTTCCGGTTCAGGTGGAGCTGCGATACGACACGAAGGACCCGTACGCGGTCGTGGCCGCGTTCCGTACCGGCCGCGCCGGTTGGGTCGAGTGGGTGTTCGCCCGCGACCTGCTCGCCGACGGTCTGATCGCCGACGCCGGTGACGGTGACGTCCGGATCCGTCCAGCCGCCGACGACCCCGAGGTCGTCGTGATCGAGCTGAGCTCGCCGTCCGGGCACGCCATGTTCGAGGCGTCCGCCCAGGAACTCGCAGACTTCCTCGACCGGACATACGACGTCGTCGTGCCCGGCAACGAGCACCTGTGGGTCAACGTCGACGAGGCGCTCACGCACCTCATCTCGAACGACCTCAGCTGAGTAGTCCGAGGTAGGGGGCCCGCGAAGGCGGTGCGGGTACCCCGGTGAAACCCGCTTGTACCCCTCGTATAAGGTTGTTTCAACATCATGAAGTCAGTGATGTACGCGGATGTAGCGCAGTTGGTAGCGCATCACCTTGCCAAGGTGAGGGTCGCGAGTTCGAGTCTCGTCATCCGCTCTGTGGTTCCCCAGCGACTGTCTGCTGTGGAGTCATGCTCCTGGCGGAGTGGCCGAGTGGCTTAGGCAAGGGCCTGCAAAGCCCTGTACACGGGTTCGATTCCCGTCTCCGCCTCGGACGATTAGCTCAGCGGGAGAGCACTACCTTGACACGGTAGGGGTCACAGGTTCAATCCCTGTATCGTCCACTGACAGCAGTAATGGCTCTGACCCGTTCTGGTCAGAGCCATTACTGTTATCGGGCCCTATTCGGGCAGCGAGTAGTAGCGCTCGAACGGCTGCAGGCCCAGCATCCGCCCTTGGTCGTCGAAGCAGGCGGCGCGCAGGTAACGCCATGCGTCGCCGACGACGGCGATCAGCCGGTCGTCGGCGGGCGACCACGACGCGGCGCAGTCGCCCGGAAAGTGCGCCGCGATCCACAACAGCTGGCCGGTGGCGGCATCCCAGACTCGCGCTGTGCCGTCCTCGCAGGTGGTTGCCAGCCGGGCGCCGTCACGGCTGAAGGTCACGGTCCGCACGTCGCTGGTGTGGCCGGTCAGGGTGACGAGGCGTTCGCTGGTGTCGCGGTCCCAGACGTATGCAGTGTCGGCACCTGTCACCAAGCGGGAGTAGTGGTGTCCCGCACGAGCGCTTTGCGACCACCGGTGCGAGTGCTGTCTCGGCTGACGAGCGCTTCTTACTTGCCGTCCGTGAAGATGTGCAGTTGCTCGCTTGTGGAGCTGTCCCAGATGCACATGTCGTTTTCGTCTGTCGCGGTGGCGAGTTCAGTGCCGTCCGAGTTGAACGCCGCGAAGACCACGCTGGTCCACTCGTCGATCTCGTCGCTGTGATCGAGGGTGAGCAGGTGTTCTCCCGTTGTGGTGTCCCAGATGCGCGCGGTTTGATCAGTGCTCGTGCTGGCGAGCCGGGATCCGGACTGAACACCGCGACCGGCGGCGTTTCGACGTAGCGGGCCAAGGTCAGGAGGTGGTCGCCTGTCTCGGCGTCCCAGATGCGTGCGGTGTGGCCTCTGCTGCAGGTGGCGATCCGGGTTCCGTCCGCACCGAACACGACTGACTTCACGTCGTCGGTGTGGCCGGTGAGGGTCAGGAGGTGCTGGCCCGTGGCAGCGTCCCACACGCGTGCGGTGCAATCCCTGCTGGCGGTTGCCAGCATCGATCCGTCAGGGCTGAAGGCGACCCGGACAGCCAGTCGGTGTGGCCTTCGAAAGTGAGCTCGGATTCACCTGTGGCGGCGTCGCAGATGTGTGCTCTGAGATCGCTGGCGATCGCCAGTCGAGTCCCGTCGGGACTGAAGGTCACACCGCGCCGGCTGTGGCGGGACCCGCGTGGCTCTGCAGGCGGGTGCGGGCCGGTCGCGGGGGCGCGGGGAGCGAAGTGCCTGACCAGATGTGGCGAAGTCCGGACGTGATCGTGCCGGCGAGATCGGCGTCTTCCATGCGGCATTGACGCAGATAGGCGCCGGTGAGATCGGTGGAGTGCAGATTCGCGGAACGGAGGCTGGTGCACTGGAGAACGGCTCGATCGAGCTGTGCACGCTGCCGAGGAACGCGTCGCTCAACGCCAGCACACCCAGCTCGCACGACGTCAGCGCGTCTCGAACGCAGGCGTCCCAGTCGCTGCCGACCAGCAACGCCTGATCGAACCGCCGCAGCTCGAACTCGTACACCCGGTCCACCGCGGTCGCGATCGCCAGCTGCTCCCACAGCCGAACGGCGATGGCCTCGTCCGCCCGCGCGAAGCTCAGGAACATCCGCACCAGCGGCTTGCCCGACGACCCGGCCGTCAGCCGCACCTCGTCCATCGCCCGCTCTACCTCAACCTGGCCGTTGTCGGATTATGTCGCAACAACGACCAGTCCGTGAGAGGTGGGTCACCGACAGGCCGGCCGCATCCCGATGCGCAAGATCAGCCGATTTGGAACTCGTCGGACCCTTCGGATACAGTTCCTCTCGCACCAAGGGAAACCACGGAGCACGCGGATGTAGCGCAGTTGGTAGCGCATCACCTTGCCAAGGTGAGGGTCGCGAGTTCGAGTCTCGTCATCCGCTCGGACGATTAGCTCAGCGGGAGAGCACTACCTTGACACGGTAGGGGTCACAGGTTCAATCCCTGTATCGTCCACTCACTCCGAGAAGCCCTCGATCGAACATGATCGAGGGCTTCTTGCTGTTCGAGGTCGAGTTCGACTCCAACGTCCATTTTTTGTCCAATTATTGGTCGGAACGGCCGAAAATGCCCACTTTTTTGTCTTTTATCGACCTGGGTTGCGCATCTACCGTTGTGCGTTGTGTCCTACAAGTACGATTTCTTCATCAGCTACAGCCGCCAAGGCAGTGTGCAGAAATGGCTGTTGACCCACTTCTACAACAAGCTCGTCGAGTACCTCGCTGACGAGTGCACCCCCGCGCCGAGGGTGTACATGGACCGCACCATGCCGCGGGCGGTGGAGTGGGCGCACAACCTGGAGAACTCGCTGCGGCACAGCAAGGTCATGATCCAGCTGCTCACCCCGCACTACTTCGAGTCGGACTGGTGCATGGCGGAGCTGGAGAGCATGCGGGCTCGGGAGGCACTGCTCGGCCTGGCCGGCGCCGACATCTCGCAGGGACTGATCTATCCCATCCTCTACTCGGATTCCGATAATTTCCCGGTCGACGAACGAATGCGTTCCTGGCAGGACTTCAAGGAATACGCCCATCCGGATCCGGTCTATCAGGACTCGGTCGACTATCTCCCCTTCTGCCGGCAAATCAGAGTTCTGGCGCGTGATCTGGTGCAGCTGGCCAAGCAGGTTCCGCCGTGGAGCGCGGAGTGGCCGATCGTGGATCGGCCCAATCCCGTGCTCATCCCGCCTCCGCCGTTACCGAGGTTCGAACGATGACCGGGACAGTGATCACGTTCTACTCCTACAAAGGCGGTGTCGGGCGCAGCTTCACCCTGGCGAACATCGCCGTGCTGCTCGCGCGCTGGGGTTATCGCGTGCTCGCGGTCGACTGGGATCTCGAAGCGCCCGGCCTTCACCTCTACTTCGAACCGCATCTGGCCGGACCACCGGAGAGCGGCGTGGTCGACATCGCACAGGAATACCTCGCCGGAGTGAGGACACCGAGCGCCCACGAAGTACGGGTTCAGGTGGACGGCGTGCTGGACCTCATCGCGGCGGGCCGGGTCGAGGAGGGCAGGCTCGACCTCGACTATTCGCGCCGGATGCAGACGATCAACTGGGAGGACCTGTACCGGCAGGGCTTCGCGGCGCACCTCGAGGAGTACCGCGACGAGTGGATCGCCAAGTACGACTTCGTGCTGATCGACAGCCGCACCGGTGTCTCGGACATCGCGAGCATCTGCACCGCCCAGCTGCCGGACCGGCTGGTGGTCGTGTTCACCGCCAACGACCAGAACCTCAACGACGTGGTGGACATCGCTCACCTCGCGGACAAGGCCAGGGATCGGCTGCCCTACGACAGGCCCCGGCATCAGGTGATGCCCGTGTTGTCCCGTCTGGACAACACGGTGGAGTACGAGCGTGCCGCCGAGTGGCAGAAGAAGTCCGCCCAGGTCGTCACCCCGCTCTTCCGCAACTGGCTGGTCAAGACTGTGAAGCCGGAACAGATGCTGCGGCATCTCACGGTGCCTTACATCTCCTACTGGAGCTTCGGCGAGCTGTTGCCCGTACTGGAGGAACTCTCGCCGTCGCCGAACCAGATCTCGTTCGCACTGGAGACGGTCGCTTCGGTGATCGCGCAGGAGTTCGACCGGACCGACCTGCTGGCCGACAACCGCGACGCCTACGTGGCGGCCGCACGGTCGCGACGGCAGAAGTTCGGCACGGAACTGATGGTGTCGGCCCCCAGAACGATGTGGCAGACCAGCACGGCGCTGATCACCGAACTGCAGCTGCTCGGGACGACGACGTTCAGATCTGTGTCGGGCGACCCCGGAATCCTCGACCAGGCCCTCGATCCCGCGAAGCACCTGTGCCTGGTGGTGGACGGCGAGCTGAGCCGCTGGCAGCTCACCGAGGCGGAGCGGTTCATGCGCCGCACCCTCGCCCCGGACGGCGCGGAGCGGCGAGTGTTCTGCCTGCTGACCCGCGGCACGGACAGCGGGCAGTTGCCCGGCTTCCTGCGCAACCTCCAGCACCTGGTGTTCGACCCGAGCGTTCGACCGGTCGAGGTGGCGCGGGCTCTCTACGACCTGATCACGGCTACCCCCGCGCCGGAGACGGAGCCGGACCAGGAGGCGCTCAAGGGTGCCGAGGCCGCTCTGCGCGAACTGCCGGAGCAGCTGCCGTACGCCGAGAGGTCCGCGCTCGTCAGGGAGACCGTGCGCGGCATGGCGGGTGCGCTTGACGACGGCGACATGGACCTTCTGCGTGACCGGTCCGCCGATCTGTTGCTGCTCAGCAAGCCGCACCGCAACGGGTCCGGTGTGCCGGTGCCGGTGCGGCTGCGCACCGAGGTGAGCACGCTGCTCGCCCGGATCGAGCGACGAATCAACGCGTTCACCGACTGAAAGGCGGCGTGATGCCGGAGACGTACGCACCCAGCGCGAGAGCGGCACTCCTCCAGTTGTGGCTGGAGGACCGGGTGATCCCCAACGTGGAGTTGACCAAGCAATACAAGATCGAGCTCGGCAAGGACGACCGTGAGGCGTTGAACGACGACGGGCTCCTGGAGTCGTCGAAGGAAGGCAGGAGGCTGTTTCACCGGATCACGGACAAGGGCATCGCGTGGTGCACGAGCGATCTCATGGACGGCGAAGCGCCTTCGCGGGGTCCGTTGGCACGGGTGCACACCTCGGTGCTGCGCCGGATCGTGCGGTTCGTCTACGAGCGAGGGTTTCTTGCAGAGGCGATCCGCTCCGGTGATCTGGAGTCGTTGATCCGGCAGGTGTACCTGGAGCTGGGGGACGGCTACCAGGACTGGGTCCGGCTGGCCAGGATCCGGCCGCGGCTCGACGGCGCCGACCGCGGTGAGGTGGACGAGACCCTGCTGAAGATGGTGAAGGGCGGCGATGCGCACCTGGTCGCCAGCGCGAACCGCAAGGTGCTCACCGACGAGGACCATGCGGCGGCGATCCGGATCGGCGGCGAGGACAAGCACCTCCTGGCGATCGAGGAATCATGACCGAGCATCTGCGTGAGGCGTTGGCGGTCGTGCGTTTCAACTCGGCCGAGACTCCGGACGACGTCTGGCACGCCTCGCCCTTTCACGTCGAGGGCCTGCACACCAGGGCCGAACATCGTCTCCGGGCCGGCATCGCGGATGCCAGGGCCAGCATCGGACCGAGCATCGGTGGTCTCGTGCTCCAGGGCGAGAAGGGTGTGGGCAAGACACACCTGCTGGGATCGGTGCGCCGCATGGTCCAGCAGGAGGGTGGCTACTTCTTCCTGGTCGAGGTCACGTCCGGCAAGGCGTTCTGGGACGACATCGCCGACGCCATGCGCAGCGAACTTCGCAGGACCGATGACGAGGGCGTCCTTCAGCTCACCTTGCTGCTGAGGCAGTTGTGCCTGGGTGCGGATGTGTCCCCGGAGGTCGCCAATGCTGTCACCGGCGAGTCGACGCTGACACCGGAACACCTGCGGACCTTCCTCACCAAGCTGCGCACAGTGGACAGTCGCATCGCTGTGGAGTGCGGCGACACGATCCGGGCGTTGGTGCTGTACGCCTCCGAACACGCGGAGGCCGGCAGGTCCTATCTGAAAGGCGCGGACGACGCGAGTGACGAACGGCGTCGCTGGGGCCTGCCTGCTCAGCCGAAGCCTTCTCGTGAGCTGGTGCGCGACGTGTCACG
This sequence comes from uncultured Actinomycetota bacterium, assembly GCA_963766275.1. Taxonomy (GTDB): domain Bacteria; phylum Actinomycetota; class Actinomycetes; order Mycobacteriales; family Pseudonocardiaceae; genus Lentzea. The sequence continues at coordinate 72,558 of CAVYAD010000004.1, forward strand.
GGTGCTCGCGATGACCGGTCCCTGCGCGATCGCCGTCGACCAGTTGGACACGCTGGTGAACAAGGGGAGGGACGCCGTCGGGGACAAGGTGACGAACCCCGAGCTGATCCAGGAGATCGGGGACATCTCGGACGGTCTGATGCAGTTGCGCGAGACCACCAGGCGCACGATCACCGTTGTGGCGTGTCTGCCCGACACGTGGTCGCTGCTGAAGTCGATCTCCAGCAGTACGGTCGAAGACCGGTTCACCACGACACCGATCCTCGCCTCGATCGCGGATCCCGCGCTGGGCAAGAAGCTCATCGAGAAGTGGCTCGGCGTCATGTACCAGCGCAACCGCATCGCCCCGCCCCATGCGACCTGGCCGGTGGCACCGAGCGCGTTCGAGCCGGCGAACTGGGCGGGCCGCACACCGCGACAGTTGCTCAGGCGGGTGCACCAGCACGCGGAAGCCTGTTTGTACGGTGAGATCAGGGAACTGAGCTCGTTCGACGAACCGCAGCCGTCCGAAGTGGTGGTGCAGGTCGCGGCGGGGCCCGAGCCGGACTACATGGCCGAGTTCGACGCCAGGTTCGCGCAGCTGAGGCACGCGGCGCAGATCAGTGCGGCGGGAGTCAGGCCGTCCAACGAGGACGAGGTGCTGCCGGCGTTGTTGCTGGCCGGGTTGAAGTCGTGGATCACGGAGGTCGGCAACGACGATCTGAAGTGGCACCCGGAGCCTCATTCGGACGACATGCGGCTGCACGCCGGGCTGCGGCTCACGGTGAACGAGGAGCTGGACACCCAGGAGCGCTGGGGTCTGCGGTTCATCGCGAGCAGCCACGGGAACCGGGTGTTGCGCAAGTTGCGCGATGCCAGGGACGCGGCAGAGGGAACTCGCGGCGGGCAGGGCCGGCACCTGATCATCATCCGCAACGGCGGCAAGGGATGGACCGGTGCGGTCACGAAGCGGCTGGTCACCGAGCTGGAGAGCGCGGGCGGGCGGTGCGTCGACATCGCCGACGACGATCTGCGGACTTTTAGCGCTCTCAAGGAGATCTGCGCGGCGCAGACCCATCAGCTGCTCGCGTGGCTGGTGGCGAGGAAACCCGCCAGCGGCACGACGTTCCTGCGATCTGTGTTGCCGGACCAGGAACGGACCGCGGCCAGCCATCAGGAGACCCGCCCTCCGCCGAAGCGGGAACCGAAGCACAAGCACCAGGAGCCGGAGCACAAGCACCAGGAGCCGGGGCAACGGCCGGTGGAGAGCGCCGGCGAGATCGTGCTCGGGATGGACGGGGAGATCCGGATCGAGCTGGAGTCGTTGCGCAAGCACGTGATCGTGTTCGCGGGGTCTGGTAGCGGGAAGACGGTGTTGTTGCGCCGGATCGTCGAGGAGTGTGCGTTGCGCGGCGTTTCGGCGATCGTGCTGGATCCCAACAACGACCTGGCGCGGCTTGGGGATGCGTGGCCTGAGGTGCCGGGGGAGTGGCGGCCTGGGGACGAGGCGAAGGCCGCTGAGTACCTGTCCGGCACCGAGGTCGTGGTGTGGACGCCGGGGCGGGCTGGTGGGCGGCCGTTGAGTTTTCATCCGTTGCCCGATTTTGCCGAGGTTCGAGGGGATGAGGACGAGTTCGCTGCTGCTGTGGAGGCTGCGGTGTCGCGGTTGGTGCCGCATGCGCGGATTGCCAACGAGACCAAGTTCGCGGTGCGAGGGCGGGCTGTGCTTCGTGAGGCCCTCAAGCGGTATGCGCGGGAGGATCGGCGGGACCTGAACGGGTTCGTGGATCTGTTGGCGGAGTTGCCGGAGGGGGTCAGCAAGTTGCACTCCGCGGCGGCTACGGCTGCTGATCTCGCGGAGACGTTGCGGGCCGCGATGGTGAACGATCCGTTGCTTGGTGGGACAGGGGAACCGACTGATCCCGAGGTGTTGCTCCGGCCGTCGCCGGGTAAGCGGGCGCGGGTTTCGGTGATCAGCTTTGTCGGGTTGCCCTCTGAGGAGCAGCGGCAGGGGTTCATCAGCCAGTTGCAGCTGGAGGTGTTCGCCTGGATCAAGCGGAATCCCGCGGTGGATCGGCCGCTCGGTGGGCTGATGGTCATGGACGAAGCGCAGACGATCGCGCCGTCCGGTGGGGTCACGGCGAGTTTGCAGACCACGATCCTGCTGGCCTCGCAGGCACGCAAGTACGGGCTCGGGCTGGTGCTCGCCACGCAGGCGCCCAAAGGGGTGCACAACCAGGTGACCGGTAACGCGACCACGCAGTTCTTCGGGCGGTTGAACAGTCCTGCGCAGATCGCCGCGGCCGTGGACATGGCGCGGGCCAAGGGGAGTTCGATCGCGGACATCTCGCGGTTGGAGCGCGGGCAGTTCTACGTCACCGGGGACACGTTCGGGTTCCGGCGGATGCGGGCGCCGTTGTGCCTGAGCCATCACCCTCCGAGCCCGCTGCGGCTCGAGGAAGTGGTCGAGCGAGCCAGGAAGCAATGAGAAAGGGCGGTGTCCCCGGCTGGGGACACCGCCCTTTTCGCGTCACGCGGTCGCGGTCAGCATGTCCTCGATTCGCTGGCACAGCGTGGGGAACAGCTCGGTGGAGCCGCCGAGCACCACGAAGTTCACGGTCTCCTCGGCGCCGCGCTGGACTTCCAGCGCGTACACGGTGTCGCCTGCCCGTTCGACGCGCACGGCGATCGTGCTGTCGCCCAGCTGCATGGTGCCGGCCAGGCCGCGCTTGGTGAGTTCAGGTGACGCGGCGGCGAACTGTTCGGCCAGGGCCCGCAGGCCGGTGCTCGCGGGTGGCGGTTGCTCGGTCGCGGTTGTCGCCACGTCAGCGACGGCCACGTCAGCGACCGCCACGTCGGCGACCGTGACCCGGTCCCTGCCCGCGGTCTCGGCCGCCTCCACCCGGCTCACCAGGGCGTCCACCAGGCCTTCGTCGGCACGCAGGTAGGTGGACGACTCGGGGGCTTCGCCGGTGAGCACCGGGAGCACGTGGTCGTCGCTGTTCGGCGGGACCTCGTCCACAGTGGACACGAACGGCACGAAGAAGCGCACTTGCGCCTGAGGCAGGTCGTTGCCCTCCAGCACGGTCAGGCCGCGCTGCCGGCAGGCCTCGACCACCTCGTCGACCACGGCGCGCTGTTCCTCGGCGAACGACACGGCGATGTCGTAGGTCGCGGATTCGATCACTCCTACCTCCTCCTGCAGGACCGGCCGGCGGCCGGTTGCGCGCAGCATCCGCGCCCGGTGTTGACCAGAAGTGGATGAGGAGTGGACGTGTTGACCGCCTCGGCGGGCAACGGGAAACACCTGTTTTCACGGATTTTGAAGATGAATCCTCGAAGTAGCCCGCAGAACGGCGGGCGAAATCCCGGAATCAATCGTGATTTCCTTCGGAGGATTCGTCATGTCCAGAATCGCGTCCACTTTCGTTGCCGGTGCCACCACGCTGGTGACCGCGCTCGCCGTCGCCGCCGCTGTTTCCGGTGGCGGCACGGCCAGCGCGGACGACAACCCGCTGCCGCCTCCCCCCACCACTACCACCACGGAAACCCAGGAAGGCGGCGGCAACCCGTGGTACGGGTGAGCTAGCGGCAATTGGGCCCTGGCCATTTTTTGTCATGGCCAGGGCGATTGCCTTGAACGCATTCGGATGGTGTACTCGGTTGACGGAGCGGGAGGCGATCGTGGCCGGAAGTTTTGGGGAGTTGTTGCGCGAACACCGCATCGCCGCGGGGTTGTCGATGGGTCAGCTGGCGAAGCTGATTCATTACAGCAAGGGTTATCTCAGCAAGATCGAGAACGACGTCAAACCGCCGACGCCGACCCTCGCCCGGCTGTGCGACGGCGTGCTGGACGTCGGTGGCCGGCTGATCGAGGCCGCGGTGCACCACGCACCGGCGCTCGCCCGCCGCCAGGTGCTGATGGCCGGCACGATGCTCGGTGTCGGCGCACTCGCGGGCAGCGGGCCGCGGGCGATACCGGACGAACAGGTGATCGCGGGGATGCGCGCCTCGTTCGAGAACCTGCGGAGCCTGGGGCTGCGCACCAGTCCGACGGTGCTCATCGAACCGCTGAAAGCCTTGCAGCACACCGTGCACGGGATGGCCAGGGAGAACACCGGACCGGTCGGCACGAGGTTGTTGCTGTTGGCTGCGCGCATCGCCGAGTACACCGGCTGGATGAGCCAGGAGGCCGGCGACGAGCAGGCGGCGCTGTGGTGGACCAGGCAGGCGTCGGAACTGTCGCGCGCGGCGGCGGATCCGGACATCGCGAGCTACTCGTTCGTGCGGGAGGCGGGGATCGCGTTCTACCGGCAGGACGCCCAGAGCACGATCAACCTCGCCCAGCAGGCGCAGTGGATCGGCAGCGCCGGGGCACGCGTCCTCGCACTGGCGGCCCGGCGTGAGGCGCAGGGCCACGCGCTGGCCGGAGATCGTCGTGCCACGGAGAGCGCGTTCGACCGCGCGGTGCGGCTGATGGACTCCGCACTGCCGGACAGCCCGTACCCGGCCCTCGGTCCCAGTGCGCCCGATCCGCTGGAACTGGCCAGGGGATGGGCGTTGAGCGATCTCGGCCTCAACGCCGAGGCCGCCCGAGTGCTCGACCGGCAGCTCGCGCTGGTGCCCACGACGTCACGCCGCACCAGGGCCCGCTTCGGCGCCAGACGGTCGCTCGCCCACGCGTTGTCGGGCGACGTCGACCAGAGCTGCCGGACGCTCGCCGAGACGATCGACGACGCGGCGCACGTCGACTCGGCGACCATCCGGACCGACCTGCGGCAGCTGGCCAGAACCCTGGGCAGGTGGCACAACCACGGCGCGGTCAGGGAGATCTACCCCGACCTGAAACGACTTCTGACTCACCGCTGACCGCACGCGCAGGTCAACGCCGCACGCTCGGCCCGCACCTCCTCCGCCTCCGGCTGGCCGAGCTCGACGTACACGGCCTCGGCCGCGTCCCAGTGCGGCACAGCGGCGGAGTGCCTGCCGAGCGCGTGCATCGTCTGCGCCACACCGAGTTCACCGCGGGCCTGGTGCGTGCGGTGGCCCGTGCCGGTCGCGATGTCCAGCAGCGTCAGGTACAGGCGCAGCGCCGTGGCCAGGTCGCCGCCGTCACCTGCCGTCAACGCCCTGTCGCGCAACAAGCGGGCGCGCAGGTCCGTGTCGGCCACCCCGGCCGCGGCCGCGGTTGCCAGCTCGTGGTGGTGCAGTGCTTCGCCGGGCCGGCCCGCGAGCCGGTGGGCGTCGGCGATGTTGGTCAACGCGTAGGCGGCCACGCAGTCGTCCCCGACCTGGACCGCGATCTCGTGCGCCTCGATGTGGTCGGGGATGGCCTCGTCCAACATCCCGAGGTGCTGCCGGACCGCGCCGCGGTTGTTCAACGCGTGGGCCAGCCCCTGCAGGTGGCCGATCTCCCGCAGCAGCCGCACGGCGTCGGTCTGCTGCCGCAGCGCCACCTCGTACTCGCGGTGCTGTTCGTTGAGGTAGCCGAGCATGCTCAACGCGTGCGCCTGGCCGCGGAGGTTTCCGCACAGCTCGTACTTCGCCAGCGCGGCCTCGAAATGCCGCATCGCCTCATCGTGGGTGCCGAGCGCCATGGCGGCGAGGGCGAGCGCGCACAACGTCGCCGCCTCACCCGCCAGGTCGCTGAGACGGGACCACCTCGGGAGTGCCTGTCCGGCCAGGTCGAGGGCCTCGGTGTGCCGGCCGAGCCGGTTGTTCGCGAAGGAGAGGCGCAGCAGCACGTGCGCCTGGCCGTAGTCGTCGTCCGCACGCACCGACGCAACGGCCTCGACCCAGTCCTCGAACCGGTTCGCCGTGTTGAAGTGCCGCCAGATCAACGCGGCCAGCTGCCACGCGTGACCGGCAGCCGAGTGCTGGATCGCGGCCATCAGGTTGTCGCGTTCGGCCGTGATCCACGCCAACGCCTCGTCCTCGCGCGTGAACCGCAGGCTGAACGGGCTCGTGCGGTCCACCGATGGAAGGCCATCGCGGTCGAACGGGTACGCCAGGCCGACCGCGTTCGCCAGCGTCACGAGGTAGAAGTCCAGCAGCCGGTCCAAGGCATCCGCGGGCGGGGGTTCCCCAGCGGCGAACTCCTTGACGGAGTCGAGCATCTGGTAGCGGTCCGGCGCGACCTCCTCCAGCAGGCAGACCTCGTGCAGGTCGTCGAGCAGCTTGCGGGTGTCCGCGACGTCGCGGCCCACCAGCGCCGCCGCGCCGAGGAGATGGACATCGGGCCCCGGAAGGTGGCCGAACAGCCGGAAGACCTGCTGCAGCTGGTCGTTGAGCTGCAGGTACGACACCTGCACCGCGGCGACCTCCCGCAACGGGCCCTGCTCCTCCATCAGGCCGAGCAGGTGGTCCAGCGACCACCTGTCGTGCCTGCGCAGCAACGCCGCCGCGACCGTGATCTCCACCGGCAGGTACCCGCAGCGCTTCACCAGTCCCGCCACGTCCGCCGCCCTGCCGCGCACGCGGAACGGGTCGGTCAGCGCCCGGAACAGATTGGAGGCGTCCTGCGGCGGCATCGGCGCCAGCCGCACGTGCTCGCTGATGTCGGGATCGCCCATCTTCCTGCTCGTCACGATCGCGAAGCAGTCCGGCGTCTCGGGCAACAGCGGCCGGATCTGCTCGGGTGAGAGCGCGTTGTCCAGCACCACCACTGTTTTCGTGCCGTATAGGTGGGTTTGGTAGAGGGTGGCTTTCCTGCTCACCGTGTCCGGGATCAGCTCCGACGACACGCCCAGCTCGGTCAGCAGCTGGGTCAGCGCGTCCGACACGGACATCGGCGCCACACCCGGCGTGAACCCGTTGAGCCGCACCAGGAGCTGGCCGTCCGGGAACCTGTGGCGCAACCGGTGCGCGGCCTCGACTGCCAGGCCGGTCTTGCCGACACCGGGAGCGCCGCTGATCCACACGGCCCGCCGTTCACCGGTGCCCGCCGCGGCGACCTCGATCGTCTCCAACTCCGCCGATCGGCCGGTGAACCCTCCCGGACGTGACGGCAGCGAGCTGACCGGCTCACCGTGCTCGGCTCGTGCCGCGAGCTTGCGCAGCGCCGACCCCGGTTCGTACCCGGCGTCCGCGAGCGCGGTGCGAGCGCTCTTGTAGACGCGGATCGCGCCCACGCCGTCGCCGCCCGCGATCAGCGCCCGCATCAACAGCTCCGCGTACCTCTGGTTGGCCGGATCGGTCGGCAGGGCACGGCGCATGCGGTCGCGCGCCGAGCGGTGGTCACCGATGAGGAGCTCCAGTTCGGCGAGGTCACCGAGTGCGTCGCCGTAGCTCTCGGCCGGCGAGATCACGGCGACGCCACCGACCCGGTCGATGTCGATGTCGTCCAGGAATCGACCACGCCACAACGCGACAGCGGCGCGCAGCAGGTCGACGGCCTTGCGCTGGTCGTTGTCCTGCAAGGCAAGTGCTGCTTCCTCGCGCAGCCGGTCGAAGCGGACCGTGTCGATCTGGTCCTCGTCGACGCGCAGGACGTAGCCGGTCGGCGTCGTGTCGATTTCCACGTCGGTGGGCTCGAACGCCTTGCGCAGCTTGTTGATGTAGCCCCGCACCAGTGTTCTGCGTTCGGGGTTGTCGGGCCACACGGTCTCGGTGAGCCGTTCGGGTGACACGGGTTTGTTCGCGTGCAAGAGAAGTACGACGAGGATGAAACGTTGTTGCTGGTCGCCCAAGGACACGGATGCGTTGCCGTGCCACGATTCCAACGGACCCAGCATAAGAAATTCCACGCCGTCCTCCTGGTGCCTGAGCCTCCATCTGGGAGGAATGTCGCGCAAGAGCCCTTTGGCGTGTCAGCGAATCATCTTTTTGTCCACGATCGATCAACACGATCCGGTAACCGTTCTCCGCGTCACGCTTGGTGCTGGGAGGAAGACGGATGGTGTCCGATGTGTTGCCCTGCTACGTCGTGTGCGACGTGTCGTTCTCGATGACCGACCACATCGACGAGGTGAACGCCGGAATGCGCGAGTTCCGCGGTGTGGTGCACGCGGATCGCCGCGCCACGGCCCAGATTCGGCTCTGCGTGGTCGTCTTCGCGGAACGGCCGCTGGTCGTGCGACCTCTCCTGCCCGCACTCGACCAGGCGGAACCGATCAGGCCACGCCAGGAATCGGGCTCTGACTTCGGTTCCGCGTTCACCCTCCTGCGCACCACCATCGAGCGCGATGTGAACAGCCTGAAAGCACAGCGAATCAGGGTGCGCCGCCCGATGGTGTTCTTCATCTCCGACGGCAGGGCGACCGATCCGGGCTGGCCCCACCCGCTGGCCCGGCTCGCGGCGACGGCGTCGTGCCCGGAGATGATCGCGTTCGGGCTCGGCGTCGTCGACCAACCGGCGCTGGACCGCATCGGAACCTCGCGGGTGTTCCTGGAACGCGACGGCGTCCGGCTGGGCATCGCGCTGGCCTCGTCGGTCGCGCGGACGGTCCTGAGACCGGAGCACGTCTGAGGCGATCCACGGTGTGTCCACTTCTCGTCCACACGTCCGCCGCAACCTGCCTCCGCCGCACGTGAACGGGCAAGGGGAGGGAGAGCGGAGATGACGACGCACGCGACATTGGTCCGTGAGCTGAAGACCATTCGCAAGGGACGGGGTGTGCACGCCGGGCGGATCGTGGACAAGGTCGGTCCGGCACTGGCCGCCGCCTGCGGGATCACCAGGGCCGACGGACCCGCCGCCGCGAGGCAGAAGCTGGTCTCCCGGCTGACCGAGCTGATCGAGCAGCTCCCGGAGGACCTGCAGCTTTCCACACGGGCCGCGTTCGGCCTCGTCTCCGACGTCCGGCACCCGCTCTACCAGGAACGGGTCAACTGGGTGGCGGCCGTGGTCGACCGCGACTCCCGGACCGTGCGCCGTCGCGTCGACGAGGCCGTCGACCAGCTCGCCGAACTCGCCGCGACGACCACCCCGCGCGACACCGCCGGCTGGCACACCGCGGAGCTGAGCGTCGCCGTGGCGCTCGACCAGGGACAGCCCGAGGTGCTGGAGCGCTATCAGGTCGTCGTCGACGGGGACGGCGTGGACAAGCTGGAGTTCGCGTCGGCGTTCCCGGTGCGCAGGCGGGACGTGGACGTCCATCTGCTCTACGGCGGGACGTTGCTGGACCGCAGTTCCGCCGTGGAACGTCCCGGCTTCATCCTGCTGCCCGCCGAACCGCTGACACGCGGGGACACCCACGACTTCGCGATCCGGTACCGGCTGTCGAACCGCGACGTGATGCACCCGTGCGTTCTGCATGTGCCTGAACGGCCGTGCGAGGTGTTCGACCTGCGCGTGCGGTTCGAGCACGACCGCAAACGGCTCGTGCGGACGTTCGACGGGGTGCTGCAGCGGTCTGACGCCGAACCGGGTGGGACCCAGCACGAGGTGGACCGGGCAGGGGAGATCCACCTGCGGTTCCGGCGACTGCTGCCCGGCCTGCTCTACGGCGCCCGGTGGGGTGGGTCGGAGGTGTGCTCGGCTCGGCGGGCCTCATGAACGGCGGGGCTCGTACCAGGTCTCGCCCGCCGGTTCGCCCGCCATGTTCCACGCCCACGCCCTGGTCGGCGTGATCCGGCTGTAGATGCCGGGACCGACGAGACCGGTGCGTTCGATCGGGTCGTCCGCGATGCCGTAGACGCGGATGGCCCGCGCGACGAACGGGTCGAACGACGCCAGGTCGTCGATCACCAGTGACACCTTGCGGCGGCCGGCGGTGATGTTGTGGAACTTGCGGGTGTGCAGGACCTGCGCGCCTGCGCCTCCCACCCAGAAGTGCGTGCCGTCGTACTCGAACGACAGCGGGACGACGTCGGGCTGGCCGTCCTCGTTGATCGTGGCCAGGCGGGCCAGCGGCTGGGAGTGCAGGTAGGCGGTCTCTTGTTCGGTGAACATGCCCTCTATACGAACAGGGAATCGCGATTTCGACTACGCGGCGGGTGGCCAGCCAGGCGGCTGCGGGTACTGCTGCGTCTTGGTGCGGCGTGAGCGGCGCACCAGGAACACGATGAGGATGATCATGCCCACGAGGAACAGCAGGAACACCACCGCGCCCACGATCAGCCAGGTCACGATGGTGCGCATGGTGTCGGCGTCGTCGTCGGGTTTCTCGGTGACCTGGCGGTCGCCGAACGCCTTGCTCAGGTCGTCCTCGCTGTAGACCTCGTAGGTCCCGTTCAGCGTGACGGACACCTGGTCGAGGTGCTGGGGGTAGCTGTCCCAGACGATCTCGGCGATCTGGTCGGTGGAGTGCCCGGGGTCCGAGCTGGCTGCCCTGACCTCCAGGCGGTCGGATCCGTTGACCGACCCGTGGTCGGTGGAGACGCTGGTGTAGCCGGCGTCCTTCAGACGGACCTGCAGGTCGGCCATGTCGCTGATCACGCCGCAGCCCACCAGCGTGGCGGCGAGGAACAGCAGGAGCGCTAGCCGTTTCATGCGACAAAGGGTAGGCGGCGGGGCATGCTGGGCGAGGTGAAACCGCTGATCCTGATCGACGTCGACGGCCCGCTCAACCCGTGGGCGGCGCACCCCAAGCCGCCGAACTACCAGCTGTTCGAGATCAAGATCGGCTGGCGGCGCAAGCTGCGCATCTGGCTCGACCCCGATCACGGTGACCAGCTGAGACAGCTTGCGGAGGAGTTCGACGCCGAACTCGCCTGGGTCACCACGTGGATGCACCGGGCGAACACCGAGATAGGGCCGCGCCTGGGCCTGCCGGAGCTCACGGTGGTCGAGTTCCACGCCGAACAGGGCTGGAAGTACCCGCCCGTCGCGCGGTACGCCTACGGACGGCCCCTGGTCTGGTTCGACGACGACTTCGGGCTGCACCGGGACAGGAACCGGGAATTCGTCCACAAGCGACAGCCTCTGACCACCGCACTCATCGACGTCGACCCGGCCACCGGGATCACGGCAGAACACCTGAGTGAAGCTCGGAAAGCATTCGGCGGCAACCCCTAGGCCGCCAAGAATTCACGGTTGGAGTCGAGAAGGTCTCAACCGGCGCGGCTGGCTTGACAACGAAAGCGTCCCGCGCGAATCCTCCGGCTGTGCTGAAGCGAGGGAACGTCACCACGAAGTTGATCGGTGTGGGTGCGTTGGTGCTGGCGGTGGCCGCCTGCGGCACCCCGCCCGCCAAGGACGTGCCGGCCGGAGCCGCCGGGACCGCGAAGTCGGCGAGTGAGCTCGGCGGCATGGAGAAGCTGGTCGAGGCCGCGAAGAAGGAGGGCAAGCTCAACGTCATCGCGCTGCCCCCGGACTGGGCCAACTACGGCGAGATCATCAAGGCGTTCGAGGCCAAGTACGGCATCAAGGTCGACTCCGCGCAGCCCGACGCGAGCAGCCAGGAGGAGATCAACGCCGCCAAGCAGCTCAAGGGCAACGACCGCGCGCCGGACGTGTTCGACCTCGGGCTGAACGTGGCGCTGGCGAACAAGGACCTGTTCGCGCCGTACAAGGTCAGCACCTGGGACGACATCGCCACGGAGCTGAAGGACGCCGACGGGCTCTACTACGGCGACTACGGCGGCTTCATGTCGATCGGCTACGACGCGGCCAAGGTGCCGGCGCCGGCGACCGTGAAGGACCTGCTCAAGCCCGAGTACAAGGGCAAGATCGCGCTCAACGGCGACCCGACGCAGGCCGGTGCCGCGTTCTCCGGTGTCATGATGGCGGCGCTGGGCAACGGCGGCTCCGCGGACGAGATCGCGCCCGGCGTGGAGTTCTTCAAGCAGCTCAAGCAGGCCGGCAACTTCCAGCCGGTCGACCCGTCGCCCGCGACCATCGAGTCCGGCCAGACGCCCGTCGTGATCGACTGGGACTACACCAACGCCGCCCAGACCGAGAAGCTCAAGGGCAAGCTCGACTGGAAGGTCGTCGTGCCGACCGGCGCGCAGATCGGCGCCTACTACAACCAGGCGATCAGCAAGGACGCGCCGCACCCGGCGGCCGCGCGCCTGTGGCAGGAGTTCCTCTACTCCGACGAGGGCCAGAACCTCTACCTGAAGGGCATGTCCCGCCCGGTGCGCCTGGACAAGATGGGCGACAAGGCGGACAAGGCCGCGAAGGAGAAGCTGCCCAAGACCGAGGGTAAGCAGGTGTTCCAGACGCAGCAGCAGGCCGACAAGGCCAAGGCTGTCCTGACGGCGACCTGGGCACAGGCGATCGGATGACCTCTGTCGCTCCTGTAGCGGCGGTCAAGCCCGGCGGTCCCACTCGAAAGAGTGGGGCCGCCGGTCGGCCTTCCGTGGCCGCATGGCTCGTCGCGGTGCCGTTCCTCGCGTTCGTCGGCACCTTCCTCGTCTACCCCACGATCCTCGTGCTCGCCGGTTCCTTCCAGGACTCCAACGGCGCGTTCACACTGGAAAACCTCACGAACCTGTTCAAGGGCGTCTACTTCGACGCTTTCGTCCGCAGCATCGAGCTGTCCGCGCTCACCGCCGTGATCGGCGCGATCTTCGGCGCCCTGCTCACGTGGGCGGTCGCGGTCGGCAACCCGGACGGCATGCTCCGCCGGGTCGTGGTCGCCGCGAGCGGCACCCTCGCCCAGTTCGGTGGCGTGCCGCTGGCGTTCGCGTTCCTCGCCACGGTCGGCTTCGAGGGTCTCGTCACGAAGTACCTGCGTGACAACGTTGGCATCGACCTGTTCGCGGGCAGCGCGTGGCTGTTCGAGCTGCCCGGCCTGACGCTGGTCTACACGTTCTTCCAGATTCCGTTGATGGTCATCGTGTTCCTGCCCGCGCTGGACGGCCTGAGGCCGCAGTGGCGTGAGGCGAACGCGAGCCTGGGCGGCACGAGCTGGACGTACTGGCGCCACGTCGGCGGCCCGATCCTCACGCCGCCGTTCCTCGGCGCGCTGCTTCTGTTGTTCGCCAACGCCTTCAGCGCCTACGCCACGGCCGCGGCGCTCGTCTCGCAGGGCAGCCCGATCGTGCCGCTGCAGATCCGCGGCTTCCTCACCGGCGAGGTCGTGCTCGGCCAGGAGAACCTGGGCAAGGCGCTCGGTCTTGGCATGGTGATCGTGGTCAGCATCGCGATGGGCGTGAACGTGCTGCTGCAGAAGAGGGTGGCCAAGTGGGTTCGCTAGTGAAGCAACGCGTGCTGCGCACGATCATCCTGCTGGTACTCGGCGTCTACTTCGTACTGCCGCTGATCGCGATGGCCGAGTTCTCCACGCGCGGCAAGAACAACTCCCGCAGCCTTGAGTCGTGGACGTCGATCGTCGACGACGAGGGCCTGATGGAGGCGCTCGTCAACTCGCTGTTGCTGACGGTCACGAGCGCGGTGCTGATGCTGGTGCTGCTCGTGCCGACGATGGCGTGGATCCGGCTCCGGCTGCCGCAGCTGCAACGGTTCGTGGAGTTCCTGTGCCTGCTGCCGCTCGCGATCCCGGCGATCGTGCTCGTGGTCGGCATGGCGCCGCTCTACGCGTGGGTGAACTACTTCTTCGGCGACTCACCGCTGACGCTCACCTTCGCGTACACGATCCTGGTGCTGCCGTTCGCCTACCGCGCGATCGACGCGGGCCTCGCCGCGATCGACCTCAAGACACTGGCCGAAGCCGCGCGCAGCCTCGGCGCGTCGTGGTTCACCGTGCTGTGGAAGATCGTCGTGCCGAACATCCGCGTCGCGCTCATCGGTGCTTCGCTGCTGTCAGTCGCGTTGGTGCTCGGCGAGTTCACGATCGCGTCGCTGCTCAACTTCGACACGTTGCAGGTGCAGGTCAACCTGCTGGGCAAGCGGAACGCGGGCGTGTCCATCGCGGTGTCGCTGCTCTGCCTGATCTTCGCGTTCGTCCTCTTGTTCGCACTCTCATACGTCGGCCAGCGTCGCCGTCAGACCGTGGTCGAGGAGTAAAGATGGGTCACCTGGAACTCACCGGACTGCGTAAGTCGTTCGGTGGCAACACGGCACTTGACGGCCTCGACCTGGAACTGGCCGAGGGCGAGCTGGTCAGCCTGCTCGGCCCGTCGGGCTGCGGCAAGACGACCGCGCTGCGCATCGTCGCCGGCTTCGAGACGGCCGACGAGGGCACCGTCACCGTGGGCGGCAAGGACGTCACGAAGATCCCGGCCAACCGGCGGGACATGGGCATGGTCTTCCAGGCCTACAGCCTCTTCCCGAACCTGACCGCCGCGCAGAACGTCGCGTTCGGACTCAAGCTGCGCAAGAACAGCGATCCCAAGCGCACCGGCGAACTCTTGGAGCTGGTCGGTCTCAGCCACCTCGGCAGCCGCTACCCGCACCAGATGTCCGGCGGTCAGCAGCAACGCGTCGCGCTCGCCCGCGCGTTGGCCATCCAGCCGCGCGTGCTGCTGCTGGACGAGCCACTGTCCGCCTTGGACGCCAAGGTCCGTGTGAGCCTGCGGGACGAGATCCGGCGCATCCAGACGGAGCTCGGCATGACCACGCTGTTCGTCACGCACGACCAGGAGGAGGCGCTCGCCGTCTCCGACCGTGTCGGCGTGATGTCGCATGGCCGGTTGGAGCAGCTCGACACTCCGTCCGTGGTGTACCGGGAGCCCGCGACGGCGTTCGTCGCGCAGTTCGTCGGTGTCACGAACTCGGTGGCGTGCAAGGCGGAGGGCCAGACCGTCGTGATCAACGGCGTCACCCTGCCCGCGACGCACGACCAACCGTCCGGAAGCGACGTTCGCGTCATCGTGCGGCCGGAGGACATCGCGGTTTCCGCGCACAGCGGCGAACGGAATGGCAAGATTGTCGGTGATGTGCTGACCCAGTCGTTCCTCGGGCCGGTCACGCGGATCTCGGTCAGGGTCGGGGAGCAGATTCTGCGCGTCGACCAGCCGTCGAACACCGCGGCCGCCTTCCAGCCTGGCACGCAGGTCGCGCTCGACCTCAGCGAGTCACGAATCATGGTGGTGCCTGCATGATCAGGAAGCTCCTCGCGCGCGACACGGCGGAGACCCACCGGGTCGCGACGCCGTTGGAGCTGTTGTTCGATCTGAGCTTCGTGGTGGCGGTCGCCCAGGCCGCCTCCTCGTTGCACCACGCGGTGTCGGAGAACCACGCCGCGGCCGGTCTGCTCGCGTTCTGCATGGCGTTCTTCGCGCTGTGGTTGCCGTGGCTGAACTTCACCTGGTTCGCGAGCGCGTTCGACAACGACGACACGCTGTACCGGATCATCACGATGGTCCAGATCGCCGGTGTGCTCGTGGTCGCGGCGGGGATCCCGGCGGTCTTCGAGCGTCAGGACTACCGGATCGTCGTCGGCGGGTACATCGTCATCAGGCTGGCGATGGTCACCCACTGGCTGCGTGCCGCGCGGGACAACCCGTCGCACAAGGCGTGCGCACGCCGGTACGCGGGTGGTATCGCGTTCATGCAGGTGCTGTGGGTGCTGTGGCTCTTCGTGCCGCCGAGCCTCGCGATCGGGCTGTGGGTGCTCGGCATGCTCGCCGAGCTGTTCGTTCCCGCATGGGCCGAGCGCGCGGAGGCCACGACGTGGCACCCGCACCACATCGTGGAGCGGCACGGCCTGTTCACCCTGATCGTGCTCGGCGAGTCGATCCTCGCGGCGACGCTCGCGTTCCAGAAGGGCTTCGACAGCGGCGTCAACCTGATCTCGCTGGCCGCCGCGAGCCTGGTCATCGTGTTCTCGGTGTGGTGGATCTACTTCGAGGCGCCGCCCCGGCTGGACTCGCTGCAGCGCACATTCCTGTGGGGCTACGCGCACTTCTTCATCCTCGGCTCGATCGCCGCGCTCGGCGCGGGTCTCGCGGCCAGCGTCGACTACGACCTGCACATCGCGCACGCGCCAGGGCTCACGATCGCGTCGTTCACCACCGTGCCGCTGGCGATCTTCTTCCTGTGTGTCTGGTACGTGCAGGACTGTCCCGGCCAGTCCGGACTGCGCGCGTGGCTGCTGCCGATCGGGGCCGCCGCCGTGCTCGCGGCGACGTTCGGACCGGCGCCGATCCATGTCACCGCCGGGATCTCGCTGGTTCTCGTCGTGGCCACGCGGCTGGTGGTGCCGAGTGATCAGCGCGTCTCCGCGTAGGCCAGCAGGGCGTCGCGGCTGAACGGCAGCCCGTAGGAGCGCACCAGCGAGCTGAAGTCGGCGAAGCGGACGCCGTCGATCAGCCAGGTGCCGGGCGACTGCGCCAGTGCGTCGACGATGCGGCGCTGCCGCCGGTCCAGCGCGTAGTAGGGGGTGCTGGGCGGCAGCGTGCCCGCGGGGAAGGCCATCCGGAGCGCTTCCTTCACAACCTGGAACGCCTCGCTGCCCGACACCGACGGGGTGCGCGCGACCAGCACGTCGAACGTCCGGTCCGCGTGCGCCTCACCGACCTGACGCAACGCGCGGGCCGCGTAGCCGGCGAGGTCGCCTTCGAGGAACGGCACCCGGTCGCTGGTGCCGAGCGAGCCGCCCGCCACGGCGAGCAGTTCGTCGACGACGTCCTGGGACGCGCCCGGACCGTCCACGTTGGCCAGTGCGATCGCGGCACCCCAGCGCGCCAGCGGCCTCGGGTCGTCGAGTGTGACGGTGGGACGGCTTCCGAGCAGGCCCATCGTGATCGACGCGGTCGCCGCCACGACACCCTCGGGGTCGCCCTCGGTGACCGAGGCCAGCGCGCGCAGGCTTTCCGGCGCCTCCTCCGGGAACCACGCCAGCGCGTACGCGGCCATGCACTGCACCGGCGGCTCGGACGTCAGCAGCTCGCGGTAGAGCGGAACCCCGGCCCGGACGGCGTCGTAGGCCGCCAGCCGTTCGTCGTCGGCCGCCCGGCGGTGCTCGGCGATCGGCAGTCCGGCCGGCAGCCACAGCTCGTCGTAGGCGACCACGATCGAGGTCAGCAGACCGAGCAGCTGGGGCTGGTCGTCGAAGCCGGGTGCGGTCAGCACCTCCAGCAGGAACGGAACGGCGTGGGCCGTGGCCTCGTACACCGTGCCCTGGTGGAAGATGTTGCCGTACAGCTCCTGCAGCGCGTCGACGCGGTCGTCGGAGGTGGGCGACAGCAACGCCCGGATCTGCTCCGGCACATCGGTGGCCGTTCCATACGCGTGGGTCAGTCGCGCCCAGTCGACCTGATCAAGTCCGTCCAGCACGAAGACATCGTGCCAGGTGCTACGGCGGGTTCTCGTCGTCATCACACGGCTGGTGCGATGATCGTCGTATGACCGGTGTCCGTGAACTCCGCGTAGTCGTCACCG
Organism: uncultured Actinomycetota bacterium; assembly: GCA_963766275.1. Classification (GTDB taxonomy): domain Bacteria; phylum Actinomycetota; class Actinomycetes; order Mycobacteriales; family Pseudonocardiaceae; genus Lentzea. The sequence continues at coordinate 89,707 of CAVYAD010000004.1, forward strand.
CCGACGACTACGACGAGGCCCTGCGTTTCTACCGAGACGTGCTGGGCCTTCCCGAACGGGAGTCGTACTCGTCGCAGGACGGCAGGGTGACGATCCTCGAGGCCGGTCGGGCCACGCTGGAGATCGCGGACCCGTCGCAGGCCGAGTTCATCGACCGGGTCGAGGTCGGCAACCGGGTCGCCGGGCACATCAGGGTCGCGTTCGAGGTCGACGACGCGGAGGCCACCACCCGTGAGCTGGCGGCGGCGGGCGCGCAGGTGATCGCGGAACCCACACGCACACCGTGGAACTCGCTGAACTCCAGGCTGTCGGCGCCCGCGGGGCTGCAGCTGACCCTGTTCACCGAGCTCGGCGAGTAGCGCCGGTGACGATCTCCGCAGCGGGATATCGCGATCTCGCCAACCGTGACGTGCTCGCGTGCGCCGTCGTGACGGTCGCCGCGAAGTTACCCATGTCGATGACGCCGCTGATGATGGTGTTCCTGACCAGGGGACTGCCCGGCGGCTACGTGCTGGCGGCGTCCCTGACCGCCGTCTACGTGCTGGGGGAGATCCTCGGCGCGGCACTGCTCGGGCTGCTGCTCGACCCGTCCCGCATGCGCGGCCAGCTCGCGATCGGGCTCGCCGTCGGCGCCGGCGCGTTCACGACGCTGGCGCTGACGACGAACGTCGCCGTGCTCGCGATCGCGGCGTTCATCGCGGGCGCCGGACCGTCGACGACACCGGGCGGGCTGCGCGCGATGCTGCTCGGCCTGGTGCCGGATGCGTTGGTGCCCAAGGCGATGGGCTTCGACGCCATGATCACGCAGGTGGTGTGGGCGGTGGCGCCCGCGCTGGTCACCGTGCTGGCGTTGAGCGTCGACCGCCGCGCGCCCGTGGTGGTCTCGGTGTCGTTGATCCTGGTGGCGGCGTGGCTCGTGTTCATCCTGCCGCGCGGGCACGTGACGTCACGCTCGGGCACCGCGAAAGCCAGGGTCGTCGCGTCGGCCTGGCCGATCTACCTGGTCAGCGCGGCGGCACTGGCTCAGCTCGCGGTCGCCGAGCTCGTGCTGCCCGCGTTGCTGGAACACCGGGGGATCGGCATCGGCTGGATCGGGCCGCTGCTCACGGGTTTCGCCGCGTGCAGCGCGCTGGGAGCGGTGCTGTACGGGCTGCGGCCGTGGCCGGGATCGTTGCGCACACAGGGACTTGTGCTGCTGGTGGTCACCGCGACGTGTCTGGGGGCGGTCGCGCTGTTCCCGGACCTGCCGGGCATCGCGGGTGCGCTGCTCGCGGCCGGGCTGTTCCAGTCCGGTGTGCTGGTGACGCGCAGTCTCGTTCTGCGCGAACGACTTCCGGTCGGCGCGCACGCCGCCGGGTTCTCGATGATGTACACGGTGACCAGTGCGGGCTACGGCCTCACCGCGGTCATGGCCGCGTGGGCGCTGGGCGCGGGCTCGCCGATCTGGGCGGTCTTCGGCGGCGTCGCACTCACCCTGGCCCTGACAGCGATCAGCGCGGCTGCCGAACGACGGCAGCCACGCTGAACTGGGAAACCACTATCCGCGGTAGAAGTTGCCCTGGGTCTGCACGTTGAGCTGGTCCGTGCGGAAGAACTTCGCCGCGAACGTGCGCGGGTCGCGCATGTCGATCACGTCGAAGCCCCGGCCCATCTCCGAGGAGTAGATGTAGCCGTTGTAGTAGTACGTGGACCACGTACCGCCACCGCCGCCGTTCGCCATGGGGCCGTACTCGAAGAAGCCGATCTCACGCGGCTTGGCCGAGTTCGTGAAGTCCCACACCGAGATGCCGCCCTGGTACCAGGACTGCACCATGATGTCCTTGCCCGGGTACCGGGATCAGCGAGCCGTTGTGCGCGACGCAGTTCTCCGTGGCAGCCTGCATACGCGGGATCTTGTAGTAGGACTTGAAGACCATCTTGCGGTCCTTGCCCTTGCCGACGATGTCGTAGATGCCGTTGGCACCACGCGTCGGGCCGATCTTCTCGTTGCAGGTCGCCGCACCACCGCCACCGAGCTCGTCGGTGAAGATGACCTTGGTGCCGCTGTTGTTGAACGTCGCCGAGTGCCAGAACGCGAAGTGCGCGTTGTCCTGGACCCGGTGGATCTCCTTCAGGTTCTCACGGTCGGTGATGTCCCACAGGACACCGTCACCCATGCAGGCGCCGGCCGCGAGGTCGAGCTGCGGGTACACGGTGATGTCGTGGCAACCGGTGGTGGCCGAGGTGTAACCGTTCTCGACGTTGCCGGGCACACCGGGGTTGGCGCCGTCCGGGAACAGCACCGGAGCCTTGAGCAGCGACGCCGGCCCGGGTTCTTCACCGGCACCTTCACGATCGAGATCTTGTCGTGCGGCGGCTGGCAGTCCGGGAACGTGGCGTTGGGCGAGTAGGACGAGACGTAGAGGTACACGTCCTTCTTGTTCTTGCCCGGCACCATCGTGTGAGTGTGCGAACCACAGTCGGTCTCGACGGCCGCGACGTACTTGGGGGCACGCTTGTCGCTGATGTCGAAGACCTTGATGCCTTCCCACGACGCCTTGTTGTCGCGGGCTGCGAGACGCTGTTGCACGAGTTGTCGCTGCGCGACGAGTCGGTCGACAGGAACAGCAGGTTCCCGTACACCGAGATGTCGTTCTGCGAGCCGGGGCAGAGGACCTGGCTCGCGATCTTCGGCTTGCGCGGGTTGCGGATGTCGTAGACGACGAACCCGTTGTAGTTGCCGACGAACGCGTAGTTGTCCTGGAACGCGAGGTCGGTGTACGTCGAGGCCGAGTTGTCGAACGGCGCCTGCTTGGGCAGGTTCGCGAGCCGCACCATGTTGCGGCTGCGGCTGATCTCGTCGACACCGGGGAGGCCGTTGACCGGCTCGGCCTGGGCTTCGAGCTGAGCCTCGGACAGTCCCGCGCCGTCGGCGGGAAGGTCGGGCTCGGCGAACGCCGGCGCAGTCAACGTGGACAGCGTCAGCGCGAGCGCCCCCAGAACCGACAAGGTTCTGCGCCGCTGGGTCGTTGCGCTTGAACTCACAGTGAACCCCCTCACTAGGCGTTGATGAGGGGAGTATTACCTTTCGCCTTGCTAAGGGCCAGCGTCTTTCGGAGGGTTCTGCGACCTTTATCCACAGGCCGGGACCGGAAGAGTCGGTCGATCACCTGTTCGATATGATCGTCGACGTGGCTGTGGTGGTGCAGGCGTACCGGTATGCGCTTGATCCGACGCCTGCGCAGGTCTCGGCGTTGCGGTCGCACTGCTCGGACTCGTCGACCATGATCGCCGGCACGTGAAGGTGCCCCGGATCGGCACCATCCGCACCCACGAGTCCACCCGCAAACTGGCCCGGCATGTAGAACGTGGCACCGCTCGCATTCGCTCGGCGACCGTGTCACTGCGGGCGGGCCGGTGGTTCGTGTCGTTCAGCGTCGAGGCTCAGCGCGCAACCACAACGCCGCTCAACCCATTCGCGGTCGTGGGCGTGGACCTCGGCATCAAGTCCCTCGCGGTGCTGTCCACCGGCGAAACCGTGCCCAACCCGAGACACCTCGAAGTGGCACGGCAGGCGCTGCGCCGACTCCACCGGCAAGCGAGCGGACCTACCACTGTCAGGCGTGCGGCCTGGCTCTCGATCGGGACCTCAACGCCGCACGCAACCTAGCCGCTCTCGTCGAGAGCACGTCTTCGGTGAGTAGCACCGTGACGCAAACGAGCCCGATGGAAACCCAGGTAAGTCGCTGCCTCGCAGCGCGACGGGTAATGCCACGGGAAGGCCCACGTGGTCAACGCCACGCCGCGAGGCGACGGTTCAGGGCGTATCTGCGCAGGGGTCCTGAATAGGTACTGTGCGCTCATGCGTTCTGCGGTCATGATCGTTATCGCTGCATTCGCCCTGTTGGCGGGCTGCACGTCGTCTCCGGACGCCGCCCCGGTCATCGCGCCGGACACCCCCGGCGGCTCCCAGCAGACCCTGCAGCCGTCCGAAGTCAGCGGCGTCATCCCGTCGCCGCCCAACGAGGCGGACCGCAAGTACGTGGCGATGATGATCGGCCACCACGAGCAGGCGCTCGCGATGACCCGGTTCGCCCCCGACCGTGCCGAGAACGCGACGGTGAAGGGCCTGGCGGACCGCATCCGCTTCTCGCAGGAACCTGAGATCGGCGCGATGAAGCAGTGGCAGCGCACGCACGGTGAGATCGGCACGCACGCCGACCACGGCACGATGCCCGGCATGGCCACCCAGGAGCAGCTGAACGCGCTGGGTGCCGCGCGTGGCAAGGATTTCGACCGGATGTTCCTGCAGCTGATGATCGTTCACCACGAGGGTGCGGTGAAGATGGCGACGGACGTGCGGGCGACCGGCACCAACATCCAGGTCGAGGAGATGGCGGACGACGTGGTCGCCACGCAGTCCGACGAGATCAACCGGATGAAGGCGCTGCTGCCCACTCTGTGAGACGTTTCCTGACGCTGTCCGCGGCGCCGTCCTCGATGTGCTCGTACAACGCCAGCGAGTGCAGCCACGCTTGACGGGCCTGTTCACGGTTGCCCGCCGCGTGGTGTGCGTCGCCGAGACCGCACAACGCAATGGCTTCATCCATACGGGAGCCGGTGGCGGCGATGAGCTCCACCGAGCGTCGGAGGCGGCGATCGCGCCCGGTAGGTCGCCGAGCTTGCGCCGTGCGCTGGCGAGGCTGTCCAGCGCCGCGGCTTCGACCCACTCGTGCCTATGGTCCGTCCAGTCGGGAACCATGGTCATGCACCACGTCAGCTGCCAGGCAGAGGTGTCGAACCCGGCCTGCGCCGCTGCCGGGACCAGGCTGATCAGCACGTCGATCTCGGCCTCGAACCAGGCCCAGCCCCGCTCCGCGTCGATCGTCTCCGGCGTCACTCCCGGCAGCGGGTCGGTGAGCGGCAACGGGCCGCGGGAGAGGTGCAGCGTCTGCGTCAGGCGGTGGGCGCTGTGCACGTAGTGGTCGAGCAGGTGGTGCAGCGCGTCGCGCCGTTCGTCGTCGTTCGTGAGCTCGCGATCTGGCCCTGCACGCGCAGTTCGCGGAACCTGGGCAGGTCGAGGTCCTTCGGCTCGGCCACGTAGCCGGTGCCGACCGTGCGCACGCAGTTCGCCTCGCCCAGCGCGGCGCGGAGCCTGCCCACAGTGGTGCGCAGGGCGCCGATGCTGCCGCCGTCCGGCCAGGCCCGCCGGATCAGTTCGTCGGCGGGGACGACCTCGTTGGGGCACAGCAGCAAAACGGCGAGCACTGCCTGGCAGCGCCCGCCGGGCACAGCTACCTCACGTCCGTCCACTTCGACCGCGAGTGGACCAAGCACGCTGAAACGGGCGTCCCCCATGCGGGGGGAGTATCGCCTACTGCTCGGTGCGCTGCCGCGGAAGCACCATGTCCTCGGCGTGCTGGAAAGTCTCGACGGCGTTGCCCGTGACATGGCGGGCGATACCGCGGTTGCGCTTGTGCGCCTCGCGGAACGAGTCGGACGCGACCCAGGCCCGGAAGTGCTCCTCGGACTCGAACTCGTTGACCGAGACGTACGGCTGGTCCTCCTGCGTCGGCTTGAGCAGCGTGCTGCGCAGCAGGCCGGGGACGCCGGGCAGGAACGTGCGCATGTTGCTGCGGAAGTGGTCCTCGAACTCGTCCGCACGGTCCGCGGGCACGAAAAGGCGGTTCGTCGCGATGAACATGCGGGCCCTCCTTGATTCCGACGCTCTGTCGGGAACTATTCCAACTCCCCGTCGGGAAAGCAAGCGCGATACGATCCCGACGTGCCCAGGATCAGTGCCGACACCGTCGCGGAGCACCGCGCCAACCGGCTGCGCGCTCTGCTGGACGCGGGCCGCGAGATCGTGGCCGCCGATGGGGCGGAGGCGCTCACGCTCGCGTCGCTGGCCAGACGCGTAGGGCTGTCGCGGCCGAGCCTCTACGAGTACTTCCGCTCGCGTGAGGAACTGGTCGCCGCGATCGTGTCGGACGCGCTGCCGGAGTGGGCGGACAAGCTGGAGGAGGCCGTCAACGGCGCGACCTCGGTGCCCGCGAAGATCGAGGCGTACCTGCGGACCGAGCTCGCGATCATCACCGACGGCAGTCATGGCGCGGTGGTCGCGCTCTCCGCGCACACGCTGCCGGACTCGGCGCGGGAGCAGATCCGGGCGGAGCACGAACGGTTGCTGGCGCCGCTGGTGTCGGTGTTCCAGACCGCCGGGGTGCGGCGCGCGCAGCTGCGGGCGATGCTCGTGCACGCGATGGTGGAAGCGTCGTCGCGGATGATCACCCCGGGGCGGACCGAGCACAACGAGGCGGTCATCCAGACGTTGCTCGACCAGGTGGTGCACGGGCTGGATCAGCCGATCGGTTGACCGGCTTGGGGGAGTAGTTCGTGGACCCGACTGGGAGCACAGGGTTTCGACGGCGGCGTCGCTGGCGCGCTCGAACCTCGACGACGCTCGCCGCTCGGTTCACGCACTGCGCCCGCCCGCACTGGACTCCGCCGCTCTGCCCGAGGCGCTGGGGGAGGTGGCGTCCGGCTGGTCGACGGCGCACGACGTGCCGGTGTCGGTGACCCTGACGGGTTCGGCGCGCGCGATGCACCCAGAGGTGGAGGTGGCGCTGTTGCGGACCGTGCAGGAAGCCCTGGCGAACGTGGCGAAGCACGCTTTCGCTTCCCGTGTCGGGCTTACGTTGTCGTACATGGAGGACGTGGTGACCCTGGACGTGCGCGACGACGGCGTGGGCTTCGATCTGGCGGCGTCCTCGTCCGGCTTCGGCCTGACCGCGATGCGCCACCGCGTGCACCGGCTCGCGGGCGCGCTGGCCGTGGAATCCGAACCAGGCCAGGGAACCGCGATCTCGGCACGGGTGCCCGCGTGATCCGCCTGGTGATCGTCGACGACCACCCGGTCGTCCGCGACGGTCTGCGCGGCATGCTCGCCTCCCCGGACTTCACGGTCGTGGGCGAAGCCGCCTCGGGCGACGAGGCCGTGGCCGTGGTGGGCGCGATGTCGCCGGACGTCTTGCTGATGGACTTACGCATGCCCGGCTCCGACGGCCTGTCCGCGATCGAACGGGTGCGCGCCCACCCGTGCCGAATCCTGGTGCTCACCACCTACGACACCGAACGCGACGTGCTGCCCGCGATCAAGGCCGGGGCGACGGGCTACCTGCTCGAGGACACCCCGCGCGACGAACTGCACCGCGCGATCCGCTCCGCCCACGCGGGGGAGGCCGTGCTGGCTCCGGCCGTGGCCACCTGGCTGCTCGGTCAGGTGCGCGAGCCTGCCTCGGAACCGTTGTCCGCGCGGGAGCTGGAGGTGCTGGGTCTGGTCTCGCGCGGCTCGACCAACCGTGCGGTGGCGGCGACGCTGTTCATCTCGGAGGCGACGGTGAAGACCCATCTGCTGCACGTCTACGCGAAGCTGGGTGTCTCGGACCGGGCCGCGGCCGTCGCGGTCGCCTACGAGCGAGGACTTCTGCGCGGCCGAGGGCGATGATGCCGGGCCTGGTGGTGGTCAGGCCCGGTAGCGGTGGCAACGCTGCCGCAGTCCCCCGCGGCGAGGCCACTTCGGTTGGCCTCGCCGCCTGCGGCAACTCCCCCTTGCCACTCCCTCACCCCTCGTGGTGAAGGAAGGCCCGCCAGTCCCCGAGATACGAGATGTCCCTGATGTCACCCGATTGGAGTAGTTCGTCGACCATCTCGCTCCTCAGCACCGTGGCCAGCGCGGCGCTGCCGTCCTCCAGCTCGACGACGCCGATCTCCAGCTCGGGCGGTTCCGCGGGCACCAGGTGGTCGCGCAGCACGGTGAGCGGCAGGTCGTACAGCTCACCCACCACCTGCGCGGTGCCCGACTCGTGCATCGCGGGGAACTCCCCGCGCACCGAGAAGTAGCGGTACTTCGGCGCACTGCGGGTCCGGCACACCATCGGCGTGCCCTGGAGCTGGGCGTGCAACGGGCCACCCCGCATACCGCCGCCGTTGAGGAAGATCAGCGCCATCTCTCTCCTTGTGGATCGGGGTGGACAGGTCGGACAGGGCCAGGCCGGTGCCGCCGTGTTTCACCGCGACGAGCTCCGCGGCGATCGACACGGCGGTCTCCTCGGGACTACGGCCGCCCAGATCGAGGCCGATCGGGGAACGCAGGCGGGCCAGTGCCGCCTCGGGCACGCCCGCCTCGCGCAGCCGGGTGAGGCGTTCGGCGTGGGTGCGCCGCGAACCCAGGGCTCCCACGAACGCCAGTGGCCTGCCGAGTGCCTCGACCAGAACGGGGATGTCGAACTTGGGGTCGTGGGTCAGCACGACGACGGCGGTGCTCTCGTCGGTGCGGGTGGACGCGAGGTAGCGGTGCGGCCAGTCGACGACGACCTCGTGCGCGGCGGGAAAGCGTTGCGGGGTGGCGAAGATCGGGCGGGCGTCGCACACGGTGACGTGGTAGCCGAGGAAGCGGCCGATCTCGGCGACGGCGGCGGCGTGGTCGATGGCGCCGAAGACGAGCAGTCGTGGTGGGGGCAGCCAGCTCTCGGTGAACACCCGGCCTTCCGCCGAGTAACGCACCGACACCGGATGTCCGTCCATAGTGGCCTGAAGTGCCGCGCGCAACGACGGGGTGTCGCGCTGGACCAGCACGTCCAGCGAACCGCCGCAGGTGAGGCCGACGGCGAACGCGGTGTCGTCGGAGTAGCCGAACGTCGCCAGCACGGGCTGCGAGGTCTCCAGCACGGTGCACGCCAGGTCGTAGACCTCGGCCTCCACGCAGCCGCCGGACACGCTGCCGATCACCTCGCCCGAGGGCCCGACCGCCATCGCGGCGCCGACCGGGCGTGGCGCGCTGCCGCGGACGCCGACGACCGAGGCGACCGCGAAGCGGTCCCACGACAGCAACGTCGATGCCAGGTCACGCATGACGAACCTCCACGGTCCCAAGGGGTTCGGCCGGGTGGCCGCCCGGCCGAACCCGCCGGGTCACTTGATCAGGTCCACGCCGAAGTAGACGGCGAACATCAGGGCGAGGCCGGTCATCAGCCAGCCCGGCCAGCGGCCCTTGCAGATGCGCAGCACCACGAACGACACGAGGCCGGCGCCGATGCCGTTGGTGATGGAGTAGGTGAACGGGATGATCGAGACGGTCAGGAACACCGGGATGGTGAAGTCGGTGTCCTGCCAGGGGATCCGGCGGATCTGGGTCATCATCAGCCCGCCGATCACCACCAGTGCCGGCGCCGCGGCCTGTGCGGGCACGATGGCCGCCAAGGGGGTGAACAGCAGCGCGACGAGGAAGAGACCGCCGGTGACCACCGAGGCCAGGCCGGTCCGGGCGCCTTCGCCAACGCCCGCGGCCGACTCCAGGAACACGGTGTTCGGGGCCGACCCCGTGACGCCGCCGGCGATCGCGCCCGCGCCGTCGACCATGAGGATCCTGCCCATGCCCTCGACCTTGCCGTCACGGGTGAGGCCCGCCTCGTCCGACACCGAGGTGATGGTGCCCATGGCGTCGAAGAAGCCGGACAGGACAAGGGTGAACAGGAAGAGCGTGGCGGCGACGACACCCGCCGACACGAACCCGCCGAACAGGTCCACCCGGCCGAACAACCCGAAGTCGGGGGAGCCGACGATCGACGAGGGCAGCGACGGCGTCACGAGTCCCCAGCCCTCGACTGTGAACGCGGCGTTCACCACGACCGCCAGCACGGTGGCGGCCACGATGCTGATCAGGACCGCGCCGGGAACCCCGCGGGCCAACAGGACGATCATCAGCAGCAGACCGACGCAGAACACCACGATCGGCCAGCCGCTGAGGTGACCGTCGACGCCCATCCGCACCGGCACCGTCGACCCGACGGCGTCGGGCGTACGGGTCACGAAACCGGCCGAAACCAGTCCCACCAAAGCGATGTAGAGACCGATCCCCACGGTGATCGCGATCTTCAACGGCTCCGGGATCGCGTTGATGATGCGTTCGCGGACCCCGGAGGCCGCCATGATCACAATGCACACGCCTTCCAGCACCACCAGACCGAAGGCCTGCGCCCACGTCATGGTCGGCGCCATCTGGAAGGCCACCACGCCGTTGACGCCCAGACCGGCGGCTATCGCCAGGGGTGCGTTGCCCACCAGGCCCATCAGCACCGTCATCACACCGGCGGCCAGCGCCGTCGCGGTGGTGATCTCGGCGATCGTGAGACGGGCGCCGGTGATGTCGGCGGAGGCGCCGAGGATCAGCGGGTTCAGCAGCACGATGTACGACATCGCGACGAACGTCGTGATGCCACCGCGGACTTCACGGCCGAACGTGCTGCCGCGCTCGGTGATGCGGAAGAACTGGTCGAACGTCGGAGACTTCGGTCGGCTCCGTAACTGGGTCATGAGGGGACGGCCTTTCCCATGCCGGTGGGCGCGTTCCATCGCCGGAACGCGTTTAAGCAATGCAAGCTCCGGTCAGCAAGAAGGCTTGTGGCCTCTACTCAGTAATCGATACGGGTCGCGAGAGACGTCCACGCGGTGAACGGGGCGTTGTTCTCGCCTGTGGAGATCTGGTGCACGGGCAGGTCCCAGTCGGTGCGGGGCTTCCCGAACAGCTCGTAGAACTCGCGGTCGTCGAAGCCCGCCGCAGCGGCGTCGTCGCGGTCTGCGGCATAGACGACCTTGTCCACTCGCGCCCAGAGCGCGGCGGACAAGCACAAGGGGCACGGCTCGCACGAGGAAATCAGGGTGCAGCCGGTCAAACGGAAGTCGCCAAGCGCCTGACAAGCCGCACGAATGGCGACGACCTCGGCGTGCGCGGTGGGGTCGAGCGTGGGCGTCACCTGGTTGACGCCGGTGGCGATGACCGACCCGTCACGGACGATCATCGCGCCGAACGGGCCTCCTCCGGCGGCCACGTTGCGGGTGGCCAGGTCGATGGTGGCGAGCAGATGTGCGTTCACAGCAGGGAACTCCAGAAGATCAGGTACCGGTGAGGTGTTCCGGGCGGACCGGGACGCGGGTGAGCGCCAGGCCGGTCGCCGCACGGATCGCCGCCACGATCGCCGGGGTCGACGAGATGGTGGGCGGTTCGCCGACGCCGCGGATGCCGTAGGGGGCATTGGGGTCGGCCAGCTCGAGGACGTCGATGCTCATCGGCGGCATGTCGAGCACGGTGGGGATGAGGTAGTCGGTGAACGACGGGTTGCGCACCTTGCCGCCGACTGTCTGGATCTCCTCCATGACGGCGAGGCCGAGGCCCTGCGCGGATCCGCCCTGGATCTGGCCGACGACGGCCTGCGGGTTCAGTGCTTTGCCGACGTCCTGCGCGCAGTCAAGGGAAACGACCCGCACCAGACCGAGGTCCACGTCCACGTCGACCACGGCGCGGTGTGCGGCGAAGCCGTACTGGACGTGCGCGTTGCCTTGTCCCGTAACGGGATCCAACGCTTCGGTCGCGCGGTGCCGCCATTCGACGGTCTCGTCCACGACCTCGTCGCCGATGTCGAGACGTCCGGCCAAGCGGTCGCGGACCACGGCGCACGCGGCCTTCACGGCGCCGCCGGTCACGTAGGTCTGGCGTGAGGCCGAGGTGGAGCCACCGTTGCCGATCGAGGTGTCCATCGGCAGCACGGTCACGCGTTCGATGCCGAGCTCGGTGCGCACGATCTGCTGCATGATCGTCACGAGCCCCTGGCCGACCTCGCAGGCGGCGGTGTGCACGGCGGCCGCGAGGACGCCGTTGACCATCGAGACCCGCACACGGGCGGTCGAGTAGTCGTCGTAGCCCTCGGAGAAGCAGATGTTCTTGATGCCGACGGCATAACCGACGCCGCGGACGACACCTTCGCCGTGCGTGGTGTTCGAGACGCCACCGGGCAGTTCGCGGATATCGGCGGACATACCGGCGGGCAGAGGCTTGTCCTGCACGAGCTTCAGCAGCTGTGCGACGGGCGCGGCCGAGTCGACCACCTGCCCGGTCGGCATCACGGAACCCTCGGTCATCGCGTTCCGGATACGGACGTCGACGGGCGACATCCCCAGCGCCTCGGCGAGTTTGTCCATCTGGGACTCGTAGGCGAAACCTGCCTGCACAGCACCGAATCCACGCATGGCGCCGCAGGGTGGGTTGTTCGTGTAGACGCCGTAACAGTCGATCGTCACGTTGTCCACCTCGTAGGGACCGACGCCCAGCGTCGCCGCGTTGGCCACGACAGCCGGAGTCGATGAGGCGTAAGCGCCGCCGTCCAGGTACATCCGCGACCGGACGTAGACGAGCTTGCCGGTGTGGTCGGCGCCGTGCTCGTAGTAGAGCACCGCCGGGTGCCGGTGCACATGGCCGTAGAACGACTCTTCGCGGTTGTAGACCATCTTGACCGGCTTGCCGGTGTGCAGAGCCAGCAGACAGGCGTGCACCTGCATCGACAGGTCCTCACGCCCGCCGAACGCGCCACCGACGCCGGACAGCGTCAGCCGCACCTTCTCCTCGGGCAGCCCCAACGACGACGCCACCTGGCCGCGGTCGACGTGCAGCCACTGCGTCGCGATGTAGAGATCGATCGAGCCGTCGTCGGCAGGCACCGCGAGCCCGGACTCGGGCCCGAGGAACGCCTGGTCCTGCATCCCGACCTCGTATCGGCCGGTGATCACGACATCGGCAACGGCATCCTGCGCACCACGCCGGATCGGCACGTGCCGCACCAGGTTCCCGCCGGGATGCAACGGAACCGAGTCGACCGCGGTCTCCATGTCCACCACGGGTTCGAGCACGTCGTACACAACGACGATCTTCTTCATCGCCCGAAGAGCGGTCTCCGGGTGATCAGCGCCGACCAGCGCGACGGCTTCGCCCTGGTAGCGCACGATGTCCTCGGCCAGCACCGGCTGGTCCTTGTGCTCCAACCCGTACAGGTTGCGCCCCGGCACGTCCGAATGCGTCAGCACCGCGTACACGCCAGGCACCTTCAGCGCCTCGGTGATGTCCACCGACACGATCCGGGCGTACGGATGCGGCGAACGCAGCGTCGCGCCCCAGATCATGTCCTCGTGCCACAGGTCGGACGCGTAGGCGAACTCGCCGCGCACCTTCAGGTTGCCGTCCGGGCGCTGCGGCGACGTCCCGATGCCACCCGACACCGCGGAGGTCAGTTCGGCGGGAGTGAGGGTCATCGCGCTGCCTCCAGAAGCTTCGCGCTGGCGGCGGAGAGGTCACGCGCCAGCTCGTCGGTCGATGCCGTGACCAGCTGACCGTCCTGAACGACGACCCGGCCACCCACCAGCAGCAACTTCAGCGGCGGTGGAGTGCCGAGCACCAGTGCGGCCACCGGATCGGCGATACCCGCGTAGTCCATTCCGGACAGATCCCATACCGCGAGGTCCGCGACCTTGCCCGGCTCGATCGAGCCCAGCTCGGAGGAACGCCCGAGGCAGCGCGCGCCACCCATCGTGCCCAGCCACAACGCCTGCCGGACATCCAACGCGGTAGGCCCGCCCCGTTGCCGCGCCTGGTGCAAGGCTGACCGCAGCTCGACGACCAGGCCACCATCCTCATTGGACGCCGCCCCGTCGACCCCGAGCCCGACCGGCGCACCCGCGTCCAGCAGGTCGCGCACCGGCGCGATGCCGGTGCCCAGCCGCCCGTTGGACGTCGGGCAGTGCGCGGAACCGGTCGAGGTCGCCCCGAGCCGCTTCACCGCGTCCGAGGACAGGTGCACGGTGTGCGCGAGCCACACGTCCGGTCCGAGCCAGCCGATCTGCTCGGCGTACTCGGCGGGCGTGCAGCCGTTCTCCGCCAGGCACTGCTCTTCCTCGTCCAACGTCTCGGCGAGGTGCGTGTGCAGCCGAACGCCGTGCCGTCGCGCCAAAGCGGCGGCCCCGGTCATCAGCTCCCGCGACACCGAGAACGGCGAACAAGGCCCCACCGCGACGCGCACCAACGCGTCGTCGGAGGAAGAGTGGTAGTCACCGATCGCCTGCTCGGTCGCGATCAACGCGGCCTCGGTGTCCTCGACCAGGTTGTCCGGCGGCAACCCGCCGTGCGACTGGCCGCGGTCCATCGACCCGCGGATCGCCTCCAGCCGGATCCCGACCCGCCGACCGGCCGACACCAGGGCGTCGAACACGTCGCCGCCACCGGACGGGAAGACGTAGTGGTGGTCAGCGGCCAGCGTGCAGCCCGTCAACGCCAGCTTCGCGAGCCCGGCCGAAGCCGCCGCGTGCGTCACGGTGTCGTCGAGGCCGCGCCAGATCGGGTACAGCGTGGTCAGCCACTCGAACAACGTCGCGTCCTGCGCCAGCCCCCGCGTCGCCCACTGGTAGAGGTGGTGATGCGTGTTGATCAGCCCTGGCGTGACCAGGCACGACGACGCGTCGACGTAGGTGTGCGACTCGTACGGCCGAGGCGCAGGACCCGAGCCGACCGACGAGATCCGTCCGTCAGCCACCACAACGTGGCCGGAAGCGTGCTCGGTCCCCGAAGAGTCCACAGTGGAGACCGCACAGCGGTCGAGGATGATCATCGCCGCGTCGCCGCCAACCGCACCGCGTCGAGGATCTTCTCGTAACCCGTGCAGCGGCACAGGTTTCCGGCCAGCGCCTCTCGGATCTCCGGATCCGACGGCGACGGCACCCTCTCCAAGAGGTCATGCGCCGCCACGACGAGACCGGGCGTGCAGAACCCGCACTGCACCGCGCCCGCCTCGACGAACGCCTCCTGCACCGGGTCGAGCTCACCCTCCGAGGAAGCCAGTCCCTCGACGGTGCGCACCGTTCGGTCGTGCGACTGACCGGCCGCGACCAGACACGCACACACCGGAACGTTGTCCAGGTACACCGTGCAGGAACCGCATTCGCCCTGCTCACAGGCATTCTTCGAGCCGGGTAGCCCCAGGCGTTCGCGCAGCATGAACAGCAGCGACTCGCCCTCCCATACGTCGTCGGCCTGGCGCTGCTCGCCGTTGACCGTCACGTTCACGCGCATGCTTGCTCCCCATCAAGAAGTTCCTGCCAGGCCCAGCCCAGCGTCCGTCGCGCCATCACGGCCAGCGCGTGCTTGCGATAGGCCGCCGACCCGCGCACGTCGTCGATCGGCGACGCCGCCAGCGACACCAGCTCACCGAACCGCCGCTTCACCGAGTCCAGCAACGGCGCCGGAGACGAGAAATCCAGTTCCGAAGCCAGGAACTCCTCGGCCTCATGAGCGCGCCGAGGCGTCGGAGCGGCCGACCCGACCGCCGCGCCGACCCGGTTCTGCGAGGGGAACAGCGAGATCGCGAACGAACACACCGCGATCACCATCGCGTTGCGCGTCCCCACCTTCGAGAACTGTTGTGGCCCCTCGGCCGGCGCCAGGTGCACGGCTACGATCAACTCGTCCGCTTCCAGCGCGTTCCGCTTGACCCCCAGATAGAAGTCACGAGCCGGGATCATCCGTGTCCCGCGGACCGAGGCGGCCTCGATCACCGCGTCCGAAGCCAGCAGGACGGGGTGCGTGTCCCCAGCGGGCGATGCGGCACCGAGGTTGCCGCCGACCGTGCCCCGGTTGCGGATCTGCGGCGACCCGACGGTCCGCGACGCCATCGCGAGCCCCGGCAACTGCGAGCCCAGCTCGTCGATGATCCGCACGTACGGCACGCCCGAACCGATCCGCAGCCCGTCAGACCACTCACGCAGTTCAGGAATCCGGGTCAGGTCCAGCAGAGCGGCCGGCCTGCGGTGGTCGAAGTTCAGCTCCACCATCACGTCCGTGCCGCCGGCGATCGGCACGGCATCGGGGCGCGCGGCCTTGAGCTCCAGCGCCTCGGCGAGCGTTTCCGGTCGAAGGAAGTCCATCAGCTACCTCGGTAGGTGGAGTAGGCGAACGGCGAGAGCAGCAGCGGCACGTGGTAGTGCTGTGCCGGATCGGAGTAGTCGAACGTGAGCACGACCTCGGGGAAGAACGGCGCGGCCTCCGCCGTGTCGAAGACGAGCCGATAGACCCCCGCCGCCAAGCCTTCACCCCAACCGGTGATTCGGCCATCGATGTTCGTCTCAGCGGAACTCACCTCGGTCCCGTCGCGGCGCTGCAGCGACACGGTGATGCCCGCGAACGGCCTGCCTCGTGCCGCGTCCAGCACGTGCGTGGAGATCGTCACTCGCCCTCCCATCTGGTTGTGAGCCAGTACACAGACGGACCCTGCCACTGAGCTACGGCCGGGACACATGAATCGCCAGGCTCCTACAGCCGGTGAATTTGTGCTTTCCTACAAACACGAATGGACGAAAGTAGCCACTCATGTTGCTGTTGCGGACCTTGCTGCAGATGCCGGAACTGCGCCTGAGCCTCCAAACCGGTGAGGAACAGCTCGACCGTACGGTCAGCCGCGTGTACGGAACGGAGCTGCCCGACCCCAGCCGGTACCTCTCCGGCGGGGAGCTCGTGCTGTCCGGCCTGCTCTGGCACCACGGACCGCAGGACTCCGAGACGTTCGTCCGTTCGCTCGCCGCCGCGAAGGTCGCCGGGCTCGCCGCGAGCGAGACGGAGAGCAAGGAGCTCCCGACCGACCTCATCGACGCCTGCGTCCGCCACCACGTGCCGCTGCTGGAGGTCCCGGTCGACCTGTCGTTCGCGACGATCACCGAGCGCGTGTCGATGGAGCTCGTCGGCCTGAGCAGGCACCGCAGGCTGCTCAACGTCGTCGCGGAGGGCTCCGGCCTGCCCGCGCTGCTGATCGCGGGCGGTCACGAGCTCAACGCGCCCTGCTGGGTGCTGTCCACGACCGGCCGGGTCGTCGCGGGCGGCGAACTGCCCGAACGCGCGGCTCTCGTCAAAGAGTTCCTGCAGGCGGACCGCCTCCCGAAGACGGTGAAGGGCATGACGCTCGTGCCCGTCTCCGAACGCGGCGGCACCCGGCTCACCAGCTGGATCCTCGTCGTGGCTGGCGAACCGCAGCAGGAGGCCGCCGCGGAGCTCGCGTCGCTCGTCGCGCTGGAACGCCTCCGCCAGGCCCAGGGCAGACAGATCGAGAACCGCACCGCAGGCCCGCTCCTCACCGCCGTGCTCACCGGTTCGCGCGACATCCAGTCACGACTGGCCGCCGCCGGCCTCGAACACGCCCGGCTCCGCGTCATCAGCGCGACGACGTCCGACCATCGCTCCGACCTCGCCGCCGCCGTGCTGGAGGAAGCGCTCCCGCAGGCACTCGTCACACCGGTCGGCGACACCGTCTACGCCATCGCGAAGGCCGACGACTCACCACCCGACGACGTCCGCGAGGCCATGCGGGTGATGGAACCTGGCCTCGGCTCGTCCCGCGTGCTCGTCGGCATCAGCTCGCCGGTCCTCGCCGGCGGCCTCAAGGGCGCCGCCGAGGAAGCCACCCACGCCCGCAGGCTCGGCGAACGGCGCGGCGGCCGCACGTGCGTCGTCGCGGGCGAGGAGATCGCGCTGCACCAGCTGCTCCTCGCGGGCATCCCGGAGGAACTGCGGGCATCGCTGCGGCGCAGGCTGCTGGGCCCGGTGCTGGACTACGACGCCGAACACGGCTCGGACCTCACCGGGACGCTCAAGGTCTTCCTCGACTGCGGCGGCTCCTGGACCACCGCCGCGCAGAAGCTGCACGTGCACGTCAACACGCTGCGCTACCGGGCCGGCCGGGTGGAGGAGCTGCTCGGCGTCGACCTGGCCGAGTTCGAGGTCCGGGTGGACCTCTTCCTGGCCTTGCAGGCTGGGTAGCCTGCAAGTGTGCCCTTCGACGTGGTGAAGGCGCTGCGCAAGCTCCGTCGTCCCGCTTTGGTGTCCGAGCATCGGCCGATCGAACGCATCGCGGCCGACCTTCGTCGCGTGCGCCGGGACCTCAAGCGCTTCCGGCAGGGCACTTCGGCGGCGAAGCGGATCGGGGCCCGTCAAGCCTATGACGCGCTGCTCATGCAGGCTTGCGCGGCGCTGAACGTGGACCACCGGCTGCGCACGCTGCCGGAGGGTGTGGATCGCTCCATCGAACGGTTCCGCGTCGAGGAGTGCCTGAGAAATCGCGGGTTGTCAGTCTGATGGCTGATCCTGCTCGGTCCTTCAGGCTGATGCCCTGGCACGTCCCCGCTTCCTAGGGTCTCGAACATGAGGACCCCGCTCTTATGCCTGCTGTTGCTGATCAGCGGCTGTGCGGTGCCCACGGACATCCGGCTCGTCGTCGAGGGAGAGGGCTCGGCCGACCTGCTCACCTACACGTTTCCCGGCGAGGACGAACGAACCCTGCGCAATCCTGACGTGCCGTGGGAGCGCATGGGCGCCCGCAAGGGACGGGTCGTGGTGCGGCTGGAGGGCGTGCGGGGCGAGCTCACCTGCAAGATCGTCATCAATGGCCGTCAGGTGAAGACGGCGACCTCCAACTCGGGTGCCGCACTCGCGTGCGATCACTCTATGGCCGTCTGACGAAAGACGAAGAAAGCCCGTAGCTTCAACAGTCCGGGGAGGTTACTGGTGATGAGTGACGTTTTGACAACCGCGGGCGACATCCGCCTGCGAGCCATGCACGACGTTCCGACGCAGTTCAGACCGCCTGTGCCACCAAGACATTTCGTCGGTCGCGGGCGTGAACTCGAACAGTTGCGACCCAATGGGGTGACAGTACTCGCCGGGCCGGGCGGAGTGGGGAAAACCGCGCTGGCCCTGAAGTGGTTGCACGACCGCCGATCCGACGACCAGCTCTACGTCGATCTCGGCGCGCACGGCACCGAGGAAGCGCTGGCCCATCTACTCGATGTGCTGAACGTTCCTCATGTGCAGGCCGAGGATCACGCGGCGGTGTTCCGTTCCATCGCGCTGCGCAGGCCGCTCACCCTGTTGCTGGACAACGCTGATTCGGCCGACCAGGTGACGCCGCTGCTGCCGCCGTCCGGCACGGTGATCGTCACCAGTCGCTCCCGCCTGGACCTGCCGGGAGCCCGCCAGGTCGACGTGGCGCCACTGACGGACGACGAATCCGCCCGGCTGCTGGAAACTCTGGCGGGACAACGGATGGACGAGGTCGCCAGATGGTGCGGCGGGCTGCCGCTGTCCATCGTCCTCATGGGTGCTCGACTGTCGACACGGCACGAAACCCTGCCGTCGCCGGACGAACCGGCCTCGGTCGAGGCGGTGCTCGATCTGTCCTATGTGGAGCTTCCGGCCCGGCAGGCTCGGCTGTACCGGCTGTGCGCCTGGCACCCCGGCGCGCATTTCGACGTTCCGGTGGCGGCGGCGATCGCGGGTGAGTCCGAATGCGATGTCGAGGACGCGCTCGACGACCTCGTGGAGAAGTCGTTGCTGACCGAGGTCGGCGATGACGGGTTCCGGTTCCATGACCTCGTGCGTGCTCATGCGCGCGCGAAACACACTAATAGTTAATGGCGCGCCATAGGGTCTAACGGCATTGATGGCCGCTGAACGAAGAAAGTGGGCGCTAAAGGGTTGTCCACAGTGGGTGGTCCCATTCGGTAATCCGAATTGGTCATATCCTTCGCGTCATGCCGAAGGATTTCCGGGCCACGACGCTCGAACGCGCCATCGGGCGGCAGCTGGCCGGGTGGCGCCACGAGCGCGAGCTCAGCCTCGCCGAGGCGGGGCAGCGGGTGGGTTTCAGCAGCGCCAAGCTGTCCATGATGGAGAACGCGGTGCAGCCCTCGGCACCCGTCGACATCATGGCGCTCGGATACGTCTACAAGGTGCCGACGCCGCAATGGCAGGCCGTGCTGCTGCAGGCGCAGCACGCCGAACAAGTCCGTACGCGCGCGCTCGAGAACAATGCGGTGGTGTTCGACCCGGCCGCGGACTTCGCCAATCTGGTGTTCGAGGCGACAGTGCTGCGCACGTTCACGACCGACCTCGTGCCGTCCCTCTTCCAGCTCGCCGGGTACACGAACGCGGTGCTCGACACGGACGAACCGGTCCGCATCGCGCGGCTCGCCATGGTGCGGGAGGCGTGGTCGAGCCGCCTGAGCGGAAAAGATCCCCTGTCCGTCCACGCGGTCTTCCCCGAAGCCGTGCTGCGGCCGGTCGTCGGCGGGCCGCGGGTGATGAAGGCGCAGCTGGTGCACCTGATGGAAATGAGCGAGCTGCCGACGGTCGGCATCCAGATCGTCCCGCACGGCGCAGGCGCCTATCCGGCGATGGGCTCGCCGTTCACGTTGCTGAGCTTCCCGCACCGCCAGCACAACGACGTCGCGTACCTGGAGACGTTCGTCGGCGGCGAGTACGTCGAGGACGTCGAGCGCACCGAGCAGTGCGCGCAGCGGTTCGCGCGGCTGCGGGAGATCGCGCTCGGCGAGGGCGAGTCGCTGGAGCTCATCGCCGAAGCCGCCGCTGAGCTGCAGTGATGTCGGGTTACTGAGAAAAGTCGGGTTCGGTCGCCTGGCAGGGGAAGGATCGGATGGGCAACCCCATCCGATTAGGAGGCGGCATGTACCGCAGATTCGGTGTCCTGCTCGCGGCGGTCCTGGGCGTCACGCTCGCTGCCGCGCCGGCCACCGCAGACGCGTCCAAGCAGTTCCCTACCAAAGACTTCCCGGCGGAGTTCTCCCTGCCGAACGGGTGGCAACCCGAAGGCATCGCGATCAGCGGCACCACGGCGTACTTCGGGTCGCGGGCCGACGGGTCGATCTACGCGGCGGACCTGCGCACCGGCACGGGCAAGGTGCTGGCCAAGGGTCCCGGCACACCGTCGCTGGGCCTGAAGGTCGACGACAAGCGCAGGCTGTGGGTCGCGGGCGGCACGGGCGGCGACGGTCGCGTCTATGACACCCGTACCGGCGCGTTGCTGGCGAAGTTCCAGTTCGCGACAACGGACACGTTCGTCAACGACGTCGTGCTGACCGAGAAGTCCGCGTGGTTCACCGACTCACGCAAGGCGGTGCTCTACCAGGTGCCGCTGAACCTGAAGCCGCACAGGACCCTGGCGTTGACCGGTGATCTCGTCGTCACCCCTGGTGCGACGAACCTCAACGGCATCGTCACCGGACTCGACGGTGGATTGATCGCTGTTCAAAGCAATCTCGGGAAGTTGTTCCGCATCGACCCGAAGACGGGCAAGACGACCAGCATCAACTTGCACGGTCAAACATTGACGAATGGTGACGGTCTGTTGCGAGAGGGACGCCAGTTGTACGTGGTGCAAAACAGGCTCAACAAAGTCGCTCGCTACACGTTGAGCAGGGACGGTGCGACGCTCGCGGCGGAGCGTACGGACGCCAGGTTCGACGTCCCGACCACGGTCGCGGCGTTCGGCAAACGGCTCTACCTGCCGAATGCCCGTTTCACCACGCCACCGACGCCCGACACGACGTACAACGTCGTCGCCGTTGAACGTCCCTAGGTACTAGTCCGGACGGGGGTTCTTGAGGCGTGAGAACCCTCGGACCGGGTGTTGCACCTGTCACCTGACTGGGTAGCCTGCCAACCGCGTACTGCGTGTGATCGCTGTCATTGGGTAACGATGATCTTGACTCGTTACCATTCTGCAGCCGAAGGAGTGACTCGGATTACCCGCAGCGCTAGCCGTGGGCCACAGGAGACCGTGAGAGCGCTGTGAACGAGAAGAGCGGTTACACACCGACCAACTACCGGACCATTCGGTCGCGGCTGGCCGGCGTGGTCGTCGTACCCAGCGTGGTCCTGCTCATCATGTGGGCGGTTTTCTCCTCCTACACCGTTTTCGACGGCTTTTACATGCGGTCGATCGCGGTCGGTGTGAAGGAAGCGACGATCCCTTCTGTTCAGGCGTTCGTCGGCCTGCAGAAGGAACGCCAGCTGAGCCTCGCCCTGCTGAGCAAGGCCGGTGGCGACGCCGCCGCGCTGAACCTGCAGCAGGAACAAACGGACGAATCCGTCAGAAAGATGAAAGAGGCCTTCGCCGAACTTTCCGGCAGCGCGCCGCAGGACATCACCGACCGGATCAACGCGCTCAACACCGTGCTGGACGAGCTGCCGCAGCACCGCTCGCAGGTCGAGGCGCGCAACGGCAACCCCCAGGAGATCTACGACTACTACAACAGCCTGGTCGACGCGGGCGTCGCGCTGTTCTCCCGGCAGGCACGGCAGGTGCCCGACGCGGAGGCAGGCCAGTCCACCGTCCAGGCCGTCGCGATCTTCCAGGCGGCCGACTGGATGTCCCGCAGCGCCACGATCGGCTCGCGCGGCCTGCTCAACGGCAGGTTCACCCCGGCCGAACGCATCGAGTTCGTCCGGCTGATCGGCGCCTACCACTCCGGCGTCGACGCCACGATCCCGTTCGCGCTGGAGCAGCCGAGGGCCCAGTACGACGCCCTGCGTGGAACGTCGGAGTACCGGGCGATGGTCGAGCTCGAAGGCAAGATCATCAACGGCGACACGAGCGTGACCGACCCGCAGTGGCGAGCCGTGACCACTCCCGTGCACGAGCGGCTCGTGGAGATCGCGGTCCGGCAGGCGGAGGACGCCGCCAACCTCGGCCTGGACAAGGCCAACACCCGGTTCACCGCCGTGCTGATCGGCAGCCTGATCGCGTTGCTCGCGGTCATCGTCGGCATCGTGCTCGCGTTGCGCATCTCGAACCGGCTGGTCAGCCGGGCGCTCGTCACGCGGCTCACGTCGCTGCGCGAGGACACGCTGCGGCTCGCGCAGGAACGGCTGCCGCACATCGTGGCGCGGCTGCGTGGCGGTGAGCAGGTGGACATCCACCGCGACATGCCGCCGCTCGACTACGGCAACGACGAGATCGGCCAGGTGGCCGACGCGTTCAACACCGCCCAGTACACGGCGATCGCGGCCGCGGTGAAGGAGACCCAGGCCCGTGAGGGCGTGAACCGGGTCTTCCTCGACATCGCGCACCGCAACCAGGGTCTCGTGCACCGCCAGCTCAAGATCCTCGACAAGCTGGAACGAGAGGAAGAGAACCCCGAGCAGCTCGACTCGCTCTTCCAGCTCGACCACCTGGCGACCCGCGCCCGCCGCAACGCGGAGAACCTGATCATCCTCGCCGGTGAACAGCCGGGCAGGCAGTGGCGCAAGCCGGTGCGGCTCAGCGACGTCATCCGGGCCGCGGTCGCCGAGACCGAGCAGTACGTCCGGGTCAGGGTCAACCCGGTGCCGGACCGCGCGCTGGTCGGTGTCGCCGTCGCCGACACCATCCACCTGCTCGCGGAGCTCGTCGACAACGCGACGGCGTTCTCGTCGCCGCGTTCCGAGGTGATCGTCCACTCGAGCTCGGTGCCGCACGGCATCGTGATCGAGATCGAGGACCACGGCCTCGGCATGACGCAGGAGGAACGCCTCCAGGCGAACGCGAAGCTCTCCAACCCGCCGGACTTCGAGACGATGGCGTTCCGGGGGGAGTCCCGGCTGGGACTGTTCGTCGTCGCCCGGCTCGCTGCGCGGCGTGGCATCAAGGTGGAGCTGCGTGACTCGCCCTACGGCGGCACGGTCGCGTTGTGCGTGCTGCCGCCGAACATCGTCGCCCCGCACAACACGGCCGGCGACATCACCGAGACCACGCAGATGCCGGTGCGTTCGTTCTACGAGCAGCACCACGGCCACCTCGAGGACCACCCGAGCTTCCCCATCTCGAAGCCGGTGCTCCCGCCAATGGTGAACTCAACGGCTCCCGCAGCCGTTTCCGAAACAGATACATCGGTGAACGAAGCAAAGACCACGACACCTGCTCCGGAGGAGAAGCCCCCGCTTCCCCGCAGGCAGCGGCGGCAGAACCTGGCCCCGCAGCTGATGGACGCCGAAGAGGTGCCGCACGCCGAGCCGGTGACCGGCGAAAGGTCGGCCGAGCGGACCCGAGACGGGCTCGCCGCGTTCCAGCGCGGCACCCGTGACGCACGGCAAGCCGACGACTGGAAATCAGAAGGAGCCCCCTCGTAATGAAGGACAACACCAGCCAGCACGGCGAACTGAACTGGTTGCTGGAAGACCTCATCCAGCGCGTGGTCGGCGCCCGCCACGCGGTCGTGCTGTCGGCGGACGGACTCCTGCTGGGCCGTTCGGCCGGGCTGTCCCGCGACGACTCCGAGCACCTGTCGGCGATGGCGTCGGCGTTCCAGTCGCTCGCCCGCGGCACCGGCAGGCACTTCGGCGGCGGCGCCGTGCGGCAGACCATCGTCGAGATGGAGCACGCGTACCTGTTCGTGACGGCTGCGGGCCAGGGCGCCTGCCTCGCCCTGCTCGGTGAGGAAGACGCCGACATGGGCATGATCGCGTACGAGATGAACATGCTGGTCAAGCGGGTGGGTACGTACCTCTCGTCGGCCCCCCGCGCAGAACAGGCGACGGTGCCCTCGGCACGAGAGTCACGCTGATGTCCGCGCGTGAGGACTGGTGGTACGACGAGGCCGCGGGGCCGCTGGTGCGGCCCTACGCCATGGTGCGCGGCCGCACCCGGCCGAACGCGCCAGATCTGCACCTTGTGACGCAGGTTCGAGCCTCCATAGTTGCGGCCGACCAGACGTCGCTGACGGTCGAGCATCGCGAGATCATGGCGTTGTGCGCACGTCCGTTGTCGATCGCCGAGGTAGCCGCATACCTCGACGTCCCGCTCGTTGTGGTCAAGGTGCTGCTGTCCGACCTCATCGAGCGCGGTGACGTGATCGTGCAGAACTCCACTCCCCAGATTCCCAATCGGGATCTCCTGCAGGCCGTACTGGATGGTGTTCGTGGGATCTGACGACCAGCTGACCGTGCCGACCGCGGTCAAGATCGTCATCGCGGGTGGGTTCGGCACCGGCAAGACCACCATGGTCTCGTCGGTGTCCGAGATCCCGCCGTTGAAGACCGAAGAGCTGCTCACCGAGGCAGGCGTGCACGTCGACGACCTGGCCGGGGTCGAGGGCAAGGACACGACCACGGTCGCACTGGACTTCGGGCGCATCACGGTCAACGCGAACGTGGTGCTGTACCTGTTCGGCACGCCCGGCCAGAACCGGTTCTGGTTCATGTGGGACGAGCTCGCCACCGGCGCCATCGGAGCCGTCGTCATCGTGGACACGCGTCGCCTCGACTCGTCGTTCCCGTCGATCGACTTCTTCGAGCACCGCGGGATCCCGTTCATCGTCGCGGTGAACTGCTTCGACGGGGCGCAGCTCTACACGGAGGACGAGGTGAGGCACGCCTTGGACCTCGACAGCGCCGTCCCCGTCGTCCTCTGCGACGCGCGGGACCGCGAGTCGAGCAAGGCGGTGCTCGTCCGCCTCATCCAGCACTCCATGAACCGCCTCGAAGCCATCGCTTAGTGGACGAAGGGCGCTTTCGTCCACCTGAGGTGTACGAAAGCGCCCTTCGTCGTTGCTACTTGGCGTAGTTGTGGAAGCCGCGGCCGGACTTCTTGCCCAGCAGGCCCGCGTCCACCATGCGCAGCAGCAGCGGCGGCGGCGAGTACAGCGGCTCCTTGAACTCGTCGTACATCGACTCGGCGATCGCCTTCGTGGTGTCGAGGCCGATCAGGTCGGTCAGGCGCAGCGGCCCCATCGGGTGGGCGCAGCCGAGCACCATGCCGTTGTCGATGTCGTCGGCGCTCGCGAAGCCGGACTCGAGCATCCGGATCGACGACAGCAGGTACGGGATCAGCAGCGCGTTGACCACGAACCCGGCGCGGTCCTGCGAGCGGATCACCTCCTTGCCGAGCGTCGCGCGCACGAACGCCTCCGCACGCACCTGCGTGGTGGCGCCGGTCAGCAGCGACGGCACGATCTCGACGAGCTTCAGTACGGGCACCGGGTTGAAGAAGTGCACACCGATGACCTGCTCGGGCCTGCCGGTGGCCATGCCCAGCTTCATGATCGGGATCGACGAGGTGTTGGACGCGAAGATGGCGTCCTCGTCCTTCACGACCTTGTCGAGCGCCGTGAAGACGTCGGTCTTGATCTGCTCGTTCTCGGCGACCGCCTCGACCACGAACTGCCGGTCGGCGAACTCGCCGATGTCCGTGGTGAACCGGATGCGCTGCAGCGCGCCTTCCCGGTCCTCCTCGGTCAGCTTGCCCGACTTGACGCCTCTGGCCAGCGAGGAGGCGATCCGCCCCTGCGCTGCCTCGGCCGCGTCCGCGTTGACCTCGACGACGATGACGTCGAGCCCGGCGCGGGCGCTCACCTCGGCGATTCCGGAGCCCATGAGGCCGGAACCGACGACTCCCACACGTTGAATGTCGCTCACGACGCCGATCCTGCCACGACCGGCTCGATCCGGGGTCGTGGCTGGTCGCGGAACCGGTCCTCGTTCCGGTCGACCTTTGGTCTATACCACTGGACCGGTGCAGGTTACGCTCGCCAAACCTGTTGTGCGGCAACGTAAACAGGCCCTCAAAGTGGAGGTCTGTCGATGCGTAACCTCGTCGCGGCCGTGATTCTGTTAGGTGCCGGTCTAGTCGTACCCGGCACCGCTTCCGCCGCCGATCCGATCTACAAGGACCCGACCCAGCCGATCCCCGCGCGGGTCGCCGACCTCCTCGGGCGGATGACGCTCGACGAGAAGGTCGGGCAGATGACCCAGGCCGAGCGCAACGCGGTCAGCGCGGCCGACATCACCAACTTCCGGATCGGCTCACTGCTGTCCGGTGGTGGGTCCGCGCCCTCGCCCAACAACGCCACGTCGTGGGCGAACATGTACGACAACTTCCAGCGCGCGGCGACCGCCACGCCGTTGAACATCCCGATGATCTACGGCGTGGACGCGGTGCACGGGCACAACAACGTCGTCGGCGCCACGATCTTCCCGCACAACATCGGCCTCGGTGCGACCCGCGATCCGGCGCTGGTGCAGCAGATCGGGCGGGCCACCGCGGAGGAGGTGTCGGGCACCGGCATCGACTGGGACTTCGCGCCGTGCCTGTGCGTCGCCCGCAACGACAGGTGGGGACGCACCTACGAGTCGTTCGGCGAGGTGCCGGAGATCGCGTCCTCGATGACCACGATGATCACCGGGTTGCAGGGCGCCCGGTTGTCCGATTCCGGCTCGGTGCTGGCCACGGCCAAGCACTACATCGGTGACGGCGGCACGACCGGCGGCGACGATCAGGGCAACACGCAGGTCAGCGAGGCCGAGCTGCGGTCGGTCCACCTGCCGCCGTTCCGTGAGGCGATCGCCCGCGGCGTCGGTTCGGTGATGATCACCTACAGCAGCTGGAACGGCACGAAGGCGCACGGCCACAGGTACCTGATCACCGATGTGCTGAAGAACGAGCTGGGCTTCGGCGGGCTCGTGGTGTCGGACTGGAACGGCATCGACCAGATCGACGGCCAGCCGGGCTTCACCGCGGCCGAGGTGCGCACCACGATCAACGCGGGCATGGACATGGTCATGGTGCCCACCGAGTGGCGTTCGTTCATCACGCTGCTCAAGGCAGAGGTGCAGGCCGGCCGGGTGCCGATGTCGCGCATCGACGACGCCAACCGGCGCATTCTCACGAAGAAGTTCGAGCTGGGGCTGTTCGAGAAGCCGTTGACGGACCGCTCGTACACCTCGACCGTCGGCAACGCGGCGCACCGGGCGCTGGCCCGCGACGCCGTGCGCAAGTCGCAGGTGCTGCTGAAGAACCAGAACGGCGTGCTGCCGCTGCCGAAGACGGCGAGCAAGCTGTTCGTGGCGGGCAAGAGCGCCGACAACATCGGCTACCAGAGCGGTGGCTGGACGATCTCCTGGCAGGGTGGCAGCGGCCCGGTCACGCCGGGAACCACTGTGCTGCAAGGCATCCGTTCCGCGGCGCCGACGAGCACCGTGACGTACAACCGCAACGGCGCCGGCATCGACGGCACGTATCAGGCCGCGATCGCCGTGGTCGGGGAGACGCCGTACACCGAGGGCGCGGGCGACCGGCCCGGCGGTCTGGGGCTGGACGCCGAGGACCTGGCGACGTTGAACACCCTGAGGGCGTCCGGTGTTCCGGTTGTCGTGGTGCTGGTTTCGGGGCGGCCACTGGACATCGCGGCCCAGCTGTCCGGCTGGCACGCCTTGGTCGCGGCCTGGTTGCCGGGTACCGAGGGCAACGGTGTCGCGGACGTGTTGTTCGGCGACTACAAGCCGACGGGCACGCTGCCGTTCACGTGGATGTCGAGCGCGGGTCAGCAGCCGATCAACGTCGGTGACGGCAAGGCGCCGTTGTTCTCCTACGGGTTCGGCGACCGGTTCCCCGTCTCGCAGAACGCCTACGCCACGATCGGCGCCTCGTACTACGACGAGCAGCGCGGCACGCAGGTCGAGAAGTGCACGGACGCGGGTTGCGGGCAGAACGTCGGCTACCTGACGCCGGGTGACTACGTGGCCTACGCGGACGTGGACTTCGGTGCCACCCCGCCGACTTCGCTTGTCACGAGGCTCGCGTCCGGCTCCACGGCGAACGGCACGCTGCAGTTCCGTCTGGACAGTCCGACCGGTCCTCTCGTCGCGACCGTCTCGGCCGCGAGCACCGGCGGCTGGCAGACCTGGGCTTCGCGCACCGCCACCGCTTCCGGCGCGACCGGCGTCCACCGCCTGTACCTCGTCGCTACCGGCGGCACCGGCGGCGACCTCGCCAACGTGAACTGGTTCCGCTTCGCCCGCTAACCAGAACCATGAAAGGAGCTTTCATGGACCGTCCATGAAAGCTCCTTCCATGTTCTAGTCGAGTTCGGCTTCGGCCTTGGCGATGGCGGCGAACTCTTCTTCGGGGGCGTTCGCGACCAGGTGGTGGCGGCTGTAGAACCAGTAGTAGGCGACCGCTATCAGCACGATGACTGCAGTGATGCCAGCCGCGAGCTCGTCGACGAAGAACGTCGCGATGACCGCGGCGACGGCGAGGACGAGAGCGACGCTCGTGGTGACCACACCGCCGGGGGTGCGGTACGGGCGGGGGAGTTCCGGCGCGGTCTTACGCAAGACGATGTGCGACACCATCATCAGCACGTAGGACAGTGCAGCGCCGAACACGGCGATGTTGATGAGCCGTGCGCCGCCGGTGACCGGGTCGACCGACTTCATGATCGTCGCCAGCGCGAAACCGATGGTGCCCGGCACGATCAACGCCAGGTACGGCGTCTTGCGCTTGCCCGTCTTCGACATCCAGCGCGGCAGATAACCCGCGCGCGACAACGCGAACAGCTGCCGCGAGTAGGCGTAGATGATCGAGAAGAACGACGCGACGAGCCCGGCGAGGCCGACGTAGTTCACCAGCTGCGCCAGGAACGTGTCACCGCCGTACGCCGCGCGGACCGCCTCTGGCAACGGGTTGCCGGACGCCTCCAGCGCCTTCGAGCCCGCACCGCCGGGCGCCACCAGCAGGATGGCGGCCGCGAAGATGAGAAGCACCACCATCGCGCCGATGATGCCGCGTGGCATGTCCCGCTTGGGATCGCGCGCTTCCTCGGCCGCCAGCGGAACGCCCTCGACGGCGAGGAAGAACCAGATGGCGAACACGATCGCGCCCCACGCACCCGTGACACCCATGGGTAGGAACGAACCGTCGCCGATGTCGAAGAGCTTCGAGGAGTCGAACTTCGGGATCATGCCCGCCACGAACGCGACGAGTGCGACGACCGCTACGCCCGTGATCACGAACATGACCCGGAGCGCCTCGCCGACGCCGTAGAGGTGGATGCCGACGAAGATCACGTAGCACGCCAGATACACCGGCCAGGTGGCGTCGAGCAGGCCGAGTGCCTTGATGTAGTCGCCGATGAACACCGAGATCGCCGCGGGCGCGATGGCGTACTCGATGAGGATCGCGATACCCGTTACATAGCCGCCCAACGGCCCGAGCGCGCGCCTCGCGAAGCCATAGCCCGCGCCGGCGACGGGCAGTGCGGAGGCGAGTTCGGCGAGACCGAACACCATGCACGTGTACATGGTCGCCATCAGGATCGTGGCGACGAGCATCCCGCCCCAGCCACCCTGGGCGAGGCCGAAGTTCCACCCGGCGAAGTCGCCGGAGATGACGTACGAGACACCCAGCCCGGCCAGCAGGACCCACCCCGCCGCGCCACGTTTGAGCTGCCGGTGCTCCAGGTAGTCGCTGCCCACCTTCTCGTACTCGACGTGCTTGGCCATATGGACTCCTAATGGTCCTTTAACCGGTGGTAGAGGGTGGCGCGCAACACCTGATGGTGTCAAGATGGGGCCGCCAATGGCTCGCAGACATACCTTTGGAGGAACGCGGGATGCTGACCGTCGAGGAGTTGCGCGAGGCCGTGGACAGCGGTGAGATCGACACCGTCCTGGTCGCGATCGTCGACATGCAGGGCCGCCTGCAGGGCAAGCGCTGCGCCGCGCCGTACTTCATGTCCGAGGTGCTCGGGCACTCCGCGGAGGGCTGCAACTACCTGCTCGCGGTCGACGTGGAGATGAACCCGGTGAGCGGCTACGCGATGTCCTCGTGGGACCGTGGCTACGGCGACTTCGTCATGAAGCCCGACATCTCCACCCTGCGCCGTGTCCCTTGGCAAGAAGGCACCGCCCTTGTCATGTGCGACGTCGTCTGGGAGAACGGCGACCCGGTCGTCGCGTCACCCCGCCAGATCCTGCGCAAGCAGCTCGACCGGCTGGCCGAGCTCGGACTGGAGTGCTTCGTCGGCACCGAGCTGGAGTTCATCCTCTTCGAGGATTCTTACGAGCAGGCCTTCAACTCCGGTTACCGCGGCCTTACACCTTCGAACCAGTACAACGTCGACTACTCGTTGCTGGGCACCGCGCGCGTTGAGCCTTTGTTGCGGGCCATCCGCAACGGCATGACGGGTGCGGGCATGGTGGTGGAGTCGGCCAAGGGCGAGTGCAACCCCGGTCAGCACGAGATCGCCTTCAAGTACACGAACGCTTTGCGCACGTGTGACCAGCACGCCATCTACAAGAACGGTTCCAAGGAGATCGCCTCGCTGCACGGCAAGTCCTTGACGTTCATGGCGAAGTACAACGAACGTGAAGGCAACTCCTGCCACATCCACCTCTCGCTGCGGTCCGCCGACGGCACGCCGGTGTTCGCGGAGGGCCAGGGGATGTCGGAGATGATGCGGCACTTCCTCGCCGGGCAGCTGGCCGCGCTGCGGGAGCTCACCTACTTCCTCGCGCCGAACATCAACTCCTACAAGCGGTTCGTGAAGGGCTCCTTCGCGCCGACCGCGGTGGCGTGGGGCCGGGACAACCGGACCTGTGCGCTGAGGGTCGTCGGGCACGGGCAGTCGCTGCGGTTCGAGAACCGGGTGCCGGGCGGCGACGTGAACCCGTACCTGGCGGTGGCGGCGTTGATCGCGGCCGGGCTGCACGGCGTCGAGAACAAGCTCGCGCTCGAAGACGAGTTCGTCGGCAACGCCTACGCGTCCGACCGCGCGACCGTGCCGACGACGTTGCGCGAGGCAGCTGACCTGTTCGCCGCCAGCGAGATCGCGCGGGAGGCGTTCGGCGCGGAGGTCGTCGACCACTACCTGAACGCGGCGAAGATCGAGCTCGACGCCTACGACGCGGCCATCACCGACTGGGAGAAGGTCCGTGGCTTCGAGCGACTCTGAACCGCGCACCGGCCCAGGCGGCACGCGCGGACCTGAACCGATCCCGACTGGACCCCCTCCGGGGGGATCGAAGGCCCCACTCCCATCATCTCAGGGAGGTACGACAATTCCGCCGATCATCGGGATCAGCACCTACCTCGAACGCACGAAGTTCGGGCCGTGGGACGTGGAAGCCGCGGTGCTCTACCGCGGCTATCTGGACGGCGTGGTCAAGGCGGGCGGCACTCCCGTCATGCTGCCGCCGGTCGGGAGCTGGACGGCGGAGACGATCGGGTTCCTCGACGGCCTGGTGATCGCGGGCGGTGCGGACGTCGACCCCGGCTCCTACGGTGCCGAACCACATCCGATGACCGGGGAGCCGCGCAGGGACCGGGACGACTCGGAGTTCGCGCTCGTCGACGCCGCGCTCAAGCTCGACCTGCCGGTGCTCGGGGTGTGCCGGGGCATGCAGGTGCTCAACGTGGCGCTCGGCGGCACGCTGCACCAGCACATCGAGGGCCACAACCCGGCGCCCGCGGTGTTCGAGCACACCGACATCGAGGTCGTGCCGGGCTCCCAGCTCCACCGGATCCTGGGCGATCGCACCAGCGTGCAGTGCCATCACCACCAGTCGCTCGACAAGATCGCCGACGGGCTCCAGGTCACCGCGACCGCGCCCGACGGGACGATCGAGGCGGTGGAGCTGGAAGGCGCGCGGTTCGTCGTCGGGGTGCAGTCGCACCCGGAGCAGGACATCGAGGACCTCAGGCTGTTCGAAGCGCTTGTGGAAGTGGCAAGGAGAAAAGCGTGACCTTCGACGTCATCAACCCGGCTACCGAGAAGCTGGTGCGGCAGGTTCCGCACACCAGCCTCGAAGAGACGGACGCTGCGATCGCGAAAGCCCACAGGGCGTTCGAGACGTGGCGGAACGTCGCTCCCGGCGATCGTGCGCGGCTCCTGCGCAGGTTCTCGGAGCTGGTGGACGCCGCCAACGAGGAGCTCGCCCAGCTGGAGGTCGAGAACTCCGGGCACACCATCGGCAACGCGCGCTGGGAGGCGGGCAACGTCCGGGACGTGCTGCAGTACTACTCGGCGGCGCCGGAACGGTTGTTCGGCAAGCAGATCCCGGTCGCGGGCGGGCTGAACGTCACGTTCCACGAGCCGCTCGGTGTCGTCGGCGTGATCGTGCCGTGGAACTTCCCGATGCCGATCGCGGGCTGGGGGTTCGCGCCGGCACTGGCGGCCGGGAACACGGTCGTGCTCAAGCCCGCCGAGCTCACGCCGCTGACCGCGATCCGGCTCGGCGAGCTGGCGAAGGAAGCGGGCATTCCCGAGGACGTCTTCCAGGTGCTGCCGGGCAAGGGCTCGGTCGTCGGCAACAGGTTCGTCACGCATCCGTTGGTGCGCAAGGTGGTCTTCACCGGGTCGACCGAGGTCGGCAAGCAGATCATGGCGGGCTGCGCGGACCAGGTGAAGCGGGTGACGCTGGAGCTGGGCGGCAAGTCGGCCAACATCGTCTTCGCCGACTCGGACCTGGAGAAGGCCGCGGCCACGGCGCCGTACGGGGTGTTCGACAACGCCGGACAGGACTGTTGTGCGCGCTCCCGCATCCTCGTGCAGGCGAGCGTCTACGACAGGTTCATGGAGCTGCTGGAGCCGGCTGTCAGGAATCTGAAAGTCGGCGAGCCCGGAGACGAGAGCACGGAGATGGGACCGCTCATCTCGGCGTCTCATTTGGCGAAGGTCGCGTCTTACGTCCCAGACAACGCGCCGGTCGCGTTCCGTGGCGAAGCGCCGCAGGGACCCGGATTCTGGTTCCCGCCGACGGTCCTCACGCCCGCGCCGAACGACCGGACGGTCACCGAGGAGATCTTCGGACCGGTCGTCGTCGTGCTGCCGTTCCAGGACGAGGCGGACGCGATCCGCATCGCGAACGACTCCGAGTACGGACTGTCCGGGTCGATCTGGACGAACGACGTCGGCCGCGCGATCCGGGTGTCGCGGGCCGTCGAGGCCGGAAACCTTTCGGTGAACTCGCATTCGTCCGTGCGTTATTGGACGCCGTTCGGTGGCGTCAAGCAGTCCGGGCTCGGCCGTGAGCTGGGACCGGACGCGTTGGACAGTTTCACGGACGTCAAGAACGTCTTCATCGCCACCTGATTTCAGGGCAAACCTGAGCGAAGAACGAGCCCAAGGAGAACTAGAGATGGTGCAGCGACTCGAAGGCCGTGTGGCCGTCGTGACGGGTGGCGGCAGCGGCATCGGACTCGCGACCGTGCGCAGGTTTGCGAGCGAGGGCGCGAAGGTCGTGGTCGCCGATGTCGACCCGAACGCGGGCAAGGCCGCCGCCGACGAGGTCGGCGGGCTGTTCGTCCAGGTCGACGTGACGGACGAGGAGCAGGTCAAAGCGCTCTTCCAGACCACTGTGGACACTTACGGCAAGTTGGACATCGCGTTCAACAACGCCGGTATTTCGCCGCCCGACGACGACTCGATCCTGACGACCGGCATCGAGGCGTGGGACCGCGTGCAGAAGGTGAATCTCACGTCGGTTTTCTTGTGTTGCAAGTACGCGCTCCCGCACATGCAGGCCAACGGCAAGGGCTCGATCATCAACACGGCGTCGTTCGTCGCGACGATGGGCGCGGCGACGTCGCAGATCTCCTACACGGCGTCGAAGGGCGGAGTGCTGGCGATGTCGCGTGAGCTCGGTGTGCAGTTCGCGCGCGAGGGCATCAGGGTGAATGCGCTTTCCCCCGGGCCGGTCAACACGCCGTTGCTGCAGGAGCTCTTCGCGAAGGACCCGGAGCGGGCCGCCCGCAGGCTCGTGCACGTGCCGCTCGGCCGGTTCGCGGAGCCGACCGAGATCGCGGCCGCGGTGGCGTTCCTGGCGAGCGACGACTCGTCGTTCATCACGGCGTCGAACTTCCTCGTGGACGGCGGCATCGCGGGTGCCTATGTCACACCGCTCTAGGGCCTGCTTCTTGGATCCGTGTTCGCGATAGCCGGGCCTGAGGCGGCCCCTGGGAGCACGGGCGAAAGGCCCACATACAACAGCGGTATGCGGGCCTTTCGCCCGCACCGCCAGAAACCACCTCAGGCTCGACTCTCATCGAACGAGATCCAAGAAACAGGCCCTGGATGATGGAGCACGCGCAGGAGGCGTTGTTCCGCCCGGTCCGGGCGGGCAACGCCTTCGAGGAGACCGTCGAACGGCTCATGCAGGCCATCCGGCTCGGCGTCGTCGCGCCGGGGGAGAGGCTGCCGTCCGAACGGGATCTGGCCACCAGGCTCGGGGTGAGCCGGGTGACCGTGCGCGAGGCCATCCGGTCTCTCCAGGACAACGACTACGTCGAGTCCCGCAGGGGTCGCTACGGCGGCACGTTCGTCAACAACGAAATTCCGAAGTCCGCGCCCGGCAAGGAGTTCGGCGACATCCACGACGCGTTGACGCTGCGGAAAGTCCTGGAAACCGGGGCCGCCGAGGCCGCGGCGGGCCGCTCGCTCGGGCCCGCGGAACGGCGTGGGCTGCGCACGAGGCTGGAGGAGGCCTCGACGTCCTCGCTCGCCGAATATCGCCGCAAGGACTCGCGGCTGCACCTCGCGATCGCGGAGGCCACCGGGTCCGCGTCGCTCACCGCGTCCGTCGCCGACTCCCGGATGCGGGTCAACGAGCTGCTCGACACCATCCCGTTGCTGGAGCCGAACCTCGCCCACTCCAACGCCCAGCACGAGCGCATCATCGCCTCCATTTTGGACGGAGACCCCGCGGCGGCCCGGCAGGCGATGGCCGAACACCTCGACGGAACGGCGTCGTTGCTCAGAGGTTTTCTGGTCTGACCGGTCAGACCCGGCCGTAACCAGCGGCGTGGGAGTGTTCGGGCGGGAACCGGGCAACGTGAAAACGTTTACAGGTTCGTTTGTCGCGTTGTCATGCACATTCCGCATGGAACAGCCCTTGGCGTAGGGCTTGCGGACAGTTACCGTCCGAATACCTCGGGGACTTGCAGCGCGAGGAGCTGTTGATGCCAGGGTTGCGCAAGGTGTTTCGCGACGCCATGGGCCGGGTGCACTCACTCCGTGTCTTGTCCGCCGCGGGCATGGTGAGTCTGACGAACTTCAAGATGTCCGTGCAGGCGTTGCGAGAGGTACGGATCTGGGGTCCCAACGTCACGGCGCTGCGCCGGTCGGTGCGGCTGAACCCGGACGGTGTCGCCGTCGTCGACGAACGCGGTTCGATGACGTACCGGCAGTTGGACAGACGATCGAACGCGATCGCGCAGGGGTTGCGCGCGTTGGGGGTTCAGCACACACATGTAGTGGCTTTGATGTGCCGCAACCACAGGGGAATGGTGGAGACCCTGCTCGGCTGCGCGAAGCTCGGCGTGCGCGTGCTGCTGGTGAACACCGGCTTCGGCGCTCCGGTCGTGCTGGACCTGCTGCAGCGCGAGCGCGCCGCCGTCGTGGTCCACGACGAGGAGTTCACACCGCTGTTCCAGCAGCTGCCGCCGTCGATCCCGCGCTGGCTCGCGTGGTCGCGCGACGGGCTCGACCGTCGCACCCCGACGCTGGACCAGCTGGTGGCGAAGGCCCCGCGCGGCGAGCTCGAACCACCGCGCGAACCGGGCGTCGTGATCCAGCTGACCTCCGGGACCACCGGGGTGCCGAAGGGTACGGCCCGTGAGATCAAGTCGGTGCTGACGGCGTCCGACTTCCTCGACCGCATCCCGATGGTGGCAGGAGAGTCGACGTTCATCGCCGCGCCGATCTTCCACTCGGTCGGCTACTCGCACCTGACGCTCGCGATGTCACTGGGATCGCGAGCGGTGCTGCAACGCCGCTTCGACCCCCGCAAGACACTGTGGTCGGTGCAGGGCCAGCGCTGCACGACGATCGTGATGGTGCCGACCATGCTGCAGCGGATCATGGAGCTCGACCAGTCCGTCCTGGAGTCGTTCGACCTCCGGCACCTGCGCGTGGTGTTCTGCTCGGGTGCGGTGATCTCGACGAGTCTGGTGGAACGCACACAGGCCGTGCTGGGACCGGTGCTCTACAACCTGTACGGCTCGACAGAGGTCGCGGTGGCCACCGTGGCCACGCCGGAGGATCTCGCGGCCGCGCCGTCGAGTGTCGGCATGCCGCCGCACAACTGCATCGTCCAGATCTACGACGCCGAGGGAAACCGGATCACCCGGTCGTTCGTGACGGGCCGGATCTTCGTGCGCGGCTCGCTGACCGTCGACGACTACACGGACGGCTCGCAGAAGGAACTCATCGACGGGCTCGTCGCGACCGGCGACCTCGGCCACTTCGACCCGAACGGACGGCTGTACTTCGACGGGCGCGAGGACGACATGATCGTGTCCGGCGGCGAGAACGTCTACCCGGTCGAGGTGGAGAACCTGCTCATGACGCACTACCGGGTGCGTGACGCGGCGGTGCTCGGCGTGCCGGATCCCGAGTACGGGCAACGGCTGCGCGCGTTCGTGGTGCCGGTGACGGGGACCCGGATCGACGTGCGGGAGCTGCGCGAGTTCGTGCGGACTCGGCTGGCACGGCACAAGGTGCCCCGCGAGGTCGTGGTGGTGCCTCAGTTGCCGCGCAACGCGACCGGCAAGGTGGTGCGGCGCCAGCTCCTGGCGATCCGGCTCGGGCCGCAGCCGCATTCGAACTAAGTGCCGCGGCACTTGGGCGGAACGCACGACACCGCAGAACGAGGGGGATTGATCCGGCGGTGGCGTGCGTTCCTGGTTTTGGGGAGCGCAGGACTCACGTCGTCGGGGATCGGCACGTAAGTCCTGCGCTCGGTCGGTGGACGAAGGGCGCTTTTGTCCACCTCAGGTGGATGAATGCGCCCTTCGTCGTTCGCTCTCAGCGGTCGAAGCGGTCGCCTGGGCGTACCTCGGAACGGTCGCCGCCACGGCGCTCGTCGAACCGGCCGGGTCCGCGCTCACCGCGCTCGCCGCGTTCGTGCATCCGCACGTGGCCGGGGCCGCCGCGGTCGTCGAACCGGTTGGCCGCGATCGCTCCCACGATTCCGCCGCCGAGCACCAGGCCCAGCAGGCCCACGGCGACGAGCTGTGTGGCGCGGTGCCGCGCGAAACCCCGCACACGGGAAGGCCGGACCGGCGCGGCGGCCGGTGGGATCGGTGCCTCGGCCGCGGTCGCGGTGGGCTGGTTCGGGTCGGACGGTGCTTCTGCTGCTGTCGCGGCCGGTTGCTCGGCGGCGGGCTGACCGGACGTGGCCGCGGTGTCGGCCGGCAGCGGGGTGGTTGCCTGGTCCGGTGCAGGCCGGGCTGCCTGCGGGTCGTTCTGCTTCGGAGGCCCCGGCTCCGGTGGTGGAGGCCCCTGTCCCTGCTCGCTCATGTACTCAACAATGCGCTGTTCGGCTGATAGCAGCCTGACAGCCGCCTGTTCGTTTCCTGAAGCCGTGGGTCAGGCGGTCAGGACCCCGTAGCGCAGCGATTCCGGCAGGTCAGCGCCCCGCGCGGAGTTCACGACGGGACGGGAGGCGGCGAAGATGTGCCGCTGGTCGGCATAGGTGGCGCCGAACAGCTCAGGATCGAGCGGCCCGGACCACACGAAGTGCAACGCGGTGCGCGTGCCCTCGCGGCCGTCGCGGCGCGCGTAGTGGTCGCGCAGGTCGGTGTAGAGCAGGCGCAGTTCGTCCCGGTTGCACTCGGTGAGGCGGACCGGGCATTCGACCACCACGTCGTACATGTTCGGTGCTCCTAACGGTGGGCCGGGCACACAGCGTGCTCGCCCGGCCCCCGCCGACGCATCCGAAAAAACACTCAGAACGGCCTACGTATGTACCGCCAGCGTGGAATGTGGCTGGACCGCGAACTGGAACCACCCGGTCGAGCTGACCGTGACGCAGCCGCCGAAGCCGGACACGTCGCAGTAGTTCCCCGCGGGCATCGACGTCTGGAACGAGCGGTTCACGGTGCCGTCGGTGTCGTTGACGACGACGTACCCGCGTGAGCCCCGCCCGAACGCGATCACATCCCCGCCGACCGGATCCTCCCACCAGTGGACGACGCCTGTCCCGGAAACGGCGTTCCTGAACCCGACCATGCCGGCGAACTGGCGATGTTCGCACAGCCACGTCGATCCACAGGAGACATCGGAGACGCGGCCGGACGACTGCAGCGGCGGCCCCTGGTCGTTCGACGAGTACGCGTAGCCGGACATCAGCGCGGGCGTTCCGTACGGCCAGGCGAGCATGAAGGTGTTCGCCGTGGTGTAGCGGCGACCGTCCCGATAGGACAGTGTGGATCCGTCGCGCTGGGTGTCGTGGTTGTCGACGAACACCACGGCCTGCGAGGACGGCAGATAGCCCCAGCCCTCGCCGTAGTTGCGCAGGTAGGCGAGCTTCTCGTTGTTGAAGACCCGCTTGAGGTCCCGTGCGTAACGGAACTCGTGCACGTCGCCGTTGCCGACGTACTCGCCGGGCCCGATGGGCTCGCCGGCGCCGTAGATGACCTCCTGCACGATGTAGGCGGACCGCGACAACCGCGACCTGATCGCCGCGATGTCCGCCGCGGGCATGTGCTTCGAGGCGTCCAGCCGGAACCCGTCGACGCCCAGCGACAACAGGTCGTTCAGGTAGGCGGCGATCTTGTCGCGCACGTACCCCGTGTCGGTGGCGAGGTCCGCGAGGTTCACCAGCTCGCAGTTCTGCACCTCCCACCGGTCGCCGTAGTTGGCGATGTCGTCGTTGCCGTTGCGTCCGCAGTGGTGGAAGTCCCACGGCGCGTAGGTGCCGGGGTGGTCGTAGTGCGTGTACGTCGACCCGGCCCACCCGGTGCCCGACCCGCCGGTCATGTGGTTGATCACCGCGTCGACGAGGACCTTCACGCCCGCGTTGTGGCACGCCGTCACCATCGAGGCGAACTCCGCCCGCGTGCCCAGCCGGGATTCGACGCGGTAGGAGACCGGCTGGTACTGCGTCCACCACTGTGGGCCTGTCACGTGCTCCTGCGGCGGCGAGACCTGCACATATCCGTATTGGGTGAGCCGAGGGCACTCCCGTGCGACCGAGTTCCAGTTCCACTCGAAAAGCTGAACTATCACGTCCCGTGGCCCGGGAGGAGCCGCCGAAACCGTGGGCACCGAGAGCGCGCCCAGCACCATTGCCAGGGTCAGCAGTAACCGCATCAGGTCACGCTAGGCAGAAACCAGTTGCCCGCACCAGGTTCGATAGGACCATGGAACTCGTACCGCTCCGCAAGGAGTTCGCACCGGCGATGCTCGCAGGCGGGCCCAACAACGACGAGGTCAACCGCTTCACCGGCACACATGCCACGTTCTCGCTGGCGGACTGCGAGGCCTACATCGAGCGGACGCTGAACGATCCGAACCGCTATACCCGCGCCATCACCGAGGACGGTCGCTATCTCGGCGAGGTCGTGCTGACGATCAACGACGCCAACAGGTCGGCGGGCTTCCGGATCGCGCTCTGGGACGGCTTCGGCAAGGGCTACGGCACCGCCGCGATCAGGCACGTGCTCGACCACGCGTTCAACGAGCGCAACCTCCACCGGGTCGACCTGGAGGTGTACGACTTCAACGACAGGGCGATCCACGTGTACCGCAAGCTGGGCTTCCGCGAGGAGGGCAGGTTGCGCGACGCGCTGCTCTGGGACGGCGTCTTCCACGACGCGATCGTCATGTCCATCTTGAGCACCGATAACATCTGAGCCGTTCAACTACTTTCGATCTAGGAGTCATCGTGTCCGAGTCGCGCCCAGCAGTCGCCCAGAATCCGCCACGCGTGGTGGTTCCGGCTGGGACGACGGCGGGCACTGCCGTGCGCGAGGCCGGGCTCCCAGGCAAGGGCGCCGACGCGATCGTCGTCGTGAAGGACGCCGAGGGCCACCTGCGCGACCTGTCGTGGGTCCCGCAGGTCGAGGTCGAGGTCGAGGCTGTCGCCGCGGACACCGAGGACGGCCGCAGCGTCATCCGCCACTCCGCCGCGCACGTGCTGGCGCAGGCGGTGCAGCAGCAGTTCCCCGACGCCAAGCTCGGCATCGGCCCGCCCGTGAAGGACGGCTTCTACTACGACTTCCAGGTGGAGAAGCCCTTCACCCCCGAGGACCTGCAGGCGCTGGAGAAGCGCATGAAGCAGATCATCAAGGGCGCGCAGCGGTTCTCCCGCCGCGTCGTCGAGTCGATCGACGCCGCGAAGGACGAGCTCGCGAAGGAGCCGTTCAAGCTGGAACTCGTCGACATCAAGAGCGACGTCGACACCAGCGAGGTCATGGAGGTCGGCGGCGGCGAGCTGACGATCTACGACAACCTGGACCCGCGCTCCGGCGAGCAGGTCTGGGGCGACCTGTGCCGCGGCCCGCACGTGCCGACCACCAAGCACATCCCGGCGTTCAAGCTGACCCGTGTGGCGGCGGCGTACTGGCGCGGCAACGAGAACAACCCGCAGCTGCAGCGCATCTACGGCACGGCGTGGGAGTCGGCCGAGGCGCAGGACGCGTACCTGGAGCGCCTCGCCGAGGCCGAGCGCCGCGACCACCGCAAGCTGGGTGTCGAGCTCGACCTGTTCAGCTTCCCGGACGAGATCGGCTCCGGCCTCGCGGTGTTCCACCCCAAGGGCGGCATCATCCGCAAGGCCATGGAGGACTACTCCCGGCAGCGGCACGTCGAGGCGGGCTACGAGTTCGTGTACTCGCCGCACATCACCAAGGGCAACCTGTTCGAGATCTCCGGTCACCTCGACTGGTACAAGGACGGCATGTACCCGGCGATGCATCTCGACGCCGAGGTCAACGAGGACGGCTCGGTCCGCAAGCCCGGCCAGGACTACTACCTCAAGCCGATGAACTGCCCGTTCCACGACCTGATCTTCAAGTCGCGCGGCCGTTCGTACCGCGAGCTGCCGCTGCGCATGTTCGAGTTCGGCTCGGTGTACCGCTACGAGAAGTCCGGCGTGGTGCACGGCCTGACCCGAGTGCGCGGCATGACGCAGGACGACGCGCACATCTTCTGCACCAGGGACCAGATCCGCGACGAGCTGAAGTCGCTGTTGATCTTCGTGCTGGACCTGCTGCGCGACTACGGCCTCGACGACTTCTACCTGGAGCTCTCGACCAAGAACCCGGAGAAGTACGTCGGCCCGGACGATGTCTGGGATGAGGCGACCGAGACGCTGCGCTCGGTTGCCGAGGAGTCCGGGCTCGAGCTGGTCCCGGATCCGGGTGGCGCCGCGTTCTACGGCCCGAAGATCTCCGTGCAGGTCAAGGACGCGCTCGGCCGCACCTGGCAGATGTCGACCATCCAGCTCGACTTCATGCTGCCCGAGAAGTTCGAGCTCGAGTACACCGGCCCGGACGGCGGCCGCCAGCGCCCGGTCATGATCCACCGCGCGCTGTTCGGCACGGTCGAGCGGTTCTTCGGCGTGCTGACCGAGCACTACGCGGGCGCGTTCCCGGCGTGGCTCGCCCCGGTCCAGGTCGTCGGCATCCCGGTCACCTCCGAGAACGCCGATCACCTGTTCGCGGTGCGGGAGGTGCTCAGGAGCAAGGGCATCCGGGTCGACATCGACGCCTCGGACGACCGCATGCAGAAGAAGATCCGCACCCACACCATGCAGAAGGTGCCGTTCATGCTCCTGGCCGGCGCCAAGGACGTGGAGGCGAACGCGGTGTCGTTCCGGTTCCGCGACGGCACGCAGATCAACGGCGTGCCGGTCGAGCGGGCGGTCGAGCAGATCGTCGAGTGGGTGCAGCGCCGCGAGAACGCCTCGCCCACGGCGGAACTGCTCTCGTGACGTCAGAGTTCTCCGAACAGGACGGTGTCGGGGTCCACGACGCATTGCAGCGCTTGTGGACCCCGCACCGCTTGTCCTACGTCAAAGGCGAGGGCAAGGCCTCCGGTGACGATCCCGAAGGATGTCCGTTCTGCCGCGTGGTCACGTTGTCCGATTCGGACGGGCTGATCATCGCGCGCGGTGCCGAGGTGTTCGCGGTGCTGAACCTGTACCCGTACAACCCCGGTCACCTGATGGTGCTGCCGTACCGGCACGTGCCCGACTACACCGACCTCTCGGTGTCGGAGACGGCCGAGTTCGCCTCCTTCACGCGGAAGGCCATGCGGGTGGCGCGGCACGTCGCGGCGCCGCACGGGTTCAACGTCGGCATGAACCAGGGCGTGGTGGCCGGCGCGGGCATCGCGGCTCACCTGCACCAGCACGTGGTGCCGCGGTGGGGTGGCGACGCGAACTTCATGCCGGTCATCGGCCACACCAAGGTGCTGCCCCAGCTGCTGGGGGAGACCCGGCAGCTGCTGGCGGAGGGCTGGAAGGCCGTCGACTGACCGTTTAGCGCTTGTTACCTATTGACTTTCGATAGCTGGCGAGTGATAGTCGATCTATGCCCCGATTGCTGCTGCCCCTGGTGGGCTGCGTTCTCGTCGTCGCGCTCGGCGTGGGCGCGATCATGTACGCGGACCACGACGACGCTCCTGGGCTCGGGCTCATCGGCTTCGTGCTGATCTTCGGCTCCATCGGGTTCGGAGTGCGCGCGGTATTGCGGAACCGCAAGTCCGCTTAATCGTGCCGGCGAATGTCGACGGAAGCTCGGTATCACGGTCGGGCCCGTGCGTGATTGAAAGCCGGACCATTTCATTGCCAAAAAGGTGACAAAAGCCACTGGCGTTGTCCGCATAGGACAATCGGCGCAGTTTCCAGGTCGCACGGAATAGAACCGTTGCAACTTTCGGGTGCTTTTCGTCAGCCGATCGAGACGTTACGCCAGCACAAAGCGATTCCAGGTAGGTGAGATCACCCACCTGGAGGTGTCAACTGCGAGTCAAGTCCCCGCCAACGGCCGATCGTCTCAGAGTGCGCAGATGGTTACGGTGCGAACATGACCGCACCTGAGCGTTCGCGATTAGCGAGAGAACGG
Source organism: uncultured Actinomycetota bacterium (assembly GCA_963766275.1). Taxonomy (GTDB): domain Bacteria; phylum Actinomycetota; class Actinomycetes; order Mycobacteriales; family Pseudonocardiaceae; genus Lentzea. Next base: position 133,008 of record CAVYAD010000004.1, read on the forward strand.
CTTTCGCGTGAGTTACGCCGGTTGCGCACCGAGGCGAAGATGACCGGCACGGCCACCGCCCGTGCCACCGGGATGAGCCAGTCCAAGCTGTCGAAGATCGAGAACGGCATGCTGCTCCCGTCCGTCGCGGACGTGGAGCGTCTCGTCGCGGAACTCGCCGCGACCAGGGAGACGCGGATCGAACTGGTCGAACTCGCGAGGTCGTTGCACGCCGAGGCGGAGACCCGCCGCGTCGTGCTGCACCGGGGTGCGCACCGCCACCAGCAGACGATCAGCCGGGTGGAGGCGCGGGCGGCCACATCGAGGTTCTTCCAGCTGAACCTGGTTCCCTCGCTGCTGCAGTCCGAGCCCTACCTGCGCACCGTGCTGGCGACGATGCCCCCGTCCGAACAGGAGGCCGCCGTCGCCGCGCTGCGGGTGCGGCGGGCCCGGATGGACGACCTGGCCAAGCAGTTCGTGTTCGTGCTCGCCGAAAGCGCGCTGCGCTGGCGGATGGGTTCGTCGGAGCTGATGGCGGAACAGGTCGAGCACCTGGCCGCGATCCAGCGTCGTCCGAACGTCCGGCTCGGCATCGTGCCGTGGACGGCGGACGCGAACGTGGTCGCGTTGCACGGTTTCCACATCTACGACGAGCGTGTCGTCACGGTCAGCGTGCTGACCGGCAACGCCACTATCACCGATCCGCTCGACGTGCGCGAGTACCTCGCGTTGTTCGGCCGGCTGGAGCGGCAGGCGGTGCGGGGGGAGGAGTTGCAGGCGTTGCTGAAACGGATCGCCGAGGACCACCGCAGGCTCGGCTGAACAGGTTCGTTCGCGGGTGCCGCCTCACCCGCGAGCAGCGTGTTTCAGCAGTCCAGCTAGGCTGCGACACGCCATGCTGAACATCTTTGCTCGCGCGTCCGTCTCGCGCGTCACCGATCCGATCGGGGCGTGGCTGCTGGCGCGTGGCCTCACCCCCAACGCCGTCACCGTCTTCGGCACGGTGGGCGCGGTGGCGAGTGCGCTGTGGTTCATCCCGCGCGGTCAGCTGTTCCTCGGCAGCGCGCTGGTGACGTTCTTCGTGCTGCTCGACCTGATCGACGGCGCGATGGCCCGCGCCCAGGGCCCCACGAGGTTCGGGGCCGTGCTGGACGCCACCTGCGACCGCATCGCCGACGGCGCGTTGTTCGCGGCACTCACCTGGTACGCGTTCTCGACCGGTGACCGCTGGACCGCCGCCGCCGGGTTCATCTGCGTGGTGGCCTCGCAGGTCATCTCCTACGTGAAGGCGCGCGCCGAAGCGTCCGGCCTGTCCGCTGACGGCGGTATCGCCGAGCGCGCCGAACGTTTCATCGTGGCGCTGATCGGCGCGGGCGTGCAGGGTCTCGGCGTGCCGCACCTGCTCGCGGTGGCGCTGTGGCTGCTCGCCGTCATGACCGTCGCGACCGTGCTGCAGCGAATCCTGGCCGTGGCGAAGTCGGCGCGGGAGGCCGCGTGAACCTGGCGACCGTCGGATACACCGCCGGGTGGCGGCTCATCCGCCTGCTGCCGCAGTCGTGGGCGCGAGCACTGTTCCGCTTCGGCGCGGACTACGCGGCTCGTCGCGGCGGTCGCGGGGTGGCGCAGCTGCGCACGAACCTGCGCCGGGTCGTGCCGCAGGCGGGCGAGGCGGAGCTGGACGAGCTGGTCCGGGAGTCGCTGCGGTCCTACGCGCGCTACTGGTGCGAGGCGTTCCGGCTGCCGTCGATGGACCTGCGCGCCGTCTACGAGCAGTGCGACTCCCTGGTCAGCGGCCAGGAAAACCTCGACGCCGCGCTGAAGGAAGGCACCGGCGCGGTCGTCGCGTTGCCACACAGCGGCAACTGGGACATGGCGGGCGTCTGGCTGGTCGGCCACTCCGGCACCTTCACCACCGTCGCCGAGCGGCTGAAGCCCGAGTCGCTGTACCGCAGGTTCGTGGAGTTCCGGGAGACGCTGGGCTTCGAGGTGCTGCCGCTCAACGGCGGCGACCGTCCACCCGCGACAGTGCTGGCCGAGCGGGTGCGGTCGAACAAGGTCGTGTGCCTGCTCAGCGACCGTGACCTGACGTCCTCCGGCGTGCCCGTGACGTTCTTCGGCGAGCAGACCCTGATGCCCGCGGGCCCCGCGCACCTGGCCGCCACGACCGGCGCCGCGCTGCTGCCGGTCGGCTGCTGGTTCACCGGGGACAGCTGGCAGTTCCGCATCCACCCGCCGATCAAGGTCGGCAGCGTGCCCGCCGCCACCCAGCAGCTGGCCGACGTGTTCGCCGCCGACATCGCCGCCCACCCGGCCGACTGGCACATGCTCCAGCAACTCTGGCTCGCCGACCTGCCCGCGAGCCGCCGTGAAGCGTTGGTCCGGAGGCTCTCGCGGTGAAGGTAGGCATCGTCTGCCCGTATTCCTTCGACGTGCCAGGGGGAGTCCAGGCGCACGTCGTCGACCTCGCCCGCGCCCTGATCGGCCTCGGGCACGAGGTGAACGTCCTCGCTCCCGCCGACGACGACCAGGAACTGCCCGACTTCGTCACCTCCGCGGGCCGCGCACTCGCCATCCCGTACAACGGCTCGGTCGCCCGGCTCTCGTTCGGCCCGGTCTCCTACGCGCGGGTGCGCCGCTGGATCGACGATCACTCGTTCGACGTCCTGCACCTGCACGAGCCGACGGCTCCTTCGCTGTCGTTCCTGGCGCTGGTGGTCGCCGACGGCCCCATCGTCGCCACCTTCCACACCTCGACGCCGCGCTCCAAGATGCTGTCCGCCTTCCAGGGCGTGCTGCAACCGTTCCTGGAGAAGGTGACCGCCCGGATCGCCGTGTCCGCGCTGGCCCGCCGCGTACAGGTCGAGCACCTCGGCGGTGACGCCGTGGAGATCCCGAACGGCGTCGACGTCGACTTCTTCGCCTCCGCGTCCACTTTGGACGGCTACCCGCGGCCGGGCGGCACGATCGGCTTCGTCGGCCGTTACGACGAACCCCGCAAGGGCATGCCGGTCCTGCTCGAAGCCTTCGAGCTGATCGCCGACGAGTTCCCCGACCTGCGCCTGCTGGTCGTCGGCCGCGGCGAGACCCCGTTCGAAGGCCCGCTGGCCGCCCGGATCGACCTGCTGGGTCAGGTCAGCGACCAGGACAAGGCTCGCATGCTGCGCAGCGTCGACGTCTACGTCGCCCCGAACACCGGCGGCGAGTCGTTCGGCATCATCCTCACCGAGGCCATGTCCGCGGGCACCGCCGTGGTGGCGAGCGACATCGACGCCTTCCACCGTGTGCTCGACGACGGCAAGGCCGGCGTGCTCTTCCCGGTCGGCGACGCTCAGGCCCTGGCCTCCTCGTTGCGCTCCTTGTTGCACGACAACGCCTTGCGCGCCGAGTACGTCGACCTGGCCTCCCAACGCGTCCAGACCTTCGACTGGTCCGTCGTCGCGAGCCAGGTGCTGCGCGTCTACGAGACCGCCATCGCCGCCGACCCACGCCGGGTGAGCGAGGCATGACCACGGTTCTCGTCGTCGTACTCGTCGCCTTGTTCTTGTCCGCCTGGGTCCTCGCCATCGCGAACCGCCTGGACCGCCTGCACGTCCGCACCGACGCCGCCTGGGCCGCACTCGACGCCGCCCTGGCCCGCCGCGCCGTCGTCACCCGCGCCCTGCTCGACCCTTCGCTTTCGGCGGCGGCTTCCCGTGCCGAGTCGGCTTCCCGCGCGGAGCGCGAAACCGCCGAGAACGAACTCTCCGGCCAACTCGGCGCCCTCGACCGCTCGACCCTGGCCCCAGCGCTGGCCTACGAGCTCGCCGAAGCCGAGGAACGCGTCGTGCTGGCCCGCCGCGTGCACAACGACGCCGTCCGCGACACCCTCCTGCAACGCCGCCGCCGCATCGTCCGCTGGCTGCGCCTGTCCGGCACCGCACCCCAGCCCTCGTACTTCGAGATCGCCGAGCCCGCCGGTCCGTCCGACGCCGTGATGCTCACGCCTCGACCGTCTGCGCGGGTTGTGCTGACCGATGTCCACGGACGCGTGTTGTTGTTTCAGGGCTTCGACCCGGCCCGCCCCCAGGAGTTCTTCTGGTTCACCGTCGGCGGCGGCGTCGAGGACGGCGAGGAACTCCGCGACGCCGCGGTCCGTGAGGCCTTGGAGGAGACCGGGGTGAAGCTCGCCGCTGATTCGTTGATCGGGCCGGTGTGGCGGCGCCGCACTGTGTTCAGCTTCGACGGCGAGACGTTCGACGCCGAGGAGTGGTTCTTCTACGCCCGCATCGGCGAGATGACCGTCGATACCTCGGGATTCAACGACGTCGAGAACGCGACCGTGCGCGGGCACCGGTGGTGGAGCGCCGCGGAGCTTGCAGCCACCGACGACACCGTCTACCCCGTGCAGCTGGCCGAGCTCCTGCCCGTGCTCATCTCGAAGGGCTGGGACGGCGAGACTCGCATCGTCCGCTAGTCGACGAAGGGCGCTTTCGTCCACCTCAGGTGGACAAAAGCGCCCTTCGTCCCAGCTCAGACCGCGGGAATGACCGCCGACCCGTAGGCGTCCCGCGTCTTGTCCTTCTCGTCGTGCATCAGATAGAGGGCGAAGTTGTCGACCCCGATCTCCTTGAGCTCCTGCAACCGTTCGATGTGCGCAGACTCCGGCCCCATCAGGCAGAACCGGTCCACGATCGAGTCCGGCACGAAGTCGGTCGAGCGGTTCCCGGCCTTGCCGTGGTGGGAGTAGTCGTACCCTTCGCGTTCCTTGATGTAGTCGGTGAGGGCCTTGGGCACGACGCCCGAGTCCCCGTACCGCGTGACGAGGTCCGCGACGTGGTTGCCGACCATGCCGCCGAACCACCGCAACTGATCCCGCTGATGAGGGAGATCGGTTCCGACGTAGGCGGGCGCGGCGACGCACATCGTGATGGCGGACGGGTCACGGCCGGCGGCAGCGGCTGCTTCCCGTACCGACCCGATGGTCCAGCGGGCGATGTCCGGGTCGGCGGTCTGCAGGATGAAGCCGTCGGCCTGCTCGCCGACCATCTTCAACGCGCGAGGACCGTAGGCGGCCATCCACATTTCGAGCTTTCCGTTGCGCACCCACGGAATCTGGACAGCGGTGCCGTGGTGCTCGACGGAACGTCCCTCGGCCAGCTCCTTGATCACGTGCATCGCGGTGCCCAGGGTGGCAAGGGTTGCCGGTTTCTGGCCGATCACGCGGCGGGCCGAGTCGCCCCGGCCGATGCCGCAGACCGTGCGGTTGCCGAACATGTCGTTCAGGGTGGCGAACAGCGACGCGGTCACCGACCAGTCGCGGGTGGACGGGTTGGTGACCATCGGGCCGATGATCAGATCGCGCGTCGCCGCCAGGACCTGGGAGTAGATGACGAACGGTTCCTGCCACAGCACGCAGGAGTCGAACGTCCAGCCGTAGCGGAAGCCGCAGTCCTCGGCGGCACGGAGGCCTTCCACCACGTCCCGCGCCGGCGGGTCGGTCTGCAGCACGATGCCGAAGTCCACGGTTTTCCTTTCGGTCAGAGCAGGTACTGGTTGAGGTCGCGGGACACGAAGCGGCCGTGGCCCGTCGAGCCGTGGTAGGCGCCGTCGGCGATCACCTTGCGGCCACGGGAGAACACCGTGTCCACCTGGCCGGTGACGTCGAAGCCCTCGTAGGCCGAGTAGTCCACGGCCATGTGGTGGGTCTCGGCGGAGATGGTCTGGGTGGCCTTGGGGTCGTAGATCACGATGTCCGCGTCGGCGCCCGGTGCGATGACGCCCTTGCGTGGGAACATGCCGAACATCCGCGCGGGCGTCGTCGAGGCGATCTCGACCCAGCGTTCGCGGGTGATCTCGCCCTTCACGACGCCCTGGTGCAGCAGGTCGACTCGGTGCTCGACGCCGGGCATGCCGTTGGGGATCTTCGAGAAGTCGCCGACGCCGAGCTGCTTCTGGTCCTTGAAGCAGAACGGGCAGTGGTCGGTGCTGACGACGGACAGGTCGTTGGTCCGCAGCCCGCGCCACAGCGACGACTGGTGTTCCTTGGGGCGCAACGGAGGCGAGGCCACGTACTTCGCGCCCTCGAAGCCGGGCTTGGCCATGTCCTCCAGCGACAGGTACAGGTACTGGGGGCAGGTCTCGGCGAAGACGTTCTGGCCGGTGTCACGGGCGGCCGTCACCGCGTCGAGGGCCTGCGAGGCGGACAGGTGCACGATGTAGAGCGGCGAGCCGGTGACCTTGGCCAGCTGGATGGCGCGCGAGGTGGCCTCGCCCTCCAGCTCCGGCGGGCGGGTCAGGCCGTGCTGGACCGGGTCGCCGAGGCCGGAAGCCAGCGCCTGGGCGACGAGCTGGTCGATCGCGATGCCGTTCTCGGCATGCATCATGACCGTGGCGCCGGTCTCGCGGGCCTTCTGCATGGCGCGCAGGATCTCGCCGTCCGTGGCGTAGAAGACGCCGGGGTAGGCCATGAACATCTTGAAGCTGTTCACGCCCTGCGCGATGCACGACTCCATCTCCTTGAGCGACGAGTCGTTCACGTCAGAGATGATCATGTGGAAGCCGTAGTCGACGGCGCAGTTGCCGTCGGCCTTGCTGTGCCACTTGTCCAGTGTGGACAGCAGGGAGGAACCCTTTGGCTGCACGGCGAAGTCGACGATCGTGGTGGTGCCGCCCCACGCCGCCGCGGTCGTGCCGCTTTCGAAGGTGTCCGCAGACTGAGTGCCGCCGAACGGCATCTCCATGTGCGTATGGACATCGATGCCGCCGGGGATGACGTACTTTCCCGCCGCATCGATGACTTCGTCGGCCTGCACCGCGAACCCCGGCGTCACCAGTGCCGCGATGTGCTCGCCCTCGATCAGGACGTCCGCGGCGTGCGAGCCCGTGGCGTTGATGACCAGGCCGTTGCGGATGAGTGTGCTCACGGCGTCACCAGGCCCTCGTAGGTGTCGGGGCGGCGGTCGCGGTAGAACGCCCACGTGTCTCGGACCTCGGTCAGCAGGTCGAGGTCCAGGTCACGGACGACCAGCTCCTCCTCGACGTCGGACGCCGCCTCGCCGACGAGCTGGCCGCGCGGCGACACGAAGTACGTCTGGCCGTAGAACTCGTTCTCGCCCAACGGTTCCACGCCGACACGGTTGATCGCGCCGACGAAGTACTCGTTCGCGACGGCCGCGGCGGGCTGCTCCAGCCGCCACAGGTACTCGCTCAGCGAACGTGACGTCGCCGAGGGGTTGAACACGATCTTGGCGCCGGCCAGGCCCAGCGCGCGCCAGCCCTCGGGGAAGTGGCGTTCGTAGCAGATGTAGACGCCGATCCGGCCGACCGCGGTGTCGAACACCGGGTACCCGAGGTTGCCCGGCTTGAAGTAGAACTTCTCCCAGAAGCCCTTGACCTGCGGGATGTGGTTCTTGCGGTACTTGCCGAGGTACGTGCCGTCCGCGTCGATCACGGCCGCGGTGTTGTAGTAGACGCCCGGCTGTTCCACCTCGTACATCGGCACGATCAGCACGATGTTGTGCTGCGCCGCCACTTCCTGCATCAGCCGGGTCGTGGGGCCGTCCGGGATCGCCTCGGTGTAGGAGTAGTAGTCGGCGTCCTGCACCTGACAGAAGTACGGGCCGTAGAAGAGCTCCTGGAGGCACAGGACCTGCGCGCCCTGCGAGGCGGCACTGCGGATGTGCTCGACCGCGTTGGCGATCATCGACTCCTTGTCGCCGGTCCACTTCTGCTGGACGAGCGCCGCCCGGATGATGTTGCTCACCTGGTCTTCTCCTGACTCGTGTTCGCTGTGTTGTCTCTGAGAGCAAGGAAAACCAGGAAACCGGCCGCGAAACCGATCACCCAGTTGTAGTCATAGAGCGGCTTCAAGAACGGAATCAAGCCGTCGGCCGGAAATGGCCCACCGTAGGCGCCGCCGACCGAGAGCACGGAGCCCACGAGCGTCGCCACGACCGCACGCCAGTTCCAGCCGCCGTTGAACCAGTACGCGCCATGTCCGTCGAGGTAGAGGTCCTGCAGCTCCAGCCGGGTCTTCTTGATCACCCAGTACCCGGCGACGAACACGCCTGCCACCGAGGCCAGCAGGCCGCCGTAGAACCCGAGCCACGCGAAGATGTAGATGCTCGGGTCGGAGATCAGCCGCCACGGCTGGATCAGGATGCCGATGACACCGGTGATCAGGCCGCCGACCGCGAACGTGATGCGCTTCGGGAAGGCGTTGGAGAAGTCGTACGAGGGGCTGACCACGTTCGCCGCGAGGTTCGCCGAGATCGTCGCGAGCACCAGCGACATCAACGCGACGAGCACCAGGAACGTGTTGTCGAACCTGGACGCGAGGTCGGCCGGGTCCCAGATCGCCTCACCGTAGATCGCCTGCGCGCCCGACGTGGTCAGGATCGCGACGATCGCGATGAACGACATCGTGGTCGGCAGGCCCAGGATCTGACCCGTGACCTGCTTCTTCTGGCTGCCACCGAACCGGGTGAAGTCCGGCATGTTGAGGCTCAGCGTCGACCAGAACGCGATCATGCCCATCAGCGCCGGGAAGAACACCTTCCAGAAGTCCGGCCCCCAGCCCAGCTTGCTGCTGGAATCCAGGATCGGCCCGAACCCGCCCGCCTTCACCAGCACGTAGCCGAGCAGGATCAGGAACCCGACGCTGACCAGCGGCGCCGTCCAGTTCTCGAACCGCCGGATAGCGTCCATGCCGCGCCAGATGATCAGCATCTGCACGACCCAGAACCCGAAGAAGCACAACCACAACGTCCACGGCTGACCGCCTACCTGGGACGCCTTGCTCCACCCGTCACCGGCGAGCCTGCCGATGATGACATGCAGCGCCTTGCCGCCCACCCAGGTCTGGATACCGAACCAGGCACACGCGATGAACGCCCGCAGCAGCGCGACGAGGTTCGCACCGCGGATGCCGTAGAAGGCGCGGGCGAACACCGGGAACGGAATGCCGTATTTCGTGCCCGCGTGGCTGTTGAGCAGCATGGGGACCAGCACGATCAGGTTGCCCAGCGTGATCGTGAGGAACGCCTGCACCCAGTCCATCCCCAGCGCGATGAGGCTCGCGGCCAGCGTGTAGCTGGGGATGTTGTGCGCCATGCCCATCCACAGGGCGAAGAAGTTGTATGTCGTCCACGTCCGCTGCTCGATCGGCACGGGGGCGAGCTCGTGGTTGAAGAACCTGCTGTCCTCGATGGGACCCACGTCGCTGAGCTCGACGCGGCCATCCGGTGTGACCTGGGGCGATGAGGACTCAACTGCCATCGTTCAACCCCCTGTTACGCTGCTGAAACAACGCGAACGCGGTCGGTTCCATCCCGGAATCCTGGGTCCGCCGTTGTGTGCTTGGCAGTGTCAGAGTGTCCACGCTTCGCATGATCGGCGCACATTCTGTGCGTTGCGTGCTTGACTGGTTCGCATGGGGATCTCGCGACGAGCCCTGCTGCTCGGCGGCGCGGGCCTGCTGGGGGCAGCGGGTACGTACGGCGTGTTGAGCCCGCCGGGCCGCCGCTACCTGGGGTGGACCGGCCCGGACGGCGTCGTGCCGGACGTGGCACCCGCACCTGTTGTTGCGACGCCGTGGGGCGTGTGGATGGGCGATTCCGGGCCGACCGTGCTGGTGCTGCACGGGCGAGGCGGCAGCGTGGCGTGGTGGGAGGAGATCGGGCTGTCGCGGTTCCTGGCGGCGTCCGGGTTCCGGATGCGTATGGCCGTCGTGAACGGTGGCGAGGACTACTGGGTGAACCTGACCCCGCCGGTGCCGTTCGAGGCCGCTCTGGGCGTGTCGATGGGTGGGTTCGGGGTGCTGGACATCGCGTCCCGGCAGCCGCTGCGGGCGGTCGCGGCGATCAGCCCGGCGTTGTTTCCTTCGTGGGAGGACGCGGCGCGGATCAACGGGTTCGCGTCACAGGCCGTCTGGGAGCAGCACGAGCCGTTGCGGCACGCCGCGCGGATCGACTCGCCGGTCGGGATCTGGTGTGGGCGGGAGGATCCGTTCTGCGAGCCCGCGGAGGAGATGGCGCGCGGGGTGCGGGCGCAGGTGGGGTCGTTCGACCACGGAGCGCACGATGCGGGTTACTGGCGGCGGGTGCTGCCGGAGGCGTTGCGATTCATCGGGGATAGATTTTGACCTTCTGTCGCACCCCGTGCTCGTCTTTATCCACCGTGATCACGGACCTGGTCTCGGCGTGGCTTTGAGCCGCACCACCGCCGTGCCCGCGCGCCGGTCGTGCCACGTGCGCGTGCCACGCAGATCAAGGCACTCGACGGCGGACAGCACGAGCAACGTCAGCCCGCCGACGAGTAGTAGCGGGCCGAGCCACCCGCCCTCGGCCGCCGCGACGTGCCCGCCCATGACGACCCACGGCTGCTGCCAGCCCAGGCCCGCCATGAGCGCCGGTTCGCGCCAGCCGAGGCCCGTCATCACCAGCGCCACGCCGGCGCCGGGCAGCGCGGTGGTGATCAAAGTTCTGGTCACGACCCGTCTCGATGTCAGGCCGGACGCCGGACCGACGACCCGCAGGCCGGTGAGAACCTTGCCGAGGGTGTTCAGGCGCAACAGCAGAGCGTCGTACAGCGCCGCGATCAGCACGACCACCACCGGCTCGTGGACCAGCGGCCACGTCACGACCAGCACGAGCAGCCAGTCGAGCAGGCGGGCGGTGAGCCGACGAACGAGCATGATTCACGCTATTCGCCCAGGCCGGGCCATAGGTGGCCAGTTCATGGCCAAGTTAGCGCCCGAACTCGGCCACCCAGCGGTACTCGTCGCGGTGCACGCGGCGGGCTTTGAGGCCGTCGGTCTCGAACGCGAGGATTTCCGAGGGCGTGAGCGGCCACGGCGGGCCGTCCGGCGCCGGTCCCTCGTCGCGCGCCCCGGTCAGCACCAGCAACGTGTCGCCGACGAGCGAGACGACCCGCGCGGTGGCCTCGGCGTGCATCGAGACCGGCAGGGCCTGCACGGTCATGTTCTCGACGACGAGGTCGAACGCGCGGTGCCACTCGGCGGGCGGGGCGAGCAGGTCGGCGACGACGTAGGAGACCGGCGAGGCCGGATACCGGGCGCGAGTGGCGGCGATGCCGGTGGGGGAGATGTCGAATGCCACGACGTCGAAGCCCAGCGTGGCCAGGAACTCGGAGTCACGGCCGTAGCCGCAGCCGACGACCAGCGCGCGACGGCCGTCACCGGAGATCCCGGAGGCCCATTCGACGAGGTGCGGTTGCGGGTTCGGGATGTCCCACGGGACGGAGGCCGTGCCGGCGTCGGCCTCCACGTAGAGATCCTCGAACCATCCGGTCGGGTTGGCGGCGGCCAGGACGCGCGTGTAGTCAGCGGCAGACATGCCGATCTTTCTACCGAGCGGCGGCCGGGCGCACCGAGGAATTTGCTGTTTCAGCAACTCACCTGGCCGCGCGCGCCTCGGCGATGTAGCCGATCAGGCCGTCTTCGGCAGGCCACCCGATCTGCGCGCTGAGCGCCCCCTTGTTCTCCTCCCACCCGCGCTGAGCCGCGGCCTTGACCGCCGGGTCGTCACCATGGAACCGAGCGGCCAGCTCGTCCCACTGCCGGGCGAGCTCCACGACACGGGGATCCGTTGCCGGCGTGCCGTCGGCCATGTGCCCACGCAACTGCTGGACAAGCTCCATCCAGGACGCCTTCAGGGCCTCGACACCCTCGACACCGATGGCGGCGGCGCGGGGACGGAGGTCGGTGAGCTGGTCGGCGGTGAAGTAGCTCTCGTACACGGACATCATCTCCAAAGTGGACAGAAGGGACTCCGACGTGTGCCCGTAGAGCAGGGCGGAGATCCGGGCGGCAGCGCCTCGACCTGTGCCCCTGAACCGTCAAGGCGGCCGGTTGGGCCTGGAAGAGCGGGCGCAGTGAGTCTGATGAGGACAGCGCTGCGCGGATTTCCTCCAGGCCCAGACCGAGCTGGCGCAGCGATCTCACCTGATAGAGGCGGCTGACGTCGTCCGGTGTGTACCGACGGTGACCGGAGGTCGTGCGTTCGGACGCGACGACCAGGCCGATCTCGTCGTAGTGGTGGAGGGTGCGGACGGTCAGTCCGCTTGCTTTGGCCAGGTCACCGATGCCCCAACGGGTCACATCAAGACCGTAGGACCTCACGTGGCGGGAGGTTCAAGTCCCTAATCACACGATCGAGCGGTGAATAGGCGTACCAAATGCGCCGATGAATACGAAGATCGGTCCCCAAACCAGATTGAGGAAAACTGTGTCTCGTTCCGGACTGCTTCGTGCCGCTGCCCTTCTCGCCGCCGGTGCGGCCCCGCTGCTCGCGGGCTCGGCCAACGCGGTCGAGGCCCCCCAGCTCCCCGGCGGCCTTCCCGACGTCGGCGCGGACAAGCTGATCTCCGACGCCACCCAGCACGCGAACCCGCTGGAGGCCGGCAAGGCCGTCAAGCTGCCGACCGTGAACGCGCCCGTCGGTGCGCACACCCCGGCGCTGCCCGCGGTTCCGGCCGCGCAGGAGCGCACGCTGCCCACGTCGCTCCCGGCGTTCGGCACGCTGCCCGGCCTGCCGAACCCGGACGCGCTCGCCGGTGGCACGCACATCGGTGACGTGAAGGCCCCGAAGCTCGCGGACCTGCCGACCAACGGCGTCGTGCCGAACCCGGCGGTGCTGTCGGGCACGCTCGACACGATCAACGGCTGACAAAAACGCGGAAATGGGCCTGTGGGACTCACGGGCCCATTTCGTGTACCAGGAGCGCGACGTAGAGCGACAGCACGGACTCCGGGTCCTCCAACGAGACCCCGAGGACCTGCTCGATCCGTGCGAGCTGCTGGTAGTAGGCGGTGCGTGACAGGTGCGCGGCGGAGGCGGCCGCCGACTTGTTGCCGCCGTTCTCGCACAGGCACCGCAGCAGCTCGACCAGCCGGGAACCCTGGGCTGCGTCCCGCGTCAGCAACGGTCCCAGCTCGCGGTCCGCGAACGCCCGCACCCGCTCGTCCTCGCGCAGCAGGTGCAGCAGCCCGCGCAGCCGCACGTCGTCCAGCCGGTGGTAGAGCTGGGATCCGGGCGCTCGCAACGCGGCACCGGCCACGTGCGCGGCCTCGCCCAGCGAACGGCGAACGTCCGAAGTGGACGTCACGGTGGTGCCGACGGCGATGACGACGGTGGAGGACGCCGTCCGGTGGATCTCGCGGGCGACCTTGCGCAGGACGCCTTCCACGCCAACGGTCACCGGCACCGACAGCAGCGCGCGCACCGAGGTGTCGTCCACGACGCCGACCAGCGCCGCGACCGTGACCCGGCGCGCGGCCAGCGCGGTCGCCTCGGCCAGGTCGCGCAGAACCTCTTGGGTGGCAAGCGTTTGCCCGACGCCGAGCGAGACCGTCCGGACCGCGATCCCGATCAGCTGCCGTCGTTCCAGCGGCACACCCAGAGCCGAGGCTCGTGCGCCGAGATCGGGTGCCTGTGGCGACTGGCCCAGCAGCTGCGACAGCAGCGTCCGGTGCGTCTGCCGTTCCAACGACTCCCGATCGCGCGCCACCAACCTGTGCACGGCCAGCGCGGAAGCGGCGCGCTCGGCGACCACCACGTGCCGGTGCGGCGGCGGCTCCGGCGAGACCATGACCAACCGGCCCCAGTCCGCGCCACGTGCCCCGACGATCGTGACCAGCCACCCCGCTGAGGCGTGGTAGGCGGTCCGCTCGGCCACCGTGACCGCCCGCGACCGCGCTGCCCAGTCGTCCAGCAGGGTCGCCGGGTCGTGCCCCGCCGCGTCGTAGGCGAGCACGTCGTGGCCCAGCGTCTCCAGCACGACCGGAAGCCCGGACATCCGCGCCACCTCGCGCAGCACCTCGGACGGCTCGGCCCCGGCCACCGTCAGCGAGGTGAAGGTCTCGTGCACGAGCTCGGCGGCCCGCAGCTCGGCGAGCTGGGCGTCCACGATCAACGCCACCACCGCCTCGGTCACGGCCACGTACCGCGTCTCCTCGGCCAACGTCAGCAGCGGCAACCCGTGCTTCTCGGCGGCGGTGACCAGCGCGGCGGGCAGGTCGTCGCGCCACCGTCGCCCCAGCTCGATGACGAGCCCGGCGCACCCCACCTCGGCCAGCGCCGAGATGTAGTCGGCGAGGCCGGACTCGGGCAGCATCACGCCGGTCGTGAGCACCAGTTCGCCGCCTCGCAGCAGCGGCGCGATGTCTGCGATCTCCGCCACATGCACCCAGCGGACCCGCCGCGACATCCCGGCCGCTCCGGCCACCAGACGCGGCTTTCCCTGCCTGATGACCGGGAGAGCGACGACTTCGGACACGGTCGGGTACATGGACACAACGTAATGCCAAACAGTCGATCCAGGTACAGGTTGTGCATGGCGGCGAACCCGCCACGCCAGCAGACTCCGATGCAGGCGGAGACCCCTGGAGGACGTGATGGCCCACAAGGAGCTGCTGGCACGACACCGCGCAGTGCTGCCGAAGTGGCTGGCCCTCTACTACGACGAGCCCATCGAGATCGCCAGCGCCAACGGCCGCCGGGTGACCGATGCGGAAGGCACGACCTACCTGGACTTCTTCGCGGGCATCCTGACCAACGCCATCGGCTACGACGTGGCCGAGATCAGCGACGCCGTCCGCTCACAGCTCGACACCGGTGTGCTGCACAGCTCGACCCTGTATTTGATCAAGAACCAGGTCGAGCTCGCGGAAAAGGTCGCCGAGCTCAGCGGCATCCCGGACGCCAAGGTGTTCTTCACGAACTCGGGCACCGAGGCGAACGAGACCGCGTTGATGCTCGCCACCACCGCCCGCCGCAGTGAGCAGGTGCTGGCGCTGCGCAACAGCTACCACGGCCGCGCGTTCGCCACGGTCGCCATCACCGGCAACCGCGGCTGGTCCGCGAGCGCTCTCTCGCCGATCAAGGTCAGCTGGGTGCACGGCGGCTACCGCTACCGCAGCCCGTTCAAGGCCATGAACGACGCCGACTACATCAAGGCGTGCGTCGCCGACCTGCGCGAGATCATCGAGACCACGACCGCGGGCGACGTCGCGTGCATGATCGCCGAGCCGATCCAGGGCGTCGGTGGCTTCACCTCACCGCCCGACGGCCTGTTCCGCGCGTTCAAGGACGTGCTGGACGAGTACGGGATCCTGTTCATCTCCGACGAGGTGCAGACCGGCTGGGGCCGCACCGGCGAGCACTTCTGGGGCATCCAGGCGCACGACGTGGTGCCGGACGCGATGACGTTCGCCAAGGGCCTCGGCAACGGCCTCGCGATCGGCGGCGTGGTCGCGCGTGGCGACCTGATGGACGCGTGCAACGCCAACTCGATCTCCACGTTCGGCGGCAACCCGGTCTCCACGGCCGGCGCGCTCGCCACGTTGAACTACCTGCTCGACCACGACCTGCAGGCCAACGCCGCCAAGCTCGGCTCCCGGCTGCTCGGCGGCCTGCGCGAGCTCGCCGAGAAGCACCCGGTCATCGGCGACGTGCGCGGCAAGGGCCTGATGGTCGGCGTCGAGCTCGTCGGACCGGAGGGCGAGCCGAACCCCGCCGCCGCCGCCACCGTGCTCAACGAGACGAAGGCGCGCGGTCTGCTGGTCGGCAAGGGCGGCCTCTACGGCAACGTCATCCGGCTCGCCCCGCCGATGACCCTGACCGAGGACGAACTCGAAGAGGCACTCGGCATCCTGACGCAGGCGGTGGAGCAGGCGTGATCAAGCACCTGATCGGCGGCAAACCCTGGGACGCCACGCCGGAACGCGCGGGCGACGTCTACGACCCGACAACGGGCAAGGTCGCGAACCAGGTCGCGTTCGCGTCAGTGTCCGAAGTGGACGCGGCGGTCGACGCCGCCGCGGAAGCGTTTGCGTCGTGGCGCCACGCCTCACTGGCGCAGCGCTCGACGGTGATGTTCAAGTTCCGCGAACTGCTCAATGCTCGCAAGGGCGATCTCGCCGCGATCGTCACGGCGGAGCACGGCAAGGTGCTCTCCGATGCGGGTGGCGAGATCCAGCGCGCGCTGGAGTCCGTCGAGTACGCGTGCGGTATCCCGACGTTGCTCAAGGGCGGTTTCAGCGAGAACGCCTCGACGAAAGTCGACGTCTACTCGATCCAGCAGCCGCTGGGCGTGGTCGGTGTGATCTCGCCGTTCAACTTCCCGGCGATGGTGCCGCTGTGGTTCGTGCCCACGGCGATCGCCTGCGGCAACGCGGTCGTGCTCAAGCCGTCGGAGAAGGACCCGTCGGCGGCGAACTTCATCGCCGAACTGTTCGCCGAGGCGGGCCTGCCGGACGGTGTGCTGAATGTCGTGCACGGCGACAAGGTGGCCGTCGACCGGCTGCTGGAACACCCTGAGGTCAAGGGGATCTCGTTTGTCGGCTCGACCCCGATCGCCCGGTACGTCTACGAGACCGGCACCTCGCACGGCAAGCGCGTGCAGGCGCTGGGCGGCGCCAAGAACCACATGGTCGTGCTGCCCGACGCCGACCTCGACCTGGCCGCCGACGCCGCCGTGTCGGCGGGCTTCGGTTCGGCGGGGGAGCGGTGCATGGCCATCTCGGTGGTCGTCGCCGTCGGCTCGGCGGGCGACGAGCTGGTCGGGAAGATCAAGTCCCGGATCGCGGAGATCCAGGTGGGTTCCGGGCCGTCGTGCGAGATGGGGCCGCTGGTCACCGGCGTGCATCGGGACAAGGTGACGTCCTATTTGGACGCGGGCGTCCAGTCCGGTGCCGAGCTCGTGGTGGACGGCCGCGACCACCCGATCGACGGTGACGCGAGCGGGTTCTGGCTCGGCCCGACGCTCTTCGACCACGTCGGCAAGGACATGACGATCTACACCGACGAGATCTTCGGCCCGGTGCTGTCCGTGGTGCGCGCGGAGACCTACGACGAGGCCGTCGAGCTGGTCAACACCAACAGGTACGGCAACGGCACCGCCATCTTCACCAACGACGGCGGTGCCGCGCGCCGCTTCCAGAACGAGATCGAGGTCGGCATGGTCGGCGTGAACGTGCCGATCCCGGTGCCGGTCGCCTACTACTCGTTCGGCGGCTGGAAGGAGTCGCTGTTCGGCGACTCGCACGCCTACGGCCCGCACGGCGTGCACTTCTTCACCCGCTCGAAGGTGATCACCTCCCGCTGGCTCGACCCGTCACACGGTGGCGTCAACCTCGGCTTCCCTCAAAACACCTAGCCTCCATAACGACTCTAACCGGACATACCCGACATTCACTTTTTGAGCGAAAAGCACGTTCATACGAACAGGCCGTATGAACGTGCTTTTCGCTCCAAAGAAAAATGTCGGGTATGTCCGGGTGGCTAGCGGTGGTCGAGGGCGTATTGGAGAGAGCGGGAGTAGGCCTCGCTGGTCAGGGTCGCGCCGGACACGGTGTCGATGTCCGCGCTCTGCGCCAGCAAGGCCTCCTCCCGCAGGATCGGCAACGCCTTGCGGGTGGGTCCGCTGTCGGGTGCCTGCAACACCCGGACGTCACGGATCCGGTCGCCGTCGAACACGACCTCGACCTGCACGGTCCCGCGTTTGGTGTGCACCGGCTCGCCGACGACCGCCGCACCCGAGGGTTCGAGCGCGGTCGCCGGTTCGAACTGCCACACGACGAAGAACCCACCGGCGGACAACAGCATCGCGGGAATCGCGCGGTGCATGACCAACTCCTAACTGGCGAGGCTGAACCGTTCGGTGTGCACCTGCTGGGCCGGCACGTCCAGCTCCCGCAGTGACGCGAGCACCGCCCGCACCATCGGCGGCGGCCCGCAGAGGAAGACGTCGCGTTCACGGACGTCCGGGACCAGCACGGCGAGGTTGCGCGGGCCGAGCAGCAGACCGTTCGCGTTGGCCGCGTCGGGTGGGCCGCACAGCAGCCGCACCTCGGCGCCCCGCTGGTAGGCCACGTCGAGCAGCTCGCTCAGCAGCACCGCGTCCTCGATCCGGTTGACCCGGTAGAGCACCACGACGCTCCCGCGCAGCTCCTCCAGCAACGCCCTGATCGGCGTCACCCCTACCCCACCGGCGATGAGCACCGCGTGCGGAGTCCGTTGCTGGAGTGCGGTGAACGCCCCGTACGGGCCTTCCGCGAACACCCGCGCGCCCAGCCGCAGCGACCGCAGTGCCGCGCTGCCGCCGCCGAGCGCCTTGGCGGTGAGCCGCAGGTACCGCCCGTTCGGCGCCACGGACAGCGAGAACGGGTTGGCCTGCCACCACCGGCCGGGCAAGAGGAACCGCCACAGGAAGAACTGCCCGGCCCGCACCGGCAGTTCGTCCAGCCGCCGCCCGGTGACGTAGACGGACACGACGTCGTCGGACTCCGGCACCACCGCCGCCACTCGCAGCTGGTGCTTCCCGTTACGCCACAACGGCACGAGCACCCGGCCGACCATCACGGAGCCCATCGCGAGCCCCCAGAGCGTCCACCAGTAGAACCGGGCCGCCCCGGCGCCGAACGACTGCCCGACGGCGATCTGATGGCTGAACGCGAGCACCACGGCCACGTACGTGTACAGGTGCAGGAAGTGCCACGTCTCGTACGCCATCCGCCGCCGCGCCCACCGTGCCGACACCACACCGACGCCGATGATCAACGCGAGCGCCACGACCGCGCGCAGCACACCGGTGACGCCGAAGGCGAGGGTCCACGGCCCCATCCGGTCGGCGAGCCCGACGGTCACGAACACCGCGTGCGCCACGAGCAGCCACAGCAGCGTGAAGCCGTTCCAGCGGTGCAAGGAGGTCAGCCGGTCCATGCCGAGCCTGCGGTCGAGCCACGGGACCCGCGCGATCAGCACCAGCTGGAAGGCCATCAGCAGCGCGCCGTAGAGGCCGGTCAGGCGCCCCAGGCTCAGCACCGCGTTCGCCGACGGCCCCGCGGCGACGTACAACGACGTCACCGCCGCGAAGTTGGCTCCCAGTACGACCGCCAGGCCGATCCGTGCCGATGTCATCGGCGGCACGGACACCCGGCGGGCGACCCGAGGGAGACGAAGTGTCGTCGTCACCGCGTGTTCTCTCGGTTCAGCAGGCGCGAGTAGGTCCAGCCGAGCACGGACCCGTAGATCAGGTGGCCGAGCAGTGAAGCGAGGAAGTTGACGGGCGTGATCGGGAACAGCACGGTCGTGCCGTACGCGGACAACGCGATGGTGCCGAGCAGGCCGGACCAGATAAAAATGCCGTAGCCCACTCCGGTGATGACGAGGTGACGGCGCCAGTTCGTCAACGCGCACGCGAGACCGAACACGACGCCCATTCCTCCGCCGTCACCCATCCAGCGCCAGAAGTAGCCAAGGAGCAGATTCTCTCCTTCACCTCCGTAGATCCACGCGCCCATCTGCGGGATGAAATCCGGCCAGATGCCCATGATGACGAAAGGAATCCGGACGGCGTCGTAGGCGGCGACTCCGAGCAGGCCGCCGAGCAGGCCCCGGATGACGCCGGGTGTCTCGGGGACCTTCGCGATGATCAGCGCAGTGGCCGCCAGCACGGCCGGGACCACGATGAACGGCGCAGACTGCGCCATCGTGAGGAAGCCGAAGGCGTGCGCCGCGATCGCGAGCACGGGAGACGCGCCGGCCAGGACGAAGATCGCCAATCGTAACGCGAAATAGACGAGGGTTCGCGGTTTGTCGAGGGACACCCCGAACTTCTGCGCGACCGGCACCAGTTGAACGCGTGCTTGCAGCACTTCTCCAGCCTCCTACCCAGGACGTTCACGATGGGCGGCGGCGGAGTTTGTCCATCTGAAACGGATAGAAGTGTGCTGGCGTGTTTGAGTGGAACGGAAGCGGTGATCTGCTTTGCGGGTGTGGAATGTTCAACCCGCATTGCGCATATGATCAAGCACAAAAAAGTTTACGGTCAATTTCCGATCGCGTGGAAAATCCCGGCCACCGCGGGCATGCGGGCCCACGGCTTCAGCTTGCGGAGCTCTCGGGTGATCAACGCCGACCCGCTGCTGGAGGCGAGCGCGAGCGCCTCGGACCCGGCGATGCTCGCCTGCTCCAGCTCGCCGCCGCTCGCGTGCGCGTAGGCGACCTTCGCGAGATGCACGCCAAGCAGCCACCGGCAGGTGGGCCGTGAGTCGACGAGAAGTCGTTGGTAGTGACCGAGTGCCTCGCCGGTGCGGCCCAGCTCGACGCACACTGCCGCACGTTGCAGCTCGATGTGCCTGGTGCGAAACCAGTTGCCGAGGCGGTACTGGGTCGTCCGTTCGGGCTGGAGGCCTTCGACGAGCCGTTCGGCTTGGTCGAGTGCGTTGAGACACGCGCGTTCGTCGCCTACGCGCGCATGACCCTGCGCTTGTTGTTGCAGCGCCATGGCTTTGATCTGAGGGCTGACACCCGGTTCACGCACGGCGGCGCGTGCGAGCCCGATGACGCGGTCGTCGTCGTCCTCGAACTCGGCGATCATGCTGAGCCTGCGGTAGCAGTAGGCGACCAGGCCGGGATCCTCCGCGGCCAGCGCCTGCTGCATCGCCCGCTCGGTCCACCAGGCCGCGCCGCTCAGGTCGTTCGACTGCAGGTGCAGCCACCCACAGAACTCGGCGAAAAGCGCCGCGATGTCAAGGATCTCCGTGCGCCACCGGCCGTGGGCGAGCGGCCGCAGCCGATCGACGAACTCGTAGAGCTGCCGCACCGACGGCAGCAGCGACGACGAGGCGCACCAGCTGTCCGCGTCGTTGATCACGCGCCTGAGCACCAGCAGCTGCCGGACGACCTCCTCGTTGATCGCCGAGCCGTGCCTGCCCCGTCCCGCGTAGAACGCCGCAGGCGCGCACGCGATGAGCAGCGCGTGCCCGTCGAGCGCGCCGTCCAGCACCGTGATCGACGTCTGCGGCCTCGGCGGACCGGTGGGGCACAGCGCCGCGTCGTCCTCGGTGAGTCCCAGCAGATGCGCGGGAATGCTCAGCAGGCGCTGGAAGATCCGCAGCACCCGCACGTCGTAGGCGAGGTTGCCGCCCGATTCAACCGGGAGATCGCGGACTGCGAAAATCCCGCCAGGTCACCGAGTTGATCCTGCCTCAGTCCCCGCGCCCGCCGCGCGATCGCGATCACCGTGCCCGGCGACGAACGCAGCACCGCCTGCCTGACCTCCCACGACGCCCACAGCGTCGCCGGGATCAGCGCCTCGGGATCGGTGGGGATTCCCGAGGGAGTCTCGGCAAGGGTCTCAGCTTCCCGGTACATCAACACAACCCTCCTGCGGCGGCGGGTTGGTTGCAGAGCGTCCCGAAATGGTTGCAGTGCGGATTTGCGCTGTCAACGAGGTGACCGGAGCGTGCCCGCTCCGGTCGCTCTCGGCTACGCGCAGTCGACCTGGACGACGGTCGGGTTCTTCGCCGTGCCGCGCGCCTCGAAGCACGACTTCTTGCCGCCGGTCGGGGTGCTGAAGTACTCCGAGCCACCCTTGGTCACGACCACCCGGATCTCGATCGGGTCGTCCACGGTGCGCGGCTCGACGGTGAAGTCGGCGGTCTTGCCCGGCTTCACGCCGGAGGTGCAGTAGCCGCCCAACCAGTCGAGACCGCAGATCGCGGCGGTGTAGTTCGCCTTGTTCGTGACCTCCAGGTCCACTCTCAGCTCGGCCGCGCCGGCCGCGGGTGCGATCGCCATGGTCGCGCCGAACGCCAGGGACAGGGCCAGAATCCGTTGGATCCCAATGGACATGTCGCTCCTTGATCGTGTGTGGGACACGGCGGCGCGACTGACACTCGTGAGAGTGTCGGGTGGTTCGGCCGGACCCGGCATGCGCATCCTGAATCCGCGAATTGCGCCGAATCGCGGTGATCCACCTCGACGCGGCGCGACGTGCGGCTGCCTACGCGGAGTTCGCTCGGGTGCTGCGGCCCGGCGGGCATGCGTTGATCTCGTTCCACGTGCGTGACGCGGAAACCCTGGCAGGTCAGGAGAAGACGCTCGGGCAGTGGTGGGGCCACGACGTCGAGCTCACCTTCCGGTTCCTCGACCCGGAAGGTGAGGTGCGCGCGTTGGCGGAGGCGGGCCTCACCGTGACGGCTCGCCTCGACCGCGCCCCTGACCCGCGTGCCGAGCACGCGAGCGATCGGACCTACTTGCTCGCGCGTGCGGCCAGCGCCTCCGGCAACGGGTCGTAGCGGGAGAAGCGGCGCGTGAACGTGCCGGTGCCGGACGTCAGCGACCGCAGCTCGATCGCGTACCGCAGCAGCTCGCTCGACGGCACCTCGGCGCGGATCACCGAACGCCCGCCCTCGTCGGCCTCGGTGCCGAGCACCCGGCCGCGGCGGCCGGACAGGTCGCCGAGAACGGTACCGAGGTGTTCGTCGGGCAGGCGGATCGCGACCTCGTCCATCGGTTCGAGCAACGTGGTGCGGCCGTTCGCGGCGGCTTCCTTCAACGCCAGCGCGCCAGCGGTCTGGAACGCCGCGTCCGACGAGTCGACCGAGTGCGCCTTGCCGTCGACGAGCGTGACCCGGACGTCGACCATCGGCGTGTGGTCGTGCAGGCCCCGTTCGAGCTGTGCGCGCACGCCCTTCTCGATGCTCGGGATGAACTGGTGCGGAACCGCGCCGCCGACGATCTTGTCGACGAACTCGAAGCCGGAGCCGCGGGGGAGCGGTTCGACGACGATGTCGCACACGGCGTACTGGCCATGGCCGCCGGACTGCTTCACGTGCCTGCCGTGGCCTTTCGACTGTCCGGCAAAGGTTTCCCGCAGCGCCACGCGCACCGGCTCGGTGTCGATCTCGGCGCCGCCCGCGCGCAGCCGGGCCAGCACCACGTCGGCGTGTGCCTCGCCCATGCACCACAGCACCATCTGGTGCGTCTCGGCGTTGCGGTCGAGGCGCAGCGTCGGGTCGCTCGCGACGAGCCGGTTCATGTTGCGGGCCAGGCTGTCCTCGTCGCTGCGGGTGCGCGGCACGACGGCCACGGGCAGCAGCGGTTCCGGCATGTCCCACGGCGCCATCAGCAGCGGTTTCTCGGGAGCCGACACGGTGTCGCCTGTCTCGGCGGTGGTCAGCTTCGTCAACGCGCACAGGTCGCCGGCGACGCAGTAGGGGATCTCGCGCAACGAAGCGCCCAGCGGCGAGTAGATGTGGGCCACGCGTTCGTCGGCGTCGTGGTCCTCGTGGCCGCGTTCGGCCATGCCGTGGCCGGAGACGTGCACGGGGCGTTCCGGGCGCAGCGTGCCGGAGAAGACACGGACCAGCGACACGCGGCCGACGTAGGAGTCCACGGCGGTGCGGACCACCTCGGCGACGAGTGGCCCGTCCGGGTCGGCGGCCATGCGGGGCTGCGGGATGCCGTCGATCGACGTGACGTCGGGGACCGTGTGCTCCAGAGGCGACGGGAACGCGCGCGCGATGCCGTCCAGCAGTTCCGTCAGGCCCATGCCGGTCGCGGCGCACACGGGCATCACCGGGTGGAACGACCCGCGTGCGACCGCGGTCTCCAGGTCGGCGATCAACGTCTCCTGGTCGATGTCCTCGCCGCCGAGGTAGCGGTCCATGAGGGTCTCGTCCTCGCTCTCGGCGATGATTCCCTCGATCAGGGCGGCGCGTTCGTCAGGGTAGTTCTCGCCCGCGGTCAGCAGCCCGACCAGCTGGTCGCCTTCCTGCATGTACAGCGGCACGACACCGGCGCCGAACGCCTCCTGGCACGCGGCCACCTCGGTCGGCACGTCGGCGCGGTGGTGGTCGGTGCGCGTGACCACGACAGCGCGCGGCATGCCGACCATCGCGCATTCCTCCCACAGCGCCACGGTCGCCGCGTCGACGCCCTCGAACGCGTTGACAACAAAAAGGGCCGCGTCCGCGGCCCGAAGTCCTGCCCTGAGCTCACCCACGAAGTCGACGTATCCGGGGGTGTCGATGAGATTGATCTTGACGTCCCCGTGGTGGATCGGGGCCACCGCCAGGCCCACCGACCGTTGTTGCCGGACCGCGGCCGGGTCGTGGTCGCAGACGGTCGTGCCCTCGGTGACCGACCCCGCGCGGTTCAGCACGCCGGTGGCGGCGAGCAGGGCCTCGGTGAGCGTCGTCTTGCCTGAGCCGGACGGACCGACGAGCACGACGTTGCGGACCTTGGCCGGGTCGTCCACAGCGACCGCGCCTGCCGATGTCCCGTTGTCGGAGTTCTTGCTTCCCATGGCGACCTCCGTCAAGTCGTAGTGTTCGATCTCACACCCGTTCACCTCCCGGTACAAGTGCGAGGACCCATCCGGATGCGGCCCGGCTCGTGAATCGGGGATGCCTCATCTTCGCGAGGTCGCGTCGGTCATCCGGTCAACCGCTCGTGCCGAATTCGGCGGAGCCCAATTCGGCACGAGCGATTCGGCCGGATGACCGACTTCCCGGCGACCTCGCCGCCGTCTCCGGAGGAGCGGCCGTGACACACCTCACGACCTGCGGTTGATCGCAAAGTGGCCTCCTGGTTCCGGGCTCCAGTGGCTTGGGCGAGAGGGCCACGTGAGACATAGGATGGGTTCACCGAACTTCCACTTGAGAAAGGTTGCCCGTGAGCACTGAACAGGTGACTGGGACCGCCCGCGTCAAGCGCGGCATGGCCGAGATGCTCAAGGGTGGCGTGATCATGGACGTGGTCGACGCCACTCAGGCGAAGATCGCGGAGGACGCCGGCGCCGTCGCCGTCATGGCGCTCGAGCGCGTCCCCGCGGACATCCGCTCGCAGGGCGGCGTGGCCCGGATGAGCGACCCCGACCTGATCGACGGCATCATCGAGGCCGTCTCGATCCCCGTGATGGCCAAGGCCCGCATCGGCCACTTCGTCGAGGCTCAGGTCCTCGCGTCGCTGGGCGTCGACTACATCGACGAGTCCGAGGTGCTGACCCCGGCCGACTACGCCAACCACATCGACAAGTGGGCGTTCACCGTTCCTTTCGTGTGCGGCGCGACGAACCTGGGCGAGGCACTGCGCCGCATCACCGAGGGCGCGGCCATGATCCGCTCCAAGGGCGAGGCCGGCACCGGTGACGTCTCCAACGCCACCACGCACATGCGCAAGATCCGCCAGGAGATCCGCCGCCTGCAGAACCTGCCCGAGGACGAGCTGTACGTGGCCGCCAAGGAGCTTCAGGCGCCGTACGAGCTCGTGAAGGAGATCGCGCAGAACGGCAAGCTCCCCGTCGTGCTGTTCACCGCGGGCGGCATCGCCACCCCGGCCGACGCCGCGATGATGATGCAGCTCGGCGCCGAGGGCGTGTTCGTCGGTTCCGGCATCTTCAAGTCCGGCAACCCGGCGCAGCGCGCCGAGGCGATCGTGAAGGCCACCACCTTCCACGACGACCCCGACGTCATCGCCAAGGTCTCGCGTGGCCTGGGTGAGGCCATGGTCGGCATCAACGTGGACGAGATCCCGGAGCCCCACCGCCTCTCCGAGCGCGGCTGGTAAGCAGCTCACGACGAAGGGCGCATCGCTTCGGAAGCGATGCGCCCTTCGTGGTTCTAGGCGGTGGCGAAGTAGAAGATTCCGGCGGCCAGCAGCAGGAAGAACACGGTGAGGGTCAACGCGATCTTCCAGCCGCCGCCACCGTCGCGGTGCGGCGCGACCGGGAAGATCGGCTCCGGCCCGTAGTACGCGCCGATAGGACGGTGGCTGTTCGTGGTCGCCGGCTTCTGTTCGGCGCCCGACGAGTAGGCCGCGAACGGGTCCGTGTTGTGCCGGTCTGCCGGTGGCCGGTACAGGTCCGTGTGGTCCGAGCTGGGCTCGTTGGGCATGCTCATGTGGATTCCCCCAGGTTTGGTCTCTCCTATTCTGATCGCTGTGGGGTGAGTCCGCGTAGTGCATTCGGCAGTGGTGCGTAGTGCAGCACGCCGAGCCGTTGCGTGGCACGGGTGAGCGCCACGTAGAGCTCGGCCGCGCCACGCGGACCGTCGGCCATGATCTGCTCCGGCGAGACGACGAGCACGGAGTCGAACTCCAGGCCCTTCGTCTCCGACGCGGGCACGGTGCCGGGCACGCCGGGCGGCCCGATCACCACGCTGGTGCCCTCACCGCCGGACGCCCGCACGAACTCCGCGATGGCGTCGGGAAGCTCGAGCGGCGTGACCTGGCGGGCCCACGGCTGGACACCGTTGGCGCGCACGGATTCCGGGGCCTGGACGTCCGGGGCGAACTCGGCGAGCACCTGTGCCGCGACCGCCATGATCTCGGCCGGGGTGCGGTAGTTCACCGTCAGCGACCGGTAGGTCCAGCGGCCGGGCACATACGGTTCGAGCATCTCGCCCCACGACGTGGCGCCCGCGGGCGAACGGCGCTGGGCGAGGTCGCCGACCACCGTGAAGGAACGGCCGGGGCAGCGGCGCATCAGCACCCGCCAGTCCATTTCGGACAGTTCCTGTGCCTCGTCGACGACCACGTGCCGGTAGGTCCAGCCGCGGTCCGCGGTGGCGCGTTCGACGAGCGTGCGGGTGTCGTGTTCCTCGAAGCGGTGCGACAGGTCCTCGGCCTCGAGCATGTCGGACGCGAACAGGTGGTCCTCGTCGTCCATGTGGTCCTGGCGGCCGACCATGCTGTCCAGCACCTGCTCGGCGTACGCGGCCTGGGCCCGGCGCTCCTGCTCGGCGGCCCGGTCCTCGGCCTGCTTGACCTTGTCCCGGCCCAGCAGGTCGTGCAGCTCGTCGAGCAGCGGCACGTCCGACACCGTCCACGCGTCGCCCTGCTCGCGCAGCAACACCGGGTCGCCGCCCGCCGCCGCCAGTCGTTCGGGCGAGGAGAAGAGCTGTGACAGCAACGTTTCCGGCGTGACGATCGGCCACAGCGAGTTCAGCGCGGCGACGAACACCTCGTCCTCGGCGAGGTCCTTCTTCAGCGTCCGCCGCATCTCCTCCCAGCCCTGCTTGTCCGACCGGGCGAGCCAGCCCTTGCCGATCCGGCCGATCGCGCGTTCGGTGAGGACGTAGGTGATGATGTCGGCGAACACCGCGCGGGCCTCGTTGTGCGCGAGCTTGCTGTCGCGCGCCTCCTGGCGGGCCCACTCGGCGGTCTCGGCGTTGATGTGCACCGTGACGTCCTTGAGCCCGATCGGAATCGCCTCCGCGGGCAGCCGCTGCAGGTCGGCGATCGCCGCCGCCAGCACGTCGAGCATCTTCCGCGATCCCTTGAGCCGCGCGGCATCCGGCGCGTCTTCCAGCGTGACGTCCAGTCCGGGCAGCAGGCCGCCCGCGGTCGAGAACACCACGTCGGACTCGCCCAGCGACGGCAGCACACGCCCGATGTGGTTGAGGAACGCCGGGTTCGGCCCGACCACGAGCACGCCGTGCCGTTCCATCCGCTCCCGCTGCGTGTACAGCAGGTACGCGACGCGGTGCAGCGCCACCACGGTCTTGCCGGTGCCGGGACCGCCCTCGATCACCAGCACGCCGGGATGGTCGAGCCGGATGATCGCGTCCTGTTCGGACTGGATCGTCGCCACGATGTCGCGCATGCCCTCGCCGCGCGGCGCGTTCAACGCCGCGAGCAACGCCACGTCGCCGCGGTCCTCGCCGATCCGGCCGAAGATCTCGTCGGTGAAGTCGAGCAGCCGCCGCCGTTGCGTGTGGAACTGCCGCCTGCGCCGCATGCCCTCCGCGTTCGCGCCGGTCGCGGTGTAGAACGGGCGCGCCGTCGGTGCCCGCCAGTCGAGCAGCACCGGCTCGAAGTCGTTCTCCTCGTCGAAGATCCCGATGCGGCCGACGTACGAGACGTCGCCGTCGACGCCGTCCAGGCGGCCGAAGCACAACCCTTCGTCCGCGACGTCCAGCCGCTTCATCTCCTTGTGCCGTGCGCGCACTTCCTGGTCGCGTTCCATGACCGTGCCACCGGTGCCGCGCAACGCCGACGTGTAGGCCCCCTTCACGCGCGCGCGATCAGTGTCGAGCCGTGCATAGAGCTCGGCTACGTAGTCGCGTTCGGACTGCAGCTCTTCGTCGTACCCCTGGTTTGACACGTGCTCCCCACAGCGCCTGGTATTCGGCATAGGGCGATGATTCTGAGGACGAACGGGGCCTTGCCGCAAGGCCCCCTGTCTGCTATAAGGTTAAGTGGGAGCCGGGAGAGCTCCCTTTTTTGTGCCCTGGTCCTGATGAGACCCTTTCCGCGTGATGGAAGCGGCGCGGCTCGAATTAGAGCGGATGCGGGGTTCGTCTGCCGTGTGGCAGGAACTGCGCTACGAGCGCGCCACGGGCCCACATGGCTACGAGTGTGACGCCAACGCCGTGCCGCGGGCAAAGGTGCTGTGGGCGCTGCAGTACGACCGCAGGCCCGATGACCTCGCATTGGTGCGCTGGCTCGCCGCCCAGGAGACGCAGTGCCGGCGCGAGGCGCCGTTCTCCGACCCGGCCGACGAGGACCCGCTGACCTGGGTCGAGCGCGCCACGTTCGCGGGACGGCCGGAGCTGGCCCGCGCGGAGCTGAACCGGTGGGCGGCCGGTCGTGAACGGGACAAGGGCACCCTGAGCACGATTCGCTACCGGCTGGCCGATCTGGGCGACTCTTCGCCGAGGCCGAGCAGCGGCGCATCAGTTCATCCGCGTGAAGCAGTAGGTCGTCCGGATCTCCGGGTACACCAGCCGATCGCGTTCTTCCGGGGTGCACGCGCCCGCGGTGTCCGTGAGCACCCTTGCCCGCAGTGCCCCGAGCCGGTCGCAGCCGAGGTTCGGGATGTCCCCGTTGCCCGAGACCGGCGCGGTGCCGTAGCACTGGCCGTCCACGTACACCGGGGCCAGGCAGAGGCCGATCGAGCCGCTGTAGATGTACCGGACGTACTGGTCCTTCGTACTGGCCGCACCGCAGTCCTCACCGCCGCGCTTCACGTCGGCGACCACGTGGTTGTGCGTGCCCTTCGCGCAGCCGCCGACCCGCGTGATCACTTTGCCTTCCACCCGCACGCATTCACCGACGACAGGGTCGTCCGGGCCGGTCGTGCGGGTCGGCAGGTTCTCGGTCGCGGCCTCGACGCGCCCCTCGCCAGGCTCGGGCGCGGTCGCCAGGCCGTAGAAGACGAACCCCGCGACGGCGGCGAGCACCACGAAGACCGTGGCGGTGATCGCCAGCACCCACTTCGCCGTGGCCGGTGGTCTCCACCGCGTCACGTCGGGCTCTTGCGGCGAGAACTTGTCGAACGGGTCGGTAGGCATGCTTCCCCCCAGAAGTGATGCGGGGAGTGTATCGACTGGTCAGGCCGTGTGTTCCATGACCATGACCGCGGTCGTGCCCGGCTCCAGCGCACGGCAGACGTGCGGCATGTCGCCGGGATAGACGATGTAGTCGCCGGGCCCGAGCTCGATCGGGTCGTCCGCGAGACCGGCGAGACAGCGGCCGGACGACACGATCATGTGCTCGACGCTGCCCGGCATGTGCGGCTCGGACTCGCGGGCGCCGCCCGGTTCCAGCGCCAGGAAGTAGATGTCGTGCTTGGTGCCAGGACGGCACGCGGCCAGCAGCGTGGCCGAGTAGTGCGCGCGCTCGGAGTGGATGACCGGGCCCTCGCCGGCGCGGATCACCTGCACGCGCGGCACGGCGGGTTCGACCAGGCTGCTGAACGGGACGCCCAGCGCCACGCCGAGTGCCCACAGGGTCTCCACGCTGGGATTGCCGCTGCCCGACTCCAGCTGGGAGAGCGTCGACTTCGCGATACCGGCCTTCTTGGCCAGCTCGGAGAGCGAGACGCCTGCCCGGTCGCGCTCACGCCGGAGGTTCGCGGCGATGAGGTCGAGTGGTGCGTTCGACACAGAAGTCCATCCGTTCGTCTTGACGAACACCCGTTCAAGTGTTCATCGTAGTGGGTGATGCGTTCGATATGGCGAACCCTTGATGTTGTGCTCCTGCGTGACGTGGCCGCGGTGGCACTCGGCGCCGCGGTGACCGGCGCCTCCTTCGGCGCGATCTCGGTCGGATCCGGGTTGCCGTGGTGGATGCCGGTGCTGATGTCGGTGGTGATCTTCGCGGGCGGCTCGCAGTTCATGGCCGTCGGCATCGTCGCCGCCGGTGGCAGCCCCGCGGCGGCCGTGCTGGCCGGGCTGGTGCTCAACGCGCGGCACCTGCCGTTCGGCCTCGCGATCGGTGACGTGCTCGGCAACGGGTGGCTGGCGCGGATCGTCGGCAGCCACCTGCTGATCGACGAGTCGACGGCCTTCGCGATGGCGCAGAAGGACCCGGCGAAGGCTCGGGCGGCCTACTGGGCGTGCGGCGTGTCGCTGTACTTCTGCTGGAACGCCGGTGTGCTGCTGGGAGCGCTGGCCGGGCAGGCGATCGGTGATCCGATGACGTTCGGGCTGGACGCGGCGTTCCCGGCGGCGCTGCTCGCGCTCACGTTGCCCGCGCTGAAGGACTCGGCCACGCGCAACGCGGCACTGGCCGGTGCCGCGATAGCGCTGGCCGCCACGCCGTTCCTGCCGGCGGGACTGCCGGTGCTGCTGGCGCTCGCCGGTCTGCTCGTGTTCCGGACGAAAAAGGGGGAGCCGTGCCCGTCACCGCAGTCCTGATCCTGGCCGCGGGAACCTTCGCGATCCGGATCGCGGGACCGTTGCTGCGCGACCGCGTCACGCTGCCGGACCGAGTCCGTGAGCTGCTGTCGGCTTCGGCGACGGTGCTGCTGTTGGCGCTGGTGGCGGTCTCGGCGCTGACGAACGGCAAGCAGTTCGGCGGCTGGGCATTGGCGGTCGGTGTCTTGGTTGGCGGGCTCGCGGCGTGGCGGAAACTGCCGTTCGTGGCGGTGATCCTGCTGGCAGCGGCCACGACGGCGGGGTTGAGGCTCATCGGGGTGGCATAGGGGGTGATGCCTGCGCAATAGGGGGCTGATGGGTGGCAGGTCTCAGATAGGGACATGGCTGCGAAACCTGGACTGGTCGGACGGGACCGGGAGACGAACCAGCTGGCGGACGCGCTGTCCGCGGCGGCGGGCGGCGACGGGCACCTGGTGGTCGCCTCCGGAGGGCTCGGGGTCGGCAAGACGGCGCTGCTGAGCGCGTCGCGGGAGCTGGCGGCCGAACGCGGGTTCATCGTCCTGGCCGCGCGGGGCAGCTATCTCGAACGCGACCTGCCGTTCGGCGTGGTGAGCCGCCTGTTCGTCTGCGCCCGGCAGGTACCGGGCGACGACGTCGGGCACCTGCCGCGCATCGCCGCCGCGCTGGGCCTGTGCGACGCGCTCGCCGAGCCCGGCCCGGTGACGTTGCCGGAGCTGCACGTCCTGCACCGTGCGCTGGCGCGGATGGCCACCGAACACCCGGTCGCCATCGTCGTCGACGACGCGCAGTGGGTCGACCAGCCGTCGTTGCAGTGGCTGAGCACCCTTCCACACCGCATCGAGCATCTGCCGGTCTTCGCTCTGGCGGGTATAGGCGCGGGAGAGGTGTGTACCGGCCCGCAGACGCTCGAAGAGTTGCTCGCCGCCACGACCACCGAGATCCGGCTCGACGAGCTGTCGTTCGGCGCCTCCCGCAGGCTGGTCGAGCATGAGCTCGGACTCGCCGTCGACGACGCGTTCGTCGGCGCCTGCCGGGCGGTGGCGGGCGGGAACCCGTTGCTGTTGCTGAACCTTCTGCGTGCGTTCACCGGCAAGGTCGAGGGGGTGACCGCGCCCGCGCTGCTGCCGACGCTCAACGTCCGCCTGCGTCGCCTCGCCGCGCACGCACCGGATGCGTTGCACGCGTTGGCCGTGCTCGGCGGCGAGGTGACGTTGCCGCGGGTCGCGGAGCTGATCGGCGCCGAACCGTGCGAGCTGGCCGGAACGATCGCCGCGCTGCACCGGATGGGTCTGCTCTCGGCCGACGGCGAGCTGGTGCATCCGTTGGTGCGCAACACTTTGCGCGAAGAGCTGACCATCACCGAACGGCAGGACCTGCACACCGCCGCGGCCCGGTTGCTGACCGACACCGGCGCGTCGGCCGAAGCGGTGGCCGAGCACCTGGTCGAGACCCGCCCGCTCGACGAGGAGTGGGCCTCCGAGGTACTCGTGTCGGCCGCGGGCCGGGCTCGCACGCGTAACCGGGTCGCGGACGCCGTCCGGTACCTGCGTCGCGCGTTGGACGAGCCGGGATCGGGTGAACTGCTTGCCGAGCTCGGCGAGGTCGAGTCCTATGTGGATGTTCCGGCGGCCGTGGAGCATCTGGGGGAGGCGGATCCCGCGCACCCCGCGCTGCCGGGTCTGCTGGCGTTGCTGGGGGAGGAGCCGGAGTTCGAGCCGGACGTGGTGGGTGACCCGGACGTCGTGCCGTCGTCGCCGCTGGAGTTCGAACCGTACCTGCGCGCGCTCGCGCTGATGCGGCTGCGTGGCGAGCTGGCTGCTGCCTATGCCCGTGCGGACCGCGCGCTGACCGTGGCGCGGAGGTGGCAGCACCGGCCGTGCGTGGCGGCGGCGTTGACGGCCCGCTCGGCTTGTCTGCGTGACCTCGGCAGGCCGGCGGCGGCCGAGGCCGATGCCCGTGAGGCGCTGGCGGTGCTGGAGAGCTGCGGCGCGGTGCGGATTTCGACGCCGATGTTCGCGGCGCTGACCGAGTTGGCGTTGGCGTTGCTGGAGATGGGTGAGGTCGCGGACGCGGCTGCGGTGTTCGACGTGGTGCCGGGCGAGGTGCCGGACCTGTTCGGGGCGCCGGGCCTGCTGGCCGCGCGGGGCCGGGTGCGGATGGTCGCCGAGCGGCGCAAGGACGGCGTCCGCGACCTGATGGACTGCGGCGAACGGCTGCGCTCGCGGGGGTGCGACTGCCTGTCGTGGCGGCTGCCGTTGGGCGGGGAGTACCTCACCGTCGAGGAACGCCTGGCGCGCGAGTGCGGTGCGGTGCTGCCGTTGGCGGCGGCGTTGCGGGAACAGGGTGTGCTGCTCGGCGCGGACGGCGTCGTGCTGCTGGAGGAGTCCGTCGCGCTGCTGGCCCCGACCGGGGCCGTGCTGGAACGGGCGCGCAGCCACTTCGCGCTGGGCCGGGCGCTGCACCTCGCCGGTCGGGTGAAGCCCGCCCGTGCCTCGCTGCGGGTCGCCGTCGACCTGGCGGACGACTGCGGCGTCGAGGACCTGGCCGAGGAGATCCGGCAGGAGCTCGCCGCCGGGCCCGCCGGACTGACCGAGTCCGAACGGCGCGTCGCCGCGTTGGCGGCCGAAGGCAAGATGAACCGCGAGATCGCCGCCGCGCTGTTCGTGCAGCTGCGGACCGTGGAGATCCACCTGACCAAGGTTTATCGCAAGCTCGGCATTGACGGCCGCGACCAGCTCGCACCCGCCTTGCGTCTCGCTTCGTGAATTCAGTGCTTCCGAACGTGGGAAAAGAGCAGATTAGTGTGCACTTCCGTCACCTCTCGCCGACTGGTGAACTTGTCCAGCACAAGACGCTGAAGGTGGCCCACGTCCGATACCGCGACATGCACCAGGAAATCCTCAGGACCGGTCACGTGGGAGAGCGCCAGCGTTTCCGGCAGGCTCAGCACGTATGTCATGAACGGGTCGACGATCTCCCTGGTGTGCGGCCGGATCTTCACCGCGATCATCGCCTGCACCGGCCGTCCGACCGCGCTCAGGTCGACCTCGGCGTGGTAGCCGGTGATCACGCCGCGGTCCCGCAACGCGCGATGACGGACCACCGCCGTGGACTGCGCGACGTTGACGCGTTCGGCCAGGTCCTTGTTCTGCAGCCGCGCGTCCTTCCGCAGCTCCCGCACGATGGCCTCGTCGATCGAATCCAGCACGGTGTTTCGCCTCTCTGCCGAAGCTGCTGCGGTCTGGTCACCGCTTTGCCGATGCAGTCTCCACCATTCGGGCCATGACTCGCATCGAGACGACTGCAGTGCACGGCGGCCGCGACGACCTCGCCGAGCTGGGTGTGCACGCGCCTCCCATCGACCTGTCCACCACCTACCCCGTGCCTGACCAGGCGCTCGGCGGGGACGCGCTGGGTGAGTGGGCCACCGGGGCATCGCACGCGGCCTCACCCGTCTACGCCCGGCTGCACAACCCGACCGTGGCGCGGTTCGAGAAGGCGCTGGCGGCGCTTGAGCACACCGAGACCGCTGTCGCGTTCGGCAGTGGCATGGCCGCGGTGACCGCCGTGGTGCAGGCGGCGTGCGTGATGGCCGGAAAACCGCACGTCGTGGCCGTGCGCCCGCTCTACGGCGGCACCGACCACCTGCTGTCGTCCGGGCTGCTGGGCGTGCGGACGACGTACGTGGAGGCGGGGTTGGTGTCCTCCGCGATCCGGCCGGAAACCGGGTTGATCGTCCTCGAGACGCCGGCGAACCCGAACCTGGACCTCGTCGACATCGAGCACGTCGTGCGGCAGGCCGGATCGGTGCCGGTCATGGTCGACAACACGTTCGCGACTCCGGTGCTGCAGAACCCGGCGCTGCACGGTGCGTCCTACGTGCTGCACTCCGGCACCAAGTACCTCGGCGGGCACGGTGACGTGCTCGGCGGCGTCGTGGCCTGCGCGGAGTCGCTGGCGGCGGCGTTGCGGCAGGTCCGCATCATCACCGGCGCGGTGCTGCACCCGTTGGGCGGCTACCTGCTGCATCGCGGGCTCGCCACTCTGCCGCTGCGGGTCGAGGCGGCATCCCGGTCCGCTGCCGTGCTGGCCTCGCGGCTTGCCGAGCATGACGCTGTCGAGTTCGTGCGCTACCCGTCCGCGTCGCTGCAGATGCGGGGGACCGGCGCGATGATCGCGTTCGGCGTCCATGGCGATCCGACCGATGTCGTGCGGCGGCTGCGGCTCATCACGCCCGCCGTGTCGCTGGGTTCGGTCGACACCCTGATCGAGCACCCTTCGGCGCTCACCCATCGCCTGGTACCCGCCGAAGAACTGCGCGCTTCGGGCGTTCCGGAGAATTTGCTTCGCATTTCCGTCGGTCTGGAGCACGTCGAGGACATTTGGGACGACCTAAACGCCGCGCTGTGTGATGTCGCTTACGTTAAGCCTTCCCCAGGCGATTACTTGGTGATGACTGCCGCTTACTAAGGTCCCCGGCATCGGCGCGTCGGGGCGCGGGAGGTTCCGACGCGGGATTTTTTCCATTCGGAAGGAACCTCCTTGTGAGTTCTGTGGAAACTGATGCGGACGGCTACACGAAGGCGCTGAGCAAGCGCCAGGTGCAGATGATCGCGATCGGTGGCGCCATCGGCGTCGGCCTGTTCCTCGGTGCGGGCGGGCGCCTCGCCACCGCGGGCCCGTCGCTGATCCTGTCCTACGCGGTGTGCGGCCTCGCCGCGTTCTTCGTGATGCGCGCGCTGGGCGAACTCGTCCTGCACCGCCCCGTCTCCGGCAGCTTCGTGGAGTACGCCCGCGAGTTCATCGGCCCGTGGGCGGGCTTCACCTCGGGCTGGATGTACTGGCTGAACTGGGCGATGACCGGCATCGCCGAGATCACCGCCATCGCGATCTACATGCACAAGTGGTTCCCCGACCTGCCGCAGTGGATCACCGCACTGGTGGCGCTGGTGGTTCTGGTGGCCATCAACATGCTGTCGGTCAAGCTGTTCGGTGAGCTGGAGTTCTGGTTCTCGGTCATCAAGGTGACCGCGATCGTGGCGTTCCTCGTCGTCGGCACCAGCCTGGTCATCGGCGC
The DNA here is from genome assembly GCA_963766275.1 of uncultured Actinomycetota bacterium. Lineage (GTDB taxonomy): Bacteria > Actinomycetota > Actinomycetes > Mycobacteriales > Pseudonocardiaceae > Lentzea. Next base: position 168,473 of record CAVYAD010000004.1, read on the forward strand.
CGCGGACATCGGCGGCACCACCGCGTCCGTCTCGAACACGCTCGGCCACGGCGGTCTGTTCCCGGCCGGCTTCGGCGTCGCGCTCATGACGCTGCAGGCCGTTGTCTTCGCCTACGCGGCCATCGAGCTCGTCGGTATCGCCGCGGGCGAGACCAAGGACCCCGAGAAGATCATGCCGCGCGCCATCAACGGCGTGGTCTACCGCATCGCGATCTTCTACGTCGGTTCGGTGCTGCTGCTCACGATGTTGTTGCCGTGGCACCACTTCACCGGCACCGAGTCGCCGTTCGTCACCGTGTTCTCGGCTCTCGGGATCCCCGCTGTCGGCGACATCATGAACGCCGTGGTGCTGACGGCCGCGCTGTCCTCGTGCAATTCGGGTCTGTACTCCACCGGCCGCATCCTGCGGTCGCTGGCGCAGAAGGGGGAGGCTCCGGCGTTCACTGGTCGGATGAACGCCCGGCACGTGCCCTACGGCGGCATCCTCTTCACCGGTGTCGCGTACCTGGCCGGCGTGGTGCTGAACTACCTGGTGCCCAAGGAGGCGTTCGACATCGCGATCGCCATCGCGTCGTTGGGTGTGGTGTCCACTTGGGCCACTCTGATCATCTGCCAGATGCGGTTGCGGAAGAAGGCTTTGCGCGGGGAGGTCGAGCGGCCTTCGTACCGGATGCCCGGTGCGCCGTACACCTCGTGGGGCACGTTGGTGTTCCTCGCGCTGGTGATCGGGCAGATGGCGTTCTCCGGTGAGGCGGAGAAGATCGCGTTCTGGTCGATTCCGGTGCTGGCGCTGGTGTTGTTCCTCGGGTGGCGTTTCGTGAAGTCGCGCGACGTGCGGCAGAAGGAGCTCGTCACCGTCGACTGACCTCCTGCTTTTCTGAACCTCCTCGACTACCGTTTCGGCGGTGGACGAGGAGGTTCTCTCTTGGTTGCTGGACTCGGATCCGGCGATCCGGTGGCAGGTCCTGCGTGACCTGACGGACGCGCCCGCCGCCGAGTGGGAGGCCGAGCGCGATCGCGTCGCCGTTTCGGGCTGGGGTGCCGAGCTGTTGTCCCGCCGGGATGCCTCCGGGCGGTGGACGCGGAAGCTCTACGGCGAGAAGTGGATCTCCACGACCTACTCGCTGCTGGAGTTGCGGCAGTACGGGTTGCCGGGGTCGGTCGTCCGCGACTCGTGCGCGTTGTTCCTCGACGACGACATCTGGCGTGCGGACATGTGCATCGCCGGGTTCGCGCTGACCCTGCTGACCTGGGCGTCGCTGCCGCACGACGAGGTGCTCGAGCATGTTCTGGCCGGTCAGCGGCCTGACGGCGGGTGGAACTGCGCGTCGGGGCAGCACAGCTCGTTCCACACGACGATGAATGTGCTGGACGGCATGCCGGACGCCGCGGCCGCTGCTCGGGCACGGGAGTTCCTGCTGGCACACCGGTTGTACCGCTCGCATCGGACCGGGGCGGTGGTGCATCCGCGGTTCCTGCGCCCCGTGTTCCCACCCCGGTGGCGCTACGACGTGTTGCGGGCGCTAGACCACTTCTGGGCTGTGAACTCACTTCACGACGAACGCCTCGGAGACGCGCTACACACCCTGAAGTCGAAATGCGGCCGAAACGGCCGTTGGCCGGTGACAGCCCCGCATCCGGGCAAAGTCTGGTTCGAGCTGGAACCACGCGGCGGGCCGAGCCGCTGGAACACACTGCGGGCGCTGCGGGTCCTGTCAGGCGGCTGAGCCGGGGCCGGGCAGCAGGTCGACGTCGAACGCGTGCATCGGCCCGCCGCAGTGCGTGCAGCGCGAGCCCGCCCCGCTGATCTCGCCGCACGCGTGGTGGCGGTAGATCACCGGCGGACCGGCCTCGCCCGCGAGCCACTTGTCGCCCCACCCGGCCATGACCATGAGCAGGTCGACCAGTTCGGCGCCCTTCTCCGTCAGCACGTACTCGTAGCGCGGCCGCTTGTCGTAGGGCTGACGTTCGAGCACGCCCTGGTCGACGAGGTGGTTGAGCCGCTCGGTCAGGACCTTGCGCGAGATGCCGAGGTCGGCCTGGATCTGCTCGAACCGGGTGATCCCCGCCCACACGTCCCGCAGCACCAGCGGCGACCACGGCTCGCCGATGACGTCGAGCGTGCGCGCGATCGAGCACGCCATCTTGCTGTAGTCCGTGCGCTGCATACCGCCTACTCTAGCGCTCGGGGTTCCCTTAGGAAACTCTGGCTGCTACGGTCGTCAAGTCTCTTAAAGGAACCCAAGCGGGGAGCGGATCATGGGCAAGGTCATCAGCGCGCACTCGGTGTCGGCGGACGGGTTCATCACGGGCCGCGATCCCGGCGCCGGCCGCGGGCTCGGCGACGGCTCGATGCTGTTCGACTGGTACTTCGACGGCGACACGCCCAGTCAGGTGTTCGACGGCTTCAAGCTGAGCGAGCCCAGCGCCAAGGTCTTCGACTTCCTCGCCGCACGCGTGGGCGCCATGGTGGCGGGCCGCAACACCTACGAGGACTCCGAGCACTTCGGCGGCGGCAGCCCGCACCCGAACGCCAAGCTCGTCCTGCTCAGCCACCGCCCCGCGCCGGAGATCACCGAACGGCAGACCCTCGTCACCACCGGCATCGCGGACGCGATCGCGAAGGCCCAGGAACTGGCCGAGGGCAAGGACATCGGTCTGATGGGCGGCGGCGTGCTGGCCTCGGCGCTCAAAGCCGGGCTCGTCGACGAGGTGATCCTGCACCAGGTGCCGATCCTGCTCGGCGAAGGCCGCCCGTTCTTCCAGGCAATGCCCGAACACGTGCGACTCAACCTCATCGAGGCCGTTCCCGCGCCCGGCGTCACCCACCTCCGCTACGAGATCCAGCGCTAGTCCACCCCGACATCAGGAGCTGACCACGATGATCGACTCGACCCTGCGCCGCGTGCTCGACGGCACCTCGCTCGCCCACCTCGCCACCGTCCTGCCCGACGGCGGACCGCACTCCGTCCCCGTCTGGATCGGCACGCACGGCGACCACATCGCGATCCTCACCGGCCCCGGCAGCCGCAAGGCCCGCAACCTGCGCAGCGACCCGCGCGTCGCGATCTCCCTGACCGAGGCCGGAAACCCGTTCGAGCCGGTCATCCTCCGCGGCCGGGTCGTGGAGTGGCTGGACGGCGACGCCGGCTGGGAGATCGTCGACCGGATCGCCACGAAGTACATCGGCCAGCCGTACCCGCGTGACGAGGAACGGGTCGTGCTGCTCATCGAACCCGACCGGCGAAGCGCGGTCTGACCAGGCTCGAATAGGCTGGTGGCATGGTTGTCGCTGCCCCGCCTGTCATCGGTGTGCTCGCCCTACAGGGTGATGTTCAGGAACACCTCATCTCGCTCGCGAAGTGCGATGTCACCGCGCGCCCCGTTCGCCGCCCCGAAGAGCTGGACGAACTGGACGGGATCGTCATCCCCGGCGGCGAGTCGACGACCATCAGCAAGCTGCTGGCGAACTTCGAACTGCTCGAGCCGCTCCGCGCCAAGATCAAGGCGGGCTTTCCCGCGTTCGGTTCGTGCGCGGGCATGATTCTGCTGGCCAACAACGTGCTGGACGGCCGCGAGGACCAGAACCAGCTGGGCGGCCTGGACGTGACCGTGCGCCGCAACGCGTTCGGACGGCAGGTCGACTCGTTCGAGACCGACCTCGACCTGGCCGGTGAGACGGTGCACGCCGTGTTCATCCGCGCACCTTGGGTGGAGGCGGTGAGCGAGGGCGTCGAGGTTCTCGCTACGGTGCCCGTTACGGCTGAGGCGGGCGATGCCGCCGGTAGGATCGTCGCGGTCAGGCAGGGCAACGTGCTGGCCACGGCGTTTCATCCGGAACTCACGGGGGATGAGCGCGTCCACCGCCTGTTCGTGGACATGGTTCTCGGTTCGACGGAGGAGAAATGAGCGGCCACTCCAAGTGGGCGACCACCAAGCACAAGAAGGCCGCTATCGACGCCAAGCGCGGCAAGCTCTTCGCGCGGCTGATCAAGAACATCGAGGTGGCGGCCCGCACCGGTGGCGGCGACCCGGACGGTAACCCGACGCTGTTCGACGCGATCCAGAAGGCCCGTAAGAACTCGGTGCCGCTGGACAACATCGAACGCGCCCGCAAGCGCGGCGGCGGCGAGGAAGCGGGCGGCGCCGACTGGCAGACCATCATGTACGAGGGCTACGGCCCGAACGGCGTCGCGGTGCTCATCGAGTGCCTCACCGACAACCGCAACCGCGCCGCCACCGAGGTCCGCACCGCCATGACCCGCAACGGCGGCTCCATGGCGGACCCCGGTTCCGTGTCGTACATGTTCAGCCGCAAGGGCGTCGTGATCGTCCCCAAGGCCGGCACGTCCGAGGACGACGTCATGATGGCCGTCCTCGAGGTCGGCGCCGACGAGGTCAACGATCTCGGCGAGGCCTTCGAGGTCGTGTCCGAGGCCGGCGACCTGATCCCGGTCCGCAAGGCACTGCAGGATGCCGGCATCGACTACGAGTCGGCCGAGTCGAGCTTCCTGCCGTCCGTCTCGGTGCAGCTAGAGGTCGATGGCGCGAAGAAGATCTTCAAGCTCATCGACGCGCTCGAGGACTGCGACGACGTGCAGAACGTCTTCGCGAACTTCGACGTGTCGGACGAGGTCATGGCCGAGGTCGACTGACCGTCACAGGTTCGACGGGCGGACGGGCCGAGTGGCTCGTCCGCCCGTTTTGCTTTGGTCAGGCTGATACGGCGGTAGACGGCGGCGGTGCTGCCCGCGTGAACGCGTGCTCGTGCCGGGCAGACGCCGAGCAACCGTCCAGGGAGTCTTGGAGGGCCTCTAAGCGGGCGGCACGGGGAACGGCTTGCGTAGGGTGGGTTTCGTGCTTTCGGACGAAGACATCGAGTTGCGTGCACGGCTGCTCTCGCAGGCGGACCAGCACGGCCACACAACCGTCGTCGTGCCGCCGGACAACGAGGGTGCCGGGTACGCGTTCTCGGTCGGCGCGTGGCGGCGGTTCGGGGTGGCGGAGGCGGTGGTGATCGGGCTCGACCAAGGGATGGGCGAGGTGCTGATCAACGCCTACGTGAAGCGGGCGAGCCAGGGGGAGCGGTTCCAGGCGGGCAGGCTCTACTTCGACTTCTTCAACGGTGTGCCGATCACGTTCGAGCGGGTCTACAAGGGGTTCTACCCGGAGTTCTTCGGGAGCGCGTACCTGCTCTACGACGGGTCGGAGTTCGCGGCGGTGCAGATCATCGTGCCGACGCCGGACCAGAAGTGGCCGTGGCAGCCGGGTGCGCCGGAAGGGTTCCACGAGCATCAGATCATCCTCACCGAGAGTGGGTTGCCGGAGAGCTGGACGCCGGGGGTGACGGGGCCGTGAGCGTCCACATCGGACCGCTCGAGCCGCATCACGCGGGCGAGGTCCTCACGGTGCAGCGGGCGGCGTACATAGGTGAGGCCAGGCGGTACGGCATGTGGGATCTGCCGCCGCTGACCGAGATGCTCGAAGAGATCGTGAAGCACATCGAGTCCGGGATGCCCGCGCTCGGGGCGTGGGACGGGCACCGGCTGGTGGGCAGTGTCCGGGGCAAGGTCGACGGCGAACGCATGGAGGTCGCCCGGCTGTCTGTGGCGCCGGACGTCACGGGGCGCGGTGTGGGGCGGAAGCTGCTGCACGCGGTGACGCAGGCAGCACCACACACGACCAGCACCGTGTGGCTGTTCACAGGCGGCGAGAGCGCCAACAGCCTCTGGCTGTACGAGAGCGCGGGGTTCGTACGGGTGGACGAGCGGAAGGACGACTTCGGGATCCGGGTCACCCTGGAGAAGACGGTCATCTGACGTTCAGGGCGTGGTCACGAGCGCCTGGCAGAGTCACGAAGCGGTTCACCCATGACCAACCACCGGTGCGGACGTCGATCACACGTCGGCTGATCCGTCCGGCACCCGCGCCCCCTGGCACACCCGGTGCCAGGGGACGCGCTGGGGTTTTGGGGTCGAAACGTTGTCCGGACCTCGTTGTCCAGTTGCCCGCCACCGACACCGGACAACGCTCCAACCGGTAGAAATACGGTGCGGCCGAGGTTCGGGGGGATCCGAGAGCCGCGAGTGGGGGAGGAGTGCTCCGCCTCGCAGGAGGCATTGGGGGATGCGGGGCGGAGCACTTCAAGCAATCAGTTCTCGTTCAGGAACTTCTGTGCGAGGGCCTCACCCTGGGACACGGCCTTCCCGTGGTCCTCGATCGGTGACACCTTCGAGTTCTTGAAGTAGAGGTAGTGCACCGGGCCGTCGGTCCCGCCGTTCTTCGGGTTCGGGTTGATGCCCAGGTTCACCGCGGACGCGTAGGAGGCCTCGCCGATGATGTTCGCCGGTCCCGTGTCGCCGACGACGACGTAGTCGACCTTGTTGTTGAAGATGATCGCGACGACGCCACCACCCTGGATGCCGTGCTTGCGGTAGTCCCAGGTGCCGCTGGGCGAAGGCACGACTACGAAGGGCAGCTGGTCGGCGACCAGGTGCTTGCCCTTCGAGTCCTGGAACGCGGTCTCCGGCTGGAACCACGGGTCGGTGTTCTTGTTGCACCTGGGGGTCGGCTGGCCATCGCAGTCGATGTCCATGTCGGCCTTGTACCAGACGGCGCCGGTCTTGCCGCAGACCGGAATGGTCGCCGGTTTCTCGGTGTCCGTGCGGTACTTGCCACTCGAGATCTGCTGACAGGACGTCAGCTTGGCCAGCAGATCGGCAGCGCTGGGTCCTGCGGCTTGGGCGGCGGGGGAGGCCAGGACGGAGGCCACCAACGCGGCCACGGCGAAAAGCCCTGGGGCGAGCTTGCGCATTGCCACCTCTTTCGACAGGTAACTTTCCTGACTGAAAGCGGCGGAGTCACTACTCTGGGCAACTTAAGTTACGGGTGTCAAGCCCCTAGGGCTTACGTCCCAGTAGTCCTATCAGTCGTGTTTGGTCGTCGGCGTCCGCGGCGACCGGTACCGGTGAGTCGAACATCGAAGAACCGGTCCACTCGTCGATCCGCTGCGACACGTACCCGAGGACGGTCGATGCCAGCGCCGGGTCCAGCGTCTCGTCAGCGCCGATCGAACGCGCCAGGTCCCACGTGTGCACGGCGAGGTCCGTGGTCATCTGCCAGCAGTACTCGGCGGCGTCGATCATCCCCGACGACACGTGCACGGGTTTGGCCAGCGCGTCCGGTTCGAGCCACGCCTCGCGCGCCGCCGCGGCCGCCACCACCCACGAGACCAGCGGGTTGTCGCCGAGGTTGTCGTGGTCGAACCTGTCACCGACCTGGCTGACCGTGCAGCCCGCCAGCAGTTCCGGGGCCCAGAGCTGCTCGTAGACGAGATGGCCGACCAGGTCTCTGACCGACCACTCCCGGCAGGGTGTGCCCAGCGCCCACTGCTCCGGGGCGATCTTCCGCACCCTCCGGTCGAACTCTGTCATCGCGAGACCGTGCGCCTGGATCAAATCCATCCCAGCAGTGCATCAAATCCTGCTCAGGTGCGCACCCCATGAGGAGATTTGGGCCACTCGGACGCAACCCTGATTTCTAACCGTACGAGCGTTCGGCGTAATGTGCACCGATCCGTCGTGACATCGTTGACACGAGAGGCAGATGGCCGTGAGCGCCCCCAGTCAAGGCATCTCCACCGAGGACAAAGGCTTCTTCGGGCACCCCCGAGGCCTGTCCACGCTCTTCTTCACCGAACTGTGGGAGCGGTTCTCGTACTACGGGATGAAGGCCATTCTCGGCCTCTACCTGTGGACCGCAGTCTCCGAGGGCGGGCTCGGCGTCGACAAGACGCTCGCGCTCGCCATCGTCGCCATCTACGGCACCTCCGTCTACATGTCCGGCGTCGCGGGCGGATGGCTCGCCGACCGCGTGTGGGGCGGCCAGCGCGCCGTCTTCTACGGCGGCGTGCTGATCATGTTCGGTCACATCGCACTGGCGTTGCCGATCGGCCTCGCGGGCGTGTACCTCGGCCTGATCCTCGTCGTGCTCGGCACGGGTCTGCTCAAGCCGAACATCTCCACCGTCGTCGGCGGCCTCTACGAGCAGCACGACACGCGTCGGGACGCCGGCTTCACGATCTTCTACATGGCCATCAACATCGGTGGCTTCGTCTCGCCGCTCATCACCGGTGGGCTGCAGAAGGGCATCGGCTTCCACGCCGGCTTCAGTGTCGCCGCGGTCGGCATGGCGCTCGGCCTGGTGCAGTACCGCTTCGGCCGCAAGTACCTGCGCGGTGCGGCCGCCGTCGCGCCGAACCCGCTGCAGACCGCCGAGAAGGGCCGCGTCTACGGCCTCATCGGTGCCATCGCCGTCGCGATCGTCGGCCTGGGCGTGGCCGCGTACCTCGTCGGTGGCGTCGACGGCGTCATCCTGCTGATCAGCGTCATCTCCGTGCTGCTGCCGATCGGGTACTTCACCGTGATGCTGCGCAGCCCGAAGACGCTGCCGGAGGAGAAGCCGCGCGTCATCGCCTACATCCCGCTGTTCATCGCGGCAGCGATGTTCTGGCTGATCTTCGAGCAGAGCGCGTCGGTCATCGCCGAGTTCGCCGACTCGAACGTCGACAACCACGTGTTCGGCTGGGAGTTCCCGGTCGCGTGGTTCCAGTCGATCAACCCGATCATGATCATCGCGCTCGCGCCGGTGTTCGCGCTGATCTGGGTGAAGCTCGCGAACCGCGCGCCCAGCACGCCGCGCAAGTTCTCGTACTCGCTGGTGCTCGTCGGTCTGTCGTTCGTGCTCATGTACTTCGCGAGCAACTCGGCCGCTGACGGCGCGGTCACGCCGTTGTGGCTGGTCGTGATGTTCCTGATCATGACCTGCGGTGAGCTCCTGCTGTCGCCGGTCGGCCTCTCGGCGACGACGAAGCTGGCGCCCAAGGCGTTCGCCTCACAGACCATGGGCCTGTGGTTCCTCGCCGTGTCGGCGGGTACCGGTGTGGCGGCGCAGCTCGTGAAGTTCTACACGTCGAGCCCCTCGGCGTACTTCCTCACGCTGGGCGGCGCGGCCGTGGTGCTCGGCATCGCGCTCGCCGTGGCGTCCGGCCCGATCCACAAGCTGATGGCGGACGTCGAGTAGTAGTCCCGCAAAAGGCGAATGGGAGGCCCGTCGCGGCGGCGGTGCGGCGGGTCTCCCATTCGCCTTCAAGGATGCACTACGCACGTGTGTCATTGGGGCACGAACATTGCTCCAGGCGGGTGAAGTCGAGCACGTGCTGCGACGAATTTCGCCCCACGTCAGCTCTTCTTCACTGCGAGTGACCGAACGGAGTCGTTCGCTCGAACCGGAAGTCGCAACGCGCCGCGGATGAGTTTCGACCGCCTGCGCGCCACCGGACCGTTCGGAACCAGGTCCGGGAACCGCTTGAACAGCTCGTGCAACGCGACCGAGCCCTCGATGCGGGAGAGTCCCGCGCCGATGCAGTAGTGGATGCCCGCCGAGAACGCCAGGTGCTCGCGCGCGTTGGACCGCGTCGGGTCGAACTTCAGCGGGTCCTTGAAGATCCGCGGATCCCGGTTCGCCGCCGCCAGCAGGAGCATCACCGGCATCCCCTTCGGCAGAGAAACCCCTGCTAGCTCAAGGCGTTCCTTCGGCCAACGGATCGTGTACTGCACGGGCGGGTCGAGCCGCAGCACTTCTTCGACGAACCCCTCGGCGTACTCCGGACTCTGCGAGAGCGGTGCGACCGTGTGCGGGTTCTCGAACGCCTTCAGCACACCGTTGCCGATCAGGTTCACCGTCGTCTCGAACCCCGCGAACAGCAACAACCCGGTCGTGGCAACGAGATCCTCGCGGCTGAGGTCGTCGTGCTGCGTCACCAGGTGGCTCACGATGTCGTCGGCGGGCTTGCGGCGTCGCTGCTCCATCAGGCCGTCGATGAACTCGTTGTACTCCTCGATGGTGGCGTGCAACGCCTTGAGCTGCTTGTACGACCACACGCCGTCGAGCGTCTCCGCGAGAGAGGTGCCCCAGCGTGCGAATGTCTCCTTCTCCGAGTCCGGCACGCCGAGCAGGTCCGCGATCACCTGGATCGGCACCTGCGACGCGAACTCGGAGATCACGTCGAACTGCCCGTCCAGCCGGTCGAGGTACTGCCGCACGATCTGCCGGATCGACTCCGTGCGGTCCTTCAGCGCCCGCGGCGTGAAGAACGGCTGCACGAGCTTGCGCAGCCGCGTGTGGTCGGGCGGGTTCATCATCAGGAACGAGTCCTGCACCGGATTGACGACCTTCTCGCCTTCCTTGACCAGCGTGATCGGCACCATCGACGCCTCGTCGAACGTCGCGGTGAGGAACCTGCCGTCCCGCAGCACCGAGTCGCACAGCGCGCGCGACGGCGTGACGTACGCGCCCATCCGGCTGCGCACCATGTCGCCCTTCGTGCGCACCTTCTCGTACATCGGGTACGGGTCGCGGTCCGGCGGCGACGCGATCACGGCCGCGTAGGGATCACCCAGCAGCGCGTAGCCCCGCACGAGCGTGCGAAGCGCGAAGAACTGGGCCGCGGTCTTCATCGTGGAGGCCATGCCCCCACATTGCGCGGTACGTGAACAAGCTTCAAGAGCTCCGGCGGTGCCGGCGCACGGTTTCCTCGACCAGGTCGAGCACCGGCTCGAGGTCGTCGGCGGGCAGGCCCATCGCCAGGTGCGACACCAGGCCTTCCAGTACGAGTTCCAGGAAGCTCGTCAGCACGCCGACATCGACGTCGTCACGCAGGTTGCCCGCTTCGCGCTGGCGGAGCAGTCGCTGGCGGGTGGCGGCCGTCAGCTGCTCGGAGCGCTCGGCCCAGCGGGCCGCGGAAGTCCGGGTCGGTGCGAAGCCTGCGGGAGACCTCCAGCCGCGTGCCGAGCCAGTCGGCGGCGTGCTCTTGGTCCCTTTTCTCCGGTTCTTCCAGAAGATCGCGCATGACCTGCACGAGGCCTTGTTCGGCGACCACGTCCGCCATCCGCGGAGCGTCGTCCTCGGCGAGCGCGAGGAACAGCGACTCCTTGTCACGGAAGTGGTGGAAGATCGCACCGCGAGAGAGTCCCGTCGCCTCTTCGAGACGGCGTACGGTGGCACCCTCGTAGCCATGGCGCGCGAAACACGAGCGCGCACCGTCGAGGATCTGACGGCGGCGGGCGTCGAGGTGGTCCTGGCTCACCCTGGGCACCCGGAGATCGTCCCAGGCCGAGGCGGGGAAATCCAATCCGTACGTACGGATTGGACACCTCCATTGGTGTGATCTTCCAGCGAGGACATGCTCGTGCCCGTTCGAGTGGATCTACGGGCGGGCCTGCGGACACATGATCAGGACCACCAATATCCTCTGGCGGCATGGAGACGCAGGAGATCATCAAGCTGTCGGCGCTCGTCGAGCGCCTCGGGTGGCAGCGGCGGGACTCCGCAGGCGTGCACCTCGTCGATCTCCTGGTCAGTCGGACGGTTGCCGATCTAGTCGCCGCGCTCGCCGAGAACCGGGACCTGTAACGGGATCTGGTAAGCGCTTTCCCGCAGTTCTGGGAACCCATTGACAGAGCTGTCACGCAGTGGTGTGATCTGCGCGACAGTTAGGAAAGTTTCTATCCAATAACTGAATTCCGCCGCCGCTAGTAAGTGATCCCCCTACCCGTCTTGTGGGAGGCACAACAGTGGCACCGAAGAGAGGCCGGGCGTTGCGCACGCTCGGCACGATGGGTGTTGCGTTCGCGACATCCATCGCAGTGATGTCTGTACCGGAGTCCGCGCTCGCGGCGCCGGTCAAGTACGAGGCGGAGAGTGCGACGATCTCGCAGGGCGTGGTGGAGTCCAACCACGCCGGGTTCTCCGGCTCCGGTTTCGTCAACTTCGACAACGTGTCGGGGAGCTCGGTCGAGTTCACCGTCAACGCGTCGAAGGCGGGCGAGGCGAAGCTGACCTTCCGGTACGCCAACGGAACCGCGGACAACCGTCCGGTCGACGTGAACGTCAACGGTGGTCTCGCGGTGGACGAGCGGGCTTTCGCGGCCACCGGCGCGTGGACCACGTGGACGTCCGTCGAGAACACCGTCAACCTCAACGCGGGCGCCAACACCATCAGGCTGACCTCTACCGGTGCCACCGGCGGGCCGAACCTCGACTACATCGAGGTCGAGGAGACCACCGCGGTGCCCGCTCTGGAGCAGGAGGCGGAGGACGGCACCATCTCGCAGGGTGTCGTCGAGTCGAACCACGCGGGCTTCTCCGGGCGAGGATTCGTCAACTACAACAACGTGGTCGGCTCCTCCGTCGAGTACACGATCTCCGCCGACTCCGGTGGTGAGCACGAGCTGACCTTCCGCTACGCCAACGGCACCACGGTCGACCGGCCCGTGTCCGTCACCGTGGACGGTGGTTCCGCGCAGACCGTGTCGTTCCCCGGCACCGGCGCGTGGACGACCTACCAGACGCGCACCGCGAAGGTGACGCTGAAGGCGGGCCCGAACAAGATCAAGGCGACCGCGACGACCGCGAACGGCGGCCCGAACGCCGACAAGCTGACCGCGGTGCTGACCGGCCCGGCGGACAACGAGGCGCCGACGCCCCCGAAGAACCTGCAGTTCGTCAGCTCGACGCACAACTCCGTGTCGCTGAAGTGGGAAGCGGCCACGGACAACGTCGGCGTCGTCGGCTATGACGTCTACCAGCACGGCCAGCTCGTCACGAGCGTCGGCAACGTGCTGGAGGCGACCGCGAGCGGCCTGCAGCCCGACACCGAGTACGACTGGACCGTGTTCGCGAAGGACAGGGCCGGCAACGTCTCGCAGGCGTCCAACAACGTCCCCGGCCGCACCAAGCCCGCGCCGCCGGACAGCGAGGCGCCCACCACGCCGGGCAACCTGCGCGGCACGGGTGTCACCTCGACCAGCGCGTCGATCGCCTGGAACGCGTCCACCGACAACGTGGGCGTGACCGCGTACGAGATCCACGTCGACGGTGCGCTGAAGCAGACCGCGGACGGCACCGCCACCACGGCGACCATCGCGAGCCTGACCACTGGCCAGGAGTACAAGGTCAAGGTCAGGGCGAAGGACCGGGCGGGCAACCTGTCCGGGTTCTCCAACGAGATCACGGTCAAGCCGGGCGCCGGTGGCGGCACCGGTGTGCCGAACCCCGGCACGGTGACGCAGATCGCCGGCGGCGTCGACGTGGCGTGGGGCCTCGCGTTCCTGCCCGACGGCTCGGCGCTGGTGACCGAGCGCGAGACGTTCAACGTGCTGCGGGTGACCGAGTCCGGCAACAAGACTGTCGTCGGCAAGGTCCCTGGTGCGGTCGGCACCGGCGGTGAGGGTGGCGCCATGGGCGTCGAGATCTCGCCGAACTGGGCCTCCGACCGGTTCATCTACATCTATCACACCTACAGTGGCGGAAACCGGCTGGTCAGGGCGCAGTTCGACGGTGCCCAGCTGTCCAACTGGACGACGTTGCTCGACGGCGTGCCGAAGAACCGGTTCCATAACGGTGGCCGCCTGCGCTTCAGCCCCGACGGCCGTTACCTGTTCATCTCCACGGGTGACGCGCAGAACGGCGACAACGCGCAGAACATGAACAACAACGCGGGCAAGATCTTGCGGATCAACCCCGACGGCTCCATCCCCGCCGACAACCCGTTCTCGGGCAAGGCGATCTGGAGCTATGGCCACCGCAACGTGCAGGGCCTCGACTTCGACTCGCAGGGTCGCCTGTGGGCGTCGGAGTTCGGCAACTCGTCGCAGGACGAGGTCAACCTGATCACGAAGGCAGGCAACTACGGCTGGCCCGGCTGTGAGGGCACCTCCGGCAGCTGCGGTGGCACCGTCCCGCCGAAGAAGACCTGGTCGACGGCGTCCGCGTCACCGTCAGGTCTGACGATCATCAACGACCACGTGTTCGTGGCGACCACGCGCGGCGCGCGGGTCTACCGAATGCGGATCGACGCCTCGGCGAACCTGGTCGACCAGCAGATCTACTTCCAGGGCACCTACGGCCGTCTGCGCACGGTCGAGGTCGACAAGGAAGGCGACATCTGGCTGACCACGTCGGCGGACAAGGACGGATCGGCCGGCAACGACCGCATCCTGCACGTCGACATCGTTTACGAAGGCGGCAACCCGCCCGGTGGCTTCGCGTTGAGCTCGACGGCGTTCGCGGACAACGCGTTGATCCCGGCCAAGTACACGTGCGCCGGTGACGGTTCGGCGGGTCAGGACCCGTCGCCGCCGTTCGCGTGGGGCGAGTCCACGGGCGCGCAGGCCTACGCCATCGTGTTCGCCGACCGGGTGAACAACGGCAACAAGCTGCACTGGGCGATCTGGGACATTCCGGCGGCGACGAAGACACTGCCGGAAAACCTGGGCGCCGGCTTCACCGTGCCCAACCAGGGTGGGGCGAAGCAGAAGGCGATGGGCTCCGGTGCGAACTCGCAGAAGTTCTTCGGACCGTGCCCCGGTGGTAACACCAACCCGTACACGTTCACGTTGTACGCGTTGAACACCGCCGCGGTTCCGGGAATCACCTCGTCGTCGACGATGGCGCAGATCGAAACCGCCATCAAGAACGCTTCCACGGCCAACACCGTGTTGCGCGGGCGGTCGAACGCGAGCACCTGATAGATAGGTCGTGAGTGGTTTCCGTCGCTATAGCGACGGAAACCACTCACGATGTTTTATTTCTTGGGCAGGGTGATCGCCCAGCTGTCGAGAACTCCCACGTCACCTTCGGAACGGTCGCGCACGAGGATCTGCCACGCACCGTTCTTGGTCTCCGCGGAAAGGTCGGCCGTGTAGACCGGCTGGAACTTCGTACCCGTGCCGTTCGCCTTCAGCAGGTAGGTCTTCCCGCTCGGCCCGACGAGCTCGATCCGCACGTCGCCCTGGGCGGAGTGCTGGATCTTCACCTCGACCTTGGTGCCTTGGGGGCGTTGCCCTTGCAGCCCGCGTACCGGATCGCCGTGCCGACGTACTCGCCCGCGTCGGGGATGTCGATGTCGACTCGTTGACTTGCGGCCGCAACCGGGTGCGGGCGGCGGCGGGGTGATGCCGTGGTCGGTGAACAGCAGCTTGTTCGGCGACTCGGGGCCGGGGTTGGTCACCTTGTCCGCCGTCGCGATGCTCATCAGCCCGTCACGGATCTGCTGCGGCGTGGCCTGCGGGTTCTTGGCCAGGTACAACGCGGCGGCACCGGCGACGTGCGGCGAGGCCATCGACGTGCCGGACGCGCTCTGCTTCGCGTGTCGGAGGTGTTGAACGCCGACAGGATGCCTGATCCGGGCGCGAAGATGTCGACGCACTTGCCGTAGTTCGAGAAGGACGCCCGGCTGTCGTCACGGGTCGTGGCGGCGACCGTGATCGCGCTCTCCGCGCTGGCGGGGGAGTGGGAGCACGCGTCGCGGTTGGAGTTGCCCGCCGCGATCGCGTAGGTGACACCCGAGGCGACGGAGCGAGTTCACGGCCGCGTCGAGCACGGCGTCCGGCCGCCACCCAGCGACATGTTCGACCACGGCGGGCTTGATCGGCGTTATTGGTGACCCAGTCGATGCCGGCGACGACGCTCTCGGTGCGTGCCGGCACCCTTGCAGGCCAGCACCCGCACACCGTGCAGCGTGACCTTCTTCGCCACGCCGTACTCGGTGCCGCCGACCGTGCCCGCGACGTGCGTGCCGTGGCCGTGGCAGTCGTGCGGGTCGGTGTCGTTGTCGATCGAGTCGAAGCCGTTGCCTCACGCGCCCCTGGAACTCTGGTGCGTGGCGCGGATGCCGGTGTCGATCACGTACGCGTGCACGCTCGCCGCGTCCGTCGAGTAGAAGTACGTCTGGTCGAGCGGTGGCTGCGCTGGTCGATCCGGTCCAGCCCCCACGCCTGCGGGTTGTTCTGCTCGTCGTTCAGCGTGTGGACCTGGTTGCGCTGGATCATCGTGACGTCGGGGTCTTTCGCGAGGCTTGCCGCTTTCCCCGCTGTCATCGTCGCCGAAAATCCGTTGAGCGCGGACGAATAGGTGTGACGAACACTCAGGTCGTGTTCTGTGGTAAAGGAGGCGCTGAAGATGTGTTCTCTCAGCACCACGACGTAGGTGTCCTCGGCGGCCTGTGCAGGCGTGGCGAAGCCCGTGAGTGCTACCGCCGCGGCCAGCCCGAGCTGGAATTTCCGCATTGTTCTCCCTTGTGAACACGTCTCAAATACAGTGCTCGCGCGGCGGATACGCGAACTCATCGCGGAGAGTAGTGCACGGGAACTCACTCGTCGTATTGCATCGGTCACTCATATGTGGTCCGATGGTCTTGTCAGAAACCTCCGCCGCCCTTTACCTGGAGGTTCTTTCGTGCGGAAATTCGCTATCGCAGCGCTGGCTCTGGCCGCCGGATTCGTCGTCGCGGCCCCCGCTGCCGCCGCCCCGGCGCCGCTCACGCTGACCAGCACGGCGTACAAGGACAAAGGCAAGATCCCGGACAAGTACTCCTGCGCCTTCGACCACAAGGCGGGCAACGACATCTCCCCGCCGCTGGCCTGGACCGGCGGCGACGTGAAGGCCGAGTCCTACGCGCTCGTCTTCGTCGACCTCGCGAACGGTGGCAAGCACTGGGCCGCCTGGGACATCCCGGCCACGGCCACGGGCCTGCCCGAAGGCCTGAAGAAGGGCTACGACCTGGTCGAGCCCGAGCTCAAGGGCGCCCACCAGCGCGCAATGGGCAACGCGTCGGTCAACGAGCAGTTCTTCGGTCCGTGCCCGCGCTCGAAGCACACGTACGTGTTCACCCTTTACGCGGTGAAGGTGAAGGCGCTGCCCGGCATCAACAAGAACTCGAAGGTCGCCGACGTCGAGGCCGCCGCGAAGAAGGCGGCGGTGGGTCAGGCGAAGCTCTCGGGCGACTCCACGGCCAAGCCGTAGGCACTCCCCGTAAGTGTGGCCTCGCTCTCGTAGTGCCCGTGCGCACGCGTGCGCACGGGCACACCCTTGAACCGTAAGGGTTTGAGGGCGTGCAACTGTCAGACCCCGCGTGTAGCGTCGAGTGCGCGATTCGATCACGGGGAGTGTGGCAGCGTGACTGCGTTGCGTGACCAACCGGCGCCGGCGAGGTTTGCTGACCGGGCCGAGGCTGAGGCGTACGTGGCCTCGGTCTGTTTCAAGCACGGGCCACCGAGGTTGTTCGGCGTAGAGCTCGAATGGACCGTTCACCACCAGGAAGACCCTGGTCAGCGTCTTGATCCACGAAGGCTCGCCGCGGCGATGGGCGAGCACGCACCACCCACTCTCATCCCGGACAGCCCCCAGCGGCCGTTGCCCAGCGGCACCCCGTTGACCGTCGAGCCAGGCGGCCAGGTCGAGATCTCCACCCCTCCCTGCGCCTCGCTACCGGAACTCTTCGAAACAGTCGAAAAAGACATCCGAGAACTCACCGTCATGCTGGCGGAGCACGGCCTCGTGCTCGGTGACAGAGGTGCGGACCAGCACCGCGGGCCCAGCCGCATGCTGCAGGTGCCCCGATACGCGGCGATGGAGCACGCGTTCGGCGACGTGGGCCCGGACGGCATCGCGATGATGTGCAGCACCGCGGGCCTGCAGGTGTGCCTCGACTTCGGCGAGCAGAAGCACCTGGAAGCCAGATGGGCGGCGGTGCACGCGCTGGGGCCCGTCCTGAACGCGCTGTTCGCGAACTCGCCGAGCATCGGCGGCAGACACGAGAAATGGGCGTCCGCGCGCATGCGGACGTTGTACGGCACGGATCCCGTGCGCACCAGGCCGAGCGCTGTGTGCGCCGATCCGGCACAAGCCTATGCGCGCAGGGTGCTCGACGCGCCGGTGATCGTCGTTCGTGGACCGGGTCCAAGTTGGATTCCGCCGCGAAGACTGACGTTTGCGGACTGGGTGAACGGGGCACTCGATCGCAGCCCCACCAGTGACGACCTCGACTACCACATGTCGACGATGTTCCCGCCGGTGCGGCCGCGCGGATACATCGAGATCAGATACCTCGACACGCCCGCGCCGGGCGGGTGGATCGCGCCGAGTGCGCTGCTAGTCGCGCTGTTCAGTGACTCCTCCGTTGTGGACGACGTGCTGGCGGCGACGGAACGGGCGGCCGGGCGGTGGCTCATCGCCGCGCGGTACGGGTTGGCGGACGAACGCGTCGCGAGAGCGGCCAGAGATGTCGTCGATATCGGCGTCAACGCGTTGCACCGCACCGGTCTTTCCCATGACCACATCAGCGCCATCAGCCAGGAGCTTGAGGGGAAGCTGTGACCGAAGAACTCCGCGAGCAGGTGGCGGAGGAACTGTTGCGTTCGCGCGCGCGTTCCACCGCCTTGACCGATGCCGTCGACGAGCACGATCTCGTGCGGCAGCACTCGAAGCTGATGTCACCGCTGGTCTGGGACCTGGCGCACATCGGCAACCAGGAGGAGCTCTGGCTCGTTCGCGACGTCGGCGGTCGCGAACCGGTGCGGAGCGACATCGACGAGTTCTACGACGCGTTCAAGTACGGCCGCTCGGCCCGCACCGAGTTGCCGCTGCTCAATCCCAAAGAGGCCCGGCAGTACGTCGGTGACGTGCGCGGCAAGGTGTTCGACGTGCTGGAGAAGGTCCCGTTGGAGGGCCGCAAGCTCGTCGAGAACGCCTTCGCGTTCGGCATGATCGTGCAGCACGAGCAGCAGCACGACGAGACGATGCTCGCCACGCACCAGCTCCGGATCGGCGACCCGGTGCTCGAGGCGCCCGCGCCGCCGGCCGGAAACCTTGTCGCCGCAACGGAAGCGTTCATTCCGGCCGGACCGTTCGAAATGGGCACATCGGACGAACCGTGGGCACTGGACAACGAGCGTCCCGCGCACGCCGTCCACGTCGACTCGTTCTTCATCGACACGACGCCCGTGACGAACGCCGAGTACGCGGAGTTCATCGCGGCAGGCGGGTACCACGACCGTCGGCTGTGGACGGACGAGGGCTGGATGCACCGCGCCCACGCCAAGCTCACCGGGCCCAGGTTCTGGCGGCGCGACGGGAACACGTTCACGCGCACCGCGTTCGGTGTCACCGAGCCGATCGTGCCGGACGAGCCCGTCGTGCACGTGTGCTTCTTCGAGGCGCAGGCGTACGCGACGTGGGTGGGCAAGCGACTGCCGACCGAGCAGGAGTGGGAGAAGGCCGCCCGGTACGACCCCGAGAGCCAGCGGTCCCGCCGTTACCCGTGGGGCGACGAGGATCCCACGCCGGAGCACGCCAACCTGGGCCAACGCCACCTGCGCCCGGCCCCGGTCGGCGCCTACCCGGCCGGAACGTCGGCCTACGGCGTGCACCAGCTGATCGGTGACGTCTGGGAGTGGACGTCGTCGGACTTCCACGGTTATCCGGGCTTCGAGGTCTTCCCGTACCCCGAGTACTCGAAGGTCTTCTTCGGCCCGGACTACAAGGTCCTGCGCGGCGGTTCGTTCGGCACCGACAAGTCCGCGGTGCGGGCGACGTTCCGCAACTGGGACTACCCGATCAGAAGGCAGATCTTCGCCGGCTTCCGCTGCGCCAGGGACGCCTAGCCGGATGTGCCGCCATCTGGCTTACCTCGGCCCCGCCGTGCCCATGGCGGGCCTGCTCTACGACGCACCGCATTCGTTGGAGCGCCAGTCCTACGCGCCGGGCGACATGCGGGCGGGCGGAACCGTCAACGTCGACGGCTACGGCATCGGCTGGTTCCCCGGCCCGACCAGGTACCGCCGGGCGGGCACGCTGTGGAGCGACGCGAACCTGCGTCAGCTGGCGGCGACCGAATCCACTGCGTTCCTCGCCGCCGTCAGGTCGGCCACCACGGGCATGCCGGTGGCCGACGCGGCGTGCGCGCCGTTCACCGATGGCACGTGGCTGTTCAGCCACAACGGACGCGTGGACGGCTGGCCGCACACCGTGGCCGGGCTCGCGAAGACGCTCGACGTCACCGACCTGCTCACCATGGACGCCCCGACCGACTCCGCGCTGCTGTGGGCCGTTCTGCGGCGCAGGCTGGAAACCGGGAAGAACCCGGCGCAGGCTCTTGTTGAACTGGTCAACGAGGTGGCGGACGCGGCCCCGAAGTCGCGCCTGAACTTCCTGCTGACCAACGGCGAAGTGCTCGTGGGCACAACGTGGACGCATGCCCTGTGGGTACTCGAAAAAGGACAGAGCGTGACGCTCGCGTCCGAGCCGCTCGACGACGACCCTGGCTGGCGGGAGATCCCCGACCGGCACGTGGTCACCGCTGTTCCATCCACTGTGGAGGTTCGACCCGTATGACCGAGCCGGTGCTGGACGTTCATCTCAAGCCCGAGGACGCGGCACACGCGCTCCGTGCGGATGTCCGCGCGGGGCTGACCGCGGACCCGAAATGGGTCTCGCCGAAGTGGTTCTACGACGCGGTCGGCAGCGAGTTGTTCGAGGACATCACGCGCCTGCCCGAGTACTACCCGACGCGCGCCGAACGTGAGGTGCTCGGCGACCGTGCGAACGAGATCGCGCGGACGACCGACGCGCACTCGTTGGTGGAGCTGGGTTCCGGATCCTCGGAGAAGACCCGGCTGCTGCTCAGTGCCCTCACCGACCACGGCACTCTTCGCGAGTTCGTGCCGCAGGACGTGTCGGTGACCGCCCTGACCGACGCGGCCCACGCGATCATGGCCGACTACCCCGGACTCCGGGTGCACGGCGTGGTCGGCGACTTCACCCAGCACCTCAGCCTGCTGCCAGGCGAGTCGCCGCGGGTGGTCGCGTTCCTCGGCGGCACGATCGGCAACCTGATCCCCGACGAGCGGGAGAAGTTCCTCCGCACCGTCCGCGACGTGCTGCAGCCGGGGGAGTGGCTGCTGCTCGGCACGGATCTCGTGAAGGACCCCGGGACGTTGGTGCGCGCGTACGACGACTCGCAGGGCGTGACGGCGGAGTTCAACCGCAACGTGCTGAACGTGCTCAACCGCGAGGTCGGCGGAGACTTCGACGTCGACGCGTTCGAGCACGTGGCGCTGTGGAACGCCGAGCAGGAGTGGATCGAGATGCGGTTGCGCGCCAAACGAGACATGCGAGTGACGCTCGCCGAACTCGGCCTGACGGTGGAGTTCCACGAAGGCGAAGAACTGCGGACCGAGGTCTCCGCCAAGTTCCGGGAGGAGGGTGTGCGCAAGGAACTGGAGCACGGAGGGTTCGCTCTGCACCGCTGGTGGACCGATTCGGAGAACAGGTTCGCCGTCTCATTGGCCCAAGCGATCTAGGGACACAACCCTCCGATAGGCGGGTACTGCTGGTGCAGCGTCAGTGATGGGCTGCACCAGTGACTTCTCCTGCATCTATGCGTGCCACGCGCGCGGCGCTCGCTTCGGCGCTCGTGCTCGGCACCCTCGTTTCCGGTCTGGGCGCGGCCTCGGCGGCCCCCCAGACCGGCGCCGCTGCAGTCAGACCCGCCGCTTGGGGGCCGTGCGCGGCGGATGTGCTCGCTCAGATCCCGGTCGCCGAACACACCAGGGTCAGCTGTGCCATCCAGGAAGTGCCCGTCGACCACTCGCGTCCGCGTGGTGACTCGACGGGCATCATCATGATGAAGCGCCCTGCGAACGACCAGTCGAAGAAGATCGGCTCGTTGTTCATCAACCCCGGCGGTCCCGGCGGTGCGGGCCTGATCTACTCGGCGTTCGGCGCGAGCTTCTTCTCGCCCGAGATCCTCGAGAAGTTCGACCTCGTCGGGTTCGACCCGCGCGGTGTCGGCCGCAGTGCCCCGCTGCGCTGCTTCCGCACCAACGAGGAGGCCAACGCGGTGAACGAGGGCTGGTTCGCCCTGCCGATCACCAAGGACGAGATCGCGAGCTCCATCCGGCAGTCCAAGGTCTACACGGACTACTGCAAGATCAACGCCGGTCCGCTGCTCAACCACATGTCGACCGAGGCCGTCGCCCGCGACCTCGACGCCATGCGCCAGGCCGTCGGCGACAAGCAGCTCACCTACGTCGGTTTCTCGTACGGCACGCTGCTCGGCGCGACCTACGCGAACATCTTCCCGCAGAACTCGCGCGCACTCGTCCTCGACGGCAACGTCGACCCGCAGCTGCGCCTGACCAACGGTGCGGAGTACGACCGCCAGCGCGCCAAGGGATTCGAGATCGCACTCGACGCGTTCCTGAAGCGCTGCGACACGGTCGGCACCGCGAAGTGCGCGTTCTCCGGTGACGCCCGCAAGAAGTACGACAACGTCCGCGAGACCCTGCGCAAGGGCCCGACGACGCTGCCGAACGGCACGCAGGTGACTCTGACCGACGTCGTCGGCCGCACTTCGAGCAACCTGTACAGCCCGAGCACGTTCAAGGCGCTGGCGACGTGGCTGCAGCAGATCCACGTGGCGCAGAACCCGGCCGCCGTGAACGCCTCCGCACAGGCGTTCAGTGAACAGTCCGTTGTGGACCTTCCGGCGCTGAACAACCTCAACGGTCGCGCGGACGTGCGCCCGCTGCCGGAGTCCCCGTACACGGGCGACGACTCGTACTACGCGGTCAACTGCATCGACAAGCCGTTCGCGAAGACGAACCGCAACTGGGTCACCACGGCGAACAAGTGGGAGAAGGAGTCGCCCACGTTCGGTCGCTACCAGGCGGCGTCGGACCTGCTGACGTGCCCGACGTGGCCGACGCGCAACCCGGACCGCTGGATCGGCCCGTGGCACCGCAAGACCAAGAACCCGATCGTCGTGGTCGGCAACTACTACGACCCGGCGACGCAGTACATCTTCTCGCAGCGCATGACCAAGCAGCTGGGCAATGCCCGCCTGATCAGCGTCGACGCCTTCGGTCACTGCATCCTGGGTGACTCGGCCGGTGCCGACGCGGCGGTGACCAGGTACCTGGTCGACCTCACGGCGCCGGTGAACGGCTCGGTGTACCACCCCAACGTGGACCCGTTCGCCTGATCGTCCCCGCAACGGTGGCAGTGCTCTCGAGCACTGCCACCGTTCGGCATTTCGGGCCACAACCCTCCGATAGGCGGGTACAAACGATGCACGGTCGGTGATGGGCTGCGTCCGTGACGTCATCAGCCAAATCTGTCCGTGCCCTGGTCGCGAGCGCGCTCGTGGCCGGCACCCTTGTCTCCGGTCTGGGCACAGCCTCCGCCCAGACCGACACCGCCGCCGTCAGACCCGCTGCCTGGGGGCAGTGCTCGGCGGAGCAGCTCGCGGGCCTGCCCGCCACGGTCACGCCCGAAGAGCGCGCGCGGCTCACCTGCGCCGTCCAGGAGGTGCCCGTCGACCACTCGCGGCCGCGCGGTGAGAAGACCGGCATCGTCATGATGAAGCGGCCGGCCAACGACCCGTCGCGCAAGATCGGCTCGATCTTCCTCAACCCCGGTGGTCCCGGCGGTTCCGGTTTCCTGCGCGGCGCGGTGGCGAAGAACTACTTCCCGGCCTCGGTGCTCGACCGGTTCGACACCATCGGCTTCGACCCGCGCGGTGTCGCGCGCAGTGCCCCGGTGCGCTGCTTCCGCACGGCCGAGGAGGCCGACGCGGTGAACGAGGGCTGGTTCGCCCTGCCTCGCACGAAGGACGAGATCGCGAGCTCGATCCGGCAGTCCAAGGCCTACACGGACTACTGCAGGATCAACGCCGGTCCGCTGCTCAACCACATGTCGACCGAAGCCGTCGCGCGTGACCTCGACGTCATGCGTGAGGCCGTCGGTGACAAGCAGCTCAACTTCGTCGGTTTCTCGTACGGCACGCTGCTCGGCGCCACGTACGCGAACATCTTCCCGCACCGCACCAGGGCGATGGTGATCGACGGCAACGTCGACCCGCAGCTGCGGCTGAGCAACGGCGCGGAGTACGACCGCCAGCGCGCCAAGGGTTTCGAGATCGCGCTCGACGCGATGCTCCGGCGTTGCGATGCGGCCGGTGCCGCCAAGTGCGCGTTCGCGGGTGACGCCAGGAAGAAGTTCGACAACATGCGTGCGGCGCTGGGCAGGGCGCCCGCGACGCTGCCGAACGGCACCAAGGTGACGCTGGCCGATGTCACCGGCCGCGTCGCCGGTGACCTGTACTCGGTGCCGAGGTTCGCGGCGCTCGTGACGTGGCTGCAGAGCGTGCACAACGCTCTCAACCCCGCTGCCGCCGCGTTCGGCGCACAGTCCGTTGTGGACCTTCCGGCGCCGCTGAACAACAACGCCGGTCGCGCCGACGTCGACCCGCTGCCGGACACCCCGTACACGGCGGACGACTCGTACTACGCGGTCAACTGCACCGACAAGCCGTTCCTCCGGACGAACCGCTTCTGGGAGAACACCGCGAACCGGTGGGAGAAGGAGTCGCCCACGTTCGGCCGCTACCAGGCCGCGTCGGACCTGCTGACGTGCCCGACCTGGCCGACGCGTAACCCGGACCGCTGGGTCGGGCCGTGGAACCGGAACACCAAGAACCCGATCGTCGTGGTCGGCAACTACTACGACCCGGCGACGCAGTACCTGTTCTCGGAGCGTATGGCCAAGCAGCTGGGCAACGCGCGGCTGATCAGCGTCGACTCGTTCGGCCACTGCATCCTCGGCCGCTCGGCGGGCACGGACGCGGCCGTGGCGAAGTACCTGGTGGACCTCACTCCGCCGGCCGACGGCTCGGTGTACCAGCCGAACGTGCAGCCGTTCGCCTGATCAACGGTGCTGCCAGTAGCACTCCCGCGGTGAGGAACGGCGTCAGCGGGGCCGTGGCCAGAGCAATCAGCGCCACGGCTCCGTTGAGTCCGTTCTTCTTTGTCAGCGCCCAAATTCCGAGGGCGAGCGTGGCCACTACCGCGACGATCGTGACGGCCAGCGTCCACGGTTCGCGCTGATCGACCACTGCCAGCGCGAGAATCCCGGCCCCTGCCAGGTAGTGCATGTCCTTGCGGGGACCCAAAGCCGCCGCCAGCGCGGCGAACAGCACGAGGGCGGCCTGGTCGGGACTCGCCCAGATCGCGGAGGCGAACACGGCCGCCACGACGGCGACCCGCCAGCTGCGGCGGCGGATCGCCCAGCCGAGCAGTCCCGCCACCGCGAACCACACCGGCGCGATCTGAAACGTGTCGGGATACGCGTAGCCGCGGCCGAGTATCCCGCCGTCGCCGGGGCCCAGGAGCTTATCCTCGGTGGCGTACCAGCCGGGCTGGGACCCGCAGATGACACCGGGCCTCGAACACACGTAGCCCAGCATCGCCGTGCCGGTCGTCGCCGTGTACGTGGCCAGTGCCGAGAACGCGGCGATCGCGAGCGCGACCCAGGCGGGCCTCGGCGCCGCGACGACGAGCAGGACGGCCGCTCCCGCCCCGGTGAAGATCGTGGTCGACCACCACAGGACGAGCCAGCTCCACGGCACGTACCCCTCGTAGGTCAGCACGAGCGTCGTCGTCACGAGCACGACGCCGCCGATGCAGAAGGGGTTCTTTCTCGGCCCGGCGGCCAGTGCGGCGGCACCGAAGAGCACCAGCGCGGGCGCGAACGTGTGATCGGTGAACACCGACAGCCCGCCGAACGCCACCGCGGCGACTGCCATCCGCCAGCTGTTGTTGCGGGCCGACCACGCCAGAAGTCCCGCGGCGATCACGAGCCGGGGCCCGATCTTGTCGTCGTCCAGGCCGAAGGCCGACGGTCCGATCCATGCGGGGCCGATGCCGCCCAACGTGGCGGTGGCGAGCCCGGCCAAGGTGAGCGTGACCCAGGCGGGCCGGGTGAAGAATCCGAAGACCGCCGTCGCGGCCGCGAACCAGATCACGACAGCAGGCTCCTGACGATCAGCACGACGGAGCTCAGTCCTGCGACGACCAGCATCGGTGTGCGGATCCCGCCCGCGTCGATCCGCTTGCGCAGCGGCCCGGACAGCAGGAACCCGGCGATCAGGAACGGGACCAGCGCGAGACCGGCCCACAGCTGCCGTTCGGCGACCTGGCCGGTGACGAGCAGGCCGACCACGGACGCGCCCGAGCCGAGCACGAAGAACGCCGCCAGCGTCGCCCTGACCTGCGGCCCCGCCTGGTTCTGGTAGAGCAGCGCGACCATCGGCCCGCCGACCGCCGTCGCCGTGCCGAACGACCCGCTCGCGAACCCGGCCGTGACCAGCGACTTCGGGTTGGGCAGCGGGCGCCAGGACGTGATGGAGAGCAGCACGCAGCCGAGCACCGACCCGCCGACCACCAGCCCGAACCCCTTCGGGTCGAGCGAGTCGACGATCAGCACGCCGACGACGGTGCCCGGCAGCCGTCCCGCCATCGCCCAGCCGACGCCGCGCCAGTCGACGTGGCCGAACTCCCTGGCCAGCGACATCGACGCGTGCGCGGTGGCGACCATCAGCACCGGAACCGGCAGCAGCGTCGGATCCATCAGCGCGAGCAGTGGCACGACGACGAGCGCCAGCCCGAAGCCGATCAGACCTTGCAGCAGCCCGCCCGCCGCCACGACGAGGCCGGCGGCCGCTATCCCCCAAGACATAGTTAGCGATGCTATCGAGGTGGGTGTCTCTTGAGGACAGGTTTCGCTCGCCGTTCGCCTGCGGTTGGTCAAGCACACCTACGATCCGCGCCATGACTGCGTCCCGCCGTTCCTTCCTGCTCGGCACCGGTGCGACCGCTGCCGCTGCCGCCCTGGTCACGCCCGGTTCCGCACAGGCTGACATCGTTGTCGGCATGGGCAGGCCCGACCCGGACGCACGGCGGTTCACGCTCGCGGTGATTCCGGACACGCAGTACATGTTCGACCAGGACCGGGGCGATTCGGCGCCGTTGAAGGCGACGATGCAGTACCTGCTCGACAACCAGAAGCCGGAGAACATCGCCTTCGTCAGCCACCTCGGCGACCTCACCGAGAACGGCCTGAAGAGCGAGATCGACGACATCAGCGAGCGGTTCGAGGTGCTCGACCGGCGCCGGGTCGGCTACAGCGTGCTCGCGGGCAACCACGACCTCGACTCGCGCACCGACGACCAGCGCGGCCGCACGCCGTACCTCGACCGGTTCGGGCCCGCGCGGTTCCGGCACTCGCCGACGTTCCGCGGGTCGAGCCCGGACGGCTACAACTCGTTCCACGTCTTCCGTGCGGCCGGGCGCGACTGGCTGGTGCTGGCGCTGGACTGGCGGATGTCGGCCAAGGGGTTCGCGTGGGCACGCTCGGTCGTGGCGCGGCACCCGAAGCTGCCGGTCATCCTCACCACGCACGAGCTGGTCTACGACGGCGCGGACGGAGTCGCGGCGATGTCCGACTACGGGCGCAAGCTGTGGGACGAGCTGATCAAGGACAACGACCAGATCTTCCTGACGCTGAACGGTCACTTCTGGCCGCCCGCTCGGGCGACCATGCGGAACGCCGCGGGCAACGACGTGCACGTGCACATCACGAACTACCAGGACCGCTACTACGGCGGCGGCGCGATGATCCGGCTGTACCACTTCGACCTGGACCGCGGGGTGATCGACGTCCGGACGCTGTCGCCGTGGCTGCTCGGCAAGCGGACGCTGAACCCGCTGGAGCGCAAGGAGATCGAGCTGACCGGACCGGCCGACCGGTTCAGTGTCGCCCTTGACTTCGAGCAGCGGTTCGCGCGGTTCGACCCGCCGGTGCTGCCGGCGCCGCAGCCTGCTCGTGACGTGCTGGTGCGCGGCACGGTGGCGTACTGGCGGCTCGGCGAAGGGCTGAAGGACCTGTCCGGCAACGGGAACGACCTCCGGCAGACCGGCTCACTGACCGGGTCTGATGATCATCACAGGTTCGCGCCCTCGCACCGTTCGCTGTACTTCGGCAAGGACGGCTATCTGTCCACTGTGGATGGCGCGTCGCTGAACAGGCAGACGTTCGAGCGCGGCTACACGATCGAGCTGTTCCTGAAGCTGCCCAAGGGCTTCGACCACCCGTGGTGCGGCCTGTTCACCAAGCTCGCGCCCGGTTCGGCCGCGGGTAAGACCGGTGACGACCCGAGCGAGCCGATCGCGACGCTGAACCTCGCGGGCGGCGGTAGCCTGCAGTGGGCGGTGTTCCCGCGCAACCTTCCTGGCCTGTCCACGAACTGGGGCCATGAGATGGAGTTCGAGACGTGGTGGCACGTCGCGGTGGTCAACGACGGCGTGCACACCACGTTGTACGTCGAGGGCTCTCCCTTGCTGCGCAACCCTTCTACGCCCGCGCGCGGGATCTCGACGGCCGGCGACCCGTGGCTGGTCGGTGCCTACGCGTACAACAAGGTCATC
Organism: uncultured Actinomycetota bacterium; assembly: GCA_963766275.1. Classification (GTDB taxonomy): domain Bacteria; phylum Actinomycetota; class Actinomycetes; order Mycobacteriales; family Pseudonocardiaceae; genus Lentzea. The sequence goes on from CAVYAD010000004.1 coordinate 196,636, forward strand.
GAGAAGTCGCTGCACGGCTGGATCGGTGACATGCGCGTCGTGAACCGGCCTTTGCGGCGTGGGGAGTTCATGCGGTCGAAGGCAGCCCGAACCGCGGGAACAGACTGAGGTCGAAGAACGACGCGACGTGCGTGATCCGGTCCGCTTTCAGGTCCAGGACCTGCAGGTTGAAGGGCCGGAACACGCCGTCCTGTTCGCGCAGGTAGAGGCCGTAGGCGGGCTGGCCGTTCGCCTCGGTCTCGATCATTCGCGCGCCGCCGGGGACGGCCGGGCACTGGTTCGTGAGGTGCCACGCGACCATGTCCGGACCGTGGTACCACTGCGGGTACGGCGGCATCTCCCAGACGACGTCCTCGGTGAACATCGCGACGATCTCCGGGATGTTCTTGGCTACGAACGCCGTCACCCACCGGTCCAGCAGCGGTTTGGCGTCCTTCGGTTCGATGACAGCGTCTTCGGAGATGTCCTCGAGCTGTGCGTGGGCCCGTTGCAGGGCGCTGTTGACGGCCGCGACGGTCATGTCCAGCTGGTCGCCGGTCTCGGCGGCGCTCATCCGCAGCACGTCACGCAGGATCAGCACCGCGCGCTGCCGTGGTGGAAGAAGCTGGAGCGCGGCCACGAACGCGAGCCGCGTGCTCTCCCGTTCCGCGACGATGGCCGCCGGGTCGGTCGGGAACGGCTCCAGCCACCCGATCTCGTGGTCCCGGGTGAGCGGGTCCTCCTGGGTCGCGGTCTGCGACAGCCCGAACGGCAACGGCCTGCGCGTGCGGCTGTCGAGCGCGGTCAGGCACACGTTCGTCGCGATCCGGTACAGCCAGGTGCGCACCGACGAGCGGCCCTCGAACTTGCCGTAGGACTTCCATGCCCGCAGGTACGTCTCCTGCACCAGGTCCTCGGCGTCGTGCAGCGAGCCGAGCATCCGGTAACAGTGGGCGAGCAGCTCGCGGCGGAACGGGTCCGCCGCGGTGGCGAAGTCTGTCACTCGTGCACTCTAATCGCGTTCTTGAGACGTTGGACGAGAACTCGCACATGGTCGATGAGTTCCTGCGGCTCGTGCACCTCGAACTCGAAGCCCATGTACAGCAGGTAGAACACCATCCGGTCCAGCGACTCGGCGCCGGTGCGCATCAGACAGGTGCCGTCGTCGATCGGCTCCAGCGACACGGACGTCGGCGACGTCAGCTCGGCCACCGCCTGCGCGGACGCGTGGATCGTCAGCACCGCCTGGAAGGTGTAGACCGACGAGGCGACCTGCCGTGACACGTACTCCGCCAGCGACTCCGCAGGCGGTTCGCGCTCCTGGAAGCGTGCCGCGAGCGTGGGCTCGGCGGTGATGCGGTCGACGCGGAACGTCCGCCAGTCCTCTTTGGACACGTCCCACGCCACGAAGTACCACTTGCGGCCGGTGTGCACGAGCCCCTGCGGTTCCACGAGCCGTTTCGTCGGCTCGCCCTGCGTCGAGGCGTAGGTGAACCGAAGCTGCTGATGGTCGCGGCAGGCGGCGGCGATGATCGTGAGCGTCTCGGCGTCCACGGTCGGTCCCGCGGCCGTCAGTGGAGTGGCGGTGTGGGCCTGCAGTGCCTGGACCCGTCGGCGCAGCCGCGTGGGGAGCACCTGCTCAAGCTTCGTGAGCGCGCGCATCGACGTCTCCTCGATGCCCGAGATCGTGCCGTTCGCCGCGGTCCTGAGCCCGATGGCGACCGCCACCGCCTCATCGTCGTCGAGCAGGAGTGGCGGCAGTTCCGCGCCCGCGCCGAGCTGGTAGCCGCCCGTCGCGCCGGGCAGTGACGTGACGGGGTAGCCGAGGCTGCGGAGCTTGTCGACGTCACGGCGAATCGTGCGCACGTCGACACTGAGCCGGCCGGCGAGCTCGGGGCCCGTCCAGTCGCGCCGCACCTGCAGCAACGAGAGCAGCTTCAGCAGCCGTGCGGACGTCTCCAACATGTGACTGATACTAGAATCCATTGCGGACAACGGCCCGTGGTGGCTAATGTTCTTGGTATGACTGCCGGGTCGGCCTTGTGCCGTGAGCGGAACGGTTGCCCGGCCCTGACTTGATCAGGGCCCCTCCGGATCCAGCGCTGAGTGTTTCTGGGACTCGCGCTTGGAGAGGAGGTGATGCGCAATGCTTCCCAACGTTGGTGATGTTTTCTCCGGGAAGGTCGTCTCGACCGTCCCGTTCGGCTCTTTCGTCGAGCACCCCGCCGGGGCACACGGACTTCTTCACGGCCAGCAGGCCGAGGTGGGTTCTGCGGTGCAGGTGAAGGTCCTCGCGGTGGACGCTGTCCAGCAGCGTTTCAGCCTTGAGCTGGCCTAGTTGAGTTACACCGGACAGAGGCGCCCTGTCCGGTGTTGTCTCATGGCTTTCGGTACTCCGCGCATTCCACGATGAGTCGTTCGTGCAGGCTCCTGCGGTGCCCCTGATCCTGGGGTGCCTGGCCCAGCGCGTCCGCCGGGCTGGTGATGTCGTGCAGCAGCCGGTACAACACGACATCCGTTGCGGTGTATAGCCAATCGTCCGCTTTGCCGGGCGGTGCGGCCGGTCCGAGCATGTTCTCGAACCACGCGGGGAACAGCAGATCGCGCGCGACCGCGTCCTCGACGCGTTCGCGGATTTTGGCGCGCGCTTCCGCGACGGCCTCATTGCCCGCCGACTTGGCAGCGGCGTCTTTGGCGTGCCCTGGCTCGTCCGGGGCTTCCGGCCGTTCGCCTGCTTTGACGAACTTCTGCCAGTTGTCGTACTTCTTGCGCCACAACGACTCCGCGTTCGGCGGGAGAGTGGTGAGCGCTTCCGCCGCGTCGATGGCCTCGTGCGCTCGCCGGTCGTACTCGGCGATGGCCTTGCGGGTGTCCTTGGCTTCCTGCGGCGTGAACGTCTTGCGCGCGTAGGCATCCTGGCCCGCCAGGATCCTGGCGAGCAACGGCTTGCCGATCTCGGGCCAGTCGTCGAAGTCGGCCCGTTGGGTGTCGCCTGCCCGGACCTTGCGGTTGAGCGCGACGAGGAGACGCTCCAGGCGGTGCACGTTCTCCGCGAGCTCGGTGACCCGGTCGTTGGACTTCGAGAGCTTGCGGTTGGTGTCGCGGATCTGGTTGGTGGTGCTCAGCTGCTGCTGGGCCGCCGTCGTTTCGGTGTCGTCGATGCGGGCGCCCAGCTGCTTGAGGTCCTTCTTGAGACGGTCGAGCTTGTCGTCGAGGGCCTTGACCGGGTCGATGTTCATCGCAGTACCTTCCACGCCCACCACGCCACGCCCGCTGCGACCGCCGCGGCGGCCCAGCCGTTTGTCAGTGGGGTGAGGATGACAGCCGCCAATGCCGCGGTGATGGCCACGGTCCTTGCTTTGGGCTCCCAGAGGGTGCGGCCGGTCGGGTCGACGAGGACGGCTGCGGCGACGGCCACGGCGAGGACGAGGGAGAGCAGGGACCAGGTGTCGAACCAGCCGATCACGACGATCAGGGCGGCGATGGCGGTGGCCGCGGCGATCGCCCGGTTCGGGGTCGCCAGTCTCGCGGCTTCCACGTCCCTGCGGGCGTGCATGACGGCTTGGACTTCCTTGTCGGTGTCGGCGAGTAAGTCCGGGAAGTCGGGGCTGCCGGGTGGGGTGGCCTGGAGGGCGCGTAGGGCTGATCGCAGCGCGTTCTGGTGATCGGCCAGGCGGGTGAGTGGTTCGGCTGCCATGCCCCGAAATCGTGATCAACGGGGGTGGGGGGTGCTAGGGGTGGAGGCGGAGTTGGTCCGGTTGCCGACGAACTTCCCTCGTCCGGTCTAGTGGGTTCGGCGGGGGAGCGCCTTGCGGCGACCTGGGGCTCGGGCCTTCGGCCCTCGATCAAATGGCGTCTGCAAGTACCACCAACTCATGATCAACAGGCTCGTAACTACTGCCAACTGGTCAGGATTTGCGGCGAGCCTCGGGGGGCCAGACGACTTCGATGGGGACGCCTTCGGACCTGGCCTGTTCGACGACGTCGGCGGTGCCGCCCCGGCCCTGGGCGGGGATGCCGTCCCAGACGGCGATGAGGATTTCGACCGAGGCGAGCATGCGTTCGTTGGCGGCGACGTAGGCGAGGCGGCCGGAGGTCATGTGGGGGAGCACGCTGACGACGGTGGCGGCGGCGCGGAGTTCGTCGTAGTCGGGGAGTTGGTGGGGTTTGAGGCGGTCGCGGTAGTCGATGGCGGGGAGGACGACCTCGACCTGGCCGCCGAGTTCGAGGATGGCGCGCGCGAAGATCTGGTCGGCGCCAGGGGCCAGGCAGGTGACGCCGACCAGGGGGCGGTCGAGGCTGTCGAGGACGTCGGTGAGGGCGGCCTGGACGGCGGGGATGCAGTCGGGGACCAGGTTGGTGTGGCCGGTGATGCCGATGCGCATCAGGCCGTCCGGATCGCCCTGATCGCGTCCCTGGTTTCCTGAACGGCGCGGATGTGGCGGTGTCGTGCCGCTTCCTTGGCGAAGTCCTCCAGTTTGCGGAGAACTCGCCCCGAGGAGAGCTTTGCCGCAGTAGGCAGGACCTCGTTGATCAACCCGCACGCCGCCTCCGGGTCTCCCGCGACCATCTTGGTGCGCGCCAGTCCGATCACGTCGAACGCGCGGTTACGCACCTTCGACGGGTCTCGCAGTGCCAGTGCGCGCCGGATGTGTTGTTCGGCGAACACGGCTTGAGTGGGGTCGTGCATGGCGAGGTCGCGGCATCGGGCCCCGATCACGCCCTCCAGCTCGGCCTCGTCGAAGCTGTGCAGGTAGCGAGGTTCGTTGTCGGCGTCGCGCTGGGCGAAGCTGTCCTGGGCCATGCCAACAGCCTGGTGGAACTCGCGGGTCTTGCCCATCTGCGCGTACGCCCAGGCCTCGCGGGTGAGTAGCAGCGCCTTGAGGGTGGGCGTGCCGGTGCGGCGGGTGCCGTACTGGCCGAGCTGGACGAGTTCCAGGCCGTCCTCTGGGCGGCCGAGGTCGAACATCTGCCTTGCCATGGCGGCGAGACAGAGTGCGGCGAAGCCGTCGTTCTGGCCGGCTTTCGCCATCCGGATGGCGAGTACGTAGTAGCGCTGGGCGGCGTTGTGCAGCCCCGCGTCGAACGACATGCTCGCGGCCACCTTGGACAGTTCGGCGCCGATGAAGAAGCCCCGTTCTGTTGTCGGGCCCGCGGGGGCGCGCTGCAGTCGTTCGGCCAGCTCGTCCAGCTGGCCGAGGACGGCCTTGCGTGCCAGTCCGTAGCCGCCCCGGCCGCCCCAGCCGCGTAGCTCGTTCGCGACGCGTTGCAACGCGACCAGTTCCTCTTCGCTGATCGCCGAGTGCGACGACCATCGTGAGAGGTTCTGTAGTGGATGCAACCATCGCTGCAGCGGCTCGACCAGTGCGGACCCCACCGTCACCGCGGCGGCTCCGGTGAGCGCCGCTCGTCTGCTGATCGCCAAGTCGCTCCTCGCCGTCTCCTCGACCGAACGGGCAATGCTCATCGCCTCCCATGGGGCGGCGAGCACATCCGGCGGGCCCGATTCGGGGGAGCCCACCTGAGCTGGGATGACGACTCGGTCGAACCAGAGCCGGTCGCCCGGCACGCCGAGCACGAGCGCGAAGCTTCGCAGCCGGTCGAGGCGGTCGATCGGGTTCTCGCCCGACTCGTAGCGCGACAGCTGCGCCTGGCTGATGCCGAGCCACGCCGCCATGCGGTCCTGCGACACCCGGCTGAGGTGTTGGGGGTGGTGGCGGTACGCGGAGATCAACGCACCCATGTCGCGGTCGGCGCAGGCGGACGCGATCGCGGGGTGGTCCCAGAAGTCGTCGGGGACCGCGGGTGGTCCGTGCACGCCGGAACGAGCGTTGCGGCGGCACCGGTGACACAACCGGTCGGTGTTGTCTGCGGCGATGAAGGCCCCACACGGGCAAGCGCGCCTGGATCTGGGTCTCGCGGTATCCATCGGCATCGCTCCCGTCACTGAGCGTTTCCCCAGTGTACGGAGACGTGATCGTCAGTCCATCCATCTCATGCATAAGTCGTAATGAGTTGGCGTGTCGCAGTCCCGGTACCCCCGCCTGGCGGATGAGCTTCATACGTCCGCTGCATGAAGCCCATGCATGGCCCGAGTGGTGTTGTCGCGAAGTGCGACGCACCCTGCACATCAGCAGGTCGCGGGCCGATCCCCGTGGCCTGCCAGTGCCTGACCCACCACAGGGGAGGACGACCGCCGATGAGCATCTCGACCGCGGAGACCGGCACAGGTAGTGCCGGAATCCCTCGAAACAGAGGACACGAACGGGCGATCGGGGAGGCCGTCGCGGGCTACCGGTTGCTCGGCTGGCAGGTGCAGATCACCGAGCAGGGCGTCTTCCTACCCCTCGGGCCCGCCACGACAGCACTGGCCATGCCCGCGCGGATCGGATCGCGCGTGCTGGCCGACCTCAAGTCGCGGATGCTCGCCGGACCGGTCACCGTCATCCCCGGCCCCCGCGAGCACTGGATCTTCCTCGCCGAACTGGTGGCGTTGCTCCCGACGCACCTGAAGGCGCCCACGGAGGTCCAGTTCGTGCGCTCGCCGCACCGGATCGCCCTTCCACCCACGATGACCAGGTACGGATCGTTGCGGTGGGCGAACCCACCGTCGCACTCCCGGCACTGGTTCCCGCCGTTCACCGCCGTGCTCGCGCTGGCCCGGCAGGCCGTCACGGAGGACCAGCGCCGATAATCGGCGCTCGTGGATCGTCGATCAGTTCTGTTGTGTGGGCTCGCTGCCGCTTTGAGCGCCTGTGGCGAGCCCGCTCCTCGTAAGACGGGCGGTGTCGGGACCGCCCGCGCCGGGGACCGTGTCGGCCCGGCCGCCTCGGTGCCGGTCGGCAGTGGCGTACTGGTGGATATGCCAGGCAACGCCCAGCTGCTCGTCGTGCAGCCTCGATCGGGTGAATTCCGTGCGTTCAACCCCGCTTGCCCACATGTGGGCTCCCTCGTTAACCCTCCCGCCGGTGGTGTCATTACCTGCCCGCTGCATGGGAGCGCTTTCGACCCTTCGACGGGCGCCGTCCGCAAAGGACCTGCGACTTCAGGGTTGACCGAGGTTGCCATCGCTCTTTCAGGTGACGATCTGGTGCTTGCCTGAGACCTGTGAGGTTGCTGTGCATTGGGTTTCCGACTGAACTTCGGCTGACCGGTTCGCGTAATGCTGTGGTGTGACCCCGGACACCCACCACCACGGAGGAACGGTCGTGAACAGCGAAAGCCTGGTCAGCAGGCGCGCGGCACTGTGCGGAATCGTTGTCGCCCTCGCCGTGCCCAGCGGGCTCGTGACGGCGTGCAGTTCTGGCTCGTCGGGTTCTGGATCCACACCGACCCAGGGTGGCTCGACCCCCACGGGATCCACCGGTTCCAGCGGCTCCGGAGGTACCGCCCTGGTCGCGCTGGCGGACGTGCCCGAAGGCGGAGGCGCGGTGGTCAGCGGTCCCGGCGGCAAGATGATCGTCGTCGCGCGGATCTCGGCGACCGAGGTGAAGGCCTACGACGCGACGTGCCCGCACCAGGGGCAGACCGTCGCGGAACCCTCGGGCGGCACCATCACGTGCCCGAGCCACGGCAGCCAGTTCAACCCCGCGGACGGCTCGTTGAAGAAGGGCCCCGCGACGTCGGGCCTGCGTGCCGTCGGCGTGAAGATCGACGGTGACCAAGTGGTCCTGACCTGACCTTTTCGGTTTTTGTCAGACCCCGCCGATAGTCTTGACGGCGTGGCAGATCCCTCGACGTACCGCCCTTCTCCGGGCACGATTCCAGAGGCTCCCGGCGTCTACAGGTTCCGTGACGCCGGTGGCCGGGTCGTGTACGTCGGCAAGGCGAAGAGCCTGCGTGGCAGGCTGAACTCCTACTTCGCCGATCTGTCCGGACTGCACCCGCGCACGCGCCAGATGGTCACCACGGCGGCGTCGGTCGAATGGACCGTCGTCGCGACCGAGGTCGAGGCGCTGCAGCTGGAATACAACTGGATCAAGGAGTTCGATCCGCGTTTCAACGTCCGGTACCGCGACGACAAGTCGTATCCCGTGCTGGCCGTGACGCTGTTCGAGGACTACCCGCGCCTGCACGTCTATCGGGGCCCGCGCAAGAAAGGCGTGCGCTACTTCGGCCCGTTCGCGCATGCGTGGGCGATCCGCGAGACGCTGGACCTGCTGTTGCGTGTGTTCCCCGCGCGCACCTGCTCGGCCGGTGTTTTCAAGCGCCACAGCCAGATCGGCCGCCCGTGCCTGCTCGGCTACATCGACAAGTGCTCGGCTCCGTGCGTGGGCAAGGTGACCGCGGACCAGCACCGCGACATCGTCGAGGACTTCTGCGACTTCCTGGCGGGCAAGACCGACCACATGATCCGCCGCCTGGAGCGCGAGATGCTGGCGGCGTCGGAGGAGCTGGAGTTCGAACGGGCGGCCCGCCTTCGTGACGATCTCGGTGCGTTGCGCCGCGCGATGGAGAAGCAGGCGGTCGTCCTCGGCGACGGCACGGACGCCGACGTGATGGCGTTCGCGCAGGACGAGCTGGAAGTCTCGGTGCAGGTCTTCCACGTCCGCGGTGGCCGGGTCCGCGGCCAGCGCGGCTGGGTGCTGGACAAGGTGGAGGCCGTCGACGACGCCGCGCTGGTCGACCAGTTCATCATGCAGTTCTACGGCGACAACACGGAGAGCACCCCGCGTGAGGTCCTGGTCCCGGTGCTGCCGGACGACGCGCCGGCGTTGGAGCAACTGCTTTCCGAGCAGCGCGGATCGCGTGTGGCCCTGCGCGTCCCGCAGCGTGGTGACAAGCGCGCGTTGATGGAAACCGTGGCGCGCAACGCTTCCGAAGCCTTCGCCCAGCACAAGCTCCGCCGCGCCGGCGACCTCACCGCGCGTTCGGCCGCTCTGCAGGAACTGCAGGACGCCCTGGGCCTCGACACCGCGCCGCTGCGCATCGAGTGCATCGACGTCAGCCACGTCCAGGGCACCGACGTCGTGGCCTCCCTGGTGGTCTTCGAGGACGGCCTGGCCCGCAAGTCCGAGTACCGCCGCTTCGCCGTCCGGGAGGCGGCGACGGAAGGCGACGTCGCGTCCATCGCCGAGGTCGTGCGCCGCCGCTTCCAGGCCATGCTCCGCGAAACCGCGTCCGGCGGCCCGAACCCCGGCATCGATCCGGACACCGGCAAGCCCCGCAAGTTCGCCTACCCGCCGAACCTCCTCGTGGTGGACGGCGCCGCCCCGCAGGCCGCGATCGCGTCCGACGTCCTGGCCGAGCTGGGCATCACCGACGTGGCCGTCGTCGGCCTCGCCAAGCGACTGGAGGAGGTCTGGGTCCCCGGCGAGGCCGACCCGGTGATCCTCCCGCGCACCAGCGACGCCCTGTACCTGCTGCAGCGCGTCCGCGACGAAGCCCACCGCTTCGCCATCGCCTACCACCGCCAGAAGCGCTCCAAGCGCATGATCGTCTCTGAGCTGGACAACGTCCCCGGGCTCGGCGAAACCCGCAAAGCCGCGCTGCTCAAGCACTTCGGCTCGGTCCGCAAACTCCGACAGGCCACAGTGGACGAGATCAGCGACGTCCCCGGCGTCGGCCGCCGCACCGCCGAAGCCGTCGTGGCCACCCTCGCCTCGGCGACCACAGCCTCGGCGCCCGCGGAGGGAAAGCCGGTGTCGTGACCGCTTCGAGCACCGACCTCGCCCGCCGCGCCCTGACCGACTCGTCACTGCGCCCGCTGCCCGACACCGCCGTGGTGCTGCTGGAGGAACTCCAGGCGTCCCCACGCCTCGTCGCCCACCTGCGCGCCGTGCACGACGTGGCGTGCCAGCTCGCTGACTGGGTCGGGCAGCACCATCCCGGCGTGGCGTTCGACCGCCACTCGGTGCTGTTCGGCGCGGCCGTGCACGACATCGGCAAGGTGCGGCACCTCGACGAACTCTCCAGCTCCGGTTCCGCACACGAGCAGGCCGGCTACGAGCTGCTGCTGGCCTACGGGGTGCCTCCGGGCCTGGCGCGTTTCGCCCGCACCCACGCGTCGTGGACCACCGACGACATCGGCGTCGACGACCTGCTGGTGAGCCTCGCCGACAAGATCTGGAAGGCCAAACGCGTCCCGGACCTGGAGCAGCTCGTGACCGCACGGCTGGCCGCCGCGAGCGGGCTGGAGCCGTGGGAGGCCTTCATGGCTCTGGACGACGAGCTCGACCGGATCGCGTCGGGCGCCGACGACCGGCTGGCGTTCCAGTCGAGCTACCCGATCGCGGTGTGACCGTGCCGCCGAACCTGCAAGCTGCGCGCGCGGGCCGTCCCGCTTCCGGGATCGTCCGGTCGGCCGCGGCTGTCCCGGCAACCTCATTCGCCGCAGTGGTCCCGCCGATCTCTTCCGCCGTGCGACCGGTCCACCCGCCGCGCGACCATCGAGACCCTGCAGTCCGTGGCACGTCCATGGTCAGGAGAGGCGTCCGCGCCCCGTTTCGGTTACCGCGGCCGGTCCGTGGTTGGCTGGCCGTGACCGCCGCCACGGCACGGGCGGTCCAGGTACTGAACCTGCCACGCGCCAGGGCCGTTCCGGTGGAGACTCACCTCGGGTGCGTCCGCACGGACGGTGCCCAAAACCGCAGCTGCCCAAACGAGAGCGGACCGTGCGTTCGCTCATGAACAGGTAACGGAGTCGTAGTCGTGAACGCGGAGAAGTCCGGCATCGAAGTCGCCGTGGTGACCGGGCTGTCCGGTGCGGGTCGCAGCACCGCGGCCAAGTGCCTGGAGGACCTGGGCTGGTTCGTGGTGGACAACCTGCCACCGGAGCTCATCGCCACCATGGTCGAGCTCGGCGCGCAGGCGCGCGGGGCGATCACCAGGGTCGCCGTCGTCATGGACGTGCGCAGCCGCGCGTTCACCGAGGACCTCGCATCCGTCATCAAGGACCTGGACGCGCGGGGGTACAAGCCGCGCGTGCTGTTCCTCGAGGCCACGGACGACGTGCTGATCCGCCGGTTCGAGTCGGTGCGTCGCGGTCACCCGATGCAGGGTGACGGGAGGCTGCACGACGGCATCGAGGCCGAGCGGCTGTTGCTCACGCCGCTCAAGCAGGAAGCGGACCTGGTGCTCGACACGTCCGCGCTGAGCATCCACCAGCTGCGCGCCAAGATCGAGGACACGTTCGGCACCGAGGCGGCCACCAGGACGCGCGTCACCGTCCTGAGCTTCGGCTACAAGTACGGCCTGCCGATGGACTCGGACCTCGTGATGGACGTGCGATTCCTGCCGAACCCGTTCTGGATCCCCGAGCTGCGCGAGCAGACCGGGCTCGACGGCGAGGTGCGCAACTACGTGCTGTCGCAGGAGGGCGCGGAGGAGTTCCTCGACCGTTACCACGAGCTGTTGCGCCTCGTCGGCGCCGGATATCGGCGTGAGGGCAAGCGGTACCTGACGCTCGCCATCGGCTGCACCGGTGGCAAGCACCGCAGCGTGGCGTTGTCCGAGGAGCTGGCGGCGCGGCTGGCGAGCGAGGACGGCATGGCGGTCAAGGTCGTGCACCGGGACCTGGGACGCGAGTGACGAGTGCGAAGGCGGTGGCGCCGACCGGCGCCGGGCTCGAAGGACCTGGGACGCGAGTGAACTCTGTGAAGGCTGTTGCTCTTGGTGGCGGGCACGGGCTGCACGCCACGCTGTCGGCGTTGCGGCGGGTGACTGACGACGTGACGGCCGTGGTGACCGTCGCGGACGACGGCGGCTCGTCGGGACGGCTGCGTCGCGAGCTCTCCGACCTGCTGCCGCCGGGCGACCTGCGCAAGGCGATGGCGGCGCTGGCGGGGGAGGACGAGCACAGCCAGCTGTGGACGTCGCTCTTCAAGCACCGCTTCGGCGGCACGGGCGCGCTCGCCGGTCACGCGGTCGGCAACCTGGTGCTCGCCGGACTGCTGGAGCAGCTCGGCGACCCGGTGGCGGTGCTCGACCTGACGTGCAGGCTGCTCGGCGTCCAGGGCCGGGTGCTGCCGATGTCGAACGACCCGCTGGACATCGAGGCGGACGTCACCGGCCTCGACGAGGACGAGAAGGACGTTCGCCGCATCCGCGGTCAGGTCGCCATCGCGACCACCCCCGGACTCGTGCAGCGCATCCGTCTGACTGCCCCGAACGGGCGACCTGTCGGCTGCCCTCAGGCGGTGGACGCTGTACTTGGCGCCGATTTCGTGCTACTCGGCCCCGGATCATGGTTCACCAGCGTGTTGCCGCATCTGCTCGTGCCAGAACTGCACGACGCGTTAGTGCGTACGCGCGCCAAGAAGGTCCTTGTGCTCAATCTTGTCCCCCAACCGGGGGAAACCGCCGGTTTCTCTCCGGAGCGCCATTTGGACGTAGTCTGCGAACACGCACCCGAGCTGAAGGTGGACGCGGTGATCGCCGACGTCGACTCGGTCCCCACCCCGGACCGGTTGACGCGAGCCGCCTCGGCACTGGGTGCGCGAACGTACCTGGCCAAGATCGCCACACCGGATGCTGCCGACCGGCATGATCCGGAGGCGTTGGCCGGTTGCCTGAGGCAGGTGGTCGATGAGACCGGAGTGGGAGGGACAAGCCCGTGGCGATGACGTCGGCGGTCAAGGACGAGCTGAGCAGGCTCGCGGTATCCAAGACCTGTTGCCGCCGCGCGGAGGTCTCTTCACTTCTGAGGTTCGCCGGTGGCCTGCACATCGTGTCGGGCCGGGTGGTGGTCGAAGCAGAGCTCGACCTCGGCTCCGCGGCCCGCAGACTCCTCAAGGAGATCCAGGCGCTCTACGGCCACCACGCCGAGGTGTTCACGATCCAGTCGAACGGCCTGCGCAAGGGCACCCGCTACGTCGTCCGTGTGGTGAAGGACGGCGAGGGCCTCGCCCGCCAGACCGGCCTGCTCGACCCGCGCGGCCGCCCGGTCCGCGGCCTGCCCGCGCCCGTGGTGTCCGGCGGCGTGTGTGACGCCGAGGCCGCGTGGCGCGGAGCGTTCCTGGCCCACGGCTCGCTGACCGAACCCGGCCGCAGCTCGTCGCTGGAGATCACCTGCCCCGGCCCCGAGGCCGCACTCGCCCTCGTCGGCGCGGCCCGCAGGATGGGCATCGCCTCGAAGTCCCGCGAGGTGCGCGGGGCCGAACGTGTGGTCATAAGGGATGGCGACGCCATCGGCGCGATGCTGACCAAGCTCGGCGCCCACGACAGCGTGCTCGCCTGGGAAGAACGCCGGATGCGCCGCGAGGTCCGGGCGACCGCGAACCGCCTCGCGAACTTCGACGACGCGAACCTCCGCCGCTCGGCCCGCGCGGCCGTCGCCGCGGCGGCTCGGGTGGCTCGGGCGCTGGAGATCCTCGGCCCGGAGGCCCCGGACCACCTCGCGGCCGCCGGCCAGCTGCGGCTGGCGCACCGGCAGGCGTCGCTGGAGGAGCTCGGGCAGCTCTCGGACCCGCAGATGACCAAGGACGCGGTGGCCGGTCGTATAAGGCGTCTGCTGGCCATGGCCGACAAGCGCGCCAAGGACCTCGGGCTGCCGGACACGGAGTCGGCGGTCACGGCGGAGATGCTCGAAGCCGAGGTCTGACCCGCCCCGCACAACTTGCCATGCGCCCTTCGTCGAGAAACGGAGACGGCGCGCGGGCTAGGGGGTGTGGCGGCCTGCCCACACGGCGAGCTGGGCCCGTGAGCGCAGGCCGAGCTTCGAGCGAGCGTGGGTGACGTGCCGGGCCACGGTGTGCGGGGAGATGCCCAGGCGCTGGCCGATCTGCCGGTTGGTGAGCCCCTCCGCGACGAGCGTCGCGACGTGCAGTTCGCGGGCCGAGATGAGGCCGCCCTCGTCGGCGACGGGCCGGGCGGTCAGGGCGTAGGAGATGGCCTGGGCCAGGGACATGCGTTCGCCGCACGACTCGGCGGCGCGCAGGCGGCCCGCGGTGATGCGGGTGCGGCAGGTCGAGCGGGCCTCGTCGAGCAGGGCCTGCCAGTAGGACTCGGCACGGAAGTCGTAGTGGGTGCGGACGGTGGAGGCGGCGGTCAGCAGTGAGAGCGCGCGTTCGTCGTCGGAGCCGACGCCGACCAACGCCAGCGCGAGGCCTTCCAGGTCGTAGAACTGGTCCATGGGGTGTTCGGAGCCGACGCTGAGGCTTTCGCGGAACAGGTCGACGGCCTCGGGGTAGCTTTGGCGGGCCAGTGCGATGGCGCCGGCGGTGTGCAGGACCGGGTTCAGCATGTGGGGGAGACCCAGCAGGCGGACGAGGGTCAGTGCCTCGCGGACCAGTGGTGCGGCGATGTCGGCCTCGTCGTGCTGCAACAACGTCCAGCCGTAGGAGTTCAGCAGGGCGCCCATGGCCAGTTTGTCGCCGGACCGGCGCAGGAGCTCGGCGGCCTCCTCGAAGAGCTCCCAGCCCAGGGTGGGCGAGCCGATGTGGGCCTCGGCGGAGGCGAGGACCTCGAGTGCGCGGGCCAGGGTGCCGGGGCGGCTGTCGCCGGAGCGTTCGATCGCCAGGGACTCCTGCGCGAATCTTCGAGTCAGCTGCCAGTCGCCGCGCACGCGGTGGTGGCCGGCGGCGAGCGCGGTCAGGACGCTGCGGTACGCGGGTGGCAGGGAGTGGGACAGCGCCTTGTGCAGCATTTCGGTGGGGGCGCCGCGCGGGCCGCGGGGGGTCGAGGTCCAGGCCTGGGCGATCACGGCGAGGGCGTGGCGGGTCCATTCGGCGGTCTCGGCGGCGCGTGTCTCGGCGAGGTCGAGCAGGCCGAGGTGCCGGTCGAGGCGCAGCACCAGTGACGGGGTGGGGAAGAAGGTGGAGATCTCGGGTTCGACGACGGACGCCACCCACTCCACCACGCGGTCGGCGACGAGGGCGACCTCGTCCGCCTCCAGAGCGCGTTCGCGGCAGTAGAGGCGGATCGACTCCAGCTGGCGGAAGACGGTGTGGCCGGAGGTGCGTTCGACGACGAGCAGGGACTTCTGTTCCAGGCTGGTCAGCAGGTCGAGGGCGTCGGGCACGTCGCAGACGGCGCTCGCGATGCCGAGGTCGAACGGCACGCCCAGCACGGCGAGCCGGCGGCAGGCGGCCTGCTCGTCGGACGAGAGCAGGTCGTAGCTCCATCCGATGGCGGCGCGCAGCGTGCGGTGGCGGTCGTCCGAGGCGCGGGGGCCCGCGGTCAGCAGGGCGAGGCGGTCGCCGAGGCGCGCGAGGATGTCGGCGGGGGACAGGACGGTGATGCGGCGCGCGGCCAGTTCGATGGCCAGCGGCATGCCGTCGAGGCTGTGGCAGACAGCGACGACGTCCGCGACGTTGTCCGGGGCCACCTCGAAGGAGCGGTCGACGGACACCGCGCGGTCGCGGAAGAGGAGTACCGCGTCGTAACGCAGCGCCTCGGCCACGTCGGCGCCGAACGGCGGGAGGTCGAGCTCACCGAGTGCGTAGACCTGTTCGCCCGCCAGCCGCAACGGCTCGCGTGAGGTGACCAGGACGCGCAGGCGCGGGCAGCACGCGAGCAGCTCGGACACCACGTCCGCGACCTCGGCCAGCAGGTGCTCGCAGTTGTCGAGAACCAGAACGGGGCGGCGGTGCCGGTCGATCTCGTCGATCACCGCGTCGCGCACCGAGCGGTTCGGCAACGGGTGCGCGCCCACCGCGTGGTAGACGGCCTGCACGACGTCGGTGGCCGAGGCGAGCGCCGCCCACCACGCCTGATCGGCGCGTCTTCCCGCGTGCTGGGCGGCCAGCCGGGTCTTGCCCGCGCCCGCCGGACCGACCAGGGTGACCAGTCGGTGCTCGGCGCAGAGCCGGCCCAGCTGAGCCAGTTCCTCGCGGCGGCCGACGAAGCTGTCGAGCGGCGCGGGGAGCGCGGGGTCATGTGGGGCGTCGTCGCGTGCCGAGGTGCGGTCGCGGTACGCACGTTGCCTGCACGCGTTGGAGCAGTACCGACGGCCAGGGGCCGTGTCGCTGAGCTGGTTTCCACATGTCACGCAGGCGGCAATGGCCGTCATGATGCATGACCGTACCGGCGTGTAACGGGTCGTAACACCCGCTGTTTCGGGGTATTGCCTCGCCGTTCCGGAGCTGGACATGATCTCGGCTGGTGCCGCCGCGCCGTCAGTGGAGGAGGGGTCCGGTCATGACAGCCCAACTCGGACAGGCCACATCGCTCGTGCCGCCGCAGGACCGTGAGGTGGTGGACGAGTGGCTCACGCGGATCACCGCCGTCGTCGGGCGGGGCGCGGTCGAGGACAGCCCGGAGGCCTGCCGAACCGCAGCCGAGGCCGCGGAGGAACTGAGCGCCTACCTCTGGATGCTCCGCGCGCTGCGCCGCCGAACGGCCTAATCAGAGCCGGTTTTTCTGGCTCGATCAAGAGATCCTCGCAATCCCTGTGACCAGCGGCGCAGTTCGACAGATAGGGTGGGCTTGTTCCTGCCAGTCGAACGCAAGGAGTCCGTCGTGACGGTTCGTGTAGGTGTCAATGGTTTCGGCCGGATCGGCCGCAACTTCTTCCGCGCGGTGCGTGCCGGCGGCCACGACATCGAGATCGTCGCGTTCAACGACCTTGGTGACGTCGCCACCATGGCGCACCTGCTGAAGTACGACAGCATTCTCGGTCGCCTGGACGCCGACGTTCAGGTCACCGACGAGGGCATCTCGGTCGATGGCAAGGTCATCAAGGCCCTCGCCGAGCGCGACCCCGGCAAGCTGCCGTGGAAGGACCTGGGCGTCGACGTCGTCGTCGAGTCGACCGGTTTCTTCACCGACGCCACCAAGGCCCGCGCGCACGTGGACGAGGGTGGCGCCAAGAAGGTCATCATCTCCGCGCCGGCCAAGAACGAGGACCTCACCGTCGTCATCGGCGCGAACGAGGACAAGCTCGACGGTTCGCAGACGATCATCTCGAACGCGTCCTGCACCACGAACTGCCTCGCGCCGCTGGCCAAGGTGCTGCACGACAGCTTCGGCGTCGAGCAGGGCCTCATGACCACGATCCACGCGTACACGCAGGACCAGAACCTGCAGGACGCGCCGCACAGCGACCTCCGCCGTGCCCGCGCCGCCGCGCTGAACATCGTCCCGACCTCCACGGGCGCCGCGAAGGCCATCGGCCTGGTGCTGCCGGAGCTCAAGGGCAAGCTCGACGGCTACGCGCTGCGCGTGCCGATCCCCACGGGCTCGGCCACCGACCTGACGGTCACCCTCAAGCGCGAGGTCACCGTGGACGAGGTCAACGCCGCGTACAAGGCCGCCGCCGAGGGCCCTCTCGCGGGCATCCTCAAGTACTCGACCGACCCGATCGTGTCGGCCGACATCGTCACCGACGCGCACTCGTGCATCTACGACGCGCCGCTCACCAAGGTCATCGGCAACCAGGTCAAGGTCGTCGGCTGGTACGACAACGAGTGGGGCTACTCCAACCGCCTCGCGGATCTGGTCAAGCTCGTCGCCGCCAAGATCTGACCAGGGCGGACAGTCAGTGAAGACTCTCAGCGACCTGCTCGCCGAGGGTGTCTCGGGTCGGCGCGTCCTCGTGCGCGCCGACCTGAACGTCCCCCTCGACGAAGACAAGATCACCGACGACGGCCGTGTGCGCGCGTCGGTGCCGACGATCCGCAAGCTCGCCGACGCGGGCGCTCGTGTGATCGTCACCGCTCACCTCGGCCGCCCCAAGGGCGAGCCGGACCCCAAGTTCTCCCTCGCGCCCGTCGCCGCTCGCCTCGGTGAGCTGCTCGGCGCCGAGGTCGCGCTGGCGAACGACCTGGTCGGCGAGTCCGCCAAGGCCGTCGTCGAGGCGCTGACCGACGGTGGCGTCGCGCTGCTGGAGAATGTCCGCTTCGACGCCCGTGAGACCTCGAAGGTCGACGCGGAACGCGAGGCGCTGGCCGACGAGCTGGTGGCGTTCGCGGACGTCTTCGTGTCCGAGGGCTTCGGTGTCGTGCACCGCAAGCAGGCTTCGGTCTACGACGTCGCGAAGAAGCTGCCCGCGTACGTCGGCGGTCTCGTCGAGACCGAGCTCGGCGTCCTGCGCAAGCTGACCGACGACCTGGAGCGTCCGTACGTCGTGGTGCTCGGCGGCGCGAAGGTGTCCGACAAGCTCGGCGTCATCGCGAACCTGCTGAGCAAGGTCGACCGGCTGCTCATCGGCGGCGGCATGGCCTACACGTTCCTCAAGGCCCAGGGCCACGAGGTCGGAAGCTCATTGCTGCAGGAAGACCAGCTGGAGCAGGTCGCGGGCTTCCTCGCCGAGGCGGAGAAGCGCGGCGTCGAGCTCGTGCTGCCGGTCGACGTGCTGGCCACGAAGGAGTTCGGCTCGCCGGACTACGACGTCGTGGCGGCCGACGCGATCCCGGCCGACCGGATGGGCCTCGACATCGGCCCGAAGTCGCGTGAGCTGTTCGCTTCGAAGCTCGCCGACGCCAAGACCGTCTTCTGGAACGGCCCGATGGGCGTTTTCGAGAACGAGGCGTACGCGGGCGGAACCCGTGCGGTCGCCGAGGCGTTGGTGAAATCGGATGCCTTCACCGTGGTCGGTGGCGGCGACTCGGCGGCGGCTGTGCGCGCGCTCGGCCTTCCCGAGGACGGTTTCTCGCACATCTCCACCGGTGGTGGCGCGTCATTGGAGTTCCTTGAGGGCAAGGAACTCCCCGGCATCAGCGTTTTGGAGTCCTGATGGCAGCCCGGCTCCCGCTCATCGCGGGCAACTGGAAGTTGAACCTCAACCACCTGGAAGCGATCGGCCTCGTGCAGAAGATCGCCTTCTCCCTCCCGGAGAAGTACTTCGCCAAGGTCGAGGTGGCGGTTCTCCCTCCGTTCGTGGACATCCGCAGCATCCAGACGCTGGTCGACGGCGACAAGCTGCTGCTCAAGTACGGCGCGCAGGACATCTCGCAGCACGACTCCGGTGCCTACACCGGTGAGGTCTCCGGCCCGATGCTCCGCAAGCTCGGCTGCCACTACGTGGTCGTCGGGCACTCAGAGCGGCGCGAGTACCACAACGAGACCGACGCGCTGGTCAACGCGAAGCTCAAGGCAGCGCTCAAGCACGAGGTCACGCCGATCTTCTGCTTCGGCGAGAAGCTCGACGTGCGTGAGGCCAAGGGCCACCTGGAACTGGTCAAGCAGCAGCTGGCCGACGGCCTCAAGGGCTTCACCGCCGAGCAGGTCGCGAAGATCGTGTTCGCCTACGAGCCCGTCTGGGCCATCGGCACCGGTCGCACGGCTTCCTCCGCGGACGCGCAGGAGGTGTGTTCGCTGGTCCGTTCGTTCGTGGCGGAGTCCTACGGCGAGGAGACCGCGGCTGTCGTCCGGGTGCTCTACGGCGGTTCGGTGAAGTCGTCGAACATCGGTGAGCTCATCGCGCAGAAGGACATCGACGGCGCTCTCGTCGGCGGTGCCAGCCTTCAGGCGGATGAATTCACCAAGCTGTGTGCGCTCGCCGCGGGCGGACCTCTACCCTAAGTCGATCTCTGTACCACTAACCCCAACTGGTTGCACACGTTCGGCAGTCGAGCAGGTACTCTATGGCGTCGGCTGCCTGACAGCGAGGAAGAAATGATCCTGTTCCTGCAGATTCTCTTGATCGTCTCCAGCGTGCTGCTGGTGCTGCTGGTGCTGCTGCATCGCGGCCGCGGTGGCGGCCTGTCCTCGCTGTTCGGCGGCGGTATGCAGTCGAGTCTGTCCGGTTCCTCCGTTGTCGAGAAGAACCTCGACCGCCTGACGTTGTTCGTCGGCGCGGTCTGGGTCATCGCCATCGTGGGCATCGGACTGCTGATCAAGCTCCCCGGAGCCTGATCAACCGTTCAACAGCAGAAGCCCTCAGGGGCTTGGGGTAACCACTTGGTGGGGGTGTAACGGTCGATGTCTGGTGGTAACGCGATTCGCGGTACCCGCGTCGGCGCAGGCCCGATGGGTGAGTCGGAGCGCGGCGAGTCCGCGCCCCGACGTCGGGTGTCGTACTGGTGCGCGAACGGTCACGAGTCCCGGCCTTCCTTCGCTGTCGACGCGGAGGTTCCGGAGAGCTGGGACTGTCCGCGTTGCGGCTTGCCCGCGGGGCGGGACGAGCAGACGCCACCCGCGCCTCCGCGTAACGAGCCGTACAAGACGCACCTTGCGTACGTGAAGGAGCGGCGCTCCGACGCGGACGGGGAGGCGATCCTCGAAGAGGCTCTCGCCAAGCTGCGCCGTCAGCGCGAGGAGCCGTAAGGCTCGCGGAGTCTCAACACACGAAAAGGCCCCCTCGACTGCGGTGAGGGGGCCTTTCGCATGCTTTGGATCTTGAGCGAAAAGCACGTTCGTACGGCCAGTTCGTACGAACGTGCTTTTCGCTCTGATCAACAAGGGTTAGCGGCGGAGGCCGGTGAACTGGCGGCGCAGCATCGCGGCACCGATGAGCAGGAAGAACAGCAGCACCACGAGCGTGCTGCTCGTGCCGCCCGACGAGCTGGACAGCGACACGTCGATGTTGCCGACGAGCACGATGCCGCACTCGGCGCGCACGGCGTGACGTCCGGGCTCGATGTTCGCGAACTTCACCGGCGACGTGAACTCACCGTTGTCGTCCGCGGTCGTCTTGCCGACGTTCTGACCGAGCGACTTCAACGTCACGCTCGCGCCCTTGGGGCAGCCCGTGCCGGTCGCGGTCAGGTCCTCGCCGGGCTGGATGTTCTCCTTGTCAAGCACTAGCACGCCGCTGCCGAAGTTGGACGTCTCGGACGAGGACGGTGGCTCGGAGGACGACGGCGGCGTGTCCGTGGTCGTCGTCGTGACCGGCGGGGTCGTCGTGGTGGTCACGCCCGGCGGACGCGTCACGGGCGGGTTGGTGATCGGCGGGTTCGTCACCGGAGGCTTGGTGACGGGCGGTTGCGTGACCGGCGGCTGTGTCGTCGTGGTCGTCGGCGGAATGCGGACCGTGAAGGTGTTCGACGCCGAACTGGCCTGGCACGAGGTCGGCTGAACAGTCACACGGTGGCCACCCGCAGTGGCGTTCGCCGGAACCGTTGCCGAACCGGAACCCGTTCCACCACTACTACCGGAGCCGCTGCCCACTACTGTCTTGCCGTCCCAGAGGACGCGCACACTAGGGAACTCGCACGTCCGGGGAAAGTAGATCCCGGTCCACGAGACCTTGAAGCCCGATCCCGGGGCGCCGACGCTCGGGCTCAGCGAGAGCGCAGGCGGCTGCTGGGCGGCCGCCGGTGTGGCGCTGAGCACCGTAACACCGGCGGCTAATGCCGCGAGTAAGCCTAAAGACCGCATTCCAACTCCCCGGATCCGAACCTAAGGTGCGCTAGTGAGACGTCGCATGACCGGTGCAGGTTTACTGCTGTGGTGCGGAATTATGCTGATGCCGTCAACAGCGTCCGCGCAGGGTGGGTCCGTGTCACTGGAAGCCACTGTGGACGGTAGGCCGGTTGGCGCAACGGTCCTCGTGCTGGATCCGGAGAAGGCGGCCAAGGTCGAGGTGACGGTCCGCAACGACACGAACACACTGCAGCGCGTGAAGACCGTGCGGATCAGCGGGACGGCGCTGGCGTTGACCTTCTTCGCCTACGACACAACGGTTCCGTTCGACGTTCCGGCGAAGTCGACCGAGACGCGGTCGTTCCCGCTGGAGCCGACGGACCTGGGTGCGCAGGCGATCGGTCTCCTTCCGGTCACGGTCGAGGTCATCGATGTGCAACGGGACGTGATCGCGTCCGTTGAAGCCACCGGTGACATCAAGGGCTCGCTGTGGTCGGTCTACGGCGCGTTCGGGCTGGGAGTGCTGGTGCTGACGGCGTTGTCATGGCTGGGCGCGCTGATCGCGCTGGCCCGCCGCCGCCTGCCCGCGAACCGCTGGCAGCGGGCGATGCGGTTCCTGCCCGCCGGGATCGGGACCGGTCTGATCGCGGTGATCTCGTTGTCAGTCCTGCGGTTGGTGGCACCGTCACCGTCGGCGGAGATCCCGTTCATCGTCGGCGCGGCGGCGGTCGCGTTGATTCTCGGCTATGTGACACCGCATCCGGGTGACCCGCAACCGTCCGAAATGGAAACCGTGAGGATCGTCCGGTGACGTTGTCCAGTGTGGTCGCCGCTCTGCCGCAGTACTCGATCGGCGAGCAGATCGGCGAGGGCGGCATGGGTGTCGTCTACGGCGGCGTCCACCGCCAGCTCGGCCGTCCCGTGGCGATCAAGCGGTTGCCGCACGCCGTGGCCGAGGACCGGAAGATGAGCGAGCGCTTCGAGCACGAGGCGCGGCTGCTGGCCAGGCTCGACCACCCGCACATCGTGCCGGTCTACGACTACGTCCGGCAGCAGGGCGAGCACCTGCTCGTGATGGAACGTCTCGACGGCGGCACGGTCTGGTCGCGCTTCTCCGACGAGGGCCTCACGGCGCAGCAGTCCTGCGGGATCGTGCTGGCGGCGCTCTCCGGCCTGCACGCGGCGCACGAGGCGGGCGTCCTGCACCTCGACGTGAAGCCCAAGAACCTGCTCTTCACCTCGAACGGTGTCGTGAAGGTGGCGGACTTCGGCATCTCACAGGTCGTGTCCGAGGGAGCCACGCTCGTCACGCACGCCGGAGCGGTGCTGGGCACCCCGGCGTACATCGCGCCGGAGCAGGCGCTGGGCAACGCGCTCACGCCCGCCGCGGACGTCTACGCGACCGGGACCGTGCTGTACGAGCTGCTGTCCGGCGACCTGCCGTTCGAACGTGGCGGCGGTCCGCTCGCGATGATCCAGAAGCGGGTCTACCAGGATCCGCGGCCGCTGCGGAACGTGCCGGAGCCGCTGGCGAGCGTCGTGATGCGCAGCCTCACCCGCGACCCGTCCGCGCGCTACCGCAACGCCGAGACGTTCGCGATCGACCTCGCGGGCGCGGCGGCCCACGAGTTCGGCCCGGACTGGCTGATGCGGCTCAACATGCAGGTGCACCTGGCGCCTCAGGTCTCCGCGTCCTCCACGCACCCCTCGGCCCGGCCGTCGCGGCCCCGCGACACGATCTCGATCACGCAGGAGCGGATCAGGGCCACGCTCGTGGACCCGGTCCCGGCCGCGAGGTTGAGCGGCAGCACGCTGGTGCCGGCGGCTCAGGTGATCAATCCGCCGTCCAGTCCGTGGTTGCTGTGGCTGGTGGCGGCGATCTCGTTGCTGGCGTTGGTCATCGTGCCGTTCGTGGCTTCCGGGCGGACCCTGGCCAACCCGCTCAGCACGAACCTGGCGGATCCGGTGACGCGCGAAGGCAACCAACTGGTGGTGTCGCTGGCCGGGATCGAGCTGGCGAACGTCCAACGTGGACCGGCAGGGTTCGAGCTGCCCGGTGCGGCGCGGTGGATCGTCGGCGGCGCGGTGACGGCTTCGATCGACGGGCAGGAGTTCCTGCTCGTGTCGAACCAGACGCCGTGGCTGAGCATCATGGGCACCGGGTCGGCGCTGTTGCTGCTCTTCACGCTGGCGTACCTGGAGTCGAACGTGCGCGCGTTGCGGCGCAGGCAGTCCGGGATGGGCGCGGTGATCGTGTCCGTGCCGCTCGGCTTCGCGCTGGGGCTCGCGGTGTGGCTGCTGGTGTCCGTGCTGCTGGCGCACGAACCGACGTTGCCGATCGCACTCACGTGCGGAGTGCTCGGCGCGGCAGCGGGACTCTCCGCCGCGCTGGCGTCCAAGCGCGCCTGACCGCTGCCCGCGACCTCAGTCGAGGGGCGGGCGCTGGGTCGGGAACAACGCCGTCACCAGGAAGCCGCCGTCCTCGGTCGGGCCCGCGGAGAACGAGCCACCGAGCAGGTCGGCACGTTCCCTGAGGCCGACCAGGCCGTGGCCGCCGCTGGGCAGCGTCGATCCGGGTTCCGGCGACGCCGTGTTGCGCACCTCGACGCGCACGGCGTCGTCGCCCGCGTCCACCACCACGGAGGCGGCGGCGCCGGGTGCGTGCTTGCGGACGTTGGTCAGCGCCTCCTGCACGGTCCGGTACACCGCGCCGGACACGGGCACGGCCACCTCCAGAACCGAGCCGCGCACCTGCAGCTGCACCTCGAACCCGGCGTCGGCCGCGAGCTCGGACAGCTCGCCGACGCCTGGCTGGGCGGCGTCGTCGCCCTCGGCGGTGCGCAGGACCGACACCAGCTGGCGCAGTTCGTCCAGCGTCCGGGTCGACAACGTTCTGATCGTGCCCGCCACCTGTTTGTGCTCGGCGTCGACGACGGCCATGCGCAGCGCGCCCGCCTGCATGGCGATCAGGCTGACCTGGTGCGACACCACGTCGTGCATCTCACGGGCCAGGCGCGCGCGTTCGTCGGCACGGATGGCGTGCGCGTGCAGGACGCGTTCGCGTTCACGGGACTCGGCCAGTTCGGTGATGCGTTCGGAGAGCTGCTGGCGGGCGTAGGCGAGCAGGGCCAGCGCGATCGGCAGGCCCGCGATCATCACGCCGCGGATCGCCGAGTGCAGGTGGGCGTACCAGGGGAACTTGAGGAAGTCCTCGGGCGGCCAGAGCGCGGAGCGGCTGAGCCACACGAGCGCTCCCGCCGCGAGCGTCTGCCAGCCCCACACATAGCGGCGGGCCACCGCGTAGAGGGCGATCATGGCGGCCATCTGGGCCCAGCCGAAGAAGAAGCCGGGGATGGTCAGCAGCGCTACGACGAACGGGAACCTGCGGCGCAGCAGCAGCGCGGCGGCCGCGAGCCAGGAGAGCCAGAGCGAGTACGCGGGCGGGGCCTCGTCCACCAGCCACGACATGCCGAGCCACACGTCGAGCACGCCGACGAGCACCAGCCCCAGGTCGACCGCGACCTGGCGGTAGTTGCTGCTGAAGGGCCAGCGCGAAACAGGCTCGGCCTCCGTCGGGCGCCGGGCCGGGAGCAGCGTCGTGGTCAGGATCCGACCTCCCCTGTGAGCCGTGCGATCCTCACCGTACTGCGCGTATGCAGCGGTTGGCATGGCTGCCCCTTCACCCCGACCTGGTCCGTCACGAGTTAAGGACGCCCACAGGCGCGGATTGGTACGGCGCTGCCCTCACTAATGTGCTACCGCACACGCGCTGGGCGTGTGCGGTAGCCGGGGGAGATGGAACTTACGGGCAGGTCTTCCAGGAGAAGTGGTACGTCGTGTCGATGGCGCCGTCAGTCGAGTCCATCGACATGAAGCTGGTCGTCGTCTTCGGGTTGGACGTGCCCGCGTAGACGCGGAGCTCCGTGTTGATGTTGAAGTTGCGCTTCTCGCCACACGGCGAGTAGACGATCGCGGCCACCTCGGTCTCGTCGGTCGCCTGCCAGTTGTCGCTGATGGGGCCGTTGTACCGGTGGGAGATGGACTCCGTCTGCGACATGCCCTGGAAGTAGTAGTTGGCCTTCTCCACGCCATAAGCACCGCGCTGTAGGTCAGCGAAACCTCTGTAGTCCGACCTGGCGATGCCGTACGTGAAGCCCTGCGGCACGTTCACCCGCAGGTTGAGCTGGCAGTTCTTCCGGAAGTCGGTCGGCTTGGCACCGACGCCGAGCTGGGCCAGGAAGTCGCTGTACGTGACGGTGAACGCCTTGTTGTCTTCGGACACCGCCACGGCAGCGGTGCCCGCGGGGCAGCCGGACCCGTTGATCGTGACGATGTCGATGGTGATGTGGTCCGGCGGCGGTACCTCGTTGGGGGCGCCACCCGGCGGGATGATGATGGACGACGCCAGGATGGCAGCGGTCACCAGGTTGAGCATGGGACACCTTTCCGACACAACTCGCAGGGCTGGGTGACGGCGGCGGAAAATCAGGGGATCAGACTCAGCAGCGCTTCCACGAGAAGTGGTACAGAGTGCGCACTTCTCCGCGCGTGTAGTCCATGGTCATGAAACTATTTGTATTGGCATCCGCTGAACCCTTGTCAACGCGCAGGGAGCTGTTGACGTTGAGATTCCGCTTCTCGCCGCACGGAGCCCAGACGATGTCCGCGAACTCGGTTCGGTGAGTGACTGACCAGTTGTCGTCGAACGGCCCGGTGAAGGAGTGCTTCTTCAGGTTGTTCGCCGACTGGCCCTGGAAGTAGTAATTCACCCACTGGTGCCCGACCGCGCCGCGCTGAAGGTGGGCGAAGCCCGCGTACGTCGCCTCCGCGATGCCGTACGTGAAGCCCTGTGGGGTGTTGATCTGCAGGTTGAGCTGGCAGTTCTTCCGGAAGTCGGTGTCGCCGGCGCCCTTGCCCGCCTGGGCGAGGTAGTCGCTGTAGATCACCCAGAACGAGGTGTTGTCCGATGAGACGATCACTTCCGCAGTGCCTTGCTTGCACCCGGAACCGTTCACTGTCACGACGTCGATCGTCACCCGTTCCGAAGGGACCGAGGCGGCTTGCGCCGGCGTAGACGACAATGTGAACAGCACGGCCAGACAGGCTGCTGCCGTCGCTTTACGCATGAAGTTGGCCTTTCCTGGTGCCTCTTTCTCAGCATGGAGCGGCAGCGGTGCCGTGGAGATTAGCGCAAGACCACATCCATTGGTGTAGTCCAAATGGCCCCGGTCACTCTGATGGAGCAGTTCGTGAACAATTCCCGGTAATCCTTGTGTACCTGGTGCTGAGGGAACGAATAGTTTCCGGCATACTGACGCGCATGTCGCAAGCTGGGCTGGTGCTCGTGGTCGAGGACGAGGACCCCGTGCGGAGGTACACAGTCAGCCTGCTCGAGGAGCTCGGCTTCACGGTCGTGCAGGCGGCCGACGGTGCCGAGGCGATCGCGATCCTGCGCGAGCGCCGTGCGGAGATCAGCGCGATGCTGCTCGACCACAGCATGCCGGGCCTGTCCGGCGAGCAGGTGCTGGCCGAGCTGGAACGTGAAGGCCTCGCGGTCCCGGTCGTGCTGACCAGCGGCCACGACCGGACGTTGCTGGAACGCCGGTTCGCCGGGCACACCATCGCGGGCTACCTGCAGAAGCCGTTCCGCATCGAGTCGCTCGACGAGACGGTGCGGCGCGCGGTCACTCAGGCGTCGTGACCGAGTACTTCGCGGATGCGTTCGAGCAGCTCGTGACTCCACGTACGGCTTGGTGATCAGCACCTCGGCGGTGAGCGGCTCGTCCGTCGTGTAGCCGGACATGTAGATCACCGCGGGTGCCGCGCCGGTCGACCGCAGCAGCGCGACCAGCTCCGGGCCGCCCATCTTCGGCATCACCACGTCGGTGAGCACGAGGTCGATGGTGCTGCGGTGCTCGGTCGCGAGCTGGAGAGCCTCCTGCCCGTCGCCCGCCTCGATCACCGCGTACCCGGCGGACTCGAGCGAACGCCGGGTCATGATCCGGACCTGCGCGTCGTCCTCCACGAGGAGAACCGTGCCCGCGCCCAGATGCGTGGTGGAGCGGCGTGGGCACGGGGCCGACTGCGTGCCGTCGCGGTCGTGCGGCACCGGCAGGTACACCTCGACGGTGGTGCCCTCGTCGGGTGCGCTGGCCAGCTCGATCTGCCCGCCGCTCTGCTGCACGATGCCGAACACCGTGGACAGTCCGAGCCCGGTGCCCTTGCCGACCGGCTTCGTCGTGAAGTACGGCTCGAACACCTGCGCCTGCACCGACTCGTCCATGCCCACACCCGTGTCCCGCACGCGCATGACGACGTACTCGCCGTGGTCGAGCGTGGCGTTCGCGATCGACACGGTCAGCGCGCCGCCCTGCGGCATCGCGTCCCGCGAGTTCACCGCGAGGTTGAAGAGGATCTGCTCGACCTGGCCCGCGTCCGCCCACACCCGTGACACGCCTTCGGGCAGGTGCATCTCCAGCTCGATCCGGTCGCCGACGAGCGTGCGCAGCATCGAGCGGACCTTCGTGAGGTTCTCGCGCAGGTCGAGCGACTCCGGGTGCAGCACCTGCTGGCGGGTGAACGCGAGCAGCTGCCTGGTCAGGTTCGCCGCGCGTTCGCCGGCGTGGCGGATGTCCTCGATCGCCGTACGCCGCGGGTCGTCATCGAGGGTGCGCCGCAGCAGCATCTCGCTGTTGCCGTTCACCACCGTCAGGATGTTGTTGAAGTCGTGCGCGATGCCACCGGTCAGCCTGCCGATGGCCTCCATCTTCTGCGCGTGCCGCAGCTGCTCCTCGGTCTCGCCGACGCGTTCTTCCAGCCGTGCGCGCGCGTCCTTCAGCTCCTGCATGATGCGGATGCCTCTGAGCGCACTGCTGAGCTGCTGCTGCACGGCCTCGTAGATCCAGCCCTGCTCCGGTCCCTGCTCGAACATCACGTACCCGAGCTGGTCCTCGTCGGTGTAGAGCGGGGCGGCGAGGATGCTGAACGGATCCTTGCGGAGGAACGGGTACGGCGTCAGGTACGTGGCGGGGAACGGCGTGTCCGGGTGGTCGGTGCGCAGCTCGCCGTGCTCGTAGCGCACGAGTGACCGGGCGATGCCGGGCGCGTCGAACGCCATCACGTGGCAGCCGGGGATGCCGAGCCGGGGGAGCTCGTCGACCAGCGCGTCGGTCAGCTCCTTCACGTCCCTGCTGGCGATCAGCCGTTGCCCCGCCTCGCGTACGGTCTGGTCGTGCCGTTCGTGCGAGAGGTACTTGAACCTCGCGTCGGTGCGGAACGCGTCACCGACCAGCAGCTGCACCCGCAGCCACAGCTCCTGGATCAGCGTGGCGTCGGTGACCCGAGCCGTGACGAACCGGTGCAGGTCGAACAGCGGCGCCCACCAGCTCTCCGGCGAACACCCGGCGCGCGCGCTCGCCCGGATGTACTCGGCGAGCATCCTGAGGAACTCCGCGCCTTCCACCTCACCGCGCCCGGCCGCCATCAGTTCCACGACGAGCTGCTCGGCCCACCCCTCCGGCAGCGCCTTGGAGAGCGGCCCGAGTGAGGTCCGCAGGTGATCGGCCACCGTGTGCGCGGTCGCCGACTCGGAGATGTTCAACCTGCCGTGCGCCGGCGCGTGCCCGGCCAGCCCCGCGGGCAGACACCCGCACGACCGCCGCACGATCAGCTCGGTCGGCATCGTCTGCCGTGGCAACGTCGGCTGCCCGTTGACCAGCGCCAGCGCGAGCTCCGCCGCCCGGTTCCCCATCTCGTAGAACGGCGCTCGCACGGTGGTGAACGCGGGCGTCGCCGCGTCGATGTTCACCGCGCGCTGCACCCGCGCCTGATGACCCTCGCCGGTGGTGGTGATGTAGCCGAGGTCGTGCGTGCGGACGTTCGTGTGGTTGTCGTACCCGACGACCGCGATGTCCTCCGGCGTACGCAACCCCGCTTCCTCAAGCGCGGAGACGACCCCGATCGCGTAGTCGTCGTTCGCCGCCGCGATGGCGTCCGGCGGTTCCTCGACCGCCGCGAGCATCTTGCGCACCGCGTCCGCCGCGCCACTCGGTTCCCAGATGAACGAGCCGGGCATCGTCACCAGCTCGGGGTCGAGCGGAATCCCGTGCTTGCGCAACGAGTCCACGTACCCCTGGTACCGCTCCTGCGCCCCCGCATGTGTTTGCGGACCCCGGACGAACGCGATCCTGCGCCGCCCGTGCACCTCGATGAGGTGGTCGACGGCCTGCTCCATGCCGTCCTGGTTGTCCATCAGGATCGTCGGCCACCGTGCGAGGGTCGTCTCCACACTCACCATCGGCATCGGCGCGTACCGCTTCACGTACTCCTGCATGCCCGCGGACCCGATGAGCTGCCCCACGCGCGTGGTCCACACGACGAGCGCATCGATCCGGTCCGGCGAGATGAGGTCGTACACGCCGTTCGCGCGGCGCTTGTGCAGATCCGGGTGGTCGAGCTCGCTCCCCACGAAGCACACGAGGTCACACCCGAGATGCTGCGCGCCATCGCTGACACCGCGCCACTGCTCGCCCGCGAGCTCGATGAGCGGGCCTGCGGTGATCATCCCGATGGTGGGCCGTCGCTTCGCACTGCCGTTAGCCACATAACCCCCGCTGCCTCAACGCGATTGGAGATGATACGCGTTGTCGAGGGGAATGCCCGGCGGTTACCTGGGGGAGTAGACCATTGGACGCAGCGCTGTACGGCCTCGCGGAGAACCCGGCGCTGCCGCCTGACCTGGTGGCACGGCTGGTCTCCATCGATGATCGTGACCTCAGCTGGCACCTGTCCCGCCGGGGCGATCTCTCCCCGGAACAGAACAGCGTCGTGGCCGCCAGGCTCGTTGCCGACACCGTCGACTGCGACTGCTGCTTCCAGGCACCCGGCCCCGATCTCGTGCTCGCGAACTCACCGAAGGCGTCCGGCGAGGAGCTGCTCTGGCTCGTGAGCCACGAGGAACTTCTGGTCCGTTGGGCGCTGGCCTCCCGGCGTGACCTGCCTGCGAAAGCCTATGAGCGACTGGCCGAGGACGAGATCCCCGGTGTCCGCTGGGACCTGGCGGAAAACCCGGCGGTGCCCGAAGACCTGCTGCGCGCGTTCGCCGCCGAGTCGGACCACACGACGCATCACCGCCTTATGCACAACCCGGCCGTGCCGCTCGACGTCCTGGTTGCCATTGCCGCGACAACCCGCGTCGGGTCGATCCTGGTGCCCCGCGTCGCGAGAGCCACCCCTGACGAGCTCAGGCTTCTGGCGAAGTCGACCGTCGTGCGGGTGCGCATGCTGGTCGCCGAGCACCCAGATCTGCCCGCCGACGTGCTCGATCTGCTGGCCGACGACCCGGACTCCGGTGTCGCGAAGAGCGTCGCACCCAATCCGGGGCTGACCGTCGAGCAGCTCTGGGCGATCATCACCCGCCACGGTCCTCGGGTGTATGCGCGAGCCGCACGCAACCCCGGCTGTACTCCGGAGTTGCTGCACCACCTCGCGATGCACGCGCGGCCGGAGCACCGGACTCTCCGCGACATCGCCATGCACCCCAACGCCTCCGCCGAGACGTTGATGCTGTGCCTGCCCGACGCGAAGGCACGTGTCGCCGCGGCCGGGCACCCCAGCCTGCCGGTGTCGTCGATCCTCGAACTGCTGGCCGATCCCGTCACGGCTCAGGCGGCTGCGGCCAACCCGTCGCTGCCTGTCTCCGCGATGGAGGGACTGCTCGGCTCCACCACTTGATCAGGTCCGTCAGGCGAAACGATGAAGGGCGCTTTCATCCAGGTGGATGAAAGCGCCCTTCATCCCGAAAGATCAAGCCAGGGGCGGCTTGAAGAGGGTGGGGACCTTGGCGGCGGCCGTCGTGTCGAGCAGCCACAACGTGCGGCGCCTGCCGGTGGCACCGGCGGCGGGCAGCTGCACCTCGCCGCCACCGGTCAGAGCCATGGCCACGGCGGCGCCCTTGGCCTCACCGGTGGTCATCAGCCAGACCTCCTGCGCGCGACGCACCGCGGGCAGCGTCAGCGACACGCGCGTGGGCGGCGGCTTCGGGCAGTTCCGCACCGCCACGACCGTCCGTTCCTTCTCATACACAGCAGGAGAAGCGGGGAAGATCGAGGCCACGTGGCCCTCCTCGCCGACGCCCAGCATGCAGACGTCGAACGAAGGCACGTCGCCGTGGTCTTCGGGACGGGCCAACGAAGCCAGCAGCGAGGCGTAGGCCTCGGCGGCGGCTTCGGGGTCGTCGCCGAACTTGCCGTCCGAAGGCTCCATCACGTGCACTCGTGAGGGATCCACCGGCACATGGTCGAGCAGGGCCGCACGAGCTTGAGTCTCGTTGCGGTCCGGGTGGCCGGACGGCAGGAAGCGTTCGTCGCCCCAGAAGAGATCCACGCGGGACCAGTCGACGGCGTCGCGGGCGCCGTTGCGGTTCAGGTGGTCGAGGACGGCGGTGCCGGTGCGGCCGCCGGTGAGCACGACCGACGCGTGGCCGCGGGCGGCCTGGGCGTCGACCATGCGGGTCACCAGGCGGGCCGCCGCGGCGGCGGCCAGGAGGTCGCCGTCGCGGTGGACCACTACTTGGGGATTGCTCACGAAGTCGCCTTCGCCTTGGACTTCTTCGCAGAGGCGGCGCCGTTCGCCGAAGGCTCCGAAACCTCAGCCTCGGGCTTCGAGGTCGACGTGCGGCCCTTCGCGACCTTCGACAGGGACTTCAGCGCGGCGGCGTAGACCTCGTCCGGGTCGAGCCTGCGCAGCTCCTCGGCGAGGCAGTCACGCACGGAACGACGCTGCAGCGCGACGCGGCGGGACGGCTGGCCGGGCTGCGACAGGGTGCCGACCTTGCCGTCCGGGCGCAGCAGGTCGACGTCGCCGGACGCGCGGGCCAGCCGGACCTGCACGATGCCCTCGCCCGAGGTCGCCTTGAAGCGCTTGGCCGGGACCTTCAGCTTGTCGGTCAGCCACGCGGCCAGCAGGTCGGTGGACGGCGAGTCGGCCTCGCCGGTCACCTCGGCCTCGGTGATCTTCTCGTGCGGCGGCAGGTCCAGCGACGCGGCGAGCATGGCGCGCCACAACGTCAGGCGCGTCCACGCCAGGTCCGTGTCACCAGGCGCGTAGTGCGCCTTGCGTGACTCCAGGGCCTTGATCGGGTGCTTCTCCGCGGCCGCGTCGGTGATGCGGCGCTGAGCGAGCTGACCGATCGGGTCCTTCGACGGCGAGACCGGCGCGTCGAACGGCCACCACGCCACGACCGGGGTGTCCGGCAGCAGCAGCGGCATCACGCAGGACGCGCCCTCCTTGGCGAGCTCGCCGTAGAGGCGCAGCACCACGACTTCGGACGCACCCGCGTCGCCACCGACGCGGATCTGCGCGTCCAGGCGAGGTGCCGCCTGCCGGGCGCCACGGGCCACGACGATCACGCGACAGGGGTGCTCGCGGGAGGCGTCGTTGGCCGCGTCGATCGCGGCGTCGGTGCGCTGGCCGTCCTCGGTCACGATCACCAGCGTCAGCACGCGACCCAGGGTCGTCGCGCCGCCCTCGTCCCGCAGCCGGACCAGCCGCGAGTTGATCTGCGAGGTGGTGGTCGAGGGAAGGTCGATGATCACGGACGCCTCCAGTGCCTTCCGGTCCTGGCGGTCATCGCATCCGCCGACGGCGGACCCCAGGTGCCTGCCTTGTACTTCTCGAGTGCCGGCTCGTCCTTGCGGGCCCAGAACTCGAGGATCGGGTCGAGGATCTCCCAGGAGAGCTCGACCTCGTCGTTCTTCGGGAACAGCGACGGCTCGCCGAGCAGCACGTCGAGCAGCAGCCGCTCGTAGGCCTCCGGCGACGACTCGGTGAACGAGTGGCCGTAGCCGAAGTCCATCGTGACGTCACGGACCTCCATCGTGTTGCCCGGCACCTTCGAGCCGAACCGGATGGTGACGCCCTCGTCCGGCTGAACCCGGACCACCAGGGCGTTCTGGCCGAGCTCCTCGGTGGCGGTGTCGTCGAACGGCAGGTGCGGCGCCCGCTTGAAGACGACGGCCACCTCGGTCACGCGACGACCGAGGCGCTTGCCGGTGCGCAGGTAGAACGGCACCCCGGCCCAGCGGCGGGTGTTGACCTCGCAGGTGATCGCGCCGAACGTCTCGGTACGGGACTCGGGCGCGAAACCGCCCTCCTCCAGCAGCCCCAGCACCTTCTGGCCGCCCTGCCAGCCACCGGTGTACTGGCCGCGCGAGGTCGTCTCCTCGAACGGGGCGGCGGGCCGCGTCGCCGAGAGGATCTTGACCTTCTCCGCGCGCAGGTCGGCGGGCTTGAAGGAGACCGGCTCCTCCATCGCGATCAGCGCGAGCAGTTGCAGCAGGTGGTTCTGGATGACGTCCCGCGTGGCGCCGATGCCGTCGTAGTAGCCCGCACGGCCACCGAGACCGATGTCCTCGGCCATGGTGATCTGCACGTGGTCGACGTAGTTCGAGTTCCAGATGGGTTCGTACAGCTGGTTCGCGAACCGCAGCGCCAGGATGTTCTGCACGGTCTCCTTGCCGAGGTAGTGGTCGATGCGGAACACCGACTCCTCGGGGAAGACCTCGTTGACCGTCTTGTTCAGCTCCTTGGCCGACTTCAGGTCGTGGCCGAACGGCTTCTCGATGACGACCCGCCGCCACTGGTCGTGCTGCGTCTGGGCGAGACCCGCGCGCTTGAGCTGGTTGATCACCGTCGGGAACGCGCCCGGCGGGATCGACAGGTAGAACGCGTGGTTGCCGCCCGTGCCGCGCTCGGCGTCCAGGGCGGCAAGGCAGGAGGCCAGGTTGTCGAACGACTGGTCGTCGTCGAACGTGCCCTGCACGAACCGGATGCCCTCGGCGAGCTGCTGCCAGACCGCCTCGTTGAACGGCGTCCGCGCGTGTTCCTTCACCGCGTCGTGCACGACCTTCATGAAGTCCTGGTCGGCCCAGTCGCGGCGGGCGAAACCGACGAGCCCGAAGCCCGGCGGCAGCAGACCCCGGTTCGCGAGGTCGTAGATCGCGGGCATGAGCTTCTTGCGCGACAGGTCACCGGTCACACCGAAGATGACCAGCGCGCTCGGGCCCGCGATGCGGGGCAGGCGCTTGTCGCGCGCGTCCCGCAGCGGGTTGCGCCACTTGTCGGTCACGAACCGTCCTCCTGGACTGCCTCGACGAGCTGGGCCAAGCCTGAGATGCGGTCTTCGAGGTGAAGCCGCAGAACCGGCCGACCGTGTTCGACAAGCACCTGACCGTCGCCGAGCGCCTGCGCGAGCTGCAGCTGCGCCAGCGTGTACGGACGGCCGGGCACCTCCAGGTCGTCGCCGGACTCGCCGGTGATCTGGATGAACACGCCGTTCTGGTGACCGCCCTTGTGGTACTGGCCGGTCGAGTGCAGGAAGCGTGGACCCCAGCCGAACGTGGTCTGCAGGTGCGTCCGCTTCGAGAGCTCCGCGCGGAGCAGCTCGAACGACGCGTCGTCGATCCTGTCCAAGTACGCCTGAACCGAGATGTAGCCGAACTCGGGCGCCACTTCGACCAGTGCCGCAAGCGCTTCCGCGACGGTGCCGACCTTGCGCGGCGCCCAGTCGGTGCCGTGGCCCTCGACCGGTCCATCCACAAAGGACGGAACAGAGGCTGACGCGGCCGGCGCGTCCAGCAGTGCGCGCGACGCCTTCTTCGCGGCCTCGACGTCGGGCTGGTCGAACGGGTTGATGCCGAGCACCCGGCCGACGAACGCGGTCGCGTACTCCCACAGCAGGAACTGTGCGCCCAACGGACCTTCCACGGCCACGTGCGAGGAACCGGTGGCCGGTCCGATCGCGACGGTCGTGGCGTCCGAGCGTGCGTCCACGAAGCCGGGCGCACCGGGACCCTCGACGACCACCGGCAGCAGACCGGTGCCGTTCTTGCCGGTCGACTCGGCGATCAGCTGCTCCGCCCAGTCACCGAACCCGGCGATGCCGGACCCGGTGTCCGCGAAGATGATCTTCTCGGCGCCGTGGGCGTGCGCGGCGCCGAAGATGCCCGCGAGCACCACGGCCGGGTTCTCGGGGGAGTCCTGCGACAGGACCTTGGCCTCCTCGGCCGCGTCGTCGAGCAGTGACTCGACATCCGCGCCGGCGAGGTAGGACGGCACCAGACCGAACGCGGTCAGCGCCGAGTAACGGCCGCCCACGTTCGGGTCGGCCAGGAAGACCTTGCGGTAACCGGCTTCCTCGGACGCCTTCTGCAACGGCGATCCGGGATCGGTGACCACGACGATGCGCGACGCGGCGTCGATGCCGGCGTTCGCGAAAGCCTGCTCGAAGATGCGTCGGTGGCTGTCGGTCTCGACAGTTCCACCCGACTTGGACGACACCACGATCACCGTGCGCTCGAGGTCACCGGCGAGTGCGTCGGCGACCTGGGCGGGATCGGTGGTGTCCAGCACGACCAGGGGAACGCCCTGTGTGCGGGTGATGACCTCGGGGGCCAGCGACGAGCCGCCCATTCCGGCCAGCACCACGCGGTCGACGCCCTCTGCGTGCAGTGCGGCGCGCAGGGCCACGAGGTCGGGCAGCAGCGCGCGCGACGTCTCGTGCAACGTCGTCCACGCCAGGCGGATGCTCGCCTCGGACTCGGCTTCCGGCCCCCACAGGGTCGGATCCTGCGCGGTCAGCTTGCTCGGCACCGAATCCGCGACCAGGTCAGCAACGATCGTGCTGACCTGGTCGGCGTTCGGTGACCTCACGATGTCAACGGAGGTCACTTGGTTGTCAGCCCTTCAGTTGAGCCAGTTGGTTCGTCACCGTCTCGAGCAACTCTTCCCAGGACTTCTCGAACTTCTCGACGCCCTCGGTCTCCAGGACCTTGAAGACGTCTTCCAGGTCGATGCCGACGGCGCTGAGCTTGTCGAACACCTCCTGGCCCTCCGCGGCCCGTCCGGTGACGGTGTCACCGACGATCTTGCCCCCGTCGGCGACCGCGTGCAGGGTCTTCTCCGGCATCGTGTTCACGACGTCGGTGACGACCAGCTGGTCGACGTAGAGGGTCGGCGAGTAGCTCGGGTCCTTCACGCCGGTCGACGCCCACAGCGGCCGCTGTGCGTTCGCGCCGTCCGCGGCAAGAGCGTCCCAGCGCGAGCCCTGGAACGTCTGCTGGAAAGCTCCATAGGCGATCCACGCGTTGGCAAGTGCGGCCTTGCCGCGCAGCGCCTTCGCCTCGTCGGAGCCGATCTTGTCGAGGCGCTTGTCGATCTCGGTGTCCACCCGGGACACGAAGAACGAGGCGACCGAGTGGATCGTGCGCAGGTCGTGGCCGTTGGCCTTGGCCTGCTCGAGGCCGGCGACGTAGGCGTCCATGACGTTCTCGTAGCGCTCGATCGAGAAGATCAGCGTGACGTTGACGCGAGATGCCCTCGGCGATCGTCTTGGTGATCGCCGGAAGGCCCGCCTGCGGTGGCCGGGATCTTGACCAGCAGGTTCGGCCGGTCGACGGTCTTCCACAGGTCCTGCGCCTCGGCCACGGTCTTGTCCGTGTCGAACGCCACGCGCGGGTCGACCTCGATGGAGACGCGGCCGTCCACACCGTTGGTCGCGGTGTAGATGTCGCGGAACTTGTCGCAGGCGTCTGCGCACGTCGGTCGTGGTGACCTCGCGGATGGTGGCCTCGGTGTCGGCACCACGTGCGGCGAGCTCACGCATCTGCTCGTCGTAGGACTCGCCCTTCGACAGGGCGCCCGCGAAGATCGTCGGGTTCGTCGTGACACCGACGACGTTCCAGTCGCGGATCAACTCGTCCAGGTTGCCGCTGGTGAGACGCTCGCGGGACAGGTCGTCCAGCCAGATGGAGACACCAGCGCCGGACAGTGCTTCCAGTAGCGGCTTGCTCACTTGTTTCCCCTCACTCGCTCCAGCGAACGGCGCGCCGCGGCGACGACGTTCTCCGTCGTGAAGCCGAACTCCTTGAACAACGTCTGGTAGTCGGCCGAGGCGCCGAAGTGCTCGATCGACACGATCTCGCCCGCGTCGCCGACGTAGCGGTACCAGGGCTGCGCGATACCCGCCTCGACGGAGACGCGCGCCTTGACCGCCGCCGGGATGACCGACTCGCGGTAGGAGGCGTCCTGCTGCTCGAACCACTCGATGGACGGCATGGACACGACACGCACCGCAACGCCCTCGGCCTGCAGAACCTTGCCGGCCTCGGCCGCGATCTGCAGCTCGGAGCCCGTGCCGATGAGCACGATCTCCGGGTTGTCGTCGCCGAACAGCACGTAACCGCCGCGCTTGACGCCCTCCTCGGAGGTGCCCTCCAGGGTCGGCACGTTCTGGCGGGTCAGCGCGAGGCCGACCGGGCCGATCTGCTCGATCGTCGCCTTCCACGCCCACGCGGTCTCGTTGCCGTCACCGGGACGGACGACCGTGAAGCCGGGGATCGCGCGCAGTGCCGCGAGGTGCTCGATCGGCTGGTGCGTCGGGCCGTCCTCGCCGAGGCCGATGGAGTCGTGCGTCCACACGTACGTGACCGCCGCCTGCATGATCGCCGCGAGCCGCACGGACGGGCGCATGTAGTCGGAGAACACGAGGAACGTGCCACCGAACGGGCGGGTCGGGCCGTGCAGCGCGATGCCGTTGAGGATGGCGCCCATGGCGTGCTCGCGGACACCGAAGTGCAGCGTGCGGCCGTACGGGCTGGTCTTCCACATGCCCGTGGAGATCGACTCCGGGCCGAACGACGGCTCGCCCTTGATCGTCGTCAGGTTCGACTCGGCCAGGTCGGCCGACCCGCCCCACAGCTCGGGCAGCTTCTTCGCGAGCGCGTTGATGACCTCACCGGAGGCCTTGCGGGTCGGCACACCCTTGGCGTCCACCGGGTAGGAGGGCAGCTCGTCGGCCCAGCCCTCCGGCAGCTTCCGCGAGGTGAGGCGGTCCAGCAGCGCCTTGCGCTCCGGGTTCGCCTGCGCCCACGCGTCGAACGACTTCTGCCACTCGGCCTTGGCGTGCTCGCCGCGCTTGACGACCTCGCGGGCGTGCGCCAGCACCTCGTCGGCGACCTCGAAGGTCTGCTCCGGGTCGAAGCCCAGGATCTTCTTGACCTCGACGATCTCGTCGTTGCCCAGCGCGGCGCCGTGCGCGGCGCCCGTGTTCTGCTTGGTCGGCGCCGGGTAGCCGATGATCGTGCGCAGCAGGATGAACGACGGGCGCGAGGTCTCGGCCTTCGCCGCCTCGAGCGCCGCGAGGATGCCCTTGACGTTCTCGCCGCCCTCGACGACCTGCACGTGCCAGCCGTAGGCCTCGTAGCGCTTCGCGGTGTCCTCGGACAGCGCGATCGTCGTGTCGTCCTCGATGGAGATCTTGTTGTCGTCGTAGATCACCGTGAGGTTGCCGAGCTGCTGCGTGCCCGCGAGCGACGACGCCTCGGAGGTGACGCCCTCCTCGATGTCACCGTCGGAGGCGATCACGAAGATGTCGTGGTCGAACGGGCTCTGACCCGGCGGCGGCCGTCGGGGTCGAACAGGCCACGCTCGCGGCGGGCGGCCATGGCCATGCCGACCGCGGAGGCGAGACCGGAGCCGAGCGGGCCGGTGGTGATCTCCACGCCGTCGGTGTGGCTGTACTCGGGGTGGCCCGGCGTCTTCGAGCCCCACGTGCGCAGCGCCTTCAGGTCGTCGAGCTCCAGGCCGTAGCCGGACAGGAAGAGCTGGACGTAGAGGGTGAGGCTCGAGTGGCCCGCGGAGAGCACGAACCGGTCGCGGCCGATCCAGTCCGGGTCGGCGGGGTCGTGCCGCATGACGCGCTGGAACAACGTGTAGGCGGCAGGCGCGAGGCTCATCGCGGTGCCGGGGTGCCCGTTGCCGACCTTCTGCACGGCGTCCGCCGCGAGCACACGCGCGGTGTCGACAGCGCGCCTGTCGAGGTCGGTCCAGTCGTCGGGCAGATCGGCCTTGGTGAGCCGGGTGATGTCGTCGGTGACGGTCACGGACTACAGCTCCACTCTTCTCGCTCGGGCGAGCCAGGTGTATCGATCACGAAAGGCCTGACCCGCATCTCTCCCACGTCCGCCGTCAAGCCTAGTCCTGACAGTTCCCGATGTTGCTCTGAAAGGTCCCAGCCGGGTGTGTGCCCAGGCACACCAGCACCCAAACGGGCTGTGAATTCTGTGCGCGGTTACCATCAGTCGCTGGAATTCCCACCACTTGCGATGCGAGGAGCGTTCACGCGATGAGTGCCGGCAGTGCTGTCGCTGAGGGCCCCACCAGGTCGCCTCGCCAGGTAGTCGGCGCCTACGTGGCACTCACCAAGCCCCGAGTCATCGAGCTGCTGCTGATCACCACGATCCCCGCGATGCTGCTGGCCGGGCGCGGCCTGCCGCCGCTGTGGCTGATCGCCTGCACCCTCACCGGCGGCACCCTCGCCGCGGGGTCGGCAAATGCCCTCAACTGCTTCGTGGACGCCGACATCGACGCGGTCATGAAGCGCACGACGGCCCGCCCGCTCGCCCAGAACACCATTCCGCCGCGCAACGCCCTGATCTTCGGCATCGTG
The DNA here is from genome assembly GCA_963766275.1 of uncultured Actinomycetota bacterium. Classification (GTDB taxonomy): domain Bacteria; phylum Actinomycetota; class Actinomycetes; order Mycobacteriales; family Pseudonocardiaceae; genus Lentzea. The sequence continues at coordinate 236,303 of CAVYAD010000004.1, forward strand.
CTCGGAATCTTCTCGTTCGCGTTCCTCTGGCTCTTCGTGAACCTGATCTCCGCCGTGTTCGCGGTGGCGACCATCCTGTTCTACATCTTCGTCTACACGCTGGTGCTCAAGCGCCGTACCTCCCAGAACATCATCTGGGGCGGCATGGCGGGCTGTATGCCCGTGATCATCGGCTGGACGGCGGTGACGGGCACCGTCGAGTGGCCCGCACTGGTGATGTTCGGCGTCATCTTCTTCTGGACGCCGCCGCACACCTGGGCCCTCGCGATGAAGTTCAAGGAGGACTACGCCCGAGCAGGCGTGCCGATGCTGCCGGTGGTGGCCACAGCCGCGCAGGTGACGAGGCAGATCGTCATCTACAGCTGGATCACCGTCGTCTGCACCCTCGCGCTCGCGCCGGTCACCTCCTGGATCTACCTGGCGGTGGCGGCCCTGTCCGGCGTGTGGTTCGCCGTGTTCGCGCATCGGCTGCACAACGTCGTGCGCCGTGGCGGTTCCACGAACACGATGAAGTTCTTCCACATGTCGAACCTCTATCTCATGCTCGTGTTCTGCGGGCTCGCTGTCGACGCCGTTGTCGGGTTGCCGCAACTGGGCTGGCCGTTCTAGCTGCACCTCCAGGCGTACGGCTGTGGCGCCCGTTGAGTTCACCATCTCGTACGGAGATGGCGATCCGCTCGACTTCTGCGCCGCCCTGTCCGGCCGCTGTTCGCTGATCGTCGTCACCAGCCCGGACAGCTGGAACCTGCTGTCCGGGCTGTCCACTGTGGTCGCCGGTGTCCGGTTCGCCGTGCTGGACCTGCGCCGTTTCGGGTCACCCGCGGATCTCCCCGCGATCTCCGACATGCCGGGTGACGTGGTGGCGTTGCACCACACGCGTGAATGGGACTTCGAACCGGTCGTCGCCGCGGTGCGCGCGCTGGGCAGGCCGGTCGTCCTCTTTGTCGCCGCGCATACCTGGGTGTCCGCATTGGATCCCTCGTGCGCACTGGTCGGGTGGAGCGGGCGGTACGTCGTGGTCGGCGTGCCCACCGGCTCCGGAGCCGGTCGTGTGGAGGACCTCGTCTTCGGGTTCAGCGAGTGGGAGCGCGCCGGCATGGCGCTTTACCCCGGTGCGCCGCGCTTCGAGATCCCGGTCGTCGAGCAGCCCTCGTTTCGTGAGGTCACCACGCGCGTGGCGTTGCCCGGCGCGACCGAGCCGGTCATTGGGGCGTTGCGTCCCGGTACCGCGTACGAGGTGTGGGTGCGCATCGGTCCGCAGCACGGCGCCCGCGACGAGCTGACGCTGCGGGCGGTGCTCAGCCTGGACGGGCTGCAGGCGTCCGAGTTCGTGCTGCCGGGTGGCGACGCGAGCCCGTGGCTCAGCTTTCCGGTCACCACGCCGGACGCGGCCACGACCTGGACCGGTGATCTGATCATCTACAGCGGCGTGGTGCCCGTGCACGTCGAGGAGGTCGCTCTGCCGGTCGAGGTGGACGGCACGTTCGGGTCGACGGTGCGGCATCGGCTCACCACGACGTTCGCCGACCTCGGTTTTTCCGGCCGGGTGGCGTCGATCCTGGTCTCCGGCTCGCGGGCGCTGGTCAACTCCGCCGGTGGGCTGAAGTGGAGCAGCCTTCCTGTCGTCGACGACCCGTGGCGGTTGCTCGAGGACCTGCGGTTCACGCTGGATCCCTGGCACGGCAAGGACTTCCCGTCGTTCTGCGCGGACCTCGCGGCACTGGCGGGGTTCGGTGCGCGGCTGCACGACCGGCTGTTCCACGACCGGTTCATCCCGTCGTTGATCCGGCGTGGGCCCGCGGTGCTGACGGTGGCGGACCTGACCGGTGACTGTTCGGTGCCGTGGTCGCTGATCTACGACCTGCCGTTCATGGTGGATCAGCCGTACCGGGTGTGCCTGTCGGCGCAGCGGTTCGGCCCGTTCGGTGCCGGGGGAGTGGTGCCTGCGCACTGCCCGGAGCCCGACCACAGCGGAAACGTGTTGTGCCCCTTCGGTTTCTGGGGCCTGTCGGCGATCGTGGAGCAGCCGTCGGTGCCGCCGGGACGGATAGACGGTCTCGACGTGACCATGGCCGTCGACCCCGGGATGGACCGCCGGCTCACCGAGCAGCACGTGGCGGCGCTGATCTCACTGCTGCCGTCCGTGTCGGCCCACTACGTCAGCGGCTCGGCCGAGCTGGCGCGGCTGGCGGCGGATGCTGACGTGCTCTACCTCTACGGCCGCTATCTCGACCACCTGCCCGCGTTCGACGGCAGCCCGCTGGTGCTGGTCAACAGCTGCCATCCGGGCGAGGTGTCGGCGCTGCCCGCCGCGGGCGTGGTCAACACCGAGGTCGCGGTCGAGCAGGGCATGGCGGGCTGGGTCGCCGAGATGCTGCTGACCAGGCTCGCGGTCGGTGCGAGCGCGGGGGAGGCGCTGCGCCAGACCCGCTGGGAGATGATCAGCCGAGGCAACGTCATGGGCCTCGCGTACTCACTGCGAGCCTCCGCGGACCTGCGCCTGCGAGGGTGAATCCGTGGTGCGGCTAGATGGTCCGAACGTGCTTTTCGCTCCAGAACAGTAGGGAGCGGACTTCGGGGGGATTTCTGGCGGACGACACTTAGGTGACCACGCAATAGAGCCGTTCGGCGCGGCTGACGGCTGTGCGCGCGAGGTTCGACAGCTCGCTGAGGTGCGCGAACGCGTCGTGGAAGTCCATGTCGACGAGGGGCGCCCAGCCGAGCGCCACCTCGTGAAAACGCGCCGGGTCCCTGGTCACCAGGTGCTCGACCAGCGTGTCCGGCAGGGCGAACTCGGGCTCGTCGCCGGACAGCGGTTCCCATTCGCCGGTGAACATCTCTCGCCACGCGACGACGGCGGCACGAGGGTCGTAGTCCCCGGCGGCGACCGACTCGCCGTCGTTGATGAAGAACGTGCTCAGGACGCCACCTTCGTCAGCAGGTCCTCGACGCACGGGTCGTCGAGGGATTCCACGATGCACCGCCACAGCGACAGGTTCGCCTCGGCCCACTTCGTGTAGGTCGCGGCGGCCTCCGCATCGTAGAAGTAGTAGCCGTCGTCGGCCTTGTCCATCTGCTCGCCCACGATCTTGTGCGCGAGCTCCCGCAGCGTGATGCCGTTCTCCTGGATGTACTTGTGCGCGAGGACGACCGGGGTCACGGGCAGCGCCTTGAACAGCGTGTCCGCGTCCGAGAGGGCCTGTGCCTCCAGTGAGATGTCGCGGTGGCGGGTCCGCATCTCGGCCTCGACGACGATGTCCTCGATCCAGCGGATGTCGTCGGTCATCACGCCGGCCTTGAACAGCACGCTGTCGCGCAGTGCGGCGCCGTCGGTCGCCAGCGAGTTGCGGCGGACCATGTAGTTCAGGTCGTGCACGAGCGCGGCGACCTCGACGATGTCCGCCGCGGCGCCGTTGCGGCGCGGCGAAGTGCACCGACTTGTCGCGGACGAAGGTCACGTGGTGCCAGCCGTGGAACTGCAGCTTCGCGGCCAGGTCCTCAGCACAGCCGCTGGACCCGCCGTTCGACGTCCGTGATGACAGACCTCGGAATGGTTGTGCGCGTACGCTATCATCAGCCCTCCCACCGGGTGGGCTGATGGTAAGCGTGTCGCGCGCCTCTACGCAGGGGCTTTCAGAGGTTGTTCGTCAGGTCCTCCAGCCGTTCCTCCACCGGCACGTGCCGGTGACTGGCCCCGGTGTCGGGGTCGTAACGAGAGGCTCCACGGCGTGACAGCACGTGACTTGACCAGGAACGTCATCGTCCCGTCCGCCGCGCGTGGGATGCGGTGGAACTCGTGCGCGAGCATCGTCCCGGTGGTGCCCTCGGCGCACTGGGTGCGCCTCGGTGAGCTCGGTGCTGATGACCGTGCGGCCGCCGATGCCCAGCAGTGCGTCGAACCGTTCGTGCAGGTAGGCGCCGCTCAGGATGGTGGTGCAGAAGTGGTAGCGGTGGTTGTGGACCGAGTCCGCGTACCCGGTGCGCCAGTCGCGCAGCGGCTTGTACTCGTGCAGCCAGAACGTGAACGGTTCGTCCGGTTCGTCCCGCAGGCACCAGGCAAAATGGGTGGTCGTCTCACGGGAGTGCGCGATGACCCAGGTCGCCTGCTGCGGCGTCAACTGGTCGATGTAGGAGCGGAGCTCCTTGCGCAGGTGCGGCCGGGCCGCCCACTCTCGGAACCACTCGCCGACATCAACCCAATGCTCGATGACGGGGAATTCGGCACGTGACACCCGAGCCGCGAGCTCCTCGAGCGGAGACAACCCGGTGAACTCGACTAGCAAGATCGATCAGCTCCTCAACTGAGCGGAAGCGGAGAATTCGCGACGGAATGCGTGGAACTTCTCTTCGAGTTCTTTGTATCCGTCTTCGGTGAGTGGAGAGCCGGTGATCTTCTCGAACAACGCCAGGAAGTCGTTGCGCGAAGTCCCCGGCGTGATGGCGAAGTGGTACCCGGCCTTCGAATTGCTGATCCGCAGGAACTCCGCGCGTTCCGAGGCGTACAGGAACGAGCTCTCGGTGAACCGCAGCGTCTTCGGATAAGGCCGCAGCACTCCGGCGGTGTTGCTGTAGAGCGTCAGCCAGGCGCTGTCGTCGAAGAGTTCCAGCCGGTCGACCGGCGGGTCCGAGATGATCGTGACGTCGATCCGGCTGCACCGGCTGCGCGCCAGGTAGAGCCCGACCAGTCCGATCGAGATCTGCTCCCGCAGCTTGGCCTGGATCTCGTCGTAGTCTCCGTCGGCGCCCTCGTTCCTGAGCAGATACCTGGCCCGCCCGCTGATCGCGTTGCCGTCCCTCGGGTCCGCCAGTACCGCCTTGAGCTCGCATTCCGTCTGAGAGAGCAACACCCGGCCCGCCGCGTACCGCCCGGCGAACCCGCGGAAGCAGTACAGCCGCGTCCGCTCCAGGTCGTGCATCATCAGCTCGTTGAACGCCGGATCCGGCTTGGCCGTCGGCTCGAACACGTGGCTGGGGAAGAACTCCCGGTCGAGCGCCCGGTACTCCTCGCTCAGCTCCCGCAGCGCCTTGCGACTCTCCTCGACCACCGGCGCGAGCAGTGCCCGCTGCGCGGCCTGTGAGGTGATCAACGTCTGCGTGAAGCTCACGACCGCGGATATGAGTGTTCCCGTGCCGACTGACGTCAAGAAGTTCCGGCCCGCACCGGCTTCCATTTGACTGGAAATGGCCAGTGTGGTGCCCGAAGTCACCACGAGTATGAGGAGGAGCAACCCGGTCCGAGTCCAAAACAACTCCTGGAGCAGGTTGCTGCGGATGCCTCCGGCCTCCGCGGACACGGATCCCACCTCCTGGGTCACCTTATTGGCGGCTACCCGATCGGACGAATGCTGACAGTGTCCGATCAAGTGCGCGGAGTTACTGTACGCGTCGGTCAAAAGATAAGGAAGCTGCTATTCGTGCGACATTTACGACCGGAATAACCGCCCTTGGGACCACTAGTCGGCCCGTACTCGTGCACTCCGGTGACGGCGCGTCGCGACCCGCCCCGAACGTGTCGGATGAGGGTGACGCGCCCACCCGAACGCACCCATCGGGGGTGTCCGCGCCCTTCCGGTGCGAAGCCAACCCGCCCAACGCCCTGCTACATCCCGCTCACACGCCCGCCAATAAGCTCACCCACCATGCGCAACGTCCTGCTCATCGCGTCCATCGCGCTCGCGGCCACCGGCCTCGCGGGCTGTGGCAGCGAAGCCAAGCCCGCCGCCGACTCGTCGGCCCCCTGCAAGGCCGACGACTTCAAGGTCACCGGCGACTTCGGCAAGGCCCCCAAGGTCGAGATCCCGGCCTGCAAGCCCGGTGCCGAGCTCGCCCCCACCAGGGCGGACACGGTCAAGAGGACGACAAGGCTGGAGCTGGCCCGGGGCCGGGGGCGGGCGCGAAACGGCCGTAAAGCAAGGTCGATCATGTTTCCCTCCAGTTTGGACGCAGACCGCCCCGAAGTCATGCGGCCCGTGTCACGCTCCGGGGTGGCCCGCCATTCGTGACGGTGCGCTGGGGGCGTGTTACCGTTCCATGTTCTTCAATGTCCGATTCGAGTCCCTTCGATCCCAAGGTGTGGCTCGGTCAGACGACGGCGGAGCTCCGCGAGTCGTTCGCCCGCAAGCGTCGGGTGATGTCGTTCTCCGAGTACTTCACGCTGTTCTGCTCCGACATCGTCCGACAGACCCGCTCGACCGCCCAGTACGTGCGGGATGCCCTGGATCACTTCGGAACGGAAGCGGTGCGATCGCCGCGCGGCCCGGTCACCCGCTGGAAGCTGTTCGACTGCCCCTGGGACGAGGGCAAGGACCACCTGGTCGGCCAGGAGGAGGTCCAGGGCTCCATCTACCGCCTGGTCTCGAACTTCGCCCGGGAGGGGCGCACCAACCGCCTGATCCTGCTGCACGGCCCGAACGGCAGCGCCAAGTCGACCCTGGTCGGCTGCCTGCAGCGCGCGCTCGAGCACTACTCGACGCTCGACGAGGGCGCGCTCTACCGGTTCAACTGGATCTTCCCCTCGCAGCGGGTGGCCAAGACCGGCATCGGCTTCGCGGGCGGCGGCCCGACCGAGCCCGGCGGGGCCCTCGAGAGCTACGCCTACCTCGAGGACGACCTGATCGAGGCCAAGATCGTCGACGAGCTGCGGGACCATCCCATCTTGCTCTTGCCCCGGGGCAAGCGCCGGGCCCTGTTCGACGAGCGCCACGCCCTCGAGGAAACGCGGGGCTCCCGGCCCGCCTACCATGCTGACCAACGGGGATCTGTCGCACCGGAACCGGCAGATCTTCGAGGCGCTGCTCTCCTCGTACCACGGCGACATGGCCAAGGTGCTGCGCCACATCCAGGTCGAGCGCTTCTTCGTCTCGCGCCGCTACCGCCAGGCGGTGGCGACGGTCGAGCCGCAGCTGGCGGTGGACGCCCGCTCGCGCCAGCTGACCATGGACCGCTCGCTGTCCTCGCTGCCGCCCGCGCTGCAGTCGCTGACCCTCTACGAGGTCCAGGGCGAGCTGGTGGACGGCAACCGGGGCGTGCTCGACTTCGCCGATCTGCTCAAGCGCCCGCTCGAGTCGTTCAAGTACCTGCTGGGCACCGTCGAGCAGGGGCGCACCTCGATCGACGTGGCGGTCCTGGAGATCGACACCGTCTTCATCGCCTCCTCGAACGAGGGCTACCTGGCGGCGTTCAAGGAGCTGCCCGAGTTCCAGTCGTTCAAGGGCCGGATGGAGCTGGTGCGGGCCCCCTACCTGCTGGACTACCGGCAGGAGCAGCAGATCTACGAGGCCCACATCCGCTCGTTCACCGGCACGGTGGGCGGCCGACACGTCGCCCCCCACGTGGCCTGGGTGACCGCGCTGTGGGCGGTGCTCACCCGCATGCGCAAGCCGATGCCCGAGAAGTACCCCAAGGGCATGGCCGAGCTGGTCTCGCGGCTGGCTCCCCTGGACAAGGCGCTGCTCTACGCGGGCGAGGGGCCGGCCGAGGGGTTCTCCCCCGAGCAGCAGAAGGAGCTGCAGTCCGGGCTGGAGCGCATCGCCCGCGAGTCGGACGCCTACCCCAACTACGAGGGGCGCACCGGCGCCTCGCCGCGCGAGATGAAGCTGCTGCTCATGAACGCGGCCCAGAGCCCCAAGTACAAGTGCCTGTCGCCCTTCGCCGTGTTCGAGGAGCTGGAGGATCTGGTCCGTTCGGTGTCGCTCTACGAGTTCCTCAAGCAGGAGCCGCTGTCGGGCGGCTACCACGAGAACCGCAAGTTCATCTTCCAGGTGCGCGACCGGCTGATCGACACGGATCGACGACGAGGTCCGCACGTCGATGGGGCTGGTGGAGGAGCGGCGCTACATCGAGCAGTTCGAGCGCTACGTCAGCCACGTGTCCCACTGGGTCAAGCGGGAGAAGGTCCGCAACCCGGTCACCGGGAAGGACGAGGATCCCGACGAGGAGCTGATGGGCGACGTCGAGCGGATGCTCGACGTGGGCAGCGGGGAGGGCCGCCGCGAGGAGTTCCGGCGCGAGGTGATCAGCCGGATCGGCGCCTGGTCGCTCGACCACCCGGGCCGCAAGCCCGACTACGAGCAGATCTTCCCCCGGCCCATCGCCCACCTGCGCGAGGCGTTCTTCGGCGACCGCAAGAAGCAGATCCGCAAGATCAACGAGGACCTGCTGGTCTACCTGGTCGACGGACCCGCCCGCATGCCGGCCGACGCCGCCGAGGCGTCGCTGAAGACGCTGGAAGGCCTGAAGCAGCGCTTCGGCTACTGCGACCACTGCGCCAAGGACGCCGTCCTGGCGCTCGTGCGCAAGCGCTACAGCTAGACCTCCGGGCGGGGTAGGGGGCGCCGGAGGCCCTCACCCCTCCCTCTCCCGCGGCGGACCGCGGGCGAGGGCGAACGGGTGGGGGTGATTGCGCGGTCCTGCAGCCAGGGTGGGCCGGAGGGGCTCACGCCTCCCTCTCCCGCGGCGGACGCGGGCGAGGGCGAACGTTGGGGGTGGATCAGCCCTGGGCACGGAGCTCGGGCATGGGTTTGCCGGTGTTGGCGTCGCCGAAGAAGGGGACGGGGACGTCCATGGCGGCGCAGAGCTCGGCCATGACGCCGCCGATGTCGCGGCCCGTGTCGGGGAGGCACTGGCCGGTCTTGAAGTAGCCCTTGGCCTTGCCGGCGATGATCCAGGGGATCTTGATGGCGCCGTGGTTGGCGCCGTCCTCCATGTGGTTGCCCCAGAGCACCGCGTGTTGTCGAGCATGGTGGCCGGTCCCCTCGGGGACCGCCTTCAGCATGGTGAGCAGCTCGGCGAACTTGCCCATGGTCCACTTGTCGACCTTCGTCTTGTCGTCGCCGTCGGGGACACCGCTGCGCACCGGACGGTGACCCAGGTCGTGCCAGTCCCGGTTGGCTGGTAGCCGTTGCCTTGCCGGGGCACGCCCGGGACGAAGTCGAAGATGATGCGGCCGCCGGTGGCGTCCCCCACCTGGGTGGTGCCCACCCGGGTGACGTCGCACTTGAGCGCCGCCACGATGAGCTGCATCTGCAGGGTCCACAACACGGGGGTGTTGGCGGTGTTGATGTCGATCGGCTTGGCGGGATCGCCGCTCCACATGACGCCCCCGCAGGCGCCGATGCTCTGCTGGGGCGCCGCCAGCTGCTTCTCGAGGGCCCGGATCGATTCCAGGTGCCGTCGACCGACATCCTGTCCTCGGCGCCCAGGCGGTTGCGGAACCTCTCCAGGCCTGCCCACGAAGTCGAGCAGGCTCTTGCGCTCGGCGCGCAGCTTGTCGACGGCCGGGTCGGGCATGCCGGCGTTCATGGGCCGGCCGGCGAAGACTCGGCTGAACACCTTGTAGGGGTCGGCCTCGGGCGTGATGGGCTGCTTCGCCCCCGACCAGAAGCAGCGGTTGGACCCGGGCTGCCGCTGCCCACCCCGATCCGAAGGGCGACTTGCGGCCAGGTTGGGCGCCGTCTTGGCGATGCCCTCGGCGATGACCTGGTCGAACGTGGGGCTGGTCGGCTCCCAGTACTCCTTGCCGTTGCCGCTGTTGGGGTCGACCGGTCCGGCGGTGAAGATCCCGCCGTAGGTGCCGTGGCCCCAGCGGTCGCAGCCCCGGAACTGCGGGTTGCCCAGGTTGGTCAGGAAGATGAGGTCGTTCTTGTGCTTCTCGAGCGGGCTGGTCGAGTCCGGCAGCGGCGGCGGTCAGCGGCCCGGCGGCCGGCAGCCAGCTGCCATGCCGGTAGCCCTCGGTCAGCAGGCGGACGATGCAGCGCTTGGGGAACGCCGGCTCCTGGGCGTAGCGAGCGGGTGGCCTGAGCAGCGGCAGGCAGGCCCCGCCGATGCCCAGGCCCTTGAGCAGGTCCCGGCGGGAGAGCTCCCAGTTCGGTCATGGCAGAACCTCCCCCGTCGAGGCGTGCGGTGCGTGAAGGAGCGGGTCTTGGTCAGCGACAACCATCAGCTCGCGCATGTCCCGCTGGACTTGCGCGAAGACCTCCTGGGCCGGCGCCAGCGAGGCCTCGTCACCCGACTCTCCTTGCGGCGCAGGGCGTAGCGCGGAACTGCCGGGCCATGCAGTCGGCGACCTCGCTTGGAGGCGGCCAGGTGCCTTGCTCAGCTCGATGGCGTTCTTGAAGCTCTTGTCATGCCGTCGATGGTCAGGTTGCCGGTGGCGTTGACCGGCTTGCCCGCGTCCATCGTGTGCTAGCCGCCGATGCCGTTGTAGTTCTCGAAGGCGAAGCCCAGCGGGTCGATCACGCTGTGGCAGGCGATGGCGCAGGGGTTCGAGCTGTGCTCCTCGAAGCGCTCGCGCGTGGTGAGCCCCTCGGCCGGCGGCTTGGGTCGGGCACGTCGTCGGGCGGCAGGGGCAGATCCCGGCACAGCACCCGGTCGGCCAGGATCTTGCCGCGGCTGATGGGGTTGGACTCGTCGGCCTTGGCGTGGGTGGCGAGGAAGGTGCCCTGGGTCAGGATGCCGGCCCGCTGCTCGGCGTTCAGGGCGCCGGCTGCAGGGTGGTCCCGGTGACGCCGGCCGCCTTGTAGACGCTTGGCCAGGCCGGCGTCGATGAAGCTCCGCGGCGAGGTGAACAGGGTCTCGAGCTTGCCGTCGCCCTTCATGAGCGGTCGGCGGCGAACGCCGCGCGTCTCGGCCAGCATCGCCTCGACCAGCTCGGGGGTGAAGGTCGGGTAGACCTCGGGCTCTTCTTGGCGCTCGGGCAGCTCGGTCACGCCCAGCCACTGGATGAAGAAGTCGGCCAGGGTGTCGACCGCTTGGGGTCCTTCAGCATGCGCCGGGCCTCGGCCTCGATCTGGTCGGGCGTCGCCAGCTTGTTTGCGGCGGCGGCGGCGAACAGCGCGTCGTCGGGCATCGAGGCCCAGATCAGGTACGACAGCCGCGAGGCCATCTCGTAGGAGTTGAAGCGCACCAGGGTGCCCTCCCTGACGGCCGCCTTGGGGCACGATCTCCCAGCGGTAGAGGAAGTTGGGCGACAGCAACATGCCGGCGAGGACCACCCGGATGGCGTTGGGGAAGTCGTGCTTGGCTCGCGTGCGCTGGGCGGTGTAAAGGTCGAACAGGGCGGTCGTCTCGTCCGCGGCCAGCGGCCGGCGGAAGGCGCGCAGGCCGAACTGGGCGATGAAGTCCTGGGCGCACCTGTCCTGGTCGGCGTCGGCGGCCGGCACCGTCTTGCAGGGGATCAGGCTCGGCGCAGCCGCTTGCCGACGGCGTCGGCCGCCAGCTTCTCGGTGGCCTCGAAGATGCGGACCGGCGTCGACGCTCCGCCACGATGCCGCCCCTTGCCGAAACCCGAGCCGCGACGACTGGGTGTCGCCGGGGAAGGTGTTGGCCGGCGCGCTGCTGTCGCCCAGCAGGTCCCGGATGGTGTTGTTGTATTCGACGCGGGTGAGCCGCCGGAACACCGCTGCGCCGGGCGCTTCCATGGGCGCGCTGGTCCCGGGCGGAGGTGCCGGTGGATTGCCGAGGCTCGGACCGGGCCGGCTCGGACCCGTCGCGGGCGGCGGCGCGCTGCCCCCGGCGGCGCCCTCTCCAACCTGACCGGTACAGCCCGACGCCACGACTCCGGCCAGTGCCACGGATAACCCGAAGATTCTGGGCATGGTCAGCCGCCCTCCTTCATGCTTGCCTGATTAATAACGCATCTAGCAACAACACAGAGCCAGCGCCACGCTGTGAATACCCAAGCGCCGGTTTCCCTAGCTAGTTGCTCAGGCTACGCCGCGGTTGTCAGAAATTCGCAGCCTAGGACGCGGCGGGGCGGACGGCCCGCGTGGCAACGGTTTCCGCCCGCTCGAGCAGGGACCTCGGGACGATCTTCCGGTTGTAGATGTAGAGGGCGGCCGGGACGGTGTCGGGGAGCGCTTCCTCGCTGACCCGCAGGTGCTTGCCGGCGACGAAGACCATGGGCAGGGGAAGGCCCCGTTCGGCCAGCTCCACCCGGCGCCAGACGGCCTCCCGGCTCCAGAAGCCCAGCACCTCGACCAGCACGGTCACCCCGGTGCGGGCATCGGTCAGCTCCAGGTCGGGGACGATGCACCCGGCGCCCGGCAGGTCCACGACCTGCTGGGCGACCCGCGCCTGCCAGCGGCCGTCCCGGGCGTGCAGCGCCTCGAGGTCGGCCAGCAGCGCCGAGACCTCGTCGGCCAGAGGGATCGCCTCGCCGCCGCCGCTCTCGGGGGCGCGCCCGCTGGCGGCGAACAGCAGCGGCCGGCGCTCCTTTCCCCAGCGCACGTCGGCCTCCAGCGACCACTTGCCGCAGGCGGCGATGGCCGGGTAGGCCAGGGCCAGCGCCAGGCCATACCGGGAGACGGCGTCGAACAGGCTGAAGGGGCCATCGATGGTGATCGCGTACCCGGCCGCCGCCCGGGGGCCGGGCGTCGACCAGGGCTCGATGCGGTGGAGCAGGCGCAGGAACTTGAGCTTGCGGAACAGGGCGCGGAACGCGCCCGGCGCCGCCTGCTGCACCTGCACCCGCACGCAGGTCGCGCGCAGCAGGACCGCCGCGACGCCGGCCGCCTCGTAGGCCGCCACCAGCGCCTCGGCGTCCCCGGCCACCACGTCGCGCAGGCGGTGGGCCTCGGGCAGGTCGGCGTAGAGGGCCTGCTCGACCGCGCTCGGGGGTGACGTCGCGGCCAGCCGCCACCTCGGTCAGCACGACGTCCCGATCGAAAGCCCCCCGCGACCGGCAGCTCCCGCCGGACCGCCGCCGCCCGCGCGAACAGCTCGGCGCGCAGCGCGGCCGGATCGAGGTCGCTGACCGGCTCGAACTCACAGCGATCGAGGACCAGCTTGGCCAGGCCGGCCCCCAGCCGGCGCTCGCGCGCGGAGAGCGGGACCTGCCGGAAGGCCTCCAGCAGCTGGCCGCGCTCGCGGCCGAGGTGGGCCCGGGCCAGCCCGAGATAGGCCTCGGCCAGCTGCAGGGCGCGCACCCGTTCCTCGGCCGACAGCGTCCGCAGCAGGAGCCGGTCGCCGCGGCGGCGGACCTGGGCCAGATCAGCGGTAAGCAACGTGATCCCGTCGCCGCTGGCTGGTCTGGGCCTCGGAGGTCCCCGAGCTGACCAGCTCGTAGAGCAGGGCCCGCTTGCCCTCGCCGCTTGCGCAGCACCCGGCCCAGCCGCTGCACGTGCTCGCGCACCGAGCCGCTGCCCGACATGACGATGGCCACGTTGGCCTCCGGGATGTCGACCCCCTCGTTGAGCACCCGCGAGGTGGCCACCGCCGCCGTAGCGGCCCGCGGCCAGGCCGGCCAGGATCTCGCTGCGCTCGCGCACCTTGGTCTTGTGGGTGATGGCCGGGACCAGGAACCGGCGCGAGACCAGGTAGACGGTGGCGTTGTCCTCGGTGAAGACGATGACCCGGTCGTGGCGGTGCGGCCGCAGCAGCCGCTCGACGTAGTCCAGCTTGGCCGGGGCGGTGAAGGCGATCTCGCGCTGGCGCCGGTAGGCGGCCAGGGCGCGCCGGCCCTCGTCGTTGCGGGCGGCGCGCATGATGAAGTCGGTCCAGCCCGACGGGCTCGGCATGCGGATGCCCTGCCGGCGCAGGAAGTCCGCGGTAGATCTCGCGCTCGGCCTCGTATTCGGCCTGCTCGTCGGCGGTCAGCTCGACGCTGACCCGCACGGTCTCGTAGTCCGCCAGGTAGGCGCCCTCCAGCTCGACGATGTCCTTGCGGTAGACGATCGGGCCGATCAGGTCGGCCGAGGTCGCTCTCCCGCCCGTCGGCCCGTTCGGGGGTGGCGGTCAGGCCGAGGCGGTAGGGGGCCAGGCACAGGCGCGCCGCCAGCGCGTAGCTGGGGCCGGGCAGGTGGTGGCACTCGTCGAACACCACCAGGCCGAAGCGGGCGCCCAGCTGCTCCATGTGCAGGTAGGCCGAGTCGTAGGTGGTCACGGTGATGCGGCTGCACGTCGTATTCGCCGCCGCCCAGCAGGCCGATCCGTGCCGCCGAAGGTGGCGTACAGGCCGTCGTGCCACTGCCGCACCAGATCCAGGGTGGGCGTCACCACCAGGGTGCTGCGCCGCCGGTCGTCGATCGCCATGTGGGCCACCAGGGTCTTGCCCGCCCCGGTGGGCAGCACGACCACGCCGCGGCCGCCCTGCCTTCAGCCAGGCCGCCAGCGCCTCGTTCTGGTAGGGGCGCGGCTCGCGCCGGACGGCCCCGGCCAGCGGGCAGCTCGTGTAGGCGCGCGCCCGATCCTCGAAGGGGACCTCGGCGCGGCGCAAGGCCCGCACCACGTCGGCGTAGGCGGCGGCCGGCGCCCGGTGGCAGGCCGACGCGCGCGATCCCAGAGGCAGCCGCCGGGGGCAGCGGGCGCTCCCGGCGGGCAGCCCACGATCTCCAGCGTGCCGAGGCGGAAGCGCAGCTCGACCATCCGGCGCGCTTCTAGCAGAAACCGCCGGGCCGCGGGTCAGAGCGGCGTGGGGCAGCGGCTCGGCGCTGAGGGCGGGCGGGGCGGGGACGCGCGGCGTCGGCGCCCTGGTTCCCCGGCGATCGGCCGTCTCCCGGGCGGGGGCCAGGCGTTCGATCAGGTCGAGCAGGCTGCCGGCCAGCTCGCGCTCGGGCAGCGGTCTGGCGCTCGAGCGCCTTGCGGATCTCCCGCGGCCTGGCGCCGTTCGTCCAGCGGTCGCCCCGATTCAGCAGGCGGCGGTACTCCAGCACCTGCGAGACGTGCAGGCGCAGGGCATCGGCCGACGCGGCCGAGCAGGTCCCGGTCGTCCTCGCCCAGGGTGGCCAGGCTGGAGTCGCGCCAGCCGCCCTCGCCCCGGACGAGCAGGCCGCCCAGCTCGCCGAAGCGGTTGGCCACCGCGGCGGTCCTCGAGGACGGCCACGCGCCGATCGTCGATCGGGAAAGCCGCGCCCATAGAAATGATAGCGCAGGGCTCTCGCCGCTCGGTCCACCAGCACGGTCAGCCCGCCGAAGTGGAAGATGGGCAAGGTGCCGGTCTGGCAGGCGCTCTTCCAGCCGGCGCCGCTCGGCCCGCCGTCAGGGCCGGGCCCGTCCACGGAGGCGCGCGGGATCCGCCGCTTCTTGGCCATGAACTCGCGCAGCTGATCGATGCCCACCACGACGTTGAGCGCGCTCGCCTCCTTGTAGCCGGCGTGGTACATGCCCACCAGCTCGAGCTTGCCGGTGGCGCAGCTGAGCGCCAGCACCGGGCTGCCCGAGTTGCCCTCGCGACAGGAGGGCGTCGATGACGAAGTCGACGTGGTCCCAGCCCTGCTCGACGTCGTGGTCGTAGGGGTTGACCACCTTGCCGGTGTTCACCGCGTGGAGCAGGCCGAGCGGGAAGCCGCGCACCTCCACCGCGTTGCCCTGGCGGAGGGCGGCGCTGCGCCCGATGCGGTGGGGCAGGACCGACAGGCGCTGGGGGGCCTTGAGGACGGCCGCGTCCAGCCGGGGGTCGGCGGCCACCAGCTTGAGGGGGATCTGCCCGACCTCCTCCTCGTCGCGCTCGTCGTTGACGATGCGCAGCCGGGCCTCGACCCGCTTGCAGCCGTCGCTGACGCCGGCGACCCGGTTGCGGGCGTCGGTCACCTCCGGCCAGACGGCCACGTGCTCGTTGGTCAGCAGGTAGGTCTCGTCGCCGACCACCTCGTAGGCGAAGGCCGTGCCATGCTCCCGGGCGTGGTCGATGCGGCGGCGGAGCTTGCCGTCGGGGCCGAAGTAGGGGCACTCGTAGCGGGCGGTGTTGCGAACCAGGTAGGTGTATTCGGCCGGTGCGGGGTCGGCAGGCGGGGCTCGGAGTCCCGCATCTGCAGGGTGTCGGCGTATTCGCCGGCACAGGACAGGGCCGGCTTGGCCGAGGTGGCGTTCCAGTTCGACGACGGCGCCGATGACGACGCCCACCAGGCCGAAAGCGCCGGCGAAGACCAGTGTGGCCGTCGGTCGGGCCTTCAGCGCGGCCAGGATTTCGCGTAGCATGTGCCGGTCCCCGTTTCTGGATATCGGCGTCTTCGCCACAAATTGAGAGCCTGATCATGCCGCGAGCCACCGTCAACCAGGTCGAGATCATCCGGGCCGCGCTGAGCGCTCGCCGGCAAGCGCACCATCGACCACCTCCTGTACATCGGCGACCTGCCGCTGCCGGACGAGGCCTTTCGGGGCAAACCCAAGGCCCGCAAGAAGCTGGTCCAGGCGGTGGTCAGCGAGGCGCAGCGCCTGGTGGTCGAGGCGGCGGGGTCCCCGTCATCGCCGCTGCCCCAGTACGACCTGCCCGGTCGGAGAAGCTGAAGCTGGCCATCGTGGCCGGCGTTTCCCGGGGCCTCTACCGCGAGGGGGACGTGGTGGTCGGGCTGCTGGCGCGCCGCCCGAACAGCATGCCCGACTCGATCCTGGTCTTGACCGTCGGACCCGAGGACGAGGACGGCGCCTTCAGCTTCATCCAGACCGAAGGGGTGTCGGCCGAGGTCATCGACGCCCTGATCGGCCTGGCGGTGGCCATCGGGGTCGAGGGCTGGGAGGGGCGCCCGGTGGGGGCCCTGTTCGTGGTGGGGGACTCGGCCAAGGTGATGGAGAACTCCGCGCCCGCTCAGCCTCAACCCCTTCCAGGGCTACTCCGAGGACGAGCGGAACATGATGAACCCCGAGGTCCGGCGGGCCCTGCGCGCCTTCACCGTGCTCGACGGGGCCTTCGTGCTGCGCGAGGACGGGGTGGTGCAGGCGGCCGGGCGCTACCTCAGCTTCGAGGAGAAGGACCTGCGGGTGCCGCTGGGCCTGGGGGCGCGCCACATGGCGGCCGCCGGCGTCACCCGCGAGACCAAGGCCATCGCCATCGTGGTCTCGCAGACCTCGGGCACGGTTCGGGTGTTCCGGCAGGGCCGGGCGGTGCTCGAGCTGTCCCCCCGCATCCGCCGGGCCTAGCCGAGCTTCGCGCGAGCCGGGAAAGCACTTGTACCCCGGTGCTCGCGCTTCCGCGGCCCGCTCAGTCCAGCAGCTGGTGGATCGCGGCTCTCGAGGTCCTCGACCGCCACCTGGTGCTGCTGGCCGGTGGCCAGATCCTTGAGGGCGAGCTTGCCGGCGCTTGAGCTCGTCCTCCCCGATGATCAGGGCCAGGCGGGCCTTGAGCTTGTCGGCCCGCTTGAGCTGGGCCTTGAGCCCGGCGTCGCGGTGCTCGATCTCGGTGCGGATGCCGGCCAGCCGCAGGCGGTGGGCGAGGGGCAGGGCGAAGCGCCGGGCCTCGGGCCCAGGGCGGCCACGAACAGCGCCAGGGTGGGCTCGTAGCTCTCGGCGGTGTCGGCCACCGCCAGCAGCACGCGCTCGAGCCCCATGCCGAAGCCCAGGGCGGGGACGTCCGGGCCGCCCAGCGAGCGCGACCAGGCGGTCGTAGCGGCCGCCGCCGCAGAGCGTGTTCTGGGCGCCCAGGTTGCCGGTCCGGGCCCGCAGCTCGAAGATCGTCGCCGTGTAGTAGTCGAGGCCGCGCACCAGCCGGGGATCGACCTCGTGTTGCACGCTCAGGCCGTCGAGCAGCGCGCGCACCTGGGCGAAGCGCTCCCGCGAGGCCTCGCCCAGGGTGTCGAGCAGCACGGGGCCCCGGCGCACAGGGCCTGCACCTGCGGGGTTCTTGGAGTCCAGGATGCGCAGCGGGTTGCTCTCCAGCCGCCGCAGCGAATCCTCGTCCAGCTGGTCGCGGTGCTGGCCGAAGTAGCCGCGCAGAGCCTCGCGGTAGGCCACCCGCTCCTCGGGCTCGCCGAGGGTGTTGATCGCGACCTCCAGGTCGGTCGCCGGCACCCCCATCTCGGTCAACATGGCGACCAGCATGGCGATCAGCTCGGCGTCGATGCTGGGCTCGGCCAGGCCGAACACCTCGGCGCCCACCTGGTGGAACTGCCGCAGGCGGCCCCGCTGGGCCCGCTCGTGGCGGAACATGGGCCCCAGGTAATACCAGCGGGTGCCGGCTCCCGGTTCCACTGGGCGTTGTCGATGTAGGCCCGCACCGCGGGGGCGGTCCCCTCCGGCCGCATGGTCACCGAGCTGCCGTCGCGGTCCTCGAAGGTGTACATCTGCTTCTCCACCACCTCGGTCGCCTCGCCCACGCTGCGGACGAACAGCGGGGTGTACTCGAGGATGGGGGTGCGCAGCTCGCGGTAGGAGAACGCCTCCAGCACCGCGCGGGCCTTCTCCTCGACGAACTGCCACTTGGACGACGTCGGGCGACAGGATGTCGGTCATCCCCTTGACGGTGGAGGGGGCGGCCGAGCGGGCCTGGTCGGAGGTCGGGGCGGACGCTGGTCGGGCGTCGGGTCGGACATGCGGCGGCGGGTTCTACCGCGACTTCAATCGGTACGCACGACGGCCGGGCCCAGCCGCTCGCGCAGGCGGGCCAGGGCCCGCTCGACCGTGGCCAGGTCGCGCCCGTCGAGGGTGATCTTCACCTTGTGGTCCGGGGCGTCGAGGCGCGGGTACGAGCCGACCGTGACGCGTGGGAAACTCGGCCACCACCTCGTCGAGGGCGGCGGCGATGGGGCCCTCGCCCTCGCGGGAGTAGAGGGCCCGGCGTGAAGATGGGACCGCGAGCGCAGCAGCGAACGCAGGCTGTCGAACTTGCGCCGGAAGATCTGGGGCACGCCGGGCAGCACGAAGACGTTGTGCACGACCACCACCGGCCAGCGCGTCGGGTCCGGCGGGTCGCCGTAGATCAGGCGGGCCCCCTCGGGGATGTCGGCCATGCGCAGATCCCGCTCGTGCATCTCGCGGCCCCAGCGCCCGCCGGATGAGCAGTCTCCAGCTCCGGGTGGCGGTGCAGCTGTCATCTGGAAGGCGCGCCGCCACCGCCGGCAGGGTGACGTCGTCGTGGGTGGGGCCCACCCCGCCCGAGGTGAAGACGTGATCGAAGCGCTGCGAGAGCGCGCGCACCGAGGCGGCGATCTCCGCCTCGACGTCGGGCAGGAACTCGATCGCGCCGGACCTGGACCCCCAGCGCCGCGCAGCTCCTGGACCAGGTAGCGGGCGTTCTCCTCCTCGACCTTCCCGGAGAGGATCTCCTCGCCGATGATGAGGATGGCGGCGGTGGGGCCGGGCAGGCGCTGGGGCGTGCGACATGGAAGCAGCCGGGGCAAGGATACCCGGTTCCGCCGTGATCATACGCCCGCTCGCGCTCCGGCGGTGCGGGCGATCCGGGCTCCTTGACATCAGGCCCGGCCTGGGGCCTCATCTGCGGCGCCAAAAAGGCCCGCGACCCGGAACTCAGGACCTCGGAAAGGTCCCCTCCCCATGATCAAGCGGAAGTCGGAACACGACCTCCCTGGAGCACGTTCGCGAGCATCGTCTGTCGGGATGGTGGTGGCCACGCTCGGCTCTGACCCTCCCCGGCGTGGCCGCTGGCCCAGGCCCGAGGCCGCCGCACCGGACCACGACACCGTGGTGGGGGCCTGGGGCATCGAGGCCCGGACGGTCGACCTCGGCGCCAGCGCACGCTGGGCCAGGAGCTCACCTGCGGCGACCCTGCTGGTCGCCCTCAACGCCCTGTCCCTTCGCCGCTGGACCTCGGCGACTACGCCTAGAGCCTGGGTCTGGCCCTCGGGCGTGGGCGGCGGCTCCAGCCGCATGGGCGGCCGAGACCAAGACCTGGGACACCTACTTCGGCGTCGGGCCCACCCTGGGCGCCAACTTCCTGCTGGCCAACTGGAAGCACCTGGCGGTCAGCCTCGGCTCCGCAGCTGGACCTGCTGTTCTTCCTGCCCAGCGGCAGGGGAGCAAGACCTTCCTGGTCAACCTGCGCGGCGTGGTCGAGGGCGAGCTGCACCTGGGCATGATCGGGCTGCCGGCGGCCAGCGTCTGGCTGTCCACCGGCCTGGAGCTGAGCTTCCTCTACGCCACCAAGGACACCAAGGACGGCCCGAACGCCGCCGCTCGCCGACTGGCTGACCGGGCCCCAGCGCTCTGGGACCTCGTCACCAACGTGGACCTGCGCTACTACTTCTGGCGACTCTCGTGGACCGACGACCTGCACGTTGCCGCTACTACTTCTGACATCGGTCAACCCGCTCGCCCCGACGAGAAGGATCTCGTCGAGCGGGCGGAGATCCTGGATGCCGTGGCCATGGCCCGGGTCGTGCGCCGGATGGCCTTCGAGATCCTCGAGCGCGACGGGGCCGAGGCCTACTTCGTCGGCATCCGCACCGGGGGCGCCTTCCTGGCCGAGCGGATGGTGCGGATGCTGGCCGAGGCCGGCGAGGCGCGGCCCACCCTGGGCGCGGTCGACATCACGCTTTACCGGGACGACGTCTTCCTGGGCCTGCCCAAGCCCGAGGTGGGCCCCACCGAGCTGCCCGACAGCGATCGACGGGCGCACGGTGGTGCTGGTGGACGACGTGCTCTTCACCGGGCGCACGGTGCGCGCGGCCATGGACGTGCTGGCCGACTACGGCCGGCCCGCGGGCGGTGCAGCTGGCGGCCCTGGTCGACCGGGGCCGGCGCGAGCTGCCCATCCAGCCCGACTACGTCGGCGTGCGGGTGCAGACCCGGCGCATCAATCGGTGCGGGTGATGCTGAGCGAGAAGGGCGAAACCGACCGGGTGGTGCTGCGCGAGCGGATGGCCCGACGATGAGCCCGTCAGCGGCGGCTTTCCCCACCGCCACCTGCTGGGCACCGAGGGGCTGCCGCCGCGGCCGATCCTGACGACGGTGCTCGATCTGGGCGAGCGCTTTCTGGAGATCGCCGACCGGCCGATCAAGAAGGTGCCCACCTTGCGGGGCAAGACGGTGATCAACCTCTTCCTCGAGGCCTCGACCCGCACCCGCACCTCGTTCGAGATTGCGGCCAAGCGGCTGTCGGCCGACGCGGTCAACATCTCGGGCAGCGCCTCGTCGACCACCAAGGGCGAGACCTTGCTGGACACCGCCCGCAACCTCGACGCCATGAGCCCCGACGTGGTGGTCATCCGCCACGCCATGGCCGGGGCCGCCGCCCTGCTGGCCCGCCACCTGCGCGCCTCGGTGGTCAACGCCGGCGACGGCGCCCACGAGCACCCCACCCAGGCCCTGCTCGACTGCTCGACCATCCGCGCCCACAAGGGGCGCATCGAGGGCTGGCGGTCACCATCTGCGGGGACATCGCCCACAGCCGGGTGGCCCGCTCGAACATCCACGCGCTGCGCACGCTGGGCGCCGAGGTGCGGGTGGCCGGGCCGCGCACCCTGCTGCCCATGGGCATCGAGAGCCTGGGGGCGCCGGCCTTCGACCGCATCGAGCCGGCGCTGGAGGGGGCGGACGTGGTGATGATGCTGCGGATCCAGAAGGAGCGGCAGCAGGGCGGCCGTTTCCCCAACACGCGGGAGTACTCGCGCTACTTCGGCCTGAACGAGCGGCGCCTGGCCCTGGCCAAGCCCGACGCCATCGTCATGCACCCCGGGCCATCAACCGCGGCGTCGAGCTGGACCCCGCCGTCGCCGACGGGCCCGGGCGGTGATCCTGGATCAGGTGGCCCGCGGCGTGGCGATCCGGATGGCGGTGCTGTACCTGCTGGGCGGCGGCCAGGACCAGGAACAGAGCTAGCGGTCGGCGCCCCCCCACGCCCCGAACGTGTCGTGAAGCCGCTTGTTCGACAGGTGGCGGGAGAGAGGCGGCACCACGGCGTGGGCGATGCCGGCCGCAGAACAGGAGCGCGATCCCGCAGCAGGACCGGAGCCGGCGCAGCGCGGCGGGCCCGGCTGGCCAGGCTGGCGCCAGCGCCCCGGGCGGGCCGCGCTCCGGTGGCAGGGCAGCCGGGCCAGCAGGGCCAGGGCGGCCAGCCCGCCCGTGGCCGCAAACAGCGCCCGCAGGGAGAAGACCGGCGGCCAGGTGATCTTCGCCGGCAGGTGCGACCGACAGCAGCTCCTCGGGCGCGTGCCAGAGGTCCCGCGCCACCAGCACCGTCCCGGTCGCCACGACCAGGCCCAGGACCCGGTTGACCGGCCGGGGCGTCCGGACCAGCCAGCCACCCGCCCAGCAAGAACGCCACCGCCGGGAGGACCGGCAGGCGCGCCTGACCCACCAGGTGCAGCTGCAGGGTGGCGCAGGCGACCCCGAACACCACGCAGAAAACCAGGAAGAGGGTCCCGAACTGCCGGGGCCGCTCCCCCGCCGGCCGCTCGGACTCCAGCTCGGTCACGGCGCCAGCACCGCGAACAGGGCGAGCGCGCTCCAGGGAAACAGCCCGAAGCCCAGCACCCGGAAGGCGGCTTCGAAGCTGCGGCTCGAAGGGCCGAACACGGGGGCGCCGCCCACATCCAGGAAAACTGCCCGCCCGGTAGGGGGTGAGCAGCGCGATCAGGCGAAGGCGAGGCCGGCGGCCCCGACCCCGGCCGTCAGGACCCGCAGGGATCGCGTCGGCGCCGGCAGACCGCTGAGCAGCCAGGCCGCCCCGAACGCCAGGCAGGGCGGGACCACCCCGACCAGGACCCCGCCGGTCGCGGCCGCCAGGGTGAGCCCGGCGCCAGCCAGCAAGGCCCACGCCGCGCGACCCCCGTCGACGGGCTCGGCGACCCGGAGCAGCGCGCCAGCGCCACGCCCATCCGAACAGCAGCCCCATGTCGGAGTGAGCTGCCGCGCCTGCAACATGAACAGCGGCGTGCCAGCCAGCGCCACGCCGCCGCCGCCGCCGCCCGGCGCCCCAGACCGATCCGCCGCCCAGGCCACCGCGAGGAGGGTCGCGAGCGCCAGCAGGGCGCCCGCGGCAGCGGGCGGCCCCCTCGCTGGGCCCGAGCAGCCGCATCCCAATCGCCGCCAGGAACGGGGCAGGCCGGACGGCCGCCGCCGGCGCTCTCGGCGCGCCGGACGCGCCCGCCAGCGCCGCGGCCTATCGGCCAGATCCGCTCCCAAGGGTCCCACAGGCCGGATCGGCCCAGCCCCGGCAGCACGAGGGCCAGCGCCAGCGCCACCAGCGCGACACGACCCGACGCCCCGCAGGCGGCGGAGCGGCAGCCCACCGGTCACGACGGCTGGCCCCGCGGGCGGGCGAAAGCGCGGCGAGGCCCTGCGGCGATCCCCCGGTACAGCGCCCGGCAGCTCGCAGACAGGTCGCGGCTCAGAGCGCCAACGGCGCCGCGCCCACCCCGCCCAGGCGGCGAGTCGGTGGCCGCGGGCTACACGACGACTGTCCCGAAGAGGCCGTCAGCGATCTCCTGGACGTCGTGGCCCCCGCTGTTACCTCTGGCCGCTGGCCCGCATCGAAGCCGCCGAGGCCGCCGGCAGGTCCTGGAGGGGAACGCGGCCGGACCGCCAGCACGGTGCGCACCAGAGGACCCACCCAGCACCAGTCAGGGCGAGGGCGGCGACCGCCAGCCGCCCGCGCGGGGCGGGGGGCTCTCTGGCTCGGCCGCGGCGCGGGCCAGGACCCGGGCCGCGAAGTCGGCCGGGGGCGACGGGTCCGCCAGTGGGCGAGCGCCGCGCGCTCGTGCGGGGAGAACTCGTCTGACTGGAAGGGGGTCGCGCTCACGTTCTCTGCTCCTCTTCGTTCCGGGCGAGCACCGCGCGCAGGGCCGCGCGGGCGCGCGAGAGCCGTGACTTGACGGTGCCGACCTCGAGGTCGAGCGCCGCCGCGATCTCGGGGTAGTCCAGGTCGTGAAAGGCGCGCAGCACCAGCACGGCACGCATCTCGGCGGGCAGCGCGGCCATGGCCACCTCGATGCGGTGGCTCCGCTCGCGGTCGAGCACCAGCTGCTCCGGGCTGGCGCACCGGATCCTGGGCCGCCTGCCCGTCGTCCAGCGGGGCGTCCCGGTTGCGGCCGCGCAGGGCATTGAGGCAGGCGCGCGTGGCGACCGTGAGGATCCAGGTCGACAGGCGGGCCGGCCCGGCGGGGTCGAAGCGGACGATGCCGCGGATCACCCGGATGAAGACCTCCTGGGCGACGTCGTCGACGGCCGCCGGCGCACGCCCGCACATCAGCCGGGCCACCAGGGCAAAGACCGGCTTTTCGTACCGGCGCACGAGGTCCGAAAGCGCAGACGGCTCACCCCGCCGGGCTCGACCCAGCGTCAGCTCGTCGAGCTCGTTCGCCATCCCAACAGCCTTACACCCGGCTGCGCAGGCCCGGTTCCGGATTTCCTCGACGGAACCACCGGCGGCAATCTCGACGCGGCCGGACGGCGCGGGGAGGGGGCCTCGGCCCCGTCAGTCGATGCAGATCTGCTCGGCCGCGTCCTCGGCCAGCTGCGGTCCCTTCTTGCTGGCGCCCTCGGGGATGATGGATGGCAGCCGAACGTGGTGTCGAACTCGGAGCACTTGCCCCGGAAGTACCCCTTCGGCGGGGGTCCCTTGTCGACCACCACGAAGCCGCCGGTCTCGGCCAGACACTGTCCCTCGCAGTCGGCCCCGTCCCGGCAGGTGCGGCCGGAATCCCGGGTCTTGCAGAGGCAGCTCTCCACCTCCGCCAGGCCGTGGATGCCCCAGCGGCCCTGGCAGGCCTCGCACGCCTCCGGGTCCGGGGGCGGTCCCCCGAGGCCAGGCGTCTTCGCCTCCGAGTCCGGGCGCGCCGGGGGTGGAGCGGCCTTCCGGCAGCCCACGCGCCAGGGTGGCGAGCAGCGCTATCCCACAAAGTATGTGCATGCTGTGCGACACTATTGCCTACGATCGCGCGGCGCCGCGCCACCCGACATTGGCCGGCAAAACCGCGGGCACAAAGGGTCGCGGAGCCCCAGGGGCTCCCCCTCACCCGGGGCTTGACACCTCGAAGCCTCCGCCCGTATTCCATCGCTACTTTTCATGTCCGCCATCTGCCTGCGTGGCGGTCGGGTGATCGATCCCGCGCGAAACGTCGACGAACGAGCGGACCTGCTCGTGCGCGAAGGCCGCATCGAATCGAGTGGGCCCAGGTCTCGACGCCGGTCCGGGAAGTGTGACACACGGGTGTATCGACGTGCGCGACCTGCTGGGTCGTGCCGGGCCTCATCGACCTGCACACCCACCTGCGCGAGCCCGGCCAGGAGTACAAGGAAGACATCGCCACGCGGGACGCGCGCCGCGGCGGCGGGCGGCTTCACCGCGGTCTGCGCCATGCCGAACACCGACGCCGCCCAACGACAACCGCGCGGTGACCGAGCTGATCGTCCGGCGCGCGCGCGAGGTGGGCGCGGTGCGCGTCTACCCGATCGGCGCCATCACCCAGGGGCTCGCGGGCGAGACGCTGGCCGAGATGGGCGAGCTGAAGGACGCCGGCTGCGTCGCGGTCTCCGACGACGGCCGCCCGGTGATGAACGCCGAGCTGATGCGCCGGGCGCTGGAGTACGCGCGGGGCCTCGGGCCTGCCCGTGGTCCAGCACTGCGAGGATCTGCAGCTGTCGGCGGGCGGCGGCATGAACGAGGGGCAGGTCTCGACGCGCGCCGGCATCCGGGCGCAGCCGGCCGCCGCCGAGTCGTCGATGGTGGCGCGCGACCTCGAGCTGTGTGCGCTGACCGGCGCCCGCTACCACGTCGCGCACATCAGCGGCGCCGAATCGGTGCGCCTGGTGCGCGAGGCCAAGCGGCGCGGGCTGCCCGTCACCTGCGAGGTGACGCCGCACCACCTGACGCTCACCGACGAGGCCTGCGCCGAGCTACGACACCGTCACCAAGTGCAACCCGCCGCTGCGCACGGCCGGCCGACATCGAGGCGCTGCGCGAGGGGCTGGCCGACGGCACCATCGACGCCATCGCCACCGACCACGCGCCGCATTCGCCGGTCGAGAAGGACGTCGAGTTCGAGAACGCCGCGTTCGGCATGATCGGCCTCGAGACGGCGCTGCCGCTGTGCCTCGACCTGGTCCGCGCGGCAGGTGCTGACGCCGACGGCGCTGGTGGCGCTGCTGACCTCGCCGCCGGCCGGCGTGCTGGGCCTGCCCGGGGGCACGCTGGCGCCGGGCGCGCCGGCCGACGTCACGGTGATCGACCCGGAGCCGGCCTGGAGCTGCGACCCGGCCCGATTCCGCTCCAAATCGCGGAACACGCCCGTTTGCCGGGCGTACCTTTCGCGGTCGAGCCGTGCTGACCATCGTCGGCGGACGAATCGCGCACCAGGAGGAGTCGATCGTTGTCTGAGCCACGGAAGACGCCTCGACCGCTCCCGCTCCGACCGAGGCCAGTTGCCCCCGCGCTGCTGGCCCTGGAAGACGGCAGCGTCTATCGCGGGCTGCGGCTTCGGCGCGGCCAGCGACATGGCCGGGCGAGATCGTGTTCAACACCGCCATCACCGGCTACCAGGAGGTGCTGACCGACCCCTCGTACCGCGGCCAGATCGTCACCATGACGGCGCCCGAGATCGGCAACGTCGGGCGTCAACCCCGACGACTTCGAGTCGGCGCGGCCCTGGTGCGCCGGCTTCGTCGTGCGCGAGCTGTCGCCGCTGGTGTCGAACTGGCGCGCGCCGAGCACGCTGCACTCGCTGCTGGCCGCCCACGGCGTGGCCGGCATCCGCGGCATCGACACGCGCGCGGTCACCCGGCGCATCCGGCATCGCGGCGCCCAGCGCGCGCTCATCACGCGCGCGGTGGACGATCCCGGCGGCGCGGTCGCAGGGCGCGGCCGGCACCCGTCGCTGGAGGGGCGCGACCTGGTGCGCGAGGTGACCCGCGCGAGCCCTACGAGTGGGACGAGGGGCTGTGGCGCGCGCCCGGCGACAGCGCCGCGCCGGCCGCCGCCCGTCAGCGCCACGTGGTGGCCTACGACTTCGGCATCAAGCGCGGCATCCTGCGCCGCCTGCGTCGGCAGCGGCTGCCGGGTCACGGTGGTGCCGGCGGCGACCAGCGCGGCCGAGGTGCTGGCGATGAAGCCCGACGGCGTCTTCCTGTCCAACGGCCCCGGCGATCCCGCCGCCGTCGGCTACGCCGTCGACGCCGTGGCGGAGCTGTCGCGCTCGAGGACGCCCGTCTTCGGCATCTGCCTGGGCCATCAGATCCTGGGGCTGGCGCTGGGCGGCAAGACCTACAAGCTCAAGTTCGGCCACCACGGCGCCAACCACCCGGTCATGGACCTGACGACCCGCAAGGTGGAGATCACCTCGCAGAACCACGGCTTCGCCGTCGACGTCGACTCGCTGGAGGGCAGGGCGGTGCTGACCCACGTCAACCTGAACGACAACACGGTCGAAGGGATGCGGCACGACCGGCTGCCGGTGTTCAGCGTGCAGTACCACCCGGAGGCGTCGCCCGGGCCCGAACGACGCCCGCTACTCTTCGAGCGCTTCGTCAAGCTGATGGACGAGCGCTCCCGGACGTGAGCGCGCTCGAGCCGCCACAGCCCCGGCGCCGATGCCGGCTGGTCTACGGCCTGGTCGAGCGGCTGGTGGCCCGCTACGGGGCCGAGCCCCACGGGGCCGAGGCGGCCGCGGCCCGCGAGGAGTACTTCGCCCTCGCCGGGCGAGGTGTTCGAGGACGACGGCGAGCTGTTCGAGGGGCGCATGGCGGCGTTCCTCGAGTGGTACGTGCTCGAGCGCCCCTTCGGCGGACAGGCCGCCTCGCCCGGCGCTGTGCTGGCTGGAGAGCGAGGCCGCGGCGCTCGACCCCCGCCGAGCGCCTGGCGCTGGCCCACCTGGCGGCGAGCCACCGCAGCCTGTTCGAGGTCGAGAGCGTCGCAGGCCGGGCAGCTCGCGTCGCGACCTGATCGGCGGGGCGCGGTTCTCGGTGCAGCGAGCGGCGCGAGCACGGTCGGGATTCCAGGCTGGCGACCTGCTCGAGGGGCGCCTGGTGGCGAGCGCGCAGGGCGTGCTGTTCGGCAAGACGCTTCCTGTTTCATCCGCGCGATGCGCGCGAGCAGGTGCTCGCGCTGCTGAAGGCCGGGCGCGGCGCGGCACGCCGCGCGACGAGCTGGTGTTCCAGCTGTCGCGCCTGCACCTGCGCTGGCACCGCCAGCGGCACATCGGCGCCGCCCGCGTCTACGGCGAGTGGCAAGCGCGGCACTAAGGCCCGTGGATGGAGTGACGTTCCGACCCGGCACGTCTGAACGCACCGGCCGATGAGCGTATTCGTTGACCATCGCGGGACGTGAGGTTGGTCGTTGGCCCGCTCCTCTGACGAGCCTCACGTACAGCCTTTTGTGCCGCTCTCCGTAATCGGCCGGCGCGCTGGACGTGCCGAACCCAATCGGCACTTGTCCGCGGGCTCCCAGACGGCGGGCGCGAGCCTTGCTAGAGTCGGGACGGTGCCCGCGCTCGTCGGAAAGAGCATCCTCCTCGGGGTCACCGGGGGCATCTCGGCCTACAAGGCGGCCGAGCTGTGCCGGCTTGCTGCGCAAGGCGGGCGCCGAGGTGCGGGTGGTGATGACGCGGGCGGCGTGCGAGTTCATCACCCCGCTCACGCTGCAGACCCTGTCCGGGCACCCGGTGGCGCGCGAGCTGTTCGACCTCACCCAGGAGGCCGACATCGGGCACATCCGCCTGGCCGACGAGGCCGATCTGGTCGATCGTCGCCCCCGCCACCGCCGATGCCATCGCCCGGATGGCGGCCGGGATGGCCGACGATCTGCTGGCGGCGGTGGTGCTGGCCACCCGGGCGCCCATGCTGCTGGCGCCGGCCATGAACGTGAACATGTGGGAGCACCCCCTCACCCGGGACAACCTGCGCCGTCTGCTGGGCACCGGGCGGGTGAGCACCGTCGGACCGGACCGGGGCGAGCTGGCCTGCGGCTGGATCGGCGCCGGCCGCCTGGTGGACCCCTCCGAGGTGGTGGCCGAGGCGGAGGCCATCCTGGCGCCGGCCGGCGCCCGGGCGGCCGCTGGCCGGCAAGCGGGTGGTGGTCACCGCGGGTCCCACCTTCGAGGCGGTCGACGACGTGCGCTTCCTGGGCAACCGCTCCTCGGGGAAGATGGGCTTCGCGCTGGCCGGCGCCGCCGCCGCGCTGGGCGCCGAGGTCACCCTGATCGCCGGGCCGGTCGCGCTGGCCACCCCGGCCGGGGTCGACCGGCGCGTCGGACGTGGAGAGCGCCCTCGAGATGCAGGCCGCGCTGGAGGCCGCCGCCGCGCAGGCCGACGTGGTGGTGATGGCGGCCGCGGTGGCCGATTTCCGCCCCGCGGCCCGCCACCCCGGCAAGCTCGCCCGTCGGCGCCGCGGTGCCGGCGGCGCCGGCCGCGGGGCCTCGCCGCTGGCGCTGGTGCGCCAACCCGGACCTGCTGGCCGACCCTGGGCGCCCAGCCGACGCGGGCGCGCTGCCCTTCCTGGTCGGCTTCGCCGCCGAGACCGGCCTGACCGCCGACCAGCTGGTGGCCCGGGCCACGGCCAAGCTCCGGCCGAGAAGCGCTGCGACCTCGTGGTGGCCAACGACGTGGGCGCGCCCGGCCTGGGCTTCGGCAGCGACCGGAACGCCGTCATCCTGGTGCACGCCGACGGCGCCACCAGCCAGCCTGGGCCCGGCGCCCAAGGCGGCGCTGGCCGAGCAGATCTGGGCGGCCATCCTGCCGCGGCTGCTGCCGGGGGAACGGCGCCGGCCCTGATGGCGAGCCTGTCGCGGGACGAGCTGTTCCGGGTCCACACCGGCCTGGCGGTTCGCAAGCTGCAGCACGCCGGCGAGACCCTGGCCACGCGCCAGAGCGACGCTGGGTCCCCACCGGGGCAACGTGCCCGCCCTGGCCCGGCTGCGAGGACCTCGATTTCCACGGGACGCTGTCCGCGCTGTGGGTCTGGGTGCGGGCCCAGGCGGTCGGCGGCAACGACGCCTTCGCCGGCCCACATCGCCGCCGCCTGGCGCCTCCTGGGCACGCGTCTGGTCGCGCTTCATCCCCAGCGCGCTCGGCTCGGGGTCGAGCGACGAGGCGCCCTACGACTGCGCCCTGCTGCTGCGGGCGGCGCTGGCCGATCCGGCCGGCGCGCAGCGGGCGGGGATCCGCGGCGTGCCCGCTCACCGCGGCCCGGCTGCTGGCGGCCTACCTGAACGACCTCGAGGATCTCGGCGGCCGGGCCTTCGCCGACCCGGGCTTTCTGGCCTGGAACCTGGCGGACTACGCCCGGGCGGTCGGCGACCGCGGCCTGCTGGCCAGCGCCCGCGGGCTTCGTGGACCGGGCCTTCGGCATGAAGTCGCTTGCCCCCCTTCGGCTCCGAGCCGGCGGCCACCGAGGGGCTGTTCGACTTCTCCTCGACCACCGCCACCCGGGTGCTGGCGGTGCTGGCCGCCGAGGGATCCACGCCGTTCATGGGCGCCTGGCTGCGCGAGCGGGTGGCGCCCGGCCCTGCCGCGAGGGGTTCGTGGCGCGCCCGATGGACGAGAACTGCTGGAACGCCTGCGTGGCCGCCGCGCTGGGCCGGGCCTACGTGGTGGCGACCGACCCGGTCTTCCTGCGCGCCCACCAGACCATCATGGGCAAGCTCGACACCCGGGTGGGCACCATGTCCGGGAACCATCGGACGCCAGCCCGGGCTTCGATGACGAGACCGGCGCCACCTTCTATTACGCCATCGCCCTGGACTCGCTGATGAAGCCGTGAGGCCGCCCGGGCCTGCCCGAGGAACCTCGCCGACCGAGGAACGCCGCGACGCTCGCCGCCAGCTGCCAGCCTGGCGGCGGCTTCCGCACCCACCTCGAGGCGCGGGCGCGGTCCGGCACGCTCGGCGTGCCCCGGGGTGCCAGCCGCGGCGAGGCCCGCGGCGCCGGCCGCGCCCGCCGCCGATCCCGGCCGGTCGTCCCAGGTCGCCGTCGCCCGCCCCGGTCGGCGCCGCCCGGCCCCCGGTCGCCGCTCCCTCGCCGCCCGTCGCCCCGCCGTGCCCAGATCGGGGCGGGGTGGGGCGGCGGCCCTGCGGGCGGTGCGCGAGGAGCTGGGCGAGTGCACCCGCTGCAAGCTGGCCGGCTGGCCGCAAGCAGATCGTCTTCGGGGTGGGCAACCCCGAGGCCGACCTGGTGTTCGTGGGGGAGGCGCCCGGGCGCCGACGAGGACGAGCAGGGCGAGCCGTTCGTCGGCGCGGCCGGGCAGCTCCTGACCCGGATGATCGCCGCCATGGGCTTCTCGCGCGGCGACGTCTACATCTGCAACGTCATCAAGTGCCGCCCGCCCTACAACCGCAACCCCGAGCCCGACGAGGTGGCGGCCTGCGAGCCGTTCCTGCAGGGGCAGCTGGCCGCGCTGTCAGCCCCGCATGATCGTCGCCCTGGGCAAGTTCGCCGCCCAGGCCCTCTGCCGGGAGACCACGCCCATCACCCGCCTGCGCGGCAACCTCCGCAGCTACCAGGGCATCCCGGTGATGCCCACCTACCACCCGGCCTACCTGCTGCGCACGCCCGAGGCCAAGCGCCAGGCCTGGCAGGACCTGCAGGCGGTGCTGGCCGAGCTGGCCAAGCATGGGCGTGCGCCGCCCCGCCCGCCCCGGGCGAACGCCTCCGCACCGCCCGCGGTCAGGTCCCAGCGCTGCGCACCTGCCGCCAGTCGATCCGCCAGCCGCCGCCGCTGCTTGATCCAGACCAGCGGCTTGCGCCGCTCGGGCGGGCGTGGCCAGGGCCAGGTGATAGAGGTCGTCGATCCGGGCGAAGAACCCCCGCGTGTGGGGGGTGTCGGGCAGCCGCAGGGCGCGTACGTCGAGGTGGTGGCAGAACTCGTGCAGCAGGGTGTTGAGCAGGCCGCGGTGGCTGGTGACCTTGCCCAGCACGGCCGTGCGCATCCAGACCCGGATGGTCTCGGCTGCGCGGGGTGTAGTCCCCGAACAGCTCGTAGGAGAGGTGCCCCTCGATCACCTTGAGCGGGCCGGGCGCCCAGCACCTCCAGCCGGGGCCGGCTGACCCCGTAGAACGGGGCCAGCAAGGCCGAGCAGCTTGCCGCCGGTCTGCTTGACGTCGGCGCGCTCGCCGCCGGCCAGGGCCTCGCCCAGCTCGGCGGTCAGCCGCTGCAGCGTGGCGGTGTCGGGCAGGGCCAGCGTGGTGCGGGCGTCGCTCGCCTCGTATTGCTTGCGCAGTCGCGCCACCCGCGGCAGCGGGTCGGTGACCATGCGCCGCGAAATATAGCGCGGCCCTTGTGTCGGGCGCCGCCGGGGGCGACCATGGCCGGACTGCCGATGACATCCAGCCCCTCCTGCTCTGCGCCTCCTCGGCCACCGGCTGCGCCACCTCGCTCTCCAGCTTCCAGCCCGCGCACGTCTTGCCGCCCGGGGGCGTGAGCTTGGAGGCGGTCTGGATGGCGTCGATCCCCACCGGCGCGGTGACCCGCACCATCGACACCGCCAAGGCGCTGGCCTCCGCCGACATGCTGAGCGAGGAGGACAAGCGCACCGTGTTCGCCGCCGGGTTCAACCTGGCCCTCAGCCCGCCCTCGGTGGTCGACCACGTGGGCTGACCTACGCGCCCGGCCGCGAACTGGGAGGTTGGCCTGCGTTACGCCGCGTCGCGCCTGGCGGACTGGGTCGGCGCAGCCGGCGCCAGCTCGCCGCAGCGCAGGACGCGACCGACGACCAGCGGCTGGGACCTGACCGTCGGCCTCGGCATCCAGCGCTCGGGCTTCTGGCTGCCCATCGGCGACATCATCCCGATCGTGCGGCTCGACGAATTCACCCGCTGGAACATCGACATCCCGCTGGTGGCCGGCCGGCAGGGCGACTTCTACCGGCTGTGGGGCGGGCCGCGGCTGGTCTACAGCCACTACGGCGCCGCAGCTCGCGCTCGCGCCCCGGGCAGCGGGCGGCGCGTGGCCAGCGAGGACGTGGCCCGGGTGAGCGGGCAGGGCGCCTATCATCGGGCTGCAGGGCGGCGCGGCCATCGGCTACAAGGTGCTCTTCCTGGCCTTCGAGCTGACGGTGGTGCGTTTTCTGGGCAGCGCCCGGCTGCGAGGCGTTCGGCAGCCGGCCGCGACATCGACACCGGAACCTGGCTCCTCTATCCCGGCGTCGCCCTCATGGGCGAGTGGTGACAGAGCCTGACGCGGAGCCCCTCGCAACCAAGCCAAGCCAAGCAAGAGCCAATGCGAACAAGCGACCAACGACGAACCAATCGAGGACAGCGTCGCGCTCGTCGTTGACACCCTCGTTGCGCCC
Organism: uncultured Actinomycetota bacterium; assembly: GCA_963766275.1. Lineage (GTDB taxonomy): Bacteria > Actinomycetota > Actinomycetes > Mycobacteriales > Pseudonocardiaceae > Lentzea. Next base: position 269,185 of record CAVYAD010000004.1, read on the forward strand.
GCGATACTGTCGAGTAGGGGCTGGAGGCGATCATGGGCGAGAAGGAACCCTGCTTGATAGGGGCAAAGGTCACGGTCAAGGGAAACATCTCGGGCAACCAGGACCTGGTGGTCCTCGGGAGGGTGGAAGGACGGGTGGGAATCGAGACCGGCTGACGGTGGAGGAAGGGGGCCTCGGTGGCGGCGGACGTCGACGTGGCCGAGGCGACCGTCAGGGGTGAGCTGCGCGGCGACGTTGTCGCCAGCAAGGCCGCTATCCTGCACAACACGGCGCGCGTCGTGGGGAGCTTGCGCGCTCCGCGCATCGTCATCGAAGACGGGGCGCGCTTCTCGGGCAACATCGAGATGGACGTCGAGCTTCCCGAGGGCGTCAAGCTCCTCAAGCGCGACGCCGCGTAGCAGTGAACCTCCGGAATGATGCATGGCCAAGCAGGAGAGAGACAAACCGATGGGTAACACGGTCATCAGCAGCGGCATCGTCATCGACGGCGAGGTGAGCGGGGAAGAGCCGCTGACCGTCCTCGGGACGGTCAAGGGAAAGATCTCGACCACCCAGACGCTGGCGGTCGAGCCGGGCGCCAACGTGGAGGCGGACATCGAGACCCAGTCGCTCAGCGTGGGCGGCAGGGTCACGGGCAACGTCATGGCGCGCGAGCGGGTCGAGGTGCGGGCCAACGGCAAGATGGTCGGGGACATCAAGACGCCCCGGATCGTCATCGCGGATGGAGCGGCCTACAAGGGCAACATCGACATGGACGTGTAGGGTCCGACCATGGCGGACAAAGAGACCATCATCGGACCCGCAGACCCGCGTCGCCGGCGAGCTGCGCGGCGACGAGGACGTCGTCGTCCGCGGGCGCGTCGAAGGCGGGTCGCGCTGTCCTCGGTCTTCACGGTCGAGGACGGCGCCATCGTCCAGGCCGACATCGAGGCGCGGATCGATCCTCGTCTCCGGGGTGGTGGTGGGCAACATCACCGCCTCGGAGAGCATCCGGCTGGCGGCACGGGCCCGGGTGGTGGGCGACATCGTGGCCCCCCGGGTGGTGATGGAGGAGGGCGCCACCTACAAGGGACGCCTCGAGATGGGGCAGGGGGCGGAGCGCGAGCGACGCCCAGGCTCGCGCGCGCCACGCGGCGCGTCGGAGACGCGGCGAGGACGATCGCGCCATCGAGTCGCCGCCGCGGCTGAGCGTCCCCTCGCGGGTCGCGGCCACGCCGGACGCGCCGGTCGCGGCCGCGCCGGTCGCGGACAGCCGCTCGCGCCCCGCGGTGGCGGCGCCGCTGGCTCCGCGTGCGCGCGAGCCGCCCCCGTCGCTGCCCGCGCCCGAGGACGGCGGCCGCCGGAGGCGTCGCGTCGGCTCCCGCCTGGGCGAAGAAGAAACTGCACCGCCGCACCTGAAGGTCGAGCACGCTCGGCGATCCCGCGCCGACCGCGGGCGCGGCCCAAAATCGCGGCGCGGCCGGTGTCCGGTATGGTACCTTCCGCACGCCCATGTGCGGCGTCATCGGCATTTTCGGCCATCCGGAAGCGGCGAACCTCGCCTACCTCGGCCTGCACGCGCTCCAGCACCGCGGGCCAGGAGTCGGCCGGCATCGTGGCCGGCGACGGCGAGAACCTGCGGCTCATCCGGGAGATGGGCCACGTGCGGGAGATCTTCACCGCCGACCGCCTGGCCCGGCTGCCCGGCCCGGCGGCCATCGGCCACGTGCGCTACTCCACCGCAGGTGACTCGACCCTCAAGAACGCCCAGCCCATCGCCGTCAACTACTCCGACGGGTCGCTGGCGGTCGCCCACAACGGCAACCTGATCAACTTCAGCGACCTGCGGGCGCGCCTCGAGGACGAGGGGTCGATCTTCCAGACCACCTCGGACACCGAGGTCATCTTGCACCTCATCGCCCGCTCGCGCGAGCGGACGCCTGCCCGAGCAGCTGGCCGACGCCCTCCGGGAGGTCCGGGGCGCCTTCTCCCTGGCCCTGCTGTCTCCGTCGATGTTGATCGCGGTGCGCGATCCCATGGGCATCCGGCCGCTCTCGCTCGGCCGGGTGCGCGACGCCTGGGTGGTCGCCTCCGAGACCTGCGCCTTCGATCTCATCGAGGCGGAGTTCGTGCGCGACATCGACCCCGGCGAGATGCTGATCATCGACGAGCAACGGGCTGCGCAGCCTGCGCCCGTTCGGCGGCCCAGGCGCCCGCGCCGCTGTGTGTTCGAGTGGGTCTACTTCTCGCGTCCCGACTCCACCATCGCCGGCATCTCGGTCTACCGGGCCCGCGAGAACATGGGCCGCCGGCTGGCGGTCGAGCATCCCAGCCTCCGCCGACGTCGTCATCCCGGTCCCCGACTCGGGCACCGCCGCCGCCATCGGCTACGCCCGGGAGAGCGGCATTCCCTTCGGGCAGGGCCTCATGCGCTCGCACTACGCCGGGCGCACCTTCATCGAGCCCTCGCAGTCGATCCGGCACTTCGGCGTGAAGCTCAAGCTCTCGCCGGTGCGGGAGGTGCTGGCGGGCAAGCGGGTGGTCGTGGTGGACGACTCCATCGTACGCGGCACCACCTCGCGCAAGATCATCGGCATGATCCGCTCGGCCGGCGCGCGCGAGATCCACATGCGCATCAGCTCGCCTCCCGCCATCGGCCCCTGCCACTACGGCATCGACACCCCTTCGCGCGACGAGCTCATCGCCTCTTCGCAGTCGGTGGAGGACATCCGCGACCTTCGTGGGCGCCGACTCGCTGGGCTACCTCTCGCTGGACGGGCTGCACGCCGGCGGTGGGACAGAGCCGCTCGCCCGACGAGAACCACGGGCTGTGTGACGCCTGCTTCTCGAACAAGTACCCCATCACGGTGGTCCCGCCGGCGCGGCTCCGTCAGCTCCACCTGATCTCGGCCTGAACGGGCCGGGCCATGGCGACGAGCACCAGCTCGGTTCCCCTGGTCGACGGTCCCCACCCGGACGCCGCCGCCCTGGACGCCCGGGTGGAGGAGCTGCGCCGCCGCTTCCCGCGGGCCCTCATCGACCGCTACCAGGCCTTGCTGCCCGCCCTGGCCGACGACGTGCTGGTCTGCCCGGGCGCGGCTCTGGTGGGCGACGTCCGCCTCTCGGAGGATGTCTCGGTCTGGTACAACGCCGTGCTGCGCGGCGATCTGGCGCCGGTGACGGTGGGGCGGGGCTCCAACGTCCAGGACGGCTCGGTCCTGCACGTCGGTGATTTCAGCCCCTGCGCCGTCGGGCGCGGAGACCGTGATCGGCCACCGGGTGATGTTGCACGGCTGCCGGGTGGAGGACGGCTGCATCGTGGGCATGCAGGCCACCATCCTCGACGACGCCGTCATCGGGGCAGGGCTCGGTGGTGGGGGCGGCCGCCCTGGTCACCCCGGGTACCCGGTCCCGCCCCGCAGCCTGGTGCTGGGAGCGCCCGCCCGGGTGGTGCGCACCCTGGGCGACGCCGACGAGGCCTTTCACCGGGCGCTCGCCGCCAAATACGTCCGCCTCAAGGAGAACTACCGGCGGGACAGCTCACCGGAACCGCCTCCGGCTGATGCCACGGCGGTTGCGTAGATGACCTTGGCGGCGGTTGACCCGGCTGCTATTCTGCGCCGCCATGGAAATCGGTCCCCTGCGAGAGCGTGCCAGCAAGCTGGAGAGCCGCCTGCACGCCCTCCGGGGGTATCTTTGACATCGACGGCAAGAAACGCACGATAGCCGAGCTCGAGGCCCGCGCCGGCGAGCCCGACTTCTGGAACGACAGCGACCGGGCCCAGGGCGTGCTCAAGGAGCAGGCCCGGCTCAAGTCGACCGTCGACGGCTTCGAGGCCCAGCTCGGGGTGGTCGAAGACGCGCGCATCCTCATCGACCTGGCCGACGAGGCCAAGGACGAGGCGACCGCCGCTGAGGTGGCGGTCAGACCTCGCCGCCGGCGAGGCGGCCGTCGACAAGATGGAGTTCGCCCGCATGTTGTCCGGTCCCTACGACCGGCAGGGGGCGCTGCTCTCCATCAACGCCGGGCGCCGGCGGGACCGAGTCGCAGGACTGGGCCGAGATGCTGCAGCGGATGTACACCCGCTGGGCCCAGCGCCGCGGCTACGAGCTCGAGCTCCTCGACCATCCAGCCCGGCGACGAGGCGGGCATCAAGAGCGTCACGCTGGGCATCCGGGGCGAGTGGGCCTACGGCTACCTGCGGGCGGAGGCCGGGGTGCACCGGCTGGTGCGGATCTCGCCCTACGACGCCCAGGCGCGCCGGCACACCTCGTTCGCCAGCGTGTTCGTCTATCCCGACATCGACGAGACGGTGAAGGTCGAGATCGACGAGAAGGATCTGCGCGTCGAGACGATGCGCTCGGGCGGCGCCGGTGGCCAGCACGTCAACAAGACCGAGTCGGCCATCCGCATCACCCACGTGCCCAGCGGGATCGCCGTGCACTGCCAGTCCGAGCGGTCGCAGCACAAGAACCGCGCGACCGCCATGCGCATCCTGCGCTCGAAGCTGATCGAGCTCGAGCAGCGCAAGATGGAGGAGAAGATGGGCGGAATCCACGCCGCCAAGAAGGCGATCGAGTGGGGCAGCCAGATCCGGTCCTACGTGCTGGCGCCCTACCGCCTCGTCTCGGACCACCGCACCGAGATCAAGGTCGGCAACGTCGACGCGCGTCCTCGACGGCGACCTCGACGATTTCATGGTGGCCATGCTGCTCACGCTGGCCGGGGATCCCACCGCCCACAAGTCCCTGACCGGCGGCCAGGACCGACTGAGGGCCGGGCTGTGGATAGCTGTGGACAGCTCTGAAAAACCCTTGTCATTTCAAGCGGCTGCAATCTAGCGGCTGTGGATGAAACGTGGATGATCTGGTCATAAGCCCATGGCGGACGAGCGAGAGCTGATCGCCGAGCGTGAACGGAAGGTCGCCGAGCTGCGCGCGGCTGGCCGCAACCCCTACGCCAACGGCTGGCAACCCACCCACCTGGCGGCCGACGTCCTGGCCCGCTTTCGCCGGAGGTCACCGCGGCAGCCGCCGCCGCGCAGAGCGCGCCCGCCGACGGCGCCCCGGGGGCCGGAGGCCGAGCCGGCCATGCTGTCCGACGACCGGTTCGCCATCGCCGGCCGCATCGTCGCCCATCGCGGGTTCGGCAAGGCCACCTTCGTCAAGGTGGCCGACCGCAGCGGCGAGGTCCAGGTCTACATCAAGAAGGACACCATCGGCGAGCCGGAGTACGACCTGTTCCGGAAGACTCGAGCGGGGCGACTTCATCGGCGCTGCGGGGCCCCGCCTTCATCACCCGCACGGGTGAGCTGACCATCCTGTGCGAGTCCTTCCAGATCCTCACCAAGGCCACCCGTCCCCTGCCCGGAGAAGTGGCACGGCCTGCAGGATCAGGAGCTGCGCTACCGCCAGCGTTACGTCGATCTCATCGTCAACCCCGAGGTGCGCGAGGTCTTCCGCAAGCGCACCGGCATCATCCGTCTCTCGCGCCGCTTCCTCGACGACCGCGGGTACCTCGAGGTCGAGACCCCGATCCTGCAGACCCTGATCGGGGGCGCGGCGGCGCGACCTTTCCGCACCCATCACAACGCCCTCGACCTGCCGATGGTGCTGCGGATCGCCCCCGAGCTCTTCCTCAAGCGGCTCGTGGTCGGCGGGTTCGAACGGGTCTACGAGATCGGTCGCAACGTTCCGCAACGAGGGGCTGTCGCGCAAGCACAACCCCGAGTTCACGATGCTCGAGTTTTATCAGGCCTACGCCACCCACGAAGATCTGATGGCGCTGACCGAGGAGCTGTTCGTCCTCCTGGCCGAGGAGGTCCGTGGCAGCCGGATCATCACCTACGAAGGCCGCCGGGTCGATCTCGGCTCCGCCCTGGCCGCGGCTCCCGCTCAAGGACGCCATCCTGGCAGCGGCCCGGGACCGGCCAGCTCCCCTCGGGCCTCGAGCGCGCCATGCTCGACGACGAGGAGGCCCTGAAGGTCTGGATCGACCGCCACGGGCTGGCCACCCGCTCCGACGAGCTGGGGGGCGGTCCTGCGCAAGTGCAGCAGCCACGGCGAGCGGGTGGGGGCCCTGTTCGACTACGGCGGGGAAAACGCCATGCCCTGGGACCGCCCCGTGTTCGTCGTCGACTACCCGGCCGAGACGTCGCCGCTGTCTCGCCGCAACGACGAGGACCCCGGCAAGGTGGACCGCTTCGAGCTTTTCATCGTGGGGCGCGAGCACGCCAACGCGCTTCTCCGAGCTCAACGACCCGGCCGACCAGCGCGGCGCGCTTCCAGCGCCAGGTCGACGCCAAGGCCCGCGGGCAGGAAGAGACCATGGACTACGACGAGGATTACTGCCGCGCCCTCGAATATGGCCTGCCCCCCACGGCGGGCGAGGGCATCGGCATCGATCGGCTGATCATGCTGCTCACCGACCAGCCCTCCATCCGCGACGTCATCCTCTTTCCCCTGATGCGGCCCGAGTGATGGCGCCGCCCCCGACCGCCCGCACCTGGCCGCGGCTTCGAGTGGTTCGTCGCCTGGCGGCACCTGCGCGACCCCGAGCGGCGGTCGCGGCGGACCCTGGTCCTGGGCCTCGTGTTGCTGGCCCTGGGCCTGGCCGCGCTGGGCGCCTCGGCCTGGTTCGGCCGCGCAGGTCGAGCCCCAGCTCGGGTTTCTGCGCGGCCGCCCGCCGGCCGTGGTCGACTACCTGCGCCAGGGGGGCATCATCGCCATCATCCTGGGCGGCATCATCAGCTACCTGGGGATCCTGTTCTCGACCTTCACGGTCTTCACCGCCATCTCGATCTTCGGCGTGTTCCTGGGAACCGCCGCGCCCATCATCGCCTTGTCGGTGATGTCGGGGTTCGAGGCCGACCTCAAGGGAAAGATCCGCGGGGCGAAGGCCGACGTCGTCATCAGCCGCGGCGACGACAAGCCCTTCACCGACTGGAAGGACGTGCGCGCCCGCATCGCCGCCATCCCGGGCGTGGTGGCCTCCACCCCCTACATCGAGAGCGAGGTCATGCTCTATGCGGCCAGCTCTCCGGCCGGCGTCGTCCTGCGCGGCATCGACCCGGCCACCGCCCCGGGCGTGCTCGACCTGAACCGGACCCTCCGGGAAGGGAAGATCGATCACCTCGCGCGCCCCGAGCTGGTCAAGCCGAGCATCCCCCCGCCTCCGGGCCTCATCGACGACGAGATCCAGCTCCGCTCCGACGGTCCCGGCCCGGACGGCTACAACGACGGGGAGGAGCCGGTCCCCGCCCTGCGGCCGCGGCCCTCGTTGCGGGTGCCGCCGCCGGCCGTCACGGACACCCCGGCCCCCACCATCATCCTCGGCGAGGAGCTGTACGGCCGGAACCTGCGGGTGTTCCTGGGCAGCCCCGTCGACCTGGTTTGCCCCCTGTGCAAGATCGGGCCGACCGGAGCCCGGCCCAACATCCGGACCTTCCGGGTGGCCGGCCACTTTTACAGCGGCATGTACGAGTTCGACTCCAAGCTCGCCTACATCTCGCTCGAGGCCGCTCAGAGCTTCCTGGGGATGCCGGGCGAGGTGAGCGGAGTCGACGTGCGGACCGCCACCCCCGAGCGGGCGGGCGAGGTGGCCACCGCCATCCAGGCGGTGCTTCCGCCCCCCTACGAGGTGCGCTCCTGGCAGGAGCTCAACCGCGGGCTGTTCATGGCGCTGCGGCTCGAGAAGATCGCCATGTTCATCGTGCTGACCTTCATCGCTCTGGTGGCCTCGTTCTCCATCGTGTCGAACCTGATCATGATGGTCACCGAGAAGGGCAGGGAGGTCGCCATCCTCAAGGCCATGGGGGCCTCGGACGGCGCCATCCTCCGGGTCTTCTTCGCCGAGGGCCTGTACATCGGGCTGCTGGGGCTGGCGGTCGGCGTGACAACCGGGGTAGCGGGGTGTTACCTCATCCGCGACTTCGGCCTGCCCCTGCCGACCGACGTCTATTACATCAGCCAGCTCCCGGTCGTCATGCGCGCCGGGGAGATCGTCACGGTCGCGGCCCTGGCCCTGGTGCTGTGCTGCCTGGCCACCCTGTACCCGGCCAGCCTGGCTTCGCAC
>CAVYAD010000005.1:0-208735 GCA_963766275.1 uncultured Actinomycetota bacterium
GCCGCGACCTGGCCGCTCGACAAGCAGCTCGCCCGCGCCGACGTCACCTTCCTCGGCGTGCCGCTGCCGCATGTGCAACGAGGCCTTCGAGGACTCGCGCGAGCGGATCCTGATGAAGAACATCGCCTACCTCGGCGCGCTGGTGGCCCTCGTCGACGTGGACATGCCCATCCTCGAGGCTGCTCGAGGAGAAGTTCGCGCGGCAAGCCCGCGCTCCGGGAATCGAACCGCAAGGCGCTCCGCCTCGGGTACGACTTCGCGCCGAGCACCTCGAGTGCCCGCTGCCGGTCCGGCTCGAGAAGATGGACGCCAACGGGGACTCGATCCTCATCGACGGCAACACCGCCACCGCGCTCGGCTGCCTCTACGCCGGCGCGACCGTGGCCGCCTGGTACCCGATCACGCCGGCGACGAGCGTGATGGACGCCTTCAAGGCTCTGCGAGAAGTACCGCAAGGACCCGGAGACCGGCAAGAACAACGTTCTGCATCGTGCAGGCCGAGGACGAGCTCGCCGCGATCGGCATGGTCATCGGCGCGGGCTGGAACGGCGCGCGCGCCTTCACCTCGACCGCCGGGCCCGGCATCTCGCTGATGAACGAGCTCATCGGCCTCGCCTATTACGCCGAGATCCCCGCGGTGATCATCGACGTGCAGCGCACCGGGCCCTCGACCGGGATGCCGACGCGCACCCAGCAGGGCGACATCTTGGCCTGCGCGTACGCGTCGCACGGCGACACCAAGCACATCCTGCTCTTCCCGGCGAACCCGAGCGAGTGCTTCGACTTCGCGGTGCAGTCGTTCGACCTCGCCGAGCGCTTCCAGACGCCGGTGTTCATGCTGTCCGACCTGGACATCGGGATGAACGACTGGGTCATCCCGCGCCTGAAGTGGGACGACGGCTACCGTCCGGACCGCGGCAGGTGCTCACCGCCGAGGAGCTGGCGGAGATGCCGAAGTTCCACCGCTACTCGACCGAGGACGAGGACCACGTCGCGGCGCGAACGCTGCCCGGCGTGCACCCGAAGGGGGCCTTCTTCACGCGCGGCTCCGGCCACAACAAGCTCGGCGGCTACACCGAGATCCCGGACGAGTACCAGGAGGTGATGGACCGCCTGGCCGCAAGCACGCCGCGGCGCGCCAGGGCCGTGCCGGGCCGCTGATCGTGCGGCGCCAGGGGGCGCGACGTTCGGCGTCATCTCGCTCGGGGGCTGCGACCCGGCCGTGCGCGAGGCGCTCGAGACGCTCGAGGCGCGCGGCATGCCGCCGACTACCTGCGGGTGCGCGGCTTCCCGTTCGACGAGCGCGTCGAGGCGTTCCTACCGAGCACGGCCGTGCTTCGTGGTCGAGCAGAACCGCGACGCCCAGCTGAAGACGCTGCTGACGCTCGAGACGCGCGTCGCCAAGGAGAAGCTCGCTCGGTGCTCGTCTACGGCGGCTTCCCGCTCAGCGCGAAGCACGTCGTGGACGCGATCTGGCCGACCTGGTGGTGACCGTGCTCGACGAGGCAAGCGCCTGCCGGCGCCGCAGTCCCGGCGCCGAGCGCACCGATGTCGCCCGCCCCGGGGCGGCAACATGGAGGGCGAGCCGTGTCGATCAAGAAGCCCCCCGTCCTGCACCCGAGCCTGCGCCCCAACGCGGTCGGCCTCACCGTGCGCGACTACGAGGGCGCGATGTCGACGCTCTGCGCCGGCTGCGGCCACGACTCGGTCACCGCCGCCATCGTGCGCGCCTTCTACGAGCTGGACACGCCGCCGCACATGGTGGCGAAGCTGTCGCGGCATCGGCTGCTCGTCGAAGACGCCGACCTACTTCGTCTGCGGCGCGCACGGGTTCAACTCGGCGCACGGCCGCATGCCGGCCATCGCGCCGGGCGCGAACGCCGCGAACCGCGACCTCACCGTACATCGGCATCTCCGGCGACGGCGACTCGCTCTCGATCGGCCTCGGGCAGCTCTGCCACGCGATCCGCCGCAACGTGAACATGCTCTACGTCATCGAGAACAACGGCGTCTACGGCCTGACCAAGGGGCAGTTCTCCGCCTCGGCCGACGTCGGCTCGAAGAGCAAGCGCGGCGAGCCCAACGCAGCAGAGCCCGATCGACCCGGTGATGCTGGCGCTCGCCTGGGCGCCACCTTCGTCGCCCGCAGCTTCTCCGGCGACAAGGCGCAGCTGGTGCCGCATCCTCAAGGCCGGCGCTCACGCCACAAGGGCTTCGCGCTCGTCGACGTGATCTCGCCCTGCGTGACCTTCAACGACCACGAGGGCTCGACCAAGAGCTACGCCACGACCCGCAAGCGCCAGCTCCAGGTGGCTGCACGCCGACTTCGTCCCGCCGCCAGCGGAGATCACCGCCGACTACGCGCCGGGGACCGCCGCCAGCGTGACGATGCACGACGGCAGCGTTGTCCGCTTCAGCAAGGTGCCGGCCGACTACGATCCGACCGACCGGCGCGCGGTGCACGCGTACCTCCAGGCGCACCAGGACCGCGGCGAGATCCCGACCGGCCTGCTCTACGTCGACCCGAAGAGCGCCGACATGCACCCGACGAACGCCACGACCGACGTGGCGCTCGCCGAGGTGCCGTTCGAGACGCTCTGCCCGGGCAGCGCCGCGCTCGAAAAGCTCCAGCGCGCCTACCGCTGACCAGGGCGGAGGCGCGCCGGCGTCTCGACTAGACTCTGCCCATGAGCGCGCCGTCCGACAGGCCCCTGTCGCAAGAGGACATCCAGGACGTCTTCATCAACCACGAGCTGCTCGCGCGCGAGGCGTACAGGCCTCCGGGCGAGGCGGGCGGCGTGAGGACGGTCGGCATCCTCGGCGGCGGAACGGCGAGCTGGCTCACCGCGCTGGCCCTGCGGGCGCAGCTCCCCTGGCTCGACGTGACCGTCGTCGAGTCGACGAGCATCCCGATCATCGGCGTGGGCGAGGCCAGCGTGCCGAGCCTCCTCGCATTCCTCCACAACTACCTGAAGCTCGACGTGCTCGAGTTCGACCGCGAGGTCATGCCCACGTGGAAGCAGGGGATCCGCTTCGAGTGGGGCCTGCCGGGCGATTACGTGTTCCAGGCGCCGTTCGACTGGGAGGTGAACGGCGTGGGCATGCTCGGCTCGATGGCCGAGACCGGCAACGTCAGCGCCTTCACCCTGCAGGCGATCCTGATGGCGAAGGACGTGACGCCGATCCTCCGCAGCGGGGGCCGGGTGCAGTCGCTCCTGCCGCTGCTCTCGTTCGCGTACCACCTCGACAACCCCAGGCTGGTCCGGTACCTGACGCGCACCGCGCTCGCGCGCGGTGTCCACCACGTCGACGCCAAGGTCGTCGACGCCCCGCTCTCGCCGGCGCCCGGCGGCGCGGACGACGCGGAGCCGCGGGTCACGCACCTCGCCACGGACGACGGGCGCCGGCTGGAGTTCGACCTCTACGTCGACTGCTCGGGCTTCCGGTCGTTCCTCCTCGGGGACAAGCTCGGGACCGCGTTCCACGAGTACAAGTCGAGCCTCTACACGGACTCCGCCCTCGCCTTCAACGCGCCGCACGCCGGCAAGCCGAGGGCGTACACGACGGCGCGAACGATGGAGAGCGGCTGGTGCTGGAACATCCCGATGGTCGACTGCGATCACCTCGGTTACGTCTACTCGTCCGCGCACTGCTCCGACGACGACGCGCACGCCGAGGCGCGCCGCCTCCGGCCTGCGATGACCAACGAGCGCATCGTGCGCTTCCGCTCCGGTCGCCACGACCGGATGTGGGTCGGCAACGTGTACGCGATCGGGAACGCCTACGCGTTCGTGGAGCCGCTCGAGTCCACCGGCCTCCTGATGATCACCCGCGCCATCACCTCGCTGGTGCGCTCGTTCCCCATCGGCGAGACGCAGGCCGTGATGAAGCGCTTCGTCAACACCACGGCCGGGCGCGACTGGGACCGCCTCCGCTGGTTCCTCGCGGCGCACTACAAGTTCAACCGGCGCCTCGAATCGCCGTTCTGGCAGGACGCGCGGGCGGGGGCCGACGTCTCCGGCATCGAGCACGCGCTGGCGATGTTCCGCGCGCACGGGCCGCTCTCGCTCCTGCCGCGCGCCATGCGCGCCAGCCTGAAGGAGGAGACCGACATCTTCTTCTACGGCCTGCACGGCCTCGACTGCATCCTGCTCGGCCAGAAGGTGCCGCACCCGCCGCTCCACCGCGAGCCGGCCGAGGGCTGGCGCGCGCGCCGGCAGACGGCGCTGGATCGTCGTCACGATCTGACCGCCGATGACGACGGTGGTCACGTGTTCCAACGCCGTGATGTCCCGCATGGGATCTCCTTGCACGGCGATGATGTCCGCATCCCAGCCCGCTTTGAGCACGCCCTTGCTCACACCGCACGCCTTCGCGGCCTGACTGGTCGCACTCGCCAGCGCGGCGGCGTTCGGAATGCCGCTCTGGACCAGCATGGCGACGGAGTTGGCGCTGATGCCGTGCGGCTTACCGCCACCGATGCCGCCGTCGGTACCGGCAACCGTGCGAACGCCGTGATCGAACATGCGCCCGGCCGCGTCCATCTTGGCGGCCATGCTCATGCCCATCCGTTCGAACATCTCCCTGATGTGGGGCGGCGGATCCTCGGTGGCGCCCAACGTGTGGCACACGACGATGTCGGCTTCCGCCAGCGCGTCCATCAGCTCGACCGGAACCACCATGCCCTTGTCGGTCAGGCAGGAGCAGTGCTCGATGCCGTCGACGCCTGCGGCCACGGCGCGCTGGACCGAGACCAGGCTGTGGGCGTGCGCGGTGACGGGGAGGCCGAGACCGTGGGCCTCCTCCACGACCACGCGGAGCTCGTGCTCGGTGAACTGGCAGTCGTTGATCGCGGTGCCGGGCGTGGCGAACCCGCCGCTGGCCATGACCTTCACGATGTCGACGCCGCGCTCGGCTCTCGTGCGCACGGCCCTGCGGAGCTCGTCCTCGCCGGCCGTCTCGCCGCCCATGGACCAGCAGTGGCCCTTCGGACTGGTGATCGGCGGGCCGGAGCCGATGATCCGCTGCCGGTGCCTGGACCGCTGGTCGATCACGGACCACTCGTGGTCACCCAGGTCCCGGACCGTGGTCACGCCTGCCTTCAGGTGGCGGTCGAGGCTGTCCTTGATCACCGCGTCGAGGTGCTCGGCGGTGAACGTGGGCAGGCGGTCCAGCGCGCCGTTCTCGCTGTCGGCGCCCAGATGCACGTGGGTGTCGATCAGTCCGGGCAGGACGGTCGCGGCGCCGAGGTCGACGATCTCGGCACCGGGCACGTCGGGGTGACCCTGCTCGATCGCTTTGATGGTGCCGTTCTCGGTCAGAACCGTGACGGGGCCGGCGAGCGACCGCTCACCGTCGAACGCGTGACCTGCTCGCAGCGCCAGCATGCCGGACAGTCTGAGCGCCCGATCGAGTGAACGCAACGACCTCACTTTTTGGAGCGAAAAGCACGTTCGTACGAACAGGCCGTACGAACGTGCTTTTCGCTCCGAACACAGAGGGTTAGCGGGCGTGGGGGAGGGTGAACGACTCCACCTGAGGCAGGTCGTGTCCGAGCCGGTCGCGCTTCGCCGTCAGGTACGCGATGTTGTGCGTCGTTCGGCTGCATCAGCAGCGGCACCCGCGCGGTCACCGCGATCCCGTTCTCCTCCAGCGCCGCGATCTTGTCCGGGTTGTTGGACATGAGTCGCACGGACTGCACGCGCAGGTACCTCAGCACCCGAGCCGCGGGGGAGTAGTCGCGGATGTCGACCGGGAGGCCCAGCGAGGTCGCGGAGTCGAGGGTGTCCAGTGCCGGCGTCCTGGAGCACGTGAGTGCGAACTTTTGCCACCAAACCGATTCCGCGGCCCTCGTGGCCGCGCAGGTACACGAGGATGCCGCTGCCCTCGCGGACGATGGCGTTCAGCGAGGCGTCGAGTTGTTCGCCACACTCGCAGCGCATCGCACCGAAGATGTCACCGGTCATGCACTCGGAGTGAATGCGAACGAGCACGTTCTCGCGCATTCTCGTCTTGCCGTAGACGAGCGCCATGTGCTCGTGCCCGTCAGCGCGGAAGGCCACCGCGCGGAACGTGCCACGGCGGGTGACCAGGTCTGACTCCGCCACGTCTTCGTCGGTGAAGGCTTGCTCGTACATTCCGGTCCCCTCGTCCACCGTGCACCGTCTGAGCGTTCAACTACGCTCGGATGGAGGTCGCACCGTAACCCGACCGCACAGCGGAGGTCACCCTGTTCAGCATCACCGTCCGCGATCACGTCATGATCGCCCACAGTTTCCGCGGCGAGGTCTTCGGTCCGGCACAACGTCTGCATGGAGCAACGTTCCTGGTGGACGCTACGTTCAAACGTGTCGAGCTCGATTCGGACAACATCGTTGTCGACATCGGACTCGCCACCCAGGAGCTGGGCAAGGTCCTCGCGGAGTTCAACTATCGCAACCTGGACGAGGAACCGCAGTTCAAGGGCATCAACACGTCCACGGAGTGGCTCGCGAAACACATCGCGGACCAGCTCGCGGACAGGATCGCCGAGGGTGCTCTCGGCGAGGGTGCTCACGGGATCGATGCGATCGCCGTCACACTCCACGAGTCCCACGTGGCGTGGGCCGGCTACGAACGTGCACTTCGTCATTCCGGCTGACGTCGAAAATCCGGCCAGTCCCAGCGGCGGCAACGTCTACGACCTGCGGGTCGGACGGGACCTGCGCAAGGTCGCCGTCGCTGGTGACTGGCCGCGGCCGAGCGACACCTCGGCGCTGGGGCAAGCGCTTGCGGCCATTCCGGACGGGGCAACGGTCCTGATGGACGGCCTGGTCAGCTGCGGTGTCCCCGAGGTTGTCGTCCCGCACGCCAGACGGCTCAGGCTGGCCGTCCTGGTGCACCTGCCGCTGGCCGACGAGACAGGGCTCGCCCCCGCGACCGCGACCCTGCTCGACGGCCTGGAACGGCAGGTGCTCCAGGCGGCGAGCGCCGTCATCGCGACCAGCCCCACCGCGGCGCGAACGATCAAGGCCAGGCACGGGCTCAGCGAGGTCCACGTGGTCGTGCCCGGCACCGATCCGGCGCCGGAAGCGACCGGTACGGACGGCGTCTCCCAACTGCTCTGTGTCGCGTCCATCACGCCCCGCAAGGGCCACGATGTGCTGATCAGCGCCCTGCGGAAGATCGAGGGCGGCTGGCGGCTGACCTGTGTCGGCCCGCACCGGCCGTTCCTCACCCAACTACCGCGCGACGAGCGCGTCAGCTTCCCCGGACCGCTCACTGGCGAGGCCCTGACCAGCGCATATGCCAAGGCTGACCTGTTCGTGCTGGCGAGCAGGAACGAGACCTACGGCATGGTCGTCACCGAGGCGCTCGCGAGAGGCCTGCCGGTGATCGCGAGCGCCGTGCCGGACGCGCTCGGAGACGGCGGACTGCTGCTCGAACCAGGCGACGAACAAGCGCTCGCAGCTGCGCTGACACGCTGGTTCCAAGATCATGACTTCCGCGCGGAGCTCAGGGCCAAAGCGCTCAGGAGACGATCACAGTTGTCCACATGGGACGAATCCACAGAGGACCTGCGGAGGGTGCTGGCTAGTCTGCGGCCATGACCTTCGCCCCGGAATGGCTGGCACTGCGCGAGAACGCCGACGCCGAACGCACGCTCGACCGAGCTCGTCGACGTGGTCCGCGCAACTCTGGTGAACCGAAACCCCCTGACCATCCGTGACCTGGGTTGTGGAACAGGATCGATGGGACGATGGCTCGCCGGGAGGCTCGGCGGCGTTCAGCACTGGGTGCTGCACGACCGCGACCCCCGGCTGCTCGGGCTGGCAGGTGCCAGCTTGAGCACCTTGGAGAACGTCACCGTCGAGACGCGTGAGGGCGACCTCACGTCACTGAAGGCCGCCGACATCGCGGGCGCCGACCTGATCACCTGCTCCGCATTGCTCGACCTGCTTACCGCCGAAGAGATGAACGCTCTGGCGGCCGCCTGCGTAGAAGCTCATGTGCCCGCACTGTTCACGCTCTCGGTGGCAGGCCGGATCGACATCGACCCGGCCGAGCCGCTGGACGCCGCCTTCCAGGACGCGTTCAACGCTCACCAGCGCCGCGTCGTGGACGGGCGCCGTCTGCTCGGACCGGACGCTCCGGCCGCTGCCGAAGAGGCATTCGCAGCGAACGGCGCTTCGGTTCGGACGGCTTCGAGCCCGTGGCGGTTGAACCCCGGCGCGCTGAGCAACGAATGGCTCAAGGGCTGGGCGGACGCGGCGGCCGAGCAGGAACCCGCACTCGCCGCGGAGGTGGACGAGTACCTGCGCCGCAGGTCAACCGCCTCAACGGTGATCCATCACGTCGACCTGCTAGCGATACCCGGAGCTGCATGATGAATGCCCAAATGAAGGCACTATGGCCGTGGCTTCGTCTTTTGCTCGCCCTGGGCATTTTGGTTGGCCTGGGCTTGCGTCTGGGCACCGGTGCCTTCCTCGACGGACTGCGCGCGATCGACGCGTTCTCCGTCGCCGCCGCACTGGCGATCGGGTTCGCGACGACACTGCTCAGCGCCGGTCGCTGGGTGCTCGTCGCGCGCCGCCTCGGCCTGTCGCTGTCCATCAGGACCGCGGTCGGCGACTACTACCGGGCGCTGCTCGTCAACGCCGTGCTGCCCGCGGGTGTGCTCGGCGACGTGCACCGCGCGGTCAACCACGGCCGCGAGTCGGGTGACGTCGGACGGGGCGTGCGCGCCGTGTTCTTCGAGCGCTTCGCCGGCCAGATCGTGCTGATCGGGATCGGGCTCGCGGTGTTCCTCACGCACCCCGCGCCCGGTCTCGACTTCACCCCCAACGGCGCCACGATCGCGATCGTCCTCGCTGGTCTGGCGGCCCTCGCCGTGGTCGGCTGGCACATCAAGCGGGTTCGCCGCGTCCTGGTCGACACCCTCGCGGACGGGATCCGGCTGCTGTCGATCCGGACCTGGCCCGCGGTCGTCGCGCTGTCGGCGGCCACCGTCGCCGGGTACGTGGCGATGTTCCTGGTCGCCGCCCGCGCCGCCGGGTCCGACGCCACGATCACGCAGCTCGCGCCGGTCGTCGTGGTGGCGCTGCTGGTGATGGCGATCCCGGTGAACATCGGCGGGTTCGGGCCGCGCGAGGCGTTCCTCGCGGTGGCGTTCGGCGCCGCCGGTCTGGGCGCGCAGCAGGGCTTCACCACGGGCATCGTCTACGGCGTGCTGGCACTGATCGCGAGCCTGCCCGGCGCGATCGTGCTGTTCACCTCACGTCGTCGCGCCGCCGAAAAGGTCGAGGTAGTGCCGGAACGAGTCGGCCAGACCCGCGAGCAGGAGCTCGCCCTTGCGGGCTGACGCGAGCGATGGCCGCCCGATGACGCCGGAGGGCGTGTACGGCGCCAGACCCAGGGTGAGCATGTGCCGCCGGTCGTCAGCCAGGTGGTCGGAAGTCTCGTAGCCGGGCCGGACCAGATCGGGGTGGGCATGCAGGAGGATCGAGGTCTCCAGCTCACCCGCGTGCATGTCGCTGTAGGCCGAGGTCTCGATGCCCGCCTGCTCCCGCGCGAACGCCCAGTCGTCCCGGCCGGGGAACAGCGCCATTCCCTCGGCCTCCTGCACCACGTTCGACAGCACGTAGTTGCCGCCGTGGCCGTTGACCAGCACGAGATGCCGCACACCGTTGCGGCGCAGCGAGTCCGCGATGTCCCTGATGACTGAGACCAGCGTGCGCGCGGAGATGCTGACGGTGCCCGCCCAGTCGGCGTGTTCCTGCGAGCACGAGAACTGGATCGGCGCCAGCAACCGCACCGGGTGCCGCTCGGCGATCTTCGACGCGATCGTCCACGCGATCACCGCATCCGTTGCCAGCGGCAGGAACGGGCCGTGCTGCTCGGTGCTGCCGACCGGGAGCACCGCCACGGTGCTGCTCGCGGACGTCGAGCGTGGTGTCAGTCGGAAACATGGGCCTGACCGTAGTCAATCCGGTGGCACAGCGCCGGAATCTCCCCGTCGGCCAGCTTCGGCATCACTTCGGGCAGCTCCTCGAACTTGCTGGAGCCGGTGATGAGCGCGTCGAACCTGTCGTTCGCGAGCAGGTCGAGTGCGAGCGCCATGCGTTCGGCGTAGGTGCGGTCAGGGCGGCCGACCGTGCCGACCTGGCTGCTGCGGATCGTGAGCCTGCGCGAGTGGAAGAACTCGCCGAGCGGCACGCTGATCTTCCGGTCCCCGTACCAGCTCAGCTCGATCACCCGGCCCTCCGGCGCGAGCAGGTTCAGCGCGGTGGTGAGGCCTGGTTCGGTCGCGCTGGCGTGGATGACGAGGTCGCAGCCGTCGAGAGCGTTGTCCGGCAAGGCGAATCCGACACCGAGCCGGTCGGCGATCGCGGCACGTGCGGGGTCGGCGTCCACGAGCTCGACGCGCGCGCCGGGGAACGCCGCGAGAACAGCCGCGACGCTGGAGCCGACCATCCCGCCGCCGACCACCGCGATCCGGTCGCCGATCTGCGGACGCGCGTCCCACACGGCGTTCACCGCGGTCTCGACGGTGCCCGCGAGGACGGCGCGACCGGCGGGAACGTGCTCGGGAACGAGCGTGACCGAGCTTTCCGGGACGACGTAACGAGTCTGATGTGGATAGAGGCAGAACACCGTGCGGCCGCGCAGGTGATCAGGCCCATGTTCGACGACGCCCACGTTGAGGTACCCGTACTTCACCGGCCACGGGAACTCGCCCTCCTGGAAAGGAGCCCTCATCGCCGCGTACTGGTTCTCCGGCACGCCACCGCGGAACACGAGGGTCTCCGTCCCGCGGCTGACCCCCGAGAACAGCGTGCGCACCTCGACGTCGCCTCGCCCTGGTTCGGCGAGTGTGACCTGCCGAACCTCACCTTTTCCGGATCCATTGAGCCAAAAGGCACTCGCCGTACGTGTCACTCACAACACCTCCGCCGCACGAAGTCCACTAGGGGCACCGAATGATCACACTTCAGCACACCAGGACGGCGCCTGTCCTGCGGGAACCCGCCGTCTGGGCGAGTCTGCAGGTCCTCGCGCTGGGCGTGGTCGGTGTCACGGCCGGTCTCGGCCCGCTGGGCTGGGCCGCCGGTCTGGCCTACGGGTTCGCCACGTGGGCGTTCCTCGGCTACGGCATGCAGCGGCACCGCACCATGTCGCTGGGGCCCGCAGACCGGGTCACGCTGACCCGCGGCCTGATGGTCGGCGCGGTGACCGCCCTGGTGGCGGACCGTGCTGGTCAGGACGTGCCGGTCGCGCTGGTCGTGACGCTCGCGGCGGTCGCGCTGTCGCTCGACTGGGTGGACGGCCAGGTCGCCCGCCGCACCGGCACCTCGACGCCGCTGGGCGCGCGGTTCGACATGGAGGTCGACGCGTTCCTGATCCTGGTGCTGAGCGCGTACGTGGCCGTGTCGTTGGGGCCGTGGGTGCTCGCGATCGGGCTCATGCGGTACGTGTTCGTCGCCGCGTCGTGGGGTTTCCGCTGGCTGAACGCGCCGTTGCCGCACAGCTACGCGCGCAAGGTCGTGGCCGCGGTGCAGGGCATCTTCCTGGTCGTGGCGGCGTCGGGCCTGCTCCCGTTCGCCGGCGTGCTCGTCGGTCTCGCGCTGGCATCGCTCGTGTGGTCGTTCGGTCGCGATGTGCTGTGGCTCGGCCGCAACGCGCGGGCTTCGGTGGGAGGATCCCGGCATGTCTGAGCAGACCTCAACCGCGTCGAAGATCGGCAACATCGTCGTCTGGATCCTGCAGATCCTGCTCGCGGTCCAGTTCGTCTTCAACGGGTACCTGCTGTTCACCGACCAGTTCGTCGCGAAGTTCGACGACATCGGCTTCGGCCAGTGGTTCCGCTACCTCACCGGCGTGCTGGAGATCGGTACCGCGCTGGGTCTCCTGGTGCCGCGCGTCTGCGGCATCGCGGCGCTGGGACTCGCGGGCATCATGGGCGGCGCCGCGCTCACCGAGCTCTTCCTGGTGACCAACGGCGGCATCAAGGCCGCCACCATGCCGATCATCTTCACGGTGTGGGCACTCGTCATCGCGATCTACCGCCGTGAGCAGATCCTCGATTTGCTCCGGTCGCTCGGTTTGCTCAAGAAGAGCTGACCTTCGGGAAGTAGCGAAGCACGGCGACGTCCCCGACTTTCGTGACGTCTTCCAGGTGGAATCGGCGTGCCGGTCCACCGGGGAATTCGGCGGGATTCACGAAACGCGGGGCCGTCGCCTGTCCGATCAACATCGGTGCGACCGCGACCCTGATCTCGTCCGCGAGTCCGTTCTTCAGGAACTCCGTGTGGATGCTCGTGCCGCCTTCGACCATGAGCCTTCTCACACCACGTTCTCCCAGGTCATCGAGAATGTCTGAGAAATCACTGAAGATTTTGCATTCCGCGAAGCCCTCGACAGTGGTCCGCTGCGCCTTGGTGTAGACCAGACGCTCGCCACCGCAGTGCCAAAACCGCAGCTCAGGGTCCAGCTGGCCGCTGCCTGTGATGACGACCCGCAGTGGGTACTCGGGCTTGCCCTCCGCTATTCTCCGCGCACGCCGCTCGTCGCTGTAGACGAGCAGTCGCGCGTCGTCGCGGCGCAAAGTCTCGGCCCCGGCCAGAATCGCGTCCGACTCCGCGCGCATCCGGTCGACGTGGTCGAAGTCCTCGGCGTTGGAAAGCGGAAACCTCTCGGTGCCGCGATCGTCGATGTGGCCGTCGAGGCTGACGGCGACGCTCAGCAGAACGTGCGGGCGGGTCACAGCCCGAGATGCTAGCCGAGTTGAACCGGGTGCGGGTCGCGCCGCGTTTACTCCATAGGGCAAGAAAGGGGATTCTCGGTGAAGATGTTGCTGCGACGGACGGCCACTGTCTTGGCAGGGCTGTTCGTGTTGTTCGTGCTCATCGCACCGAGCGACCTGGAGAAGTTCACGCCCGAGGCGTTCCTGCGGGTGCCGCTCGAAGGCCTCGTGGGCGTCATGCTGCTGGTGCTCCTGCCCGAACGGTTCCGCAAGCCCGCCGCCGTCGTCGGTGGCATCGCACTGGGCCTGTTCACGGTCGTCAAGATCATGGACATCGGCTTCGACATGGTGCTGTACCGGCCGTTCGACCTCGTGCTGGACTGGCCGCTGCTCGCCCCCGCGCTGGACTTCGTCGACGTGACGTTCGGCCGCTTCGCCTCCGTGCTGGCCGTCGTGCTCACGGTGGCGCTGGTCGTGGGGATCGTGTCCGTGGCCGCGGTGTCCGTACTGAGGCTTTCCTCCGTTGCCGCCGGGCGCCGCCCGGTCGCGATCCGAGTGGTGGCGCTGATCGCCGTCGCCTGCGTTTCCCTTGCGGTGCCTGGCGTTCCCGTCTACTCCGACGCGGCGGCGACGTCGCTGGTCGACCACGCGCGGCGGGTGCAGGCCGGGTTGCACGACCAGGAGGCGTTCGCGGCGGAGGCGTCCGTCGACGCGTTCCGTGACCACCCCGGGCTGCTGTCCTCGTTGCAGGGCAAGGATGTCGTCATCACGTTCGTGGAGAGCTACGGCAAGTCCGCGCTCGACATGCCCGCCGTCTCCGCGAAGCTCGCCAACGGAAATACGCGGCTCAAGGAGGCCGGGTACTCGGCACGTTCGGCGTACCTGACCTCGCCGACCGCCGGCGGTGGCAGCTGGATGGCGCAGGCGACGCTGCTGTCCGGGCTGTGGATCGACAACCAGCAGCGCTACCGGAACCTCGTCGCGAGCGACCGCCTGACGTTGCCGCGCGCGTTCCGTGAGGCGACGTGGCGCTCGGTCGGTGTGATGCCCGGTATCACGCAGGCGTGGCCCGAAGGCGATTTCTTCCACTACAACGAGGTCTACGACGCCGCGGGCCTGGAGTACAAAGGCCCACGGTTCGGCTACGCGACGACGCCCGACCAGTACACCTTGGAAGCCTTCCAACGTGCCGAGCGTTCCGGTGAACACGAGCCGGTGATGGCCGCGATCCCGATGGTGTCCTCGCACGCGCCGTGGTCACCGACGCCGGACTCCGTCGACTGGGAGAAGCTGGGCGACGGCTCGATCTACGCACCATGCCCGCCTCGAACGACCCGCCCGAGTCGATCTTCGGCCGCGACCCGGCCGCGGTGCGCGGCGACTACGCGCACTCCATCGTCGTACTCGCTGGAGTCGGTGATCTCGTACGTGGAACGGTACGGCGACGACAAGCTGGTCTTCGTGTTCCTCGGCGACCACCAGCCGGCGCAGATGGTGACCGGCGAGGGAGCCTCACGGGACGTGCCGATCACCATCGTCGCCAAGGACCCGGCTGTGACGGAGCGAATGTCGTCATGGAAGTGGGACGACGGCATCAAGCCGGGAGGGTCGGCCCCGGTGTCGCGGATGAGCGACTTCCGGGACCAGTTCCTCTCGACCTTCTCGCCACCCCGCCCCTGACTGTTCTGGAGAGAAAAGCACGTTCGTGCCATCTAGCCGCACCAACGTGCTTTTCGCTCCAAACAAAATCAGCCCATCGTCTTCTGGCCGTCGATCGTCTCGCGGATGATGTCCGCGTGCCCAGCGTGCTGTGAGGTCTCGGCGACGATGTGCACCAGCACTCGCCGCGCCGACCAGGTCTTGCCCTCGGGGAACCACGGCGCCGAGGGCAGCGCGTGCGACAGGTCGAGGTCGACCGTGTGCACCAGCTTGTCGGTGTAGGCGGCAATCTCGTTGTACCGCGCGATGATGCTCTCCAGCGTCTCGCCCGGCTCCATCCGGAAGTTCGCCTCGTGGTTCTCGTAGTCCGACGACTCGGGATCGGTCTCCATCGCCGCGGTGCCCTGCTCGATGAACCGGACCCAGCTCTCCTCGACCGTGCCCACGTGCTTGATGAGGCCGCCGATGCTCAGCGCGCTGATCGTCGGGGCCGAGGCGGCCTGCTCGTCGGTCAGGCCCTGAGCGGTGAACGTCAGGAACCAGCGGTGCTGCTGCAGGGTCTCGAGCAGGTCCGCGCGCTCGCCGGTGAGGATCTCGGTGGTGGTCATCGCTCTTTCCTTCGCTCGTTTGTCCCGACATGAAGGACTGTATGACCCCTTGAGGCCAACTAGTGTCCTGAACGAACGCCCGCTCCAGCGAGACTTGAGCGAGTTTCGAGCGATCCGGCGCTGACCTGGAGCTCACTCTGGGTGACTCAGCCGAAAGTGACCTGCCGTTGCCGGGGCTCGACCCACGCTGGATCGCGGATCGAGCCCCGAACAGGCGAGTGCTGGTAGTGGGGTCAGCAGCTGAGCTGCGGCGCCCCGTCCCGGCCACCGCCGCGCAGAGTGGTGAGGTTCGCGCCGGTCAATCCCAGCACAGCCTGCGTGGTCGCCCGCGGCGCGTTCCCCTTGTCGAAGCCGGACGCGTCGAACGCGATCGCACCCCGGTCCGCCACCGGGCCGGCACACCCGGCCTGGAGCGACTTCAGGTAGTCACGCGCCTTCGCCACCGGCTTGCCGGTCTGGCTGAGCGCCTGCGCGGCGAGACCCGTGCTGTTCGCGTTCGACCCGCCCTGTGCGCTCGGGAACCCTCCGTCGGCCTGCTGCTTGGACCGCAGCCACGTGACCGCGCGGCCGGTCGGCTTGCCCTGGGCGTGCAGTGCCTGGATCACGATCGCGGTGGCGTCGACGTCGCTCACGCACGGCGAGGTCTCGAACGTGACGGGGAAGCCGCCGTCCGCGCACTGGGTGCTCGCGAGATAGGTGACAGCGCCGGTGGGCGTGCCCTTCCCCAGCGCGAAGAGCGCATAGGACTGGGTGAAGGCGTTGGAGAAGTCGCCGAACTGCGAACGGTCGGAGAAACGGCCCGAAGGCGCCTGCAGCGCCTTGAGCCCGGCGATCAGGTCCTTGCCGCCGAAGTCCTGAGGGTTCTTGCCCTTCACACGCGCGGCAACGGCGAGCTTGGCGTGCGCACCCGCGTACGACTCGCCATCGCTGCCCAGGTAGGCGCCCGAGACGTCGGGCTTGGCGAGCCACGCGATGGCGCGGTCGGCGAAGTCGTCGGCGTTCCTGGCCGCGGCGAACGCGAAGATCGCGTCGATGGTCAGGCCCTGGTCCGGGTACTTCACGCCACCGAACTCGGTCTCCAGCCGTTCGCCGTCCGCCATCTGTCTTGCCAGCCAGCCCGCGGCGGCGTCGATCCGATGCCCGGTGCCCGCCTGGGCGGGGACGGCGGTGGTGACGAACGCGCCGACGACGGCGGCGATGATGATTTTCTGCACGGACCGCAGCCTCTCAGTTCGAGCCCGCCCGGCGACACGGTTTGCGAGACTCGTCGCATGCCGCGCGTTAGTGTCGAGAACACCCCGCAGTCGGCGATCACCGAGGCGCTCCACACCGCGCAGAACGCGATCAGCGCGACCGGTCCGGCCTGATGCGCCAACGGAGACAGCAGGCAACAGGCGCCGCTCACCGCGAGCGCCCCGACCGCGGCGGGCGCGTCCGAACCGGTCGGCCGCCCAGCCACCGATCAGGCATCCGCCGAAGCCCGCGACACCCATCGTGAGGAACACGGTCAGCCCGGCGGAAGCGTTGGCGCTCAACAGGAACGTCGGCAGCCACGTCCACAGCGCCTCGCGGGTGCCGGTGTCGTCCTCGCCTACGCGGTGAGCGAGGTGATCAAGCTCCTGGTCCAGGAGGAACGGCCGTACCGCACCACCCCGACCCACGTGCGCCGCGAACGTGCCGCGGAGGAGATAAGGAAGAGCGCGCGCCTGACCGTGTTGATCAAGTTGCTTGACAGGAGGCCCGTTTGATACGGGGGGTGCTCGCGGACGGCGAGCCGGTCGTCCGGTTCGGCGTCAAAGCCGTGCTCTCGACCGCTGCGGACATAGAGGTCGTCGCGGAGGCCGAGACCGGTAGTCAGGCGGTAGATCTGGTCACGCGGCACCGCCCGGACGTCGCCGTCCTGGTGCTGACGACGTTCGCTGACGACGCCTACATCAGCAGAGCCCTCGGTGAGGGCGCGGCGGGGTTCGTGCTGAAGACGGGCGATCCGCAGGAAATCATCGCGGGTGTGCGTGCCGTCGCAACTGGCGCCGCGTTTCTGTCTCCATTGGTGGCGAAACGTGTTGTCGATCAGCTCGCGAACACGCATCCGCGGCCGAGCGCGACCCAGCGGGTCCAGGTGCTCACCATGCGGGAACGTGAGGTGCTCGGTCTCGTGGGCGCCGGACTCTCCAACGCGGAGATTGCAGCTCAGCTCCACATTGTCGAGGGAACAGTAAAAGTGTACGTCAGTACCATTCTTGGGCAACTCGGTGTGAGAAATCGAGTGCAGGCTGCGATCATTGCCTACGAATCAGGACTCATTCCCAGTTGATACGCGACGGCTCGTGTATTGATGACCCATGATTCGGGTGTTGACGAGCGGAAATGGTTCGTTCTACGTTTGGTCTCAATCGGACCTTGTCATCCGCCTGTCCGAGGTTTATTTCCCTGGCATAAACCTGTGTGAATGGGTGATGATCAAATGAACACGCCTGCAATCGTTCTGCTCAGTGGCGGACTCGATTCCACTACGACGCTCGCCATCGCGAAAGAGCAAGGCTTTCTGCCGTATGCCCTGAGTTTCAGCTACGGCCAGCGGCACAGCGTCGAGCTCGAGGCGGCCAAGCGGGTCGCCGAGCGCATGGGCGTCGTGCGGCACATCGTCGCCGACATCGACCTGCGGGTCTTCGGCGGCTCGGCGCTGACCGACGACATCGCCGTGCCCAAGGGCCGGGTCGAGGAAGAGATGGCCGGTGAGATCCCGCCGACCTACGTGCCCGCCCGCAACACCATCTTCCTGTCGTTCGCGCTGGCATATGCCGAGGTCGTCGGCGCTCGGGACATCTTCACCGGAGTCAACGCGGTCGACTACAGCGGCTACCCCGACTGTCGGCCCGAGTACATCGAGGCCTACGAGGCCATGGCCAACCTGGCCACCAAGTCGGCGATCGAGGGGCAGGGCCGCATCCGCGTGCACGCACCGTTGATCAACATCACCAAGGCCGAGATCGTGCGCCGCGGCGTCGCGCTTGGCGTCGACTACTCGCTCACCTCGAGCTGCTACGACCCCTCCCCGGACGGCGTCTCCTGCGGTACCTGCGATACCTGCGTGCTCCGGTTGAAGGGATTCCACGAGGCGGGCGTGGCCGACCCGGTGCGTTACCTGGCAGTGCCGGCATGACCTACTTCGTCAAAGAGATCTTTTACACGTTGCAGGGCGAAGGCAGGCATGCCGGCCGTCCCGCGGTCTTCTGCCGTTTCTCTCGCTGCAACCTCTGGACGGGACTGGAAAAGGACCGGCATCGCGCCATTTGCCAGTTCTGCGACACCGATTTCGTGGGTGTCGACGGCATCAACGGCGGCAAGTACAGAAATGCGAACGACCTGGCCGCCGCGATCGAAAAAGTCTGGGACGCGGACACGGACGAGGGCCGTTTCGTCGTGTGTACCGGCGGTGAACCGCTGCTGCAGCTCGACATCGCGGCCATCGACGCGTTGCACGACCGTGGCTTCGAGATCTCCGTCGAGACCAACGGCACGCAGGTACCGCCGCCCGGCATCGACTGGCTGTGCGTGAGCCCGAAACTCGGCTCACAGCTCGTCGCGACCAGCGGCCACGAGCTCAAGCTGGTCTTCCCGCAGCTCGACGGCGAGCCCGAACGGTTCGAGCACCTGCCGTTCGAGTCGTTCCGGCTGCAGCCGATGGACGGCCCGGACGTCGTGGCCAACACCGAGGCGGCCATCGAGTACTGCAAGCGCAACCCGAAGTGGAACCTCTCCGTGCAGACCCACAAGTACCTGGGGATCGCATGACCGCCTACTCGGTGTCCGTGCGGCACAACTTCGAGACCGCGCACCGGCTGCCGCACCTCGCGGGCAAGTGCATGAACCTGCACGGCCACTCGTGGTGGATGGAGGCCAAGGTGTCCGCGCCGGAACTGCATGCGGGCGCCGTCGTCGAGTTCGGCGCGTTGAAGGCCCGCGTCCGCGAGTGGATCGACACGAACCTCGACCACGGCGCGATGCTCGGCGCCGCGGACCCGCTCGTGGACGTGCTGACCGAGCACAAGAGCAAGGTCTACCGCTTCGGCGCCCCTGACCCGGAAGGCGCCGAACACCTCGCATCAGGTCTGGCACACCCGACCGTCGAGGCCGTCGCCGAACTCATCGCCCGTGTCGTCGACGACGCGTTGCGCGACCTGCCGAGCGCACCCGGCGCCCGTGTCGCGGAAGTGACCGTGCGGGAGACGCACGTCAACTCCGCCTCCTGGTGCCAGAGCGAAAAGGACCCAGACCTGTGACAGTCACCAGCATCACCATCGGTCCGACCAGGGCCGACATCACCCTCGCCGAGGCGGCCGAACACGCGCAGGCGATGTTCGCCGCGTTGGGCATGCCGTGCGACACCGAGTCCACGCAACGAACACCGCTGCGTTTCGTCCGCGCGCTGGCGGAGATGACCAGCGGCCTGCGCCTCGACCCGACCCGGCACCTGCGCGTGCAGTTCCCGCCGGAGTCGGTGAACCAGGGCGTGATCGCTGCGGTGGACATCCCGTTCGTCGCACTCTGCGAACACCACGTGCTGCCGTTCCTCGGCCGCGCGACCGTCGCCTACCTGCCCTCACCCGGCGGCCAGATCGTCGGACTGTCCAAACTGGCCCGTGTCATCCAGGAGTTCGCGGCCCGCCCGCAGGTCCAGGAACGCCTGGGGGAGCAGGTGGTCGACGCGCTGATGGCCCACCTGTCGGCATCCGGCGCCGCCTGCCTCATCCGCTCCGAGCACGCCTGCCTCACGTTGCGCGGTGCGGAGGCCCACGGCGCGGTCATGGTGACGTCGCACCTGGCAGGCGACTTCAACACCGACCCGGCGCTGCGCACCCAGGTGATGGGTCTCGCCCCGACCTACATCAGGAGGTGACCCCGATGACCACATCACTTGCCGGCGGGTTGACCGCCTCTCTCGTGCGGACACACGAGATGTGCGGCCCGGCGGACCAGATGCCATCGGTCTACCGCGGCCCGCACGCGTTGAGCCACCGCGGCTGGCTCAACTTCGTGGCACGCCTGGAACGCCGCGAGGAGATCGCACTCGTCCAGGCGGTGACGTCGGGCAACGCGCGGGCCCTCGACGTCGGCGGCGGCACCGGCGAGCTGACCAAGGCCGTGGCCGCGCAACTCGGCGGCTGCACCGCCGTCGAACCCCACATCGACCGCGTCGCCCGCCTGCGCGAGGCAGGCGGCGACATCGAGATCCTGCCCGGCAGGGCCGAGAACCTGCCGTTCACCGACGGCTCGTTCGACGTGGTGCTGGCCAACTGGATCCTGCCGTACGTCAGCGATGTCGAACGGTCGGTCGAGGAGATCGCCCGCGTGATCGACCGCTCGCACCCCGAGGCCAAGATCGTGTTCATCGGCGGTGCGCCGGACAACGAGCTCGTCTCGATCCTCAACGAGACCTGCGTCCCGCTCGCCGGTGAACCGGTCGACCACCAGGGCTACCTGCTGGCGGTGGCGGCGGAGGCCCTGGAGCGCAACGGGTTCACGCGGTTCGCTCTGCATCGGACCGAGGCTGCTCTGCACTTCCCGGAATCCGATGTGGAGGATCGGGTGCGGGCCGCGGCGCGGACGTTGGTGAACTTCTGGTTCGAGGACCATCCGGCGGTGCCGGAGATGCTGACGGCCGTGGAACCGGCGCTGCGGCGGCATTTTGGTCGACGGCCGCATGCGGTGGGCGACCAGGGCGTGGTGCTGGTCGCCCGGCCGTAGGTCGTGAGTGGTTGTGGTCGCTATTGCGTGCGACCACAACCACTCACGACGTGTGAGATGGAGCACGCGTACGCACAGTGTGTGCGTGGTCTCGGACTGTTACGTCAAATGGTCCCTTGTGGATGGGGCGTTCCCCGGCGAAGCTGCTCTGGCTGTTGGGGGAGTCCAAGGGGGGCCTACACCGATGCGCTTGTTTTGCGCTGCCGTCATGTCGTTCGCACTCGTGTGCGCAGCTGTATCTCCTGTTGCTCACGGGAGCCCGCCACCGGCGGTGTCGAAGTCGCCCGAGGTGCAGGCGCGGGAGACCGGCCAGCCGGTTGAGCTGCCGGAAGAGGGTACGGAGCGGACGAAGATCTTCGCCAACCCCGACGGCACCAGAAAGCTGGAGTCGAGACCCGACCCCGTCCGGGTGCGAAGAGACAGCGGATGGGTACCGATCGACACCGGCCTGCGGGAGCGTCCGGATGGTGCCGTCGAGCCCGCGGCGACCACGACCGGGCTGGTGCTGTCCGGTGGCGGCAACGACCAACTGGTGAAGCTCACCAAGGGTGACAAGAGCCTCGCGCTCGCCTGGCCGCGCGCACTGCCGGAGCCGCGGCTGTCCGCGGACAGCGCGACCTACCCCGAGGTGTATCCGGGCGTCGATCTCGTCGTCCACGCCAGGGCGGACGGCTTCACCCAGGTACTGGTGGTGAAGAACCGGCAAGCCGCGGCCAACCCCGCGCTGAAGCGCATCAGGCTCGGTGCCAGGACCGTCGGCGTCAACCTCAGGGAGGACGACGCGGGCAAGCCGCGGGCCACCGATCCATCAGGCGCCGACGTCTTCACCAGCGCCACGCCGTTGATGTGGGACTCCACCGGCGACGCCAGCAGCCGCGGTCCGGCGGAGGGCTCCCGGCGTGCGGCGATGGACCCGGTCGTCACCGCGGACGCGGTCGAGGTCGTGCCGGACCAGAAGCTGCTCACCTCCGCGGAGACGGTCTTTCCGGTCTACATCGACCCGCCGCTGAACGCGGCGCGGGACGGCGGGACCGAGCTGTGGAAGCACGCGGGTGGCGACAACAACTGGAACAACTGGTTCCAGGGGTTCGCACGGGTCGGCTACGCCTACGAGAACAACAAAGAAGTGACCGTGCGTTCGGTGTGGACGTTCGATATCAAGGACCTGGCGGGAAAAGAGATCGTTTCGGCGTTCTTCCAAGCCACCCAGGTCTATGCGTGGAACTGCAACAAGAGTGGCCTCAACCTGTGGCGGACCGGTGTGGCCGGCACGGGCACGACGTGGAACAACGCGGTGTGGGACAAGCATCTGGCGCATACCGAGGAGAAGGGGGCGAACTGCACCAGTAAGGACGTCGGGTTCGACCTCAAAGCGTTGAATGGCGTCGCCCAGGCGGTCGCCGACGGAGACAAGAAGATCTCGCTCGGTCTGTGGGCCGGCACTGAGACCTCGGTCGACGGCTGGCGGAAGTTCAACCCCAACCCCCAGCTCAACATCGTCTACAACACCCGGCCGAACGTGCCGTCCTGGCCGTCCACGGCCGGTGCGGGCTGCTCGACCCCGGAGAAGCACGTCTACATCAACAACCCGGATCCGGAAGTCACCGCCGTTGTGTCCGATCCGGACGGTGCCGCCAACACGCTGCTGTTCGCGCGCTTCGAGGCAGGCGACCGCAAGGTCCAGATCGCCGACCATCCGAACGGCGCGATCGCCAGGGCGAGGTTCGGTTCAGGAGCCTTCGGGGACGGCAGGACCTACAGTTGGCGGGCCTATGCCGGTGACGCTCGGCTTGAAGCGGGCCCGTCGGCCGACTGCACGTTCACACTCGACACATCGCCGCCGGACAAACCACCGCTGGTCACGTCGACGGACTTCCCCAGCGACGACTCCTTCCACGGCTTCGCCGGTACTCCAGGCTCACTCACGTTCAAGGCCAACGGGGTCACCGACGTGGCCGGCTTCCGATACGGCTACGAGAACCCACCGGTGAACTGGGTCGCCGCGGGCACGCTCGGTGGTAGCGCGTCAGTAGAGGTCACCGCGAAACACCTGGGCCGCAACGTGATCTACGTGCAGAGCGTGGACCGCGCGGGCAACGTGCACGCCGCCCAGCCGGTGGCCTACAGCTTCCAGACCGATCAGCAGCGCCTGTGGAACGGGCGGTGGTCGCTGGACGGTGACGGCACTGACATCGCGGACACGCCGCACGACCTGACCCCGTCCTCATCCGGTGTCAGCTGGGTGTCCGGCCGGGACGGTCAGGCGGTCCAGCTCGACGGCACGAACGGTGGGCTGTCGACCACGCAGCCGGTAGTGCGCACGGACCAAAGCTTCAGCGTCGCGGCGTGGGTGAAGCTCGACCGCAAGGGCGGTTGGTGGAACGCGGTGAGCCAGGACGGCTCACGCAACAGCGGCTTCCTGTTGCAGTACTCGGATTTGCTGGACCGCTGGGTGTTCAACCTGCCAGGCGAGACCGCTGGTGAGAGCTTCGTCAGGTCGACGGCCCCGGCGGAAACCGGTGTCTGGACCCGGCTGATCGGCGTCTACGACTCCGCAACGGACGAAGCCAAGCTGTACGTCAACGGCGTGTTCCAGGGATCCGCGCCGCGACCCTCGGTGTGGTCCGCGACCGGTGGCCTGCAGGTAGGCCGTGGCAAGCTCGACGGCGCCCCATGGGGTCGTTTCCCTGGCGCGGTCGACGACGTCGCGGTGTATGACCGCGCACTCGTCGCCGAGGACATCTCGGAGCTGTCGAACCGGCCCGCCGTCATGGAAGCGCACTGGTCGTTCGACGAAACCGTGCCCGCGGGCACGACACCTCCGACCCTGAAGCCGGGCGCGACCTGGGTTCCCGGCCGTGGCGGTGACGAGCACGACGCTCTCTCGTTCGACGGCAAGGCCAGCGCGTCGGCGACGCAGTCGGTGCGGACGGACCAGAGCTTCACCGTGGCGTCCTGGGTCAACCTGCGCAACAGGGACGGCTGGTGGAACGCGGTGGGCCAGGACGGCTCCACCAACAGCGGTTTCCTGCTGGGGTACTCGAAGTCCCTCGACCGCTGGGTGTTCAACCTGCCCGGCGAGACCTCCGGGGATACCTACGTCAGTTCGGCTCAGGCACCTGTGTTGAACACCTGGAATCACCTCGTGGGCGTGTACGACGCCACGGCGAAACAACTTCGCTTCTACGTCAACGGGGTCGCGCAGACTCCGGTGGCAAAGCCCTCTCACTGGAACGCGACCGGCACGCTGCAGATCGGCCGCGGCAAGCTGGACGGCGCGGACTGGGGCCACTTCCCCGGCACTGTCGAAGGAACGCACGTCTACGCCAGGGCACTGACAGCGGCCGAGGCCACCGCGGCGCGCGACGGCAACCCGCCGAACGGCGCGGCCTTCCGGCTCGACCCGACCGGTCGCGCCGCTGCCGATGCCACTGATCGGAAGCACACCGTGTCGCTCATCGGCGGGGCTTCGCTCGGCAATGGTTCGCTGGTGCTCGACGGCACCACGGGCTACGCGACGACGAACGGACCGGTGGTGCGAACCGACCAGAGCTTCAGCATCGTGGCGAAGGCCAGGCTGAACCAGAAGGGCGGCTACTTCCCCGTCATCAGCCAGATCGGGGACTACACCAGCGTCTTCCTCGAGTACTCCGAATTTACTGGCACCTGGACGTTCGTGATGCTCGACAAGGACAAGATCGGGGCGCAGGAGCGATACGTCTACGCGTCCGAACCCGCTGTCGCCAACGTGGACGCGCACCTGGCGGCGGTCTACGACGCGGCGGCCGGTGAGCTGCGGCTGTACGTGGACGGTGTGCCTCAGGGCAACCCGGCGAAACACGTGTCCGACTGGCACGCCAGAGGACCGGCGAAGATCGGTCAGGGACGGCACGACGGTGTGCCGACGCAGTACTTCCCAGGCGCGGTTGACGAGGCCCGGATGTATCAGGGCGTGCTGGCGCCTGCCGAGATCCGACAGCTCGCGAACAGCTGAGCTCGAGACCAAGGGACCTGTCATGGGGTATCTGCGTAGAACGACGCTGTTCGGGTGCGTCGCGGTCTTGGCTGCCACAGCTGTGGTGCCGTCGTCGGTCAGTCAGCTGGCCGAGTTGCTGTTGGAGCCACCTGCCGCGCACAACGTGGCGGTGGCGAACCAGCCGGTGAAGCCGATCGTGGCCGACGAGGCGACGAAGCTGGCGTTGTCAGGGTCGCGGGAGGTGCGTTGGCCTGGTGCTGGTGCCGTCGATGTGGATGTCGTGGCGGACAGGGAGACACGTGCCGGTGATCTGCCTGTATGGGTGGGGCACCGGGATGGTCGGGTGCGCCTGCAGTTGCTTGATCGCGCCGCGACGGAGAAGGCCGGGGTGCGGGGCCTGCTGTTCCGGGTCACCGGCGACGGTGGACGTTTGTCCGTCGGTGTCGACTACAGCGGGTTCCGGCAGGCGTTCGGCGCGGACTGGTCGTCGCGGCTGCAGCTGGTCCGGGTGTCGGACGGGACCGTTGTGCCGTCGCGCAACGACAGTGCCGCCGGTCGGCTGACGGCCGACGTCGATCTGCCGGGCGCCGATGACAGCACTCTCGCGCAGAGCGCGTCCAGCGGCTCGGCGGGCGGTGTGCTGTTCGCTTTGGTCGGTGCAACGGCATCCGCTGATGGTCAGGGTGACTATGCGGCGACGCCGTTGGCGCCGTCGGCGACGTGGCAGGTGTCGCAGCAGACGGGTGATTTCAGCTGGTCGTATCCGGTGAAGACGCCGTCGGTGCCGGGTGGGTTGCAGCCACAGTTCACGGTGGGTTATTCGTCGTCGAGGATTGACGGGCACACGGCGTCGACGAACAACCAGCCGTCGTGGATCGGCGAGGGCTGGGACATGTGGTCCGGCTATGTGGAGCGGCGGTTCACGTCGTGTTCGGAGAACACCGACGTGGTGGCGGACAAGACGGCGGACAAGTGCTGGTTCGACGAGAACGCCTCGATCGTCCTGGGCGGCCAGTCCGCGCAGATCGTGAAGGACGCCGACACCGGTGTGCTGCGACTGAAGAACGATGACGGCTCGAAGGTTGAGCGCCGGTTCGGTGCCGCGAACGGTGACGTCGACGGCGAGTACTGGCTGATCACGAAGACCGACGGCACGCGGTACTACTTCGGCCGCAACAAGCTTGATGGTTGGGAGCCGGGGAAGCCAGAGACGAACTCGGCATGGACGGTACCGGTGTTCGAGCGCCGGGCGGGTCAGCCGTGCAACAAGCCGGCGTTCAAGGACTCGTGGTGTGATCGAGCCTGGAAGTGGCAGCTCGACCACGTCGTGGACAAGTACGGCAACACGATGACCTACTTCTACAACGCCGAGGCCAACTTCTACGGTCGGCACAAGAACGATGCCGCGGCCCGCTACATCCGTGGCGGCACGCTGGACCGGGTCGAGTACGGCACGCGGGCGGGACACGAGTACGAGGGTGCGCCGGCGAAGATCACGTTCGAGACCACTGAACGCTGTGTGCCGGGTAGCGGCTGCAACACCTCTGACTTCCCGGACGTGCCGTTCGATCAGAAGTGTGACGGCGGCACGTGTCCGGATCGGATCTCACCGTCGTTCTGGTCGACCAAACGCCTGACGAAGATCGTCACGAGGACGAAGAAGGCAGACGGCGGCTGGCAGGACGTCGACTCCTGGTCGTTCAACCACAGTTTCCCTAGCACTGAGGACTCGTCCTCGGCGGCGTTGTGGCTGACCGGTATCACGCATGCCGGTCATGTGGGTGAGTCCATCACGCTGCCTGAGGTGACCTTCGACGGCAAGCGGTTGGCGAACCGGGTCGGTGGTGCCGCGGGGTTTGGCGGATACCTTCCGTTGTACAAGTTCCGGCTGACGAACGTGTACTCGGAGTCGGGTGGCCGGATCGCTCTGGATTACTACGACGGTGACTGCGAGCGGAACTCGAAGCTGCCGGACAAGGCCAGGCTGGACGAGAACGTGCTGCGGTGTTTTCCGGTGACATGGGCGCCACCCAACCGCGACGACGCCGTTGACTGGTTTCACAAGTACGTTGTCCGCGCGGTCGTGGAGAGCGATCGCACCGGTGGCGCACCGGACCAGAAGACCACCTACGACTACGTCGGCGACCCGGCCTGGCACTACACCGATGACGAGATGACGCCGGAGCGGTTGCGGACGTGGTCGGAGTGGCGTGGCTATGCGCGGGTGAAGGTGACCAAGGCGGGGTCGCAGACCGAGCGGTTGTTCTACCGCGGCATGAATGGTGACCGGACCCGCACCGGTGGCGCGAAGATCGTGAAGCTGAAGGACTCCGAGAACCCGGAGTTCGACGACATCCCGGCCGCCCAGGGTTTCCAGCGTGAGGAGATCACCCGCAACGGCCCCGGAGGCGCGGCGTTGATCAAGACGATCACCAAGCCTGAGCCGCTGGGCCCGTTCGCGCGCAAGGGTTCACTCGAGGCGTGGATGCTGCGGCCGGGTGAGACCCGCACCTATACGGCGTTGTCGTCCGGTACCACCCGCACGACAACCTCCACACCGACCTACGACCAGGAAGGCGCGACGACCCAGGTCGTCGACCGTGGTGACGACGCCACGGCTGACGACGATCTCTGCGTGAAAAACGTCTACGCCGGCCGCAACGATCCGTACGTCCGCAACCTGCTCGTCTCGACCGAGACCTGGGGCAAGGATTGCTCGGGCACGGCGACCGCCGCACAGGTGCTGAAGAAGACACGCAACTACTACGACGGCAGTACGGAGCTCGGCGCGATCCCGGGCATGGGCAACGTGACGAAGGTCGAGGAGGCCGCGTTCGTCGAGCAGGGCGAGCTGGTGTTCCGTCAAGCCTCTCGTGCCGCCTTCGACGACTACGGCCGCGTGACCGAGTCCTACGACGCTCTGGACCGAAAGTCGGCCACGTCGTACACGCACACCCATGGCCTGTTGACTGGTCAGACCATGACCAACGCCAAGGACTTCAGCGCGACGGTCAAGCTGGATCCGGCGTTGGGCCAGCCGATCGAGAAGATCGACGCCAACGGTGGTAGGACACGGTTGCAGTATGACGCGCTCGGCCGCCTGTCCAAGGTCCACCAGCCTGGCCGGGACCCGGATACGAAGTCGCCGAACGTGCG
The DNA here is from genome assembly GCA_963766275.1 of uncultured Actinomycetota bacterium. Taxonomy (GTDB): domain Bacteria; phylum Actinomycetota; class Actinomycetes; order Mycobacteriales; family Pseudonocardiaceae; genus Lentzea. The sequence continues at coordinate 27,869 of CAVYAD010000005.1, forward strand.
GTTCGAATACCGGGTGCGAAAGGACCATGTCACCGCGGTCTCCACGACCACTCTCGGCTCGACCGGGAACGCTGTCACCAGTTGGGCGCTGTACGACGGTTTGCTGCGGCCACGGCAGACCCAGTCGGAGGCGCCGTACACAGGTCGGCAGATCACTGACACGTTCTACAACGACCGTGGCCTGGTCGGGCGCACTGCGGCCGTCTACTACAACAAGGACTCCGAGCCGACCTACGACCTGGTGGCACCCCCGCCCGGCAACGAGGTGCAGCTGCCCTCCCAGACCGTGACGGCGTATGACGCGCTCGGTCGTGCGGTGAGCCAGAAGTTCATCGGCCTCGGCCAGGACAAGTGGACGTCGACCACCGCCTATGGCGGCGACCGGGTCATGGTGACACCACCACCGGGTGGCACGGCGACAACCACACTGACCGACGCACGCGGCCGGACGATCGAACTGCGGCAGCACAAGCAACCGACGCCGACCGGCGAGTACGACGCGACCCGCTACACCTACTCCCGTTCCGGCGAGTTGGAAAAGGTCGTCGACGCCGCGGGCAACACCTGGACCAACACCTACGACCTGCGTGGCCGTCGGATCGGCTCCAACGACCCGGACCGTGGTGAGAGCAGCAGCGTCTACGACGACGCCGGGCAGCTCACGTCCACGACGGACGCGCGCCGCAAGACCGTGCGTTACGAGTACGACGTGCTGGGACGCAAGACCGCGTCCTACGAGGGCACGACGACGCTGTCCGAGTGGACCTACGACACGGTCGCCAAGGGCTTGCAGACCGCGTCCATCCGCTACTCCGGCGGCAACGCCTACAAGTCCGAAGTCACCGCGTACGACCCGGTCGGCAGGCCGACGGCGACTCAGGTCGTCATCCCGGCGGTGGAAGGTGCGCTGGCGAACACGTACGTCACGAAGACGAAGTACGCCCAGGACGGCAGCGTCTGGACCGTTGATCTGCCCAAGGCGGGCGACCTGCCTGCGGAGAAGCTGCAGTACCTGTACACCAAGACCGGGCAGCATGACTATCTGACCGGTCTCACCCCGTACACGGAGAAGGCCACCTATAACGAGTATGGTCAGCTTTCCCAGATCCACCTCGATACCGGCCTGGCGAACAAGACCAAGTGGGTGCAGCTCAACTACACCTACGAGGCCGACACCCGCCGACTGTCCACTGCGGACGTTCTGCGGCGGGCTACGACGGACGCGATACCGAGCAAGGCCCAGTACAACTACGACGCGGTCGGCAATATCAAGTCCGTGATCGAGGCGCCGACGAACTTCAAGACCGACGCCGACGGGAACATCACCGGTCTGCCCAACAATCGGCCTGACTCGGTGGACTACCAGTGTTTCCAGTACGACCATGTCCGTCAGTTGACTGAGGCGTGGGCGGGTACGTCGAAGTGTGCTGCTTCGCCTTCTCAGGCGGTGGTGGGTGGTCCGGCGGGTTACTGGCAGTCGTTCCGTTATGACAAGGCGGGTAACCGTACGTCGGAGGTCGACCACGTGGCCGCGGGCGATACGACCTCGACGTATGCGTATCCGCGGTCCGGTGGCCATTTGCTGGGTTCGGTGACGAGTGTAGGGCCTTCGGGTGAGCAGCTTTCGGAGTTCGACTATGACGTCACGGGCAACATGACGCGGCGCATGGTGTCGGGTACGACGCACACGATGGACTGGGATGTTGAAGGTCATCTCGCGAGGGATGAGGTGGCTGGTCAGGGGACGTCGTTCATTTATGACGCGGATGGCAATCGTCTGTTGCGTAAGGCTCCGGGTGCGACCACGTTGTATCTGGGTTCGCAGGAGTTGCTGTTGGTTTCGGGTTCCGCGGTTGCTCGGGGTACGCGTCAGTATGTGTTGGGTGGTCAGACGATCGCGGTGCGGACTGCGGCGGGGGTGTCGTGGCAGTTCGGTGATCATCAGGGTACGCAGCAGGTGTCGATCGCGGTGGCGACGTTGGCGGTGACGCAGCGTCGTCAGACGCCGTTCGGTGAGTCGCGTGGTTCGGCGCCGTCGTCGTGGCCGGATGAGAAGGGTTTCGTCGGCGGTACTACGGATGCGTCTGGTCTGACGCATCTGGGTGCGCGGGAGTATGACTCTGCGACGGGTCGGTTCATCTCTGGGGATCCGGTGATGGATTTGGCTGATCCGCAGCAGTGGAACGGTTATTCGTACGGCAACGGTTCTCCGGTGACGTTCAGTGATCCGTCGGGTTTGTTGCGGAGGAGATGTCTGGCTGATGGCGACAACTGCGCGGTGCATCACCGCAATCGATCGGCCTGCGCCGTGAGGCCTACTACGGGATGGTCTCTCAGGCGCAGCAGAAGCGGGCTGTTTTGCCGCGGCGGGTGTCTCGGAGCCGGATTACCACAGGGCGCTGGAGTTGGAGAAGCAGTCCTGGGTGGATGTGGCGTTGCAGGCCGGTGGCGAGGTGCTCAAGGAGATCTTGGGTATCAACGACATGGCCAAGTGCTTCGGCCAGGGCGATGTCGGTGCTTGCGCGATGATGGTGCTGGGTGTGATTCCGTGGGGGAAGATCCTCAAGGCGGGGAAGATCGTCAAGGCGCTGGACAACGCGGTCAGTGCGGTGAAGTCGTTCCTGAAGCAGCAGGAGTGGGCCAAGGGGCTGTTGGCCAAGGCACGAGGATTGTTCAGCAAGGGTGGCTGCAACAGTTTCACGCCTGAGACCCAGGTGTTGATGGCGGATGGGTCGCGTAAGCGGATAGCCAGGTGCGGCTCCGTGACAAGGTGCTTGCCACGAAGCCGAAGACGGGACGAACCGAGGCGAAGACGGTCGCGAGGCTGATCATCGGTTATGGCAGGAAGAGCCTGGTCGACATCACTGTCGACACCGATGGTGTTAGGGTTCGGCGACCGGCGTGGTCACGGCTACTGATGGGCATCGGTTCTGGTTGCCGGGTGAGCAGGTTGGGTGATGGCCGAGGCAGTTGCAGGCCGGCTCGATGCTGCAAACCTCGACTGGGGACTCGGTACAGGTCACCGCGGTCCGCAAGTCGATGGCGGTGCAACTGGTCTACAACCTGACCATTGCCGACATCCACACGTACTATGTGCAGGCGGGTGAAACGCCAGTACTAGTTCACAATTCCAACTGCTCCAGTAATGCCAAGATTCTTGGTGAAAACTTGGAAGCGTCCGGAGTCGTTCGGCCTGCGGATACAGCCGCACATCACATCGTGGCCAGCACCTCCGGGAAGGCCGCACCGGCCCGCCAGCAACTCGACGACTTTGGTATTGATATTAACGATCCTAGCAATGGCATATTCCTTCCGCGTGGGTCGGCATCGGCGAATCCGACAGGCGCATCAGTTCACTCGCGAATTCACACGAACGACTACTATGCCCACGTAAATGAGATGATCGGTGGCGCTAGGAACGCTGGTGAAGCCCGAGACGTGTTGGCTCACGTGCAAAGGCAGCTACAAGGCGGGTATTGGCCGTAGTCGAGTGTAGCCTTGCCGTGTGCGGCGACGCCACGGCAAGGCTGGCGGGGGAACCGGAAGCGAGTGAGGGTACAGTGATGAGACCGATCGACTCTGCACTAGGCGTGGTGCAAGACATTATTGAGCAAGTCGGACCGAGTCGTGCGGTTCCGACTTTCGAGGAATTCATGGCGATGATCCGCAACTTCGAGCGGATAAGGTTCGACGTCCCTGCCAACACTGACTCCGACGGTTTTCTATTTCAGTACGGCGAAGTGAACTGGTTTGCGGAGCCAATATTTACGGTTGGCCTTGTGCGTCAAATGGAAGTCGTTGATGCTGAGGGTGAGCGTGAAGGGTACTCACAGGTTCAGCTTGAGTATAGATACCAAGTCGACGCTGACCTGCGGTCGCTGAAAAGCCGTACCTCTTGGTGGTTCCGCGAGGGTGGGATGTCGTTCGGTGAATGGATGGAGTCTGTAGAACGGGACCTCGTCTGGGGGGTTGTTCGCGGTAAGGTTCCGGTGGAATTCGATATCTCGCAGGAGCTTGCTTGATTTCTGAGTGAGGCGGGCACCCAGGTCAGGCAGCTGGTGACGAATCTTTGCGATATCCTGGACTGGGGTGATCTTGGAAGCGTCCGGACCTGAGCAGGTTGAATGTCGTGATCAGGCTTCGAGAAGATCGTCGCGAGGAATCCGCACAGGAACGAGAACGGGATCGACACCAGCCCGGGATTGCCGAGCGGGAACCACGCGAAGTCGACGTCCGGGAAGATCGCCGTCTTCGTGCCGGACATCACCGGCGAGAAGATGATCAGTACGAGGCAGGAGCCGAGGCCGCCGTAGATGCTCCACAGCGTGCCGGTGGTGTTGAAGCGCCGCCAGAAGATCGTGTAGAGGATCGTCGACAGGTTCGCGGACGCGGCCAGCGCCAACGCCAACGACACGAGGAACGCCACGTTCTGCCCGTTGGCCGCGATGCCGCCGAAGATCGACAGGATGCCGACGACGATGGCGGTCAGGCGGGCGACGCGGATCTCGCGGCGGGGTTCGGCGTTGCCGCGCTTGATGACGTTCGCGTAGACGTCGTGGGCGAACGAGGCCGAGGCGGCCAGGGTCAGGCCCGCGACGACGGCGAGGATCGTGGCGAACGCCACGGCGGACACGATGCCCAACAACACTGCGCCGCCGATGCGGAACGCCAGCAGTGGTGCGGCGGAGTTCTCGCCACCGGGTGCGGCGGCGATGGTCTCGGAGCCCACCAGGGCCATCGCGCCGAAGCCGATCACCAGGGTGCAGAGGTAGAAGATGACCATCGTCCAGGTTGCCCAGACGACGGAGCGGCGGGCTTCCGAGGCGTTCGGCACGGTGTAGAAGCGCATCAGCACGTGTGGCAGCGAGGCGATGCCCAGGACCAGTGACAGTGCCAACGAAGACGAAGTCCAGTTTGGACATCGTGCTGAAGCCGTACTTCGCGCCGGGGTCGAGGACGGCCGCGCCGAGTTTGTTGTTCTCGGTGGCGGCTTCCATGATGGCGGAGAGGCTGAAGCCGAACTTGCCGAGCAGGAAGACGCTCATCAGGGTCACGCACAGAAGCAGCAGCACGGCCTTGATGATCTGCACCCAGGTGGTGCCCTTCATCCCGCCGACCAGTACGTAGGCCACCATGACGATGCCGACCACGGCGATCAGCAGTGCCTGGCCGAGCTTCGAGGACACGTTGAGCAGCAACGCGATCAGGCCGCCGGCGCCCGCCATCTGCGCGATCATGTAGAAGAACGAGATCACCAGCGTCGCGTTCGCGGCCGCCGCGCGGACCGGGCGCTGCTTCATGCGGAACGCAACGCCTACGCACACGCAGCGTCACCAACAAAGTCACAGTGCCCGGTTAAGTTCGAAGACCCGCGAAACGATGGACTTTGCGCATGGGACGACTTCAAACCCATGCGGATAACATCGCTGCCAACGGGTTGAGTGGGGACGCTGCCCAAGCCGCCTCCCACGGTGGATCGGTGGGGCAGCCTGGGAACTTGTTCACTTATCAGGTAGACCCTGGCGACAGCGACACACTTAGTGCTGCTGCGACGTTTGGAGGTAGTCGGACTGGTCCTGGCGAGAGTCCCGCCCTGCTCATCTTTCAAATGTGCAAATGCCAGTACGATCGTCTTACGTCAGCAGGGCACATCACAACGCGTGTCACGGACGAGGTGAGCGAGCGGGTAGAGCACATCTTCGGCCCTGGTGCGATGCCCTTCCTTGACCAGATCTATAGGAGGGATTTCTGATGGCTGATCCAAACGCATACGACGAAGCGATGCCCCACATCCAAGAGCATCTGGAAAAGTACCAGCGGGCACTTTCTAGCGTTCGGCTCACCTATCACGGCCGTCCAGTGGAGGAAGTGCGTGAGGCTCTCACGGCAGCGTTCGAAGCCGAAGGCCTAAACATCTGGACTGAAGTCGCCGACGATGCGGCTCGTCTGATTGCGAACGAGGAATGAGAGCTGTCAGTCGGGTGCTGGCTGCGTGATGCGAACAAGCAACGGTTCCCGGTGAAGTAGGTGCACGAGGTGCGGCAGGAGGGTCTCCGCCTGCCGCACCATCGACTACTCGATCTCGTTCTGCTTCCAACGGACGGCCAACAACGCACCCAGGCAGACGAACCCGCGAACATCCGTACGCGAGCCCGAATTCGTCCAATGACGTGATTGCGCGCGCGGATGGCAATCGTCTGTTGCGTAAGGCTCCGGGTGCGACCACGTTGTATCTGGGTTCGCAGGAGTTGCTGTTGGTCTCGGGTTCCGCTGTTGCGCGGGGTACGCGTCAGTATGTGTTGGGTGGTCAGACGATCGCGGTGCGGACTGCGGCGGGTGTGTCGTGGCAGTTCGGTGATCATCAGGGCACGCAGCAGGTGTCGATCGCGGTGGCGACGTTGGCGGTGACGCAGCGCCGTCAGACGCCGTTCGGTGAGCCGCGCGGCGCGGCGCCGGCGTCATGGCCGGATGAGAAGGGCTTCGTCGGCGGGACGCTGGATAGCAGCGGGCTGACTCATATCGGTGCGCGTGAGTATGACCCGGCGGTCGGTCGGTTCATCTCGGTCGACCCGGTCATGGACACCGCTGATCCGCAGCAGTGGAACGGCTACGCCTACGCGAACAACAGCCCGGTGACCTTCAGTGATCCAACCGGCCTACTGCTATTGAGTTGTGCGGACGATAGCGGCGACTGCAGTGCACACCACACCAACGATCGCACGCCGGCGTCGGCGTTCGACGTGAGTGAGGGTGGTGGCGTCCACGCGGCACGTCACAAGCCCAGCGGTCGCACGTACCTGGGCAATAGAGAACTGCCTGTAGGGGGTCCGAACGTATTCGCGCTCGCGGATGCGATTCGAGCGTTCCAGCGGACGTCTCCGGACTTCCAGCATCCGCAGGGTGATTACGGGGAGTTCAGCACCTGGCAGTTGCTCTCGATGGCAGCGTTCGTCTGCACTCACGACAAGTCGCTTGGTTGTGGCGACTTCACCGTTAACGTCTCGTCGGCTGCAGCCGTCGAAGCCGGCGCTTTGGGCGCCACGAGCACGTCCCCCGAGCTCAGTTCGACAATGCTCGGCGTCGGTGCCGCGGCCGGTGCGCAGTTGCGTGCCAGCAGGGCTGCTGCGCGGAGTTCGTGTCGTCCGAGCAGTTTCACCGGTGAGACACCGGTGTTGATGGCGGACGGTTCGACCAAGCGCATCGACGAAGTCAAGGCTGGCGATCAGGTATTCGCTGTGGATCCGGAAACGGGCGAGTCCGGTCCACGGAAAGTGATCGAGACTTTCATCAGAGAGGGTCTCAAGCACCTCGTCGAGATCGAGATCGACGGCGACAAGATCATTGCAACGGACGAGCATCCGTTCTGGCTGCCTGACCAGAAGCGCTGGGTGCCAGCTAGGGACCTGCGCGTCGGGTCGGTGCTGCAGACCGCGACCGGCACCCAGCTGAAGGTTAACGCGATCAAGAAGCGGATCGCGATCACGCGCGTGCACAACATGGACGTCTACGGCATAGACACCTACCACGTCCTCGCGGGCGTAACACCAGTGCTCGTGCATAATTCTTCTTGCGCGAGATTTGAGGTCGATCCCAATGGCGTGATTAACGACCTTCAGGGTCCGCAAGCTCAAATTCTGATAAACAAGGCCGCGGGCGACGGATTTCGAAACGATTTGGCAGCTTTCCTAAGGGGGCAGGGGAGGACGGTCGTCACCGACGGGGAGAACAAGGCCGCCCTCACGTTCTCGACTCCTCATGGGTCACGGACCTTCGATCTGGGAGTCTGGGACAGGAGTGGAAACCTCCTAGGCTACGTGGAGGCGAAGAAAGGTGGGTCTCCGTATAATGGTGCTCAGCAACTGAAGGATGCCTGGCTGCGAGAGACGTACGGGTTTAACATCGCCGTGGTTCGCGGCGTGGGATAGTGGGGAGTGTCGTGACGTACAATATCAACTTCTACTGTGCCTCTGGTGGAGTTAGTCCTGGTGAAGCTGTCGACCTTCTGGTGGACAGCTTCAGTAGTCAGGGTCTCCCTGTGTTCATAGATGATCGTGCCTACGGTGAGGGTTGGGCGTCGATTTCTCTGGGGTCGACTGAGTCGGTCGCGGTCGCAGGGGATACGCGAATCGAATTTCACTCCAACCCGGCGATCGTGCAAAGTTCTGTCTCTCAGGTTGCTGCTGAGGATAATTTTGGGCGGATCAAAGGGGTGGACTCTTTGCTGATCCTTACACTCTCGGGAGGTGGAATCGATTTGCCCGTGGTGCGCGCCTTGTGGGGATCGGTCACCTCGCTATGGAATGCGGTACCGTATGACGATGTTTCTGGATTTGATGCGACGGAAGAGATGCTCGGTTGAGGGGATTGTTGGGATCTTGACGCGTTGAAGTCGTCAGTGAGCCTTTTTCATCCTGCGGTGACCTCGTAGTTCTGTAGGACATGGATGGCTTTGGCCAATCGGCCGGCGCGGCGGGGACAGCAGCGGAGCTTGCGCAGGACGCGCCAGGTCTTGAGCTGGGCGTTGGCACGTTCACCGGGTCCGCGCAGGTGGGCGTGGGCGCGGTTGGCGTCCTTCTGGACTCGGGTTTGTTGCGGCCCTTGTAGGGGGTGATCACGTGGCAGCCTGTCTCGTCGTAGCCGTGGTAACCCTTGTCTCCCAAGGTGATCAGCCCGGTCTGGCGCAGCGCGGCGAGGATGTTCCAGATCCGGGCGGCCGCGGTGTCGTGGGTGCTGCCGGGCAGGTCGCCGGATACCCACAGGATCGTGCCGTCCGGTGAGGCGATCACCTGCAGGTTCATCCCGTGCATCTTGTGCTTGCCGGAGTAGAACGGGCGGTCGGCGGCGATCCGGTCGATCGGGATCAGCGTGCCGTCGATCACCACGTAGGCCAGGCCCTGCCGTTTCGCCTTGCGCAGCGCTTGTCGTAGCTTCGGGGACCGCTGGGCCAGCAGTTCGACGGTTTCGTTGACGTAGCGCCAGCAGGTCGTGGTCGAGACCGCGAACCCGGCGCCGAGGTCGGCGAATGTCTCGCCTTTGCGCAGGTAGACCAGCACCAGCAGTGCCTGTTGTCCTGGGTTGAGCTTGCGCCACACCGATCCGAGCTGCTTGCGGTGGGTGCGGACCAGGCCGGACACGAAGGTCAGGCTCTGATGTGACAACGGCAGCGCGGCACGGTAGAACAACACGTGAAGCCCCTGGACGTGGAACGATCTTGGTCGAAAGTTCTCCTACCAGGGGCTTCGTCATGTCCGGGCGCCGACACGCCAACTGTCACCGGTTGTGATCGACATCCCTTGCGCGCCAACACATCCAGACCAGGATGAAAAAGGCTCAATGTCGAGGTGTGGGAGAACTTTGACGACCAAATTGAGTATGTTGTGCACAAGGGGAATTTTGCTGAGTTCAACCGGTTTTCCAGGAGTGAATGGAAACCTTGACTCAAGGCCGTTAGGCGGGATGTTTTTAGTTCCGGGTGAAATTTGGTTCTCGTGCTAAGGTGAAGCGGGAGGTTCGCTGTGGTGAGTGATCGTCTGTGCAAGTATGACGCTGTGTATGCCACGGTAGTCAGCCGGCCACCCTATGGTTTATTTCTTTCTATCGAAAGTGGAGGTCGCGCATTTATTGACGCCGACTACGTCGCCGACGGTGTAGTAAGTCGGGATAGCTGGCCAAACGTGGGGGAGCGCCTCCGGGGGATTGTGCTAGGTGTTACGAGTGATGGTCGCGTTCGGCTTACGGGTCGGCAAGTGACATCGACCTCGTCGATGAATGCGTAGATGTTTCAGCTGCAATGACGGCCTGGGAGGAATCACGTAAGCGTGATAATGACGGCAGTTTTCAGCGCTTCTTGGCGTTGCCGGACGCGTCCGCTGTTCTACGGTGGGCGTTGCGGCAGCCCGAGCGTTGGAATCTGAGGTCCCATGTGCTCAGTCTGTTGGAAAACGCAACTCCAGAGCTACGTAAAAGAATGTCGCCCTAGCCCGGATCTTTCACGCGGGTGACGTCCTGGCTTGAGAGCGTGTCCGGTGGCTGTTGGGTGTCCTCCTTTCGGTGCTTGGGGTCGTTGTGATGGCCCGTTGTCGGCTGGGGGCCGTCGGGTTCCACTGCCCGATGGAGGTGTGCATCTGTTCGCAGGGACGGGTTCTCGCTGGTCAGGCGAGTTGCGGCAGGCCGTGTAGGCGCTGGTGGGCGGTCAGGATCAGCGTGGCCCAGGGTGCGTGGCGGGCCAGTCGGAGGTGGGTTTGTCGGGCGTGGCGGGCGATGCGTCCGGCGACGGAGAACAGGCGTAGCCGCAGGCGTTTGGGTTCCCAGCGGCGGGCTTCGTGGCCGGTCAGGGCGAGCATCTGGGTCCAGGTGGTCAGCTCGAGGGCGAGGGCGACGATGGCGACCCAGATCCGGTTGTGGGCGTAGCCGTGCAGGGGCAGGTTGGTCAGTCCGGTGGCCTTCGCGGCGCGGATGCGGTCCTCGGCGCGGGCGCGGCGGCGGTGGCGTAGTTCCAGATCGGCGAGCTGCCCGCGGCCGGTGTTGGTGGCGAACGCGGTCAGGCGCAGCCCGTCGGCGTCGGTGAACCGCAGCTGCGCGCCGGGGTGCGGGCGTTCCTTGCGCACGATCACCCGCATGCCTGTGGGCCAGCCGGACAACTCCAGCACGCCGGTGGCCTCGGCGACCCACGCCCCGTCACGCGGGATGCGTTCGTCGTCATAGGCCGGGGTCCACGCCTGCGCCGGGATGCGGGCCAGGCGTTCGACCGCGTCGTCGGGCAGATTGAACCCGAGCGAGTAGCCCAGTTTCCTTGCGTGCAGCCATTGCACGAACTCGTGAGTGCCGCCTGCGGAGTCGGTGCGGACGAGTACTTTGCGGCCGATCCGTCCGCCCTTGGCGGTGAATGGCAACTGCCGCAACGCGTTGCGGGTCACCGTGATGTGGTCGGCGGCGGTGTTCGACCCGGCGTTGCCGGGCCGGAGCATGATGGACAGGGGTTCGCCGGTGCCCTGCGCGCCGTGGTCGGCGAACGAGCACAACGGGTGGAAACCGAAGCCACGCTTGAACGTTGGCGCCGCGTTCTGCTTCTCGGAGTGCGCGGTGATCAGGGTGGCGTCCAGATCGATGATCAACGGTTTGTCCGCGTCGATGGCATGGGCCGGCGAGCGTTCGCCGGCCAGTGCCCATGCCGCGGCCCGTGCTCGCGCGCGGGCTGCGTTCAGAACGGCCACTGCCTTGTCCGCGTCCTTGGCCAGGATGTCGATCAGCCGTGACACCGTCGGATCTGAGGCGACGAGCCCGAACAAGCCCGGTTCGGACCTCACGGTCGCGATATCGGCCAGGCAGTCACCGCCCAGAGCGACCGCGATCGCGAGGTCGCACAGGATCTTTCCTGGGTCGTGGATCGCGGTCGGCGCCCGCCAGCGCTCCAACGCTGACGCCTGATCCAGCCCGACTTTCCCCGCTGTCGTGACCAGCAACGCCGCACCCGCCTGCGACACCACACCCGTTCCCGCGGTGTCGACGGTCAACGACGGATAGAACCCGGTAGGCTTGCTCACCAGAAAGGTGCTCCCGAACTCGCACGGACAAGGCCCTAGACAAGCCATATCCTTGCAGCTCAGAGCACCTTTCTCCATGAAACAGCCACCCTCACGCCAATTCCCCGTGAAAGCAGCGGGCTAGGGACCTGCGCGTCGGGTCGGTGCTGCAGACCGCGACCGGCACCCAGGTGAAGATCAATGCGCTCAAGAAGCTGATCGCGAGCGCGCACGTACACAACATGGACGTCTACGGCATCGATACTTACCATGTTCTGGCGGGAGAAGATAATCCAGTACTGGTGCACAACTGTGGGGGAAGTGTTCAGGGGGCACCCTGTGATTGTGCATGCGCAAGCGGCGGAACTCCTAAAGTGCGAAACGGAGGTCTGGCCGGAAAAAGTCACCCAGTTACGGGTGTTCCGTTTGACTCCGACGGGTTCCCGGACTTTGCCGCTTGGCGCCATCCTAATGTGCCCGATGTCAACATTACGTTGACTGGCAGTCGCTCGAAGGACTTTACTGCAGCCAACCGGGCTGCAGGGCTGCGGGAGACGCCGGTAGGCTACACGTGGCATCATCATCAAAATGCTGGACGCATGCAGCTCATTGATAGAGGAGTTCATGCGAAAACAGGGCATACTGGCGGATTTGCGGGGCGTTAGGAGTGGCGATCATGGATGAACTGTTTGGTGAGGATGGCGACTATTATACAGGTCCGCCGCTAGATGTTGAAATGGTTCGCCGGGCGGAGAGATTTCTCGGCGTTAAGTTGCCGAACAGCTATGTCGACTTGCTTCACGGTCGGAATGGAGGGGTTCCTCTGCGCCGCTGTTGTCCTACCGAGTTCAGTACCACGTGGGCGCCCGACCATATTGAGATTGCCGCTATTCGCGGCATTGGTGGAGAATGGGGGATCGACTCGACGTCCGGTTTGGGGAGTGTAGAAATGATCGCCGAGTGGGGGTACCCGGAAGTTGGTGTCGTCGTATGTGACATGCCATCGGGTGGGCATGACGCTGTGATGCTTGATTATTCCGAGTCTGGCCCAGCGGGCGATCCCGCCGTGGTATACGTGGACGAGGATCGGATTCCACGTCGCATCGCTGATTCGTTTCAGTCGTTTCTGGCCAAGCTTGTCTCGTGTGAACGATTCACTCACGATGAAGGGAATTAGCGACGGTCGATTGCCGGTCGGTGCGGGGAGAAGGGTAGGATTTATCATCGACTGACCGAGGCGATTGAATCTGCGATTCCAGGGGCCTGGGTGGTGTAGTCGCAAAGGTCGAGTTTGTTGTTCTGCTGCGTTCGACCACGAGCCGGATCATGTAACCGATATAGGCAGGCCGCGCTGACGGGTGAATTAATTCCATCAGTTTCAGGGTTTGGACTCTTCCGAACGAGTCTTGCTCGTTGTATCCATCCTGATCTCAACCGGCTGGTGGGGTTTGCTCAAGCGTTGGTATTTCTAATGTTGGGAAACGTTGGCCAGCACGACGATACTTGGTTTAACCGTATGTAGATTGACCTTTCCGACTCCGAGCTCAGTGTTATTATTGAATCCGCCCCAGGCGTGTCATCTTGTATTTATCGGGTGAATGAGGTGCGGTGGCTGAATGCTTCGGCGGCCAGGGCAGAGTGCGAGTTTGCTAGGAGTACTTGCATGAACAAGATGAGCGTTGTTTTAGTGGTTGCTGCGGCCTTGGTTACCTTGACTGCGTGCAACGCTTCCGTGGAAGCTACGTCAATACCACAACCTTCGCAGGGTATCTCCTCTGCGTCTCCCACTGTCTCGACGCCTGATCTTGTGGCGGCGTTGGACAAGCGCGTGCTGGCTGGGCTGGCTGCACCCGATGCGTTTAACTCTATCTCAGGTAAGTGGGACGATACTGGTGAGGATAAGGGTGTAGGCCGTTACATCTCGGATGTTTGCCTCGGTCTCCGGGTGACCATAGGCGTGTCGACGTCTCGCGACCGCCGATGGGAAGGTGCCGTAAACCTGAGTGAGCAGGTGCACGCTTTCACTGACCTGAGTGGTGAGGAGGTTGTGGCGCAGCTGCGTGACAAAGCGCGTTCTTGCAAGACTTACGTCGCGCAGATAGGTAAGTCTGAGCGGACAGTGATCGCCGATGTCGCGTTCACCGCACCGTCGGGTGTCGACAGTGCCTACGCGTTCTGTCAGCAGGCGAACGACATCCAGCAGGGGCTTTGGGGGTGCGAGGCGGCGCTGGCCCACGCTGAGCTTGTCGCGATGGTTCTGTCATTCGGCGACAGTCAGGAGGCGGCATTAGGTCAGCTGAGAATTGTGGTACCCGCTTTCGCGGAAGCATTGGTCGCGTCTTGACTTCCAGCGCATTTGCGAAAATTGGTCGCGAGACAGTTCTCCAGTGTGATTATCGTGTCGGCATGCGGCGTGGAGCAGTCTCGGTGACGCTGTTGGCAGGTTGAAACCAGGGCGCGTGCTCAGACAATCTTTGGTGCACCGCCGATAAGCGACCCTGTGATCGTGCGAAGTTCTGTTTCTCGGGTGGCTGCGGAGGAGGGGCTGGCTCGAGATCTCTGAGTGAGGATCCGGGGCAGCTGCCGTTCGGCATGAAGGCGTGACCGATGTGAGGATTGTTAGCCTGCTTGTACTCACGCTGGTGATGCTCGCCGGGTGCGGAACCTCGCTCGAACAGAACGAGGATATGAACCCACCGCGGTGCGAACTTTCGTCGCGGAAGGTGTGATGGCGCAGGTATCTCGGAGCCGGACGCCGGACCTGTTGTGCAGCCCGCTGAATTGAAGGATTGAAGATAATGCGTCACGTGACTGGATTTGTGTTTGTTGGGCTGCTTGCTCTCGTTGCTGGATGTGGGAGTCAGCCGACGGCAGGACCCACGTCGGGACCGTCCACGACCAGTCCCACCACCACCACCACGAGTGTGCCGCCGAAGCTGACTCCGGCCGAGGTCGAGCAGAAGATCGGTCAGGCGATGGTCGTCGCAACGGCGTTCGACGCGTTGGGCGGGAAGTTGCAGAAGGGACCCGACCAGCATGTGAAGACGAAGCTGCTGACGGTGACCTGCGGCGGAGAACTGCCGTCCAATCGGTGGATCACCAAGGAAAGCGGCGCGACCTGGTACGTCGGTGGGTCGGTGGTGAAGACCGGCGTCGTGCACTACGACGGGTTCAAGGCGAACGAGATCTTCGACAGTCTGCGCAAGCTCATCTCGTGCGGTACGTACGTCGAGACCTGGACTGAGGACAAGGCGACGGTGACCGTCGCGGGAGCGGTCGACCTCCCCGAAGCCGCCGAGGCTGACGGGCAGTTTTCGTGGTGTGAGACGACTTCCAAGGAGTTCGCGCGTTGTTATGCCGTGCTCACGCGTGGCGCGTTCGCGGCCACTGTGCAGGTCGGCACGGGTAGCAAGGACAAGGCGGTGGCAGCTCTTACCGATGTAGTGCCGGTGGCCGCGAAGGCACTCGCCAACGTCGGGTAAGGAATCGGGCTGTGGGATCAGATTGGTCGGTGCGTCACCTCCAATCATGGGCTGAGTAGAGTTGATGATCAGCACGTCCGGAGGTTCGAACTGATCGGGTATTGATCGCGTGCCTGGATCGCCAGTCGGATAGGCCCAACTGATGGCGACGCGTGACATGCGGGGTAGGGGCGTTCATGGAAGCCGTCGAACGCCTCGGCGTGACGATCGTGTTGAGGATCGACGAGGAGCGGATGCGAGCGCACGCCGAGCCGCGACCGTGGACGGTGGTCCTCGCGGGTCCGCGGTTCGGCGAAGCCGGCGCGATCAGGGCGGACCTCGCGGGATCTCGGCGGCCGCTTCAAGCTCGTGAGGGAGTGGCTGAGAGAACTCGGGGCGATCGCTCACCCGAACGACAACGACCGCGACTCACCGGATGATCTCGCCACCGTGAGGTCGTGGCTCAGGTGCGGGCGCCGATGCCCGAGATCGCGCGCACTTCCATCTCCGCGGAGAGCTCGGCCTTGTCCTGCTCCGGCTTCGAGAAGATCGTCGCGAGGAATCCGCACAGGAACGAGAACGGGATCGACACCAGCCCTGGGTTGCCGAGCGGGAACCACGCGAAGTCCACGTCCGGGAAGATCGCGGTCTTCGTGCCGGACATCACCGGCGAGAAGATGATCAGACGAGGCAGGAGCCGAGGCCGCCGTAGATGCTCCACAGCGTGCCGGTGGTGTTGAAACGGCGCCAGAAGATCGTGTAGAGGATCGTCGACAGGTTCGCGGACGCGGCCAGCGCCAACGCCAACGACACGAGGAACGCCACGTTCTGGCCGTTGGCCGCGATGCCGCCGAAGATCGACAGGATGCCGACGACGATGGCGGTCAGGCGGGCGACGCGGATCTCGCGGCGGGGTTCGGCGTTGCCGCGCTTGATGACGTTCGCGTAGACGTCGTGGGCGAACGAGGCCGAGGCGGCCAGGGTCAGGCCCGCGACGACGGCGAGGATCGTGGCGAAGGCCACCGCGGACACGATGCCCAACAACACTGCGCCGCCGATGCGGAACGCCAGCAGTGGTGCCGCGGAGTTCTCGCCACCGGGTGCGGCGGCGATGGTCTCGGAGCCCACCAGGGCCATCGCGCCGAAGCCGATCACCAGCGTGCAGAGGTAGAAGATGACCATCGTCCAGGTTGCCCAGACGACGGAGCGGCGGGCTTCCGAGGCGTTCGGCACGGTGTAGAAGCGCATCAGCACGTGTGGCAGCGAGGCGATGCCCAAGACCAGTGACAGTGCCAAAGAGACGAAGTCCAGTTTGGACATCGTGCTGAAGCCGTACTTCGCGCCGGGGTCGAGGACGGCCGCGCCGAGCTTGTTGTTCTCGGTGGCGGCTTCCATGATCGCGGAGAGGCTGAAGCCGAACTTGCCGAGCAGGAAGACGCTCATCAGCGTCACGCACAGAAGCAGCAGCACGGCCTTGATGATCTGCACCCAGGTGGTGCCCTTCATCCCGCCGACCAGCACGTAAGCCACCATGACGATGCCGACCACCGCGATCAGCAGTGCCTGGCCGAGCTTCGAGGAAACGTTGAGCAGCAACGCGATCAGGCCGCCGGCGCCCGCCATCTGCGCGATCATGTAGAAGAACGAGATCACCAGCGTCGCGTTGGCGGCGGCCGCGCGGACCGGGCGCTGCTTCATGCGGAACGCGAGCACGTCGCCGACGGTGAAGCGGCCGGTGTTGCGCAGGCCCTCGGCGATCAGCAGCAGGCCGACGAGCCAGGCGACGACCCAGCCGACGGAGTACAGGAAGCCGTCGTAGCCGTGTGCCGCGATGCCGCCGGAGATGCCGAGGAACGACGCGGCCGACAGGAAGTCGCCGGAGAGCGCGACACCGTTCTGGGCGCCGGTGAACGAGCTGCCCGCGGCGTAGTAGTCGGACGCCGTGACGTTCCGCGACGAGGCGCGGTACACGATGTACAGGGTGATCAGGACGAACACCGCGAAGACGCTGAGGTTCAGCACCGGGTTGCCGGTGGTGGGCATGACCTACTCCTCGACCCCGGTCTTCTCGGCGAGCAACCTGCGCTGCGGGTCCAGCTTTCGCTTGGCGTAGCGGGCGTAGCCGAGGGTGATGATGATCGACGTCACGAACTGGCCGAGGCCGAGCAGGATGCCGAGATTGATGACGCCGATGACCTTCGTGCTGACGAAGTCTTTCGCGTACGCGGACAGCAGTACGAAGGTCAGGTACGAGGCAAGGAACAAAGCGGTCATCGGGAAGATGAACGTCGTGAGCTGGCGGCGCAGAGTCCGGAATTCGTCGGTCTGCTGAATCAGCACGAAGTTCGGTTTGCCGTTCGAATCGACGTACGACAAAGACTCGGGGTCGTCGAACGACGCGAATCCCCGCATTTCCTGATGTGCATGCTCTGTTTCGCCAGGCGACCACATCGCCTTGGTCATGTACCCCCGCCCCTCTGCGTGCGGCGATCACTCTAGCGTGCGCACGTGTCCAGTCAACGCCTATGTGTGCAGCTCCCGGACCGGGAACTGGTCGAAACCGGACAAGTCCATTTGTCTCAAATGGTCGCACATGAGTGTGACTCGGCTACCGTTGGCCGAAGTTGCGCGGCGTGCAACAGCCACTGGACAGATCCAGACCGTTGTCGCATGTGTGCGGCTGGCCTAGGATCGGCCGGTCCGCGTTTTTGTGACGGTTGGGGATAAAGTGGGGTTCTTAGCGCGCGAACGCACAGTCGCGCCTCCCGGATGGAACCGCTGGCTCGTTCCGCCAGCAGCACTGGCGATTCATCTCTCCATTGGTCAGGCCTACGCCTGGAGTGTCTTCAAGACGCCACTGGAGAAGTCTCTCGGCATCACGGGAACGCAGAGCGCGTTGCCCTTCCAGCTCGGCATCGTGATGCTCGGGCTCTCGGCGGCGGTGCTCGGCACGCAGGTCGAGCGCAGGGGACCGCGCTGGGCGATGTTCACCTCGCTGGTCTGCTTCTGCTCCGGTCTGCTGATCTCGGCCGCGGGTGTCTGGGCGGGCCAGTACTGGGTGGTCGTCTTCGGCTACGGCCTGGTCGGCGGCATCGGCCTCGGCATCGGCTACATCTCGCCGGTGTCCACGCTGATCAAGTGGTTCCCCGACCGTCCCGGCATGGCGACCGGTATCGCGATCATGGGCTTCGGCGGCGGAGCATTGATCGCGTCACCCTGGTCGACCTCGATGCTGACGGCGTTCGGCAACACCTCGACCTCGGGCATTGGCAAGGCGTTCCTGATCCACGGCCTCGCCTACGCGGTCTTCATGACCGTCGGCGTGCTGTTGATCCGCCTGCCGTCCAAGGAGTTCGTGGACGAGAAGGCCGCGCTGCTCAAGGACAAGCCGAAGGCCAACGTCGCCCACAACGTCTCCGCGAACAACGCGATCAGGACGCCGCAGTTCTGGCTGCTGTGGGTCGTGCTGTGCTTCAACGTCAGCGCGGGCATCGGCATCCTGGAGAAGGCCGCGCCGATGCTGGTCGACTTCTTCAAGGAGTCGTCGACGCCGGTCGCGACGGCGGCGGCCACCGGTTTCGTCGCGTTGCTGTCGGCGGCGAACATGGCGGGCCGGATCGTCTGGTCGTCCACTTCGGACCTGGTGGGGCGCAAGAACATCTACCGCCTCTACCTGGGTGCCGGCGCGCTGCTGTACCTGCTGCTGCTGACGCTCGGTTCGTCCAGCGTGCCGCTGTTCGTGGTGGCCGCGATGGTGATCCTGTCGTTCTACGGTGCCGGGTTCGCCACGATCCCCGCGTACCTGCGCGACCTGTTCGGCACCTACCAGGTCGGCGCGATCCACGGTCGCCTGCTGACCGCGTGGTCGGTCGCCGGTGTGCTCGGGCCGCTGATCGTCAACGCCATCGCGGACGCGGGCAAGAAGGCCGGGCACGTCGGTCCCGACTTGTACAAGACGTCGTTCTACATCATGATCTCGCTGCTGGTCGTTGGTTTCATCGCGAATGAGTTGATCCGCCCGGTCAACCCGAAGTTCCATGAACCCAAGGCCGTTGACGTGGTCGACGAGGCCCCCAAGCCGTCCAAGAACAAGGACGACGAGGCCACTGTCGCCAAGTGGAACGAAGCCGAGGCGGCCGACGCCGCCAAGAGCACTGTCGACGCAGACGAGTCGGAAGGCGTGGTGCGGAAGTGAACTCGCAGCGCTTGTTGCTGATCGGTGCATGGCTGTGGGTGGGCATCCCGCTCGCCTATGGCCTGTACCGCCTCTTCCTGAACGCGGCGAAGCTCTTCGTCTGACCCATGTTCACCACGCTCGTCAACTGGCGCAACTGGCGCCTGCCGGTGAAGCTCGCCGCGGTGTTGATCGTTCCGGTCACCATCGCGGTGGGCTCCGGCGCCTTGCAGATCCAGTCGCACATGGAGCGCGCCGAGTCCTACTCGGCGCTCCAGCGGCTGGTGAAGGTTCGCGCCGCACTGATCCCCGTGGTCGGGGGAGTGCAGGCGGAACGGAAGGTCGTCGCCGAAGGAGCCGGTCCGCAGCTGCATGCGGAGCAGGTGCGACGCACCGACGAAGCCCGCACCGTGCTCCGGCAGGCGATCGACAAGGCGGGCGCGCTCAGTGATGTCGTGTCCGCCCGCCTGGACGACGTGCACAAGAAGACCGAAGGCCTGCCGTCGTTGCGCGTGCAGACCACTGACGTGCCGGGCGCTGTCAAGGAGTACACCTCGCTCATCGAGTCGATGCTTGACGTGGACGAAGTCCTGGCGAGCGAGTTCGGCGACGCGGCTCTTTCGCGTACGGCGATGGGGCTGCACCACGCCGCGCACGTGCAGGAACAGGTGCTCTACCAGCAGTCGGTCGTGCTGACCGGCCTCACCCGCGGCCTGCTCGCGACCGCCGAGGTACGCACGCTGGTCGAGTCGAACGTCAAGCTCAGCTACATCGCGGGCGAGTTCGCCGCGCTGGCGACGCCGGACCAGCTGAACTCGTACTGGACGAGGTTCAACGGCCCGGACATCGAGTCGCACCGCAAGATGCTGACGACCGCGGTGCTGCACCCGACCTCGGACGGAGCCGCGAACACCGGGCCGTCGAACGCCGCCAAGCCCAAGGCGCTGCCGATCGCCGCGGCGGACTGGAGCAAGTCCTCCGGCGCGGTCGCGGCGTCGATGGAGGGCGTCGTCACCGGTCTGCTCGACGACCTGCGCAACACGGCGAACCGGTTGCGTGACGAGACGAGCGACGCGGCGGGCGCGGCGTCGGCGCTGCTGTTCGGCAGCCTGATCATCGCCTGCACCATCGGGTTCGTCGTCGGCCGCTACCTGCTGCGTTCGCTCAACGCGCTGCGCCGCTCCGCGCTCGACGTCGCGTGGCAGAAGCTGCCCGAGATGGTCGCGACCGGGCGCGGGAGCACCGAGATCGAGGCCGTGCCGGTGCACACCACCGAGGAGTTCGGTCAGGTGGCACGGGCGTTCGACGCGGTCCACCAGCAGGCCGTCCGCTCGATCATCGAGCAGGCGGGCATGCGCGCGAACATGCGCAACATCTTCGTGAACCTGTCGCGGCGCAGCCAGAGTCTCGTTGAACGCCAGCTCAAGCTGATGGAGGAGCTGGAGAAGTTCGAGGAGGACCCGGAGCAGCTCGCGAACCTCTTCAAGCTCGACCACCTCGCCACCCGCATGCGCCGCAACAACGAGAACCTGATGGTGCTCTCCGGCGGCGACGTGGCGCGGCGGTTCACCCGTCCGATCCCGCTGACCGACGTGCTGCGCGCGGCGGCCGCGGAGATCGAGCAGTACCAGCGCGTGATGGTGCACACGGCGCCCAATGCCGAAGTTGTCGGTTATGTCGCAAGCGACCTCGTGCGTCTGCTGGCCGAACTTCTTGACAACGCAACGGCTTTCTCGCCACCGCACTCCCAGGTCTCGATCAGCGCGTCGATCGAGGCCGGCGACATCGTGCAGATCGACGTGGTCGACCAGGGCATCGGTATCGACCCTGAAGCGCTGGCCGTGGTGAACCACCGGCTGGAAGCGGCCGGCGAGGGTGCGGATGTCCAGGTTTTCCGCGAAATGGGACTTTTCGTCGTCGGCAGGCTGGCCGCACGCCACCAGATCGTGGTACGTCTGGATGCCCAGCAAGGCAAGGGGACTCGCGCGATCGTGTTGGTTCCGGCCGAACTCGCGCCACGACGGGAGGAGTCCTGGGAGTCTTTCCGTGGGGAAGCGATCGACGAGAAGCAGCACGGGATGTCCTGGTTCGACACGCCCACCGCCGCGCCCGTCCCGTCGCCGACCCCCACACGCCAGACGCCTGAGTCGGCCCGAGGTTTCCTCGACGCCTTCCAGCGCGGTGTGCAGCGAGGCCTTCCCGACCGGCAGGAGAGTCGATGAGCACGCAGGTGGACCAGTTCGGCTGGCTGGTCACCAACTTCGCCGAGCGCACCCCCGGCATCGAGCACGCCGTGGTGATCTCGGCTGACGGCCTGGTACTGATCTCGTCGTCGAAGCTGCCGCACCACGTGGCACCGCAGTTCGCGGCGATCATCGCGGGTGTCGTCTCGCTCGCCGACTCCGCGTCGCAGTGCTTCGCGGGCGAGTCGGTCGTGCGCACGGTGGTGCAGATGGACCGTGGGGTGATGCTGTTGATGTCGATCAGCGACGGCTCGTGTCTCGCGGTGCTGGCCGCCGCGGGCTGCGACGTCTCACAGGTCGCGTACGAGATGACCGTCGTCGTGCGGCAGGTGGGGCAGCTGCTCACGCCGGAACTGCGGGCTGAGCTGGCATGAGAGAGTCCGATGACGAGCAGGTCAACTTCGGTGACCTGATCAGTGGTTTCAGTCTCGACAGCGACCGCATCCGAAAACGCGGGCGCAAGAAGACACAGCGCGCACCGGAACCGGTCGCCGAACCGGACCCGTACGCGACGCTGCCGTTCGAACCGGTCCCCCCGCTGCCGTCGATCGAGTCGTCGGCGTCCATCGTCCGCGCCTACGCGTGGACCGGCGGCCGCACCACCTCCGAGGTGCACTTGGAGATCGAGTCACTGGTCTCGGTGAACGAGTTCTCGGCCACGGCGGTGCGTCCCGAACACCAGGAAGTCCTGGTGCTGTGCAACTCACCGCGCTCGGTGGCCGAGATCGCGGCCCTGCGCGGACTGCCCCTCGGCGTCACCAAGGTGTTGCTCGGTGACATGGCCGCGCACGGGCTGATCGACGTGCACCGGACAGCTTCGTCGTACGGCTCGGACAAGCCGGACGGCGCGTTGCTGGAGCGGGTGCTGGCGGGGCTACGCCGCCTTTAGCACCGCGACCGCCGTGTGCAGGCGGATCAGGTCCGGGACAGTGTGGTCCTGCCTGATCACCCCTTCGTCAACGAGCTGTTCCAGCACTTCCTGGTGGGCCTGGTGCGGCCGGGCCAGCGCCCGGCGCTGGGCATCGGTGAGGCCGGCCGTCGCCTCCGCGATCGTCCGCCGGACCGAGAGGTCCTCGCAGACCAGGTGGTCGAGTCTCGTCTCCTCCGGTTCGAGCAGGTCCGCGAGCGTCCGCAGCGACCAGCCCGGTCGCGCGGCCAGCCGACCGGCGGCCGTGCGGACGGCGAGCGGCAGGTGGCCGCAGTACTCGACGATCCGGCGCGCGGCCTCCGGTTCGTGCCTGGTGGTGAACTTTCGCAGCAACGTCAGTGCTTCCCGCGTGCTCAGCTCGGTGAGGTGGGTGCGGGTCGCGTCGAGCGCGGGGAGCGGCTTGCGGCTGGTGACGACCGCCGCGCTGCCCGCGCCGGGCAGCAGGGTGCGGACCTGGCTGGACTCGGTGGCGTTGTCGATCAGCACGAGCAGCTGCCTGCCGGTGGTGTGCACGCGGAACAACGCCCCGCGTTCGTCCACATCAGACGGTACGGGGAGCTGCATCAGCGTGAGGAACCGCGCCAGTGCGGTGGGCGCGTCGGTGGTGCTCAGGTCGGCGTGCAGGGTGCCGTCCCGGTAGTTCCAGGTATGGGCGAGCTGGAGCGCCAGCGCGGTCTTGCCGACGCCGGGCATGCCGGTGATCAGGTGCACCGGGCTGCGTCCGGTCTCCAGTTCCTCGGTGCGGCCGACGAAGAAACCGGTGGTGGCGGGCAGGGAGTGCGGAGCAGGGTTGCCGTTGAGGATCCGGTGCTGCAGCTCCTTGAGCTCGGCCGCGGGTTCCAGGCCCAGGCTGTCCGCGTACCGGTACGCGGCGTCGTAGGTGGCCAGCGCCTCGGCCCGGCGACCCTCCCGGTGCAGTGCCCGCATCAGCAGGTGCCGGTGGTGTTCGCGGTCCGGGTGTTCGTCGATCAACGCCCGCAGGTCCCCGATGTCGGCGGACCGGTCGAGTGCCAGCTGCAGCTCGGCACGGCGGGCGCGGGCCGTGTCCCGGAGGTTGAGCAGGGCTTGGACCTCGGGGAAGCGCGGCCAGTCGCCGGTCACCCCGGACAGCAGGTCGCCGTGCCAGCAGGCCAGCGCCTCGGTCGTCGCGGCGAGTTCGAGCCTCTCGGGACTGGGCGTGCCGCGCCTGGTCGAGCAGGTCGCGGAACTCGGTGATGTCGGATGAGTTCGGGCCAAGGTTGAGCCGGTAGGCGCCCTGGGTGGTCTCGATGGTGGCGGTGCAGCCCGCGGCCTTGAGCAGGCGGCGGAGCCTCAGCACGTGCACCTGGAGGGTGGAGGTCGAGCCGTCCGTGGCGGTCGTGCCCCACATACGGCGCGTCAGGTCGTCGGTGGTCCGCGGCTCCTGGTTGGCCAGGAGCAGGTGACCGAGGAGGGTGCGTTGCATCGGGCCGCCCAGGTGGTGGGTGCGGCCGCCGTCACGCAACTCGAACTGGCCCAGCAAACGGAACTCCATGGCACCGAGCCTCGCGGGAGGCGCTGAGTGGGGGCTGATCGCGCGCTGAATCAACCACCACCCACCCCCTCCCCCTCACTTTCAAACTGAGCGAAAAGCACGTTCGTACGAACAGGCCGTACGAACGTGCTTTTCGCTCAGGAAAGTTATGTCGGGTTTGTCGGGGTTGGGTGGCCCTGGTGAGGTGGGCCGCGTGGTGATCGGGTTTGCGTTACGGTCGAACTCGATCTGGGGAGGTTGGCGTGGAGTTCCAGGACGTCGTCCGGCGCAGGCGCATGGTGCGCAAGTTCACCGACGAGCCGGTCAGCAAGGAGAGCATCGAACGGATCATGCGCAACGCGGTGCGCGGTCCGTCGGCAGGGTTCTCACAGGGTCAGGGGTTTCTCGTTCTGCAGGGCGAGGAGCTCGTGAGGCTACGGGAGAAGTTCGAGTGGTGGGCCGCGGACAGCGTCAAGGCCGCTCCCGTCGTCGTCATCCCGTTCTCGGTCAAGGACACCTATCTAGACCGGTACGCGAAGCCGGACAAGGGGTGGACCGACCGCAGCGAGGACCATTGGCCCGTTCCGTACTGGTACATCGACACCGGAATGGCGGCGATGCTCATCCTGCAGACCGCCGTGGACGAGGGCCTCGGCGCGGTGCTGTTCGGGCTGGACAAGGACCAGTGGCCGCTGCTTCGCGAGGAGTTCGGGATACCGGAGACGCATGTGCCGATCGGCATGATCGCGATCGGGCACTCGGCCGAGGAGGGCATCTCCGAGGGAGCGTCGCCGCTCTCGCGCATGCGCACCAAGTTCGACGAGATGGTGCACTGGGGTCAGTGGTAGTGAGGTCATTCGGCCTGCTCGGACCGTTGGACGTGGTGCTCGACGGGCGCCACGTCCACGTTCCGCCCGGGTGGTGCTCGCCGCGTTGTTGTTGTGGCCGGGGCAGGTCGTCGGTGTCGACCAGCTGGTCGAGCTGGTGGGCGGGTCGCGCAACGCCCTGCAGACAACGGTCGGCAGGCTACGTGAGGTTCTGGGCGACCTCGTGCTGACGCGGCCCGGTGGCTACCTGATCGACGTGCGGCCCAACGAGGTGGACCTCCACCTGTTCTCGCATGCCGAAGCGTTGGTGTGGCTGGAGACGGAACGGTTGAACCTCAAGGCCGCCGTCTACCTGGCCGCCTACCAGGGCCACTACCAGCACGCGTGGCAGCTTCCGCATCACCTGTCGTACTTCCTGCTGCTACGGGGTTACGGCCGCGAACGCGTCGAGGTGCAGAGCGTCGCGCTCGCCGCCGCGCACCAGCTCGGCGATCTCAAGGCGCGAGCCGAGGCGTTGAAGGGCCTGGGTTCGGCGTACATGTCCGACGGCAACCCGAAGGCCGAGGAGCACCTGCACGAGGCACTCGACCTGACGCGGCAGATCGGCGACCTGCGCAGCGAAGCCTCGACGATGGGGTTGCTCGGCATCATGGCGCGTGACCGGCGGCAGCTCGACAAGGCGATGGAGTACTTCGAACGCGGGCTGGTGCTGATGCGGCACGTCGGCGCGAAGACCGGCGAAGCGAACGCGTTGCACAACATCGGCATCGTGTACGACGAGCGCGGTGACACCGACGCAGCACTTGCGCACATCGAGGAGGCCCTGGTTCTGCTGAAGGCGCACGGCGACGTGCGTTCGTGCGCGATGGCCATGCACGACCTCTCCTACGTGCACTATCACGCGCTCCGCGACGTCGAGTCCATGTCGTACATGGACCAGACAGTGCGGGCCTATCGCGAATCGGGCGACTGGCGTGGCGAGATGCTCTCGTTGGCCGACTTCGGCCGCATGCTCCACGCGATGGGTGAGCACGACCGCGCCCGCGCGATGGTGAGCGAGGTGGTCAGCCGGACCATGGAACACATGGGGCTGTCCGACCCAGAGACGGCGCTCGTGTCGATGGCCGAGGTCAAGGACACCATCGGCCAGATCAAGATGCTCACCTCTCTCGCGTTGACCGCCGAGTACGACGGCAGGCTCACCGAGGCGGTGCGGTACGCCGAGCTGGCGCGTCAGCCGCGAGCGAAGACCATCGCCCGTGAGGCCCTCGCTAGAGCCAAAGGCTCAGCAGCACCGCGGTCGTGACGGCCGCTGCCACGAGCACGAAAGCCACCCACTGCTCGGCCCTGTCCTTCGTCCTGCGCATCCCCGGCTCCCCTCGGTGGTGTTGCCACCGAGGGTGCGAGCAGCCGTCCACACATCGTCCCCACCGCGATCACACGGGCGTGAAAGCGGAGGTCGGGACCACCCGCTGCGACTCGTAGGGGTTGGCCCAGAGCAGCTTCAGGTAGGCCTCGCCGGTCAGTTCGGTGTACTCGACGCGGATCGGGTACCGGCGACCTGCTTCCAGCTGCACCACGGCCTTGTCGAGGCGAGGGCCGTGCGGCTTGGAGCCGTCGATCACGAGCTGGTCGCCGAGCCACACCTTGACCGTCTCGTCCGACACCGTCATCAACGTGTGCGGTCCGCTGTAGGAGGCCTGCACCGAACCGGTCCACCGCGCGGAGAAGCCGTCCGTGGGCACACCCTCGGGCCCGGAAGCCTCACGCCACGGGAAGTTCAGCGTCGGATCGGTTCGCGTCACCACCGGCTCGCCGGTGAACTGAGGGTTGTCCCAGTACGAGGCGGCCAGTCCGGACCCGGTGCCCGCTGCCCAGCACCCGCGCGCCGAGCACGTCGAAGAGCGCTTTCGTGCTCAGGTGCAGTGAGGAAGCCCAGTCGTGGACGGAGAGATAGAGCTTGTCGCCGCGCCGGGTCACCGCACCCCAGCCAGGATCCGCGACCAGGCCGGTCATCGACGTCCCGTAGACGGCCTTTCCGTTGGAACGCAACCAGTCGCCCACGCCGCGCAGGCTCTGCTGTGCTCCCGCCGGAATCCGGCCCCGGTCGTCAGGGCCGACGTTGAGCAGCATGTTGCCGCCGCGCCCGGCGATGTCCGTGAGGTTCCCCGCGTGGCATTCTAAGTGGCGAAAGGTGGGATCACTGGGGCCTCCTGTGCTCAGGGCGTGTCACGAGCTGCACGCCGACAAGTTCGACGATCACGTCGCCGCCGGTGCCGACGAGCGCGATGTCGCACTCGGCGTCGAGCCCGGAAATCCGCCGCTTCCGCACGAAGCACCGCACCGGGCCGTCGACCGGGCCCCGAATCCGAACCCGGCACTCCCGGATCGCCTGCGGCTGCGTGGCCGTGCCGAGCACGTGCTCGGCCCACAGCGTCGCGAGCTGCAGCCCGCCGTCGACCGCCGCCGCGTCGAGTACCCAGGATCCGTCGGGCCAGCCGAGCTCTGCGAGTCCGACCACGACGCCCAGTGCGCCGGACGGCGAAATTCCGGTGACCCGGCGGATCGCGCGGAACGACGGGCCGTGGAACAGCACCCGGCCGTTACAGGGACTGCTCCGAACGGCTGGTCGCAGGTCCCTCGGAACGGACCAGGCGGTGCGCTGCACCGGAAGCGGGAAGCGGGCCGCGCTCGCCCGGTGGTGTGGCACGCCTTTGGCGGACACGAGCATCAGCGACAGCGTGTCGTCCACGAGTTCGGTGCGGACCACGCACTGGTCGCCGCCGGCATGGAAACCAGGCAGCGCGATCTTCCGAAGTGCGCTGATTCCCCGCAACACCAACAGTTTCGGGCATAGTGGCCACGCGATCGCCGCCGCGGCGAACCACTCCAGCACCATCGCCATCGGCACGACGGGTGTTCCGGCGATCGCGTGGTCGCGCAGGAACGGATGCGTCGAAGCGCCGAGCGCGATGTGCCTCACCGGACCGAGGGTGAGGGCGGCCGATCCCATCTCACTACCGTCTCATTCCCTTTGTCGCAGGTGCGGAAACAGGCCCTACGGTGGCGCCGTGGACTTCGGGATTCTGGGGCCTATCCAGGCTCGTGACGGCGGTGTTCGGCTGGAGCTCGGTGGCGTGCGCGGGCAGAAGGTGCTCGTCGCGCTACTGCTCGCGCCTGGCCGGGTCGTGCCGCTCACGCATCTGGTCGACGTGGTGTGGGACGGGGAGCCGCCCTCCACCGGCAAGCACCAGATCCAGAAGTCGGTCGGCGACCTGCGGGCCGCGCTCGGCGTGCCCGGCATGATCGTCACCGACGGCCCCGGCTATCGGATCGTGCTCGGCTCGGCGTCGCTCGACGTGGTCACCTTCGAGCGGCACGTGGCGACCGCGCAGACCGTGGAACCCGCCGAGGCGGTGCGGTTGCTGCGCACGGCACTCACGTTGTGGCGCGGCCCGGCGCTCGCCGGCCTCAACAGCCAGGCGCTGCGGGTCGAGGCCGAACGGCTCGACGAACGCCGGATCGCCGTCGCCCAGCAGTGCTTCGCGCTGCAACTGGAGCTGGGCCAGCACGAGCAGGTGATCACCGAGCTGTCCGCGCTGGTGTCGGCGAACCCGTTCCGCGAGCAGCTGGTCGAGCAGCTGATGATCGCGCTGTACCGGTCGAACCGGCAGGCCGACGCGCTGGAGCTCTACGACCGGACCCGACGGCTGCTCGCCGACGAGCTCGGGGTCGATCCCGGCCGCAGCCTGCGCTCGGCCCACCAGGCGATCCTCAACCAGGACAGCGAGTCCGGGCCGGTCCCCCCGAAGGCGCCCGCGCAGCTGCCCGCCGACCTGGCGCGGTTCACCGGCCGCAAGTCCTATTTGGACGAACTGGACGCCGGCCTGTCGTCGTCGACCGTCGTGATCACATCCATCGCGGGCACCGCGGGCGTCGGCAAGACCGCGCTGGCCGTGCACTGGGCACACCGCGTGCGGGACCGGTTCCCGGACGGCCAGCTGTACCTGAACCTACGCGGCTACGACGACACGCCCGCCACCACGCCGGCCGAGGCGCTCACCCAGTTCCTGCGCGGGCTCGGCGTGGAACTCGACCAGATCCCGCGCGAGGTCGACGAGCAGGCGAGCCTGTACCGCTCGATCCTGTCGAACCGGCGGGTGCTGATCCTGCTGGACAACGCGGCGAGCGAGGACCAGGTCCGGCCGCTGCTGCCCGGCACACCGGGATGCGCGGTGATCGTCACCAGCCGCAACGACATGCGCGGCCTGACCGCGTTGGAGGACGCCCGGCGCGTCGAGCTCGACCTGCTCACCGCGGACGAGGCGCACACGCTGATCCACCGCGTGCTGGGCGCCGCCCGCGCGGAGGCCGAACCCGACGCGGTCGCGGACCTGGCGGCGTTGTGCGGCTACCTGCCGCTCGCCATCCGGATCGCCGCGGCGAACCTCGCCTGCCGCCCGCACGACCGCATCGGCGACGCCGTCGCCGATCTCGCGCACGGCAACCGGCTCGCGCAGCTCCAGATCAGCGGAGACAAGCGGGCGGCGGTCACGGCGGCGTTCGACCTCTCGCTGCGGTCGTTGCCGGACGACGCCGCACGACTGTTCCGGCGGCTGGGGTTGTTGCCCCGCCCTGACTTCACCGCGCACACCGCATCGGTCCTGATGGGTGGCGACGACGTGCGTCCGCTTGTCGCCGTGCTGGAGGGCGCGAGCCTGATCGAGCCACACACTCGCGGCCGGTTCCGGGTACACGACCTGTTGCACCTCTACACGCGGGAGCTCGTCACCGTCGACGAGGACGCCGAGAAGGCGGGCCTGCGGCTGCTCGAGCACTACCTGCACACCACGGACGCGGCGCTCGACGTGCTGGCGCCGGAGATGTACCGGCTCGGCCGTGACGGCACGTCGGTGCTGTCGTTCGACAGCAACGAGTCCGCACTGTCCTGGTTGGACGGTGAGTGGGAGTCCGTCGCCTTGTGCGCGGTGCGGGCCGAGCCGTTGCACTACCGGTGGGAACTGGCGGACGCGTTGCGGCGCATGTGGTACCTGCGCCAGCAGTTCGACCGGTGGCACGAGACGTCCTCGGCGGGCCTGGCCGCCGCCGAGCACGAGAACGACCCGCGCGGGCAGGCGTCGATGCACCTCTCGCTCGGCACGCTGCACTGCGAGCTCGACGGCAGGCAGGGCGTCGCGCATCTGGAGACCGCGCTGACGCTCTACGGGGAGTCCGGCGACCGGGCCGGCCGTTTCCACTGCCTGAACAACCTCGCCGTCATCCATCTCACGCTCGGCCGGACCCAGGACGCGATCGGGCTGCTGCGCGAGGCGTTGCCGTTGGTGGCCGACAACCTGCGCCTGTCGGCCGTGGTGAACCTCAACCTCGGCGTGGCCACCGGGCAGACCGGGCGGCTCAGCGAGGCGCTCGGGCACTACGAGCGGGCGCGGGATCTGCTGCTGCAGGCCGGTGGCAGCGTCACGGACACGCTGGTGGAGTTCGCACTGGCCGAGCTGCACGTGTTGCTCGGCGACCCGGCGCGGGCCCGCGAGTACGCCGAGCGGGGTGCCCGGCTGGCCGAGCAGTCCGGCTCGCACGCCTGGCGGTACGTGCTCCAGTCGGTCGAGGCGAAGATCGACCGCGACGTCGGCCGCACCCGGCGGGCGCTGGCCCGTGCGCTGGAGCTCGTCGCCGAGGCCGAGGAAGGCGCGGCGGAGCTCTACGTGCTGCTCGGACTCGTCGTCGCGGGAAGCGCTTACCACCGCCTCGGCAGGCTGGACGACTCGATCGAGTTGCTGCGCCGCGGGTTGCGGCTCGCGGGCTCGCTCGGGCGGGTGGACAACGAGACCGAGT
The DNA here is from genome assembly GCA_963766275.1 of uncultured Actinomycetota bacterium. GTDB lineage: Bacteria > Actinomycetota > Actinomycetes > Mycobacteriales > Pseudonocardiaceae > Lentzea. Next base: position 58,369 of record CAVYAD010000005.1, read on the forward strand.
ACCTGATCGAGCTCGCCCGAGTGCTGCACACCGCCGGAGACAACTCTTCCGCCGTCGAGCTGGCGGAACGGGCGCTCGCGCAGGCCACCCGGTTCGACTTCCGGTTGCAGCGCGGCCGGGCGCTCGTGACGCTCGCGACGCTGGCCCTGCGGGAGGGTGCGGCCGACCGTGCCGCCGGACTCGCGGACGAGGCGCTGAAGGTGCAGCGCGACACCGGGTTCGCGCTCGGCGAGGCCGAGGCGCTGCTGGTGCTGAGCCGCTGCGCCGACCGGTGCGGCGACCCGGCCGGTCCCGAACACCTGCTGGGAATGCGAGCGATCGTCACTCGGATCACGGGTGTGCACGGCGGTGATCCGGCGGGAGTTCTGTGTGAAACTGACCTCGACTGACGGTTTCCGGCGGGAGGGGCGGGTCGCGTGCAGACAGATCTTTTCCCGCGCCCGCACCAGCTTCCCGCCGCCGTCGCGGACTTCGTCGGACGTGAGGTGCTGCTCCAGTCCGTCGTCGACCTGATCACCCCGTTTCCGCAGGTGGTGCTGCTGACGGGCGCGGTGGGGACGGGCAAGACGACGCTCGCGGTGCACGTCGCGCACCGGGTGGCGAACGGTTCTTTCCCGGATGGACAGCTGTTCGTCCGGCTGCGCGGAACGACACCGCACGAGGTGCTCGGCCGGTTCCTGCAGTCCATGGGACTGTCCGTTCCGGGGGATTTCTGCGCGCGACTCTCGGCGTATCGAGACGCTGTGGCGAGGCAGTCGCTGCTGATTGTTCTTGATGACGCGACGAATGCGGAGCACGTGACGCCGCTGCTGCCGCACGCGCCGGGCTGCGCGGTGATCGTGACGAGCAGGCACCGGCTGCGGCTGCCGCACGTCGTCGACGTCGGTGCGCTGGAACCCGCACAGGCGATGTCGTTGCTGGGGCGGCAGATCGGCCCGGACCGGCTGGAGGCCGAGCCCGCGAACGCCGACGCGCTGGTGACCGCGACGGACTGCCTGCCGCTCACGCTGCGCATCGTCGGCGCCCGGCTCGCCGCCCGCCCGCACTGGCCGATCGGCCTGCTGCTCGACCGGCTCGCCGACCCGCGTGAGCGCTTGAACACGTTGACGCACGGCGGTTTGTGCCTGCGCACCCGCCTGGCGGAGACGGCGGGCGACCTGAGCACGACCGCGCGCAAGTTGCTGGGCCTGCTCGCCGGTGTCAACGCCAGGCAGCTGCCGAAGTGGGCTCCGGTAGCGGCGTTCGGCGATCAACGCGGACAGTCCGCCGTGGACGAGCTCGTGTCGGCGCACCTCGTCGAACGCGTCGGTGGGGCGTATGTGTTGCCGGAGCTGGTGCGGGAGTTCGCGACCGGGCACGCCGACGCCCCCGGCGCGTTGCGGCGCGTGCTCGGAGGCTGGCTGTACCTGCTGGACATGGCACACGTCGCGCTCTACGGCGGCGAGTTCACCGTCGTGCGCGGCTCGTCCCAGCGTGAGGTGGTGCGCCCCGATCCGACGCTGCGCACGGATCCGTTGGGGTGGCTGGAATCCGAGCGCACGAACCTGATCGACGCGGTGACACGGGCTGCCGGCGCGGGACTCGACGAGCTGTGCTGGGAGCTCGCCCACCGGCTGGTGACGCTCTTCGAGCTGCGCGCCGACTACGACGGCTGGCAGCGCACGCACGACACCGCTCTGGCCGCGACCGAGGCGGCAGGCAACCGCAGGGGCTCAGCCGTCCTGCGCTGCGGCCTCGCCTCGCTGCACATCAACCAGAGCCGTTTCGACCTCGCGCACGAGATGACGGTGCCGGCCAAGGACGTCTTCGAGGACCTCGGCGAGGGCATGGGACTCGGTCTGGCCTACCGCAACCTCGGCATCGTGTGCCGTTCGTCCGACGACCACAGCGGAGCCCGTCGCTGGTACCAGCGGGCGCTCGCGCTGTTCGAAGGCATCGGCGACCGGGTCGGTCAGGCCTCAGTGCTGCAGAACCTCGCCCAGATCGACCTCTACCAGTCCGACAACGCGGGCGCTCTCGACCGGCTGAGCGCGGCGCTGAACGTGTGCGAGGGCGTCGGTCCGGCCCGCGTGCTGGCGCAGATCAACTATCGCCTCGGGAAGCTGCTCTTCAGTGAGGGCAGGCATGAGGAGGCGTTCGACGTGCTGACCGAGGCGCTCGACCTCTCCCGCGGCGGGCGGGACCGCCGCGGCGAAAGCTTCGTGCTCTATGTGTTGGGGCGTAACGAGTTCGCGCGTGGCAAGCTCGGCGCCGCCCGCACGCTGCTGCAGGAGTCCGCGGCGATCTGCGATGCCAACTTCGACATTGTCGGGGCGGCTCGGTCGCGAATAGAGCTCGTTCAGGTGCACCGCGCGTGCGGCGAGACCCAACTCGCGGACGAGTTGGAAGCAGGGGCTCGTGCGGTTTACTCGGAATTCGGGCTGCGTCCCGTGCGAGGCGATGTGATCTTCCAGCTGTGAGTATTGCTCCAACCGAGCTCTTGGCTGGCCCGTAAGATTCCGTTAGGGTCGCATTCGCGGACAATTGGCGGGGTGGGCGACGTTACCTAAAATCGCCCGAAAATTGACCAAAAATTAGTCACTTGTTCGATTGCAACCAAAACGCTGCTCCGTGCGGGTGATGATCTCCACGGCAGGACCAGTAGGCCCTCACCCTCCGGGGCGGACGTTACGGAGACGTGTGCGCGCAGTGGTGTGAGGTCGGCCAAAAGGGGCTTGTGAGTCGTGCGAATCGGACCAGTCTTGTCTAATGGCATCGCCGGGATCCGTCCGGCGGACGGTGGCCTCGACCAGGGGGTGGAACGCACCATGGGTGGTGTCCCGACGTTTCCCCACGGCAGGCCATTGACGTGGGCGGACCTGGAGGCGATGCCTGATGACGGGCACCGTTTCGAACTCGTCGACGGGGTGTTGGTGATGAGCCCCTCACCCCGTCCCATGCACCAGCGGGTCGTCGCCCGGCTGCTGGTGGCGCTGACGGCTGTCTGCCCGCCGGAGCTGGAGGTCCTTCCCGCTCCGGTCGACGTGGTGCTCGCCGACGACACGGTCTTCATTCCGGACCTGGTCATCGGCAGGCACGAGCAGTTCACGAAACAGGCCCTGATGGGGCCGCCGGTGCTGGCGGTCGAGGTGCTGTCGCCCCGGACCCGGCACGTGGACCTCGAACTGAAACGGGCGAAGTTCCAGGAAGTCGGCTGCGAGAACTACTGGATGATCGACTACGACAGTCCCTGGCTGCGTTGTCTGCACCTGGAGAACGGCGTTTACGTCGAACAGGCCCGTTCCGACGGCGAGGAATGGATCGAGCTCCAGTTCCCCTTCCCGGTGAAACTGAGTGCGCAGTCGCTGGTGCGCTGAGTATTCGCCGATCAAGACGCATTGGGCTGAACGGGCGACGGCCGGGTGCGAACGTGTAGATCATGTTTCCGGCATCTGGCGTGTCCTGTCATTGAGCTGGTTGCGTGCACCGCGATACGTCCAACGCGCGGAGGTTCACAGCCCATGCAGCCGTTCCAGCTGCCGGAGTTCTACACGCCCTACCCGGCTCGGCTGAACCCGAACCTCGAACGCGCCCGCGCCCACACGCGCGTGTGGGCGCACGAGATGGACATGATCGACGTGCCGCAGCACGGCACGGTGATCTGGACCGACGACGACCTCGAGTCGCACGACTACGCGTTGCTCTGCGCGTACACGCATCCCGACTGCGACGATGAGACGCTCGACCTGGTAACCGACTGGTACGTGTGGGTCTTCTACTTCGACGACCACTTCGTCGAGCTCTACAAGCGCAACCCGGACATCAAGGGCGCACAGGCCTACCTCGATCGGTTGCGGCTGTTCATGCCGGTCGACGGCGTGATCACCGAGGAGCCGACGAACCCGGTCGAGAAGGGCCTCGCCGACCTCTGGCGCCGCACGGTCCCCAGCCACTCACTGGACTGGCGCGAGCGGTTCGCCTACAACACCAAGCACCTGCTCGACGAGTCGATGTGGGAGCTGCACAACATCAGCGCCCACCGGCTCTCCAACCCCATCGAGTACATCGAGATGCGGCGCAAGGTCGGCGGCGCGCCATGGTCGGCGAACCTGGTCGAACACGCGGTCGGCCTGGAGGTCCCGGCTTCCATCGCGTTGTCGCGGCCGATCGGGGTGCTGCGCGACACCTTCAGCGACGCCGTGCACCTGCGCAACGACCTGTTCTCCTACGAGCGCGAGGTGCTCGACGAGGGCGAGCTGTCCAACGGCGTGCTGGTGTTCGAGAAGTTCCTCGACCTGCCCACCCAGGAGGCCGCCGAGGCCGTCAACGACCTGCTGACGTCCCGCCTGCACCAGTTCGAGCACACGGCCGTCACAGAGGTCCCTCTGCTCCTGGACGAGCACGCCATCGACCCCATCGGGCGCGCGGCCGTGCTGGGCTATGTGAAGGGCCTGCAGGACTGGCAGGCGGGCGGCCACGAGTGGCACATGCGGTCGTCCCGGTACATGAACAAGGGCCTGGTCACCGCGGAGCCGCTCGGCATGTCCGCGGCCACCATGCTCGGCTCGATCGCGAAGACCATGCCGCAGCGGCTGCGGCAGTTCTCCGGCACGCCGAAGGTCGTCGAGCCGTACACGCTGCCGTCGTTCGACGTGCCGTTCACGCTGACCCTGTCGCCGCACCTGGACCAGGCGCGCGAGGAGATCATCACGTGGGGCCGGGAGATGGGCATCCACAGCGAGGGGATCTGGGACGAGGCCAAGCACCGCGGCTTCGACCTCGCACTGTGTTCCTCCGGACTGGACCCGGACGCCACGCCGGTCGAGCTGTTCCTGTCCGCCTGCTGGCTGACCTGGGGCACCTACGCCGACGACGTCTACCCGTGGACGTTCGGGCGGCTGCGGGACCTCGGCGGGCTGAAGATCCAGACCGCCCGGCTGAAGCAGTGCATGCCGCTGGACATGGTGCCGACGGTGGTGCCCGCCAACGCGACCGAACGCGGGCTGGCCGATCTTTGGCAGAAGACCGCGTCACCGATGTCCGCGGATTTCCGGGCGACGTTCCGGCAGACCGTGGACGCCATGCTGGACAGCTGGGTGTGGGAAGTGATCAACATTCAGCAGAACCGCATTCCCGACCCGGTCGACTACCTGGAGATGCGGCGGTCGACGTTCGGATCCGAATTGACGACCGCGTTGTCGCGCTTCTCGCATTCGACGATCGTGCCGCCGGAGATCTGGGGCTCGCGGGTCATTCAGACCATGGAGCGGTCGGCCATGGACTACTGCTGCATGCTCAACGACGTCTTCTCGTACCTCAAGGAAATCCAGTACGAGGGCGAGGTGCACAACATCGTCCGGGTGATCGAGAACTTCCTCGGCGTATCCCAGTCCCGTGCCTTCGAGGTCGCCTACGCGTTGATGGACGCCCGCCTCGGCCAGTTCGTCAGGTCCGTCGACGTCGAGCTCCCGAAGTTCTTCGACGACATGTCGCTGGATGCCGGGGCGCGGGCGGCGCTGACCCGCTACGCCGACGAGCTGAAGGACTGGATCTGCGGGATCATCAACTGGCACAAGGGAACTTCGCGCTACGGCGAGGAGGAGATCACGACCCCGGTGAACGCCCACCTGCTCGCGGGGGCGTTCAGCCAGGGTCCGTCGGGCATCGGCACGTCGGCCGCCCGCCTCACATCCCGAATTTAGAGCTCAGCCAGGTGCGGGTCGCGTCGCGGTAGTCCTCCGCGTTGACGTGGAGGGCGAGCGAGTGGCCCGCGCCTGGCAGCACGTACGTCTGCAGCTGCGCGCCGGCGCTGTAGTACGGGGCTTCCTGTGCGCGCAGGTTGTTCGCGTTGGAGCAGTCGCGCAACGCCAGCAGCCCGCAGAACAACACGTCCTGCGTGCCGACGGCCTGGAACACCGGCACGTCGATCGCGTGCGTGGTGGGCAGGACGATGCCGAACACGGCCACGGTTCCCATGCCAGGCACGGAAACCTGGTCTTTGGTGGCCTCGTCCGCGTCCACCACGCTCTGCTCGGCGTCGTTCATCGCGTAGAACAACCCGGCCCGCGCGACCGGCGGCGTGGTGAAGTACGGCGGGTCGCTGCCGAGGTGCGCCAGCACGTTGTCCAGGAACACCGGCTGAAGCCCCAGCGCCGCACCGAGAGCGAGCGCGCGAACGGCAACACCGCCGTGCTGCAGGCGGACCTGCGCGACCTCGACGCGATCTTCTCCGCCGACGCCACCCGCAAGCTCATCGACTTCGACCAGCCGGTCGGCCTGTTCATGCTGTTGCTGCTGCACTTCGTGCCGGACGAGTGGGATCCGGTGTCGATCGTCGGCTCCTGCCGCGACCGGCTGGCCCCCGGCAGCTTCCTCGCGTTGTCGCACGTCGCCGCCGAGGCCACGCCGGCAGGTATGGACGAGGCCGTTCAGACCTACAACGTCAAAAGCTCCCAGAACCAGGCGTATCCCCGCACGTATGACGAGGTGGACGCGTTCTTCGGCGGGTTCAAGATGGTCGAGCCCGGTCTGGTGGGCTGCCCGGCGTGGCGCCCGGACGGCGAGGGCGACTTCTCGGCGGACGCGGCGATCAACGTCGTGCCATACGCGGGGGTCGCAGTCAAGCCCTGACAGTTCATGGTCAGCCGATGGTCAGCGCTGGTCGGCACCTTGTGGATACCAACTCACAAGGGGGAACACCATGAAGAACGTCCTGATCTCCGGCGCCAGCATCGGCGGCCCCGCCCTCGCGTTCTGGCTGCGCCGCTACGGCTTCAATGTCACCGTCGTGGAGCGCTTCCGTGGTCTGCGGCCCGGCGGCCAGGCCGTCGACGTGCGCGGCCCGGCGCTGGACGTGATGGAGCGGATGGGCCTCGGCGAGCAGCTGCGGGCGTCGAACACCGGCATGCGCGGCATGACCATGCTGGACGCCGAGGGCAACGAGCTCTTCAGCTCCACCGAACGCACGCTCACCGGCGGCGAGATCGACAGCCCCGACGTCGAGATCATGCGCGACGACCTGGCGACCATGCTCTTCGACGCGGCTGACGGCGTCGAGTACCTGTTCGACGACACGATCACCGCGATCGAAGGCGCCCGCGTCACGTTCGAGCGCAACGCTCCGTGCGACTTCGACGTCATCGTCGGCGCGGACGGCCTGCACTCCAACGTCCGCAGGCTCGTCTTCGGGCCCGAGGAGCGGTTCATCAGCAACCTCGGCATGTACCTCGGCGTGTTCACCGCGCCGAACTTCCTGAACCTCGACCACTGGCAGGTGTTCCAGCAGGGCGAGGTCGTCGGCGGCGGGGTCATGAGCGCCCGCGCCAACGCGGAGTGCCGCGTCTACATGGGTTTCAACGGCGACGTCACGTTCGACTACCGCGACGTCGATGCGCAGCGGCGGCTGCTCGCGGAGAAGTTCGAGGGTGCGGCGTGGGAGTGGCAGACCGCGTTGAAGCACATGTGGGAGGCGCCGGACTTCCACTTCGACTCGATGAGCCAGATCCGCATGGACACGTGGTCCAAGGACTGTGTCGTGCTGCTCGGCGACGCCGGCTACTGCGGTTCGCCGATGTCCGGTCAGGGCACCAGCATGGCGCTCGTCGGCGCGTACGTGCTCGCGGGTGAGCTGCGGGACAACGCCGACAACATCGGCACGGCCTTCCAGCGGTACGAGGAGATCCTGCGGCCGTACGTGACGGCCAACCAGGATCTCGCGCTCGCGAACATGGCCCGCGCCGAAGCCGGCGAGGACTTCGACGACGAGTTCGGCTCCGTGGTGCAGAGCTTTCAGCTCAGTGGCTACTGAGCAGCTCCTCCAGCTTGGCGAGGACGACGTCGCGCGGGATGGTGCGCCCGGTGAAGCGGGCCACCGCCGTGATCGCCTTGGCGTCCGTGTGCCGCCAGTCGTCCCAGTCGAACCCGTCGACAGCGGCGGCGACCTCCGGGTCGTCGCCGAAGTACGCGCCCTCGTCCGTGTGCTCGGACGCGATCAGCTGTCCGGCACGGGCGAACGACAGCCGGGTGTCCCGGTTGACGTTCCAGTAGTGGCTTGCGGCTTTTCCGTTGCGGGACAGACGTTCCAGCACGTCGTCGCGTGATCCGACGTAGTGGTTGTTCTCGACCACGATCACGGCGTCCTCGGTCTCGACGACGAAGAAGTCCGTCTCGAACTCCGGCTCGACCTCGGCGGCCGTCAGCCCGGTGACGATCGTGACGGTGGCGGCCTCGCCGAGTGTCTTCTCCAGCCAGCGGACCTCGGCGTCGGGCGCGAGGACGACATCGGGTGCCGGTTCACCGCGCAGGATGTGCCCGACCCGGTCGGTCTTCTTGTGCACCAACGGTTCCGCGAACGGCGCCTGCCAGATCAGCACGGAGTAGTTCTCGTCCTCCTCGTCCCGTCCGCGCGAGTGCACGCGGACGCGGAACTCGCCTGGCCACGGCGGCGTCTCGGCAGGGCCGAGGCGAGCGCCACCGTTGACGGCCGTGTAGCTGATCTCCACGACCTCGTCCCAATGCGCGAGGTCGACGTCCTGCGGCGGATCTTCGAGTGCTCGCAACGACACCGGCGCATGGCCCTGCGCGATGCCGGTGCGGACGGCGAACCCGGTGTCGACCGCGCCGACGAGTCCGTTGGTCGTGAAGTCGGCCTTTGTCAGGCCCAGTTCCTCGACGAGCAGGAACTCGTGGTCGAACACCGGGACGTGCGCGTGCGTGTAGGTGAACTGGTAGTCCTTGCGGCGCTTCTCGAGCAACGCCCGCTCGTACGCGGGCGTTCGGTCAGCAGCTCGTTCACCAGCGACAGCGACTCCTGGACCGGCGTGCCGCGCGCCTTGAGTCGTCTGCCCTCGTACCGGCCCAGCTCCGCCGCCGGGTCCGCGGGTATCAGCGCCTCGATCGACGGCACGGCGGACATGATCAGCTTCTCGAAATCCCCCACGCCGCGATTCTGCAGGTTGATGGCCCAGCTCACAGCCATTTGACTGGAGATGACTACTCACGCACGATCCTGGGTTGACAACAGCATCCGCGCACAGTGGGGGAAGCCGGTGTGATTCCGGCGCTGACCCGCAACGGTGAAAGCCCGAATGCCCGCTGCGCGCGGTAGCTCCACCAACCCGTCGAGGACAGCGGGGCAGGAGGCGTAGTGATCCGGAGATCCGCGCTGGTCGCGATAATCGCGACCGCGCTCATTGCGACACCGCAGGCGCAGGCGGCCGAAGCAGCGCCATCCGCGGGAACGTGGCTGGTCACCCAGTTCGTCGAAGGCGACCGGCTGCTCCGCTTCCCCAACGATCCCGCCTCCGGTGACGCCGGTCTCACCGCCGACGGCATCTACGCGCTCGCCGCCGCCGGTGTCGGCAAGTCGACCGCGACCAGGGCCGCCGCGTGGCTGGCCGGGTCGCCGCAGCTGGAGACGTTCATCGGCGACGGCGAGGCCGAGTCGTACGTGGGTGGCCTCACCAAGCTCGCGCTGGTCTCGCAGACGCTCGGCGACGCCTCGGGGAAGTTCGCCGGCATCGACGTGGTCGGGCGGCTGGTCGCGTTGGAGGAGGAGTCCGGGCGCTTCCGGGACAAGACCGATCCCGAGTTCGACCAGACCAACGCGTTCACGCAGGCACTCTCGATCATCGTGCTGAAGCGGGCGGGCAAGCCAACGGCCAAGCCGGTCGAGTTCCAGGCCTCGGCGCAGTGCCCCGACGGCGGCTTCCCGATCCAGTTCGGGCAGCCGGTCTGCAAGTCCGATGTGGACGGAACGGCGATGGTGCTGCAGGCGCTGTTGGCCGCCGGTGAGAACACGGCTTCGCCCAAGGCGTTGGAGTGGATGGGGAAGCAGCAGCAGGCGGACGGCGGGTTCCAGGCGATGGAGCCGCCGACGAACGCCAACACGACCGGCCTCGCGGTCGGCGCGCTGATCGCGGGCGGACGGGTCGAGGCCGCGGACAAGGCGGTGGCGTTCCTGAAGACGTTGCAGGTCGGCTGCGCCGGACCTGAGGCTCGCCGTGGTGCGATCGCCTTTGACAGCAAGGGTTTCGACGCAGGAACCGTCGTGCGCGCGACCACCCAGGCGATGCTCGGCCTGGCCCGCGTGAGCCTCGCTGACGTGTCGGCCGCCTCTTCGGCGCCGGGCGTGCCAGCCATCGACTGCCCGACTCCGCCGTCGACCCCGCCATCGCCCGAACCGACGACCCCGTCGCCCGAACCCACGCCGCCCACCACACCCGCGCCGACCGCACCCACGGTCCCGGCGCCCGCCGGACCGGATGTTCAGGCCGGTCCGCCGTCTTCGCTCGCGGACACGGGCGTCGGTCAGATCGTGCCCATGCTCCTGGCCGGTTCGCTCGCGGTGGCTGTCGGCGCCGCACTCCTCCTCGTCTCCCGTCGTCGGAAGGTTGGTGCGTGATGCGCCGGATTCTTGCTGTTCTCGCTCTGGTCGCGGGCTCGTTCACCGCTGCGGCACCGGCCTCCGCGGTCCCGTGCGCGAACGTGCGGGTCGTGGTGGACTTCGCCGCGCTGGGCGGCGGCGTGCAGAGCGGATGCACCTCCACTGACCCGGCGACCGGCCTGGCCGCGCTGACCGGTGGCGGCTTCACGTACTCGTTCGTGCCGCGCCAGCCCGGCTTCGTGTGCCGGATCAACTCGTTGCCGAACCCGTGCTCCACGCCGACCACCAGCGCGTACTGGTCGTACTGGCACGCGACCCCCGGCGGCACCTGGACCTACAGCAACTCGGGCGCCGGTAGCTACGACCCGGCGCCGGGCACCGTCGAGGGCTGGGCGTTCGGCGCGGGCGTCGCCCCGAGCACGGCCCCGTGAAAAGGCTTTTCTTCGCGCTGGCACTGGTGATCGCCGTTGCGATCCCGGTGCCGGCGCAGGCCGCGGGCTGTGACGGCGTAACCGTCGTCGTCGACTTCCGCGGCCTCGGGGGTGGCGTGCAACAGGGTTGTGCGCCAGGCAGTCCGGCCTCGGGGGTGGCGGCGCTGACCGCGGCCGGTTTCGGCTACACCTACGCGTCGCGGCAGCCCGGTTTCGTCTGCCGCATCAACAGCAAGCCGGGCGCCGACGCCGACAAGTGTGTGAACGCCTCGCCCGCGGCGGCCTACTGGTCGTACTGGCACGGATCTCCCGGCGGCTCCTGGTCCTACAGCAACCAGGGCGCGGCGACCTACGTGCCCGCTCGCGGCAGTGTCGAGGGTTGGGCGTTCGGCGGCGGCGAACAACCCGGCATCGCACCGCCCGCGGCTCCGGCACCGCAGCCGCCCGCACCCAAACCGCCGCAACCGCAGGTTCCGGCCCCGACTCAGCCGAACCCTCCTGCCGGGCAACCACAGCCACCCGCGCTGACGACCACGACGACCACGACTCCGCCTGCTTCCTCGTCCGCCGCTGCGGTTTCGGGGTCGCTGGTTCCGTCGCAGACCGTGATCCTGTCGAGAAGTCAGACCGCGGACGGCACCGAGACCAAGACGGCCCAGCCTGAGCCGAAGGCGAGCCTGGGCTGGCTCTGGACCGCGATCGGCGTGCTGGTGATCGCGGCACTCGTCGTGGCCGGGTTGCTCGTGGCGCGTCGCCGTCGCAGCGCAGAAGAAGAGTGAGACTGCATTCCGGCGCGTGGTGGCTGTGGGCCCTCGGCCTCGCCACCGCCGCCAGCCGCACGACGAACCCGCTGGTGCTGGGCCTGATCCTGGCGGTGGCGGGCGTCGTGGTGGTGACGTGCCGCGCGAACACGCCGTGGGCAGGAACCTACGGCGTGTTCCTGAAGTTCGGGCTGCTGGTCATCGGGCTGCGGATGTTGCTGCACGTTCTGCTCGGCGGCATCGCCGGGCCGACCGTGTTGTTCACGTTGCCGCAGGTGCCGTTGCCGGACTGGGCCCAGGGCATCCGGCTTGGCGGCCCGGTGACCGCAGAGGGCCTGGTTTTCGCGCTGTACCAGGGAATGCTGCTCGTCACGATCCTCAGCTGCGTCGGCGCCGCCAACGCGCTGGCCAACCCCAAGCGCCTGCTGCGCTCGTTGCCGGCCGCCCTGTACGAGGTGAGCGTGGCCGTCGTGGTGGCGTTGACCGTCGCACCGCAGCTCGTCGCTTCGGCACGTTCGGTGCGCCGCGCCCGGCAGCTGCGCGGTGACACGGCTCGTGGCGCGCGGGCGATCCGCACGATGCTGGTGCCGGTGCTCGAAGACGCGCTGGACCGCTCCCTGGTCCTGGCCGCCTCGATGGACTCGCGCGGCTACGGCCGCACCGCGGGCATCTCCCGCCAGGACCGGCTGCTGACCGGAACGTTGGTGCTGGCCGGACTTTTCGGCCTGTGCATCGGCATGTACGGCCTGCTCGCCGACGCCTACACCGGCTGGCCGCTGCTGGCGATCGGTGGTGTGCTGGCGATCGCGGGCCTGCGGGTGGGCGCGCGCCGGGTGCCGCGCACGCGTTACCGGCCGGACCGCTGGACGCCCACGGCGATCGGCGTCGCGTTGAGCGGGGTGGTGGGGGCCGTGGTGCTGGCGTTCTCGGGTGATCCGGCGTTGTCGCCGTCGACCGTGCCCCTCACCGCCCCGGAACTCCCGCTGGTGCCCGCGCTCGGTGTGCTGGTCGCGCTGCTGCCACTGCTGATCGCGAGGGAAGCATGATCAGGTTCGAGGACGTCACCATCACCTACGCCGAGGCTCGGGATGAAGGGCGCTTTCGTCCACCTCAGGTGGACGAAAGCGCCCTTCATCCTGTGCTGGCGGGGATCTCGGTGGAGATTCCGGAGGGTGAGCTGTGCCTGGTGGTCGGGCGCACCGGGTCGGGGAAGTCCACGTTCCTGCGCGCGATCAACGGCCTGGTCCCGCACTTCAGCGGCGGCACACTCCAAGGCCGCGTGCTGGTGGACGGCCGTGACACCGCACAGTTCCCGCCGCGGGAGCTCGCGGACGTGGTGGGCTTCGTCGGCCAGGACCCGCTGGCGGGGTTCGTCGCGGACAACGTCGAGGACGAACTCGCGTACTCGATGGAGTCGCTCGGCCTGCCGGGTGACGTGATGCGCAAACGCGTCGAGGAAACCCTTGACCTGCTGGGCCTGGCGTCGCTCCGGGACCGTCCACTCGCGACTCTCTCCGGTGGCCAGCAGCAACGGGTGGCGATCGGCGCCGCGTTGACCGCGCATCCGAGGATCCTTGTCCTCGACGAGCCGACCTCGGCGCTCGACCCCGGCGCCGCGGAGGACGTTCTGGCTGCGGTGCAACGACTTGTGCACGACCTCGGCATGACCGTCGTGATCGCCGAGCACCGCCTGGAACGCGTCGCGCAGTACGCGGACCTGGCGCTCCTGCTGCCTCACGGAGTCATCGGCGACGTGGGCGAGGTGCTGGCGAACGCACCGGTCGCGCCGCCGGTCGTGCGGCTCGCGCAGGTGGCAGGGTGGTCGCCGGTGCCGGTGTCGGTGCGGGACGCCCGCCGGCTCGCCGCACCCCTCCGTGCACGGTTGGCGGAGCCCGGAACGGAACAGCTGAACAGTGGCGAGCCGGTGCTCAAAACCAAAGGCCTCGTGGTCAGGTACGGCGATGTCCAGGCCGTGCGCGGGGTTTCGCTGGAGGTCGCGCCAGGGGAGCGCGTCGCATTGATGGGGCGCAACGGTTCCGGTAAGTCGTCGCTGCTGTGGGCGATGCAGGGGAGTGGCAGGCGCACGTCCGGCACGGTCGACGTCGGCGGCAGCGACCCGAAGACGTTGAAGGCGGCCGAACGTCGGCGCACGGTGGCGCTCGTGCCGCAGCAGCCGGCGGACCTGCTGTACCTGGAGACGGTCGCGCAGGAGTGCGCGCAGGCCGACACCGAGACCGGCCAGCCGGCGGGTACGTGCCGGAACCTCCTGAGCGGGCTGGCTTCCGTGCCCGACGACGCGCATCCGCGCGACCTGTCCGAGGGACAACGGCTCGCGTTGGTCCTCGCCATCATGCTGACCGGTGCGCCGGACGTGTTGCTCCTGGACGAGCCGACGCGCGGACTCGACTACCCGGCGAAGGAAGCGCTGGTGGAAGCACTTCGCCAGCGAGGCAGCGCGATCGTGCTGGCCACGCACGACGTGGAGTTCGTCGCGGAGTACGCCACGCGCGTGGTCGTGCTGGCGGAGGGCGAGGTCGTCGCGGACGGCCCGGCGCGCGAGGTCGTGACGTCGTCGCCGATCTTCGCCCCGCAGGTCAGCAAGATCCTCGGGCCGTGGCTGACCGTCGCCGACGTGGAGGCGGCCCTGTGATCGCGATCCGGAGGAGGTCCGCGATCGCGCTGGTGACCTCCGGCGTGATCGGGCTCGCCGCGTTCACCTGGCCGCTGTTCATCGCACCGACCAGCGACATCGCGCACGGCGGCGACGCGCCGTGGACGTTCGCGCTCCTGCTTCCGGTCGTGCTGGCGGTCGTGCTCGCCGAGATCAGCGACCGGGGCATGGACTCCAAGGCCGTCGCGATGCTCGGCGTGCTTTCCGCACTGGGAGCGGCCATCCGGCCGTTGGGCGCGGGCACCGCGGGCATCGAGACGATCTTCTTCCTGATGGTGCTCGGCGGGCGGGTGTTCGGGCCGGGGTTCGGGTTCGTGCTGGGCAACACGACGTTGTTCGCCTCGGCGCTGCTGACCGGCGGTGTCGGGCCGTGGCTGCCGTACCAGATGCTCGGCGCGGCCTGGGTCGCTCTCGGCGCCGGTCTGCTCCCGCAGTGGCGCGGCAAGGCGGAGATCGCGCTGCTGGCCGCGTACGGCGTGATCAGCTCGCTGCTCTACGGCTTCCTGCTGAACCTGTCGTTCTGGCCTTTCGCGGTCGGCGAGGGCACCAGCGTCAGTTTCGACGCGAACCTCTCGGCGGGTGAGAACCTGGTGCGGCTGCTGGCGTTCACGCTCGCCACCTCGCTCGGCTGGGACCTCGGGCGGGCCGTCACCACCGCCGTGCTGGTGGCGGTGACGGGTCCCGTGCTGCTGCGGACGTTGCGGCGCGCCTCGCGGAAGGCCGTGTTTCAGTCGTCGACCTGAACCTCGCCGGTCATGCGGCACTCGTCCTTGACGAGCGAGTGGTAGATGAACCGCTGGCTGCGGGTGAACTTGAGCGTGTACGTCTGGCCGGGTCGCTTCGGGCCGCTGTCCGGACCGCTCGTGTAGCGGCACGGCTGGGCCGCGGTGAGCCCCTTGCGGACCTGCCGCACGCCGGGCCCGCGGAACACCCATTTCACGCTGTCGCCGGTCTTGATCCAGGAGACCTCCGGCCGGAACTCGTCACCGACGACTTCCACGACGTGCGTCTTGCCGGGCGCGGCCTCGGCGGCCGGGACGACCACGGCGGCGAGCACCAGCGGGAGAACGAGCAGTGTGCGCATGTGCCTCTCCAACGTCGAACGGGAGCGGCGGACCACCATGATCCCGTCAAAGGTCGGAGGTGTCCAATAATTGGCTCAGACCATTGACGGCAAAAGGAATGTTTGACCAGGCTGAGCACAGGGTCGCCGCCCCCCGACTCATGAGGAGGAGTCGTGAGAACTCGCGTTCTCGCCGTGGTCATCGCTGTGACCGCCGCGCTCTCCGTGAGCGCGCAGTCACAGGCTGCGGAGCCACTGCAAAGCCTGGTGCCGGTACCTGTCTCCGTGCAGGCCAGGACCACTGTCACGCACACGTTGACCGCCAACACGAAGATCTACACCGCCCCTGCCGCACGGGACGTCGGCACCTTCCTGGCAGGCGTGCTGCGTCCATCGACCGGCTATGCGTTGCCGGTGTCCGACGCGGTCGGTGCACCGGTGGACGGCATCTCCTTGCTGCTCTCGGGGGCACCCAGTCCGGTCGGTCAGCAGGGGTACCAGCTCGACGTCGCCGCCAACGCCATCGTGGTGAGGGCAAATACGTCGGAGGGCTTGTTCGCAGGCGTGCAGACGCTGCGACAGTTGTTGCCCGCCAAGGTGGAGAGCGCGACCACGCAGACCGGTCCGTGGACCGTGCCGGGCGCGTTGATCATCGACCACCCGCGCTTCTCCTACCGTGGCGCGATGCTCGACGTGGCACGCCACTTCCACCCGGTCGCCTCGGTGAAGCGCTACATCGACCAGCTGGCGCTGTACAAGATCAACTACTTCCACCTGCACCTGACCGACGACCAGGGCTGGCGGATCGTGATCGACAGCTGGCCGCGCCTCGCCACGTACGGCGGTAGCACGCAGGTCGGCGGTGGCGCCGGTGGCTACTACACGAAGGCGCAGTACGGCGAGATCGTGCAGTACGCGGCGGCTCGCAAGATCACGGTGATCCCCGAGGTCGACCTGCCGGGTCACACGAACTCGGCGCTGGCCTCGTACGCGGAGCTGAACTGCGACAACCAGGCCCCGCCGCTGCGCACGGACATCGAGGTCGGCTACTCCTCGTTGTGCGTGAACAAGGACATCACCTACCAGTTCGTCGACGACGTGGTGCGCGAGATCGCGGCGCTCACGCCCGGTCCGTACTTCCACATCGGCGGCGACGAGGCGCACGCGACCACGGACGCGGACTACCAGGCGTTCATGAACCGGGCACTGCCGATCGTGAAGAAGTACGGCAAGACCGTGCTCGGCTGGCACGAGTTCGTGAAGACCACGACCGACACGGCCGCCATCCCGCAGTACTGGGGCACCACCACGTCCAACGCGGTGGTGCAGGCGGCGGTGGCGCGCGGCAACAAGGTCATCATGTCGCCTGCCAACAAGGCGTACCTGGACATGAAGTACAACTCCAGCACGCCGCTCGGCCTGTCGTGGGCGGGCATGATCGAGGTGCAGGACGCCTACAACTGGAACCCCGGCACGCACCTGAGCGGTGTCCCGGAGTCCGCGGTCCGCGGCGTCGAGTCTCCACTGTGGACGGAGACGATCGTGACCTCGCGCGACATCGAGTTCATGGCCTTCCCGAGACTCGCCGTGCACGCCGAGCTCGGCTGGTCGCCGTGGTCGACGCACAACTGGGACCAGTTCAAGGTGCGGCTGGGCAACCAGGCCCCGCGCTGGAGCACCATGGGCATCAACTTCTACCGGTCCACGCAGGTGCCGTGGGACACCGGCGGCACGACACCCGGCCCGTGCGGCCAGCCCGCGTGGGTTCGCACTGACGTCTACACGAACGGCAACGTGGTGTCGCACAACGGCCACAAGTGGACCGCGAAGTGGTGGACGAAGGGTGAGGAGCCCGGCACCACCGGCCAGTGGGGCGTCTGGCGCGACGACGGCGTCTGCTGATCGTGCGTGGTTGTGGCCGTTGGGACGGCCACAACCACGCACGACCTCACCAGGGGGTTGCCAACCGGCTCTCGGGTCGGTAGGCCTGTGCGGTGCGGGCACTGATCAGGCTTCGGCTCGCCACCCGACGTCGTGCTGTCCGGCGTGAATCTCGGCGCGAACGTCAGTACCGGCATCCTGCACTCGGGCACCGTCGGCGCCGCGCTCACCGCGGGCGCACGTGGCGTCTCGGCTCTTGCGGTGTCGCTGGACGTCACCTGGGACGGGGCCGAACCACTGTGGGACAGGGCGACCGAGGTCACCCAGGTCGTGCTGCCCTCGCTGCTGGAGATGCCGGCGGGCGCCGTACTGAACCTGAACGTGCCGAACGGTGCCGCGCGCGGCCTGGAGTGGGCGGACATCGCGCCCCGCAGTCCGTATCAGGTGCGGGTGGACGTGGTCGGCGAGGACGAGCTGAAGCTGTCGGCCTCCCCGTCCGGAGCCGACCTCGTGCCCGGCACGGAGGTCGCCCTGCTGGCGGAGGGCTATGCGACGCTGACGCCGTTGCGCTCGGTGTCGCGCGCTACCTCGGACTTGCCTTCCCTGGCCTGGCCAGGGTGATGATCAACCCGATGAGCGCGGTGCGGACCTCGAGAAACCCCTCGGTCGTGACGTCCTTGAGCGAGAAGGCCACACCGCCGAAGAAAAGCAGGAGCAGCACCCCGTACATGCGCGCCGTGTCGTGCCGCCACGCCATCGCGACCCCGAGCGCGCCGATACCGACCTGAACCACGTGGTAGTCCGGGCTGAGGCTGAAGATGTCCAGCCACGCGAACGCCAGCTGCAGCATGCCCGCGCTGAGAGTGAGGAACTGTGGCCTCGTGAACTCGAGCTCGTTGTTCAGTAAGGCCATGGTTGTTCCTACCCTTCGGATCGCCGCCAGACCGCGTCGTACTTCGCTTGTCGTTCGCGGTCCCGCCCGGCGTTTCGCTCCCGGCGCCCCTGAGTCGCCGACCCTCGTGGGTACCCGTACTTGGTGAGCCGGTAATCCACGCTTTCGGGCGCGTAGGACAACGCGAAGTACAGTCCTACAACGAATCCGAGCGCACCGCACGCGATCGCGAGCGGCCACGCCGACCCAAGGCCGTAGACCAGGCTCAGCGTGATGGCCGTCGTCAGCGGCGTGACCTGCACGAGGCTCCGGACAGTGAAGCGCAGCAACCACCTCGGCCCGGTCACATCGTCGTAGACGAACTGCCTGTGTTCGTCCGGGACCTTCCCGCCCGCGTAGTACCAGGCCGTCAGCGCCGGGTTCATCGCGTCGCCTTGGCGATCACCTTGTGCAGCACCTCGTTGAGCTGCGCGAGCTCCTCGAACGTCATGTCCAGCTGCTCCACGACCTTGAAGGGGATCTTCAACGCCTCCTTCCTGAGCTCCTGACCTTCGTCGGTCAGGGTCAGCGCCAGCGCCCGTTCGTCGTCCTTGTCCCGCTGGCGCTCGACGTACCCGCTCGCCTCCAGCCGCTTGAGCAGCGGGCTGAGCGTGCCGGGATCGAGCTGCAGGGCGTTGCTCAGATCCTTGACGGTGCGCGGCGACCGTTCCCAGAGCGCCAGCATCACCAGGTACTGGGGATGCGTGAGGCCCAGCGGCTCCAGGATCGGGCGGTAGACCGCGATCACCGTCCGGCTGGCCACGGCCAGCGCGAAGCAGACCTGCCGCTCGAGTTCGAGCGGGTTCTCCGGAATACTTGGTGTACTAATCATTTGTGTACACAGTAACTCGCGGGCGCGTTCGGGTCCAGCGGATGTGTCCTGGTAGACGTGCCGCTCAGCCGGCCGAAGTTCGCTTCAGAGCCTCCGCGAGCACCTCTGCGGTCACGGCCGCGCCCGCCGCGGTCATCACGGTGCCGCCGTGGTCGACCTCGTTGATCAGCATGGGCTCGCGCAGCTCCGGCAAAGCAGCACGGAACCGCAGGGCGTCCTCGACGGTGTAGGCGGGTGGGGTGTCCGGGCCGGTGCTCCACTCGGCGTGCGCGAACCACGTCGGCACGGTCAGCTCGCGCCAGCGTGACTCGCTGAAGACGACGTCGGTGGCGTCGGCGATGAGAGCGTCCTTGCGCAGTTTCAGGCGGCCGTCGGGCGTGAGGTCGTGGCTGAAGTAGTCGCGCAGCAGCGGGTCCTCGACGTTGTACAGAGGGTTCGTGGCTGTCGTCATCGTGAGGTAGGAGTCGACGGTCCAGGTGCGTTCCAGCGCGGCCACCTGTGGGGCGAACGCCGAGGGCAGCGTCTCGGGGGTCAGGGCTGCGTGGGCGGGCATGGGGAAGCCGCCGTCCACCAGGACGAGCGCGCGCACGCGGTCGGGGTGGCGGACGGCGAGGTCTACGGCGATGAAAGCGCCCATCGACATGCCGCACACGGTGACGGCGTCGAGGTCGAGTGCGTCCAGCACGCGGAGCATGTCGTCGGCGTGCTGACTGATCGACGTGGGGCCGGTGACGGAGGCGCTGTCGCCGCGGCCGCGCAGGTCGGGGGTGATGAGTGCGAAGTTGTAGGCGCGGACCCAGTTCCACAGTCTGCGGTTGCTGCTGAGGCCGTGGATCGCGAGTACCGGGGCCGTGTCGCCGTCGTGCGTCTCGACGGCCAGGTCGCCGCCGTCGACCGGGATGTGGTGGAGCATTCGCGGGCTCCTTTCAGGCTTTGCCTGGGTTGAAGAGGTGCAGGGGGTCGAGCGTGCGCTTGATGGCCTGCTGCACGGCGCAGACGTCCGGGCCGAGTTCGCGGATCATGCCGTCGCGCTTGAGCAGGCCGACGCCGTGCTCGCCGGTGACGGTGCCGCCGAGGTCGAGTGCCGCGTCGATGATCTCGGCGAACGCGGCCTGGGCGGCGAGCCTGGCGTTGTCGTCGCCGGGCGGGGTGATGAGCAACGGGTGCAGGTTGCCGTCGCCGGCGTGGGCGATGGTGGCGATCTTGACGCCGTGGCGGGCGCCGATCTCCTCGATGCGGGCGAGCATCGCCGGGACCTTGGAACGCGGCACGCACACGTCCTCGGTGAGGACCGGGCCGAGGCGTTCGAGGGCGGGGTAGGTGAGTCGGCGGGCGGCGAAGAGCGCCTCGGCCTCGGCGGAGTCGGTGGAGCGTTCGGTCCAGACGGCGCCCGCGTCGGTGAACGCGGCTACCAGGCCGTCGGCGTCGGCGTCCGATTCGGTGCGGGCCAGCAGCATCGCCTCGGTGTCCGGTTCGATGCCGAGGTGTTTCCAGTCTTCGACGGCCTGCAGGCACGCTCGGTCGATCAGCTCCAGCGCGGCGGGCTGCAGGCCGCGCCTGGTGCACAGCGCGACGGCGAGGCCCGCCTCCACCAGGCCGGCGAAAGCGCCGACGACGGTGCCCGGTGGACGTGGTGCGGGGCGCAGGCGCAGGGTGATCTCGGTGACGACGCCGAGCGTGCCTTCCGAACCGACGAGCAGGCTGGTGAGGTCGTAACCGGCGACCCCTTTGGTGGTGCGCCTGCCGAGTTTGACCGCGGTGCCGTAGGAGACCGGGCCGCCCATCACGACTTCGAGTCCGAGCACGTAGTCGCGCGTCACGCCGTACTTGAGGCAGCACAGGCCGCCCGCGTTGGTGGCGACGTTGCCGCCGATCGTCGACCACGGCGAGCTGGCCGGGTCTGGTGGGTACCAGAGTCCTTGTGCCGCAACGGCTTTCTTGAGGTCGTCGTTCACCACGCCCGGCTGCACCACGGCGAGCAGGTTGTCCGTGTCGATCTCGATGATCCGGTTCATCCGGCTGAGGTCGAGCACGAGGCAGCCGTCCGTCGCGTTCGCGCCGCCGGACAGGCCGGTGCCCGCGCCGCGCGGAACGACGGGGATGTTGTGCTCAGCGCAGAGTTCGACGGCCCGCTGTACGTCCTCTGTGGACTCCGGGCGGAACGCCGCCAGCGGCGTGCCCGCGGGTGCCCACTCGGCTTCGTCGTGGCTCAGGTTCTCGAGGGTGGCCGGGTCGGTGAGGAGACCGGGCAGGTCGAGGGTCGTCATGACTGGTCCAACGCGTCGTGTGTGGCTTTGTGCACCACGCGTTCCAGTTCCACGCCGTGACAGTTACTGCCAGAGAATCTGACAGTAACTGTCACTTTGTGAGGTGTCAGAGCGAGCGAACCGCTGCGGCGAGACGCGTGACGCCCTCGTCGATCTGCTCCGGCGTGACGCCCGAGAACGCGAGGCGGATGGCGTTGTCGCCGCCCTCCAGCAGGAAGTCCGAGCCCTTGACGAACTCGACGCCCTGCTCCTTGGCGACCGGGAACAGCTTGTCGATCGACACGCCCGGCAGCTCGACCCACATGAAGTAGCCGCCCTGCGGAGCCGTGAAGACAGCCTCCGGCAGTTCGCGCCGCAGCGCCGCGACGAGGGCGTCCCTGCGGGCGCGCAGCGCGGTACGGACGTTCACGACCGACTCGTCGAGACGGCCGGAGCGGCAGTACGAGTTCACGATCGACTGCGCCACCATGTTCGGGGAGATGTACGTGGTGGTGGCGATGTCCTGGACCTTCTTGATGACGTCCTTCGGACCGACCAGGTAGCCACAGCGGATGCCGGGCGCCATGGTCTTCGAGAACGACGACGCGTAGACGACCTTGTCGGCCTTGTCCTGCGACAGCATGGTCGGCAGCGGTTCGCCCTCGAAGCGGACCTTGATGTACGGGTCGTCCTCGAACAGCACGAAGTCGTACTTCGCCGCGAGGTCGAGCAGCCGCGCGCGCTTCGCCTCGGACAGCGTGTAGCCGGCCGGGTTGTGGAAGTTCGGGATGATGTGGGCGAGCGACGGGCGCACACCACTTTCGAGCAGCGTCTCGAGCGCGTCGACGTTGATGCCGTCGGTCTCCAGCTCGATGGCGTGGATCTTGGCGCCACGCTGACGCAGGTTCAGCAGCGTGCGGTCGTAGGTCGGCGCCTCGACGACCACGTCGTCGCCCGGCTGGACGAGCAGCTCGAACAGGAACGCGTCGGCCTGCATCGAGCCGTTGGTGACGAGCACCTGCTCCGGCTCGACACCGTGCTGCTCCGCGATCCACGCGCGCAACGGCACGTAGCCCACGCTCGTGCCGTACGCGAACGAGCCGCCGGGGTCGTTCGTGAAGGCCTGTTGCGCCGCGTTGCGCAGGCCCTCCTGGTCGATGATGTCGAGAGAGGGCGCTCCGCGCGTGAACAGGATCGAGGCCATGCGCGGAGCGTACAACTCCCACAATTTGGGCTACGGCCCATATACGTATGAGTTCAGATGCTGCACCGCCCCCTGTGCGTTGCCGAGGTGATAAAGATCGACTGAGAGGTAGTTCGGCTTCTTCCTGGCCGCCGGCTGGCAGAACTGCTGCGCGCGGTTCGCGAGCTTGCCGTTGTCCGTCGTGGCCGTGCCGGTGAAAGGCACGTCCCGGAAGTGGTTCATGACGAACAACGGCTGGAAGCTCCCCGTGGCCGTGAGCGGTTTTTCATCCCATCGGCTGTAACAGGACCAGTCGGAGTTGCCCAGTCCCGATCCCATCGACCAGTAGTTCTCGACGGTCCAGTCCTTCTGGTACAGCACGCCGGAGTCCTCGCGGCCGTCCTTGCCGTGGTCGGTGAAGATCAGCAACCGTTTGTCGCTCGCCCGCATCTGGCTGCGCGTCGGCCACCCGTTCCGCTGTACGCCTTCCGCCCGGTACAGGACGTCGTTCAGACCCTGGACCTTCCGCAGTTCGGCGCGAAGCGTGCCGGCGTCGACGTAGTCCTCCAGGAAGACCGTGATGATCTCGCCGCGGTTGGCGCGAAGGAAGTCCACGATCCGCTGGATGTCGACGTTGAGCGCCACCGGCTTGCTGACCCATGTGCAGCTGTTGTGGCACAGGATCGCGCCGTCCGGCGTCTGGTGGATGTCGAGCATGAACCCACGCACGCCGTCGTTCAGCTGCTGCACTACGCCGCGCGTCTGGTTCTTGGCCAGGTTGACGAACGGTGGCGCGAACCCGCCGTCCACCCCGTTCGCGTAGGCGTTGTGGGCGGTCAGGAACGTCATCTGGTCCAGCCGCGGATCCGCAGGCATGGGCTCGGTCCGCGCGGTGACCGGCGTCAGGTACCAACGCGTCTCGCCGCCGAGCGCGAAGAATTCCCATTGATCACCGAACTGAACGGGGCTGTGGACCGTATCCCCTTGTGAACACGGCGCCATGGTCAGCGATTTGGCAATGCACTGGCCGGGTGAGGTGAGGTTCTCGAACCTCCCGTCCTTGAGGGACCACTGCTGGTGGTCTTCGTTGCCCTTCGGGCGGTGCAGGGCGAGTCCAGTGCCGCTCTGGGCGATGTTGAGGCCGGTTCTGCACACTGGTGAGGTAGTACGTGCCCGCGGGAGCCGCGTTCGCGGTCGTGGGCACCAGGGGAAGTAGCAGCAGGGCTGCGACGGCAGGGAGGTATCGCACGGTGACCAGAGTCACCCATCCGAGTGAGACATGAAACGTCCTCACGGGTTTGAACGTTTAACACAGTGGGGATCCCACGCAACGGAAAACCTAGGCAGCCGTCGCCCAGCCGAAGGGTTAGGGCCGGTATTCGAGCGCCGCCTTCACAAGCCGCGCAGGGTTCGACTCCCTCGGTTGCCATGTCCTCAGGCCGACCCTGCTCGCGCTACGCGCTTCGCCGGGTCGGCCATGCTTGTCCATGAAGGGCGCTTTCATCGACCCCAGGTGGAGGGAAGCGCCCTTCATCACGAAACCGGTGAGTGCGAGAGGGCTTCCATCAGGATTCGCCAACAGAGTCCTGGATCGCCGCAAAATCGATATGGGCACAAAAGAGACCCGCCCGGTAGCAGCAGCAGCACCGGGCGGGCCCGAGAGATCAGATGGCGCGGACGTCCTGCGCCTGTGGTCCCTTCTGACCCTGGCCGACCTCGAACTCCACGCGCTGCTGCTCCTCGAGTGAGCGGAAGCCGTTGCCCTGGATCTGCGAGTAGTGCACGAAGACGTCCGGCCCACCGCTGTCCTGCGCGATGAATCCGAAGCCCTTCTCGCCGTTGAACCACTTCACGGTGCCCTGCGCCATACCAATTGCTCCCTATAGTCGTAACCCCCGCCCAGCGGGGTGCGCGCAGTTTGCCAGCGGTTCGTCTCTCTCACATCTTGGTTCGCCCGGTGGTGTCACTTAGTAAGTTGGAATGGGTACCACCGAGAGGAGCAGGGATGACGAACTGGCTGGACGTCGCGGGGGAGGTTGCGGCGACGCTCAGGTCCGACGCGGCGGACAGGGATCGGGCCAACCAGCCACCCACCAAAGAGGTGGAACTGCTCCGGCAGAGCGGGCTGCTGAACGTCACCGACTGGGCGACCCAGCAGAGGATCAACCGCGTCATCGGTGCCGCCGACGCCAACGTCGGGCACCTTCTCGGGTACCACTACCTGCAGGTCTGGCGGAGCGGACTGTTCGACGCCGGGTTCAGCAGGGCCGACGACCAGTTCTGGGCAGGCGTCAGCAACCCGCTCGACGCGGCGCTCGAACTGACGCCCTCCGACGGTGGCTTCCTGCTCAACGGCCGCAAGACGTTCGCCACCGGAGCGAGTGTGGCCGACCGGATCGTGGTCAGCGCGACCCGCACGGACAACGGCGAGAAGCTCACCTTCCTGCTCGACGGCAAAGCCGACGGAATCACCTACCTGGACGACTGGGACAACATCGGGCAGCGCCTCACCGCGTCCGGCGGCGTCAGTTTCGAAAACGTCGAGGTGACCGAGATCCTCGGCGTGCAGCCGCCCAACGAGGACCCGCGCATCAGCCTCGCCGCGATCGGGTTCCAGCTGGTGCTCGCCCAGCTCTACGTCGCCATCGCCGAAGGCGCGCTCCAGGAAGCCGCCGACTACACCCGCACGAAGACCCGCCCGTGGTTCGTCAGCGGGGTGGAGACGGCGACCGAGGACCCGTACATCGTCGCCGCGTACGGCGAGATGGTCGCCCAGACGCGAGCCGCGGGTCTGCTCGCGGACGAGGCAGGCAAGGAGCTCTGGGAGGCGAGCGAGCTCGGCAGGCACCTCACGCCGGCCAAACGCGCCCAGGTCGCGGTCACGATCTCCGAGGCCAAGGTCGTCAGCACCAATGTCGTCAACGAGGTCACCAGCCGCGTCTTCGAACAGATCGGCGCGAGGGGCACCGCTGGCAAGTACGCGGTGGACCGGTTCTGGCGCAACGCCCGCACGCTCACGCTGCACGATCCGGTCGTCTACAAGGCACGCGAGGTCGGCGAGCACTTCCTGACCGGCGCGCGCCCGGCGCACACCGGGTACAGCTGATGCAGCCCGTCCTCGCCGACTCGGTGAAGCTCACGGACGACGGGGTGCTGATCCTCGACCGCCGCGAGTTCCCGTTCGAACGCAGATGGGTGCTCTGCAGGACGGTCGAGGAAGTCGCGACGGCGATCGAGGACATGGTCACCCAGTCCTCGGGGCCGTATTTCGCGGTCCTCTACGGCATGGTGCTCAAAGCGCGCACCCTCCAAGGGAAACCGTTCGCGCAAGCCCGTGCGGAGCTCGCCGAGACCGCACGGCGACTTGAGAACACCAGGCGCACCAACAACGCCCTGCACAAGGCGACCGAGATCGTCCTCGAGGCGGTCGACGAAGCCCAGGACGTCGGGAACGCTCTGCACGGTGCGCTGGCGGGCGATGCCCGCTACCGCGCCAAGAGTCAGGCGCTCGGTGAGCACACGGCGAACCTGTTGCCGGACCAGGCCACCGTCCTCACGCACTGCTGGGCCGACCTCTACCTCACGGAGACGGTGCGGGCGGCGCAGGCACAGGGCAAGCGGCTGAAGTTCTTCTGCACCGAGACCAGGCCTTATCTGCAGGGCGCCCGCCTCACCGCGGAGACGTTGATCGAGATGGGCGTCGACACCACGCTGATCACGGACGGAATGGGCGCGGCAGTTCTGCAAAGTGGCGAAATAGACGCATTGGTGACGGCGGCCGACCGGGTCACCATGGACGGGCACGTCGTCAACAAGGTCGGCACACTGGGGCTGGCCGTGGCCGCGCACGCGTTCGGCGTACCGTTCCACGCCCTGGTGCAGGCGCCGGACCTCAAGGCGCCGACGTCGCACGACGTGGAGATCGAGTTCCGCGACGGCGCCGAGGTGCTGCGGGTGCTCGGCAGACCGAGCGCCACGCCGAGGGTGAAAGGGCTGTACCCGGCGTTCGACGTGACGCCGCCGAGGTTCGTCACGAACGTGGTGACGGACCGGGGCGTCTACCGCGCCGGGGAGCTGGACAGGTACTACGAAGGAGATCAGCGGTGACCAGGTGGATCGTCCTCGACATCGAGGGGACGCTGAGCGCGACCGACCAGGTGCTGGTCGTCCTGTACGACTACGCCCGGCCGCGGCTCGGGCCGTGGATCGAGGAGCACGGTGACGATCCGGTGGTGATCGCCGCCGTCAACCAGATCAAGGAGCTCAGCGGCCACGACGACGTTGTCAAGGCACTGCACGACTGGATGGACGCGGACCAGAAGGTCACGCCGCTCAAGACGTTGCAGGGCCTCATCTGGCAGCGCGGTTACGCCGAGGGCGACCTCGTGGCCGAGTTCTTCCCGGACGTCGTCCCGGCGATCCGCAAGTGGCACGACGACGGCGTGCAGCTCGCGATCTTCTCGTCCGGCTCGGTCGCGGGCCAGATCGCGTTCTTCATGCACACGACCGACGGTGACCTGACCCCGTTGCTGCTGCACCACTTCGACACGGTCAACGCCGGTCCGAAGCGCGAGGCCGAGTCGTACCGCAAGATCGCCGCGGTGCTGGAGTCGGACGACATCACGTTCTACAGCGACGTTCCGGCGGAGCTGCACGCCGCACAGGAGGCGGGCTGGAAGACGGTCGGCGTCGCGCGCGCCGGTGAGCCGTACGGTAACGCCGACTTCTCGCCGCACCCGACGGTGTGGGAACTCTCGTGACGGCGGAGCTCGCCAGGGAGTGCGCCCGGTACGCCGGGCTGGGCTGGATGCGCGGCACCTCCGGCAACCTTTCCGTGGTGCTGCAACGTGATCCGCTCAGGCTCGCGGTCACGGTCAGTGGCGTCGACAAGGGCGAGATCACGGCTCAGGACAGTGTGGTGATCGACTCGGAGGGCCGCGCGGTCGACTCCGACAAGGTCCCGTCCGCGGAAGCAGGGCTGCACGCCAGGATCGCCAGGGTCGCTGGAGCGGGCGCGGTCGTGCACGTCCACGCGCTGGCCCCGGTCGTCGCCGCCGAGTTCTGGCCGGACGGCGTCACGCTCAAGGACCTCGAAATGCTCAAGGGTTTCGGCCGGTACGCGCACGAAGAGGTCGTGATCCCGGTCGTCGGGAACTCGCAGGACATGGTCGAACTGGGCGACACCTTCGAGAAGGGCTTCGACCCTGGGGTACCGGCGTTGCTCGTCGCACGGCACGGCGTGTACGTGTGGGGCGACGACCTGGTGCAGGCAAGGCACCGCCTGGAATGCCTGGAATGGTTGCTGCGCTTCAAAGTGGAGACACGAGACACCTTTACGGGGAGGCACGCATGACGCTGCTGACGGTGTGGCCGGAGTCCGGCCCGGACGAGGTCCTGGTCCGCACGACCGACCCCGTGGAGGTCGCGACCGAGCTCAAGGAGCACGGCGTGCGGTTCGAGCGGTGGTCCGTTGTGGACGGTGTGACCGCGGAGAACGCCTTGCAGGTCTACGAAAAGGAAATCTCGCGCGTCACCGAGACCGAGGGTTATATCCTCGTCGACGCGATGGAGATGACCCCGGCCGACACCGATGAGTACCGCGCGAAGGCCGTCGAGTTCCGCCACAAGTTCCTCGCCGAGCACACCCACGATGACGACGAGGACCGCTACTTCGCCCGTGGCTCAGGCGTTTTCTACCTGCACATCGGCGGGAAGGTCTACGGCGTGCTGTGCGAGGCGGGCGACCTGCTGAGCGTTCCGGCGAACACAACGCACTGGTTCGACATGGGCACGACGCCCGACTACGTGTCGGTCCGGTTCTTCCACGACGACGACGGCTGGGTCGGAAACTTCACCGGCAGCGACATCGCCACGAAGTTTCCCACCTATGACGAGCTGTGTTCAGAAATGTGAACGGTTCACCTATCTGAATTGTGTTCCGGAAACTGAACAAAGCATTGATTCCCTCCGTCCTCGCACCTCACAGTAGTGGCCTAGACCACTTATCGAGGCCGGAGGGATCATCGTGGCTTCCCCTGCTCGCCGCCGATCGTTCATCGCACTGTCCGTACTAGCCCTGGTGGGCGCGTCGACAGGTTCCGCGCTCGCCCAGCCGCCGTCCGCGCAATGGACGTCGACCCCGTACAGCTACACCGTCCAGAAGCCGCACAACCTCGCACAGAGCGCCAGGTACAGCTTCACGGGTGGCGTCCACACGATGTGGGTCTACGACTACGACCAGCCCCACACCCCTGGCAGCCCAACGGATCCTCGCACCGAGCTGCGGTTCAATCAGGAGTACACGAGCGGCCAGCGCGCGTGGCAGGGCGAGATCTTCATCCCGAGCGGCGTCAGCGGCCCGACCGTCGTGCAGATCCTGCGCGAGAACCGCCCCGCCGGAACACGCGCCACCGACATCATGCTCAACGTCACCAACGCCGGCGGCGGCACGTTGCGCAAGGACAGCAACCAGGTCATCGCGACCGGTATCTACAACAAGTGGTTCACCATCCGGATCGAGCACACCGCGGTCGCGGGTGGTCGCGGCACGACGCGGACCTACTACAACGGTTCGCTGAAGCTGACCCACGCCGACGAAGGCCCGGCGAACCGCTACTTCAAGAACGGCGTCTACCACCACGGCAGCGGCCGCGCGGAGGCCCGCTTCCGTAACATCACCTACTGGCGCCAGTGATCGGAATTTCGGAGTAGACCACGGGATTGCGCCATCCGGCCTCAAGGCAACACGATGCGGTCCAGACCATTTGCCTGAGGCCGGAGGCTCCCCTGTGAACCTGCCCCGTCGTTCCGTGCTCGCCCTGCCCGCGCTGGCCCTGCTCGCGACGCCCGCGAACGCGGCTCCGGCCTGGACGCAGACGCCGTTCACCTTCAAGGTCCAGAAGCCGTGGAACCTCCCGCAAAGCGCCAGGTACAGCAACTCCGGCGGTGTCCACACGTGCTGGGTGCTCGACTCCGACGAGCCACACTCGCAGGGCAGCAACACCGACCCGCGTACGGAAATGCGCTGGGAGCAGGAGTACTCGAGCGGCCAGCACGCGTGGGAGGGCGAGATCTACGTGC
This sequence comes from uncultured Actinomycetota bacterium, assembly GCA_963766275.1. GTDB lineage: Bacteria > Actinomycetota > Actinomycetes > Mycobacteriales > Pseudonocardiaceae > Lentzea. The sequence continues at coordinate 87,811 of CAVYAD010000005.1, forward strand.
CCAGCGGCGTCAACGGCCCCACGGTCATGCAGATCCTGCGGGTACGCGGCGGAGCTCCCGGCACGCCCGCCACCGACTTCATGCTGAACGCGACCAACGCCAACGGCGGCACGCTCCGGTACTACACCAGTACCGTGATCGCGCAGAACGTCTACAACACCTGGGTCCGCATCCGCGTCGAGCACTCCGCGGTCTCCGGCGGCACCGGCACGATCAAGGTCTACGCGAACGGCGCGCTCAAGGCGACCGTCAAGGACCGCGGCAAGGCCACACGCCACTTCAAGAACGGCGTCTACCACCATGGCAGCGGCCGCGCCGAGGCTCGCTTCCGCAACATCAAGTACTGGACGCAGTGATCGAGATCAGTCGATGGCGGCGACGACGAGGGTGAGATCGGTGGGTCCGATGAGGACGAGTTCCTCGAACTCCCACAGGACCCAGCCCCAGTCGTGCTGCGCGCCTTCGCCGAGGTCGCGCAGCCGGTAGACGCGGTCGGCGGCGCGCAGCGGCTGGTAGACCTCGCGCTCCAGTCCGGCGCGCACGGCCTCGGGTGGTTCCTCCTCGCGCCGCGACCAGGCGTACAGCAGCGACTCCGCGGCGCCGGCGTCGATGAGGTCGAAGCCGTCGGGCGTGATGCGATCCCGCCAGTACGGGCCGTGCCGGACGGGGTCTGCGCCGGGATCACCGCCCGCGTGGTCGGATCCGTACAGCTCGTGCTCGATCAACGCGGCGAGTGCGGCCCGGTCGTCGCTCGTGTTGTCGGGCAGCCGGAAGCGGGTGATGTCGACCCAGCGGTAGGTGCCGTTGGAGAAGTTGACGAAGGTGTGCCCGGCGTGAGCGAGTTGTGTCATCAGCGGGATTCGACAGCAAGTGAGTCTTCGGCGTCAACGTCGTATCCGACGGGCTCCCAGCGGATCAGCAGCAGCGCCAGCAGACCGATTGCAGGCGCCGCTGCGATCACCCAGAACACCCCGGTGCCCAACGACGTGGCGAGGATCGGGAACAGGAACAGCGACAGCGTCGACCCGATCCGCAGCACGCCCTGGTTGAACCCGACGCCGACCCCTCGCAGCGACGTCGGGTAGCTCAGCGACGCGAACGTCATGTAGTGCGCGCCCGGCCCCCACGCCTGCGCGAACAGGAAGGCGCCCAACGACAACAGCGCCGCCAGGGCGAGACCGCCGGTCGGCTTGCCGATCACCGCGAGCGCGATGAGTGACGCCAGCTGCACGGCGAACCCGAGCACGGTCATCCGCCACGCGCCCTGACGTGCCCAGCGGATGCCGAGCAGGCCGCCGGTCACCGCGAACCCCAGGTTGAGCACCAGCGACGCCGTGATCGTGGTCAGCGGCCCCTGCGCCAGGAACGACGCGATGATCACCGGAAGTCCATACGCGACAGCGTTGTAGGCGAACGTTTGTGCCAACGCGACGGCCAGTGCGAGCGTCGTCCGCAACCGGTACCTGGCGTTGAACAACGGCCGGAACGACCCGCGCGGTTTCTTCTCCGCCGGAGCCTCCGGAGCCTCCGCCACCGCGTCGACGCCGTACGACTCCCGCAGAATCCGGGCAGCGCCGTCGAGATCGCCCTGCTGCGCCGCCCACGACGGCGACTCGTTCATGTACTTCTTGCGCACCAACAGGATCGCGATCGCCGGCACCGCGCCGAACCCGACCGTGAACCGCCACAGATGCTCGTGCGGCACGACCTGGTAGAGCCCGAGAATGATCAGGTAGCAGGCGGAGGTCGCCGTGAACCACGCCGGCGCCCACGCGGCTGTCCGGGAGGCCTTGCTGCCGCGCCCGGTCAGCCGGGAGAACTCCGCCAGGAACGCCATCGCCACCGGCAGGTCCATGCCGACACCGATGCCCATGAGGAACCGGAAGAAGACGAGCACGAACTCGTTCGGCGCGAGCGCACAGCCCACCGCCGCGACCACGAAGAACAGCATGTCCGCCATGAACACCCGATAGCGGCCGATCCGGTCGACCAGCACACCGCCGAACAACGCGCCCACCACCGCGCCCACCATGATCGACGCGTTGACGATCCCCGCCCAGGCCGGTGACAGCCCGAACTGCGCGGTGATGTCACGCATGCCGTAGGCGAGCGACGTGAAGTCGTACGCGTCGAGGAAGATCCCGCCGAGGGCGAGGAACACGATCACACGGGCGTTGCTGCCGCGCGCCGCACCGGAGTTGACCAGCGCGTTCACGTCGGCGGCAGAGCGGATGACAACGGTTGACACGGCCCCATGGTCAAGGGGTGGGTACATCGGAGACAAATCGTTCCGCCAGCTGGGAAGCCCTAGGGTGGGGTGCATGGAATCACGTGTGGCGGTGGCCTCGCTCGGCGGCACGATCACGATGACGGGGTCCGGGACCGTCGCACCGACGCTCGGTGCTCAGGACCTGGTCGGAGGCCTGGAGGTGGGGGAGATCGCCACGCTGGCGACCATCCCTGGCGCGTCACTCACGTTCGCCACGCTGCTGGAGGCCTTCGACTGGGCCGACCGGCAGGCTTCGGGCGGCGCTCGCGGCGTCGTGATCATCCAGGGCACCGACACGCTCGAAGAGACCGCGTACTTCTTCGACTGCCTGTGGCAGCACGAGGAACCGATCGTCGTCACCGGCGCGATGCGGCACCCCGGCCTGCCCGGCGCGGACGGCCCGGCCAACCTCGCCGCCGCGGTCGCTGTCGCCGGTGCCGCCAACTCACGCGGACGCGGCTGCCTCCTTGTCCTCAACGACGAGATCCACGCTGCCCGCTGGGTTCGCAAGGCGCACAGCAGCCTGCTTGACGCCTTCACGTCGTTCCCCGGCCCGCTGGGCCTCGTCATCGAGGGCGCGCCGCGGTTCTTCCACCCCGCGCACCAACAGCCCGCGTTGCCGCGACCTCTCGACGTGCCAACGGTTCCGCTCATCGAGGCGACGCTGGACGACGACGGCGCGCTGCTCGACTGGCTGAACGTCGGCGGCGTCGTGGTCGCGGCCACCGGCGTCGGACACGTGTCGGCGGCTATGGCTGATGCGATCTCGCGCGCGCAGTTCCCGGTCGTTGTCGCGACGCGTGCCGGTGCGGGCACCACGTTCCAGAACACCTACGGCTTCACCGGATCCGAAGCGGATCTGATCAAGCGCGGCGCGGTGATGGCTGGGTGGTTGTGCCCGCGCAAGGCACGCGTGCTGCTGCGGCTCGCCCTCGGTGCGTTGCAGCCCATCGAGGATGTTTTCGCAGCTCGCGGCAGTGTTTTCTAGCTGGATCGGCTGACCGCGACCGAGGTGTTGGCGGTCTGAACGGTGACCCGCACAGACGTGGGCGCGAGCGACTGAAGGTACTGCGCGTGATCCGGCCCGATGGTGTCGCCCAGCGCGATGAACGCCAGCGACGGCAGCTCGAACGCCGTGGTGGCGCAGAAGTCCTCCAGCCGGTCGAGGCCACGACGGATGCCGGTGGCGTCGAGGCCGAACACGGCGTGCCGGTCGAGCTTGGCGGCGCCGATGTCGAGCAGGTGCAGCGCGTGCATGGCGTGGGTGAACGCCATCGCGCACACCTCGATGCGCGTGCAGGAAACGAGCAGCGTCCGGACCATCGACGGGTGCATCGACTTGCCGGACGTCCGAAGTACGACGTCGATGCCCTCGGCGTGGAACTGTTCGACGATCTCGAAGAGACCGGGCACGGAGAGAGGCTCCCCTCCTCCCAGCGTGACGGTCTCCGGGCGCATCGAGATGAGCGCCTTGGTGATGTGCAGCATGCGTTCGTGGCTGAGCCGTGCGTGCGCGACGTCCCAGGTGATGTCCATGCGGTCAAGCCCCCTGAAGCTCGGCGGATGACGCCGATCGAACTGGGGGAGGTGTCCCGCCGTCAGGTGACCGTTGTCCCGACTTACGAGGGACTTCCGAGCCCGGCCTCACGGGCCCGCACGATGGCCTGTGCACGGTCCGCGACCTGCAGCTTCGTGAAGATCGCGGACACCCGGTTGCGGACGGTCTTCTGCGAGAGGCTGAGCCGGTGGGCGATGGAGGTGTTGTCCATTCCGGACGCCATCAGCTCCAGCACGTCCCGTTCCCGGTCGGTGAGCTGCGGGAACAGCACGGCCTTGGTCGAGGCGATGGCGGTGAAGTAGCCCATCATCCGTTGCGCGATGGTGGCGCTGAAGATCGCCTCACCGGCGCCGATCGCCTGCACGGCCCGCACGATCTCGTCGTCGTCCGTGGTCTTCACGAGGTAGCCGCGCGCGCCGGCACGCATCGCGGCGAACACCAACTCGTCGTCCTCGTGCATGGTCAGCACCAGAACACCCGTGGCGGGCAGTGCGTCCAGGATCCGCTTGGCCGCGTCGACCCCACCCAGTCCCGGCATGTGCAGGTCGAGCACGACGACGTCCGGAGCGAGGTCCAGCACGACGGACACGGCTTCGAGTCCGTCCGCGGCCTCGCCGACGACGGAGATGCCGTCCTCGCCGTCCAGCAGCGCCTTCATGCCCCGCCGGAACACCGGGTGGTCGTCCGCGATCACGACCCGAGTCATCCTGCCTCCAACGGGATCCGCGCCACCACGCGCGTCCCGTGTGGTTCCGCGGGTCCCACTGTGCACGATCCGCCCAGTTCGGCACAGCGTTCGCGCATCGAGTCGAGGCCGACACCGGGCTTGGCGTTCGCCGCGACCCCGCGCCCGTCGTCGGCGATCTCCACGACGAGATCGCCGTCCTGCCTCACGGTGATCACGCAGACGGACGCCCCGGAGTGGCGGGCGGTGTTGGTCAACGCCTCCGCGACGATCCGGTAGGCCGCGACCTCGACGGCGGCGGAGAGCCCGTCGATCTCCTCGGCCTCGACCCGCACGGTCAGGTCGCCGTTGAACCGCGCCGCCTCGTCCCGCACGGCGAGAGCCAGCCCTTGGTCGAGGATCGGCGGCCGCAGCCCTTCCACGAGGTTGCGCACCTCGACGGCGGTCGTGTCGACGTCGGCGAGCACCGGATCCAGGGTGTCGCCGAGCCTGCGCCTGAGTGCCTTGAGCTGCAACCGAATCCCGACCAACGCGGGCCCCACGCCGTCGTGCAGGTCGCGTCGCAACCGGAGCCGTTCCTCTTCGCGCGCACGTACGAGCCGTTCGCGCGCGAGCTGCAGGTCGGAGGTGAGTTTGATCGACTGGGCGGCCGGCGCGGTGGAGCGGGCGAGGTCGACGAGCAGGCTGAGTTCCTTGTCGCTCAACCGTTCGTCGGGTGCGCGGGGTTCCACGACGAGATCGCCGAACGTCGTACCTCGATACGTCATGGGGAACCGCAGCTGCGGCCACCCGCGACTGCGCCCGTGCTCGGCCAGGACCGACCCGGCGCGGATCGCCACGTACGGCAGCTTCAACGACTCGGCGACCGTCGCGGCGACGGTCGGCAGCACGTCCTGGGAGCGTTCGAGCTTCTCGCTCAACGTCGACAGCGCGGCGTACGGATCAGCGCGCACGCCGTAGAGCCACCGGTCGAGCTTGCGCTGTACCCAGCTGCGGATCGGCGCGAACACCAGCCCGGCCGCCACCACGCCGATGACCTCGGCGTCGTTCTCGAACAGCCCACCGGCCGCGAGCATCACGCCCATGTAGACCAGCAGCAACGCGACGGTGAGCGTGCCGTAGAGCAACGACCGGTGGATCAGCAGGCTGATGTCGTACAGGCCGTACCGCAGGATCGCGATGACCGCGGCCGCCGGAAACGCCACGACACCAACGATCCACGCCACGTGCCCGTCGGTCGTCTCGACCACGGTCGCGACCACGGCGAGCCCGAGCAACGCGACGGCCCACACGAGCAGGCGGCGTTCGTCGCCCTCCGCCCGCCGCCAGCGGAGCACCAGCGACACCACGGCGGCGATCACCGCGAGACCTGCCAGGAGCACGGCGAACAGAGTGATCGTCTTGGCGAGCCCGGCATCGCGGGACTGCCAGAAGTCGGTGTTGCCCCACGACGCCCAGGCGATCCCGATGCTGCCGAGCACGACGCTCAGCAGGCTCGCTCCGATCGCGAGCCACCACCGTCTGCCCAAAGGCTTGCCGTCCGGGAACACCAGCGCCACCGTGGGCAGCAACGCGTAAGTGGGCCACCAGACCCACGATTCGACCCACCGGACCGGATGATCGTCAGGCCACCCGGCGACCGCGACGGCGACCCCGCCGAACAGGCCCATGACCAGCAACAACCAGCCGACCGCTGAACGCTGGACGTGCCCGATCACCCGCACCCCGAGCAAGGTGCAGGCGAACGCGACGAGCCAGTTCCGGGGATGCGAAACCGCGCCGGTGGCCGCTGTGTACACGACGGCGAAGAGCACACACGCGGCCACCAGCGCGCCAACGACCCGAGCGAGGAGTACCTCTGCCCGGGTCAGTCGCTGAGCCAGTGCCACAGGTTGTGGAACGGCGAACCGGCGTCCATGGTGGAGATTCCCCCTGGCCATCCCTGGAAGGTCATGATCCGGTGCCGCAGCTGCTCCACGGTCATCGGCTTTCCGGCCTTGTGGGAGTGGTCGAAATCGACGTCCTCAGACTGCGGGCTCATCGCCCGCGCCTGGAGCTTCGCGTACCACGCGAGAAGCTCTTCGTCAGACATGTGCGAGAAGTAGGGCGGTGCAACCTTCTGCTCGGACTTCGACATGTCTTAGAGGAGTAACGAGGATTCCTCTGGATACACGCTCAGTTGATCTGAGCGAAAGGCACGTTCGTACGAACAGGCCGTACGAACGTGCTTTTCGCTCCAAACAAAGGGTCAGGGTAGAACCTGGATCTTGCGGCCCTTGCCTGCCTTGAACTGGTCCAGCGCACCGGCGTAGTCGGCCAGCGGGACCCGGTCGCTGATGAAGAACTCCGGATCGAGCACCCCGGTCGGCGAAAAGCTCGGCGGCGCGCTCGAAGCAGTGCAGCACGGCCATCGAGCCGGTGATGGTGATCTCCTGGTTGTAGATCCTGTACGGCTCGATGGTCGCGCGCGCCGCGTAGTCCGAGACGCCGAACTGCAGGAACGTGCCGCCCTTCGCGACCCGCTCCAGGCCGTCCTGGATCGCCTTCGCGTTGCCGGTGGCGTCGATGACGACGTCCCAGACCGCGCGGCCGGTCCAGCTCGTCGGCCGACGCGGTCGCCGCGCTGAGCAGCCCAGCTTCACGCGCCGGTCTCCAGCCGGTCGGTGTTGAGGTCCACGACGTCGACGGTCGCCGCCCCGGTCTGCTTCGCCAGCTCCAGCATCATCAGGCCCATGGTGCCGGCGCCGTAGATCAGCACGTGCGCGGCCAGCTGTGACCGCAGCACGTCGTAGCCGCGCACCGCGCAGGACAGCGGCTCGATCAGCGCCGCGTCCTCGAGTCCGCACGTGTTCCGGCAGCCGGACACAGTTCGCCACCGGCGCGACCGCGAACTCTGCGGCGCCACCGGCGGTGGTGACGCCGATGGCCGCCCACTTCTCGCACAGGTTGTTGCGGCCGCGCCGGCAGTAGTGGCACTCGTGGCAGTAGAGCGACGGGTCAACCGCGACGCGGTCACCGACGGCAGCTCGGTGACCGTCGGGGCCGATCGCGACGACCACGCCGGCGAACTCGTGGCCCGGCACGACCGGCAGCGTCGGAGCGAACTCGCCCTGCAGGATGTGCAGGTCGGTGCCGCAGATGCCCGCACGCCGCGACCTCGACGACGACCTCGCGCGGGCCGGGCGACGGGATCGTCGACAGTGGTCACTTCGACCTGGACCCGACGCCGGTGATGACCGCTGCCCTCACTTGACCGCTCCCAACGACAGGCCCTGGACCAGCTTGTCCTGGGCGGCGAACCCGGCGATCAGCACCGGCAGGGAGATGACAGCGGCCGCGGCGCACACCTTGGCCAGGAACAGGCCCTGGCTGGTGACGAAACCGGTCAGGAACACCGGCGCGGTGCCGGCCACCACGCCGGTCAGCACCCGCGCGAACAGCAGCTCGTTCCAGCTGAAGATGAAGCAGATCAGCGCGGTCGCCGCGATGCCGGGCATGGCGATCGGCGCGACCACCCGGCGCAGGATGGTCGAGCAGCCCGGCGCCGTCGATCGCCGCCGCCTCCAGGATCTCCTTCGGCACCTCGGCCAGGAACGACCGCATCATCCACACCGCGATCGGCAGGTTCATCGAGGTGTAGAGGATGCGCAGCAGCCAGATGTTGTCCAGCATGCCGGCGAACTTGCGCGATCAGGTAGATCGGCAGCAGCGCCGCCACGGCCGGCAGCATCTTGGTGGACAGGAAGAAGAACAGCACGTCCGTCCACTTCTCCACCGGCTTGATCGACAGCGCGTACGCGGCCGGGATGGCCAGCAGCAGCACCAGGATCGTGGACCCGATGCTGCGCGGTGGCCGAGTTGAGCAGCGGTGGCCACGGGCTGCCCGCCGCGCGCCGAAGAACTCCGCGTAGCCGTCGAAGGTCAGCGGCGCGGTGAACGACGGAGGGTTGGTGGCCGCGTCGGCCTCGCTGTGCAGCGAGGTCAGCACCATCCAGGCCACCGGCGCGAAGAACAGCGATGCCAGGCGACAGGCCAGGATTCGCGAGCACGGCCCGCACGGCCGCCGAGGTGCGCGCGTCATCGGCGCCTCCTCCTCTGGAACAGGGACGACACCACGCGCAGCGCGAAGGTGGCGATGATGATCGTGCCGATCACCACGATGACGCCGGCCGCGGACGCCTGGCCGTAGTCGTGTGCCTGGTAAGAAGGTCTGGTAGATCGTGTACGGCAGGTTGGCCGTGCCCAGGCCGCCGGACGTGATCGTGAAGACCGCGTCGAAGTTCTGCACGATGTAGATCGAGCCGAGCAGCCCGCCGAGCTCCAGGTACTGCCGCAGGTGCGGGAGCGTGAGGTAGCGGAAGATCTGCCACGGCGACGCGCCGTCGATCCTGTGCCGCCTCGATCGCGTCGACCGGCCGGCTCTGCAGGCCCGCCAGCAGGATCAGCATCATGAACGGCGTCCACTGCCACACCAGCGACGCATCGACCGCGGGCATCGGCATCGAGCTGATCCAGTCCGGCTGGGCGGTGCCGAAGCCGAAGCCCAGATTCAGTCAGGAGCCCGTTGAACAGGCCGTACTCCGGGTTGTAGAGCACGTGCTTCCACATCAGCGCCGCGGCGACCGGGACCACCAGGAACGGCGCGATCAGCATCGTCCGGACGAATGCCGCGGCCGCGGAACTGCGGTCCAGCAACAGCGCGAGCCGCAGCCCGAGGACCAGGCTGACCAGCACCACCGACGCGGTCAGCACGATCGGTGTTGACGACCGACGACCGGAGTCCGGGTCGGTGAACACGGTGACGTAGTTGTCGAAGCCCGGCGAACCCGCGGTTGGTCGGGTCGAGCGCGTTCCACTTCATGAACGAGATGACCAGCGTGGCCACGAACGGCAGCTGCGTCACGATGATCAGGAAGATCAGCGCCGGCAGCAGCGGCGCTCGCCTGGCCCAGTCGGTCGGCGGGACTTGCGGGGGACGGGCGGCGGCCGATCCGGTTGCCGGCCGCGGCCCGCGTCGAGCACTGCCATCGTCACTGCCCCTTGTACTTCGCGGCGACCTTCTCGGCGAGACCCTGTCCGTCGTTCAGCGCGTCGTCGACGGACATCGCGCCCGCGATCGCCGAGCTGATCTGCTGCGACACCTGCGTGCCCAGGTCGGTGAACTCGGGGATGTCGACGAACTGGATGCCCGGCGCCGGCCGCGGCTGCACGCCGGGGTCGAGCGGCTTCGCGCCCTTGATCGCGGCCTCGGCCTGCGCGGAGAACGAGCCGGACGACTGCTTGTACTCGGCACGCTGATAGGTCGAGGAACGCTTGCCGTCCGGCACCTTCGACCAGCCGAGCTTCTTGCCGACCAGTTCCTCGTAGCCCTTGCCGGACGCCCACGAGATGAACTTCCAGGCCGCGTCCTGCTTCTTCGACGCCTTCTGGATGCCGAACGCCCACGTGTAGAGCCAGCCCGAGCTGTCGGTCTTCACGACCGGCGCCTGGGTGAAGCCGAGCTTGCCCTTGACCGGCGAGTCGTCGGCCTCCAGCAGACCGGCGGCGACCGTTGCGTCGTACCACATCGCGGTCTTGCCCTGCGTCATGTTGTTCAGGCACTCGGCGAACCCGGCCTGCGGAGCGCCGGCCTCACCGTGGTTGCGCACCAGGTCGACGTAGAACTTGGTGGCCTCCTTGAACTCCGGCGCGTTCACCTGCGCCTGCCAGTCCTTGGTGAACCACGTGCCGCCGAAGGTGTTCACGACCGTCGTGAGCGGCGCCATCACCTGGCCCCAACCCGGCTGGCCGCGCAGGCAGATGCCGCGCACCTCGGGCGTGGCGACCTTGCTGCGCGGCCTCGGCGACCTGCTGCCACGTCGGCTTGTCGGGCAGCGTCACGCCCTTGGCCTCGAAGATGTCCTTGCGGTACATGAGGAACGACGACTCGCCGTAGAACGGCTGCGCGTAAACCTTGCCGTCCGCGGCGGTCAGCGACTGCCTGATCGGTTCGAGGATGTCGGCCTGGTCGAACGCCGCTGTCCTTGGCCACGAAGTCGTCCATCGGCGCCAGCCAGCCGTTCTTGGCGTACATCGGCGTCTCGTAGTTGGAGATCGTCGCCACGTCGTACTGGCCCGGCCTGGCTGGAGAAGTCCTGGCTGATCTTGTCGCGGACGTCGTTCTCCGGCAGCACCGTGAAGTTCACCTTGATGCCGGTGTCCTTGGTGAAGTTGTCGGCGGTCGAGCTTCTGCAGGTCGAGCATCTGCGGGTTGTTCACCATCAGCACGTTCATGGAGTCCGTGCCGCTGCCCCCACCACCTCCCGCACCCGCGCAGGCGGAAGCCAGTAGCAACACAGCGGTGGCGGCGCCGAGTGTGCGAATCGACGACATCGTCGGTTCCTTTCCAGCCAAAATGAATTGGCAAGGTATTTTGGGCGCGTCGAAGACGGTTGACGTGCCCGTGGCACTTCTAGGCTCTGATGACCTTGGGACCGAGCAGCGCGTAGCGGTGGGCCTCGTGTGCGGACAGGCCGGTGTCGGTCACGATCGCCTCGAAGTCGGCGACCTCGGCGAACCGGTTGAAGCTGGACACACCGAACTTCGTGTGCACGCCGACGAAGATCTTCCGCCGGGACACGCTGAGCGCCTTGGCCTTGACTGCGCCGACCGCCGGGTCGGGCGTGGTCAGGCCGTGCTCGCGGGAGATGCCGTTGGCGCCGATGTAGGCGAGGTCGATCACCATCTCGCCCAGCATCCGCAGCACCCAGTGGTCCACAGTGGCCAGTGTGTGCCCGCGAACCCGGCCGCCCAGCAGCAGAACGTCGCAGGACGGGTGCTCGGACATCGCCGCCGCGGTCGGCAGCGACGCGGTGATGATCGTGAGCGGGTTGGTCGGTCGGCAACGCCTCGGCGACGAGCTGCGGCGTGAAGCCCTCGTCGATGAAGACAGTCTCGGCGTCGTCGATCCGTTCGGCGGCGGCCTTCGCGATCCGTCGCTTCTCCGGCACGTGCGAGCCCGCGCGGAACCTCAGTCCGGTCTCGAAGCCGGCACTCTCGACGGGAATCGCGCCGCCGTGCGTGCGCCGCACCAGGCCGTGCTCGTCGAGCAGCCGCAGATCACGCCTGACCGTTTCGGGTGCGACGCGCAGTTCCTGCGCCATCTCCACCACGTCGACGCGGCCGTCGGCGCGGGCTCTGGCCAGGATGCGCCGCTTGCGTTCCTCGGCTCGCATGTCACCTGCCCACTCGGCGCTCGGGTTGCCCGTTCGGGCCGTGCCTAGATGAAACACCCTGGAAACACTGTGGCCGGCACCACAACTGAGTGAAATCCTGCCCGATTTCTGCCCGGTTCGCCGTGTGTGACGCCCCGTTCACGCAGTTCGACGAGACTGGGCACGCCCGAACCGCCGCATGAGCGTGCCCGGATGGCCTCCATGGACCGCTGAAGTCGGCGTGACCGGGAGTCCATGAAAACCATGAGGGGCGCTTTCATGGACCTCGTCCATGAAAGCGCCCCTCATGGTTTGTTCAGGCCTGGAGCCAGGCGGTGGCGTCGGGAGGGAGCTGGCCGTTGGTCAGGGGGATGCTTGACAACGTTGGCGTCTTCGCGAGGTCGATCGCCTGGTCGGACAGGTTGACGATGCAGGTGTGGTTGCCGCGCTTGAACGCCAGCACGTTCTCGCCTGCGTCGAGCCATTCCAGGTCGCCGTCGATCGCGCGTCGGTGCGCGAACACCAGCTTGTAGAGGCTGAGCATCGATTCAGGGTCGTCCGTCTGGGCCGCGACCGAGAACGACTGCCAGTCCGCGGGTTGCGGCAGCCAGCTCGGGCCGTCGTCGGTGGACCAGGGGAGTGGCACGCGGCAGCCGTCCCGGCCCCGGTCGGTGAAGCCGGAGCGGTGCCACACCGGGTCCTCGCGCAGCTCGTCGGGCAGGTCCTCGACCTCCCAGAGACCGAGCTCCTCGCCCTGGTAGACGTAGACCCCGCCGGGAAGCGCGGCGGTGAGCATGATCGCCGCGCGAGCTCGTCGCGTCCCCAGGTCGAAGTCCGTCGGGGCGCCGTGTTGCCTGTCGGCGAACGAGAATCCGGTCTTCTCCCGGCCGTACCGTGTCACGTGGCGGGTGACGTCGTGGTTGGAGAGGACCCAGGTCGGTGGCGCACCGACGGGTTCGTGCGCGGCCAGCGTGTCGTCGACGACCTGGCGGAGTTCCTGGGCGTTCCAGGGGCAGCACAGGAAGTCGAAGTTGAACGCGGAGTGCATCTCGTCCGGCCGCAGGTAGCGGGCGAACCTGATCGGGTCCGGCAGCCACATCTCGCCGACGAGAATCCGGTCGCCGTCGTAGGAGTCGGTGATGCGGCGCCATTCCCGGTAGATCTCGTGCACGCCGTCCTGGTCCGAGTACGGCTGGTCGGCGTCGGGCCGGGAGAAGTCCTTGACCAGTCCGTCCGCCACGTCGATGCGGAACCCGTCCACCCCGCGGTCGAGCCAGAACCGCAGGATGTCCTCGAATTCATTGTTGACGACCGGGTTCTCCCAGTTGAAGTCCGGCTGCTCGGCGGCGTAGAGGTGCAGGTACCAGCGGCCGTCGTCGAGCTTGCTCCAGGCCGGACCGCCGAAGCGGGACTGCCAGTCGTTGGGGATCTCGTCGGAGTCCCGGATGTGGAAGCGATCCCATAAGCCGTCCTTGAACCACGGGTGCTGGTCGCTGCAGTGGTTCGGGACGAGGTCGATGATCACTCTGATGCCGAGCCCGTGCGCGTCGGCGATCAGCTTCTCGGCGTCGGCGAGCGACCCGAACACCGGCTCGATGTCGCGGTAGTCCGCCACGTCGTACCCGCCGTCGGCGAGCGGGCTCGGATACCACGGGTTGAGCCAGATGGCGTCGAAGCCGAGGCTCGCGATGTGCTGGAGACGCTGCCGAAGGCCGGCCAGGTCGCCGATGCCGTCCCCGTTCCCGTCGGCGAAGCTGCGGAGGTAGACCTGATAGATGGATGCGTTGCGCCACCAGCTCATGCGGTGTCCTTTCATCCTTTTATGCCGCCCGCGGTGAGCCCCGCGAGGATGTGCCGCTGGAACGCCAGGAACAGCGAGACCATCGGCAGGCCGGCGAGCACGAGCCCGGCCAGGAGGAGGTTGATCGGGGTGTCGGGGGCGAAGCGCTGCAACGCCACGCTGAGCGTCTGCTTCGCCGGGTCGGAGAACACGAGCAGCGGCCAGATGAAGTCCTTCCACGCCGCGACGACCGTGAAGATCGAGACGACGGCGAGGATGGGCCGGGAGATCGGCAGGACGATCCGGATGAGCGTCGTCCACGTGTTCGCGCCGTCGATCCGGGCCGCTTCGAGGAGTTCTTCGGGGATCTGGTCGAAGAAGCGCTTGAGCAGGTAGACGTTCAGCGCGTTCGCCGCGGCGGGCAGCCAGATGCCCGCCGGGTTGTTGAGCAGGTTCAGGTCGGAGATCGTCAGGTACACCGGGACCAGGATCGCCGTCGCGGGCAGCATCAGGGTGGCGAGCATCAGGCCGAGGACCACGTTGCCGCCCAACGGTCTGAGCTTGCTGAGCGCGTAGGCGGCCGGGACGACGACGGCCATCTGCACGGCCCACGCGCCGAACGCGACGACGATCGTGTTGAGGAAGAACCGGCCGAGGTCCATGTAGTTCCAGGCGTTGACGTACGCCTCGGGTTCCCACGTCCGCGGCAGGATCGTCGGCGGTTGTTGCGCGAGTTCCGCCGGTGGTTTGAACGCGCCGATCAGGACCCAGACGAGGGGCAGCAGGAACGCGGCGGTGAACAGGATCAGCGTCCCGGTCAGCACGATCCAGTAGGTGCGGCCGCCGGGTCTCGTGAGGGTTCTCATGCGTCCGCCTTCCTGGTGACCAAGAGATAGAGGAAGGAGAAGACGCCGAGCACCGCGAAGAGGATGAGGCTCAACGCGCTGGCGGTGCCGAAGTCGTTGTAGACGAAGGCGTACCGGTACAGGAGCAGCAACACCGTGACCGTCGAGTCCTCCGGGCCGCCGCCGGTCATGATGAACGGCTCGGTGAAGATCTGCATCGTCGCCACGACCTGCAGGAGCAGCAGCATGAGGATCACGAACTTGGTCTGCGGGATGGTGACGTGCCGCAGCTTCCGAAGGATGTTCGCGCCGTCCAGTTCCGCGGCCTCGTACAGCTCGCCGGGGATGGTCTGCAGCGCGGCCAGGTAGATCAGCGTCGCGCCGCCCATGTTCGCCCACGTGGTCAGGAGAACGATGCTGAGCAGGCTGGTGTCGGCGGAGTCCAGCCACTGCGAGGTCGGCAGACCCAGTCCTCTGAGGACGGAGTTGAACAGGCCGGGTCCCGGGTCGTAGAACCACTTCCACAGCAACGCCGTGACCACCGGTGGCAACATCACCGGCAGGTAGACGAGCAGGCGGAAGTAGCCCTTGGCGTGCCGGAGCTCGTTGAGCACCACGGCGGTCAGGAACGGCACGCCGAAGCCGATGACCAGTGCGAGGACCGTGAAGTACAGCGTGTTGCGCCACGCCACCGCGAACAGCGGATCGTCGAACAGCCTCTGGAAGTTCTCCCAGCCCACCCAGTCGGGGTCCGAGACGAAGTTGACCTGCTGGAAGCTCAGGATCACCCCGCGCACGATCGGGTACCAGGAGAACACCGCGAAAACGACCAGCGCGAGCGCTGAGGAAGCCGTACGCGGTGACGTGGCGCCGCACCTACTTCACCTGGGCCAGAACGGCGTTGGCCTTGGCCTCGGCGTCCTTCGAGCAGTTGTGCGCTGGTCGGCGTCGCGATTGTTACGTCAGCGTTCGGCCTGCACGACGTTGTCGAGGATCGCGTAGACCTGTTGCGCGCTTCGGCGGTTCGAGTGTGCCCTTGGTGCTCTCGGAACCGTCCACATAGGCCTGGAAGTTCTGCACGGGCATGGTCGCGTACTTGCCCTTGAGCTCTTCCTGCTTCTTGCGCGGCTCACCGGTCCAGACGTCGGCGATCGGCGGGATCGGCAGGCCGACGGGCTGGCCACGGTCCTTGTAGCGCTGGAGGTTGTCCTCCAGCCGGTCCGGGTTCAGGTACTTCCACTGGATCCACTTCAGGCCCGCCTTGATCTTCTCCGGGGTGGCCTTGGGGTTGATCATGTAGCCTTCGCCGCCGAGCAACGTGCCCTGCTGCCCGGGAATCGCGCGCGAGGCCGTAGTCGTCGTACTTGCCCTTGAACTGGTTGACGATCGCGGCGACGTTGTCCGGTGCGGCCAGGTACATGCCGAGCTGACCGGCGCCCATCATGTTCTGCACGTCGCCGATCTCCAGGAGCTGCTTCTCGCCCATGGAGTTGTCGTCCCAGCGCATCTCCTTGAGCCTGCGCAGGACCTCGCGACCCTTGTCGTTGTTGAAGTCGGCCTTGTAGGTGTCGCCGTCCTTGCGGGCGACGTCACCGCCGACGGACTTGATCCACGTGGTGAAGTGCCAGCCGCCCTGGTTGCTCTTGCTGTACTCGGCGAATCCGGTGACGCCCGCGCCTTGAGCTTCTTGGCGGCGGCTCTCACTTCGTCCCACGTCTTCGGCGGGCTGTTCGGGTCGAGGCCGGCCTTGGTGAAGTTGGTGCGGCTGTAGAGCAGGCCCATCGTGTAGTTGGCCGTCGGCAGCCCGTAGACCTTGCCGTCGACCGTGAAGACGTCCTTAAGCTCCTGCTTGAGGTTGCCGTAGTTCGGGACGTCCTTGACGAAGTCGGTGAGGTCGGCGGCCTGTTTCCTGGCGATCAGCGCCGCCGGGTCCGTGAAGTAGACGTAGAAGACGTCTTCCAGCTGCCCGCCCGCGAGCTTCGCCGAGAACGTCTTCGGGTCCATGAACCCCTCGTGTGGCACGAGGTCGATGTCCTTGTTCTGGTTCTCGAACTCCGCCACGTCCTCGTCGAAGACCTTGCGGTCGAACGCCTGCGTCTGCGGTGGCTGGCCGTTGATGTTGATGACGACCTTGCCGCCCGCTTCCGGCGTGGAACCGCTCCCACAACGGCGGTGTCAAACGAGGACACAGCCCAGCAGCACGGCAGCGGACTTCTTCATGGTGGGGCCGCCCTTCTCGCGAGCGCGTCGATGTGACGGCGACCATAAATCGCCGTGACATCTGAACGCAATATCTGGACGAGATCTCGCAAGAAGTCGACTGTCTTCGTTACCTAGCCGGCGACGTGGACGCCCTCACCACCAACTCGGGCTCGAAGAGCAACTCGTCCGGCGCCACCGCCTTGCCGGAGATCTGGTTAGCCAGCAGCTCCACCGCCGCCCGCCCCATCGCCTCGATGGGCTGCCGCACCGTCGTGAGCGGCGGATCCGTGCAGGTCATGAACGCCGAGTCGTCATACCCGATGATCGACACGTCCTTCGGCACATCCAGCCCGGCCCGCCTGACGGCCCTGATGGCGCCGAGCGCGAGCGGGTCGCTCGCGCAGATGATCGCCGTGACCCCGCGCTGCACCAGCTTGGTCGCCGCCGCCTGCCCTCCCTCCAGCGAGAACATCGCGTGCTCGACCACCGCCCCGCCGCACTTCTGGATCGCCTCGAACTTCCGCTGGCTCGGCACGTGGTCCGGCGGCCCCAGCACCGCCCCGATCTTGCGGTGCCCGAGCGACACCAGGTGCCCGTACGCCTGCTCGACCGCCACCGCGTCATCGCACGACACCCGCGGGAACGCCAGGTCGTCGATGGCCGCGTTGACCAGCACCGCGGGCAGTTTCCGCGACATCATCTGCTGGTAGTGCCCGTGGCTCGCGTCCTTCTGCGCGTACAACCCGCCAGCGAACACGATCCCGGACACGTGCTGTTCCAGCAGCAGCTCCAGGTACTCGGCCTCGGTCACCCCGCCTGCCGTCCGCGTGCACAGCACCGGCGTGAAACCTCGTTGCGCGAGCGCGTTGCCCACGACGTCCGCGAACGCCGGGAAGATCGGGTTCTGCAGCTCGGGCAGCACCAGGCCCACGAGCCGCGCCCGTTCACCACGCAGTTGGGTCGGCCGTTCGTATCCGAGCACGTCGAGGGCTGTGAGCACGGCACTGCGCGTGGCGTCCGAGACACCAGGCTTGCCGTTCAGCACCCGGCTGACCGTGGCTTCGCTGACCCCGACTTTGGCCGCGACCTCGGCCAAGCGCCTTTGCGTCATGGCGCAAGTGTACGCAAGTACTTGCGTACACTTGCGCGTTGGGCTGAACGGGTCGTGTCACCTCGCCCTGGGGTCGCGGAAGTCGGCGGCGATCGCGCGGGCCTCGCCCAGTTCGTGCTCGGAGGCGCCGTCGGCCGCCGCGTCGAGTGCCATGCCGACGACCGGTGCGTCCGTCTCGACCGGGCATGCCACCGTCGTCGCGAGCGCGAGCAGGTGCGCGGCGGACCTGGAGCGCGCCGCCAGTTCGAGGAATCGCCGGGCGTCACCGGGATCGGCCTCGCGGACGTCCGCGGTGCGGAAGTCGGTGTGCTTCCGGGCGAGGGAGTTGGCCATCACGAGCGCGAAGGCCGCTCCGGTGTCGGTTTCCGGGAACTGTTCCGCGGCGGTGGTGAGCCGGTCCGCGGTCACGAGGTCCTGCCCGAAGTCACCGAGCGCCACCGCCCGTCCGACCCTGTTGTCCGCGGTCAGCTGGGCAAAGGCGAGCTCCTTGCCGGTTTGCGGTGGTCGCACGTGCACGCGGACATGTCCGCTGCGGACGACCCTGTCGCCCTCGCCGGGATCGAACTCCGCGTAGATCTCGTGCGTGCCGATCTCGTCGAAGGTGTAGCCGACGCTGGTGAACAGCAGCTGCGCACGTCCCGTGAGCGACTCGGCGGGCTGCAGCCGGACCATCTTCCTGGGGCCGCAGGCGAGTACGACGTCGTGGATCTGATCGACGGCCTGCGAGGGCCGTACGCGGAGGAGCCGCAGATCGCCCTGGGCGAGGTTCATCGCGGCGCTCACGTCACGAGGCACGTCACCGACGTTCGTGACCTCGACCTCGGCCATGACGTACTCGCCCTGGTGCACCTCGGTCGGAACGCTCAGCGTGAGCCGGAGATCGGTGGAGCCGGGCGCGAGGACGAGCCCGTGGACGTCGGCGGGTTCGGGCACACCGGAGCTCGCCGAACCGTGGCCCCAGCCGAACATCCGCCACCCCGGCCGGACCTGTGGATCGGGTGCGTGGATGAGCGAGTTCCTGTTGTGCTGGTCGAAGGTCATGCTCGCGTTGCAGGGATAGGGGTTCGCGGTGCTCGCGAAACCCATGACGTCGCCGGTCTGGTTCATGATCGTCGGGCCGACCGGGTTCACGTGAACGTCGTGCTTGGGGTGGAAGAGATTGAACGCGTGCCCGGCCTCGTGCACCAGGGTGCGCAGGAACGCGAAGGGCACATCGTGGAGCGCCTGTCCGCGCGCGCTCGGCATGATGAAGTCCTGGTCCCCGAACCGCGCATCGGCATACCCGACAACACCTTCGCGCGGTGTGTCGTCAGTGTCGAACATGAGCCCGAAGTTCCCCTGCGCGTCGGCCGATCCCGCCAGCATCCAGAGGCGCCACTCGGTGAAGTTCGCCGCGGCCTGGCGATGCGTCGAGATGAGCGTCTGCAGCTCCGCGACCGTCAGCAAGCCGTCGTTGGGGATGTTCAGATCGTTCACCGTGACCTGGACGTCCCACCCGGCGGTGCGGTAGATCTCCTCGAAGCTCGCCGCCACGCCGGCGCACGACGCGGCGCTGCTCGGCCACGCCCGCCCGGTCATGAGGTCGGCCTCGATCCGGCAGCCGCGATACCGCGCCGACGTCCTGGTCGCCTTCACCGGCAGCCGGAGCCCTCCGTTGATCACCGCGTGACCGGTCATCACAGGACGCAGCCAGGGCACGTTCACGAACGGACGAGTGCACCGCAGCGTCAACTCACCCGTGTCGGTGGACACGAACTGCTGGACGTTGGAGTCCCACAGGTGACGCGTGAACTTCAGCCTCAACGTCCCGTCCGTGTAGGTCGCGCCGGTGCTACGGAAGTACCACGAGTACTGCGCGGGAGGCAGTTGCGGATACCAGGAGACAGGCTGGGGAAACGTCAGCTGCGGCAGGTCCTCGTCATTGTCCGTGGGAAACCCCGGGATGGGCCGCAACACGCGCCGAACATAGACATCCCCCGACACCCGCAGCGATGACTGGCCCACCTCGATGCGCATCGGGCCACGGACCGCGTTCGCCACGGGCAACGGCAACGCGGGCGAGAACTCCAACAGCCAGGAACCGTCAAGGGCGCCGATCGGACAGGGTCGCTGGAGAACCGGGTTCTCCAGGTCGCCGTTGCTGTCGAAACGAAGCTCCTCGTCATGCATGTGACACTCCTTGACCTTGAACGGGCAGGCCGAGTTCCGTGCTCGGAACATCGTGATTCGCCGCCGCGCTTTCGTTTCAGGTCAAGAAAGCGCCGAAAACTTTCACTTCTCGAATCGGGCTATTGCTCGCCCTGCACCACGACGGAGCCGATGATCGCGGGCGGCTGCGTCGCCATGCCGAAAAGCTTGATCGTGAAGTCGGGTAGTGAAAGGAGGAACTGTGCGACGAGTGTCAGCAGCAGGACCGGGGCGATGATGGGTGCCACGAGCACGCCGACCAACACGAATCCCGTGTCTGTACCCCACACGAGGGACAGGGCCGCGATCGCCAAGAACGTGAGCAGGTAGCTGACGCTGTCCTCGCCCCACCCGGAGGGATAGGCCCAGGCGAACCACCGATGCGGCAGGGCGTGCAGTGACGCGTAAACGGCGACCACGCCTGCGAGAAGCTGCAACGTCATCAGAACAGCTCGCACCTTGCGGAACGACCAGTAGCGAGCGAAGCTCACGCCCGCCCAGAACAGCCGGGCGCGGAACCAGGGGACCCGTTTCATGAGGTCAGACGGCTTTCCGTTGCCCGCGTCCTGCATCGCGAGCAGGAACAGTTGATCTGCCTCGCGACGTTTCGTGTACGCCTTGGGGCGATCACCGATCTTGTTGGCCTCCTTGCACAGGTGGTCGTGAACCAGGGCTGCCCGGAGCTGCCTGCCGTAGCTGGAGAGGAGTCCGCGCAGCATCCATGGCACCGATGCGAGATCCGTTGTGTTGTCCTCGGTCGTGTCGTCTTGGGAGGGCACCTCGACCGTGTCCGAGCCATCGGACGGAACATATTTGAATCCCGTGATCAGTTTGAAGTCTGTCTTGTTCCACACGCGGAGGTCCATTTTGGACACGGGAGTGGAGTCGTCCAGGTTTGTGAAACCCATGACGGCCTCCTGTGTTCGCTCAGTTGTTCGTTGTATGGAGATCTCGCTGGAATCGGCAGAACAGTTACGCCGTCTCACTCGCTTGGCCTAGCGGGCGTTCACGGGGCGTAACAGCGCCGTCCAGCGGGCGATTAGTCCTTATGCCGCCGCACGGCGGTTCGTGGCACGCCGGAGGTGGGCGGGATGGAATTCACGGACCTGGAGGCTGTGATAGGCCGGATCGTGCGTTCGGGAGACGGCCGGGAGATCGGGTCGATCAGTGCGCTCCACCTCGACCAGCAGACGGACAAGCCGCTCTTCGCCGAGGTCGCGACGCGGTGGCGTGAGAAGAACCTCGTCGTTCCGATCAAGGACGCCACCGTCGAAGGCAAGAGTCTCGTTTTGCCCTTCGACGCGGACGATCTCGTGAAGGGCCCGGCGATCGCACCGAACAAAACCATGTCGATCGCTGAAGTCCTTGGCGTGGTGCGGTATTACGACGTCGGTCAGGTCTCGGAGACGGAGATGCCGGAGCAACCGGAACGATCGGGCGCCGGCTACGAGAAGAAGCCGTTGCCGCCGATCGTGTACCGGTTCGAGTCCGTTGAGGACTATCGCCATGAGCGCTGACGAGACCTCGGCCGCCGACCCGCTGGAGAAGGCCAACGAGCAGATCCGGGAAGCGGCGAAGTGGTTGATCGGCAGTGCCGCGGCCGTTGCCGCCGCACTCATCGCGGGTAGCCAGCTCTCGAGCATCGGCAAGCTCGAAGTGGGCCTGCCGACGTCGGTGGAGACGGTGCGGCTGTGGGTCGCGGTGGGCGGTGCCGTGGTCGGCCTCGTGGCGATCGTCTACGTCCTGTGGACCGCGGTACAACTGCTGCCTCAGATCAGCGTCACGATCCGCGATCTCATCGCCGAGTGGGACAAGCCTTCCGACCGCTTGGCTCCCGCTGTGCAGTTTCTCAAAGACCGGCCCAAATACCTTCAGGGGTACACCTCCCCGGCGGAACTGGACGACCAGCGGTCGGCGGCGGTGGCGGAACTCGGATCGCTTTCCATGGGCGACGCCAAGATCACCGAGCTCAACGCCGACATCGCGGACCTCGACCACCGCATCGCCGCGATCGAGAGCAGAGCGGGAAACTCGGTGCTGCAGGGCATGTTCCGCGCCGCGCTGGGCAAGCTCATGTGGGCCACCGCGATCGCCGCCGTCGGCATCCTCGCGTTTGCCTGGGCCGCCAATCCACCGGACGGGCCCGCGCCCGCGGCGAAGCTGGTGAACGCCCGCCTGGTCGACGCCGATCTCAGGGACGCCAATCTGGTCAACGCCAAGCTCGACAACGCCGACCTCAGTGGCGCGGACCTCACCGGAGCCGACCTGACCGGTACCTCGATCGTCGGAGTGGTGTGGAAGGGCGCCACGTGTCCCGACGGTCGCCTCAGCGACGACGTGGGCGGTACCTGCGCCGGCCACCTGGCGAAATGACGCATCCGATCAACTTTCCACCGCAGCGCCAAGCTCACCCTGCTGGCAGGCGCAATTGGAGAGGCTCCATCGCTAGGCTCGAACGTCACCCACAGGTGAGGGAGACGTGATGGCCGCGCAACCCGTTCCGATCACTTCCCGGCCCGAGCCACTCGGGCGGTCGTGCTGGCCTGAGCCGCGGACCGAGCGGTCGTGCTGGCCCGCGCAGCCGGTGAGCAGGGTCGACTGGTTCCGCCGGATGCCCAACGTGGCGGCACGGTCTACTCCCGTAGCTAGCGCTTCCCGCCACAGCAGCGCCACCCCGTGCCCCGGCAGCAACCACGACCGCACGTCGAGGTCGTCGAGCTCGCCGGCCTCCAGCCACTGCGCCGATGCCGTCGCCGACCGGAACGTGAACGGCATGACCCGGAACTCGTGCACGGGGGACTGGTCGACTGCGAGGCCCGGTGGCGTCGAAGCTGATCGTGTCCACATAGGACGGATAGGGCGACTGCCAGTAGCAGAAGCCGTCGTTGGTGCGCTGCGAGCGTGCGTGACCAGACGGTGAGGCCGCGGATGGCGCGCACGACGTGGTCGTCGGCGATGCCGCTGAGATCGCACTCGAAGATCCGCAGATCGCTCATGTGGTCGTCGGGCTGAGCTTGGGCAGCGGGCCCATGGCCTCGCGGAAGAACGTCAGGTAGTTCGCCCACTGGTCGAACCTCACCTCGACCGGCGGGATCTGGCTCGGGTTCGGCGGAGCGCCGCTGGCCGTCGTGGTCGAGGTAGTCGATGGCGATCTGGGTGGAGTGGCGCAGGTCGTCGACGGAGTCGAGGAACAGCGACGAGTCCGGGATGAAGTAGAGCTCGAACAACGGGTAGCGGCATGCGGCGCTGATGGTGTCGCGCAGCAGGGCGTTGCAGGTGGCGAAGATGACGAAGCGGTCGACGGGGACGCTGTTGCGGAACTGGTAGCGCTGGGTCGTCATCAGGTGGTAGGTCTTGGTGTCGATGCCCTGCAGTTCCAGCTTCACCGTGGTGCCGGTGCTGATGGTCAGGTCGTCGCCGCGCGGACGCATGCCGTCGCCACCGAGAACACCCGACGACCACGTCGTCGTTCGCCGCGTTCGGGCCGTAGACCGACGACAGGAACGTGCGCAGCACCTCGCGAGGGCAGCAGGTGCTGGACGATGCCGGGCCCGGAGATCCGGCCGATCTCGGTCGACCAGCCGGCTGTGCAGGAAGAGCTCGTAGGCGCCGAGCAGGAACGCCGGCCAGTGCCGGCAACGGCCACAGCACCACCAGCACGTCGTGCAGGATGCTTCGCGACGTCGGTTGCCACAGAAGCACCGCGGTCAGGTCGACGGCTGCAACGACGACCAGTAGCAACACGCGACGGCCAGCGCCTGTCTGTGCCTGCGCGCTCCCGCCACCTGGTCGCCGCCCCCTCACTCCACCGGCTGTCCATACATGGTGGGAGTGATGGGGCAGCAGCGCCAGACCCTTTCGGCGGATGCCGTATCAGCGATCTTTGTTCCAGATCGGCTCGTCGTGGACTCCCACGTACGTGCTCAGCGTGGCGCCGGGCTTCGAGTCGTCGGTCGCCAGGTCGTTGTACAGGCCCAGCAAATGCGTGGTCATGGCGCTTTTCGCGCCCACCTCGTCGTGCCTGCGCAGGAACCAGATGACCTGCTCGTGCTCGTTCGCCGAACGGTTGTGCACCTCGCGGGACGGGTGCGCGTGCCGCTTGCAGTCCTGCAGGCCGGGAACGAGCGTCTGGTACATCTGCTCCAGCAGCTCGTTGTGCGACGCGCGCATCAGTGCCGAGTGGAACTCCTCGTCCGACTCGATCACCTCCTGCATGTCGTCGACGGGCGCGCGCTGGTAGGCGCGGTTCAGCTTGGCCAGCTCGTCCAGCTCACCGTCGCCCGCGCGGACCGCGGCGAGCGAGGCGGCCGTGGTCTCCAGTGCGATGCGCACTTCCAGCAGGTCGGTCTGGGAGAACTGGCGGGAGGCGAGCCTGCCCTCCAGGTGCTCCTCGACCGCGGCGAGGTCGGTGCGGCGCACGTACCAGCCGAGGCCGCGGCGGACCTCGACGATGCCCTGGAGCTGAAGTCGCTGCAGCGCTGTACGTAGCGACGACCGGGCGACATCCAGTTTGCGAGCCAGCTCGGGCTCGGTGGGGAGGCGGTCGCCCGCCTTGAGGGTGCCGCCGATGATCTGCTCGCGGAGCTTCTGCTCGATGAGCTCCGGCAGCGGCCGTCGCGAATCAGGCGAGAGCGACCAGCTCTCGCCCAGATGTCCATCGTCGGCGGGCATTGGTCCAGCTTAGGCCTATCGCAGTCTGGTTGCAACTTGTCTGGCAACCTGGCGACCGTTGACAGACAACCTACAACTACGGGATCCTTTTGCCAGGGCGAGGCGCCTGGGACCGCCCACACCCAGGACCCCGTACTCGCTCAGTCGGGAGGGATCGAGATGTCCGCAGGGAGTGCACTCGGAATCGCAGCCGCCGTCGCAGTCGCCGTCACCGCCATCGGATGGCGCACCGTGCTCACGATGGTCGCCGTCTCCATCGTCGCGCTGGCCGTCGTCGGCTTCGTGAACGTCACCAGCATCATGCTCGGCTGATGAACAGAACCAACGCAGAACCAACGTCGGTGCCCGGTCAGCGTCTCCGTCGGACGCAGGCCGGGCACCGGCTCTTTTCGGTGATGCCCTGTGCCCTTCCGTCGCGATCAGCGCTATGTTTCGCGCCATCCATGGCGTCGGGGGACGTGAGTACGGGGTCTTCGGTGAGTGCTTCACCAATCGTTGAGTGCGCATGCGTTGCATGCGGCGATCGCACCTGCGACGGAGCTGGTGGACGAGCGGCGCACGCTCTACCGCCTCGCGGCCGATCTGTTCGCACCCGGCACCGAGTTGTCGGACAACCTCGCCGACCATCCGATCGTGCGCTACGAGATCGGCCGGGCACTGCGCGGGCCACGGTGGTCTGGAGCCGGCGTTGCTGCACGAGGCCGCCACGATGCGGGTGCGGGATGCGGGCGTCGCCCTGGCGGCGGACCCGCGGGCCGCCGAACTGCTCGAGGCGCCGTTGCGGATCATCGCCCCGCCGGAGCGTCTCCCCGCAGCCGCTCACCGAGGCGGACGGGGAACGGTTCGATGCCGCCTTCGAGGTCGTGAGCGCAGGTGTCCGCCTGCTGCGCCGGCTCGTCCCGGCGACGGCCGACGACCTGCTCGCCCACGTGTCGATGCTCGCCGTGCTCAAGCGCGAGACGTCCGGCGGAGTCGTGTCGGCGTCGTCGCGGTACGTCCCCGGCATCGTGCTGATCGACGAGCCCGCCACGCCGATCGAGGTGGCGGAGGCGCTCGTGCACGAAGGCGCGCACGAGAAGTTCTTCGACCTGGCCATCACGCGAGAGTTCCTCGACGCTCGGGCCGAGGACGTGGAGTGGTTCGAGACGTCGTGGTCGCAGGCGCGGTGGCCGCTGGAACAGACGTTCGCCGCCTGGCACGCCTACACGTGCCTGGCGCGGTTCTTCACCTCCTGCGGCACCGAACAACTCGGCGCTGATTCGCTGCTGCCGAAGGCGCGGGAACGTGCCGAAGAGATCGGGAAGTGGTTGTTCGCCCACGAGCTCGACCTGCGAGCGGATGCGCGCCGGTTGCTGCACGGGCTGATGGGTCACCCTGTGGAGGTGCCCCAGACCGAGTTCGCCTCGTTCACCGCGGAGATCGGCACCGGCGGGCCGTTTCGGTTGCGGCCCGATGTGCGTCACCGGCGGGCGACCACGGGGCGCGTCGTGGCGGGGCACGGGGTGGAACGGCCAGAGGTGTTCTGGCTCGACGCTGATGCCGGCTGGCTGGTGTGCCGGTTGAGTGGCGCGAAGACGGCTCTGACGTACGACCTCCTGCTCGCCGAAGCGACCGAGGAGTGGGCGGTCGAGTCGCGCGCCGCGGCGCAACGCCTGAAAACCGCTCTCGGTTCGCTCGTCCGGAGCTCGATCATCGAGCCGATCTCCTAGGCACCGACCCGACTTCAAGAGGAACCGATGACCACCCCGAACCAGGCTCCCCGTCCGCAAAGATCCGGACCTGTCGCGGGTGCGCCGCGCCTCCCCACGGGTGACGGGCCCGGTGATCGGGCAGCCGGTCACCCCGGTCGACTGGTTCAGGCGGATGCCGAACGGCGGCACCGTCTACCTCAGTGCCGAGGGCCACGATCGGGTGATGACCGCGGACCGGCTGCGAGGGAACCGAGAGCCAAGGCTCACCTCTTGACGGGCGTGCAGGAATTTTCGCCCGGCTGACAGTGCGGTCAGATTTTTCGATGTACAAGCCGAGATGAACGCAATTGTTTCCGGGACGCTCGTACTGCATATACGATGGTCGGCGGGAACTGATGTCCGCCACATGGCACATCTGCCGCCGTCTGGCGCCGTTTCTCCGTCTCGGGTGGAGTCGACCGCCATGCCTGGCCCTCTCCTGGTCACGACGCGGTAAACCTGCTGGTGAAGAGGGGTTGCGGTCCGATGTAGACTGCCGCATCCCACATCGTCGGGATGCCTTTCAGAACTCCGTTCCGCGTGACTGCCAGACGCGCGGTGCCGACGTGTTGACTCGCCAGTTGCACGACGGTTCGGCGGACTCGCTATGTTTTGCCTCGACGCCCGCGCTACTGCGGTGCGTCACCCTGGATGATCAATAACGGGTTCGAGCCCGCACCTTTCAGGCAACCGGGAAATAGCAGGTCGTCGGCGCCGTGCTGTTGGGGAGTCGCGCTTGCACCGGTTGCTTGCGCGTTCTCGGACGTCCCCTCGTCGAGAAGGAACCATGACCAGCCCGAACCAGCCTCTTCGCCGGCCGCAGTCACCGCAGCAGCCCGCAGGCGTTCAGTTCCCCCACCTCCCCACGGGTGCGGGCCCGGTGATCGGGCAGCCGGTCACCCCTGTCGACTGGTTCCGGCGCATGCCGAACGGTGGCACGGTGTTCCTGAGGCCCACCAAGGGCGAGCAGAGCTGACTCGCACCTCGGAGTGTCGCCGAAGGGGCCGTGCGAAAGCCGGCCCCTTCGGCGTTTGGTCGTTCGGGCATACAACTTCACGGAGGCATAACAACTGGGCCACAGGGCGTACCTGGCCCCCGTCGTTCACCCGTTGGGGGGACGTCGATGGTCTTAGATCTCGGCATCCCGCCGATCCCCACGGAGTAACCCTGATGCGCCTGACCTCCTCGAGATTCCGCCGCGTGCTCGGCTCGGCCGCGGTGGCGGCAGTGGCCTCGCTCGCGTTCGCGCCGATCGCGCTGGCCGGACCCGACAAGCCGCCGGTGGTCGCCGACGACCGCGCTGTCGCGTTCGACGGCGACAACGTGGACATCAACCACAAGGACGCCTGCACCGTCGGCGGGCTGACCGGTACGCCGATCGCGCCGGAGAAGTTCACCTTCACCGGTGGCAAGGACCAGCTGGACCTCGACATCACGGCGGCGCCCGCGAACGTGACGGTCACCGGTGTCGTCGTGAAGGGCTCGGACGCCTACAACGTCTATCTCGCCGCCAAGCTCGGCGCGCTGCCGTGGAACGACCTGAGGTCGCCGGTCAACAACGGCGGCAACGTGCCCGCAGATCAGCCACTGGTACGCGTGTGGCGTCGTCACCCAGGAGCCGCCGAAGGAGGAGCCGCCGGTCGAGCAGCCGCCCAAGGAGGAGCCGCCGGTCGTGCAGCCTCCGAAGGAAGAGCAGCCGACCAGCACCGTGACCGCGCCGCCGTCGACGTCCGAGGCCGCGCCCACCCGGCCCCCGCGCCTGCCCCGGCCGGTGCCGAGGAGCTGGCGGAGACCGGTTTCGGCTCGGCCTGGCTGCTCGGTCTGGGTGCCGCGCTCGTCGCCGGTGGTGCCGCTGTGCTGCTCGTGCTGCGCAGGCGCCGCGCCTAGGTCCGTTCGTCAGCACGCCACAGCGTGCCGAAGAGGACGTATGTCTCCACGTCCACAGGAGCCGCCCCGCCACCGTCTTCGGTGCGCTGGGGCGGCTTTCCGGCTTTCGGCGCCGGACGGATCAGCCCTGGGGGAGAAGCGACTCCATTTCCGCGATCTCCTTCTCCTGGGCGGCGATCACGTCCTGCGCGAGCTTGCGCGTGGACGGATCGGTGCCCTGGTCCAGGTGCTTGCGGGCCATGTCCACGGCGCCGCGGTGGTGCTGGATCATCAGCGACAGCCACTGGCGGTCGAAGTCGTTGCCGTTGAGGTCGGCGAGGTTGCCGAGGTCGACCATGCCGTGCGCGTCGGAGTGGCCGTGCGAGGAGTGCGAGGACGCCTGGACGGGCGCGCCCCACGTCTTGAGCCAGCCGTTCATCTTCTCGATCTCGGGGTGCTGGGCCGACGAGATGCGCTTGGCCAGGTCGACGACATGAGAGTTCTCGGTGCGGGAGGAGACCAGTTCGGTCATGTCCAGCGCCTGCTCGTGGTGGGGGACCATGCCCTGGGCGAACGCGACGTCCGCCGAGTTGTGCGTGGCGGGGGAACCGCAGGCGGTCAGCGACAGGACCGCGGCGACAGCGAGCAATCGGAGCACGGCGACACCATACGTGTGACGTGCGCTACGCCGCTGGCCACCGGCCATGGCCCACCCGAATGGAGCTGATCGGCTCCGTCTAATATCCGGTGAGTTTCCCGAACGAACTGGTCCCACCAAGGCCTGGAGGCACCGTGACGGCCGTAGCCCCGCAGCCGATCGCAACGCGTCCTTATCCGACGCGCACTGCGGTCAAGGGGTCCTTCCTGCTGCGGATGTTCCGCACCACGGACCACAAGCAGATCGGCATTTTGTACCTGGTCACCTCGTTCGCCTTCTTCATGGCGGGCGGCGCGATGGCCATGCTGATGCGGACCGAGCTGGCCCGTCCCGGCATGCAGTTCCTCAGCCAGGAGCAGTTCAACCAGCTGTTCACGATGCACGGCACCGTGATGCTGCTGCTGTACGCGACGCCCATCGTGTTCGGCTTCGCGAACTTCGTGCTCCCGTTGCAGATCGGTTCGCCCGACGTGGCGTTCCCGCGTCTCAACGCGTTCTCGTACTGGCTGTACCTCTTCGGCGGCCTGATCGTGATGTCCGGCTTCATCACCCCCGGTGGTGCGGCCGACTTCGGCTGGTTCGCCTACACGCCGCTGAGCAACGCCATCCACTCGCCCGGCGTCGGCGCCGACCTGTGGATCACCGGCCTGATCATCGGTGGTCTCGGCACCATCCTCGGTGCGGTCAACATGATCACCACGGTGGTCTGCCTGCGCGCGCCCGGCATGACGATGTTCCGGATGCCGATCTTCACCTGGAACATCCTGGTGACGTCGGTGCTGGTGCTGCTCGCGTTCCCGATCCTCACCGCGGCGCTGTTCGGTCTGCTGGCCGACCGCCATCTCGGTGCCCACGTGTTCGACACCGCCAACGGCGGCGTGATCCTGTGGCAACACCTCTTCTGGTTCTTCGGCCATCCGGAGGTCTATATCGTCGCGTTGCCGTTCTTCGGCATCGTGTCGGAGATCTTCCCGGTGTTCAGCCGCAAGCCGATCTTCGGTTACAACGGCCTGGTCTACGCGACGCTCGGCATCGCGGCACTGTCCGTCGCCGTGTGGGCGCACCACATGTACGCGACCGGCGCCGTGCTGCTGCCGTTCTTCGCGTTCATGACGTTCCTCATCGCGGTCCCGACCGGTGTGAAGTTCTTCAACTGGATCGGCACGATGTGGAAGGGCCAGCTGACGTTCGAGACACCGATGCTGTTCAGCATCGGCTTCATCGTCACGTTCCTCTTCGGTGGTCTCTCCGGCATCCTGCTGGCCGCGCCCGCGATCGACTTCCACGTGTCGGACACGTACTTCGTCGTCGCGCACTTCCACTACGTGCTCTACGGCACGATCGTGTTCGCGACCTTCGCCGGAATCTACTTCTGGTTCCCGAAGATCACCGGCCGTTTCATGGACGAGCCACTCGGCAAGCTGCACTTCTGGACGACGTTCCTCGGCTTCCACGCGACGTTCCTCGTCCAGCACTGGCTGGGCAACGAGGGCATGCCGCGCCGGTACGCCGACTACCTCGCGTCCGACGGCTTCACGACGCTGAACATGATCTCGACGATCGGCGCCTACATCCTGGGCGCGTCGACGCTGCCGTTCATCTGGAACGTGTTCAAGTCCTACCGCTTCGGCGAGGTCGTGACCGCTGACGACCCGTGGGGCTACGGCAACTCGCTCGAGTGGGCGACGTCGTCCCCGCCGCCGCGGCACAACTTCACCGAGCTGCCCCGGATCCGTTCGGAGCGCCCGGCGTTCGAGCTGCACTACCCGCACATGGTCGAGCGCATCCGCAGCGAGGGTCACGTGACCTTCACCGGCAAGGCGATCGCCCACAAGGACGCCACGCCCGCGCTCTCGGAGATGGCGACCGCGGCTGTGGTTTCCGGCACGGCCTCCGAGAAGGACGAGCCCGACCACAAGTAACCTGCGTTTCAGAGGTTCAACGACGAGCCCCGGCCGTACTCGGTCGGGGCTCGCCGCGTCTGACGAGGAGACGACGACGTGAAAACGCCCGTGCTGATCACCGTGACCGGTCCCGACAAGCCCGGTGTCTCCTCGGTGCTCTTCGCCGTCCTGACCAGGCACGGCGTCGAGGTGCTCGACGTGGAGCAGGTCGTGATCAGGGGACGGCTGGTGCTCGGCGCGCTGGTGTCGACCGACCACGACCCGGAGGGCCTGCAGGAGACGGTCGAGCAGGCCATGGCCACCGTCTCGATGCACGTCGAGATCGAGATCGGCGCCGACTCGAAGCGCACCGCGCGCCTGGAGTCGTCGCACGTGCTGATCGTGCTCGGCCGCCCGGTGACGGCGAAGGCGTTCACCGAGGTCGCGCGCAGGCTCGCGTCGCTCGGCGTGAACATCGACGCGATCCGCGGTGTCGCCGA
The DNA here is from genome assembly GCA_963766275.1 of uncultured Actinomycetota bacterium. Taxonomy (GTDB): domain Bacteria; phylum Actinomycetota; class Actinomycetes; order Mycobacteriales; family Pseudonocardiaceae; genus Lentzea. The sequence goes on from CAVYAD010000005.1 coordinate 118,949, forward strand.
CTATCCGGTGACGGGCCTTGAGCTGCGGGTCTCGGTCGCCGACGACACGCTGGAGAACGACGCGGAGCTGCGTTCGGCACTGGCCGACGTCTCGGTGCGGGTGGGCCTGGACATCGCGGTCGAGCGCGCTGGCCTGACCCGCCGGGCGAAGCGGCTGGTGGTGTTCGACGTCGACTCCACGCTCATCCAGGGCGAGGTGATCGAGATGCTGGCCGCGCACGTCGGGTGCGAGGAGCAGGTCCGCGAGATCACCGAGGCCGCGATGCGCGGCGAGCTCGACTTCACCGAGTCGCTGCGCCGCCGGGTCGCGTTGCTGGAGGGCCTCGACGAGAAGGTGCTCGAAGAGGTCGGGGCATCGCTGGAGCTCACGGCCGGCGCGCGCACGACGGTCCGGACGTTGAAGCGCCTCGGGTTCTACTGCGGTGTCGTGTCCGGTGGCTTCACGTCGGTGATCACGGGCCTCGCCGACGAGCTCGAACTGGACTTCTGCGCGGCGAACACGCTGGAGATCGTCGACGGCAAGCTGACCGGCCAGGTGATCGGCGAGATCGTCGACCGGCCGGGCAAGGCGGTGGCGTTGCGCCGGTTCGCTCAGGAGGCCGGCGTGTCGCTGGCGCAGTGCGTGGCGGTCGGTGACGGCGCGAACGACATCGACATGCTCGGCGCGGCGGGTCTCGGCATCGCCTTCAACGCCAAGCCCGCGCTGCGCGAGGTCGCCGACACCGCGCTGTCGCACCCGTTCCTCGACGCAGTGCTGTTCGTCCTCGGCGTCACGCGGGCCGAGGTGGAGGCCGCGGATGCCGCGGACGGCTTGGAGCTGACCCGGCAGTGATTCTCGATCTGATCGCTTCTCGCAACTACGCCGAGGAGTCCGAAGTCCGCGCGATGCCGATGGTGTTGCGCATCGAACGTACGGTGCCGCCTTCGCGGACCGCCCTGCTGGAAGCCGCGGCCGCCTCGGCGGTCGCGGTGTGCCTCGACCCGCGCGCCGACGTGGACGGGGAGTGGCACGAGGCGGTGCGGCTGTGGGTGGCCGGGCGGATCCGCAAGGTGTCGCGCCGGGCCCGTGGCGCGCAGTGGGACGCCGTGCAGGAGCTGCCCGGCGTCACGATCACGGTCGACGGCGCCTCGGTGCGGTCGCTGCTGCCGACGCTGGTGTCCGAGACGCCTCGCGAGGTCGCGAAGCTGCAGATCTCCGGGTCCGAGCTGCCGGTCGACGAGCCTGGTCCGGTGCCGGACGGGGCGCGCGCTGCTGTACGTGAACCCGCGGGTGGAGATGTCCGCCGGCAAGCTCGCGGCGCAGGTCGGGCACGCTTCGATGCTGCTGGCGCCGCATCTCTCGGTCGCGGAGCTGAAGACGTGGGAGTCGTTGGAGTACCGCTGTGCCGTGCGCACACCGTCGGTCGCGGAGTGGGACTCGTTGATCCACCGCTCTGATGTCGTCGCGGTGCGGGACGCGGGCTTCACGGAGGTCGAGCCGGGCACCACGACGGTGCTGTCGTGTGTTTGAAATCGGGTTAAACGGGTAAATCCACGGCTCGTGGGCTTCCTTGACGTGCTCGACGCAAAGCTGGGCGACAGCCTGGAGAACGCGCTGTGCTCCCACCACGCCCGCAGGCTGCGCCGCCTCGGCTGGGGCGAGGTGCTCGACGGTTCCGGCGCGGGGTGGTTCACGCCGCGCCGCACGGTGCAGCGCGGCAACAAGATCCAGATCCTGGTCGACGGCGCTGCCGCGTTTCCCGTTGTGGCGCAGGCGATCGAGAACGCGCAGCGAGTACGTGCACATCGCGAACTGGCACGCCTCGCCGGACTTCCAGCTGACCCGCGAACCCGGTGCGCCGCAGCTACGTGAGCTGCTGAGCGCCGCCGCGGAACGGGTCGCGGTACGGGTGCTGCTGTGGGCCGGCCCGCCGGTGCCGTTCTTCGAGCCGACGCGCAAACGGGCCGAGGCGGCGCAGCGCGAGTTCCTTGAGGCGGGCGCGATCCGGTGCGAGCTCGACGCGCGGGAACGAACCCTGCACTGCCACCACGAGAAGATCGTGATCGTGGACGACGTGGCGTTCGTCGGCGGGCTCGACATGACCGCCGTGGAGGGCGACCGGCACGACTCGCCGGAGCACCCGCCGCGCGACCTCGGCTGGCACGACCATGTGGCGCGGCTCGAAGGGCCGGTGGTGGCGGAGGTGGCCGGGCACTTCGCCGCCCGGTGGCTGGAGATCGCGGGAGAGACCCTGCCCGCTCCCGAGACACCGCCCGAAGCCGGGTCGTCTTCGGTGCAGCTGGTGCGGACGATTCCGGAGAACACCTACGGTTTCGCGCCACACGGGGACTTCAGCCTGCTCGACTCGTACCTGCGGGCGTTGCGGGCGGCAAAGTCGTTGATCTACGTGGAGAACCAGTTCCTGTGGTCGCCGGAGATCACCGAGGTATTGCTGTCGGAAGCTGCGTGAGCCGCCATCGCCGGAGTTCCGGATGGTGTTGTTGTTGCCGCAGAAGCCCAGCAACGGCGCCGACACCACGCGCGGGCAGCTCGGCCGGTTGTTCGCCGCCGACTCTGATGATCGTCTGTTGGCCGCAACGCTTGTCGCACATGGCGATGCTCCGGTCTACGTACACGCCAAGCTGACCATCGTGGACGACGAGTGGCTCTCGGTCGGGTCCGCGAACCTGAACGAGCACTCGCTGTTCAACGACACCGAGGTCAACGTGGTGACCGACGACGCCGAGGTGGCTCGTGCCGTTCGGCTGCGGCTGTGGACCGAGCATCTCGGGACGGACGTGTCCGGGCCCGCGCACGAGGTGGTGGACCAGGTGTGGCGGCCCGCCGTCGCGGGTGCTTCGCGGGTGACGTCGCTGCCCGGTGTGTCGCGGCGGTCCGGAAGGCTGCAAGGACCGTTACGTGGATTGCTGGTCGACGGCTGATCTCTGGGTCTAGCGTGACGGCGTGGCCAACGAGGTGACGATCCCGCTGCTGCCGTGCGCTTCCATCGACGAGGTCGCCGAGTTCTACGTGATGCTCGGGTTCACGATCACGCACCGGCAGTACCGGCCGAACGCGTATCTCTCGGTGCGGCGCGACGAGATCCAGCTCCACTTCTTCGGCATCCCCGGCTACGACCCGGAGCAGTCGCTACAGCTCGTGCCTGATCCAGGTGGAGGACATCCGGGAGCTCTACGACGCGTTCGCGTACGGCATGCGTGCGGTGTACGGGCTGGTGCCGATGTCCGGCATTCCGCGGATGACCCGGCCTCGCCGTGATGGGTTCCTCTTCGTGGATCCCGGCGGCAACTGGATCCGGGTGGTGCCCGCCGTGCGGGAACGGGATCCGGGGCCGACGCGGCTTTCCCGTGCGCTGCACAGCGCGGTGACGCTCGCCGGGTCGCACGGGGCGGAGCGGCAGGCGTTGAAGATCCTCGAAGGGGCGCTGGTGCGGGAGGTGCACGCCTCGGAGGAGGAACGGGAGTCGGCGCTGGAGTTCCGTGAGGAACTACTTGAACGGCTTAATCTACATAGATAGTATTGGGCTCGTGGAGCCACTGCAACGCATCGGCAAGGCCACCGTGGACGTGCTGGAGGTGCTACTCGGCACCGACTCGCCGCGGTGGGGCCTGGAGATCATCAAGCTGACCGGCAGGCCGTCGGGCAGCGTCTACCCGTTGCTGGACCGCCTGGAGCGGGCCGGTTGGGTCACGTCGTCGTGGGATGACGATGTGGAACGGCGCGGGCCGCGGCGGCGCATGTATCGGCTCACCGCCGAGGGTGCGCTGGAGGCTCGTCGGGTCGTGGCGCGGGCGTCTGCTTCGACCGCGCCCTCCAGGCCAGTGCCTAGGACTGCGCAATGAGGGTGGCGTTGTTGTTGCTCGGCGGCGTCGCGATGCTGTTCGCTTGAGCAAATAGCTCGGTGTCGTTTCGGCGGTGCCGGGCTTAGCTTCGGGCGGTGGCAAACGAACTGACAATCCCGCTCCTGCCCTGTCCGGACATCGACGAGATCGCGTCGTTCTACGAGATGCTCGGCTTCGAGATCGCCTATCGGCAGACGCGGCCGAACCCGCACGTCGCACTTCGCCGCGAAGACATCAACCTGCACTTCTTCGGCATGGAGGGCTACGACCCGGCGCAGTCGTACAGCACGTGCCTGGTCGTCGTGCCGGACATCAACAAGCTGTTCGAGGAGTTCGCCGCGGCCATGCGCGCGGTGCACGGAAAACTGCTCATCTCCGGCATCCCTCGGATGACCCGGCCCCGGCTGCGCAACGACCGCTACACCGGGTTCACCGTCATCGATCCGGGCGGCAACTGGATCCGCGTCACCAGGGCGCAGGCGGAGCCCGAGGCCACGACCAAGCTCGCCAAAGCCATGGAGAACGCGGCCAGGCAGGCGGACGCGCACGGCGACGAACGCCAGGGGTTGAAGATCCTGGAAGGTGCGCTGAAGCGGGCTACCGGCGACGAACCGGAGTTCAAGGCCGTGCAGGAGTACCGCGACGAGCTGATCGAACGGATCAGGGGGTCTGAACCTAACCAGGTTGGGCCGCGTCCAGGCGCTTGAGCGCGGCGCGGACCACCTCGGGGTCGTAGGTCGTCCAGAACGGCGGCAGCGAGGCCCGGAGGAAGCCGCCGTAGCGGGCGGTGGCGAGGCGTGGGTCCAGGATGGCCACCACACCCTTGTCCGACATCGACCGCAGCAGGCGGCCCGAGCCCTGGGCGAGCAACAGTGCCGCGTGGGTCGCCGCGACCGTCAGGAAGCCGTTACCTCCGCGAGAGTTGACGGCTTTCTGGCGTGCGGAGGCCAACGGGTCGTCCGGGCGTGGGAACGGGATCCGGTCCATGATCACGAGTTGGAGGCTGGGCCCCGGCACGTCCACGCCCTGCCACAGCGACAGCGTGCCGAACAGGCACGTGCGCTCGTCCTCGGCGAACTTCTTCACCAGCAGGCCGGTCGAGTCGTCGCCCTGGCAGAGGATCGGGTAGTCGAGCTTGTCCCGCAACGCTTCCGTGGCCTGCTTGGCCGCTCGGGTCGAGGAGAAGAGCCCGAGCGCACGGCCACCGGCCGCGTTCACCAGGCCCTCGATCTCGTCGAGGTACTCCTGGGGCAGGCCGTCCCGCCCCGGCTGCGGCAGCTGCCTTGCCACGTAAAGGATGCCACTGGTCCCGTGCTCGAACGGCGAGCCGACGTCGAGACCCGTCCACTTCGGACCGTCGATGCCCTTGTCGGTGGCCGCGCCCTCGATCTTGAGCACCTTCTCCGACGGCGGCAGCCCCCACTGCCGTGCCATCGTGTCGAACGCGCCGCCCAGCGTCAGCGTCGCGGACGTCAGAACCGTGGTGCGCTTGGCGAACAACCGCTCCCGCAGCAACCCGCCGACGCCCAGCGGCGCGACCCTCAGCGTCGGCGCCTTCTGCTGGTAGTCACCCGACACCCACACCACGTCGTGCTCTTCGTCGAACGCCTCCAGCACCCGCACCGCGCAGTCGTGGACCTCCTCCAGCAACGCCAGCGCGAGCTTGCGCGCCGTCGCCCCCTCGGGGTCCTCCTTGCGCTCGCCGCCGAGCGACGACACACAGTTGTGCGCGGCGTCCCTGGTCGCGGCCAACGCCCCCGCAAGCGCTCGCGGCAGTGCGTCGAGACGGCCTGCGGGCATGTCCTCCAGGATCATCGCGAGGCCGTCGCTCGCCTCTGCCAGCCGATCCGCGACGTCCTGGTCGATCAGCCGCCCGCACCTGCGCGCCGCCATCGCGATCGAGGCGCCGCTGAGCTCCTCCGTCGCCACGGACGTGATGCGGTCGACCAGGTCATGCGCCTCGTCGATCACCACCACGTCGTGGTCGGGCAGCACCTGATAGCCCTCCAACGCGTCGATGGCGAGCATCGCGTGGTTCGTGACCACCACGTCGGCCTTGCCCGCCTCTGCCTTCGCCCGTTCGGCGAAGCAGTCCGCCCCGATCGGGCACTTCGACACGCCGAGACACTCCCGCGCCGTCACCGACACCTGGCGCCACGACTGCTCGCTCACGCCCGGCACCAGCTCGTCGCGGTCGCCGGTCTCGGTGTCCGACGACCACTCGTGCAGCCGCTTCACCTCACGCCCGAGCTTCGACACCGCGAACGGGTCGAACAGCCCGGCGTCCTCCGGCTCGTCCGGCACCCCGTTGTGCACGCGGTGCATGCACAGGTAGTTCCGCCGCCCCTTGAGGATCGCGAACTTGAGCTCGCGCCCCAGGTCCTTCTTGAGCGCCTTCGCGAGCCGCGGCAGATCCCGGTCGACCAGCTGCCGCTGCAACGCGATCGTGGCCGTCGAGACCACCACCGTCTCGTCCTCGGCCACCGCGTGCCGGATCGACGGCACCAGGTACGCCAGCGACTTGCCCGTACCCGTCCCCGCCTGCACCGCGAGATGCTCGCCCGTGCGGATCGAGCGGTCGACGGCCTCCGCCATCTCCACCTGACCAGGACGCTCGGCACCGCCGACGGCGTGGACGGCGGTTTCGAGCAGGCTCAGGGTGGGGGGAACTTCAGGCACGAGACAGACCGTACCCGGCGGGTCCGACAGTCCCGGCGACCATCTCCGGTCAGTCGCCGCCTCCGCCTCCGCACCCGCCGCCACAGCTGCTCCCGCCGTCACTGCCACCGCCGTCACTGCTGCCGCACCCGCTCGACGAGCACCCGCTGCCGCAACTGCTGCTGGAGTTCGTGTGGTGCACCGCCACCCCGATGGCGAGCGCGGTGAGGCCGAACAGCGCGGCCTGGGAGCGCAGCCCGCGCACCGCGACCGCGTTCAACCGGTACTGCGGGGTGCCGAGTGCCGGACCCCTGGTCGACGAGACGTGGCGTTCGGCGCGGTTCACCAGGCGGTAGGCCCTCCTGGTGCGCATCCGGCCGGGGTCGCGCGCGCCCAACACGATGGCCCAGACGAACAGCACGCCCGCGGCCGCGAAGAAGCTCCAGCGCGGGAGGTCGGCGACCTGCGGGACGAGCGCGATGAACTCGTCGACGACGTCCGGCACGACGTAGCCGGCGATCCCCGCCAGAACGAGGATGGCGGCCAGCGTGAACAGCCACGGGTACAGGCGGGGGCGGATGGAGCGACGGCGGCGCAGCAGGCCCCGGCCGATCAGGTGGGTGCGCAGGCTCGCGGCCTCGACGCCGGTGGCCGCGGTGGACACCAGGTCGGGGACGAAGCTGCCGCCGTGGCGCAGGTCGTTCAGGATCCGCGCTTCCAGCGGCGTGGTGGGGTGGCCGGGCTGGACGGCGGTCACGAAGCCCTCGCGGGAGATCCGGACCTGGCCGGCGTCGAGCAGGCGGGCGAGTGCGACCTCGGCCGCGCGGGCGGGGCCGCCGGCGAGGCAGGCGAGTTCCTCGGGTGTGGTCTGCAAGGGAGTCTCCGCAACAGGGGGTTGTTACGGGGGTACTCGGTGGTCAGGGGCGTCCTGTTACAGGATGTTCCACGTCGGCGAGAATGCGGTCGCCCAGCTCGATCGACGCGGCGATGTGGTCGATCGTCAGCGGCACGTCCGCGCTCTGCCGTGCGGCCACCATCTCCAGGATGAACGGCGCCAGGTCCGGCCAGTGGGCGGCGGCCAGCCGACCGGCACGCGACTTGCTGACGATCTCGCCCGTTCTGATCGTGTGCCACAGCCGGGCAGGCCCCAGACCCACCCAGAGCAGGGCTTCGCGGAACACGGGTTTGCGCTGGTCAATGTTCCGGAGAACGGCCCGGCCGCGTTCGATCTCCGGTTGCCAGTAGCTGACGAGGTTCGAACGGCAGTACGCCTCGACCTCAGCAGCAGTGACCGGACATGTGGGCCGTGCGCCCCGCACAGTCAGACCAACGGTCCGCAGCTGCTGCCACAACACCGGAGTGATCTCACCGGCCAACGGAGTCACGTCGGCGACCGGCTTCTCCAACGAACCGGCCAGTACGACCGCGACGTCCGCACCGTCGACCGTAGGCAGCACGGACGGTGAAGACAGCTCGATGACGATGTCCAGGTCGGAATCGAAGACGACGTCGTCCAGCACGTGCGAGCCATAGACGTGCGCGCCCACCACGAGACCGGGCAGGCGCGCGTCCAACAACTCCAAGTACTCCCCAGGCGAGATCACCCGGTCGAAGTTACCGGCGGCGGACCAGTGCCCAGGCTGCCGGCAGCACGCCCGCGGCCAAAGCGATCTTCAGTGCGTCACCGACGAGGAACGGCAGCACGCCGACGGACAACGCCTTGGCGAGGTCCATGCCGGTCGCGGTCATCAGCCACGGCACGCCGACGGAGTAGATCGCGAGGTTGCCCAGCGCCATCGTGCCGAAGGTGCGCAACGGCGTGCGGTCGCCACCACGCTGAGCCAGGAGTCCGACGAGAGCGCCCGCGAACACGAAGCCGACGACGTAGCCCAGCGATACCGGTGCACCAGACGAGCCGCCCTGGAACCACGGCACGCCCGCGACACCGGCGATCAGGTAGAGCAGCATCGAGGTCGCGCCACGCTGCCAGCCGAGCGATGCCCCGACGAGGAGTGCGGCGAACGTCTGGCCCGTCAGCGGAACCGGGCTGCCGGGGATCGGGATCGCGACCTGGGCGGCGAGACCGGTGAACGCGGCACCGGCCAGCACGAGGGTGAGGTCGCGGGCGAGCGCGCCCGGCACGAAATCGGCGAGCACGGTGCGACGCGGCGCGAGTGCGAGAGCAGACACGGGCGTTCCCTCCCTGGCGGAATAACGAGAGGGAACGAGGTTAACCAGGAAAACTCGAGAACGTCTTTGTCTGGTCATGACAAAGTGACAGGTCACACATCCAGGGCGACCTTGCCTGCCACGCGTTCGGTGTTGCGCCTGGTCTTGGTCCAGCCGTTGTTCCCGCGCACCAAGCGGATCAGCGCGCGCCACGACGTGATGTAGAAGGTGTAGATGTACAACGCGTAACCGAACCCGTACAGGATCGACTTCCAGAAGCCGACGTTCGCGCATCTTGCTCGATACACCGGTCCCCACAGGACGAACGGCAACAGCCCGAACGCGCCGTACACGGTGAACAGGATCCAGGCGCCGTCGAAGAACCACGAGACGACCTCGGAAGGCGAGATCATGAACCGGTACGCCATCATCGCCATCGGGATCGGGTAGATCAGTGTGCCGAGCAACTGCATCCACGGTTGCGCGAGGTAGTACATCATCTCCGCGGCGCCCAGAGTCGTGAGGTGCTCGGAGTCCCAGATGCGTCGCAGATAACGCATGCACTGCATGGTTCCCTGGCCCCAACGGGTGCGTTGCGCCAAGAACCGCCGCAACGAATACAGCGCTTCCTGGTTCACATGCGTGTCCAACGAGAACCCGGTGTGCCAGCCCGCGGTGAGCAGGTGCACGCCGAGCTCGAAGTCCTCCAGCAACGAGCCGCGCCACGGGCTGCCGGTCGGCCCGGCGATCGAGTCCAAAGCGGACAGCCGGGTGAACTGGCCGTTGCCGCCCATGGAGATCGTGCCGGTGGCGCCGCGCGAGAGCTGGATCGCCGCGATGGCCGTGCGGAACTCCAGGTCCTGCATCCGCACGAGGCCCGCGCCGAACGCCCGGCGCCACCGCGTGACACCCGGCTGGCGCTGGCCCGCGTTGATCATCCGCACGTCGACCTGCACGGCGCCGATCCGCGGGTTGCCGAAAAGATGTTGTGCCGCACAGACTTCGAGGCAGTTCGGGGCCGGGCGGCCGTCCGCGTCCACCACCACGACGATCGCGCGCTCGGTGTCCGCGCGCCGGCCCATCCACAGCTTCAGCGTGCGGTAGGCGTCGTTCAACGCGTTGCCCTTGCCGGTTCGGGCGTACGGGCGTTGGCGTTGCACAAGATGGATGTTCGGGTCCCGGACACCGCCGTTGCGCTTCAACATCCGCACCACTCCAGCGGTGCCGTCGTCGGAGTCGTCGTCGATGACCCACACGTGCGCGATGGGGAAAGTGCCTCGCAGATAACGGATGGTGTCGCCGATGACGGCTTCTTCGTCGCGGCACGGCACGAAGAAGTGCCACTCCAGCGAGTTCGGCACGCCGACAGGAGCGGGTTTGCGCCGGAGATACGGCACCACGATCACGAACACGTAGGTCACGAAGGCGACGCTCATCGTGAGCGCGAGCGCCTGCGTGAACCCGAGGATCAGGTCCAAGCTCATGGCGCCTCCGCTGAGGAAAGTACGTCGGCGCGCCTCACTTGCGCGTGGCCAGCCAGACGAACGCCACGAGAGCGGCCGCGCCACCGAACACGCTGACCATCGAGCCGAGCAGCGTGTGGCCCCAGTAGTAGCCGGTGTCGACGCCGAGCCACTTCACCAGACCGACCAGGGTCAGCACACGGAACTGGTTGACGATCACGACCGCCAGCCCGGCGACGCCCAGCGCGAACAGCACCCGGCTCTGGATCCGCGGCCGCAACGCGATCATCACGGCGCCCACGACGATCAGCGGCAGCACGAGGAACGCGGACGTGCACTCGGGCGTCATCTTCAGCCCCAGCGGCGTGTCCGATCCCAGTCCGAAGTAGACGGTCTGACGCTCGGCCGCGACGTGCACACCGTCCGAGCTCAGGACGCTCAGAATCGCGCCGGACAGTGAGATCTCCACCGTTCGGTAGAGGCGATGCGCGAACACGAGTCCGGCGGCAGCGGCGAGCAGGACGATCACCGTCACCCGGCTCGGGAAGGCGGTGCGGCGCACGGCAAGCGTCACCCGAGGATCCTTTCCACCGATCGAGGGAGCGCCCAGAAGGGCTACATGACCATCCATCGGTAGACGCAACGTCAGCCCTCACCCCCGGATCGGGTGACGCCGTAACCGGTTCTTGACCAAAAATCCCACGATGAGTGGCTCGCGTTGGGCGAGACGGGTGGTCGCGTCCCCCGATACGGGGAGTAACCCTCAGTTCCCTCGAAAGAAAGCCGATGCCGGTAATTGCCCCCGGAAAGCGTGAACCAGTTTGGTTCGACCGCGCCCTGGGGCCGGAGGAACCAAGGGAAGGAGTTTCATGCGTGTCCGAATGACGGGACTGGCTGGAGTCATCGCGATTGCCGCACTCCTGGTCGGTGCCGCACCTGCTTCGGCCGCTCCGGGGGACGCCTCGGCGTACGGCGCGAGGCTCAACGTGACGCTGCTCGGCAGCCCCGCTGTCAACGCGGAACCGTTCGCCGCCGCCAACGCGAACGGGCCGACGCAGAACACGTTCGTGGGCGTCGACCTGACCGGGATTCTCAAGACCGGTGTCATCAACGCCTCCGCGTCGCGCGACGACAAGACCGGCGGCGTGTACTCGCGGGCGAGCACCGCGGACGTCCGGGTCGACCTGCTCTCGAAGGTCACCGGCAAGATCTCCGCCGAGCTCGTGGAAGCGGAGTGCCAGGCGACCCAGAAGGGTCTCGTCGGCAAGTCCAAGCTCGCGGGCGTCAACCTCGGCAAGCTCGGCCAGGTCAACGCGGACCCGGCGGTCAACACCAAGCTCGACGTGCAGCTCGGCCGGCGTCAAGATCGCCGAGGTCATCTTCAACGAGCAGATCAAGAACAACGACGGCAGCCTCACGGTCAACGCGATCCACGTGAAGCTGCTGCAGGGCGTGCTCGGCGGGATCGGCACCGGCGACGTGATCATCTCGTCCGCCACGTGCGGCCCCGCGGGCCTGCCCATCCCGATGGCTTCGGGTGCGGGTCTGTGGATCGGACTCGGCCTGCTCGGTGTCGTCGCCGTTCCCGTCGCCTTCATGGCGCTGCGCCGTCGCGCGTCGTTGAACGCGATCTAAGAGGAGAGCGGCAGATGTACAAGGTCCCCGGAACCGGCATTGGTGTCGGCACGGGTGTCGGTGCCCTCGCGGTGACCGGCGCGGACGTGACGTGGTGGATCGTCGTGGGAATCGTGCTCCTGCTCGCTGGTGCGTTTCTGATGCACAGCACGCGAAAGAAGCGCCGCGCTGTCCCCGTCACGGCCAGAACCAGACCGAACCGAGCTGGCTGAAAGTGGCCCGTCGGGGTTTCCCCCGACCCCGGCGGGACCACTCCCTGTCTCCCCGAGAGGACAACGGTGAGCAACGAAGTACTGCTGGTAGCGGGCACCCGGCCCGAAGCCGTGAAGATCGCGCCCGTCGCCATCGCACTGCGGGGGCATCCCGGCCTCCGTCCGACGATCGTCCACAGCGGACAGCACGCGGGCATGGTCGAGCAGGCGCTCGACGCGTTCGACCTGGTACCCGACATCCGGCTGGACGTGCCCCGGCACAGCGGCACCCAGGCCGAGCTCGTCTCGCGCCTGTTACCCGAGTTCGACGCCGTGCTGGAGGACCGCAACCCCGCGGTGACCCTCGTTCAGGGCGACACGACCACCACTCTCGCCGCGGCGCTTGCCTCCTTCTGGCGCGGAATCCCCGTGGCACACCTCGAAGCCGGGCTGCGGACCGGCGACCTGTACGGGCCGTTCCCCGAGGAGGGGAACCGGCAGATGATCTCCCGCATCACCTCGCTGCACCTCGCGCCCACCGATGACGCGGCCAACGCGTTGAACACGGAATCCTTGCCGGACAGCCACATCGTCGTCACAGGTAACACCGTCGTGGACGCCGTGCAGCGCGTCGCCTCACTGGACCTGCCGGCGCGCAGCCACGATCTCGCCGCGCTGGAACGGACCCTGGACGCGACCGGCGGACGCTTGATGCTCGTCACCGTGCACCGGCGTGAGTCCTGGGGACGGCCGTTGATGCGCGTGTTGAACGCCGTGCGCGCCATCGCCGACCGTCACCCCGATGTGCACGTACTGATCCCCGCGCACCCGAATCCCGGTGTGCGCGAACAGGTCGTGTCACTGCTGGGCGGCCACGAGCGCGTGGTGATCACCGATCCGCTGGACTACCCGGACATGGTGCGCGTGCTCAAGCGTGCGGCCCTGGTGCTGACCGACTCCGGTGGCATCCAGGAGGAGGCGCCGTCGTTCGGCGTGCCCGTGCTGGTGCTGCGCGAGACCACGGAACGGATGCTCGCCGTCGACGCGGGCTGCGCCTGGCTCGTCGGCACGGACACCACCCGCATCCTCGCCGAGGCGGGCTGGGTGCTCGGCTCCCGGCTGCGGCTTCCGCTGGGGCGCAACCCGTTCGGCGACGGGCGTGCCGCGGTCCGGGTGTGCACCGCGCTGGAGCGGCTGGCAGGTCTGCCGACCGCACTGCCGCGCCGGGAGCCGTTCGCCACGCTGGCGGGCGTGCGGTGAAGCACGGCGAAAGGGGGTGGTGGACCGGGCTGCGGCGGCTGGGCGGACTGCCGACGCGACCACCACGACGCTGAGTTCTTTCGTGACTAACTGTTCGCCAGACACCCGGTCGGGTACTTGCGAATTCACGACCGGGTGACATGGGGTGCCGAACCGTTACCAGCGTGCCGCAGCACAACGATTATCGGGCGGAGGAAATCGAGCAGCCAGGGAGAGGGCAATGAGACGCATCGGAGCGTTGTTCGGGACAGCCGCACTGCTCCTCGCCGTCGCCGCACCGGCGTCCGCCACGCCCGCGGGCACCGCGGTGGCAGGCAGCGCGAACTTCACGAAGACCGGGCAGCCCGCGGTGCTGGTGTCGCCGCTGGCCTCCTGCGACGTGAATCCGGACCAGCCCGGTGACATCACCGGGTCGGCTCCCGCCGTCAGCAAGACCGGGGTCAAGTTCGGCAAGTCCACGGCGAAGTGCACCACCACGCTCGTGAACGCCGAAGAGTTCGTCACCACCACCAGGTCGGTGGCGGAGGGAACGGGCTTCGAGCTGTCCGCTCTGGTCGCACAGGGCGGGCCGCGCCTGAAGATCGCCAGCTGGAAGATCACCTGCGACGCCACCCAGACCGGCACGAACGCCGGTTGGACGCTCGGCGGCATGTCCGGCTGGACCGGGTTGCCGCAGCAGCTCCCGAATGGCTACGTGCACGACGTGAAGGGCAAGAACAACGTCGTGCTCGCCAAGGTGAAGTTCAGCGAGGTCATCTTCCCGGTCCCCAACGACGGCAGCATCACGATGCATCTCGCGAAGCTCACCTTCGAGCCCGCCTCCGGTATCAGCGGCGAGATCAAGTTCGGCTCGGCCGCCTGCTCCCCGACTCCGTAACACCGCCCGAGAGGACTGAAGTGCGTAAGAGTTTGATCGCAGGGGCCGTGGTCGCGTTGACGTTGGCGACCGCGGCTCCCGCGTTCGCGAGCAACCCGCCCGGAACCGCGTCATCGGGGTCAGCCGACTTCGCCAAGGCCGACCAGACCTTCAAGGTCGAGCCGCTCGCGGTCTGCACCGTGAACCCGGACGCGGCAGGCACCGTCACCGGAACCAGCCCGGCCGTGAGCAGGAGCGGGCTCAAGATCGGTGAGACCACCTCGACGTGCACGACCACGGTCGTGAACGAGGCGGAGTTCATCACCACCACGAAGTCGCAGGCCAAGGGCAAGGTGTTCGAGCTGTCCGCGCTCGTGGCGGCGAAGGGCCCGCGGCTCAAGATCGGCGAGTGGACCATCACCTGCGACGCCGACGACAAGGGCACGCAGGCGGGCTGGGAGCTCAAGGGGATGTCCGGCTGGACCGGGCTGCCGCAGCAGATCCCGTCGGGCTACGTGCACGACATCAAGGCGAGCAACGGAACCGTGCTCGCCAAGGCGAAGTTCACCGACACCGTGTTCCCGGTGCCGAACGACGGCAGCATCGCCATGACGCTGCTCAAGCTCACCTTCGAGCCATCGTCCGGCTACACCGGCACCATCACCATCGGCCGCACCGCCTGCTCACCCACCCCGTAATTTCTCCATGAAAGGAGCTTTCAGTCCATGAAAGCTCCTTTCATGTTCTTCAGGAGACGGTGATGCCGGCGTCGCGGAGTTCGGTGACGGCGGCGTCGCGGGTTGTGTCGGCGACGGCGGCGGTGAGGTTCACCAGGACCGTGGTGCGGAAGCCGTTGCGTTGGGCGTCAAGGGCGGTGGCACGCACGCAGTGGTCGGTGGCGATGCCGACGACGTCCACATCGGTCACCCCCTTCGCGGTGAGCCAGCCCGCGAGGTCGTTGTCCGCCTCGAAACCCGAGTAGGCGGCGGCGAACCGGCCCTTCGAGAACACCTGCTCGATCCGCGACACGTCGAGCTCCGGGTGGAACGACGCGCCGGGCGTGCCCGCCACACAGTGCACCGGCCACGAGTCGACGAAGTCCGGCGTCGCGGAGAAGTGCGAGCCGGGATCCACGTGGTAGTCACGGGTCGCCACGACATGGTCGTAGGACGACGACACGATGTGCTGCGAGATGGCCTCCGCGACGGCCGCGCCACCCGCGACCGCGAGTGAACCGCCCTCGCAGAAGTCGTTCTGCACGTCGACGACGATCAACGCCTTGGTCACTTCGACTCCTCCAGGTAGACCGTCGGGATCGCGGGCTCGCCACGCGAGAGCTTGAGGCCCTCCCACGGCACGCTCACCAACGCCGCGCGCAGACGTTCGCGGTTCTGCTCCAGCGTGGGGACCTCGCCGGTGATCTGTCCAGCGCGCATCAGCGGGAGCTGCAGGAGCCGGTCGTACGGGCCGAGCTCCGGCTTCCCGGACGCCTGGAACACGACCTCCTCCAGTGCCGTGCCGGTGTCCTTGTGCCTGCGCAGCGCCTGCTTCCAGCCGCCACGCGACTGCTTGGACGTGCTGCGCTTCTCCACGTGCCGTCCGTCGACCTCGACGAGCTTGTAGACCATGCCCGCGGTCGGCGCCCCGGAACCGGTCACGACGGACGTCCCGACCCCATACGCGTCAACGGGTTCGGCGCGCAGAGCGGCGATCGCGTACTCGTCCAGGTCACTGGACACGACGATCCGGGTGTTGCGGGCGCCCAGCGAGTCGAGCAGGTCGCGTGCCTGCCTGGCCATCACGCCGAGATCGCCCGAGTCGATCCGGATCGCGCCGAGATCGGGCCCCGCGACCGCGACGGCGGTCTTGATGCCCTCGGTGATGTCGTAGGTGTCGACCAGCAACGTCGTGCCGACGCCCAGCGCCTCGATCTGGCTGCGGAACGCCTGTTCCTCGGTGTCGTGCAGCAACGTGAACGCGTGCGCGCACGTGCCGGCCGTCGGGATGCCGTGCCTGCGCCCCGCCTCCAGGTTCGAGGTCGCGGTGAAGCCCGCCAGGTACGCCGCGCGGGCACACGCCACAGCGGCTTCCTCGTGCGTGCGGCGCGAGCCCATCTCGATCATGCGACGGCCGTTGGCCGCGGTGACCATGCGGGCGGCGGCGGACGCGATAGCGCTGTCGTGGTTGAGGATCGAGAGTGCGAGGGTCTCCAGCACGACACCTTCGGCGAACGACGCGCGCACCGTGAGCACCGGCGAACCGGGGAAGTACAGCTCGCCCTCCGGGTAGCCCTCGATCTCACCGGTGAACCGGTAGTTCGCGAGCCACTCCAGCGTGGTGTCGTCCACCACGGCGTTGCGCCGCAACTGGTCGATCTCCCCCTCGCCGAAGCGGAAGTTCTCGATCGCCTCCAGCAGGCGGTTCATGCCGGCGAGGACGCCGTAGCGCCTGCCGTCCGGCAACCTCCGAGCGAAGACCTCGAACACGCACGGACGGTCACCGGTGCCGTCACGCAGCGCGGCCGCGAGCATGGTCAGCTCGTAGTGGTCGGTCAGCAACGCGGTCGAGTTCATGGTCGCCAACCCTAAGGTTGCATCCGGTTTCGGCGCATGCCGTCTCCGTCACTGCGGCGAACATGACACCATTGGCGGTATGACCACGCCCGTCGAACAGGAACGGACGCAGCCGGAGGCCGTCGGCGAGGAGATCGCCGCCGAAGACCGACCCTGGCAGACCGTGGTCTGGAACGACCCGGTAAACCTGATGTCGTACGTGACGTATGTGTTCCAGAAGCTGTTCGGCTTCAGCAGGGACAAGGCGACCAAGCTGATGCTCGACGTGCACCACAAGGGCAAGGCGATCGTGACATCGGGCACCAAGGACCAGGTCGAGGCGGACGTGGCGAAGCTCCACGCGGCAGGCCTCTGGGCGACCATGCAGCGGGCCTCGTGAAGAGGTGGATCCGCGACGGTGACGTCGTCATCGGACGGCTGGACCGGCAGGAGGCCGCGGTCGTGCGCGGTCTCGTCAGCCAGATCCAGGACATGCTGCTGGCGCGCGCCGAAGAGGCGCCGCAGGACGAGCTCGCCGAGCTGACCGGGATCAGGACCGGCCCGTCGGAAGCGCCGGACGACCCGATCCTCGGCCGTCTGCTGCCGGACTTCCACCGCCTCGACGACGACGCGCCGGACCCGGCCGAGGTCGACTCGGCGGCGGCGCTGCGCTCGTTGCACGAGCCGGAGCTGCTCGACCAGAAGACGGGCGCCGCCGAGATCGTGCTGCAGACGTGCTCGCCCGACGGCGGCGAGATCCGGCTGAGCATCGGTGAGGCTGAGGCGTGGCTGTCGTCGTTGAACGACGTCCGCCTCGCGCTGGGCACGGCGCTGGACGTCAACGAGGACATGCCGGACGAACTGCCGCCGGAGGACCCGAGGTCACCGCATCTCGGCGTCTACCACTGGCTGACCTGGGTGCAGGACACGCTCGTCGAAGCGATGATGCCGTGATTCCCGGCGTTCTCGTCGGGCATCACCACCGCGTCGAACCCGGCTGGGCGACCGGCACCACCGTCGTGCTCGTACCCGCTGGTGCGGTCGGTGCGGTGGACGGCCGTGGTGGCGCGCCCGGTACCCGTGAGACAGACCTGCTGGACCCGTCGAACCTCGTGCAGCAGGTGCATGCCATCTGCCTGAGCGGCGGCTCGGCGTACGGGCTCGCGGCCGCGGACGGCGTGATGCGCTGGCTGTCGGAACGCTCCATCGGCTTCCAGATCGGCCCGCAGCCCCACCACGTCGTGCCGATCGTGCCCGGCGCGGTGATCTTCGACCTGCCGATGTCGGAGTGGGGCAACCGGCCGGACTCGTCGTTCGGATACGTTGCTTGTGTTGCCGCTGCTGAGGAATTCGCGCTGGGCTGCGTCGGTGCGGGCGCCGGTGCGCGGGTCGGTTCGCTCAAGGGCGGGGTCGGCACGGCGACGTCGACGGTCGGCGAACACCGGATCGGCGCGCTCGCCGTGGTGAACGCGGCAGGCGAAGTCGTCGACCGGGCAACAGGACTGCCGTGGCTGCCGTCACTGGGGATGTCACCGGTCGCGCTGCCCGAGAACAAGCCCGCCGGTCTGAACACGACGATCGGCGTGGTCGCGGTGGACGCCGATCTGTCCAAAGCGGAGTGTCGGCGGCTCGCGATGGCGGCGCAGGACGGCCTTGCGCGGGCGGTGCGCCCGGCTCACTCGATGTTCGACGGTGACACGGTGTTCGCGCTGGCCACCGGCAAGGTCCCGCTGGCCGAGCCGCGCGCCTTCGCGTTGGACGCGCTGTGCACGGCAGCCGCCGAGGTCTTCGCGGAGGCCATCGTGTCCGGCGTCAAGGCGGCGACCACACTCAACGGCGTCACGGCGTTCCGCGACCTCCAAGCCTCGTCGATGTAGGCCTTGAAGTTGCCGAGGTTGCGTTCGGTCTCCTCGAACCGGACCTTCCCGTACATCAGCGTCGCGGTGGAACCGGCCGCGCCCGGCGTCTCGCTGTGCTGGGTGATGCTGACCAGGGTGGGCTGCCAGTGGTGCAGGTGCCCTGGGCCGGACGTGAGCACCCGCACCCGCTCGATCGGCTGGTCGAGCACGACTTCCCTGGTGAACCTCACCTGAGCACCTCCTGGGGTGAGGATTGTGCCGTGCCCCCTGAACTGCGCAAACCGGGGTCAGGCCAGGCGGTGTGACGCGGGTATCTCGCATACCGGGACAACTCTCGCCAACCCGTAGGATTGACCTCGTGCTGGTGATTCGCCGTGACCTGGTGGACGCGATGGTGGCCCACGCGCGCCGCGACCACCCCGACGAGGCGTGCGGGGTGATTGCCGGGCCCGTGGGCTCGGATCGTCCTGAGCGCTTCATCGAGATGGAGAACGCGGAGCGGTCGCCGACGTTCTACCGGTTCGACGCCGCCGAGCAACTCAAGGTCTGGCGTGGGATGGACGCGAACGACGAGGTGCCCGTGGTCGTCTACCACTCGCACACCGCGACGGAGGCGTACCCGTCCCGCACCGACATCTCGTTCGCGGGCGAACCGGACGCGCACTACGTGCTGGTCTCCACGCGTGACCCGATCGAGCACGAGGTGCGTTCCTACCGCATCGTCGACGGTGTCGTGACCGAGGAACCGGTCAAGATCATCGAATCCTGAGTTCACCTGTTTCCCGGAGGTACAACCACCATGGCCGTCACCGTGTCGATCCCGACCATCCTGCGCACCCACACCGGGGGCGAGAAGTCGGTGCCCGCCAACGGCGCGACGCTCGCCGAGGTCATCGACGACCTGGAGAACAACCACGGCGGCCTCAAGGCCCGCCTGGTCAAGGAGGGCACGCTGCACCGCTTCGTCAACGTCTACGTCAACGACGAGGACGTGCGCTTCTCCGGTGGCCTCGCGGCCGAGGTGAAGGACGGCGACAACGTCACCATCCTCCCGGCTGTCGCGGGCGGCTGATCTCTCCGTGGCCCGCTACGACTCGCTCCTGGACACGCTCGGCGGGACACCGCTGGTGGGCCTGCCGCGGCTGTCGCCGTCGGAGAACGTGCGCATCTGGGCGAAGCTCGAGGACCGCAACCCGACCGGCTCGATCAAGGACCGGCCCGCGCTGGCCATGATCGAGGCGGCGGAGCGGGACGGCATCCTGCGTCCCGGCGCGACCATCCTGGAGCCGACCTCGGGCAACACCGGTATTTCCTTGGCGATGGCCGCGAAGCTCAAGGGCTACGGCCTGGTGTGCGTGATGCCGGAGAACACCTCGACCGAGCGCAGGCAGCTGTTGCAGGCCTACGGCGCGCGGATCGTGTTCTCGCCGGCCGCGGGCGGGTCGAACCAGGCCGTCGCCACGGCCAAGGAGATCGCGAAGCAGAACCCGGACTGGATCATGCTCTACCAGTACGGGAACCCGGCGAACGCCGAGGCGCACTTCCTCGGCACCGGTCCGGAGATCCTGGGGGACCTGCCGACGATCACGCACTTCGTCGCCGGTCTCGGCACCACCGGCACGCTGGTGGGCGTCGGGCGGTACCTGCGTGAAGCCAAGCCGGACGTGCAGATCATCGCGGCCGAGCCACGCTACGGCGAGCTCGTCTACGGCCTGCGCAACCTGGACGAGGGCTTCGTGCCGGAGCTGTACGACGAGTCTGTGCTGACCGGGCGGTACTCGGTCGGCTCCTACGACGCGTTGCGCCGCACCCGGCAGCTGCTGGAGACCGAGGGCATCTTCGCGGGCATCTCGACGGGCGCGATCCTGCACGCCGCACTCGCCGTGGCGCAGAAGGCCGAGGTGGCCGGGAAGGTCGCCGACATCGCCTTCGTGGTGGCGGACGCCGGATGGAAGTACCTCTCCACGGGCGCCTACGCCGGAACGCTGGACGAGGCGGCCGCCCGGCTGGACGGCCACCTCTGGGCGTAACGGCCCCCAGTTACCTGAAGGAACCCTTCCAGGCGAGGTCTTCCCTCATAGCGCATCCCCCA
Organism: uncultured Actinomycetota bacterium; assembly: GCA_963766275.1. Taxonomy (GTDB): domain Bacteria; phylum Actinomycetota; class Actinomycetes; order Mycobacteriales; family Pseudonocardiaceae; genus Lentzea. The sequence goes on from CAVYAD010000005.1 coordinate 139,527, forward strand.
GATGCTCGTTCCAGCCGGTGTTACTCCACTTTTGTAGTGCACCGGCTACCGAACGCACATCCGTATAAACCACACACTGGGATGCCTACCCGGCGAAGGCGACGCCCGGTGCTCCGGCGCCGATGCCCGGCAGCACGAGCACCGAGCCGTTCAACTGCCGTTCGACCAACGCCTGGTCGGACAGCCCGACGCGGGCCGAGGTGACGTAGAGGTCGGTGAAGTCGTTGCCGCCGAAGCAGCACGCGGTCGGCTGGTCGACCGGAAGCGCGATCTCGCGGTCCAGCTCACCCTGCGGCGTGTAGCGGCGAACGGCGTGACCGCCCCACAGTGCGACCCACACGCAGCCGTCGGCGTCCACGGTGAGGCCGTCCGGCCAGCCGTCGGTGTTGCCGACGTGGGTGAGCGGGCGGCGGTTCGTGACCGTGCCGGAGGCGTTGTCGAAGTCGAACACGTCGATCCGGCGGGTGGGCGTGTCGATGTAGTACATCAGCCTGCCGTCCGGGCTCCAGCCGACGCCGTTGCTGGTGTTCACCTTGTCCACCATGACCTTCGCGGCTCCCTGGCCGTCGACCCTGGCGAGCCAGCCCTCGTCGGCGGCCTGGTCGTAGCGCATGGTGCCCGCCCAGAGCCGTCCCGCCGGGTCGATGCCCGCATCGTTGCCGCGCACACCGTCACGCGCCCAGTAGACGAGCCAGCTCTTGGCGCCGTCGCGGTCGATCAACGCGATGCCGTCGCGCAGGTTGCACACGAGACCACCCTGCGCGCGCGGCTTGGCGGCACCGACATGCTGCGGCACCACGAGCACCGCGTCGTCGTCCCGCGCGGGGGCGTAGCGATGCACCTCGGAAGCCAGGATGTCCACCCACAGCAACGTGGAGCTGCTGTGGTCCCACGTCGGCCCCTCGCCGAGCTGGGCTGAGACTCGCACCGCTACTTCGATCGACACTCGATCAGCTTAGGCCGTGTCCTGTGAGCCTCGTCCTCGAACGTACTCACAGGACACGGCCTTCCACGTACGCTGGACACGTGGACCGCACTGCGCTGGCGAAACGGGTCATCCCGCCGCACCCCGTGCTCTCGTTGATCGTCGTGTTCGGGTTCGTCGGCTTCCTCTACGCGGTCGAGGCCTTCGACGTGGCGACCGGCGGCTCGCTCGAGGACGACGGTGTGCGGCCGCGCGACTTCTCCGAGTGGGACAACCTGCTGTGGATGCCGTTGATCCACGGCGACTGGAGCCACCTCACCGGCAACGCGGTCCCGTTGCTGCTGCTCGGGTTCCTCGCGTCGTCGGGTGGGCTCAAGCAGTTCTTCCAGGTCACCGTGGTCATCTGGCTCTCCAGCGCGCTGGGCGTGTGGGTTTTCGGCAGCGACGGCAGCCACATCGGCGCGTCCGGGCTGGTGTTCGGCCTGCTGACGTTCCTGCTGGTGCGCGGTGTCTTCGCGCGGTCGTGGCTGCAGCTGGTGATCGCGGTCGGCGTGTTCGCCCTGTACGGCGCGGCACTGTGGGGCGTGCTGCCCGGCCAGCCCGGCGTGTCGTGGGAAGGCCACCTGTTCGGCGCAATCGGTGGCGTTCTGGCTGCGTGGGGCGTGTCTCGCGACAACCGCCGCACCACCACACCGGCTACATTCGCGGCGTGACGATCGGGATCATGGATTCGGGCGTCGGCGGCCTGACGGTCGCCCGAGCGATCATGGACCAGCTGCCCGGCGAGTCGATCCACTACATCGGCGACACCGCGAACGGTCCGTACGGGCCGCTGCCCATCGCCCAGGCCCGCAAGCACGCGCTGGAGATCTGCGACCAGCTCGTCGACGAGGGCGCGAAGATGCTCGTCATCGCCTGCAACACCGCTTCCGCCGCCTGCTTCCGCGACGCCCGTGAACGCTACGAGGTGCCGGTGGTAGAGGTGATCCTCCCCGCGGTCCGGCGCGCGGTGACGACCACCCACACCGGCCGGGTCGGCGTGATCGCCACCCAGGGCACGATCAACTCGCACGCCTACCAGGACGCGTTCCAGGCCGCGCGCGACGTGACGGTGACCGCGGCGCCGTGCCCCCGGTTCGTCGACTTCGTCGAGCGCGGCATCACGTCCGGGCGGCAGGTGCTCGGACTCGCGCAGGCCTACCTTGAGCCGTTGCAGCGCGCGGACGTCGACACCGTCGTGCTGGGCTGTACGCACTACCCGCTGCTCACCGGCGTGATCCAGATCGTGATGGGCGAGCGGGTCACGCTGGTGTCGAGCGCCGAGGAGACGGTGAAGGACGTCGTGCGGCTGCTGACCGAACGGGACGACTTCGCTGCCGCGCCCGCGGTGCACCGCGTGACCTGCACGGGACCGCCGGAGCGGTTCGCGAAGCTCGCCGCCCGGTTCCTGCCGACCTTCGAGCAATGGAGCTGACGTGCTGCTGACCGTGCTCGGCTGCTCCGGCAGCATCCCCGGACCTGGTGCGGCGGCGTCGGGTTACCTGCTGGAGGCCGACGGGTTCATGTTGGCGCTGGAGTTCGGCAACGGCGTGCTCGGGCGTTTCCAGCAGGAGCGGCCGCTGTTCTCGATGGACGCTCTCGTGCTGTCGCACCTGCATCCGGACCACTGCATCGACGTGTCGTCGTTGTACGTGGCGCGGAAGTACCACCCGTCGCCGCCTGCTTCTCCGCTGCCGATCTACGCGCCTTTGGACGCGCACTCGCGTTTTGTGGCCGCGTACGCACCGAACGAGGCGGAGCGGTCGACGCTGGACTTCACCGACGTGTTCGAGTTTCACGGCCTGGGCTCGCCGGTCCAGATCGGACCGTTCACTGTGGACTCGGCTGTGGTGGCGCATCCTTGTGAGGCGTACGGGTTCCGGATCTCCTGCGGTGGCGTGTCCTTGGCCTACACCGGGGACAGCGGGCCAGTTCGGCGTTGGACTCGCTGGCTGCCGATGTGGACGTGCTGCTCTCCGAGGCCAGCTGGACGCACTCGCCGGACCGGGTGCCCGATCTGCACCTGTCCGGGCTGGAAGCAGGGGAGCTGGCCGCCCGTTCCGGCGCCGGGCGGTTGTTGATCACGCACGTGCCGCCGTGGACGTCGCGTGAGGACGTGCTGAAGGAGGCCCAGTCGGCGTACGAGGGGCCGTGTGAGCTGGTGGTCGAGGGCGGCCGCTACGAGGTGGGGGAGCGGGCATGATCGAGGTTGAGCGGGTCGACGACCACGAGTTCGTCGCGACGAACGGCCGTGGCGCTTCCGTGCGCATCGGCCGCAAGGGTCAGGAAGGCTCGTTCAGCCCGGTCGAGCTGCTGGTCGCGGCGGCCGCGGGCTGCGCGATGGTCACGTCGGAGTCGTTGATCCTTCGTCGCACCGGTGGCGACAAGCTCGCCGCCACCGCGGACGCGGTGCAGTCCGAGAGCGGCAACGAGGTGCTGTCGATCCCGGTGGTGCTGCAGTACGACCTGTCCGCTGTGGACGATCCCGAGGCGCTCGAGATCGTCGTCCGGCGCGCCGTGGAGCAGTTCTGCACGGTCACGCGGACGTTGAAGCAGTCGGCGACGTCCCCGCTTCAGCTCCCGACGCCGCTCCAGACCGCCGAAGACCCGCTGTGACCCGCGCGGATCGTCTGCACCGTCGTCCCGGCCGCGAGCAGCACGACCAGCACCGACACGATCACTGAGATCACCCGCCACGTCTTCGTGGTGGGTGCCTCCGCGGCCCGCTCACGATCCGCGAGCCTGCCCGCCACCAGCAACGCGATCACCGCGACGCCGAAGCCCAGCGCGATGGGCAGCAGCATGGCGCCGAGGTCGGCGTGGGTCTGGATGGCAGGGTCCTGCACGCCGTTCTTCGCGAGCGCGGCCTGGAAGTCCTCGCCTGCCTGCTTGGCCACCGGCACCGCCGCGACGCCCGCCAGCGTCACCCCGAGAACCGGCCAGGCATAACGCTGTCGCCAGCGCGGGACCAGCGCGATCGCGATCGAGCCGAGCGCCGCCAGGGGCAGCAGTACGACCACGGCGTGCACGAGCAACGGGTGAATCGGAATACCGTCGATCGTCAGCATGTATCTCCCTACGCCAGAGCGTCCCAGAGGGTTCATTAGGGTAGGCCGCGTGGTGCGAAGCGATGGCCGAAACGATGACGTGTTGCGTGACATCCGGATCACGCGTGGATATCAGTCCTGGCCCGCGGGCTCGGTGCTGATCGAGTTCGGGAACACCCGCGTGCTCTGCGCCGCGAGTGTCACCGAAGGCGTGCCCCGGTGGCGTTCGGGCTCGGGCCTCGGCTGGGTGACCGCCGAGTACGCGATGCTCCCCTCCGCCACGCACACCCGCAGTGACCGCGAGTCCGTGAAGGGCCGCATCGGCGGTCGCACGCACGAGATCTCGCGCCTGATCGGGCGGTCGTTGCGTGCGTGCATCGACCTGGCCGCTCTTGGCGAGAACACCATCGTCATCGACTGCGACGTGATCCAAGCCGACGGCGGCACCCGTACGGCGGCCGTCACCGGCGCCTACGTGGCACTGGCCGACGCCGTGACCTACCTGGGCGCGGCCGGCCGCCTGGCCGACCCGTCGCCGCTGTCGTGCGCGGTGTCCGCGGTGTCGGTCGGCGTGGTCGACGGCCGGGTGCGCCTCGACCTGCCCTACGAGGAGGACTCGCGCGCCGAGGTCGACATGAACGTCGTCGCCACCGACGCCGGCACGCTCATCGAGGTGCAGGGCACCGGCGAGGGCGCGACGTTCGCCCGGTCCACTTTGGACCGCATGCTGGACTTCGCGCTGGCGGGCTGCGCCGAGCTGAACCGCCTCCAGGCGGCGGCGCTGGCCGAGCCGTACCCCGGCGTGCTGCCCGAGCCCAAGGCGAGCCGCAAGTGAAGCTCCTGCTGGCCTCGCGCAACGCGAAGAAGCTCCGCGAGCTGCAGCGCATCGTGGCCGCCGAGGGCCTGTCGGGCATCGAGGTGCTGTCGTTGTCCGACGTGCCGGAGTTCCCGGAGGCGCCGGAGACTGCGCCGGACTTCGAGGGCAACGCGCTGGCCAAGGCCCGTGACGCCGCTCTGGCGACCGGGCTCGTGTCGGTGGCGGACGACTCCGGGCTGGCCGTCGACGAGTTGAACGGCATGCCCGGCGTGCTGTCGGCCCGGTGGTCCGGTCGTCACGGCGACGACGAGGCGAACCTGGATCTGGTGCTGGGCCAGCTCGGCGACGTGCCGGACGAACGTCGTGGTGCGGCGTTCGTGTCGGTCGTGGCTCTCGTTGTGCCTGGCGGCGAAGAGGTCGTTGTTCGTGGCGAGTGGCGTGGCACTTTGTTGCGTGCGCGGCGCGGGACCAACGGGTTCGGCTACGACCCGATCTTCGTGCCCGAGGGGTCCTCGGTGACGTCGGCGGAGATGTCCGCCGAGGAGAAGGACGCGGACTCGCACCGGGGGCGCGCGTTGAAGCTGCTGGTCCCGCACCTGCGCAAACTCGTCTAGACGGCGGCGTGGGCGTGGGACGCGACGGTCACCACGCACACGCCCGCCGCGATCAGGGCCATGCCGGACAGCATGGCGAGGTTGAGCGGGTCGGCGAACAGCACGCGGCTGGTCAGCGCAACGAGTGCGATGCCGGCACCGGCCCAGATCGCGTACGTGATGGCGACCGGTAGTCCCATCCTGATGACGACCGACTCCAGGTAGAGCGCGGTCAGGAACCCGACGCCGAGGCCGGCCACCGGCCACGGTTTGGTGAAGCCGTCGGAGTACTTCAAACAAAGGGTCGCGAAAACCTCCGCGCCCACGGCGACGGAGAGCAATATCCACTTGAGCATTGAATTTTCCCAGCACGAAATGCGCGCAGCGCGAGGCATGCGTGTTTGCTTACGAACGGATGGCGGGCGCTAAAAGCCCAGGTCAACCGCCGCGCGTGGGAAAGTGGACGCGCAAGACGAAATCAGACGGGATGTCGGGACCGCGAGGAGCCGTCAAGCGGCACACGGTGTATCACCCTCACCGGAACAAGGGGCGGCATTTGTTGCACGCCCTCACCCCGACCATACCCGAAGAAGGTGCCGTCGCCGCAAGATATGCGGCGACGGCACCACAGTCAGGCGGGAAGCTCGCGCAGGAGCTTGGCGACGTGGCCGGTGGCGCGCACGTTGTACATGGCCTTGACGATCTTGCCGTCGGGGCCGACGAGGAACGTCGAGCGGATGACGCCCTGCACGGTGCGGCCGTAGTTCTGCTTCTCGCCGAACGCGCCCCACTCGACCAGGACGGTCTTCTCCAGGTCGCCGAGCAGCGGGAAGGTGAGGCCTTCGGACTCGCGGAACTTCGCGAGCTTCTCCTGCTTGTCGGGGGAGATGCCGATGACCTGGTAGCCGAGGTCGTTCAGCTGCGCGAGGCTGTCGCGGAAGTCGCAGGCCTGCTTGGTGCACCCCGGCGTGCTGGCCGCCGGGTAGAAGTACACGACCACGGACTTGCCGAGGTAGTCGGAGAGGGACACCGGCTTGCCCTCGCTGTCGGGCAGCGTGAAGGCGGGCGCGGTGTCGCCGGGGGAGAGACGAGTCATGCTTTGCAGCCTAGGCCCGAGGTCTGACAGTTAAGCCTGGCCCTCGAAGACGGTGGCCGCGTCCTGGCCCTGACCGCCGGGCTGCACGGTGAGCTTGATCTGCACCGCGGACTCGGGCACCGCGAACGCCAGCAGGAACTGCGTGTCGCGGCCCGGCGGTAGTTCGGCGACGGCGGCGGCGAGTCCGTTCAGGCCCTGCACGGAGTCGACGAGCTCGGGTGCGAGTACGTCGTTGGCGATGGCGCGCACGGACATCTGCGAGGGCTTGTACGCGGTCTTGGAGCCGTTGTAGACGGTCAGCGTGAAGACGGCTGTGCGCGTGGCACGGGGGATGGCCGTTTCGGAGGGCGAGAGGGATCTGGGGGCCGACACGACGACGGAGAGGCCGGAGGCCCACACGCGCTGGGTGCCGAACGCGGCGTTGGCCGAGGCGTTCGGGGTTTCGGCGCGTTGTTCGACGGTCAGGTTCTCGTCCGGGGTGACGGCGACACTGGGGCCCGCACATCCCGCCACGGCCAGCAGCAGGCAGAGACCCGCGGCCGATTTGGCGAACTTCACGAACTCCCCTTTCCCACCCCGGCGGTGGGTGTGAACGTCTCCCGTCAACTGTGACGGTGCGGGAGGGCGTCCGGGGACTGAAATGGGTCCTTGACGCGGACCTGGTGCCGGGCCGTGGCCGTCTCGTGATGGGCGGCGTGGGCGGCGCCACACAGTGCGCCTGCCCCACGCCGTCCAGCGGCAGAAGCCGCTTGGTGAAACTGGTAATGCTAGGGAGCGCGTCGGGGGGCGTGCGCGCTCACACCGATCATCGCCGACTGTGTGTCACGCGCTACAAGCGGAGCTGTTTATCACCCGTTCAGACCAGCATCGGTGGTACAAAACGTGAAGGTCACGCCTGTCCGACTCACGTATGTGCGGCTGAACGGCCCAGGGCGGGCATCCGTTCGGCCACTTCGCTGAGCAGATCGAAGGAACGCAGGCGGTCTTCGTGGCCGTGCACGATCGTCGTCACCATCAGCTCGTCGGCGACCGGTCGAGTCGAGCAGCTCGGTCAGCTGCGCGCGCACCGTTTCCGGGGAGCCGATGATCTGGGTCGCCATGCCGGTCCTCGATGACCAGCTGCGTCGATCTCGGTGTACGGGTAGGCGGCGGCCTCTTCCGGGGTGGGCAGCGGCGCCGGGACGGCCCTGGCGCAGCCGCAGGAACGACAGCGCGCCCGGGCCCGGCGATCCAGCGGGCGTGCTCGTCGGTGTCGGCGCACGATCACCGAGGCGCAGACCATCGCGTACGGCTCGCCGAGGACCTCGGACGGGCCGGAAGTGCTTCCGGTAGAGCTCCAGCGCCGGGAGCGTGTTCTGCGGCGCTGAAGTGGTGGGCGAACGCGAACGGCAGGCCGAGCATGCCGGCGACCTGCGCGCTGTAGCCGCAGGAGCCGAGCAGCCAGAGTCGGCGGCTTGTTGCCCGTGGCGGGCACGGCGTTGACGATCGCGACGGGTGCCCTCGGCCAGCCGCGAAGTAGCTCGATCAGCTCGGTGAGCTGCTGCGGGAAGTTCGTCCGCGGAGAGCCCGCCTCGGTGCGCCGCAGCGCCGCGCGCGGTCGTCTGGTCGGTGCCGGGCGCGCGGCCGATGCCGAGGTCGATGCGGCCGGGGTGCAGCGCCTCGAGCATGCCGAACTGCTCGGCGACCACCAGCGGCGCGTGGTTCGGCAGCATCACGCCGCCGGAGCCGACGCGGATGGTGTTCGTGGCGGTCGGCGATGTGCCCGATCAGCACCGGCGGGCGCCGAGCTGCGCGATGCCCGGCATGTTGTGGTGCTCGGCGACCCAGTAGCGGTGGTAGCCGAGCCGTTCGGCCTGCTGCGCGAGTTCCCTTGAGTTCCGCAGCGCGGTGGTCGCGTCCGACCCCGACGTGATCGGGGCGAGGTCGAGAACGGACAGCGGGATCTCACGGAGACGGCTCATACATCGATCAACACCGATACTTGGTGACTTCTTCCGTGAGCCGGGTAACTCGTTTCGCGGCCTGCTGGTAGGTCGTGCCCTGGGGATGCAGCGTCAGAATCGCCACGATGCTGTGCCTGCACGTCCCGGACGTGTGCATCGCGGGCGACTTCAGGTCCAGGTCCCACATCGCTCGCGGTCGCGGCCGGTCCACGCACGGCTCGGTCGGGTCGCCGAAGCCGGACCAGCCCTGCTTGAAGGCGGGTTTGCGGGTCGCCGACGGCAGCCCGAAGGACTGGTCGAAACCGTCCGAGGCGCACTTCGTCGCCTTGCGCAGGTGACCCATGATCGTGTGCCGGACGTGCGGCTTCGCGTCTTCCAGCACATACCGGTAGGTCTTCACGATGTCGTAGGCGCTGACCGCCGTGTAGCCCCACATGCCGCGCCGCTCCGGCGGCGCCGTGTCCTGGAGACCCAGGCGTGCTGCCGTCTTGGTGACGACGAGCTCCCAGCCGTTCTCCACCCACAGCTCGGACGCCGAGTTGTCGTCGCTCGACCGCAGCATCGCCTCGATGCGCGGGTCGTCTCCCCGCGTCTCCAGCTGCTCGATCGCGATCAGGATCTTCACCAGCGACGCGCTGCGGATCTGCTTGTGCACGTCCTTGCCGGTGAGGGTGTGGGTGATCCGGTTGTACACGGCGTAGGACGCGGTGGTCGTCGGCACGGGGGTGGCCAGCAGCGCCAGGGTGAGGATCAGGTGCACGATTCCCGAAGCTAGCGGACTGATCCGTCCGTCACACCCGAAATGGACCGAGGCACGCATTCCGTTGACCATGGCGTGACGGATGTCGTGGTGATCGGCGCGGGACAGGCAGGCCTGTCCGCCTCCTACTTCCTGCGTCGGCGCGACGTCGACCACGTCGTGCTGGACGCGAACTCCTCGCCCGGCGGGGCATGGCTGCACCGCTGGCCGAGCCTGCGCATGCGGACCGTGCACGGCATCCACGAGCTGCCAGGCATGCCGTTCGAACAGCCCGGCGACGACGAGCCCGCCAACGAGGCCATCCCGTCCTACTTCGCCCGCTACGAACGTCTCTTCGACCTCCCGGTCCTTCGCCCGGTCACCGTCTCCCAGGTCGTGGAAGACGGCTCGTTGCTCAAGGTCGAGACCTCGGACGGCGTCTGGACCACGCGCGGTCTGATCAACGCCACCGGCACCTGGCGCCGCCCGTTCTGGCCGTACTACCCCGGTCAGGAGACGTTCCAGGGCCTCCAGCTGCACACCGCCGACTACCAGGGCCCCGCGGCGTTCGCCGGCAAGCGCGTGGTCGTCGTTGGAGGCGGCGCCTCCGCCACTCAGTTGTTGATGGAACTCGCGCCGTTCGCCGTGGAGACCCGCTGGGTCACGCGCCACGAACCGGTGTGGCGGGAGGGACCGTTCACCGCCGAGTACGGCCGGTGGATCGTCGGCATGGTCGACGAACGTGTCCGTGCCGGGTTGATCCCGCGCAGTGTGGTGAGCGTGACCGGGCTGCCGCTGACCGACCAGACTCGTGAGGCGATCTCTTCCGGGGTGCTGGATCGCAAGCCGATGTTCGAGCGCGTCACGCCCACTGGTGTGGAGTGGGCGTCCGGCGAGCACTTCGACGCCGACATCATCCTGTGGGCCACCGGGTTCCGGCACGACCTGGACCACCTCTCGCCGCTGCACCTGCGTGCGCCCGGCGGTGGGATTCAGGTCGATGGCACCCGAGTGGTGTCGGATCCGCGCATCCACCTCGTCGGCTACGGCCCTTCGGCCAGCACGATCGGCGCGAACCGGGCCGGTCGCAGCGCCGTCCGCGAGCTGATGCGGCATCTCGACCAGGGGGCTGCCCCGTTCGCCGACACCAGGCACGCGCACATGTGATGATCGGGCGGTGAGCTCTTTCAAGGTCGTTCCCGGTGATGTGGCCGCCCTCGGGGAGCTGATGCTGCGGCAGAGCCAGGGCATCGGCGACCACCTCAAGGCGCTGGAGCACAACGAGGTCGACGACCAGGGTGACGGCTTCTTCGGTCTGATCGGCCACCAGCTCATCCGCCTGCGCTGGTACGCCCAGCACAACACCCGACAGTCGCTGAGACTCGCCGGGTCGTCGTCGATGGAACTGAAGAGTGCGGCTGCGTTCTACCTGACCACCGACGACAAGCAGGAGGCCGCGCTCGACCGTACCTACCGCGCCGTCTCGTCGACCGACCGGCTCCGGCAGGAATTTCCTTGTGAGGTCACCCAGAGCGGGTTCGGCGACGTGGTCGACGTGCGCGGCTATCAGCCGCCGGTGTCGGTGGACCTCGAAGGCGACCTCGACTGGCCGGTCGACCTGGAGAACAGGCTGTCGGCGCTCGGCGACATCGTCTCGAGCGGTGCGAAGGTCGCCAAGCTCATCGAGGGCTACACCGGCTGGAACCCGTTCGAGCGGGCCGCACTGCTCGTCGCCGGTGACTGGAATGCGATCTACAAAGAGGCCCGCATCCTCGCCGACACCGGCAAGGCTTTCGAGCACATCGCGTCGAACGTGGACCGCGGGCGCTTCAACATCCAGTCCAGCTGGGACGGCAACGCCGCCGCGGCCGCCGAGAACTGGCTCGACGACTACGCCCGCGCCTGCCGCGAACACGCCAGGTACTGCCGAGAGGCCGCCGAGAAGATCACCGCGCTCGCCAAGGCCGTCTACCACCGGTACAAGTCGCTGGAGATGGCGCTCGGCACCCTGGTCGACATCGTCACCGACCTGGTGTCGATCAAGAAGCTCGACTCCGCCCGCAAGTGGCTCGGCAGGGCGTTCGACGAGACGGTCGACTGGGCGTCCGGCGGCGGAGACCTCAAGGACCTGTTCAAGGCGGCCAAGACGTGGGCAGGTGAGGCCACCGCGCTCACCGATGTCATCTTCGGGTTCGGCCACGAGTTCGCCGGGATCGTCGAGGCCGCGAAAGGCCAGGGCGAGGTCGTCCGAGCCGCGTGGCCCGCCGTCCACTACGACCATCCGGGAGTCTGACGATGACCAACCCGTTCGACACCGCGACGGGCAGGCAGGCGCGGCTCACCCAGTTCCGCCTCCTCGCGATGGGCACCGGCCCGGTCGCCGACTTCGCGAAGGAGGTCGTGGCCGGTCGTGCGAACCCTCGCGACCTGTTGACCACGAGCTGGGTCGTCGAGGACTGGTTCGACGACCTGCAGGCGGAGGCAGACCGGTTCCGCGACTCGCCGGACGCCCAGGACGAGTGGACGCCGGAGCAGGCGGAGGCGTTCCTGGAGCGGCACCTCGCGGATGTCGCGAGCATCGACGTGGACGCCGTTGAAGCGCAGCTTCAGCCGCAGCCTGTCGCGCCGAAGCACCGACAGGACGACGACGAGGACGAGCAGGGGCCGCCTTTGCTCAAGGACGCGTGGTGATGGACGAGGCTGTCAGAGGTCCGCGGAGGTCTCGTCTTTCGACTTCGACAGTCGCGTGACCACGAAGATGGCGACGGCGACGAGCGCCAGGCCCAGCACGACCTTCGAGCCGATTCCGACGTACTGCTCGACGAGGTGCCAGTTGTCGCCCAGAAGGTAGCCCGCCAGGATCAGTGCGGTGTTCCACAACAGGCTGCCGGCGGCGGTGTAGGCGAGGAACGGCGCCATGCGCATGCGTTCGACGCCGGCCGGGATCGAGATCAGGCTGCGGAAGACCGGGATCATGCGGCCGAAGAAGACCGCGCGGTAGCCGTTGCGCAGGAACCAGGCCTCGGTCCTGTCCACATCGGACACTCGGACCAGCGGCATGCGGGTGGCGATCCGCCGTACGCGCTCGCGGCCGAGCATGGCGCCGATCCAGTACAGGACCAACGCGCCCGCGACGGAGCCCATTGTGGTCCAGAGGATGGCGTCCAGCAGCGACATCTTGCCCTGGGCGGCGGTGAAACCGGCCAGGGGCAGGAACACTTCGGACGGTAGCGGTGGGAACAGGTTTTCCAGCGCGATGGCGAACGCCGCTCCGGGTGCGCCGGCTGATTGCATCAGGTCGGTGACCCAGTCGACCAGGTTCATGGGTTCGACGTTACGGACGGGGAAGCCGGGAGACACTGAGGTGATCCCCAAAGTCGGGGTGGGGAAAACCCCACCCCGATCTCAGGGAAACCGGACTACGAGCAGCGAATCCTTGCGTCGGCCCAAGAAGCGTGGTCGTTCTGGGTGCCGTCGCCGCCGTCGAGAACTCGCAGCGTGAGAGTCCTCACTCCACTCACGTCGACAGCCAGATCGCGAGCGGGAGTGCGTACGCCGAGCAGCCCGGTGTCGGACAGGACAGCGCCGTCGCCGAGCACCTGGAACGACACCGTGCCGCCGACGCGTTGCCGTGCGACGTCCAGACCGGCCTCGTCGTCGACGCCGACCGACACCGCGAACGAGGTGCAGCGAGCGTCCAGCGCGTAGGTGATCTCGGACGAGGCGTGCGTGCCGAGGCCCTTGCCGTAGGTCATCCGCCGAATCGCGATGCCGCGACCGTCACCGGCCGAAGCGCCGCCGTTGGTGATGTCCTTCTCGACCGGGCCGTCGCCACCCACAGCGGAGGCCCACGCCCGATCGGTCAGATACGCCCAGCCGGAGTCCAATGGCTTCACGAGGTGCACCCGCGCGGTCTTCTCGGACTCCACGCCACCGTCGAACGACGCGACGACCGGGATGTCGAAGTAGCCGTAGGACGAAGGCCGAGCGGGCGGCACGACGGTCCACGTGCCGGACAAAGCCTGACCAGGGCGCACCACACGTGCCTTGAGAGCAGGACCCTGCACCGACCACCCGGCGGGCACGCGCGGCGCCAAGGTCACGTTGCGGACGTCCTCGCGAGTGGCGAAGAGCCCGGTCACCGCGAACCCGCGAGCCGAAGCCGACACCGAAGTGGCGGGCACGGCGGAAACCGGCCGCTCGCAAGAACGTCCACGGCACGCGATGGCCGCGAACCCGCCGTTGGCAGCCACGTCCAACGTCAGGACCTCGCCGGCGCGCACCTCACGCACATCGCGCACCAGACCTGCCGGACCGTCACGGGTGATCTCCACCCGCCAGCGACCGGACGGCAGGTCGAAAGGCACCTGGACGGTCCGTGCGGCACCGGACCACCCGCCGCCGATGAACCACCGATCACCGCTGCGGCGCGCGAACACCGCGTGGTCAGCGGGACGGCCGGAGAGCAGCCGGGTCTCGTCCCACGCGGTCGGCACCTGGTCGACGAACCGCTCGGCGACCGGCCGGGCGGCGTAGTCCTCGGGGCGGCCGGCGAGGTTCGCGAGACCGGACTCGTACAGGACCGTCAAAGCAAGCTCGTGCGCGTCGGACGTGGTGCGCGATGGACGGTGCCAAGCCAGAGGCGTGTAGTCCATGCCACCGACGACACCGCGCGTGAACGGCAAAGCGGTCAGGTGCGTCGTAGTGAGACCTGAGGACTTCTCACCACCGTGCACGGCTTCCATCGTCATGACGTGCGGCCATGTGCGGTGCAGGCCGTGCGGGATCGTCGAGCCGTGGAAGTTGACCAACAACTTGTGCTCCGCGGTCTCCGTGAGGATCCGGTCGTACCAGCGGTTCCGGTCCTGGCCGTCGGAGTCCATGAAGTCGATCTTCACGCCCGCGATGCCCCACTTCTCGAACAACGCCAGCCGTGCCGCGCTCTCCGCCGGTGTGTCCAGCTCGTCGTAGTGGATCCAGAGATGGATCTGAACGCCACGAGCGCGCGCGTACGAGACCAGTGAAGGAATCCACGACGTCGTCTCCCACGACGGGTCGTAGTCCCAGTTCGGGTCGAAGTACCAGCCCGCGTCGACCAGCGCGTACGGCCAACCGTGCTGAGCCGCGTAGTCCACGTACTGCTTCTGCATCGCGAGACTCTGCCCGGCCTCGCGGCCACCGGCGAGCCAGCTCCAGAACACCTTGCCCGGCTTGATCCACGACGTGTCGCGCACCTTCGAGCGTGGCGCCAGGTCGTCCACGAGCGTTGACGACGAGACATCGGCCAGTGAACCCACAACGGCCGTGCGCCACTGCGACTGCCACGGCCCGTCCACGAGCACCTGCTCGTCCCAGTACTTGATCGAATAGGTCCCGGACCCCGCGGTGTGCACGAGTCGCGCACCGGAGTGACGTCCGTCCACAGCGGACTCAGTGAGTAGTGAGTACACACCCTTCGACTCGAACAGTGCCGGGTGCAGGTACTCCGCGGTCTCCGCGGCTACCGCTTTCATCTCCACGAAGGGGTTTTCGTAGTCACGCCGGTACTTCGCGATCCACGCCGTCGCGTCCGCGGGGACCTGGAACGCCGAGGTCTCGCGCAGGACGTTGCCGGTATTCGAGGGCAGCTCATATCGGTATGCCACGCCGTCACGTGCCGTGCGCACCACAACGTCCAGACGGGCCGCGCCGACGAACGAGTAACGCTCTTCCTTGTGCACCACCGACCGCTGTCGTTCCTTGCCGGATGACGCGGTGTAGTGCTCGACCACACGGCGTTCGGTATGACCTGTCAGACGCAGGCCGGTGGAAAGATCCGCTCTTTCGGTCACCACGCCCAGCTGGCTCGGCTCCAGCACGGTCGTGCCGCCACGGGTGACGGACAGCTTCGGCACACCGTCGGACAGTGTGACGACAGCCTGGGGCCATCCTCCCATCGCTGCTGGTTCTGCTGCTGCTACAGGGGTTATTGCGCTCGCCGTCAGTGCGACGGCGAGTGTTCCCGCCAGGCGCCATCGCACGGGGGACAACTGCATGTCCGGTCCTCCAACAACGTCGGTCGCGGCGGCGACAGATCCGATGTATACGCGTTGTGGCGCCATTGGTCCACAACATGGCGGGAAAGGCCTTTCCTCGCAGTAATCGGATGATTACGATGCGTGTGATGACCGAACAGGTGGGAACGTGTGCGACGTGCGGCGCCGCGACCGCCACCTCCCGGCGCAGACATGCCCGGTACTGCTCGAACGCCTGTCGTCAGCGGGCATACCGGCAGCGCGCGAACGACCGGAACGAGCCGACCTCTGCACTCGACAGCTTCATCGGCCGCGACGTCGAGATGGAGCGGCTCAGGGCGTTCGACGACAGCACCCGCGTGCTCACGCTCGTCGGCCCGGCCGGGGTCGGGAAGACCAGGCTCGCCAAGGAGTTCACCAGCGGCCTGGCCGGCGTGGAATGGGTCGAGCTCGCGTCGGTGTCGTCCGGCGGCCAGGTGCCGCGGGCGTGCGCGACGGCGCTGGGCATCGGCGAGGTCACTCGCGAACCCGTGCTGAGCACCCTGGTGCACGCGCTGGCGGGCCGCACGCTGGTACTGGTGCTGGACAACTGCGAACGCGTGGTGGCGGAGTGCACGGCGCTGCTGGAGTCGTTGCTGATCGGCTGCCCCGGCGTGCGGGTGGTGGCGACGAGCCGTGAGCCGCTGCGAGTGCCGGGCGAGGTGCTCTTCGCCGTGTCGCCGCTGCCGATCACGTGCGCGGTCGAGCTCTTCGCCGATCGCGCGGCGGCCAACCAGCTCGGGCTGCGCTTCGGCCAGACCGACAAGGAGACCCTGACCACGCTGTGCACGCGCCTCGACCGGCTGCCGCTCGCGATCGAGCTGGCCGCGCGGCTGGTGACGGTTCTGCCTGTCACCGAGCTGCTGGCTCGCCTCGACGACCGGTTGGAGCTGCTCAACCGGGGCAACCGGACCGCGGCCGAACGCCATCAGAGTCTGCGCGCCGCGATCGAGTGGAGCTATGACCACCTCGGCGCCGACGAACAGCACGTGTTCCGCTGCCTGTCACCGTTTCCCGGCGGCTTCGGGCTCGACGTGGCGGTGGCGGCGTGCGACCTGCCCGCCGACCGGGTGCTGGCGCTGTTGTCCGCGCTCGTGTCGAAGTCCCTGCTCACGTTCGCGGGCCGCTTCGAGCAGCTGGAGTCGGTCCGGTTGTACGGCAGGGAAAAGCTCGCCGAACGTGCGGAGTCCGACGTCGTCGTGGCCCGCCTGGCCCGCTGGTTCGCGGGCAGCTGGCCCGCCTTCACCGCGACGGTGTTCACGACACCAGAGGTCGTCGAACCGCTGATCGCCGAGTGCGGAAACCTCCAGTGCACCGTCGACTGGGCCGCGCGCACCGGTGATCCGAGCTACCTGAAGCTCGCGACGATGCTGGCCGCCGCGTGGCGTGACCAGGGCCAGACGTCGCAGGGCAGGCGATCACTCGACGCGGCGGTCCGTGCCGTGGAAGGCGAGCCGGCGGTGCGCTGTCTGGCGCTGTGCCACCTGGCGTACCTCGCGGGCACCGAGGCACAACGACGGCCTGGAGTGGGCCGAGCAGTCGGTGGCGCTCGCACGGGAGCTGGAGCAGCCGGTGCTGCTCGCACAGGCGCTGAACGCGTTGGCTGGCGAGCACGTCCGCGGCGGCCGCAACAGCGAGGCCCGCAAGCACTACGAGGAGGCCGTGGCACTGCTGGCGCCCTCGGCCGACCCGCTGGACCTGGCGATCATCGAGCACAACCTGGCATGGGCGGCGCTACAGGCGGGTGACGTGGAGTTCGCTGACTCGCTGATCTCCGACGTGCTGCCGGTGTACCGGCGGTTGGCGCCACCACGCAGGCTGTCGGTCTTCCTGCACACCGTCGGCGTACGCGCGTTGCAGCGGGGTGATCTGGACGGGGCGACCGAGTGGTTCCTGGAGTCGCTGCGGTCGTGGCAGACCGGGTTCTGGGTGGCGGACGTGCTGGAAGGCCTCGCCGTGATCGCCTACCAGTGCGGTGATCCACGGAGAGCGCTGCGGCTCGTGGGCGCCGCGTCGTGCCTGAGGGAGGGCGGCATCGGCGACGATCTGGTGTGGCGCGGCGAGGTCATCGAGGTCGTGCGGGCGTCACGGGTGGCGTTGCGCGGCGCCGACTTCTGCCTGGCCGAGGGACGGGAGATGACCCGCGAGGAGGCCGTGGCGTACGCGCTGGAGGGCCGGATCGAGCCGTTGGAGCTGAGCGAACGTGAGCTGCAGGTCATCGCCTTGGTCGCCGCCGGACAGACCAACGTCGGGATCGGGACGGCGCTGCGGATCTCTCAACGCACGGTCGAAACACATCTGCAGAGGGTCCGGCAGAAGCTCGACCTCACGACGCGGACGCAGATCGTCGACTGGGCGTCGAGTCACCTGAACTGAGACGACGGCTGGGGATCCACCTGGGACCCGCGCGGCTAACTTGGTGGTCGTTCGCCGCGGGCCAGCCCCCGCGGCGAACCACCGCAAAAACCCAGCTACATGAGGTCGGGGGGACTCGAACCCCCACTGGCTGGGACCTAAACCCAGTGCCTCTGCCAATTGGGCTACGACCCCTCACATGGAAGACTATCGGCCGCTCATGTACTCGCTCTCTGGGGCGCACGTGGGTCGCTCGAAACCAACGCGCCGACGGTCCACTACGGTGACTGCCAGAACCGCTGCTAGGAGGACATGTGGCTCGCGATCCCGACACCATCCAGCGCGAGATCGAACAGGCTCGGGCCGCGCTGGCCGCCACCCTGGACGAGCTCAGCGAGCGCGCCAACCCGCAGAAGCTCGTCGACCAGGGACGCTCGTCCGTCTTGGCCACGCTGAGCCAGCCGAAGGTCAAGTACACGTTGATCGCGGTCGGCGCCGTGGTCGGCTTCGCGCTGGTCCGCAAGCTCTTCCGCTAGACGTGCACCAACGGTAAGAGGACCTGCTCGACGATCTTTTCCACGAACGGTTCGTCGAGCGGGTCACCGGTGAGCATCAGCCGGTAGATCAGCGCGGCGCCCGCGATCTCCACGGCCATGCCGCGCGGGGCGTCGGCCTTGAGCTCGCCCCGTTCGGCGGCCCGGTCGAGGATGCCGCGCAGCACGTCGCGCTGCGAGATCAGGAACGTCTCCCGGAACGCCGTCGCCAGCTCGGGTTCGTGCGGCAGTTCGCCGACGAGCGCCTGAGCGGCCTTGCCGATCGGTCCGGAGAGGAACGCGGCGAACGACGAGAGGAACTCGCGCAGGTCACCGGCGAGAGATCCGGTGTCCGGTGCGACGAGGTTCTGCGTGGCGAGCTGGGTGCACGTGTCGATCACGAGATCGAGCTTCGACTCCCAGCGCCGGTAGATCGTGGCTTTGCCCGCTCGTGCGCGGGCCGCCACGGCGTCCATGGTGAGAGCCCGGTACCCGACCTCGGCCATCACCTCGAGCGCTGCCTGACGTAAAGCGTCGTCCCTGCTGGCGTCGCGAGGGCGGCCCCGTTGGGGGGCCCTGCCCTCGTTGAACGCCGCTGTCGACACGGCCATGCCACCTCCTCATGCAAGGGCACGGCTCGTGCGTGTCCTCCCCGCCCCTTTGGCGGGACATCCTAGGCGTCCCGCCCGCCTCGCAGGACCAACAGCACCCGGTTGTTGCTTCGTGTTGCGGTTAGTTGGCTCTTGCGCGATGTCACCCAGAACTCCTACCTTTCCGGATTGTCTGGACCAGGCTGCACCGCCGCGCAGCGAGACGTAGTTGTCGTCATGCGCGGGCGAGGAGCGGGAAATGGTCGTTGACAGGCGGGGTTTCATCGGGGGAACCACGGCGGCGGTGACCGCGGGACTGCTGGTCCCGACGGGCGCCGCGACCGGAAAAGAGACCGTGTCCTCGGATGTTTTCGACTGTGAGGGCATGTCGGAACGTGATTGGCGCGAGTTCGTCGGGGCCCAGGATCTCGTTTGGCGCAAGCCGCCGACCCAGTACGGGCAGGCGCCGTTCCTCGGTGACGGCCGGTTGGGCAGCGTCGTGTACGCCGAGGCCAACACCGTGCGGTTCACCGTTCAGCACGCCGACGTGCAGGACCACCGGACGACCGGCGGCAGCCAGTTCGGCGTCTGCCGTCTCCCCGTCGGAAATCTGAAGCTGACCGCCGCGGGCACCGTCTCGGCCGTCGACTGGCGCCTCGACCTGTGGAACGCCGAGCTGCGCGGCACCGTGACGACCTCGCTCGGCGTGATCACGTTCGACGCGTACATCCACACCGACCGTTCGGTGCTGTCGCTGACCGTATCGGCGACCGGCACGGAGAAGCCGGTGCTGGAGTTCGTGCCGTCGAAGGCGATCCCGCCGCGCGCGGACTTCAACCCGCTGCCCGACGGGTACGTCTTCAACCCCGATCCCGTGACAAAGCCCGACGGCCGCGAAACGCTCGTCACGCAGGCGTTGAACGCGGGCGGTCAGACGGCGACCGCTTTCCGGATCACGACCACCCATAAACCCAACGGCTTCTGCTCGCGGTCGCGCACACCTACCCGCAGCCGCCGCGGACAAGATCGTGCTCAAGGCCGTGCGCTGAGGCCGCGGTGCTCGGCCAGCTGCTGGCCAGGTCGCACCGCAGGTGGTGGAACGCCTTCTACCAGAAGAGCTTCCTGTCGTTCGGGCGAGCAGCGGCTGCAGGGCGTTCTACTGGATCCAGCTCTACAAGGTGGCGGCCGGGTCACGCGCGGGC
The DNA here is from genome assembly GCA_963766275.1 of uncultured Actinomycetota bacterium. GTDB lineage: Bacteria > Actinomycetota > Actinomycetes > Mycobacteriales > Pseudonocardiaceae > Lentzea. Next base: position 159,459 of record CAVYAD010000005.1, read on the forward strand.
AGCCCGGTGATGGCGACGACCGGGCCGTGGCTCGAGAGGACGCCTTGGGCGGCGGCGTGGTGGAACCTCAACGTGCAGCTGGAGTACTGGCTGATCCACGGCTCCAACCACCAGGAGCTGGACGCGATCACGTCGACGTTGAAGAACAACCAGGAGCAGCTGGTCAACAACGTCAAGGAGTCGTACCGGCACGACTCGGCGGGCGTCGGCCGCAGCACCGACCGCACCACGTCGAACGCGGGCACGCTGGCCGAACCCGGACCGCAGGGCACCGGCGTGAAGGAGCTCGGCAACCTCACGTGGGGGCTGCACAACGTCTGGCTGTCCTACCGGCACAGCATGGACGTCCGGATCCTGTCCGACGTCGTGTTCCCGCTGCTGCGCCGGTCGATCAACTACTACCTGCACTTCCTCAAGAAGGGCAACGACGGCAAGCTGCACCTCGACGTCACGACCTCGCCGGAGTACGGCGACGCCCCGGACTGCAACTACGACCTGCAGCTGATCGTGTGGGGCTGCCGGACGTTGATCGACTCGGCAAAGCTGCTCAAGATCAAGGACCCGCTGGAGCCGAAGTGGCAGGAGGTCCTGCGGGACCTCGTGCCGTACCCGGTCGACGCGAACGGGTTCATGGTCGGCGCCGGCGTGCCGTTCGTGGTGTCGCACCGGCACTACTCGCACCTGCTCGCGATGTTCCCTTTGATGACGGTGAACTGGGAGCAGCCGGAGAACCGGGCGCTGATCGAGAAGTCGTTGCACCACTGGATGTCGCTGGAGCCCGCGCACCGCGGCTACAGCTACTCCGGCTCCGGCTCGATCGCCGCGCGCATGTTCCGCGGTGAGGAGGCCTACGCGTACTTCGTGAAGATGTTCGACACGACCAAGCGCTACCCGGTCCTCGAGAACACCATGTACACCGAGGCGGGCCCGGTCGTGGAGACCCCGCTGTCCGGCGCGCAGACCATCCACGACTTCGTCTGCCAGAGCTGGGGCGGCGTGGTCCGGGTGTTCCCGGCCGTGCCCGCGGCGTGGCCGGACGTCGTGATCGCCGACCACTCGGCCGAGGGCGGGTTCTCCGTCACGGCCAGGCGTTCCGGCGGCAAGACCGAGTTCGTGCTCGTCCGCAGCCGCGCGGGCGAGCCGTTGGTGCTGCGGCACGGCATCGCCGGCCCGGTGTCCGTTGTGACGCCGTCCGGCCGTCCCGTCCGCTACCACGACCGCGGCGACGGGAACCTGGAGATCCCGTTGCGCCGTGGTCAGGAAGTCCTGGTCCATCCCAGGGGCCGCCGCCCCGAGTTGGCGATCAAACCGGTCACGATCACCACCCCGGGCAAGCCCTGGGGTCTGCCCGCGTGACCAACCCCCTGTGAAAGGAAATCCCATGCGCATCCTCGCGCTGGCGACCGCACTGTCCACATTGGTCAGTGCCGGTGTCATCGCCCTGGCGGCTCCCGCCGCACAGGCGTTACCCGACGGACTCGCCCTGACGCCGCCGATGGGCTTCAACAACTGGAACACCACCCACTGCCGGGCCGACTTCAACGAGGCGATGGTCAAGGGCATCGCCGACATCTTCGTCAACAAGGGCCTGAAGGACGCCGGCTACGAGTACGTCAACCTCGACGACTGCTGGGCCGAGACCGAAGCGCGACGCCAACGGCAAGCTGGTGCCCGACAAGGTCCGCTTCCCCAACGGCATCAAGGCCGTCGCCGACTACGTCCACTCCAAGGGTCTCAAGTTCGGCATCTACACCATCGCCGGCACCAAGACGTGCAACACGGCCGGTTTCCCCGGCGGCCTCGACCACGAGGAGTCGGACGCGCAGCAGTTCGCCTCCTGGGGCGTCGACTACCTGAAGTACGACAACTGCAACAACCAGGGCGTCGATGCCAAGCAGCGCTACCGCAAGATGCGTGACGCGCTGAAGAAGACCGGCCGCGCGATCGTGTTCTCGCATCTGCGAATGGGGCCAGAACAAGCCGTGGGAGTGGGCTCGGACACCGGCCACCTGTGGCGCACCACCGGCGACATCAACGACACCTGGCCGCGCACGATGGACATCTACGAGAAGAACGTCGTGCTGGACGCCTACGCCGGGCCGGGCCACTGGAACGACCCCGACATGCTCGAGGTCGGCAACGGCAAGATGCCGCGACCCAGTACCGCAGCCACTTCTCGCTGTGGTCGATCATGGCCGCGCCCCTGCTGATCGGCTCCGACCTGCGCAAGGTCAACGCGGACACGTTCACGATCCTGGGCAACAAGGACGTCATCGCGGTCGACCAGGACAAGCTCGGCAAGCAGGGCAAGCGGATCCGCACGACCGGCAAGACCGGCGTCGACGTGATCGTGAAGCCGCTCGCGAACGGCGACAAGGCCGTGGCGCTGTTCAACAAGTCCGCGTCCACGCAGACGATCTCGACGTCCCTGTCCGAGATCGGCTTCTCCGGCCCGGCCACGTTGAAGGACCTCTGGACCAAGTCCACCCGCACCACGACCGGCGCGATCTCGGCATCCGTCCCGTCGCTCGCCACCGTGATCTACCGCGTCTCGAAGACCGACGGCGGCCCGCGCCCGACCCCGCCCGCGGGCACCACCGACCTCTCGGCGTTCGAGGCGACCTCGTCCACGAACGGCTGGGGACCGGTGGAGATCGACAGGTCGGTCGGCGGTCAGGGTGCGGCCGACGGCAAGACCCTGACCATCAACGGTGTCACGCACTCGAAGGGCTTCGGCGCGCACGCGGCCGGGTCCATCGAGTTCTACCTCGGCAAGAAGTGCTCCTCGATCACCGTGGACGTCGGTGTCGACGACGAAGTGGCGGCGGGCAAGGGATCGGTGATCTTCCAGGTCTTCGCGGACGACACCAAGGTCGCGGACTCCGGGAAGCTGACCGGAACCGAGGCGGCGAAGAAGCTCACCGCGTCGCTCGCCGATGCCGAGAACCTGCGGCTGGTGCTGACGGACGCCGGTGACGGCATCAACTCCGACCACGGCGACTGGGCCTTGCCGCGCATCACCTGCTCGTAGTCGCTCGATCGCGGCCTGTGAGACGTTGTAACGCGGCTCACAGGCCGTTCTATATTTCGAGTATGGAAGCAACCCGGCTCCTTCCGGCCCTCGCGGCTGCCGCCGCGCTGGCGCTCGCGCCCGGCCTTGGCATGGCGCTCGCCGACCCCGGCAACGGCAAGGGGAACGGGATCACGAACAACCCACAGGTCCCACCAGGACAGTCCACCCAGGACACGTCCGTGCCGCAGTCGCAGTCGAACGCGGACCTCACCGGCAACGGGGCGAACGTTCCCGGTCCGTACGACTCGACCCGTGACGGCTCGCCGTCGGAGAACGGGAACGGGACCGGCGAAGCCACCGGCAAACCGTGCGCGGGCTGCGTCGGCAAGGCCGACAACAAGAACCCGCCCGGCCAGCAGCCGGGTGGCTCGGACGCCAACTCCGGCTACGAGTGCGACGCCAACCACGGCGTGGGCCGCGGCAACCCGGCACACACCGGATGCACGCCGTCGACCTCGACGCCTCCGTCGACGCCGCCGGAAGTCCCACCGTCGACCAAGACCGAGGTGCCGCCTCCTCCCGGTGGAGGCGCACCCCAGGCACCCGCACCGCAGTCCGCTGACGTCGACGAGCTGGCGTTCACCGGCTTCGACGTCCTGCCGCTGGCACTCGGCGGCCTGGCCCTGGTGGGCGCCGGCGGCGCCACCGTGGTCATGGCGCGCCGGTCGAGGCGCCCCTGACGCGGGCGACGGCGAGCTGGGTCAGGTACCGCTTCACGACCCGGCCGTCGTAGCGCGTGCCGATCAGGTGCGTGATGTCCGCGATGAGCGGATCTCGTTGCGGCAGCGCGATGTGGTTCGAGTAGGTGAGGAGCAGGTCGACGTACGCCTCGGTGTCGTAGGCCTGCTCCCACTCGTAGCGGTGGAACTCCGGCGGCTCGAAGTCCGTGCTTTGATCGAACTCGCGCGGGATGTCGTCGGCCTTGGACAGCCTCAGGTTCGGTGGCGTGCTCGGGTCCCAGCGCTCGTAACACTCCTGCACGTCCACGAAGAACTGCTCGGTGCCGCCTGCGACGTGGTGCGTGGAGATCACCGCCAGCGTGCCACCGGGACGCAGTGCGGCGGCGCACTTCGACATGCGGGTCGCGGGGTCGAGCCAGTGGAACGCCGTCGCGCACACGACGAGGTCGAAGGGTTCGGCGGGCAGCGGCCATTCGTCGAAGTTCGCCACCTCGACCCGTGCCTTCGGTGCGTGCTCACGGGCGACGGCGGCCAGGGCCGGGCTCAGTTCCACCGCGGTCACGTCGCCGATCGCGGTCAGCGGCAGGGTGGCCTGACCGGTGCCGGGAGCGATCTCCAGGATGCGCGGGCCGTGCAGCCGCTCGAACAGCCGAGGGGGATAGGTCGGCCGGGCCCGCCGGTAGCGGGCCGCGTCCTCGCCGAACGTGGTCTTCAGGCGATCTCGGTCGGTCACCCCCCGAATTCAAGCGAGCGGGACGGCAGCGCGTCGACACCATTTCGGGCGAAGTCGGTCCAGACCCGCCGCAGCGTCCGGGCGAGCGCCGGGTCGGGCTGGTGTCCGGCGAGCATGCCCGCGCCCGCCCACGCTTCCGGCGCGCCGAGCAGGAACGGCAGTTCCATGCAGTGGCACGCGCCCAGCGGAGCACCCTCGGGTGTCCACTTGAAGTTGTAGGTGGCCGCCTGGCCGCCGGCCGCAATCCAGTCCGAGGCCAGCTGCCGGGCCGGACCGGCGAAGACGAGATCGGTCACCATCGCCCAGGCGTCCGGGTGCTCGGCCACGTACGGGCTGCCGTCGTCCTGTGTGTGCCCGACGAGCAGCTCGACCCGGCTCGCGACCTCGGCGATCCGGACGTCGGCGGGCAGCGGCGCCTCGCCGAAGACCGGGCCGAACGGCATGCCGCCGCCGGGGCTGAACTTCGCGCCGGCCATCACGAGGACGTCCGTCTGCACGGCCAGCAGTTCCTCGACGGAGGCGGTCGCCGTGTCGATCGTGACGAACTCGCGCACGGCCGCCGTCATCTCCGCACGGTCTCCGGTGCGGGCGCCAAGGGGCGCGCTCTGCAGGATCGCGCGGTGGAACAGGCTCTCGGTGTCGGCGAGCATTAACGCGTAGACGGAGTCCGCGCCTGCTGACTGACCGAACGCCGTGACATTGGCCGGATCGCCGCCGAACGCCGCGATGTTGTCCCGCACCCACCTGAGCGCGACGAGCTGGTCGAGCAGGCCCAGGTTCCCGTGCAGGTAGCCGAAGACGCCAAGGCGGTAGCTGACGCTGACAACGACGACGCCTTCGTTCACCAGCGGTTCGGCGTCGTACTTCGCGGACTCGCCGCTGCCGGTCACGTACCCGCCGCCGTGGAACCAGACCATGACGGGCAGTCCGGAAGCGTCGACCGGCGCGGTGACGGTGAGCAGCTGGCAGTGTTCGTCGAATGTCAGACCTTCGACCGAGTTGCCGACCACCGCCGCCAGTGACGAGGGCGGCTGCGGGCAGGCCGGGCCGCGCTGGGTCGCGTCGAGCACGCCCTCCCACGAGTGCGGCTCCGGCTCGGCGAACCGGTCGGCTGTCGCATAACGGACACCTCGCGCCCGTACCAATGCCCCGTCGACCTCTGCCTTGAGCGCACCCGCGGTGGTGTTGATCAGCACGTTCCCGATCGTAGACCTGAGGTGATCTGGACCTCGTAACCAATTCCACAGTGTCTCGATTCGGCGCGGAGGGGCCTGTAGGAGGACCATGTAACGGTTGAGCATCGAGGAAGAGGAGGCGCCCAGTGCGGGCTACGACGATCTACGGCACCCGAGACATCCGCGTTGAGGAGGTGCCGGACGCGGCGGTCAAAGAGGCCACCGACGTCGTCGTCCGGGTCGAGCTGGCCTGCATCTGCGGCAGCGACCTGTGGGCGTACCGCGGCGTGGCCAAGCGCGCGGGCGGGCAGCGGATCGGGCACGAGTTCCTCGGCATCGTCGAGGAGGTCGGCGGCGACGTGAAGAGCGTGCAGGTCGGCGACCGGGTCATCGCGCCGTTCGTGTGGAGCGACGGCACCTGCGCGTACTGCCAGGCAGGGCTGCAGACCTCGTGTCGCAGCGGCGGGTTCTGGGGCTCCAAGGGATCGGACGGCGGCCAGGGCGAGGCCGTGCGGGTGCCGCACGGCGACGGGACGCTCGTGCGGGTGCCCTCCGACGCGCCGGCTGAGCTGCTCCCGGCGTTCCTGAGCCTGAGTGACGTCATGGGCACCGGCCACCACGCCGCCATCGGCGCGGGTGTGGGTCCCGGTTCGACGGTCGCGGTCGTCGGCGACGGCGCGGTCGGCCTGTGCGGCGTGCTCGCGGCCAAGCGGCTCGGTGCGGAACGGATCATCGCGATGGGCCGCCACGAGGACCGCGCCAAGATCGCCAAGCTCTTCGGCGCCACGGACCAGGTCGCCGAACGCGGTGAGGCCGCGATCGAGCGCATCAAGGAGATGACCGGCGGGCTCGGCGCGGCGAGCGTGCTGGAGTGCGTGGGCACCGAGCAGTCGTGGGAGACCGCGATGGGCATCGTGCGGGACGGCGGCAAGATCGGGTACGTCGGCGTGCCGCACGAGATGCCGGGGCTGCCGCTCGGCAAGCTGTTCGGCCGCAACATCAACATCGGCGGCGGCGTCGCACCCGTGCGGGCCTACCTGCCGGAGCTGCTGGCCGACGTGCTCGCCGGGCGGATCGACCCCGGTCCCGTGTTCGACCGGACGGTCTCGCTCGACGACGTCGCGCTGGGCTACCAGGCGATGGACGAGCGGACCGCCCTCAAGGTCATCGTGGCGCCTCAGACCGTGACGCCGTAGTCAGCACGTAGTCCTCGGCGCGCACGCGCTTGGTCCGCATCCAGTACCGCCAGGTGAAGCCCGGCCACACGGTGCGGTTCACGCCCTGCGCGTCGAGGTACCAGCTCTTGCAGCCACCCTGGGTCCACACGCCCTTGGTGAGCTTGTGCTGGATCTCGGTGTTGAACTCCTGCTGGGCCTCCGGCCGCACGTCCAGCTCCGCCGCGCGGTGCTGGTCGAGAAGCTTGAGGCACTGCGAGATGTACCGGATCTGCGACTCGATCATGAACACGACCGAGTTGTGCCCGAGTCCGGTGTTGGGGCCCAGCAGGAAGAACAGGTTGGGGAAGCCCGAGACCGTGATGCCGTAGTAGGTCTCGATGCCCTGCTGGCGCCACTGCTTCGCGAGGTCGACGCCGTCCTTGCCCTGGATGTCCAGGTAGTCGAACGAGTCGACGACGTGGAACCCGGTGCCGTAGATGATGACGTCGACCTCGTGCTCGACGCCCGAGCTGTCCACAATGGAACGCTCACGCACCTCGGAGATATTGTCCGTCACCAGTTCCACGTTGGGGCGGCCGAGCGCGGGGTAGTAGTCGTTGGAGATCAGCACGCGCTTGCAGCCCATGGTGTAGTCGGGCTTCAGCGTCCTGCGCAGCTTCGCGTCCGGCACCTGCTTCTTCATGTGCCGCAACGCGATGCCCTGCGCGAACCGCATGATCTTGGGGTTGATCGCGAACCCGAGCGCGCTGGACTCGCGGGTCCAGTAGACGAAGTTGCGGTACAGCCGTTGTGTGAAAGGCAAGGCGCGGAACAGCTTCTGCTCCCAGCCGCTGATCTCGCGGTCGGCCTTGGGCAGGATCCACGGCGGCGTGCGCTGGAAGATCTTCATCGAGCCGACCTGGTCCGCGATCTTCGGGACGAACTGGATCGCCGACGCGCCGGTGCCGACCACGGCGACGCGCTTGCCGGTCAGGTCGTAGTCGTGGTCCCACTGTGCCGAGTGGAACGTCTTGCCCGCGAAGTCCGAGATGCCGGGCAGTTCGGGGACGTTCGGGATGTGCAACGCGCCGACGCCCGCCACCAGTGCCTGAGCGGTGTAGGTGTCACCCTGCTCGGTCGTCACCTCCCAGCGCTTGGTCTCGTCGTCCCACTGCGCGCCGGAGACCTTCGAGTCGAACCGGATGTGCGGGCGCAGCCTGTACTTGTCGGCGACCTTGCGGAGGTAGTCCCAGATCTCGCCCTGCTCGGCGAACATCCGCGACCACTTCGGGTTCAGCTCGAACGAGAACGAGTACATGTGCGACGGCACGTCACACGCGCAGCCGGGGTAGGAGTTGTCGCGCCACGTGCCGCCGAGGTCGCTCGCCTTCTCGAGCACCACGAAGTCGTGCTCGCCGCGCCGCTTCAGCTCGATGGCCATGCCGAGGCCGGAGAAGCCGGTGCCGATGACGAGCACTTTCGTCTCTCGGTGCATGGGGGACATCCCTCCGCTCGCGTTGCTACTTCCCGGTAGGTTACTCGAAGTAAGTTACGAGCGGTAGACTCCGTTCTCGTGACAGCAACCGCCCCACGGCGCCGCATGCCCAAAGCTCAGCGCATGGCGCAGATGCTCACCGTGGCGGAGGAGATTTTCGCCGAACAGGGGTACCTGTCCACGTCGATGGACGAGATCGCGGAACGCGTCGGCGTCTCGAAGCCGATGCTCTACGAGTACTTCGGTTCCAAAGAAGGCCTGCTCATCGGCTGTATCCACCGCGCGCGCACGGAGCTGCGCGAGAAGACCGCGGCGGCGATCGCGGGTGCGGGGAGCCCTGAGGAGTTCCTGCGGCTCGGGTTGCTGGCGTTCTTCGAGTTCATCGACGAGCACCGCAGGTCATGGGCGCTGCTGCGGCAGGAGGCGGCCGTGGCGGTGCCGTCCGCGCAGGAAGAGGTCGAAGGCATCCGGCAGCAGCAGACGGACTTGATCGGGGCCGTACTGGCGTCGTTCACGCCGAACATCGACCCGCTGGAGGCCGAGGCGTTCGCGGAGATCGTCGTCGGCGCCACGGAACGCCTCGCCGTATGGCGCGAGCGCAGGCCCTCGGTGGGACCCGCGCTCGCTACCGACTACGTGATGGCCGTGATCTGGCCGGGTGTCTCAGCACGCCTCACAAAGCTGCTCTAACCCGCCCCGGACCCGCTCCAATCACGAAGCGGCTTTGACGCGCTCGGCGCGCATCGCGGTGACGGCGGGCAGGTCCAGCGGCGCGACCTTGGTGCCGGTGGCCCACTCGATCAGCAGGTCGGCGAGCTGCGGGTTCCGGGGCAGCACCGGCCCGTGCAGGTAGGTGCAGACGATCCGGCCCTGCACCGCGCCCTCGACGCTGCCGTCGTTGCCGGTGCCGACCTTCACGTGCGCGAGCGGCCGGGCGGCCGGGCCGAGCACGGTGCGGCCCTGGTGGTTCTCGAAGCCGGTCAGCACGCCGGAGAACAGGCCGTTCGCGGGCTCGGCGAGGACCTCGCCGATCGCCCGGCTGCCGCCAGCGTGTGACGTCGAGTCGATCAGGCCCATGCCGGGGTGCGTGATGTTGTCGGCGCGGGTGAAGCTCTCGCCGAAGATCTGGATGCCGGCGCAGACACCGAGCACGACGGCGTTCTTCGTGACGGCGCGCTGCAGGCCGGGGTACTCGCGCAGGTGCTTGACCGCGAGGGTCTGCGCGGTGTCCTCGCCGCCGCCGACCACGTAGATGTCGCACGAGTCCGGGACCGGCTGGCCGTAGTTGATCGGCACGATCTCGGCCTTGATGCCGCGCCACGCCATGCGCTTCTCGAGAACCACGGCGTTGCCGAAGTCGCCGTACGTGCCGAGGAGATCCGGCAGCACGAGCGCGATCTGGATTGTCGACTCACTCATCAGCGGCAGCCCTGGCATTCAAGTCGCGGAACGCGGTGTAGTTGGCGATGACCTCGACCGCGCCCGGTGGCAGCTGGTCGATGGCCTTCAGCGGGTCTTTGACGATCGTGTGCTCGACCTCGGCGTAGGTGAGGCGCACGGCGAGGTCCGCCGCCCGTTCACCGGACGCGATGACCTGGCGGCCCCGCAGCTTCTCGAACGGCACGTCCCACAGCCAGCTCAGGTCGCGGCCGTCGGCCTCCTGGGCGTTGATCGCGAGGACGGCCGGATGGTTGGCCTCCTTGACGACCGTGAGGGTCTCGCTCCAGCCCGCCGGATTCTTGCTCAGCAGCAGACGCGCGCTGCGGCCGTTGCGCTGGATCGTGCGGTAGCGGCCGCTGACGTTCGAGACGCCACGCAGACGGCGCACCGCCTCGTCAACGGACACACCCAGCGTGTGTGCGGCGGCGGTGGCCATGACTGCGTTCGCCTGGTTGAACTTGCCCGGCAACGTGAGCCGCAGCTCGACCCGCCGGTTGTCCGGGGTGATCATCGCTTCGTCGGTGGTGATCCACGTCGGACGCGGGCGGGAGAGGTCGCAGCCCGTGCAGTGCCAGTGCTCGCCCTGCCAGCGGATCGGGTCGCCGCAGCGAGGACAGCTCGCGCTGTCCTGGTGCCAGCCGGTGCCCGTGGCCACCCATATGACGTTCTTCGCGTCCTTGGCGGTGCTCGTGACCATCACGTCGTCGCAGTTCGCGACGATCGTGCAGTTCTCCAGCTTGTTGATGGCGTTGCGGAGGCTGCGCTCGATGGTGCGGACCTCGCCGACGCGGTCCAGCTGGTCGCGGCTCAGGTTCAGGATCACGGCGACCGCGGGGGAGCTGGCGCCGGCCACCTCGGGGAAGTAGCCCTCGTCGCACTCCAGTACCGCGTACGGGGCGTCGGGCTGCTTGCTCAGTGCCGTGACATGGCCGTCGGGCATGTTCGCGCCGCTGTGGTTGGTCGCGACTTCGCCGAGGGCGCCCACGGCGCGGGCCAGCATCATCGTGCTGGTGGTCTTGCCGTTGGTGCCGGTGACGACGGCGACTGTGCGGCCGGTGGTGAGGCGTTTCAGGGCCTGGGGGTCGAGTTTGAGCGCGACCCGGCCGCCGATCATGCCACCTGCGCCGAGACCCATTTTCTGGGACAGCGAGGAGCTCAGGTTGCCCAGCTTCACGGCGGCTGCGGTGCGCAGGGGGAGGCGGGCGGGTGAATCGTTCACCCCGGCGATGCTACCGGCGGCGCCCGTGCCCCTTGATGAGGGGAGCTTTCATCAACCTGGGGTTGATGAAAGCTCCCCTCATCAAGGGTCAGTGGGAGTTGCCCATGCTGCGGATGATGCGGATCAGTTCCACGGTGGGGAGCTGGCAGAGCTGGGCCATGTTCTCCAGCGCGGGGAGATCGAGGTGGATCTCCGGCGTGGCGCCGGGGGTCAGGGCGTGCAGGCGGCCTGCCGCCCAGCGGCGCAGGGGAGCCAGGCGTGGGTTGTCGGTCGCGGCGACCAGCGCGAGGTTCAGGGTCAGGTGGCCCGCGGGGGTGTCGCCGAAGAAGCGTTCGTGGACGCGGGCCAGCACCGTGTGGGCCGGGACGTCGAGTGCGTGGCAGATCTCCACCAGGCGGACGACGGAGCATTGGCGGGTGCCGAGCTCGTAGGTCGCCAGGGTTTGCAACGAGATCTCGGTCTGCAGGCGCTTGTTCAGCTCCTTGCGGGTCCAGCCCCGCTGCTTGCGAAGGCTGCGGATCTCATCACCGAGCACGCGCTGGTATGCCGCTGTGTCGATTGGGCCTGTCGCAGTGTGCACCGGTTTCCTCCACCCCATGAGCGGGTCTCACGGTGATGGAAGGCGCCAGTGCTTCGCTGCTTACGCAACTTACTGCCGGAATCCCCCGAACGGGGTATCGAACTCTACTCTCAGTAGCAGTTTCGTCAGTTCACGCACCGCACGCCATCAGCGGAGATGGGTGCGGGAGGCGTGGGCGGTTGCTGGCGGGCGCCGTCCAGGGCGAGCAGGGGGGTGCCGGTGAAGCCCTGGGAGCCGGGGCCCGCGTAGTCGGAGCCGAGGAAGACGCGGACGCGGCCGGCGGGGGTGTTGACGTCCTGCTCGGTCTTCACGCCGCCGAGGGCCTTCTGGACGGCGTTGGCGCCGTCCTCGCCGCCCTTGCCGTAGCGGACGACGGACTTGGCCATGGACTCGGCGTTGCCGGTCTGGCCGGCCACGAAGCCCTTCGAGGTGAGGGACTGGAGGACCTGGGCGGCGAGGCCGGGGGTGCCGGAGGCGTTGCGGACGTCGACGGTGACGGAGGCGTTGTTGAACTTCGGGTCGGCCGCGCCGGAGGTGGCGGGGGCCTTGCCGAGGTCCTTCACGAACGCGCGGACCTCGCGCACGTCGACCTCGACGGCCGAGCCGTCCTCCCTGGTCTGGAGGTCCGGGTTGCCGGTGGGGATGGTCTGGAACGTCATGTTGCCGCCGGTCAGATCCTTCATCTGCAGGGCGAACTTGGTGATGTCCCAGCCCTCGTCAAGGGTGATGGCGCCGCTGACAGCCTTGATCATCTGGGTGCGCTTGGTGCTGTCGGTGAGGACGCCCGCGGAGAGCATCTTCTTGGCGAGACCCGCCATGAAGACCTGCTGGCGGACGACGCGGTCGAGGTCGCCCATGGTCAGGCCGTGGCGCTGCCGGACGAACGCCAGTGCGCTCTTGCCCTCGATGGTCTGCGGGCCCGCCTTGAAGTTCGCGCCGGAGAAGCTGTCGCGGACGTTGGCGTTCAGGCAGACGTCGATGCCGCCGATGGCCTTGGTGATCTCGTAGAAGCCGACGAGATTGACCTCGGCGTAGTGGTCGATCGTCGAGCCGGTCAGGTCCTGGATGGTGTCGATGAGGTTCTTCGCGCCCGCCTTGCGGGACTCCATCTCGACCTCCTGAGCGGTCTTGCCCTTGCCCTGGAGCTTCTCGGCGGCTTGACCCTTGGCGTAGCCGTAGGCAGAGTTGATCTTGTGTGTCCCGAAGCCGCCCGCGATCTTCACGTAGGAGTCGCGCGGGAACGACACGGCGAAGGCCTTGCCGCTGTCGTTCGGGATGTGCAGCAGGATCAGCGTGTCGGTGTTGAAACCGCCGTCGTCGCTGCCGCCCGCCTGCAGCTCGTTCAGCACGTTCTGCGGCAGCGGGTTGCCCTTGGAGTCGGTGCGGCTGTCCATCCCGACGAGCAGGATGTCGACCGCGCCGTCGGCCGGGCGTTCGCCCTGGTCGGCGATGTTGAGGTCCTGCTTGGTCAGGCCACCGGTCAGGTCGGTCAGGTTCTTCCAGGCGATGCCGGTGGCCAGGAGGATCACCGCGGACAGCATGCTGATGAAGATCTTGGCGCCGGTCGACGCGCCGCGCTTCGCCGCGCTGGGCCTGCGGGACGCCGCGGGCCTCGGGCGTGGGCGGGCCGCGGACTTCGCGGGGGGCGTACGGACCGTGGGGCGCTCGGCGACCGGACGGGGGCGCGGGGCGGACGACGTGGCGCGGGCCGGTTCACCACGGCGGCGCGGCGGTTCACTGCGGCTCGCGGACGTGCTGCGACGCGGCGGCTCACTGGCGCTCGCGGAGCTGGTCCTGCGCGGAGCCGGCTCGCCACGGCGCGGGGGTTCGGCGCGCTTTCGGGGGTTCGGCGCGCTTCGGCGGGTCGGAACGCCGGGGCGGTTCCTGGCGCTTCGGGGGTTCTGCCCGGTTCGGTTGCTGTCGCGGGTCCCGGCGTGGTGGTTCGGAACCCTGCGGGCGGCGGGGCTGACCCGCCGGCGGACGCGGGGTGGCGGAGGGTCGCCTCGGCGATCCGTTCGGGTCGCCTGACCGCGGCGGCCTGTTGTCCACACCCACTCCTCTCAGCCCATTCGGGTACCCCAAGTAGACGTGGTGGCACTCCACCTGGTTGCGCAAAGGGTGACACAGTGGCGAACACCACCGATTCCAGGGGCCTTGACCAGCGGTTTTGCCCACTTCGTAGACTCGTGGCCGTGTTGACGATGCAGGACGCGCTGCTCGCGCTGACCAAGTACTGGACCGATCGGGGCTGCCTCGTCGTGCAGCCGTTCAACACCGAGGTCGGCGCCGGAACGCTGAACCCGGCGACCGTGCTGCGGGTGCTCGGTCCCGAGCCGTGGCGCGTGGCGTACGTGGAGCCCTCGCGTGCGGCCCGACGACGCCCGCTACGGCGAGAACCCGAACCGGCTGCAGACGCACACCCAGTTCCAGGTGATCCTCAAGCCGGATCCGGGCGACCCGCAGGAGCTCTACCTCGGTTCGCTGGAGGCGCTGGGCATCGACGTGCGCGGCGCACGACGTGCGGTTCGTCGAGGACAACTGGGCCTCGCCGGCGCTCGGCGCCTGGGGGCTGGGCTGGGAGGTCTGGCTGGACGGGCTGGAGATCACCCAGTTCACCTACTTCCAGCAGGCGGGCGGCATGACGCTCGACCCGGTGTCGGTGGAGATCACCTACGGCATCGAGCGGATCATGATGGCGCTGCAGGGCGTCGACCACTTCAAGAAGATCGCCTACGCGCCCGGCATCTCCTACGGCGAGGCGTTCGGCCAGGCCGAGTACGAGATGTCGCGGTACTACCTCGACGACGCGGACGTGGAGGCGAACAAGCGCCTGTTCGAGGAGTTACGCGGCCGAGGCGCGCCGGATGCTCGACGCACGCCTGCCCGTGCCCGCGCACAGCTTCGTGCTGAAGTGCTCGCACATCTTCAACGTGCTGGACGCGCGTGGCGCGATCTCCACGACCGAGCGCGCCCGCGCGTTCGGCCGGATGCGTGGCCTGGCACGGGAAGTCGCGGCGCTGTGGGCGGAACGCCGGGAGGAGCTCGGCCACCCGCTGGGGCTCGCCGAGGCTCCCGCACTCGCGCCCGCTCCTTCGTCCTTTGTGGACGTGTCGGCGGCTGCGACGCTGCTGTTCGAGATCGGCACCGAGGAACTGCCGCCCGCCGAGGTCGTCCGGACCGTCGACGCGGTGCGCGCGGGCGTCGCCGCGAAGCTGGGTGCGACGCGGTTGACGCACGGCGAGGTGACGGTGCACGGCACGCCGCGCCGGATCGTCGTGCTGGTGCCGGAAGTGGCGCCGCGTGAGCCGGACGCCGAGCGCACGGTGCGTGGTCCTCGGGTGTCAGCGGCGTTCGACGCTGATGGCAACCCGACCAAGGCTGTGCAGGGCTTCGCGCGCGGTCAGGGCGTCGAGGTCTCGGCGCTGGGACGCGTCGAGGAGAACGGTGTCGAGTTCGTCGCGCTGACCAAGACCGACACCGGTCGCGGCGCCGTCGAGGTACTCAGCGGGCTGCTCGCCGAGGTCGTCTCCGACCTGCGTGCCGAGAAGAACATGAAGTGGAACGACCCCGAAGCTGTCGTTCACCCGCCCGATCCGCTGGCTGCTCGCGCTGCTCGGGGAGACGCCGGTGCCGGTCGCGGTGTCGTCGCTGGCCTCGGGAACGGTCACGCGCGTGCACCGGACCGCCGACGCGCCGGTCGTCGAGGTGTCCACCGCGGACGGTTACCTGGAGTTCCTTTCCGGCCACGGCATTCAGGCCGATGCGTCGGTCCGGGAGGCTTCGATCGTTGCGGCGGCTCAGGAGCTCGCGGCATCGGTGGGCGGTGTCGTCGAGGTGGACGCGCTGCTGGACGAGGTGACGAACCTCGTCGAGTGGCCGACGCCGATCCTCGGCTCGTTCGAGGAGCGGTACCTGGAGCTGCCGGGTCAGATCCTCACCACGGTGATGCGCAAGCACCAGCGCTACCTGCCGATCCGTACGGCGGACGGCGCGCTGCTGCCGCACTTCGTGGCCGTGGCGAACGGTTCCATCGACGCGGACCGGGTGCGGGCGGGCAACGAGGCCGTGCTGCGGGCCCGGTACGAGGACGCGGCGTTCTTCTGGCGCGCGGACCTCAAGACGCCGCTGGAGGAGATGAAGGCGAACCTCGCGAAGCTGACGTTCGCGGAGAAGCTCGGCTCGATGGCGGATCGGGCGGGTCGCATCGCCTCGTTGGCCGGCCGGTTCGCGTCCGTGGTCGACGTCGATCGCGAGACGCTGGAGCGCGCGGGTCAGCTCGCCAAGTTCGACCTCGGCTCGCAGATGGTGGTCGAGCTGTCGTCGCTGGCCGGTGTGATGGCGCGCGAGTACGCGGCACGTGCGGGGGAGACCCCGGAGGTCGCGCAGGCGTTGGGGGAGATGGAGCTCCCGCGTTCGGCCGGTGACGCGCTGCCCGCGTCCGTGCCGGGTGCCCTGCTGTCGCTGGCGGACCGCTTCGACCTGCTGGCAGGACTGTTCGGCACGGGTGCGAACCCGACCGGCAGCTCGGACCCGTTCGGTCTGCGGCGGGCCGCGCTGGGTGCGGTGAGCGTGCTCCGTGCGTTCCCCGACCTGCGGGCGATCACGCTGCCGTCGGCGCTTTCCCTTGCCGCTGAAGGCCTGGAGGTCTCGGCCGAGGCGCTGGAGACCGCGCGGGAGTTCGCGGTGCGGCGCTACGAGCAGGCGCTGCTCGACGCGGGCCACGAGCACCGGCTCGTGCAGGCGGTGCTGCCGCTGGCCGACTCGCCGGTGCTGGCCGACGAGACGCTGGCGCAGCTGGAGTCGTTGGCGGGCAACGAGTCGTTCGACGCTCTCGCCGCGGCGCTGCAGCGGGTGCGCCGGATCGTGCCCGCCTCGGTGGAACCCTCCTACGACGCCTCGGTGTTGTCGGAGCCCGCGGAAGTGGCGCTGCACAAGGCGTTCGACGGTGTCTCGCGGGATGTCGCCGGTCTGGCGGCCTTCGTGTCCGCGGCCGAGGGGCTGACCGTGCCGATCAACACGTTCTTCGACGAGGTGCTGGTCATGGCCGAGGACGAGAAGGTGAAGGCCGCGCGGCTCGGGCTGCTGGCGTCGATCCGCGACTTCGCGGCGCCGGTGCTCGACTGGACCCAGCTCTAGTCGTGAGTGGTTTCCGTCGCCGGAGCGACGGAAACCACTCACGAGCTCAGCACGACGGAGCAGGCTGGCCGGGTTCGAGCGTCACGCTGCGGACCCGGCCCGCCGACCCGTTCTGCCCCGGCGGCAGCGGGCACACCCGCACGACCGGCGGCGGGCTGCCGACCCGGTTGCCGTCGTTGTCGAACACGATCGGCCCGCCCGCGCCCTGCACGGCCGTCTCCGCCGACGAGAAGAAGCTGATCTGCGAGTTCACCTGGCTGCGCTGGACGTCCTTGGTCACCGGCAGCTTGTTGATCGCCTCCTCGACCACGGACATGGCGTCGTAGCCGTTGACCGCCCAGCCCGCGTCGGTGTGCGAGACGTCGAAACCGATCTTGGTGAAGAGGCGTTCGAAGTCGGCGAAACCCGAGTTGCCCGCGCCCGCCTTGTCCGCGCTACCGACCAAAGTGGACACCAGGCGCAGCTTGCCGGAGACGAAGCTGGGCGAGGAGAGCGCCTGCACCCGCAGGTCCTCGAGCCTCGGGTCCAGCTCTGCCGCCCGCACGCGCTGCCCGTCCGACGTGCTCACCACGGTGATCGACTTCGCCGAGCAGTGGCCGTTGGTGAACTCCTCGTCGAGGCTGTGCAGGAACCTCGCCAGATCGCGGCCGCGGGCGATGTAGCCGACGGTCACGTCCTTGGCGACGTTGCAGACCCGCTGGGCCGTCTGCGACACCGTGCTGGCCTCGTCCGGGTCGAACATGACCTCGGTGATGTTGCCGCCGAACTGCTTGTGCATCAACGGCAACGCCGTGCACGTGTACGGGTCGGTGCCGCCTGTCGGCACCATGATGAAGTCCAGCCGGACCGGCATCGCCGCGCCCAGCGCCCTGATCTGCTCGGAGCCGCGGAACGCCACCCGGTAGTAGTGGTCGCGGCCGAGACCGTTCTGGTACGTCGAGTCGGGTGCGCAGCCGCTGTAGTCCGTCTCCTGCGCCGTGGAGCCGTTCTGGTCGAACCCCTCCGCGGTGATCAGGTCCGCGACCATCGGGATCTTCCGCGCCGCCAGCAGGTCGGCGATCTCGGCGGAGCGCTGGTGACTCAGACCGAGACCGGCGACGGCGACGACCTCGGGGTGGTCTGCGAGCTTGCGCGCGACGTCGACGGCTTCCTGATCCTGTCCGTAGGCGCCGATCTGGCCGACCAGCAGCCGCAACGGGTGCAGGCAGCCCGTGCCGTTCGCGCGGGCCTGACCGGCCGCCATGCCCTCCAACTCGTGTACGGCGCGCGCGCCCGCGAACTGGTCGGTCATGGTCATCAGCACGCCGACGGTGACCGGTGTCCCCTTCGGGTCGCAGACGTCGGCCGCGGCCGCGTTCTGCTTCTCGATCACCTTGAGCACGTGCGTGAAGGCGTCCAGGTCGAAGGCATAGGGGCCGGCGCTGAGCCCGACGCACTCGCCGCCCGCCGACCACACGTCCGAGCTCGGTAGCCAGCCGTCCTTGCAGGACAACCGTTTCCACAGCCACGGGCCACCGGTCGCCAGCGCGACCACGAGCACGACGGCCGTCAGCACGGCGACCGGGCGCAGCCAGTCGGTCCACTTCGCCGGATGCCGGCGAGCGGGGTCCTTCGGCCAGATCCCCCAGTGGTAGCGGGAAGTGCGATTCACCGGTAGTTCCTCCCGTACCGTTGGTAGCGCTGTGCTCGCCGCAACAGCAATGCCGGGTCCTGCGCCAGGTCGGCCAGTTGCTGGAAGCCCTGGTCCGCATGGAGCGCGAGCGTCTGCCGCTTGTCCGGGTCGGTGACGCACGGGTCGTGTTCGAAGGCGGGGACCACGCCGAGCAGCCGGAACAGGTGCGCCAGCGCGCTGCCGCGGGTGTGGCCGCCGGTGGACTCCGGAGCCTGCTCACGTGGGTCGACCTCGGCGGTCACCATGTCGAACAGCGTGAGCCAGTCGTCGGTCGCCATGTCCGACAACGACTCCAGCAGTTCCTCGGCCACGTCCCCGCGAGCGCCGAGCAGCAGCTCGTGCCGCAGCCGTGGGCCCTCTCCGCCCGCGTGGTCGCGCAGCCTGCCGACGACCTTCTCCCACGACGCCTCGTGGTCGTCCGGTCGTTCCGCGAGCAGACGCAGGCCGAGATAGCGCACCAGCGGGGGCAGCCGGCGTTGTGCGGAGTCACCGGTCGACCACAGCGTCGGCGAGGAGTAGAGCGGCGAGTCGAGCCCGATCGGTTCGGGCAGCAGCGGTGCGAGTGTCTGCGCTTCGAGCCTGGTGAGCGCCGCCGACAACGTGACCAGCGCGTGCGTGAACGTCTGGTTGGTCTTCTCACCGGCGGAGAACTCGCGGACGAACGGGGCGAGCAGCGAGCTTTCCGCGCCCTGTATCAGTTTCCCGGGGTCACGCGCCAGGCCGGGCTTGTCGTGGATCCGGGTGAGCAGTGTGTCGACGGACTTGGCGTGCCCCTGGCTCAGCCGGTGCACGAGCTTGCCCACCGTGCTCGCGGCCAGGTCGTTCGGCCAGATGTGGTCCTTGGCGAGTTGCACGACGTCCTTGGCGGTCAGGTCCTGCGACCGGATCCGCAGCCACAGTCCCGCGTTCGTGCCGTCCACATCGGACTCGTCGAGCACGTCGGGTTCCGGCAGCTCCTCGTCGGCGAGCTCCTCGGCCAGCAGGCCACCGCTCGTCGTCACGACGAGCAACGGGTCGGGCAGCGCGCGATCACCGCCACGGGTGGCGTCCGCGACCGCCCTGCGCACCCGCAGCAGCGCGCCGACGAACGACGTGGCGACAGCGGTGTCTCCGTCGTCGAGCAGCAACAACACGTTGTGCTCGCGGGTGTCGACCCGCGCGAGGCTGTGCCGCAGGTCGGCCAGCAGCGCCGCCACCAGCAGGTCGTCGACGTCGCGCCGCACGTCGGGATCCTTGCTGCGGGCCTGGGAGCTCAGCTGGAGCCGGGCGAGGTCGGGATTGAGGGTGAGGCCCTGGTCCTGGTGCTTGAACCACAGGAGAGCCTCGTCGCTCCACCGGAAGCTGGACGCGCGCCGGGAACGTTCGAGCATGCCGCCGAGGTAGTCGGCGATCCGGCTCGCGACACCGGACGCGTCGACCGGCAGGCCGACCAGCGATCCGGCCGCGTTGGCCAGGTCGCCGATCAGGTCGCGCAGGAGGGTGCGGTCGCGGAACCGGTTCGTCTGCCGGTTGAGCTCGGCGAGCGCCTCGTCCTGGTTGAGGTCGTTGCCGATCGTGGTCTGGATGGCGATCTGCGCGAGCAGCACGCGTTCGAACGAGAGGGGATAGCCGGGAATCTCGCGGCTCAGCCCCAGCAGCACGGCGGCGAGCACCGGCCGTACGGCGCTGCCCTCCTCGTCGTCGCGGAGCTTTCGCGGCTCCACCAGCACCGTCGGGGTCTTGTCGTACCAGTCCAGCACCGACTGTTTGAGCAGTGCGGTCTTGCCGGAACCACCGCAGCCCTCGACCACGAGCACCGGCGTGGCGCCCTCGCCGCGGGCACCGGCCAAGCTTGTGATCAGGCCGCGCAGCCTCGTGCGCCCTTCGAACACCGTTCGCCTCCTGACGAAGGAGCGGATCGAAGAACACTATGTGCGTATTCACTTCCTATGGGTGCGAATGACACAAACCGGCCACGGGTTCGCCGTGATGGCGCAGTCGATCACCCGTTCAGCCGCAGCGTGCCCTGCTCTGCGTCGATTCTGCGTCGATGTCCGGATGCCCGAAGGGGGAGCCGCCCGCTCGGACGGCTCCCCCTTCGGTGTCGCGAACCTAGTTGATCTGGAAGCTGTCGCCGTAGACCTTCCACTTGAGCGGCGTCTTCAGGTTGAAGTTGCCGTTCTTGAGGAACACGCGCTGCGCGGTCTCGATCCGGGTGACGTCCTCGTGCTCGGGCTCCTGCTTCATCGCCCACACGCGGGCGTCCATGAAGGCGTTGAGCCACGTGGTCTCGTTGCCGCCCTGCGACGGCGGCTTCGCCTTGCCGAGGGCGCGCTTGCGGATGCTGCTGAAGCTCAGCCGGTCGCCACCGTCGCCGTGCACGACGATCGCGTCGTAGTACGCGAACTGGCCCAGGGCGCGCACGCCGTCGGCCTTGCCCTGCCTCACGGCCGGGTTGAAGTACACCCGGTCACGCTCGGACTCCTGTGCTGCCTTGAAGACCGAGTCCTTGGCCGCGGTCTTCCAGTCCTTGGTGTAGTTCGGGTCGAGCCCCGCGTGCGAGGAGGTGCCGTTCACCTTGCGCAGTGCCGGCAGGTACTTCTCCAGCACGTTGCCGGGCTTGCGGGTCTTGTACTGCTCGACGAGGTCGAGCATGTCACCCGTGCCACTGCAGAACCCGATGATGCCCGCGGTGTAGCCGCGGCCGTCCTTGATGTCCTCGATGTAGCCGAACTGGCCCCTCCAGTCCAAAGAGGAGTTCTCCGCGCTGGACACGATCTGCATCGCGATGTCCTTGAGACGCGGTTCGTCCAGGTTGGCGGCCGAGGCGGTGCTGGCTGTGGTGGTGATGAGTGCGGCGCACGCAAGCAGCGCGACCGCGATGCGACCAGAGATCTTCACGGATTTCCCTCCGGGCAGGGGATGGGGTGTCCCGGCGGCGTGAGGGGAACGGTAAGGGGTACATACCTTTACTGGCAAGAGGGTTTACTAATTCAGTTTTCGGACACTTCGGGCGATCTGGCGCTGATCACGACAAACCTGATGGTGTAAACGGTTTCGGTTCGGCCACAACGACAAAAGGCCCCGGCGTCCGGGGCCTTTTGCGGTCAAACGTTTCTCATCGGATCTCGAAGTACTGGCCGTACACGTGCCACTGCAGGGGGCGTTCGAGGTTGAGCTTCCCCTCGTCGAGGAACCGGCGCTGCGCGGTGTCCACCCGGCTGGTCTCCTCGTGCGCGGGCTCCTCCCTCATCGCCCAGACCCGCGCGTCCAGGAACGCGTGCAGCCACGCCCGTTCGTCGCCACCCTGCGCAGGCGGCCGCGCACCGGAGTCGAGCGCGCGCTGGCGAATGCTGGAGAAGTCCGTGTAGCCCCAGTTGTCGCCGTGCATGACGATCGCGTCGTAGTAGGCGAACTGGCCCAGCGCCTGCACGCCGTCCTGCTTCGCGCGACTGACCGCCGGGTTGAAGTACACGCGGTCACGCTCGTGCTCCTGCGCACCCTGGAACGTGCCGTCCTGCGCGGCGGCGTGCCAGTCGTTCTGGAAGTTCGGGTCGAGGCCGTCGTGCGACGGGGTGCCGTTCACGCGTTCCAGTGCGGGGAGGTACTTCTCCAGCACGTTGCCCGGCTTCCAGTCGCGGTAGAGGCGGACCAGGTCGAGCATGTCGCCGGTACCGCTGCAGAAGCCGATGATGCCCGCGGTGTAGCCGCGGCCGTCGTCGATGTCCTCGATGTAGCCGAACTGGCCGCGCCAGTCCAAAGAGGAGTTCTCCGCGCTGGACACCAGCTGCATGGCGATGTCCTTGAGATGCGGCTCGTTGAGGTCCGCCGCGTTGGCGGTGCCGGGGGTGATCAGTGCCGCGGTGGCGAGGACTGTTGTCGCCAGGCGTGTAAACGTATTCATGCCGCTCCGTTCCAATGAGGACCGGCGGCGACGTGTGGGGACCGTAGCGTGGGAGCGGTTTCATGGCAAGGGCCGGTGCACGACAAAGGCTCCCGGCCGGAGCCGGGAGCCTTTGCGTTCAAGCGGTGGAACGGGATCAGATGAACTGACCGCCGCGGGTCACCGCGCCGTAGGCGTCCACGATGCCGTGTCCGTAGAAGCCGTTGAACTTCGAGTCACCCTCGCAGGTCGCGTCGAACTCGGGCGTGCGCCCGACGTTGACGTACGAGACGGTGCGCGGGTTCGGGCAGGCGCGCTGGATGGCGGTCTTGAGAAGAACCTTCTCGACCTTGGCGGGGTCGAGAGTGAGGCCGGGGTTCTTCTTGTCCTTCTTGCCGTACTGGCTGACGACGAGTGCGGCTACACCGGCGGCGTGCGGGGCGGCCATCGAGGTGCCCTGCAGGTACTGGTAGTAGCCGACCTTGTCGCCGGACACGGCCTTCTTCACGCCCGCGGCGAGGCCGGCTTCGGTGATCTCGCCGTTCGCGTCGATGGCGCCTTCGGCGAGGGCCACGTTGCGCGGGTAGGTGGAGAGGATCAGGTTCTCGTTGGTGCGGTACCACGGCGTGCCGAGGCCGTCGCGGAAGTAGCCACCGGGGGCCGACAGCGAGGTCTGCTCGAGGCCGTAGTTCGAGTAGTCGGCCTTGGCGGTCGACGGGCCCAGAGACGAGATCGAGATGACGTGGTTGCCCTCGGTCGGCAGGTTCAGGCAGGTGGCGTTGTCGATCGTGCGGGTACGAGCGTGCTCCGGCGGGTAGTTCGGGCTGACGATGTCGGCCCTGGGCTTGCCGAGGTCCTCGTGGTTGTTGCCACCCGCGCCGATCAGCGTGACGCCCTTGCGGTGCGCGTAGTTCAGTGCGCGCTGCACGGTCGCGATGATCGTGCGCTGCTCCAGCTGCTCCTCCGCCGAGGCGGTGGAGTCGTTGATGCAGTTCATGTACCAGGGGTCGACGTAGAACGACATGTTGATCACGTCGAGGCCGACGTCGGCGCCGTAGGTGAGCGCGTCGACGACCGGCTGCAGGAAGAACGACCCCGCGTCCTGGCCACCGCGGATGTTGACCAGCGACACGTTCGGCGCGACGCCGGAGATGCCGAAGCCGTTGGCAGCGGCGCCGATGGTGCCGGCGACGTGCGTGCCGTGGCCGCCGTCGTCGTGGTTGTTCGGGTCGACGCAACCGCGGAACTCACACGGGCCGTCGAAGACGCCACCGTCGGAGTCGTTGGGGATGTCGACCGTGAAGTTGCGCGAGAGCTCGTTGTTGAAGTTCGGCGCGATGTCCGGGTGCGTGCCGTCCACACCGGTGTCGAGGATGCCGACGTACACGCGCTTGTCGCCGGCCTGCTTGGCCCTGGCGATGTTGGAGCGCACGAGGTTCAGGCCCCACAGGTCGCCGTCGAGCGGGTCCATGCCCGCGGTCGACTTCGACTGCGCGGGCGCCTTGTTGGCCTGCGCGGTCTTGTTCTCCTTCTCCACGTTGTCGCGCTTGGTCTTCTCCTTGAGCGCGACGGGAGCGTGGCCGATCGGCTTGGTCCGTGCGGCGCCGACGATGTCCTTCGACGCCGACACCTTCTCGACGAAGCCGTTCGCGGGCGCCTTGACCGTCAGCAGGCCGACGGCCTTGTTGTCCCGTACGACCTCGCCGCCGGCCGCGTGCACGGCGTCGATGGCGAAGTCACGGTTTCCGGGGTCTTCCAGCAGCACGGTGTATTCCGTGTCCTTCTGCTGCCCCGCGGACGAGGTAGGCGCGGCCCCCGCCGCCGACGTACCCGCTGCGATCAGCGACACCGTTGCCGCCACCGCCATCACGGTTCTGCGCGTTCTCACCTAGCTGTCTCCTCACACCCGGTCAGGGCTGGATCCAACAACACGGAGCGGCCCCCGATTGCCGCCCAAGAGCGAGACCTTGTCACGAAAATCCGGCGGACGTCAGCGCCTTTCGTACGGAATCGAACTGTAGTTGATCGGAAGCGGAGCGTGATGGCACCGAAAAATCTTGACTTAACAACATTCAAGCGATGCAATCCGCGATTATGCGAAGACGGGTAATGGCAGCGTCGGCATGCCTCCTTCTTTCTCTCTCCGCCTGTGGTGAAGCAGGTCAGGGTGGTCCCTCGCTGCCCACACGCGGACCCAAACCCGTTGTCGGTGTAATCCTTCCGGACCGAACGACGTCGACCCGGTGGGAGGAACAAGACCGGCCTTTGTTGACGCAGGCGTTCAACTACGCCGACATCGAGCCGTTCATCGAGAACGCCGAGGGTGACGAGGCGAAGTTCGCGCAGATCGCCGACGAGATGATCCGCCGCAAGGTGAAGGTCCTCATGATCACGCCGTTGTCCGCGGCCAGTGGTCTCGCCGTGCAGAAGAAGGCCGCGGCGGCGAAAATCCCGGTCATCGACTACGACCGCGTGACGCTCGGCGGCCAGGCGGAGTTCCACGTCGGATTCGACAGCGTGAACGTCGGCCAGCTCCAGGCGGACGGCCTGCTCGCCTGCCTCGGTGACAAGCCGGGCGCGAACATCATCGAGATCGAGGGCGCGCCGACCGACCACAACGCCACGCTGTTCACGCAGGGCCAGAAGTCGCGCCTGTCGTCCAAGTACGACAGCGGCGCGCTGAAGCTGGTGAAGTCGCAGCCGGTCGCCGACTGGGACAACGTCCTCGGTGGACAGTTGTTCGAGCAGATCCTCAACGACAACGCGGGCAAGGTCGACGGCGTCGTCGCGGCCAACGACGGCCTCGCGGGCGCGGTCATCGCGGTGCTCAAGCGCAAGAACCTGGCGGGCAAGGTCCCTGTCACCGGGCAGGACGCCACTGTGGACGGCCTGCGGGCGGTGCTGCGCGGCGACCAGTGCGTGACCGTCTACAAGCCGGTGCGCGACGAGGCCGAGGCCGCCTCACGCCTGGCCATCGCGATCGCGCGCGGCGACATGGCGGGTGCGGACGACCTCGCCACGGGCAACCTGCGCGATCCGGTCTCGCGGCGGGACGTGAAGTCCGTGCTGCTCGGCGCCACGATGATCAAGAAGGACTCGGTGCGCGGGCTGGTGACCGAGGGCGTCATCAAGGCGCCGGAGCTGTGCGCCGGTGACCTCGCGCAGATCTGCGCGCAGCAGGACATTCTCGGCGGGTAAGGCTCGTGAGAGTGTTTGTGGTCGTCATGGCGGCCACAACACTCACGAGTCGGGGAGGTCGTGGCGTCCCGAGATGAACTCCTGCACGGCGATCTTCGCCTTGATGATCGGCTGCCGGATCCGCGCCTCCCGCCGGTAGGCGCGAGCGAGCTTGCGCGAGCCCTCCCGGTACCGCCAGCGTGCCCACGGCGAGCCCGGCCTGGCCAGTCGCACGGCGCCCACCGCGGGCACCACCGGCACCAGCAGGCCGAGCAGCCCGGTCCAGATCTTGCCCTTCAGCAGCGCCGCGATCGCGAAGCACAGGTTCACGCCGATCGCGATCAGCCGCAGCGTGAACGTGTCGCTCGGCGTCGTCTCCGGGTTGAGCTGCAGCACCTCGTCGTAGCCGAGCGGCCGCGCGCCGAGCAGGAACGTCCCCGTCAGGCCGACGGCGAGGAACACGGCGTCCACGGACAGCCGGCCAGCCTTCGTCCAGTACACGTCCCGCAGGTGCAGGATCAGCGCGAACTCGTCGAGCACCAGCGCCGCACCGACCCCGAGGCCCGCCGCGGCGGCCAGGCGGGCGCCGAACATGTCGTCAGGGATCACCAGACCGGCCACGCTGGAAAGCAGCAGCAGCACGGTGCCGAACACGACGTGATGCACATGCGTGTCGCCGTGCACGATGTTGCGCGGCCACCAGCGCACCTTCGCCCTGATCATCCGCACGCTGATGCGGATGAACACGAATGTGGTCACCAATCCGACGAAGAAGAAGAGAAGTCGTTCACTGCCGGTCAAGCACGGCCCCCTGGGTCAACGACCTCCCAGGTTACCGGCCCCTCACCTCACCGGCGCATGTTGATGTTGATGCCGCCACTGATGTCCTGGCCCTGGATCACGGTTCCGTTCACCTGTCCGGTGACCTGGTTGACAACGCCCCCGCCGCTATTGGCAGGCCCATTAGGGGAGGCGCTGGTCAGACGCGCGCGCACCAATGCGTACAGCCCTTTGGCCGCTTGTGGCGCGACTTCCACCGTGATCGACAACGTCGCCGAGTCGGGCATGAAACTCACCTCAGCCGGGTCATTTGGGATCTCACGGTAGCAGCGCGATCTACTTCTCGACTGGCACCGGTCAGGCGTGGTTCACTGTTGGTGGTCGTACGTTTTCGTGTTCGTGGTACCACGCTCGCGCGAACGAGGTCGCGAGCAGGTTGTTTCTCCAGGTTCCGGAGAGGTCGCCGTTCCGACTTGACCCGGTGGTCGCGAGCGCGATCCGGCACCTGTTAGAGGAGAAGTAGCAAGATGGCAGTACAGGGCACCGTCAAGTGGTTCAACGCGGAGAAGGGCTTCGGCTTCATCTCCCCTGACAACGGTGGCGCCGACGTGTTCGTCCACTACTCGGAGATCCAGGCGAACGGCTACAAGTCGCTCGAGGAGAACCAGCGGGTCGAGTTCGAGATCGGTCAGGGCCAGAAGGGCCCGCAGGCCCAGGGCGTTCGCGCCGTCTGAGCTTGAGACTGAGCCCCGGAACCGTCGTCCTCGCGGGAGGACGACGGTTTCGTTGTCTCGGACGGCTGCTCGGCGCTGAGGCGCGGCAGCGTGTGCATCAGTGACGGGACCAGTTCGAGTGCCTGCGGCACGGTCGCGACCCGCAGGACGACCGCTTGTGTCCGGTCGATCGCCGTGAGTAGCGTCGCCGGCATGGGGAGACTGCTTGCCAATATCTCAGCCAGCACTGTCGCGGTGTTGTTCGTTGCGGGATGCTCGGTCACCGAGACGCCGGAGAAGTCGAACGGGCCGGTGTTCAGCGGCACGATCGCCGAAGGGTCCACGGTGGACCGGATCCGCAAGCGTGGCGTGCTGAAGATCGGCGGGTCGCAGGACGCGCCGCTGCTGTCCCAACTGGACCCGGTGTCGGGCAAGCTCACCGGGTTCGACGCGGAGCTGGGCCGCCTGTTGGCGCAGTACATCATCGGCTCGCCGAAGACCGAGCTGGTGACGGCGACCTCGGAGACGCGGGAGCCGTTGCTGGGCAACGGAACCGTGGACGTGATCCTGCAGACGTACACGATCACGCCTGCACGCAAGGAACGGGTGGCGTTCGCCGGGCCCTACTACCAGTCCGGGCAGGCGATCGCGGTGCGCAAGGGCGCGTCGGGTATCTCGAAGCCGTCGGACCTGGCGGGCAGGACCGTGATCGCGGGTGCGAACACGCCGGCGATCGCGGCGATCAAGGAAGCCGCGCCCACCGCGAAGATCGTCGAGTTCTCCTCGGATCCCGAGTGCGTGACCGCGTTGAAGCAGAGCCGTGGTGACGCGTACGTGCAGGACCAGGCGATCCTGGTGGCGGACGCGAGCAAGGACGCCGAGCTGCAGCTGGTCGGCGAGCCGTTCACGGTCGACCCGTACGGCATCGGGATCAAGCACGGTGACGACGAGTTCACGAAGTTCGTCAACGACTGGTTGCGCGAGATCCAGAAATCCGGGTTGTGGCAGGAGGCCTGGAAGAAGTCGATCGGCACCGTGGTGCGCGGTGACGCTCCGGCACCGCCCGCGATCACTCCATGAACCTTGTCCTGGAAGGGTTCGTCACGACTGTTCTGCTGACGGTGTTGTGCTTCGGTGCCGCGCTGGTCATCGGTTTGGTCGTGGTGGTGCTGCGGGTCGCGCCCGTGCCGGTGCTGCGTGGCGTGGGCACGGTGTACGTCGAGGTCTGGCGGAACGTGCCGCTGCTCGCGTGGCTGGTGCTGTTCGTGTTCGGGCTGCCGGAGATCGGGCTGACCTTCTCGTTGTTCTGGAGCGCGTTCCTGGCGATCTCCCTGTACGAGGCCGCCTACGTCGCGGAGGCGCTGCGGTCCGGCGTGAACTCCGTGGCCGTCGGGCAGGGTGAGGCCGCGCGGGCGCTGGGGCTCACGTTCCGGCAGTCGTTGCGGCACGTGATAGTTCCGCAGGCCGCGCACCGGGTCGTGCAGCCTCTCGCGAACATCGCCATCGCGCTGACCATGGCGACGGCGCTGGCCGGCGCGGTCGGCGTGGTGGAGCTGACGCGCGCGGCGAACCGGATCAACCTGGACATCGCCCGGCCGCTGCTGGTGTTCACCGGTGCCGGCCTGTGCTACCTGGCGCTGGCGGGCGGGATCGGGCTGCTCGCGCGGCTCGTGGAGAAGAGGTGGGCTCGTGTTTGACCCACCTGGACCGCGGGCTCGCAGGCGGGTGTTCTGGATCAGCGTCGTGTCCGTTGTGGTCGTTGCGGCGCTGGTCTTCGTCGCACTGCGGCAGTTCGCGATCAACGGCCAGCTCGACGCCGAGAAGTGGCAGCCGTATCTGACGTGGCCGGTGTGGCGTTATCTGTTCGACGGCCTGGGTTCGACGGTGCTGGCCGCGGTGGCGACGGGAGCGCTGGCGATGGCGGGTGGCGTCCTGCTCGCGCTGTGGCCGAACCGCTTCACCCGTGGCTACACCGAGCTGATGCGCATGGTTCCGGTGCTGCTGCTCGTGTACGTGATGTTGTTCGTGCTGCCGTCGTACGGTCTTGACCTGCCGTTGTTCTGGAAATTGGTAGTACCGCTCGCTTTCTCGCACGCGGCGGCGTTCGGCGTGATCTTCCGTGCGGGTGTGCGTGCGGTCGATCCTGGGCAGCGTGAGGCGGCGTTGTCGCTGGGCTTCACCGAGACTTCCGCGCGCCGGATTGTCGTGCTGCCGCAGGCGGTCCGGCACATGGCGCCGTCGCTTGTGACGCAGTCGATCGGGCTGTTGAAGGACACCGCGCTCGGGTTTGTGGTGAGCTACACGGAGCTGCTTTTCAACGGCAAGGTGCTGGCCACGTACAACGGCCTGCTCATTCAGACCTACCTCGTCATCGCTTTCGTGTATCTAGTGGTGAACCTCGCGCTGTCGGGGCTGTCGCGCTATCTGGAGGCCTCCCTTGTCCGCACTGCTCGCTGAGGTCACCCGGTCCGGTTTCGTGGAGAGCACGCACCACGGCAGCGTCGTCGGCCTGCATCCGGACGGCTCGGTGGGCGTGGCGGCGGGCGATGTGTCGGCGGTCGTGCTGCCCCGGTCGTGCATGAAGCCGTTCCAGGCCTTGGCCTGTCTCACCGCCGGGGCGCCGCTGGCCGGGCCCGCGCTGGCGATCGCGGCCGGGTCGCACACCGGGGAGAACCGGCATGTCGAGCTGGTGATGCAGCTGCTCGGCGGGTTGCCGGTGGGGTTGCTGCGGTGCCCGGCTTCCTGGCCGGAGGACGAGCAGACCCGGCAGCGGATGACCGAGCCGTCCCGTGTGCGGATGAACTGTTCCGGCAAGCACGCGGCGATGCTGGCGGCGTGCGTGGCGGCCCGCTGGCCGACGCATACCTATTTGGAGCCAACGCATCCGTTGCAGCAGCTGGTGTTGCGGACGGTGGAGGAGCTTTCCGGCGAGTCCGTCGCGCACACCGCGATCGACGGGTGCGGGGCGCCGGTGTACGCGGTGTCGTTGGAGGGCCTGGCTCGTGCGGTGCAAGGGCTCGTGCGCACGCCGGTCGCCGATGCCATGCGCCGTTTTCCGGAGTACGTGGGCGGAACCGGGCACATCAACACCGTCATCATGCAGCTGCTGCCGGGTGTCGTGGCCAAGGGTGGGGCCGAGGGCGTGCTGGTGCTGGGGACCGCTGCCGGGCACGCCGTCGCGGTCAAGGTGGCGGACGGGAACCCGCGGGCCACCACGGCGATCGCGCTGACGGCGTTGGCCTCGCTGGGTTACGACGTGTCGCCGGCGAAGGAGCACCTCTCCGTGCCGGTGCTCGGCGGTGGACAGGTCGTCGGCGAGGTTCGGGTGGCGTTTTAGAACGCTTCGGGCAGGTCGAGCATGCCCAGCTGGGCCATCACGGTCGCGCTGTCGCCGTAGACCCGTTCGGAGACCAGCACGTCCTTGTCGAACAGGAAGAAACCGACCATCCTGACCTTGAAGGACTTCCCGGTCACCTCCTCACCGGTGAGACTGCCGAGGTGGGTGCCCTGCAGCTCGAACTCGAGGATCACGGCGTCGTCCGCGTGGTGGACGTCGATGACCTTGTTGCGCTGGTCGGGGAACGCCTCGCGGGTGCGCTGCCAGTAGGCGCGGACCTCGTCGACGCCGTCGAGCACCTGGCCGGATGCCATGATCTCGTAGCGGGGGTGCGGGAACGTGTTCAGTGACGCGTCGAAGTCGTGCTCGTTCTGCGACTCCATGTGCTCCAGGACGATCGCCTCGCGCAGCGCCCTGAGCGCCTTGGATTCGGTCATGCCGGCAGACCCTCCTACGTACGCCGTACGTCGCAGGGAAGCTACTCCACGACGTATCGTTTCCGCCAGTGTCCTCATCACGTGAACCGTTGACCCGCGCACGCATCGTGGATGCGGCCGTGCGGTTGATCGAACGTGAGGGTGTGGAGGCCGTCTCGATGCGCCGCCTCGCCGCCGAACTGGGCGCGGGCACGATGTCGTTGTACAACCACGTGCCGAACAAGGCCCTGCTGGTGGATCTCGCCGCCGAGCGGATCATGGCCGAGGCCAAGCCGTACCACGTCGACAGCGACGACTGGCGTGATCACATCCGGGCGCACGCCCACGCCGTGCGGGCGTTGGCCCGGCAGCACCCCCGCGCGTTCGTGATGCTGGCGACGCGCAGGCTCAGCTCCGAGGCCGGGTTCCGGACCATCGAGGCCGCCCTGGTCAACTTCGACAAGGCGGGCTTTCGGGGCAAGATCGCCGTCGGGATGATGCGGGCGATGGTGTCGTACCTGCTCGGCACGTTGATGCGGGAGGTGGCGACCTCGCCGGAGCTCGGCGGGATCGCGCTGTCGCCCTACGAGGGCGCCGCCGCGTCGGGCTTCCCGTTGTCCGCCGAGGTGATCGACGAACTGGGGACCTACGACCACGACCATGAGTTCGAGTTCGGCCTCGAACTCATGATCGCGGCCCTGGAGCGCTACCAGTCCTGACGGGACGAAGGGCGCTTTCGTACACCTCAGGTGGACAAAAGCGCCCTTCGTCCAGCTAGCAGGTGATCTTCAGGTCGGCCCAGTTGGCGTGGTCGTAGGACTTGCCGTTGCCGCCGTCGAGCACGATCAGGCGTACGACCGTCGCGCCGGAGACGGTGGCCTCCAAGGGCTTCGCGGCGTCGGCGCCGCTGACCGGGCCGCTGTCGAACACCTTCTTGTTGTCGCCCCACACCTCGTAGCTCACGAGGCTCAGCGGGTTGACCTTGTTGTCCTGGATGCCGAGCGTCGCGGTCACCTTCGAGCAGTTGCCTCCCGTGTAGTACTCGATGTGCGCGGGGGCGTGTGTGCCGAGGCCCTTCGTGAAGACCTTGCCGCGGATGGTGATCGGGCCGCCGTCACCGGCCTTCGCCTCGCCGTTGGTCGTGTCGACCTCGACCGGGCCGTGGCCGTTGGCCGAGCGCAGCCACTTCAGGTCGCTGACGAACAGGTCGCCCTTCGGCGCCGCGCCCGGTACCACCGCCTCGGTGGAGTACGTCCTCGTGACCGGGTTGTTCTCGTGCGGAGAGTGGTACGTGAAGCCCGCACTGACCGCGAACCGGCCCGCCTGCGCGTCCGCCGGGACGGTCACCTGCCAGGTCGTCCTGAACGACTTCTCGCCGGGCAGGATCGCCTTGAAGCTGCTCGTCGTGGCCTTCGCGGTCCAGCCCTGCGGGACGTTCAGGGTCGCCTGGATCAGTGCGATCGGCAGCTTGCCGGTGTTGCTGACCGACGTCGTGTAGGTGACGGACTTGCCGGGCTGCACGATCGGCAGCGCGCCGGGGTAGAGGACCTCGCCGTCCGCGGCCGTGGTGATGGCCGGCGGGTAGAGGTACCAGTCCTTGGCCGCGCTGACGCGGAACATCGCGCTTCCGTGCGGCGGGAGTGCGGCGCTGAGCGAACCCGCGGTGTGCGTGGTCGTCTTGGCCCAGAGGTCGCGGACCTTGTAGCCGTTCGCGGTGCCGAGGCCGAGCTCCTGCGCCGTCACGGACATGTTGGCGCTGCTGTCGTTCTCGTTGAACAGCAGGACTGCCTTGTCACCGTTGCTGAGCGGCTTGACCAGGATGTAGTTGCCGCCCTGGTTGCGCACGACCTTGCCCTGGATGCCGAGCTTGTCCTGGTTGACCGCGATGACCTCGCGGTTCTCCAGGATCTCGAACGTCTCCGGGGTGACCTTGCGCAGGTCGGCGCCGATCAGCAGCGGCGCGGCCATGATCGACCAGAGGCTGAAGTGGCTGCGGTACTCCAGGTCCGACATGCCGCCGTTGCCGACCTCGAGCATGTCCGGGTCGTTCCAGTGGCCAGGGCCCGCGTACTGGGCGAGTTCCATGTTGCGCTTGGCGATCGACACCATGGAGTTCCAGTTGTCGCTGATGTCGCCGGTGGTGCGCCACAGGTGGCCGACGTCCTTCGCCCACTCCCACGGCTTGTTCTGGCCCCATTCGCAGAGGCTGAACACGATCTTGCGGCCGGTGGCGTTCAGTGCGTCGCGCATCTTGGTGTAGCGCAGCTTCGCGTCCACGCCCTGGTTGTTGCAGTTGTCGTACTTGAGGTAGTCGACACCCCATGACGCGAACAGCTTCGCGTCCTGCTCCTCGAAGCCGAGGCCGCCGGGGAAGCCGCCGTCCTTGTTGCAGGTCTTGATGCCCGCGGACGTGTAGATGCCGAACTTGAGGCCCTTGGAGTGGACGTAGTCGGCTACGGCCTTGATGCCGTTGGGGAAGCGCACCGGGTGGGGGACGAGGTTGCCCTCGGCGTTGCGTTGGGGGAGGGCCCAGCAGTCGTCGATGTTGACGTACTCGTAGCCCGCGTCCTTGAGGCCCTTGTTCACGAAGATGTCGGCGATGCCGTGGACCATCTCTTCGTTGAAGTCGTTGCGGCAGTGCGTGGTGTTCCAGTTGTTGAAGCCCATCGGCGGCGTCAGGGCGAGGCCGTCGTCCTTGAGCGTGGCGGGCTGGGCGGTCGCCTGGGGTGCGATGAGGGTGCCGACGGCGATGAGAGCCGCGACGGCTGCTGTGCGCCACTTCGATCTGCGGTGATCCACGTGCACGCGCTCCTAATGCAGGGTGACTCGTCAGGGCGGCGGCGGCGGAGATCACGCTCAAGATGGAACAAGTTTGAACACGATCGGACATATGAAAACGTTTGTTTCGGGCATACGTCAAGGGGGCGACGCCTGTCGGCTTCGCCCCCTTGTGTCCTGATTCGTGTCAGGGACGCATCTCGTATCGCCCGGAGAGCGCGACGACCTGCTGCCAGACGGCGTCGAAACGGGCCTGGTCGACGTGCGGCTTGCGGATGTTGGCCAGCGCCCACTGCTGCTGGGCGTCGGTGCTGCTCGGCTTGCCGTGCAGGGCCGTCGCGTAACCGGAGAAGTCGCGGACCAGCACGTTGAAGATCTGGTCGAGGACGCCTTCGTCGATGCCGGTGATCTTGGCCTGCTCCAGCACCAGCTGGCCGTAGACGACGAGCGTGAAGAGGTGGCCGAGGTTCAGCAGGAAGTCGAGGTCCTTCTGCTGGTCCGCGTCCGGAGCGGCGGTGGTGAGCAGGGTCTTGATCGCCTTGGCCTGCTCGTGGAACAGCCGCACGTTTGGCAGGTGGGCGTGCTCGGTGTAGATCGGCTCCCAGTCGTGGAACTGGATCTTGCCGAGGCCGCGCGCGGGGCCCTGGTGCCAGAAGAAGTCGTCGTCCGTCGCGTCGTGGCGGGTCGGGACCTCGTCGTAGGCCTTGGGATTGAAGAGGTAGTTCGGCATGAACTTCAGCACCAGGGCCAGGTTCACGTGCACGGTGCCTTCGAGCTTGGGCAGCGCGCGGATGTCGGCCGTGGCGCGGGTGAAGTACGTGTCCTTCTCGAAGCCCTTGGCGGCGATGACGTCCCAGAGCAGGTCGATGACGTTCTCGCCCTCGCTCGTCACCTTCATCTTGGTGATGGGGTTGAAGAGGAGGTAGCGCCGGTCGTTCTCGTTGGCGCTGCGGAAGTAGTCGACGCTGCGGTCGGCGAAGAGCTTCATGGCGGCGAGGCGCGCGTACGCGTCGACGAAGTTCTGGCGCACGTGCGGGAAGTCGGTGACCGGGTTGCCGTAGAGGATCCGGTTGTGGGCATGGGTGATCGCCTCGTAGAACGAGTGCTCGCTGATGCCGATGCTCGCCGTGCAGAGGTTGAACTTGCCGACGTTGACGGTGTTCAGCGCGGCGGAGAAGGCGTCGGGGCCGCGGTGCAGGATGTCGGCGTCGGTCAGCGGGTAGTCGTCGAGACGGAACTCGCTGACGAACATCTGGCTGTCGACGACGTTCTTGACCAGCTTGAAGTTCTCGTGCTGGCTGTCGACGGCGAAGAACACGTACTCGTCGCTGTCACCCAGCTTGCCGAAGACGCTGACCATGCCGGCGACGTTGCCGTTGCCGATGTAGTACTTGCCGCCGTTCGCCCGGTAGCCGGTCTCGGTGGGCGTGACGATCATGTCCGTGCTGTAGACGTCCGCGCCGTGCTCCTTCTCGGAGAGGCCGAACGCGAACACGGCGCCGCTGTCGAGGAGGCTGGCCGCCTTCTGCTTGGCCTCCTCGTTGTCGCTCATCCAGATCGGGCCGAGGCCCAGGACGGTGACCTGCCACGCGTACCAGTACTGCAGGCCGTAGAAGCCGAGCACCTCGCTGAACGCGGCGTTGCGGGCGGCGTCCCAGCGCTTGGTGCCGTCGACCGACGCCGGGGTGCAGAAGGTGGCGAAGAGCTTCTCCTGCTTCACGAAGTCGAGGAACTCCGCGTACCAGACCTTGTCCTGCGCGTCGGCGATCAGCTGGCGCTTGCCGCGCGCCTCGAACCAGTCGACCGTCGCCTTGAGCAGGCGGCGGGTCTCGGCGTCGAGGTGGGCGGGGTCGAAGCGGTTGGGGTCGAGCAGCACGGGGGAGCCTCCTTCGTCTCGATTCGGGACGCT
This sequence comes from uncultured Actinomycetota bacterium, assembly GCA_963766275.1. Taxonomy (GTDB): domain Bacteria; phylum Actinomycetota; class Actinomycetes; order Mycobacteriales; family Pseudonocardiaceae; genus Lentzea. The sequence goes on from CAVYAD010000005.1 coordinate 194,791, forward strand.
ACCAGTGAGTAACTTGCGGGTCTACGTGGTGTTTCCTGCACAACCAGAAATTGTCAGACCCCCGGCGTAACGTGCTCCGCATCACACTCTTTGGAGGGTTGGATGCGATGACGGTGTTGCTGGCGATCGGCACGCGCAAGGGCCTGTGGCTGGCCCGCAGCGAGGACCGGGTCACGTGGGAGCTCTCCGAACCACAGCACCTGATGGAAGAGGTGTACGCGGTGGCGATCGACACCCGTTCCTCGCCTCGTCTGCTGGCGGGCGTCGCGTCGCCCCACTTCGGTCCGTCGGTCGCGCTGTCCGACGACCTGGGCGTGACGTGGGAGCAGCCGGACCACGCCCCGATCTCGTTCCCCGTCGACACCGCGCTCGAACGCGTCTGGCAGCTCCAGCCGGCCTCTGCGTCCCAACCGGGCGTGGTCTATGCGGGCACGCAGCCGTCCGCCCTGTTCAAATCCTCCGACGGCGGCCGTTCGTTCGAGTTCGTCGAGGGCCTCTGGAACCACCCGCACCGTCCGGAGTGGGGCGCGGGCTTCGGCGGCCAGGCCGTGCACACGATCGTGCCCGACCCTGTCGACGCGGACCGCGTGCTGGTGGCGATGTCGACCGGCGGCGTCTACCGCACCGCCGACGGCGGCAAGTCGTGGGAGGCCCGGAACAAGGGCATCAAGGCCTACTTCTACCCGGACCCTTGGCCCGAGTTCGGCCAGTGCGTGCACAAGGTCGCGCAGCACCCCGCTCTGGCTTCCCGCTTCTACGCCCAGAACCACCACGGCGTGTACCGCAGCGACGACGGCGGCGACTCCTGGCAGTCGATCGCCGACGGCCTGCCCACCGACTTCGGCTTCGCGATGGTCGTGCATCCCCACGACCCGGACACCATCTTCACCTTCCCGATCGAGGCCGACGGCCGCCGCTTCCCACCCGATGGCAAGTGCCGCGTCTACCGCTCCCGCGACGCAGGCGCGACCTGGGAAGCACTCGGCTTCGGCCTGCCGGACGGCTTCTGGACCGCCGTGATGCGCGACGCGCTGTGCACCGACGACGCCCCGGTGCCCGGCGTCTACTTCGGTTCCCGCTCCGGCGAGGTCTACGCGAGCCCCGACGAGGGCGACACCTGGACCAGGATCGCCTCCCACCTGCCCGACGTGCTCTCCATCCGAGCCGCGGTGGTGCCCACGTGAAGGTGACCGTGCTGATCCCCGGCGTCCTGCGCGCGGCCGTCGGCGGCGCCGCCCACCTCGACGTGGACGTCCCGGACCCCGCCACCCTCGGCGGCGCCCTGGACGTCCTCGCCGACACCTACCCCGGCCTGGATCGCCGCCTGCGCGACGAACGTTCCGTCCTACGGCGCTACGTGAACTTCTACGTCAACGGCGAGGAGTGCCGCCGCCTCTCCGGCCCGGCCACGCCCCTGCCCGCGGGCGCCGAGATCCAGATCCTGCCCTCGGTGGCGGGAGGCTGATGCCCGCTTCTGCTGATATGGCGCGAAAAGCACGTTCATGCCGCTGGATTGCCCGAACGTGCTTTTCGCGCCGAAACACACGACCGCTTGCTGCCCGCCCACAATCCGATGGCGGTGCAGACCACGGCGGCCGTCTGGCTCGCCACCAAGACCGGTGGCACCCAAGGGGTGAACGCCTCGACGTGAGTCGTGCCGTCCTCGAAGACGCAGGTGCTCGTCAGAGCCCATTCGTCCTGCAGCTCTTCCCGGAAGCGCGCGCCCTGGTGGACGAGACCCTTCATACAGGCCTCGTCGTGTTCTGTGATCGCCAGCCAGAAGATCCCGATCAGGTACGAGAAGAACGCGACCGCGGCCAGCAGCGGTACAGGCACCAGCAGGTAGGCCAGCTTCTCTCGCGTGATCACGCGACCCACGATGCCCGCGCGCACTCACACTGCGGTCACGACTGGTCCTACTCGGGATCTGGTGAGCCGAGTGCGAGGTAGGCAGGACGCAGGAGGTCGACGAGGTTCTCGCGGCGGATGGTGATCGGGACGGAGTCGAGCTGGTCCAGCAGCGCGTCGGTGCGCACTTCCGCGGTGGGGTCGCCGAGGTTGATGCTCGTGGCGGTCTGCTTCTGCCAGAACGTGTCCAGGCACTTCGTGAGCGGCGGGGCTTCTTCGCGGGCCACCACGGATTTGCCCGCGCCGCGCAGGGTGCGGAGGCGTTCGAGGAGGTCCTCACGGCCGCGGCCGCGCCAGGCGAGGATCTCGAACGGGTCGTTGTCGAACGACTCGGCCAGCAGGTAGCAGGTGGCGGCGAGGTGTTTGCAGGGGACTTCCCAGTCCGGGCAGGTGCAGTCCATCGTGAGCTCGCGCATGGTGGCGGGGAAGAGCCGCAGGCCCAGTTCCGCGAACAACGTCTCGATGTCGCGGGGCATCTCGCCGGCCAGCAACTTGGCGGCGTACAGGGCTTTGCCTGCGAGCGCGTGTTCGATGCGCTGCCATTCCGGGTTGGTGAAGGACTTGATGGCGATGCGGGTCTTGTACGGGTTGGGGCGGGAGCCCTGCACGAGTGCGATGACCATGCTGGTGGACAACGACAGGCTCAGCACCTGGCCCTGGCGGGCGTAGTTGCGGCCGCGGGTCAGCCGGCTGCCCATGCCGAACGACTCGAGCACTTCCAGGAAGCGCTGTGACCACCAGGTCGTGCCGATGTCGCCGCGCTTGCTCTTGACCTTGAGGCCGTTGTCCACCTTGATGGTCTTGCCGTAGCTCGGGCGTTCCCAGCGCCGCCTCCACCACTTCGCCGGGGACGGAGACCATGAAGGCGCGCAGCAGCACGATGGAGAACGGCAGCCCGAGGGAGGCGTCGGCCAGGATGAATCCGAGGTAGGAGTTGGTCAGCCGCAGTTCCGCGTAGGCGCTGTAGAGGGCGTTGGCGATGACGATGCCCGGCACCATCTGGGTGATGAGCGTGGTGAAGACGACGACCCGGCCGCCCGGCAGGGAGAAGTGCGCCAGCCCGTAGGCGGCGGGCGCGGCCAGCACGAGGCAGACCACGACGGCGCCCAACGCCACGGCGAGGCTGGTGAGCAGGGAGCCGCCCTGGCTGTCCAGCGCCGCGCGGAAGCTGTCGAGCCCCGGCGAGGTGGGGAAGAGGTCCACGCCGATGCCCGAGGACGGCTGGAGCGCGGTGACCAGCATCCAGTAGACGGGGAAGAGCAGCACGGCGAGGATCAGCAGCGCGGCGGCGGTGTTCCAGACACCGCGCATCCGGCGGGCGGTGCCCGGTCCGTCGGCGCGAGCCGTACCCGGGGCCGTGCCGCGAACCGCTGCGGGCGCCGTAGGGAGGGGGGTCGGAGGCATGGTGCTCACTTCCCGTTGCCGAAGTCGGCGCGGTTGGCCCGCAGATAGAGCACCGCGAAGACCGCGCTGATCAGGATGAGGACGTTTCCGACGACGGCGCCCTGGCCGAAGTCGAGGCGCAGGAACGACATCTGGTAGGTGACGGTGCCCAGGGTCTGGGTGGCGTCGGCGGGACCGCCCGAGGTGAGGGCGAGGATCAGGTCGAGGATCTTCACCGTGGACATGAAGCCCAGGACGAGGACGACCGTGATGACCGGCCGCAGCAGCGGCAGCGTGACCGAGCGGAAGACCCGCCACGGCCCGGCACCGTCCAGCGAGGCCGCCTCGTACAGGTCGCGGGAATCTCCTGGAGGCCGCCGTAGAGCATGACCATGTTGAACGGGATCCCGATCCAGATGTTGACCAGCACCGCTGCCGTCAGCGCCACCTCGGGACTGCTCAGCCACGGCACACCGCCCTCCGTCCAGGCCCACGGAGCGCAGTGCCGAATTCAGGATGCCGTGCTCCTGGTCGAGCATGCGCCGCCATACCACGGCCGCCACCACCATCGGTACCAGCCACGGCAGCAGCAGTACCGCCCGGACGGGACGGGAGAGGCGGAAGCGGCGGGAGAAGAAGACGGCCAGCGCCAGCCCCAGGGTGAACTGGCCCAGCAGCGAGCCCACCGTGAACAGCGCCGTGTGCCACAGCGCGCCGGTGAACAGCGGATCGGCGAACACCGCCCGCCAGTTGTCGAGGCCGTTGAGGGGTGCCTCGCCGGTGAAGTAAGTGGTGGGCGTGTAGTGCTGAAAGCTCATCAGCACGTTGCGTACCAGTGGGTATCCGAAGAAGGCGGCCATGTAGAGCAGCGCGGGCGCGATGAACAGCCAGCGCAGCAGCGCGGTGCGGCGGCTGCCCGGCCGCCCCGCGGCGACGGACCGGGAGCGCCGGGGGCCGGTGTGGATACGGACGAGGTGGTGACGGTGCTCATGCCGCTCCTCACTCCCCCGCCGTCGCCTGCCGCTGAGCGCGGCTCAGGGCCGCCTCAGGGCTGCTGCCGCCGGTGAGTACGGACTGAAAGGCCCCGGCGAGCGCGTCGCTCACGGCCGGCCAACGGGTGCCACCTTCGCGGTACGGGAGCGCGCCGTGGTCACCAGGTCGGCGAAGGCGGCGAGCTTGGGGTTTGTCGCGCGTAGGTACGCGCGGCGGCGGCGCGGGTCGGCACGTTGTTGACCGCCTCGCCCCAAGCCAGCTGATTGGCCGGAGTGTTGAGGCAGTTGAGGATCTTGGCCGCGTTGCGCTCGCGCTCGCTGTCGTCGCTCTTGGGGACGGTCATCACGGTGCCGCCGACCGGGGGTACGGCCTTGCCGCCCGGCCGGGGGACGGGGAACTTGGCGATGGCCCAGTCCACCTCGTGCTGCGCGTCCAGCACCGGCACCTGCCACGGGCCGTTGATCATCATGGCGGTGCGGCCCGCGACGAACTGGTCGTTGACATCCTGCTGGTTCCAGGTGACGACGGCTTTGGAGACGGACTTGTCCGCCACCATGTCCTTCCACAGGCGCAGCGCCGCCTCTCCCGCGCCACGGTCCAGCCGTGCCTCGTCCCCGCCCGCCGACCAGAAGAACGGCAGGAACTGATAGACCCCGTCCGCGTCCGGGTGGCGCTGAAGGCGAGCCCGTAGCGGCCGTCGCCGGAGAGCTTCTTCGCCGCCGCCCGCAGTTCGTCCCAGGTCCGGGCACCCTCACGCCCGCCTTCTTCAACTGCTTCGGGTCGTAGTAGAGCGCCAGGGAGTTGACCGAGCGGGCGATGCCGTAGCGGGTGCCCTCGAAGGAGCCGAGGGAGACGCCGCTACGGGACAGTCCGGAGGTGCGGACGCCGAGGCCCCGCAACTTGCGCAGCCCGCTGGTCCGCGCGAACTGCGGCAGCTCGGATCCGTCGAGTTCGAGAATGTCGGGCAGCGAGTGCGAGGACGCCATCCGCAGCGCTTTGGAGGACACCTGGTCGGCGGGGACGCTGTTCTGCTCCACGCGCAGCCCGGACTTCTCTCCGCAGCGGTCGAAGAACTTCTGGTTCTTGGTGTGCTCGGCCGTGTCGGTGGCCGAGTTGAGCACGGTGACGGTCCCGGGCTCGGGTGCGGCAGCACACCCGGCGAGCCCGACACGGCCACCGCCCCGGCCACGAACGCGGAGAATGCGGGACGGTACGGCATGAGGTCGGCTCTCCATTCCAGTACGAGCCTCTTCGGGGCACGCCCCGAGAGGAGCGCTCCGAAGGGCGCGGGGAGCTGCGCGCCCGCCTCGACGCACTCGCGCACGCCGGGCGGGGGCCAGGGGAACTGCGGCGGCGCGACGGGAGGGTGGTCAGGAGGCGGTGCCGCACACCGTCGTACTGGCGCGCGGCGTCAGACGGGGAGGCAGCAGCGTGGCGTCGGGTACCGCGACGCCGTTCAGCTTGGTCATCAGCAGTTCCACGGCCCGCTCCCCCACCTCGTCGGCGGGAATGGCCACGGAGGTGACGGGCACCGCCGCGCTTTCGGCCTGCTCGTCCGGGCCTACGGCGACCACCGACAGGTCCTGCGGGATGCGCATGCCCGCCTGCTGGAACGCTTCCATGAGCAGCGGCAGGGCGGGCTCGTTGTGCACGACGACCCCGGTCAGCCCGGGGTGGTCGCGCAGCAGCCGATCGACGGTCCGCCTTGCGGCGGCCCCGGAGGCCTCGCACGGGAGGACCGTCGAGGTCATGCCGTAGCGGCGGGCGGCCCCGGTGAAGCCGGCCGCCGTGCGCCGCGCGAAGCCGGTGCCGCGCACGTACACCTCCGGCGGGGAGCCCAGCAGCGCCACGCACCGGTGTCCGAGGTGGGCGAGGTGGCCGACGAAGCTCTCCCCGGTCGCGGCGAACTCCAGATCGATGCAGGTCAGTCCGTCAGCTTCGGCCGGGAAACCGATGAGGACCGAGGGCAGCGGCAGAGTGCGCAGCAGGGGGGTGCGTGAGTCGCTCAGCTGGACGTCCATCACGATCAGCCCGTCCACCAGGGCGCTGTCCGCCACCCGCCGCAGCCCGTCCTCGCCCTCCTCCTGGGTGAGCAGCAGTACGTCGTGGTCGTGGCCGCGCGCCGCCGTCGCCACGGCGCCGGCGAACTGCATCTGTACGGGCACGTGGATGCCGCTGCGCAGCGGCATCACCAGGGCCAGCACGCTGGAGCGACTGCTGGCCAGTGCGCGGGCTCCGGCGTGCGGACGGTAGCCGAGTTCGCGGATGCTCGCCTCGACTCGGCGCTGGGTCGCCGCCGAGATGGGGCGCTTGCCGCTGAGTACGTAGGAGACGGTGCTGGGTGAGACCCCGGCACGGCGGGCCACGTCCGTGATCTTGACCAACGCCCCCTCCTCGTAGCCGTGTTCGCGGGATTGTCGAATCGTTTCGACGAGGCGTACCGAAGCGATTCGGCGCGGAACAGTAAGGAGGGGGCCGAGGGCTGTCAACGGATACGACAGAAGTCCTGCGACCTTCCGCCCCGGCGGCTGGGGCTGGGGCGGGGCCCCGGGGCGAAGACCGAGGCGAGGCCGGGGCCAGGGGGGGCCGGGCGTACGCTCAGCCCGCGCCCGGCCCGGCGAGGCGCTTGCCCGGGGCGAAGTGGTCCACGGCACGGGAGAGCGCGTCCAAGCCCTGGGCCGCTTCGTCGAGTTCGATCACATAGCGTCTGCCGCGCAGTCCCGCCACCACGGGATCCGAGGTGACCAGGCGGCTGCCGAGCGGGGTGCCGGGATCGCCGTCCGCTTTGGCCGCCGGGTACAGGTCGACGTAGGGAGCGCGCGCGAGCCCGGCCCGGACGAGGGGATCCCCCTCGACGGGGCCGGCCGGCACGACGGCCACGGCCGCGATGTCCCGCCAGGCCAGCAGCTGTTGACGGTGCCGACCCCGGCCCAGCCAGGCGCCCCGCTCATCGATGGTGAGGCCGGGCGGGCCGAGCTTGCGCGGTACGGCGAAGCCGAACAGCGCGATGAGCGCGGCGGTCCACAGCTCTCCGATCACCGCCCCGGCGGCCCGGTCGCTCGTGGGCGCCGGACCCTTGGGCGGGCCGGCGGCGTTGACCAGGAACGGGGCGTCGGTGCCGACAGCGGCGTAGGTGAGCGCCACGGTCGGCACCGCGAACATCACGACCAGTGCGAAGGTCCCCAGCGGTATGCCGACGAGCAGTTCGCGCCGGGTGAGCCGGCGCCGGCGACGCCCCCGTACCGCCTTGACCCGTACCGCCCCCGGCGCCGCTCCCCGCACCACACCTCGCACCGCTCCCCCCGGCCCCCGTCGCCTCGTCATGCGGGGAACTGTAGGGCGGGCCCCGTCCGGTGGACCAATCCGTGCCGCCCGTCGCCGACGGCGGGTGCGGCGTCAGTGCAGTGCCAGCCCCTTCGTCTCCGGTGCCCACGCGCACGGAGACCACCGCCTCTGGACACCAGAAGTGCGGTCAGCGCGACCATCGAGGCCGAGAACCCGTAGGCGGACAGGCTGATGGGCAGCAGGAAGGTGCCCATCGGCGGAACCGATCCGGCTGAGGCCGTTCAGCAGTCCGACACCGGAACTGCGCAGAGCGGTGGGAAAAGCTCGGGCGGATAGACCTGGTCGAGATTGGAGGAGGCCGACATCGTGAAGGTGAAGACGAGGAAAAGCGGGAAGAGCAGAAGCGTCGGCGCACCCGGCCAGAGCCCGATCGGGGCCCAGCGCCACCGCCATCACCACGAACGACCGATAAGAAATCCCCGCCGGGAGAAACGGGAGACGAACCAGAGACCGGCCACCCCGCCGAGCAGAAGGAATACGTTCAGCAGTCCGTCGCCGAGGAATCCCGCCGCCCAGTCCCACCCGCGCCATGACCACCGGGAGGAAGGTGTAAATGGCGAAGTAGGGGATGACTTGACAGTTGTAATAGAGGACGCCGAAGAGGCTGTTCTTCCGCTACTGCGCGAAACAGCCCCCGGTAGTGAGGCTAGGGAGCCTCGCTGCCGGGCGCCGCCCCGAGAAGGCGATACGCGGCCCGATGTGCTTCTCCACCACCGCCCGGGCCTCGTCGACGCGCCCCTTGCTGATCAGCCAGCGAGGCGACTCCGGGGTGCCGAAGCCCATCAGCAGGACCACGGCGGGCAGCGCGCTGCAGGCCAGCAGCCAGCGCCAGGCGTCCCCGCCCAGGTCGATCAGGTAGTTCCCGAAGAAGAAGGCGCAGATGTAGCCGATCGTCCACATCGCGGTGAGGGAGGCCAGCAGTCAGCCCCGGTAGCGCCGCGGGCAGAATTCGGCGACCAGCGTCGGGCCGAGCGCGTAGTCGGCGCCGATACCGAAGCCGATCAGCAGCCGCAGAATGAACAGTTCCACGGGCCCGCTGACCAAGAACTGCGCCGCCGACGCGACGGCTATGAGCAGGAAGTTCAGCAGGTAGAGCAGCTGACGCCCCATGCGGTCCGCCAGCCCAGCCGAGCATGATGCTGCCCGGGAAGATCCCGATCAGCGCCGAGGCGCCCAGCAGCCCCTCCCAGGCGGCGCCGAATTCCATCTGGGGGCCGATCAGCGTCAAGGCGATACCGATAATGCCCAGTTGGTAGCCGTCGGAGAAGTTCGCCCCGAATGTCAGCGCGGTGATCTTGATGTGGAATTTATTCAGGGGTGCGTCGTCCAGCGAGTGCGGGGCCGCGTCGCCGCTCACCGGGCCCGACGTCGGTACCGGGGCCTTCTGAGGCCCCGTCCCGGCCGCACTGGTCCCGATCGGGCGCGCGGGAACTGTCCCGGGTCTCGGCCACGCCTGCCGTGCCCGCCGTGCCGGTGGCCTTGGCTGCGACCTCGGTTCCCGCGTCGGCCCCGGCCTTCGCGTCGCCCCCGGCTCCCGCCGCGCCTGTGGCTTCCGCCATGCCCGTCGAGCGCTCCCTGTCCGGGACGTCCTTCACGCGCTCTCCCCTCGTCTCCGCCTGCCGGCTGCGGCCTGTATCGGCTGTGGTCCGTGGCACCTCGCCGAGCGCACGGTCTCCCGGTCTTCCCCACCTCTTGCCAACCTGCGTGAATGAAAGTTTCATGAAGGTTCAGCGATGAATAACGTTTATGTCAAGGGGTGATGAGTGACCGACACCAGCCGCCTCCACATCACGGCCCCCGACTCAGCTGCCAGGACGTCGTACGCGTGGCCCGGCGCAGCGCCTCCGTCGAACTGGACGCCGACGGCGCTGGAGCGGGCCGAGCAGTCCTACACGTCGCGGGGGACAGCTGGCGCGAAGCGGGCGGTCTACGGCCGCACCACCGGCGTCGGGGCCAACCGGCACGAGGTCGTCGACCCCGACGCCGCCGACCAGCACGGCCTGCGCCTGCTCGCAGCCACGCGGGCAGGCACCGGCGACACCGCGCCGGACAGCCTCGTGCGCGCCGCGCTGGTCATCCGGCTCAACCAGCTCGCGGCGGCCGGCAGCGGGGTCCACCCCCGGCTGCTGCGCGCCTGGAGGCGGCGCTGCGCGTCGGCGCCGTACCGCTGGTCGCACACACGCGGCGCCATCGGCACCGGCGACCTCAGCGCGCTCGCCGAGATCGGGCTGACCCTGGCGGGGGAGCGGCCCTGGGCCGTCGGATCGCTGGAACCGGTACCGATCAGCCCCGGCGACGCGCTCGCCTTCATCTCCAGCAACGCCGTGCACCCTGGCCGAGTCGGTGCTCGCCTGGCACGACCTGCGCACGCTGCTGCGCGCCAGCCACGCGGTCGCCGCCCTGTCCTACTGCGCGCTCGGCGGCTCACCCGAGGCGTTCTCCGGCGCGGTCCACGCCCAGCGCCCGCACCCCGGCTCGGTGCGCTGCGCCGCCGAGATGCGCCGCATGCTCTGGGCGGACGGCGAGCCGGACCCGGCGGCCGCTCCAGGACCCGTTCGGGCTGCGGGCCTTCCCGCAGGTCCACGGGCCCGCGCTGGACGCGGCCGACGCGCTGGAGAACGGTGCTGGCCATCGACATCGAACGCCGCCGCCGAGAACCCGCTGATCGACATCGAAACGGGCGACGTCTACCACCACGGCCACTTCTCCACCGCACACCTCGCCCTCGCGCTCGACGGGCTGCGGGCCGCGCTGCACCACGTCGCCGAACTCTCCGCGGCCCGCCTGAGCGACCTGGTCGAGCCGGAACTGACCGGCCTGCCGCCGTTCCTGCCGCCGGCCCGCAGGCAGCTCCGGGATCATGATCCTCGAGTACGTCGCCCACGACGCGCTCAGCCAACTGCGGCACGCCGCGGCCCCCGTGACGCTCGGCACCGCCGTCATCTCCCGGGGCCTGGAGGACCACGCCAGCTTCTCCACCCAGGCGGCCCGCAGCACCACGGCCGCGATCGGCGCCTACCGCACGGTGCTGGCCTGCGAACTGCTCGGCGCGGTACGGGCGCTGCGGCTGGCCGCCGCCGAACTGCCGACGGCCGTGGCCCAAGCGTTCGACCGGGCGCGCAGGCCCTCCCGATGATCGCGGAGGACCATCCGCTCAGCGACGAGATCGCGCCGCCGAGGAGGTCCTCGCCCCCTTCGGCACGCTCTGACGTCCGGCGGGGCGTCCGTAGCACCGTTCCCTGCGGCTCTCACGTGTCCACCGGGGGGCGGCTTTCACGTGTCCACGGGCGGGCTTTCACGTGCCCACGGCGCCCTGCCGCTTGTCCGAGTCATTCCCGCCCGACCCTTGACGGTGCGGTCGGCGAAAACTACGTTCTGTTCATCGGAAACACGTTTCCATTTTGTGGAACTTCGAGCAAACTCCAGCCCGCATCCTTCCCCGGAGTCCCGTATGACTGCCCTGGAAGACCGGTCGTCCGCGGAGACCAGTGCCGCCGCCAGTTCCGACCTCTACACGTACGACCTGGCCCCGACCAAGCAGGAAGGGCGCCGCCGGGGCGCGTACAACGTCTTCACGCTCTGGGCCAACGACGTGCACAGCCTCGGCAATTACGCCTTCGCGATCGGCCTGTTCGCCCTCGGGCTCAACGTCTGGGGCATCCTCGCCGCCTTCGCCCTCGCCTCAGTCCTGCTCTTCCTCCTGCTCACCCTGTCCGGATTCATGGGACACAAGACGGGCGTGCCGTTCCCGGTGATGAGCCGGATCGCGTTCGGCGTCAAGGGCGCGAAGGTCCCGGCGTCGTCCGGGGCGTCGTGGCGATCGCCTGGTTTGGTATCCAGACCTACCCGGCCGCGGTGCTCAGCGCGCTCCTGGTGACCATGTTCCCCGGGCTGGCCCGCCTGGACACGAACTCCCTGCTCGGGCAGTCGACGCTCGGCTGGATCACCTTCCTGGTCCTGTGGGCCCTCCAAGTGGTCATCGTGAGCTACGGCATGCGGATGATCCGCCGGTAATGGCTTTCGCCGCTCCCACGACACTGATCACCATGTGCGCCCTCGCGGTGTGGATGTTCGTCCGGGCGGACGGCTCGGTCTCGCTGTCCATCGACGAGCCGCTGACCGGCGGCGCGATGTGGCTCCAGATCCTGCGGGCCGCCGCGCTGTGGGTGGTGATCTACGGGACGTTCGTGCTGAACTTCTGCGACTTCACCCGGTCCGCCAGCAGCCGGGGCTCGATAGTCCGCGGGAACGTGATCGGCATACCGGTGAACATGCTCTTCTTCGCCGTGATCGTGGCGGTGCTCAGCGGGGCCCAGTTCAAGCTCGACGGACACGTCATCACCAGTCCGACAGACATCGTCAGGACCATCCCCAACATGATCCTGCTGGCCGTCGCCTCACTCTCCCTGATCGCGCTCACGGTGGCGGTCAACCTGCTCGCCAACTTCGTCGCGCCGATCTACGCGCTGGTCAACCTCTTCCCACGGCACCTCAATTTCCGCCGCGCCGGTCTGGTCAGCGCGGTGGTGGGCCTGGTGATCCCGCCCTGGAACCTCTACAACAGCCCGGTCGTCGTGAACTACTTCCTCGGCGGGCTCGGCGCACTGCTCGGCCCGCTCTTCGGCGTGATCATGGCGGACTACTGGCTGCTGCGGAAGTCCCGGGTGAACGTGCCCGACCTCTACACCGACGACGCCGGGGCGAGTACCACTACCGACGCGGCTACAACCCGCGGGCCGTCGCCGCGTTCGTGCCCAGCGCGGCCGTCGCCGTCGTCGTCGCGCTGGTCCCCTCCTTCCACGCCGGGCAGGGTTCTCCTGGTTCATCGGCGCGTCGTCGCCGCCGCGCTCTACTGCGTCGTCGCGGACCGGGCCGGGCGAACCGGACGTGGACGGCGAGGCCATCGCCGTGGCCGCGAACCCCCCGCACCAGCAAGAAGGCCCACCATGCGCATCCTCGTCGTCAACGTCAACACCACCCCGTCCATCACCGACACCATCGGCGCGCAGGCGGCCGCCGCGGCCTCACCGGGCACCGAGATCGTGCCGCTGACCCCGCCCTTCGGCGCGGAGTCCGTCGAGGGCAACTACGAGAGCTACCTCGCCGCCGTCGCCGTGATGGAGGCCGTCCGCTCCAGCCGGGCCGTTCGACGCGGTGATCCAGGCCGGCTACGGCGAGCACGGCCGCGAAGGGCTGCAAGAACTGCTCGACGTCCCGGTCGTCGACATCACCGAAGCCGCCGCGAGCACCGCTCAGTTCCTCGGCCGCCGCTACTCCGTGGTCACCACCCTCGACCGTACGGTCCCGCTGATCGAGGACGCCTCAGGTGGCGGGTCTCGCCGCCCGGTGCGCCTCGGTGCGCGCCAGCGGGCTGCCGTACTCGACCTGGAACAGGACGCGGAGGCCGCCGTGGAAGCCATCGCCGAACAGGCCGCCCGGGCGGTCGAAGAGGACCGGGCCGAGGTGATCTGCCTGGGCTGCGGCGGCATGCCGCTGACCGAACGCGTCGGCGGGCGCACCGGGGTCCCCGTGGTCGACGGCGTCACGGCCGCCGTGACGATCGCCGAGTCCCTCGTCCGCCTCGGCCTGTCCACGTCCAAGGTGCGCACCTACGCCCCGCCCCGGCCCAGCGGATCGTCAACTGGCCCCCGTGAGACCCGGGACGCGCCGGTGCGGCCGGGCCGGGAGGTGTCCACGTCGTCACCGCCTCAGGGGGTGACGAAATGTGGCCGGTGCCTTCGGACCGGACGCTCGGAGAGCCCGCTGCCCCAGGGCCGTCCCCGGGCGGGCGCCGTACCGGGACGCCTCCTCCGGCGGCCGGCCCGAACACCCTCGGCGGCAGCGTCCTGGACCGGGTCGGCCGGCACGGCTTCTTCCCGTGAACCTCCTGGAGGACGAAGCCGTGGGGGAAGGGATCGCTGGGGTCCAGCAGGTAGTTGGCGGTGCCGGTGATCCAGGCGCGGCCGGAGAACTCGGGTACGACGCCGGGCAGCGGGCCGATCTCGGCCGTATCGAGGAGCCGTCCGACGAAGCGCGTGCCGACGAAGAACTCGTTGACGAAGTCGGTGTGCAGCGGCAGCTCCCCTCGCGTGTGCGGCTGCGCCATGCGCGCCGAGGTGCCCGTGCCACAGGGCGAGCGGTCGAACCAGCCGGGGGTGGATCGCCATGGCGTTGCGCGAGTGGCGCCCGTCGGAGCCCGGGGCGAGGAACTGCACATGTTTGCAGCCGCCGATCAGCGGGTCGACGGGGTGCACCGGCCGGTCCTCCTCGTTCACGGCTCGCATGACCGCCAGGCCGGCGGAGAGGACCTCGTCCT
>CAVYAD010000006.1:0-154143 GCA_963766275.1 uncultured Actinomycetota bacterium
CCGCCGCCGTCCTTATCGGGCGGCTCGGCGACGATCGCCTCGGTGGTGAGGATGTTCTTGGCGATCGACGCGGCGTTCTGCAGCGCCGAGCGGGTCACCATGGCGGGGTCGATGACGCCGGCGCGCGACCAGGTCGACGTATTCGCCGGTGGCCGCGTTGAGGCCGTTGCCGGCCTCGGACTTCTTGACCTCGTTGACCACGACCGAGCCCTCGAAGCCGGCGTTCTCCGCGATCTGGCGGAGCGGCTCCTCGAGCGCGCGCACGACGATCTTGGCGCCGGTCTTCTCGTCGTCGTCGTCGAAGATGTCGAGGTTGACGGCGTCGATGGCCTCGAGCAGCGCCACGCCGCCGCCCGGCACGATGCCCTCCTCGAGGGCCGCGCGGGTGGCCTGCAGCGCGTCCTCGACGCGGTGCTTCTTCTCCTTCATCTCGGTCTCGGTGGCCGCGCCGACCTTCACGACGGCGACACCGCCCGAGAGCTTCGCGAGGCGCTCCTGGAGCTTCTCGCGATCGAAGTCGGAGTCGGTGGTCTCGATCTCGGGCTTGATCTGGTTGATCCGGCCCTTGATCGCCTCCGGGTCACCGGCGCCGTCGACGATCGTGGTGTTGTCCTTCGCCACCACGACGCGGCGGGCGCGGCCCAGCTGCGAGATCTGCGTGTTCTCGAGCTTGAGGCCCATCTCCTCGGTGATGACCTCGCCGCCGGTGAGGATCGCGATGTCCTCGAGCATGCGCTTGCGGCGGTCGCCGAAGCCCGGGGCCTTGACGGCGACGCCGGTGAAGGTGCCACGCAGCTTGTTCACGACGAACGTCGCGAGGGCCTCGCCCTCGACGTCCTCGGCGATGATCAGCAGCGGCTTGCCGGACTGGATGACCTGCTCGAGCACGGGGAGCAGGTCGCGCACGGAGCCGATCTTCTGGTTGGCGATGAGGATGTAGGGATCCTCGAGCACCGCCTCCATGCGCTCCTGGTCGGTGACCATGTAGGGCGAGATGTAGCCCTTGTCGAACTGCATGCCCTCGGTGAACTCGAGGTCCATGCCGAACGTCTGGCCCTCCTCGACGTTGACCACGCCGTCCTTGCCGACCTTCTCGATGGCGTCGGCGATCACGTCGCCGATCTCGTCGTCGCCGGCCGAGATCGTCGCCACGCGGGCGATCTGATCCTTGCCGGAGATCTCCTTGGACCTGCTCGCGGATGTGCTCGACGACCTGGTCGACCGCGGGCTCGATGCCGCGCTTGAGACCGAGCGGGTTGGCGCCGGCGGCGACGTTCTTGAGGCCCTGGCGGACGATCGCCTGGGCGAGCACGGTCGCCGTCGTGGTGCCGTCGCCCGCGACGTCGTTGGTCGCCGTGGCGACCTCGCGCACGAGCTGGGCGCCCTGGTTCTGGAAGACGTCCTCGACCTCGATCTCACGAGCGATGGTCACGCCGTCGTTCGTGATGGTCGGAGCGCCGAACTTCTTGTCGAGGACCACGTAGCGGCCGCGCGGGCCGAGCGTCACCTTGACCGCATTGGCCACGGCGTCGACGCCCTGCTCGAGCGCCTTGCGCGCCTCGACGTCGTACTTCAGTTCCTTGTGAGCCATAGTGTCTCTCTCTTCAATGGTCGAAAGTGTTAGGAGCGTCAGCCGTTGACCTTCGCCAGGACGTCGGACTCGCGCAGGACGAGCAGGTCCTCGCCGTCGACCTTGATCTCGGTGCCGCCGTACTTGGAGTAGAGGACCTCGTCGCCCTCGGCGACGTCGAGCGGCATGCGCTTCCCGTCGTCGTCGAGCTTGCCGTCGCCGACGGCCAGGACCTTGCCCTTCTGGGGCTTCTCTTTGGCGGTGTCGGGGAGGACGATGCCGGAGGCGGTCGTCTCCTCCTCCTCGACCGCCTTGACGATCAGCCGATCGCCCAGGGGCTTGAGCTTCATTGAGTGACCTCCACTCAGATTGCCTGCTACGAAACGAGGTTGGCACTCGATGCAGCGAGAGTGCCAGCGGCCGGTGATCTAAACAACGCACGGATACGAAGTCAAGGCTTTTTGGCACTCTCGTCACAGGAGTGCCAAGCGCCTCGCGGGACCACCGACCAGAGATTCGCCTGCAGATGAAGTCTTCGCCTCGCGGATGCCGACAATCGGTCACAACCATGCGCTCCCGGCTTCCATACCAGCGTCTCGTGGCCATCGCGCGCGCGATCGGCATCGCTGATAACGCTCGGCCGGCCGTGGTACGCCCTGGCGCCGGCCGCCGACCCGAACGGGACCCAGGGGCTGGACGACATCCACGGGACGCTGAACAACATCTCCCACGGCGTGGAGCGCTGGGTCACCAACGCCGGTGGCACCACGGGCTGGGACGCGCTGAGCAGATCGGGCATCGCGCTCGCCGGGATGGCGGGGTTCGCGGTCTCGGCACGCTGGCCTGCCTGGTCCCGGGCGCTGCAGTCGCTCGGCCGCGACGTCCTGCGCTACGGCGCGCACGCGGCGGCCGCGATGGTCGCTGTGGAAGGTTGTCGACCCCCGGGCCCGACGCCGCGGGGAGCTGCGCTACGGCGCGCTGGCCGGCGCCGGGTGCGCGACCCTCATGCTCTCCGTCGGCGCTGGGTCCGCGGCCGGCCGCTGCGCCGCCACAAGCCGCACCGAACTCAAGCCGAGCCCGCCGCGAGTACAGCGGCCGGCCGCCTAGCCGGTCCGCCGAGTCCCGCGGGGAGCCTAGTTCTGGGCCCCGCCGACGCCCCGCAGGCGATCCTGCAGGTCGGGCGGGTTCTCGACGATCTGGGAGAAGCGCACGACGGTGACCGTGTCCTCGAGCGAGACCTCGCGCCCGTAGATCTGCTCCAGGAAGTGCACGAGCTCCTCGGTCCGCCGGAACTCGGGGTTGTCGTGCTCGATGTCGCGCGGGGACAGCTCCTTGACCCGCTTGACGTCGACGTTGTCGATCACCGCGTGGAAGAGCTTCTCGCGCGGTGAGTACTGGTAGCCGACGGTGACGAGCACGACCTGGTTCTTGCGGTACTTGTGACGCTTGTCGCCCAGCCGGATGGTGGCCGTCTTGCGACCGCGCTTCATCTGGTCGGCGAACACCGTCGAGTAGAAGTTGAGGACCTGCACCGGGGCGGCAGCTCGCGACCGGAGGCCTGGTTGGACAGCACGCTCTCGATCAGCGCCCCGTTCGCCGGGATAGCTGAGGGCCGTGACCGCCTCGCGCAGCGGGATCCAGCGCGCCTCCTCGACCTCGTGATCGTGGTCGTCGGTGGAGCCCGCGACGAAGTCGCAGACGTAGAAGCGCACGGTCTTGAACACGCGCCGGCCGCCGCGCCGGTACCAGTACTCGACGTCGCCGACCGATGACCGCTGCCGTCACTTTGGTGAACCGCATTGAAGATCCCCTTTTCGCATGACTTCTGTGCTGCGGTTCGGAGCTTCACGGGGCGGCATCCACGGCCGATACATCGTGGATACAAGACGAGGCCGCCGGAGTCGATCCGGCGGCCTCGGGGTGTGTCAGGGGTCAGGCGCGGATGTAGGACTTCGCGCCGTCCGGGAAGCCGAGCGCGGCCGTGTCGCGGACGTCGTCGCTCACGATCGCCGACTTGCCCTTGCAGCCCGGCTCGGACCAGATCTTCACGGCGCCGTCGGTGGTCAGCGACTGGAAGCCGCCGCGCAGGTCGCCGCACTTGGCCTCGACGCGGACACCGGTGGCGAAGTTGTTGCCGCTGAAGTCGTCGAAGTTCTTGCCGGTGAAGAACGTGACGGAGCTCGCGGCCTTACCGGTGTTCGGCGCGGGCGGCGGGGTGGCCTGGGCCGGGGCGGTGGCGCGCTTGCCCTCGGGGTTGATCACGAACCACTTGTTGCCGACGTTCTGACCGAGGATGTCGCCGGCCTTGGTGTCCTTGGCGAACAGGTACATCGGGCGGCCGCCGAGCGTGACCTGGGTGCGGCCGTCCTTGCGCTTGATGAAGCCGATGTTCTCCTGCTTGATGCCGGGGAAGAACAGCTTGGTGCCCTTGGCGACCACGATCGGCGGCCACTGCTTCTCACAGTCGCCGTTGCAGTTGGAGACCTTGCCGTTCAGCGGGTCGTCGCTGAACCAGTAGACGGTGCGGCCGTTGCCGTTCACCACGGCGGGTTCGAGGCCTCCGGCGTTTGCGACGCGCAGTTCGACCCACTTGGTTTTCGTTTCGGGGCTCGCGGTTTCCGGAGCGCGGTCACCGGTCGTCTTGTCGGCCTTGTTGGAGTTGGCCGATCCACGAAGGAAGTCCACTTCGGACTGATCGGGCGCGGATTCCTGTTGCTGCGTCTGCTCTTGCGCGGCGGCGGGGGTCGGAGTTCTGGTCTGCGCGGCACCCGTCCCGCAGGCGCTCAGCGCCACGACACCGAACGCGACGAGGGCAGCAACGATCCCAACTTGCTTGCGACGCATGGGTTTTCTCACTCCTGAGAATTGAATTTCGCTTGCCTGTTGCTATCCATCACGTAGGGGTTCGGAGAAAGGTTCAACCGATCTTCCTGAGAGCGCGGTCACATCTGTACGCCGGTCGAACCGGTAATCTTTCCGGTGTGAGCATCAGCCTCGGCAAGGACTTCGCCAGCGCCGTTCCGGAGATGGCCGTCGAGTGGGAGGCGGCGCTGGTGGCGTCGCCGAGCCTGCTCGTCCTCAACCAACCCCTCGCCAAGGAGCTCGGTCTCGATCCCGCCTGGCTGCGTGGCGAGGGACTGGCGTTGCTCGTCGGCAACCTCGGTCCCGGGGTGGCGCAGGCCTACGCCGGACACCAGTTCGGCGGCTACTCCCCTCGGCTGGGCGACGGCCGCGCGCTGCTGCTCGGTGAGCTCACGCACGCCGACGGAACGCTGCGCGACCTGCACCTCAAGGGCTCCGGCCGCACCCCGTTCGCCCGCGGTGGCGACGGCCTGGCCGCGGTCGGCCCGATGCTGCGGGAGTACATCCTCAGCGAGGGGATGCACGCGCTCGGCGTCCCCACGACCCGCTCGTTGGCCGTGGTCGCCACCGGTGGCCTCGTGCACCGCGAGACGCCGCTGCCGGGCGCGGTGCTCGCGCGGATCGCTCAAAGCCATCTGCGCGTCGGCAGCTTCCAGTACGCGCGCAACACCGGCGACCACGAGCTGCTGCGCCGCCTCGCCGACCACGCGATCGCGCGCCACTACCCCGGCGCGGACTACCTCGGGTTCTACCAGGCCGTCGTGGCCGCCCAGGCGACGCTCGTCGCCCAGTGGATGCTCATCGGCTTCATCCACGGCGTCATGAACACCGACAACGTGACGATCTCCGGCGAGACCATCGACTACGGTCCGTGCGCGTTCATGGAGGCGTACGACCCGACGACCGTCTACAGCTCGATCGACCATCGTGGCCGCTACGCCTACGGCAACCAGCCCGCCATCGCCCAGTGGAACCTCGCCCGGCTCGCCGAGGCGCTGCTCCCGCTCTTCGCCGACGACGAGGAGACGGCCGTCGCGCGGGCGGTCGAGGTGCTCGGGTCGTTCGAGGAGCACTACTCGCTGGCCTGGTCCGCGGGCATGCGCGCGAAGCTCGGCGTGGACGCGGGACCGCTGGTCGACGAGCTGTTCACGCTGCTCAAGGGCAACCACGTCGACTACACGACGTTCTTTCACCTCCTCGGCTCGGCCACCGGCGGTGAGGTCGAGCCCGTGCGGTCGTTGTTCCTCGATCTCGCGGGGATCGACGCGTGGCTGGCCAACTGGCTGCGGTTGGGGCCGGACGCCGACGAGATGGCACGGGTGAACCCGGTCTACGTGCCGCGCAACCACCTCGTCGAGGAAGCACTGGCCGCCGCGACCGAGGGCGATCTCGGCGTGCTCGAGCGGCTACTTGAGGCCGTGACCTCGCCTTATGGCGAACGGCCCGGACTGGAGCGCTACGCGGCGCCGGCACCGGAGGACTTCAGCGCCGCCTACCGGACGTTCTGCGGGACCTGATCATGGAGCTGCGGCCGGTCGGCCGGGTCGAGTCGGCGCTCACCGACCGGGCAGCCGCCCCCAAGCAGGGCGACGAGGGCACGCCGGACGCCTGGATCACCTTCGAACCGGCGTACGCGCGGGCGATGGCGGAGCTGGCGGCCGGCCAGGAGGTTCTGGTGCTGACCTGGCTCGATCGGGCCGACCGGGACGTCCTGGCCGTTCATCCGCGCAGTGATCCGAACCGGCCGGAGACCGGGGTGTTCAGCACGCGGTCGCCGGACCGGCCGAACCCGATCGGCCTGAACCGCGTCCGGATCCTCGCCGTCGACGGCCTGCGGGTGCGCGTCGGCGACCTGGAGGCGATCGACGGCACCCCGGTCCTCGACGTGAAGCCGGTGCTGGGCAGCGAGCGCTGATCCCTGCCGCGGATCGCCGTCGTCGATAACCGTGATTTCGGCCCGGATCGCGGGTACCCGGCGGGCATGAGCCAGCCCGTACCGCCCGCACCACCCTCACCGGAGCCGGGTCCGGACCAACCGCGACCGCCCGGCCCTGACCCCGATCCGGTCCCGCCGATGCCCGAACCGCTGCAGCCGTCGACAGAGGTCACCTGGACCGCCGCACGCGCGAGCTGGGAACGACGGGTGTGGGCCCGGCGTCCCGAGGGGACCCGGCATCGCCACCCGTTCGCACGGTGAACGAGCCGCCGGTCCACGTTCGGACCGGCGGCTCGCCACACACGTGAAGGCTCAGGAACCGGCCTTCTGCAACTCCCGCTTGAGCTGTTCCTTGCTCATGCTCGCCGCGTTGGCCACCCCGAGGTTGCGTGCCTGCACCAGCAGTTCCTCACGCGTGGCCTGGCCCGGCATCTCGCCGAGGTGGTCGGCGCGGCTGCGGGCGAACTTCTCGCCGAGCTCGTAACGGCGCTCCGCGCTCAGCCGCTTGCGCATGCCGGGCAGCACGGTCTTCTCCTCTTCCTCGACGTGGTGGGTGACCGCGTCGACGACCTTCTTCAGCATCTGGTCGTACTGCGGTGAGTCGAACTCGCAGTCCAGGAGCTTCGCGAGCAGCCGCTCTGCCTCGACGTGCTCCTCCTGGCTGTGCTCCACCTCGTCGTTCTCGCCGGCGTCCTTCGTTGCGGCCGGGTACACCTCGGACTCCTCCGCACGGCTGTGCGCGACGAGCAGCCCGCACATCACCGGGGTGAGCAGCGGCCGCTTCTCCGGGTGGTCGCGCAGTTCGGCGAACAGGCGCTCCACCTCGCGGTGGTCCTGCATGATCAGGTCGACGACGTCGTACTGCACGGCGGTCCTCCTAGTCGTTCCTCGGATAGCGAGTGCTGATGGGTGCGAGGCCGCGCCGTCCGATCCGAGCCGGCGCGACACCGAACGCGGAGATCAGTGCGACGGCCACCATGGAGCCGATGACGATCGCCCACGTCAGGCCGGCGTTCAGCAGTCCCGCCGCCGCACCGGCCATGGCGCCCGCGACGAGCCCGTTGACGAGATTCACCAGGCCCGCCACCGACAACGCGGTGCCGATCAGCCGCGGTCGGCGTCCTCCGCGCCAGCCGGACTGTCCCGAGTCCGTCTCGACACCGGGCCGTGTCGTGGTGGGTCTGCCGGACGAAAGCGTCCTTTGTCAGCAGGTGCCCGGCCCGGTTCCCGGCGTCGGCGATCGTGGCGGTGCGCACCATCTGCAGCGTGGAGTGCTCGGTGGTGAGGATCGTCAGCGTCGAGCCCTTGTCGGTCCCTGTTTCTCTCGGCAACCTCAGTGCCCGAGCGCCTTCGCGAGTTCCTTCTTGTTCATCTTGGAGCGGCCCTTGATGTTCCGCTGCCTCGCCTCGTTGTAGAGCTGGTCGCGGGTCGGCCCCTGCGCGCCGCTGTGCGACCGCTGGCCACCGCGCTTCTGCGGCGACATGTCCTTGATGGACGATCGGCTCGCGGTCCTGGACTCGCCTGCCTGGGCACGGTTCTTGTTCACCGTGCGGGCCGCGATCTCCTTCGCCCGCTTGGGCGAGGCGCCCCGGTCCTGCGCCGAGTCCTTGATGTGTTCGTACTGACGTTCGCGTTTGGCGTTCGATCCGCGTGGCATCGCTACCTCCGAGTCCGTTCGAACGGCGAATACCCCCGCCCGCAGCGGTTCACACGCCGTCCGTGGGTACTCACGTGCCATGACAACCGCTCACCGGAAGTGGAGGCAGCCCTGATGCGCGCCGTCGTGCTCAACTGCACGCTGAAGAAGTCGCCGG
Source organism: uncultured Actinomycetota bacterium (assembly GCA_963766275.1). GTDB lineage: Bacteria > Actinomycetota > Actinomycetes > Mycobacteriales > Pseudonocardiaceae > Lentzea. The sequence goes on from CAVYAD010000006.1 coordinate 8,183, forward strand.
AGCAGTCCAACACCGACCTGCTCGCCCAGGTGGTGATCGACGAGCTCGCGAAGAAGGACGTGGAGGTGACCACGTTCCGGCTCGCCGACCACGACATCCCGCCCGGCGTCGTGACCGACCTCGGTGACGGCGACGAGTGGCCGCGCATCCACGACGAGCTGCTGGACGCCGAGATCCTCGTCTTCGCGACGCCGACGTGGGTCGGGCGGCCGTCCTCGCTCGCGCAACGGGCGTTGGAGCGGATGGACGCGATGCTGTCCGAGACCGATGACGACGATCGGCCGGTGGCCTACAACCGGGTCGCCGGGGTGGTGGTGACCGGCAACGAGGACGGGGCGCACCACGTGATCAGCGAGATCTGCGGCGGTCTCGGCGACATCGGCTACACGATTCCCGGCCAGGCGTGGACGTACTGGAACCGCGGGCCGGGACCGGGGCCGAGCTACTCCGACACCGACGAGGGCCACGAGTGGTCGGAGAGCACCGGCCGCACGATGGCCGCGAACCTGCACTCCGTCGCGACCGCGCTGGCCGAACACCCGATCCCGCCGCTCTAGGCCCTCAGCTCGCAGGACGAAGGGCGCTTAAGCCTTGAGGGCGAGCGCGACGAGGATGCCCAGCAGCATGCCTCCGGCCACGCCGGTCGGCCAGTGGACCCGTGTCCGGAGGCGGCTGTAGGCGACCAGGTGGCCCAGCGGCATCGCGACCGCGGCGGCCCGGAGTGCGAGTATCGCGGCCTTCCTGCGACCGGACCTGGCCAGCAGCCAGGCGACCAGCACCCACAGCGCGCCACCGCGTGCGGTCAGGCTGGCCGCGATGACGATCGGGTTCGGCGTTCCGCGGGCAGCGCCTCGCTGTCCTGTGTGGACTCCTGATCCAGCTCCTCGAGTTCGTGCTCGGCTCCGTTCACCGTCTCCGGTTACCGCGAAAAGCCCCTGGACGAACGCCCACGGGGAAGTGTTTTCGCGGCGGGCGAAGCGGGTAGTCGCCCAGGCATGTCTCGCAAGCAGCACAGCAAGGTCACCGTGCTGGTCGCCCTCCTGGCGAACGTCGGGGTAGGGGTGCTCAAGCTGATCTCCGGCCCGCCGGCGGATTCATGAACTCCCCACCGGGGAGGGCCCGGTCGACACGACCAGGACGCCGCCACGCTGCACGAACACCTCCGGCAACCACGGCTGGTCGACCTTCCTGCCGTTCCACCGCACGTTCTGCACGTAGATGCCAGGGGCGCCGGGCGCGAGGATCGTGATGCCGCGCCCCGGAATCCGGGCCTTCGGGAACATCGGGCTCGACAGGTGCAGCTCGGCGCTGCTCGGCGTCCTCGGGTACAGGCCGAGCGCCGCGAAGACGTACCACGCGGACATCGTGCCGAGGTCGTCGTTGCCGGGCAGCCCCGCCGGTCCCGTGCGGTAGACGAGGGATGCCATGGCCCGCACGGTTTCCTGGGTCTGCCACGGACGGCCGAGCTCGTTGTAGAGCCACGGGGTGTGGATGCCGGGCTCGTTCGTCGGGTCGTAACGCAGCGGATCGCCGCCCGTGGCCCACGAGCCGTCCGCGCGGTGGAAGAAGGCTTTCAGCCTGGTGGCCGCGGCGTCCGGCCCGCCCATCGCCTGTGCCAGACCGGCCACGTCATGCGGCACCATCCACGTGTAGGTGGCGCTGCTGCCCTGCGCGAAACCCTGGTCGGAGGCCGGGTTGAACGGCGTGACCCACGAACCGTCGGCGCGGCGGGCCTGCTGGTGACCGGTGGCCGGGTTGAAGGTGTTGCGCCACCAGCCGGCGCGGGCGCGCAGCGAGGCGGTGGGTTTGCCCAGACGGCCTGCGAGGTCGGCGAGGGCGTGGTCGGCGACGGCGTCTTCCAGCGTTTCGGCGGCGCCGCCCCAGCAGTGGCAGGTGTCGTGCGGGGCGTAGCCGAGGCGCAGGTACTCGGCGAGGTTCGGGCGCTGACCCTCGCATTGGCCGGGGCAGCCCTTGTCGGACAGGCCGTCCGGGTGCGGCACGGTGGCTTGGCGCAGCAACGAGTCGAACGCGCCTCGCACGTCGAAGTCCTTGGCGCCCATGGCGTACATGCCAGCGATCGCCGGTGCGGACGGGTCGCCGGTCATGACGTGGGTCGGGCCGTTGACGTGGACCCAGCGGTCCCAGACACCACCGTTCTGGCGGGCGAGGTTCAGCAGGGACTGAGCGTAGTCACTGGCGACGCCTGGTTCCAGCAACGCGAGCAGCTGGGTGTGGGCGCGGTATTGGTCCCAGCCCGAGAAGTTGCCGTACTGCGCGCGCTGGCCCGGCGCGAGCCGGTGCACCTGGCGGTCGCTGCCGAGGTAGGTGCCGTCGACGTCGCTGGTGACGTTCGGTTGCAGGAAGGCGTGGTACAGCGCGGTGTGGAAGATCGTGCGCTGGTCAGGGGTTCCGCCGTCGACCTCGACGGCCTGAAGCTGGCGGGCCCATGCACGTCGCGCCTCCGCCGCGACCGATCCGGCCGTCGCGCGTGGCGAGATCTCCGCCGCCAGGTTGCGTTTCGCGGCGTCGAGACTGGTGTAGGAGATGCCGACGCGCATCCGGACGGAGCTGTCCACAAAGGAGACGTAGCCGCCGGATCCCTTGCCGGCACGGGCGTTTCCGGTCAGATAGCCCTCGCCACCGCGAGCGGTCGTTGTGTCCGGCCGGAACGTTCCGTCGACCCACGTGCCGAAGCCGGTGAAAGCCCGGTCGAAGGAGGCGGTGAAGTACAGGCGGTAGTAGGTCTTCTGGTTGTTCACGCCGCCGTTGGCACGCCTGCCGCAGAACGCGCCGGTGAGCACCGAGCCGGAGACCGTGCGAGACGCCGGGTCGATGGTGATCTCGGCGTCCTCGCTGCCGTTGAGCGAGTTCGAGGCGCGGAACAGCAGCGATCCCGTCGACTGGGCCGGAAACCCGAACTCGCCGATGCCCGCGCGGGTCGTCACGGACAGGTCGGCGCGCGCACCGGACTTCAGGCCCACCCGGTAGCGGCCGGGTTCGGCGATCTCGTCGGCGTGCGTGAAGTCGCTGGCGTAGACCTGGTCTTTCGTGTCCGCCGTCGGCGACGACGTGACGGCGCCGACGTGCGGCATGATCGGTACGTCACCGGCGGCGCCGGGATGGCAGCCCGCGCCGTTGACGTGCGTGAGGCCGAAACCGCGCACGCGCGTGGCGTCGTAGGCGTAACCGTTGGCGGCACCCGTGTTCGTCTGGTCGCCACGGGTCGACGTCGGGCTCCAGGAGATCATCCCGAACGGCCGCACGGCGCCCGGATAGGTGTTGCCGCCTCCCGCCGAGCCGATCAGTGGGTCGACGAAGGGGGTGCTGTCGCGCGTCGTCGCGCCGGCGGGGGACGCCAGCGCGGCGACGAGCACGACGACCAGACCTGACGAGAGCGCTCTCACGACTCGGCAAGGTACCGGGAAACGCTCAGCCTGTCAGTAGACGCACGGTGGCCGGTAACCGTCGATGCGCAGGCCCTGGAACTCCAGCACGTTCGGCGTGGCACCGACGAAGACGAAGCCACGAGCCTCGGGCAGCGCCTCGCTGAGCGGATACGCGGGCTTGCCCAGCGCGGGAATGGTCGTCCACTTCGAGGGGCGGAAGCTGAAGAACCTCGTGACCAGCTTGCCGCGGGTCGACGGCACCTTCGTGACCCACTTGTCGCCGCCGCTCCACTTCGAGGCGGGGCGAAGCTGGATGTAGAGGTCGTCGGTGGCGCGATAGGTCATCGAGAAGCCTGCCGACTTGGAAAGGTCGGCCTGTGCCTCGAACTTGTTGCCGAGCCAGACGACCATCACGTGCCAGTCGTTGCTCAGAAACTTGATCTTGGCGGCGTAGTCGTGGCGGCCCTTCGGGACCAGGATGCTGCCGGTCGCGGGCTCGGTGGCACCCTCGCCGCTGGCGAGCCACTGCTGGAGGCGGTCGATGGACGGGGTGGCGCACTCACGGGCGGTGGGCGCCGCCGCGGAAGCCACCCCCGAGCCGAGCAGGCACGCCGCCAGTGCGGACGCGATCACTGTTTTCAAGCGCATGCCGGGACCGTAGTGGTTCAGACCACTGGTCCGGCGAATTGAGACAGTTTCCGGGAAACCTGGACAGCGGATTGTGAGGATGTCCCACCACGGTCAGAGTGAGTCTCGTGCGACCTGCCAGATGGCTTGCATTCATAGGCGTCACAACGATTTTCTGTTTCCAGCTGACCGCTCCGGCGACCGCTGCGAAGGACTGCCCCACCACGATCGACGCGGAGAGGTTCGCTTCCGCCTCCGAGTTGCGGGCGCTCAACGCGACCGTGGCCGGGTTCGGGCTGCGGTCCACCGCGAGCCCGGCCCATCGGCGGCTGGTCGACTGGCTGGAGCGGCGCGTCACGCGGCTGCCCGGGATGACCGTGCGATCGGAGCGCTACGAGATCCATGCGCTGGACGCCCGGTCCCGGACTCCTGCTCACGCGGGGCGCCGCCGTTCGCGTCGCGGGCGCCATCCCCTACTCCGCGCCGGGTCTGCGTTCGGGTGAGCTGACGTACCTGCCTGCGGGTATGCCGATCACGGCGGCGAACGCGCGGGGCAAGGTCGTGCTGCGCGACTTCCCCGCTGTCGACCGCGGCTACCTCGCCGAACCCGTGCTGCACCGGGACATGGTCGACGCGGGGATCGCCGGGGCAGCTGGGGTGATCGTGGCGTTCACGTTCCCGCACGAGCAGGTCCGGGGCTACTGGGATCCGCATCTGGGCACGCACTACCGCGTTCCCGGCGTGTTCGTCGGCGCTGAGGCCGCTGCTCGGTTGCAGGTCGGGAAACGGACCACGATCGGTGTGCTGGCGGCGCGCGATCGTGCTTCGACACGTTCGTTGATCGCCACGCTGCCTGGGGTGAGCCGCGAGCGGATCGTCATCGACACCAACACCGACGGCACAGGATGGGTGCAGGAGAACGGGACCGTGGGGCTGCTCGCGTTGGCCGAGCACTTCTCGCGGCTGCCACCGCGCTGCCGGGCTCGCACGATCGAGTTCGTGTTCGCGACCGGGCACCTGCACCGTGCGGCGGAGGGCAGCGAGTTCCGGGCCCGTGCGCTCGACGCCGAGTACGACTCGGGTTCGGTCGCGTTCGCGTTCGTGCTGGAGCACCTGGGCGCGCGGGAGTTCCTGCCCAGCGAGGGTTCGCTGCGAGCGACGGGTGCCGCGGAGCCTTCCGGGTGGTTCGCGGGCAGTCCCGCGCTGGCCGATGCGGCTACCGCGGCTGTGGCGGGCCGCGCGGTGGATCGCACCTTCGTCCTGCCCGGCAACGACCTGCCGGTGCCGGGGCGCGCGCCGCCACAGTGCTCGTTCGGCGGGATCGGCACGCACTTCCACTCGCACCTGATCCCCACGATGGCGATGATCTCCGGGCCGTGGACGCTCTGGGCGCCGTCGTTCGGCGCGGACGCGGTCGATCACGAACGGATGCGGCGCCAGGTGTTGGCCGCCGGTGACGCCGTGCTGGCGCTGGCCCCGGTGCCACGGGACCAGATAGCGGGCCCCTACCTCGGTTTACGGGCCGCGCGGGCGGGCGGTGCCGCCACCTGTCCGCACGACCTTCCGCCGGAATGGGCGCCTAGATAGTGATCCACGCCTGCACCGGAAGGTGGTCGGACGGGAACTGGCCGCCTTCCGCGAAAGTGTTGATCGCGGCGGCCTCGACCGTGGCGCCTCGGGTGAGGATCCAGTCGATGCGGTGACCGTCCGGCACAAGCGGCTGATAGCCGTGGAACGTGCCGTACGCCGGGGTTTGCCGCTCCCCCGCCAGCCACGTGTCGGTCAGGTTCGCGCCGTTGGTCAGGATGTCGTAGGCGGGCGATCCGGTCGCGGCGTTGAAGTCGCCGGCGAGCACGACCGGCAGCGGCACGGCCTTGATCCGGTCGCGCACCATCTCGGCGCTGCGCAGCCGGGAGTTCTCCGACTCGTGGTCGAAGTGGGTGTTCACGAGCACGAACTGCTTTCCGGCGCGGTCGGCGAACCTGACCCACGTGACCATACGGATCACGTTGTTGCCCCACGACCGCGAACCCACCACGTTCGGCGTATCCGACAGCCAGTGGTGGTCGAACTCGACCGGTTCCACCTGCCGGGTGTCGAAGAAGACCGCCATGAACTCGTCGTGGCTGCCGCCCGCCCGGCCCTGGCCGATCCAGTCGTAATGGTCCGGCAGGTCGCGGTCGATGTCCTTCAGCTGCCCGTACAAGCCTTCCTGCGTGCTGAGCACCGCCGGGAGCTCGGAGTTCAGCAGCTTCGCCATCACCGGCCTTCGCACCGCCCACGAGTTCGGCTCGGCATCGGACGCATACCTCAGGTTGAACGACATCACATGCACCCCACCGAGTATGCCGTCAGGATGAAGGGCGCATTTGTCCACCTGAGGTGGACGAATGCGCCCTTCATCTCTTGCTAGGCGAGCGCGTAGCCGGTGGGGCGGCTGGTGAACGTGCCGCGGCCCTGGGTCCGGCTGCGCAACCTCGTCACGTAGCCGAACATCTCCGCCAGCGGCACGGTCGCCGTGACCACCGTGGTGCCCGCCCTCGTGACCGATCCTTCGATGCGGCCACGACGTGCGGACAGGTCACCGAGCACAGCGCCGAGGAAGTCGTCCGGCACGGTGACCGTGACCTCCGCGACCGGCTCCAGCAACGCCATCGAACCGGCCCGCAGCGCGTCGCGGAGCCCGAACCGGCCCGCCGTGCGGAAGGCCGTCTCGTTCGAGTCCTTGACGTGCGTCGAACCGTCGGTCAGCGTCACCCGCACGCCGGTCACCGGGTGGCCGAGCGGCCCTTCGGACAGCGCGTCCCTGCAACCGGTCTCGACCGCGCGGACGAACTCCTGCGGCACCCGCCCGCCGGTGACCGTCGAGACGAACTCGAAGCCGGACTCCAGCGGTTCGGTGTCGATCACGATGTGGGCGAACTGTCCCGCACCTCCGTCCTGCTTCACGTGCCGGTACACGAACCCGGTCACCCCGCTTTCAAGGTTTCGCGGTAGGCGACCCGCGGCCTGCCCATGGTGATCTCGATGCGGTGGGTCTGGCGTGCCTTCTCCACCGCGACCTCCAGGTGCAGCTCGCCCAGGCCGGACAACAGGGTCTGCCCGGTCTCGGGGTCCGTCCGCACCGTGCAGCGACGGGTCCTCCTCGACCAGGTGGGCCAGCGCCGTTCAGCCTTCCGTTGTCCGCGCTCGAGCGTGGTTCCACGGCCACCGACACCACCGGTTCGGCGATGACCGGCGGTTCGAGACGCAGCGGAGCCGTTGGCGCGCACAGGGTCGCGCCCGTGCGGGCGACCTTCAGTCCCACGACTGCCACGATGTCGCCCGCGGTGGCCGTGTCGACCGGCGTGTGCCGATCGGCCTGGACCCGCAGGATCCGGCCGATGCGTTCCGTCCTGCCGTCGCGGTGTCCAGCACCGTGTCTCCCTTGTGGAGGGTGCCCGAGTAGACCCTGACGTACGTCAGGCGACCGGTCGTGCGTGGAGTGCACCTTGAACACCAGCGCCGAGAACGGCGCCTGTGGATCGGCCGGCCGAACCTGGCCGTCGACGCCCTTGACCGGCGGAACGTCCACAGGGGACGGCAGGTAGGCCACGACCGCCTCCAGCAACAGTTCGACACCGCGGTTGCGGTAGGCCGAGCCGCACAGCACCACCGGCGCTGTTGCCGTGGGGTGAGGTCGCGCAACGCCTTGGCCAGCGTCTCCGTCGGACACGGTTCCGGTCGCGTACTCCTCCAGCACGGCCGGGTGCAACTCCGCCACCGTCTCCTCCAGGAGGCGACGGCGCCGTCGCGCCTCGGCTGCAGAGTCCTCCGGGACGGGCCTTCCTCGCATGTCGCCGTCGTCCCAGATGATCGCTCGCATGCGCAGCAGGTCGACCACGCCGAGGAACCCGTCCTCCGCGCCGATCGGCAGCTGAACCACCAGCGGCACGGCGTGCAGCCGCGTCCGGATCGACTCGACGGCCGTGTCGAGGTCCGCACCCGGCCGGTCGAGCTTGTTGACGAACGCGATCCGCGGCACGCCGTACCGGTCCGCCTGCCGCCACACCGACTCGCTCTGCGGCTCGACGCCCGCGACCCCGTCGAACACCGCGACCGCGCCGTCGAGCACCCGCAGCGACCGTTCGACCTCGTCAGAGAAGTCGACGTGCCCAGGGGTGTCGATCAGGTTGATCCGGTGGCCGTCCCACGCGCAGGTCACGGCCGCGGCGAAGATCGTGATGCCGCGGTCGCGTTCCTGCGGGTCGAAGTCGGTGACGGTGGTGCCGTCGTGGACCTCGCCGCGCTTGTAGGTGGAGCCGGTGGCGAAGAGGACGCGTTCGGTGAGCGTGGTCTTGCCCGCGTCGACGTGGGCGAGGATGCCGATGTTGCGAACGGTGCGCATGGCGCATCGCCTTTCGAAATGGTCTCGGATGCGGTCGGCGCGATCTGCCGACGAGCCGACACCAGCGCTCACCCCGCGTTCGGGGAGCGTGTGGGGTCAGTCGCGAACTACCGGTGCCCGGCGCGCAGCGGGCAGCCGGGGCGCGGAGACACGAGGATCACGTCGAAACAGGGAGCGGTGCGGTAGCGCACGGCGGACTCCCCTCGGACGGATCGATGTTGATCAGGAGTGTAGACACAGACTCCTGGACGGGTAAACGGATTTAGCGGTGTCGCTATTCCAGGACAGCTCCAGATCAGCTCCAGCCGACTCGACCTCTGCCTCGCGGCTGCGCCATGTTCGTGGCATGGAAACCAAGCCACTTCTGCGCAGAACGGCCGCGGTGCTGGCAGGGCTCGCGCTCTTCGGCAGCCTGTCCGGCGTCGGGCAGGCATCCGCGGCACCGGAAGCAGCCGTCAACCCGGTGATCGAGGGCCATGTCACGGTTCCTGCCAGCGGCCAGTCCAGCTGCCTTGGCTACGACGGCACCTTCAAGCCAGGCACGGGGCTCTACCTGGTCAACTGGGCCACCGCCGGCCGCGAGTGCTGGGGAATCTCGCCTGGCGGCGGGATCTGGCACACCTGGCCGAACGCGGGTGGCTGGTACCCGATGCCGGGCAACGGCCGCGCCGACCACGTCATCGCGCCGCAGTTCCTGGAATGGACCGCCGACGGGTCTCGCCGGGTCAAGGTCTGGGTGGCGTCCAGCGACACGTTCTGGTGCCAGCTGTACTACCGGCCGCGTGGTTGGCAGGGTTTCTGGTTCCAGTGCACGTGAGACCGGCATTGCGATCACGGCCCGCGCGTCGTACGGTTCAGCACTAAGTTCAAGCATTGAACGAAAGGTTGGATCATGAGCGCGCCCACTCCGGCTGACAAGTTCTCCTTCGGCCTGTGGACGGTGGGCTGGGCGGGCCGCGACCCGTTCGGCGAGGCCACCCGTCCCCCGCTGGACGTGGTCGACGCCGTGCACCGCCTCGCCGGCCTCGGCGCCTACGGGCTGTCCTTCCACGACGACGACCTCTTCGACGCCACCAACCGCGACCAGCAGGTCAGCAGGTTGCAGGGTGCGCTCACGGAGACCGGTCTCACCGTGCCGATGATGACGACGAACCTGTTCAGCCACCCGGTGTTCAAGGACGGCGGCTTCACCAGCAACGACCGTGCGGTGCGGCGGTACGCGTTGCGCAAGGTGCATCCGGAACGTCGAGCTGGCGGCCGAGCTGGGCGCCCAGACCTACGTGCTGTGGGGCGGGCGTGAGGGCTCCGAGTACGACACCGCGAAGGACGTGCGGGCCGCGCTCGACCGGTACCGCGAGGCGATGAACCTGCTGACGCAGTTCGTCACCGACCGGGGCTACGACCTGCGGTTCGCGATCGAGCCGAAGCCGAACGAGCCGCGCGGCGACATCCTGCTGCCGACCGTGGGGCACGCGCTGGCGTTCATCACGACGCTGGACCGGCCGGAGCTGGTCGGGCTCAACCCCGAGGTCGGGCACGAGCAGATGGCCGGGCTGAACTTCGTGCACGGGATCGCGCAGGCGTTGTGGCACGACAAGCTCTTCCACATCGACCTCAACGGTCAGCGCGGCGTGAAGTACGACCAGGACCTGGTCTTCGGGCACGGCGACCTGATGAACGCGTTCAGCCTCGTCGACCTGCTGGAGACCACGGGCTACGACGGGCCGCGCCACTTCGACTACAAGCCCTCGCGCACCGAGGACGTCGAGGGCGTGTGGCAGTCGGCCGCGGCCAACATGCGCACCTACCTGCTGCTGAAGGAACGCGCGCTGGCGTTCCGGGCCGATCCGGACGTGCAGGAGGCGCTGGCCATCGCCGGTGTCGCCGACCTGAGCACGCCGACGCTGGGCCCCGGCGAGAGCCTGGACGGGCTGTTCAACGAGGAGTTCGACCCGGACAAGGCGGGCGAGCGCGGATACGGCTTCGTGCAGCTGAACCAGCTCGCGCTCGAGCACCTCACCGGAGCGCGCTGACATGACGCTCGTGGCCGGCGTCGACTCGTCGACGCAGTCGTGCAAGGTCGTGGTCCGCGACGCGGAGACGGGCAAGCTGCTGCGTGAAGGGCGGGCATCGCATCCCGATGGCACGTCGGTGCATCCGAAGCACTGGTGGCGTGCGTTCGAGGAGGCGGTGGCCGGCGCGGGCGGGCTCGACGACGTGGCCGCGGTGAGCGTCGCCGGTCAGCAGCACGGCATGGTCTGCCTCGACGAGGACGGCGAGGTCGTGCGGGAAGCGTTGCTGTGGAACGACACCCGTTCCGCGGCAGCCGCGGCCGATCTTGTGGACGAGCTCGGGGCCGACGAGTGGGCGGCGCGGGTCGGACTGGTGCCGGTCGCGTCGTTCACGATCACGAAGCTGCGCTGGCTCGCCCAGCACGAACCGGCCAACGCCAAACGCACCGCCGCCGTCTGCCTGCCGCACGACTGGCTGACGTGGCGGCTGCGCGGCACCGGCGACCTCGCCGACCTGGTCACCGACCGTTCCGACGCGTCCGGCACCGGCTACTTCGACTCGGTGGCGAACGCGTACACGCCCGATCTGCTGGAAATGGCGTTCGGCAACGAAGTCCTGCTGCCGCGAGTGTTGGGGCCCAGCGAGTCGGTGACGGCGGGTGATCTGCGGCTCGGTGCGGGCGCCGGTGACAACGCCGCGGCGATGCTCGGGGTGGCCGCGAACGTGTTGGTGTCGCTGGGAACGTCCGGTGTCGTGACCGCGACGAGTGACGTGCGGGCGGCGGATCCTTCCGGGGTGGTGGCGGGGTTCGCCGACGCCACCGGCCGGTTCCTGCCGCTCGCCTGCACGCTCAACGCCGCCCGCGTGCTGGACACGACCGCCCGGATGCTGGGCGTTGACCTTGGCACGTTGAGCACGCTGGCGCTGTCCGCACCCGCAGGTGCCGAGGGCGTTGTCCTGGTGCCCTATCTGGAAGGTGAGCGGACGCCGAACCTGCCGGACGCCACCGGAGCGCTGCACGGACTGACGCTCACGAACGCCACGCCCGCCAACATCGCGCGCGCCGCGATCGAGGGCATGCTCTGCGGTCTCGCGGTCGGCCTCGACGCACTCGCGGCACAGGGCGCGGACGTCACCGGCGTGCAACTCGTGGGCGGGGCCGCGGCTTCACCCGCGGTACGGGAGATCGCGCCGACGGTGTTCGGCGTGCCGGTGACCGTGCCCGCGCCGGGCGAGTACGTGGCTGACGGCGCGGCCCGGCAGGCGGCGTGGACGCTCACCCGTGGCGAGCAGCCGCCGGACTGGTCGGAGTGCGCGCCCGACAGCACGCGGTACGAGACGGCGGCCGTACCTGGGATCCGTGCGCGGTACGGCGAAGCGGCAGAGCGATACTTGCGCCGATGACCACCGTCGACCACCTGCGGCAGGTTCGCCTCGGCAACCTGCGGACGGTCCTGCTCGCACTCGTCGACCGCCCCGGCTCGCGGGCCGACCTCGCGACCCGCACCGGCCTCACCAAAGCCACGCTCACCAACCTCACCGAACCACTGCTGGCCAACGGCATCCTGGTCGAGCAACCCGCCACCCTGGCAGGCCTGGGGCGGCCGTCGAAACCGTTGCGCTTCCACCCGGCCGGACCGATGGCCGTCGGTGTGGAGATCAACGTCGAGCACCTCGCCGTCGAGACGCTCGGCCTCGACGGCGAGACGGTTCAACGCCACCGCGTGCCCGCCGACAACCGCACCGCCACACCGGCCGAGGTGCTCGACCGCGTCGCCGCGTTGATCAGCGAAGTCGTCGACCCTCGCCCGCTGCTCGGCATCGGTCTCGCGGTGCCGGGCGTGGTGCACGACGGCGTCGTCGTCCGCGCGCCGAACCTCCCGAAACTGGTCGGCGCCCCGCTGGCACACGAGTTGAGCGAACGCCTGAACCTCCAGGTCGAGCTCGACAACGAGGCCAACCTCGCCGCGCTCGCCCACCTGTGGCCGCGGCACCTCGCGGGCGAGGACTTCGTGCACGTCTCCGCCGAGGTCGGCATCGGCGCGGGCATCGTGCTGGGCGGCGAGCTGTACCGCGGGGTGAGCGGGTTCGCGGGCGAGCTCGGGCACGTCGTGATCGAACGCGACGGCGTGCGCTGCACGTGCGGCAGCCGTGGTTGCGTCGAGCGGTACGCGGGCCTCGACGTCATGCTGCGCGAAGCGGGCCGCAGGCGCCTCGGCTCGTTGGTCAAGGCGCTCGACGCGGGTGATGAACGTGCCCACGAGTCGGTCCGCAAGGCCGGACAGGCGCTCGGGGTCGGTCTCGGCACGCTGATGAACCTCTTCGACGTGCCCACCGTCGTTCTCGGCGGCAGCTATGCCTTGCTGCACAAGTACCTCAGCCCGGCCGTGCGGTCCGAAATGGACGTCCGAGTGCTCGCGGGCGGCGAACGGCACACCCGGCTGCTGGCCTCACCGCTCGGCGAGTTCGCCGTCGTGCGCGGTGCGGCGGGGCTGATCACCCGCCGCACGGTCCAGCAGCCGGAACGCCTGTTCGCCTAGCTTGAGTTTTAACGTCTGAGTGGCCGGGTGTGACCCTGGTTGATCATTCCTCTTGCGACAGGTGGAAGATCTAACCAGGGGCTTCAGTTGATCAGTGTGCACAGTTCGCACCGGCGACTACTGCGCGCGCAGTAGTCCGTAAGACATCCCAGCGAACGATCTACCTGCGCGAACCACCGGCCTGGACGCCCGCCTGACCGTCGAGGGGCACCGCGACGACCTGCCGTCGGCCGTGGACCCGACGCGCTGGTCATCCGTGTCGACGACGACGGGTTCCGCGTGCAGGCCGAACTTCCCGTGGCACTGCCATGATCCGCGTCCTGCTGGTCGACGACCAACCGCTGATCCGCAGCGGGTTCCGCGCGTTGCTCGCTCATCGACCGCTACCTCACCCGGCCGCCGCACCCGGACCAGCACCTCGACGCGCTGACCAACCGTGAGCGCGAGGCGGTGGTCCTGGTGGCGCAGGGCCTGTCCAACGACGAGATCGCCTGCCACATGGTGATCAGCCCGCTCACCGCCAAGACGCACGTCAACCGTGCGATGACCAAGCTGCACGTCCGCGACCGCGCACAGCTCGTGGTCATCGCCTACGAGTCCGGCCTGGTCGTCCCTTCACCGAAGACGACGTAGGCGCGCACCCTCAGAGGCGGGCCATCTCCGAGGCCGCGAGCAGGAACGCGCCGACGCCGAAGTTCGCCGTGGCGTCCCTCCCGACCGGCTGGTGGTCGGAAGGCTGCTGCCCTTGCCCCTGCACGTAACCGAGCCTGCCGTTCACGTGCAACGCCAGCCGCAGCATGCCGTCCCAGCCCTTCTGCGCGATCGGCCGGTAGGTGGCCGCGTTCAGCAACCCGGTTCGCACGCCCCACGCGAGGCCGTAGGTGAAGAACGCGGTCCCGCTCGTCTCCGGCCCCGGATAGTTGTTCGGGTTGCCGAGGTTCACGTTCCAGAACCCGTCCGACCGCTGCACCCTGGCCAACGCGGTCGCCATCGCCCGGAAGTCCGCGATGTACCCGGCGCGGTAGGGCGACGACGGTGGGAGCACTTCCAGCACCTTCGCGAGCGCGGCGATCACCCACCCGTTGCCACGCGACCAGTAGATGTTCTTGTTGACGTACTTGCCGTCCCGCCACCACAGTCCGTCGTCCCAGAGCCGCTGCCGCGTCCACCGGTAGAGCCGGTCGCCGTACTCCATCTTGTTCAGCCGCGCGAAGATCGGCATCGCCATGTGCAGCGCGTCGCACCACCACCAGTAGTCCACTTTGCCGGTGGCGATCGTCGCGTCGATCTCCCGGACGATCGCGGCGATCCGGCGTGGCTCCTGCCGGTCCTCGTACAGGTCGAGGTAGGGCTGCCCGGCGGCCTGGTGGTCGGCGAAGTGCGGATTGCTCGACGAGCTGCGCAGCCCGAAGTTGTGCCTGTTCGCCCAGCTCAGCGTGTAGTCGCGGTACTTGACATCCTTCGTGGCCTTGAACAGCGCCATGACGCCGCTGTGCAGTGTCGCGTCCTGCCAGTCGTTGCCGCCGAGGCTCATTGTGCGGATCCAGTAGTCCGCGGCCAGCCGGCCGGAGTCGAGCGGGCCGGCCAGTGCCGCACTGGCGGTACCGGCCAGTGCTGTGCCGAGCGGGAGGGCCGTGGCCCCGAGCAGGAATGAACGCCGCCTCACCATCAGGTCTCCAACCTGTTCGTGACATGGCGGCGTCGTTCCTCATTAGACCCGGAGCCGTAGGCGGAGACCAGGGTTCGGCGAGATCCCGGTACTTGTCAGCTGAGCAGCTCCGCGACGTGCACCACGTGGTCGCGCGCCCATGACTGCTGCTCGCCGCCATGGAAAGCCACCCGGATGTCGTCCCCGAACGCCACCTCGGTGACCTGCCCGATCGGCCCGATCGAGCCGTGCAACCGGATGACATCGCCCGGCGCCAGCTCTTCCGCGCGTTTCGTCTCGACGTTGCGGGCCACGGACGCGGGCCACAGCCACCTCGTGACGAACGACCACGACACGCCGCACAGCACCGGAGCCGTGAGGATCAGGACGCCCGCGGCGACCGGGAACGTCTCCATGAGCACGGCCGCGCCGACCACCGCCCACAGCAGACCCGCCACCGCGACGAGATGTGCCGAGCTCACCGGACGGTCGCCGACCTGCAGCCAGCCCGTCGTACGCACCCAGCCGGCGGAGGTCAGGCCGCGAGGTGGCGTGCCGTTCGCGAGGACGGGCGCCGTGTCGACGACGTCGGCAGGTTTGGTGAACAGGTCGATCCGAACCTCAGTCTGCACGCCGCCACCTCAGCTGGTCCTTGCCGTTGCGGGCACAGACCACTTCGTTGCCCTTCGGGGACTTCCTCTTCGCGCCCTCGATGAGGCACCGTCTGCCCACGATGTCGCGGACCCACTCGTCGTCGTCATCGGGCGGTGCCGAACTGGAGGTCGGCGACGGCGAGGACGATCGGCGTGCGGAGGACTCCGTCGTGGGCGCGGAAGTTGTCGTCGTGGTCGAGGTCGGCGCAGAGGAGGAAGAAGTCGAGGACGGGGGTGCGCTGGAGGCGGTCGTCGGGTCGCCGAGGGAACAGCCCGCGGCCCACAGACCGCGGCGTTCCTGGCGTGCGGCGATCTCGACCGGCGCGAGCTCTCCGCGGGCCGACAGGTCCGCGGACGCCACGCCGTCGTTCACGATGGTCCGCGCGTAGTCGCTCCCGTCGGGCAGCTGCACGTCGACCGCGATCCGGTCGCTCCCGGAAATGCCGTCCTTCTTGACGACGAGCCGAGCGTTCTTGCCACGCAACAGTTTCTGAGCGGCGGCGCGGGACTCCGCCAACCAGCAGTCCGACAACCGGCGCAACCCGCTGACCTGGGCCCGGAAGGAGAGTCCGGTGGCGGGCTCCAAACCCTCGAAGGTGTCCACATCGGACACCGTGTGGACGGTCACCTCGAAGGAGTCGCCCCGGCGCAAGGCCTCGTCCAGCCCGGCGATCCCGCCTTCACGCGGCATGTCGCTCGTGAAGCCGGCCGCTCCGGTGGTGACGAGCGCGGTGAGGACACCGAGGCACGCGATCGCGAGCCTCGCCCCCTGGCTGGTACGCCACCAGAAGCGGCGGACAGTCCCCGGACGCGTCGTGGGAGTGGTGGACTCGGCTGTGCTGGGCAATGGCGGTCCCCGGCTTGATAAGGTCAGACAATCCGTGACACAAATTCGTGCGCTAACTGTTGTCGGGGCAGCGTTATCGCTGGAAACAGCACCGTCAAGAACGAAAATGGTTCAATCGAATACAGCACTGTCCTTCACAGACACAAAGATGTGATTGCGCACGCACGCAGTTGAGGCGACAGGTGCCAGGGGGTCGAGTGATCACGAGGGCCGGCGGGTTCGTTCGTCAGGCGCGACTGGAGTCGGTCGGCGCCGTCGGCGGCTACCCGTTCACGTTGCCGGTCGTGCGATCACTGCTCAAACACGAGATCGACTTCGACCCGCGCGTCACGTTCCTGGTGGGAGACAACGGCAGCGGCAAGTCGACGTTGATCGAGGCGCTGGCCGTGGCCGCGGGCTTCAACCCCGAGGGCGGCTCGCAGTCGTTCCGGTTCGCGACCCGCGCGACCGAGTCCAGCCTCGGCGACCACCTGATCCTCAGCTGGGGTGTCCGCAAGCCCAGAACGGGCTTCTTCCTGCGGGCGGAGTCGTTCTACAACGTCGCGTCCGAAGTGGACCGCCTGGACCAGGAGCCGGGCAGTCCGCCTCTGCTGGCCTCGTACGGCGGCCGCTCGTTGCACGAGCAGTCGCACGGCGAGTCGTTCCTCTCGCTGATCACACACCGGTTCGGTCCACACGGGCTCTACCTGCTCGACGAGCCGGAAGCAGCGCTGTCGCTGAAGAGCAGCCTCGCACTCGTGGCCAGGATCATCGAACTGACGGCACAGGGCTGCCAGTTCGTCATCGCCACCCACTCACCGATCGTGCTGGCCGTCCCCGGCGCCCGGATTCTCCAGATCGACGGGGACGGCCGGCTCGAACAGGTCGACTACGACGACGCCGAACCGGTGCGGCTCACCAGGAACTTCCTCACGGACCCACAGAACTTCCTGCGTCACCTGGTCGCCGAGGACTGACTCACCCGCACGCCGCGCCGTTGAGCGTCGGCGAGTTGAACGGCGGGTTGCTGCCGTCGTAGGAAGCGCTGTAGCCGATCGTCGCGGTCCCGAGGACGGCGTTCCAGGGCGCGTTCGTGGCCTTCACGACGTCACCCGTGTCGGTCCACGTCCCGCTCCACCCCTGGCCGACGGTCACTCCGGGCGCGGAGAACGTGAACGTCCACCCGTTGACGGGCGCCGCGCGGTTCTCGATGACGACCTCGCCGGTGTAGCCGCCCGACCAGCTGCTGACCACCCGGTGCGTGGCCTTGCAGGTGCCTGACGGCGTGGTGGTGGTGGTCGTCGTCGGCGGCCTGGCCGCGTTCGCCAGCTCGTACGCCCGCTGCGGCACGAACTGGCCCGCCCCGGCGATGCAGCCGTCCGCCTCGCCGGGCAGCTTGACCCACAGGTAGGCGGCGATCTGGCCGTCGCCGGTCTGATCGGTGCTCGGCGTGCCGATCGCCCGTCCGGCCGGGTCGCACCACTCGCTGCCCGCGGGACCGTTGCCGTTGCGGCTGGTATCGACCACGGCGCGCAGCCGGGAGTCGCCCACCGCACCCAGCACCGACTTGGCGAAGGCCACCTCGTCCGCGCTCCAGCGGTAGTTCGACACGTTGGTGGAGATGCCATCGGCGCTGTTCGAGACGTCCGCCGCACGCAGCCGTGCCGCGGCTTCCTGTGCGGTGAGCCAGGCCGAGTGACCGATATCGAGGTACACCTTCGCCTGACCCGACCCGGCCTTGAGGCGTTTGCCCGCGTACGCCATGGAAGCCGTGGTCTGGGCCTGCTGGCCGGCGCTCTGGCAGTTCGACATCAACGGCAGCACGTCCGGCTCCAGCACGATCACCGCCGGCCGTCCCGCCAGCCCCGCCGCGACCTGGTCGACCCACGCCCGGTACGCGTCGTGCGACGGCGCGCCACCGCCGCTCGCCCCGCCGCAGTCCCGGTTGGGGATGTTGTAGACGACCATGATCGGGGTCTTCCCCGCTGCCGCCGCCGCCCGCGTGAAGGCGTCCACCTCGTTCCGGACGGTGCCAGTGTTCGTGGTGGTGAACCATTTCGCCTGCGGCACGTTCGCGATCCGGTCGCGGATCATCGGGGTTCGCCAGTCACCGGGGTTCGCCGCCACCCACTTGGCCGCGCTGGTGCCCGGATCGACGTAGAACGGCGACGCGGCGGCCTGTGCGTTGCCCAGTGCCGCGGCGGCGCCCACGACGAGCGTGGCCACCGCGACGCCGGCAGCAAGTGCTCCGTTGCGCATACTGCCTACCTCCTCCTCTGGGAGCGCTCCCAGACTGGCGCCGGACTCTATTCGCAGTTCAACCCGTCGGGAAGGGCCTGTCCGAGCGCGTTCGACTGCGCGAAAGCACGTGTCAGACACAGCTGGTGAACACCTGATGCAGGCGTTCGAGTGCAGACCCGACGGCCGGCGACGCGCGGAGGTACGGAGGGTCTGTCGTTCCTCAGCTCGGTGGACCGTTCCGGCGGCAAGGAAAGAGGCGCCCGCCGGTGCTCAGGCCCGGCGAATCAGGCACGAAAGTTGCGCCACCGGGAGCAACCCGTTCGGCCGGACGGCGCGGGAGCGTTCCCAGAAATCAGGCCCGGCGTGTGCGGGTGGACGCGCGGACCACGAGCTCGGGCTGGAACTTCACCTGCCGGTGCTCGTGATCCGGATCGTGTTCCTCCAGCAGCAGTTGGGCGGCGGTGCGGCCGAGCTGCTCGCGCGGCTGGCGCACCGAGGTGAGCGGAACGGCGGCGGCCGCGGCGAACTCGATGTCGTCGTAGCCCACGACCGCGAGGTCGTCGGGCACGTTCAGGCCCTGCTGCGTCATCGACTGGAGCAGGCCGAGCGCGAGCAGGTCGTTCGCACAGAACGCCGCGGTGGGCCGGCGAGCCGCGGGCAGCCCGGCCAGCCTCTCCCCCGCGCCCCGGCCCTCCGCCACCTGCAGGTCCTTCGTCTCCAGCAGGGTGAGCGACTCCGGAGGCAGGCCCGCCTGCGCCAACGCCCGCAGCGCACCCTCGTGCCGATCACGCACCTGCTGGATGGACAGCGGGCCGCCGACCATCGCGATACGCGTGTGGCCGGTCTCGATCAGGTGCGTGACCGCCAGCTCACCTCCGAGCACGTCGTCGACGGCCACCGAGCAGTGCGATCCGTTCTGCGTCTCGCGGTCGACGAGGACCACCGGCGTTCCCCGGTTCACCAGCTCGGCGAACTGCGGGTTCTCCGCGTCGACCGGCGTGATCAGGATGCCTTCCACCCGTTGTTCGTGCAGCAGCTCCAGGTACTGGCGTTCACGGCTGTCGTCGGAAGCGCTGTTGCACAGGTACAGCACCAGACCCGCTTCCCGTGCCGCGTCCTCGACGCCACCGGCCACGTCGGTGAAGAACGGGTTCGACGCGTCCAGCACCACGTAGGCGAGCACCCGGCTGCGGCCGGCGCGCAGCTGGCGAGCCGACTCGTTGCGGACGAAGCCGAGCTCCGCGATCGCGGCCAGCACCCGCTCCCGCGTGGCCGGCGCGACGACATCCGGCCGGTTCAGCACGTTCGAGACGGTGGCATTCGAAACACCGGCGTGGCGCGCGACCTCGCGGATGCCCACTGATGGCCTCACGGGCGGCTCCTGATTGTT
The DNA here is from genome assembly GCA_963766275.1 of uncultured Actinomycetota bacterium. Classification (GTDB taxonomy): domain Bacteria; phylum Actinomycetota; class Actinomycetes; order Mycobacteriales; family Pseudonocardiaceae; genus Lentzea. Next base: position 27,894 of record CAVYAD010000006.1, read on the forward strand.
GAAACGTGACAATGATCGTAGCGTCTTGCGCTCTTGACACAAGCCCGAACCGCACCCAAGCTGCTCGACACACGCTTGTTAAAACGTTTCAACGCTGAGGAGACCAACGTGGGTCCTCCCATGGTCGCACTGGACGAGGTGAGCAAGGCGTTCGGTGCCGTCCGCGCGCTCAGCGGCGTGTCGCTGCGGCTCAGGGCCGGCGAGGCGCATGCGTTGCTCGGCGAGAACGGTGCCGGCAAGTCCACTCTCATCAAGACGCTGGCCGGTGTGCACCGCCCGGACGCCGGACGGGTGCTGGTCGACGGCGAGGAACGGCGGTTCTCAGGTCCCGGCGACGCGCTCGCCGCGGGCATCGCGATCATCTACCAGGAGCCGACGCTCTTCGGTGACCTCTCGGTGGCGGAGAACGTCTTCATGGGCCGCCAGCCGCTCAGGTTCGGCAGGCGCATCGACGTCGCCGAGATGCACGCCCGCACCGCGACACTCTTCTCCGGCCTCGGTGTCCGGCTCGACCCCGCCCGCCCGGCCCGCGGACTGTCCATTGCGGACCAGCAGCTCGTGGAGATCGCGAAGGCGTTGTCGTTCGACGCCCGCGTGATCGTCATGGACGAGCCGACGGCCGCGCTGTCCGCCCATGAGGTGCAGCGGCTCTTCGGTGTCGTGCGGGCGTTGCGCGACCAGGACGCCGCCGTGCTGTTCGTGTCGCACCGGCTCGACGAGGTGTTCGCGTTGTGCCAGCGGGCCACCGTGCTGCGCGACGGCGAGTTCGTCTGGTCCGGTGAGCTCTCCGGTGAGACGCCGGACTCCCTGGTGCGCCGGATGGTCGGCCGCGAACTGTCCCAGCTCTATCCCCAAGCAGGACACCACGCCGGGCGAGGTCGAGCGCTCGCGGTGCGCAGGCTGACCCGCGAGGGCGTGTTCACCGACGTGTCGTTCGACGTGCGCGCCGGCGAGATCGTCGCGCTGTCCGGCCTGGTCGGCGCCGGTCGCAGCGAGGTCGCGCGGGCGGTGTTCGGCATCGACCGCCCCGACGCGGGCTCGGTGACCGTGTCGGGGCGTCGGCTGCAGACCCGGCTCCCCCACCGCGGCGATGGCCGCGGGTCTCGGCTTCGTGCCGGAGGACCGCCGGCAGCAGGGCCTCGTGATGGACGCGTCGATCGAACGCAACACCGCGCTCGCCTCGCTCGGCCGCCTGTCGACGTTCGGCCTGCTGCGCCGCCGGCAGCGAACGCGCGCTCGCCCAGGACTGGGCCGTCCGGCTGCGGCTGAAGTTCGCGCGGCTCAGCGACCCGGTCGGCGTGCTCTCCGGCGGCAACCAGCAGAAGGTCGTGCTCGCCAAGTGGCTGGCCCGCGAGCCGTCCGTGCTGATCGTCGACGAGCCGACCCGCGGCATCGACGTCGGCACCAAGGCCGAGGTGCACCGGCTGCTCTCCGAGCTCGCCGGGCAGGGCGTGGCGGTGCTGATGATCTCGTCGGAACTGCCCGAGGTGCTCGGCATGGCCGACCGGGTGCTGGTGATGCACGAGGGCAGGCTGGTCGACGAGCTTCGCCGCGCCGACGCCACCGAGGAACGGTCGGCGCTCGCGGCCGCCGGCAGGCTGGCGCATGACCGCGCAGCCATGTCGCCGATACCGCGCCCGCGAGCCGGCTGCGCGCCCGCGGCTCGCCACACGCGTCGGCCGGGTCCGCGAACTCGGCATCCTCGTCGCGCTCGCGCTCGTCGTCATCCCGACCGCGCGTCGTGAACCCCGGTTCATCGAGGCGCAGAGCGTCCGCGACCTGCTGCTCAACGCCTCGATCGTCGCGCTGCTCGCGGTCGGCCAGACCATCGTCGTGATCACCCGCAACGTCGACCTGTCCGTCGGCTCGGTGCTCGGCCTGTCCGCTTTCCTCACCGCGCAACACTTCGCCGACCACCCCGGCACACCGCTGCTCGCGGGCATCGGCTTCGGCGTCGCCGTCGGCCTGGCCTGCGGCCTGCTCAACGGGCTGCTGGTCGCGCTCGGCAACGTCCCCAGCCTCGTGGTCACCCTCGGCACGCTCTACGTGTTCCGCGGCATCGACTACGCGCTGGCCCAGGGCAGGCAGGTCAACGCCGCCGAACCTGCCCGACGCGCTCCTCGAACCTGGGCAGCAGCCGTGTCCTCGGCGTCCCGGTCCTGGTGCTGATCACGCTGTCGTGGTCATCGCGGCGGCGGCTGTCTACCTGCGCTCGTACCGGTCCGGCCGCGAGCTGTACGCGATCGGCTCGAACCCGGACGCCGCCGTGCTCGCCGGGATCCCGGTCGCCGGCGCACTTCACCGCGTTCGTCCTGTCCGGGGCGCTCGCCGGGCTGGCCGGCGCGCTGTGGGTGGCCCGGTACGGCACGGTCGACGCGGCCGCGGGCACCGGCCTCGAACTCCAGGTCGTCGCGGCCGTCGTGGTCGGCGGCGTGGCGATCTTCGGCGGCTCCGGCACGGTGGCCGGCGCGGCGCTCGGCGCGCTGCTGCTCACCACGATCACGAGTTGCCTGGTGGTGCTGCGGATTCCCGCGTTCTGGCAGCAGGCGATCGCCGGCGCGCTGCTGCTCGCGCGATCACCGTCGACCGGCTGCTGGCGCTGCGGCTGGCGAAGGCCTTGCGCGAGTAACGCGAAGGGGCGCAGCGATGCGTAGCCTCCTGCGCTGGGAGACGGCGCTGGTGGTCCTGCTCGTCGTCGTGGCGTGGGCGGCCAGATCAGCACGGACGGCGCGTTCCTCTCCGGCGGCAACCTCTTCTACCTCGGCCTCGACATCGGCGAGATCGCGCTGATCGCGTTGCCGCTGACGCTGGTGATCGTCGCCGGCGAGATCGACCTGTCCGTCGCGTCGGTGCTCGGCCTGTCCAGCGCGTTGATCGGCTGGCTGTGGAACGCGGGCTGGCCACTCGAGACGATCCTGCCGGCGGTGATCGTCGTCGGGCGCGGTGTGCGGCGCGGTCAACGGCCTGCTCGATCACCCGGCTCGGGCTGCCGTCGCTCGCGGTCACCATCGGCACGCTCGCGCTCTACCGCGGGCTCGCGCTGGTGGTGCTGGGCGACACGGCGGTCGCGGACTTCCCGGCGAGCTTCACGTCGTTCGGCACGACGCCGATGCCCGGCACCAACATCCCGTACCCGATCGTGCTCGCCGTGGTCCTGGCGGTGTTGTTCGGCGATCGCGCTGCACGCCAGCTCGTTCGGCCGGTCGCTCTACGCGATCGGCGCCAACGAGGAGGGCGCGCGGTTCTCCGGGATCCGGGTCAAGCGCATCAAGCTGATCCTGTTCGTGCTCGCCGGCGCCGTGGCCGCGATCGCGGGGATCGTCTGCACGTTCCGCTTCTCCAGCGCCCGCGCGGACAACGGCGTCGGGCTCGAACTGGCCGTCGTCGCCGCGGTCCTGCTCGGCGGCGTCTCCATCTTCGGCGGCAGGGGACGCTCTTCGGCGTGCTCGCGGGCGTGCTGTTGCTCGGCGGCCTGCGCAACCTGCTGATCCTGCAGGACACCTCCACCGAGGTCCTCACCATCGTCACCGGTGCTTCTGCTGCTGGTGAGCGTCCTCGCACCCTCGATCACCCGACGCGTCGGAACGCCTAAGGAAGGCCACACCATGAACACACGTCTAGTGCTCGCCCTGGTGGTGTCCGGGGCCGTCGCACTCACCGCCTGCGGTGGCACCACCAAGGACAGCGCGGGCCAGCAGACCGGCGGCGCCACGAACACGGCGACCGCGGACCCGAACGCCCCGCTCAAGGAGGGCCTGAAGATCACGTTCCTGCCCAAGCAGGTCAACAACCCGTACTTCACCGTGGCGCAGAAGGGGCGGCAAGGCGCCGGCACGGCGATCAAGGCCGAGCTCAAGGCGACCGGCCCGTCCGAGGCCAGCCGCGTCCTCGCAGGTCACCTACATCAACACGCCGCGCAGCAGCAGCAGGACGCGCTCGTGGTGTCCGCCAACGACGCGGACGCCGTCGCGCCCGCGCTCAAGTCGGCGCGTGCGCAGGGCTGAAGGTCGTCACCTTCGACTCCGACGCCGAGCCCGACGCCCGCGACGTCTTCGTCAACCAGGCCACCGCCGACGACATCGCGGTCGGGCAGGTCAAGCTGATCTCCGAGGCGATCGGCGGCGCGGCGAGATCGCGATCCTGTCGGCGACGGCGAACGCCACCAACCAGAACGCGTGGATCGAGATGATGAAGACCGAGCTGGCCAAGCCCGAGTACGCCAAGCTGAAGCTGGTGGAGACCGTGTACGGCAACGACGACGACCAGACGTCGTTCCAGGAGGCGCAGGGCCTGCTGCAGGCGCACCCGAACCTCAAGGGCATCATCTCGCCGACCACGGTCGGTGTCGCGGCGGCGGCGCGGTACCTCAGTTCCTCGGAGTACAAGGGCAAGGTGCGCTGACCGGGCTGGGCACGCCGAACCAGATGCGCGCGTTCGTGCAAGGACGGCACGGTCAAGGTCGTTCGCGCTGTGGGACCCGGCCGAGCTCGGCTACCTCGCCGCCTACGCGGCCGCCGCGCTGGCGTCCGGCCAGATCACCGGCGAGCAGGGCGACAAGTTCAAGGCCGGCAAGCTCGGCGAGTACACCATCGGCGCCAAGGGCGAGGTCGTGCTCGGACCCGCCCACGTGTTCGACGCGGCCAACATCGACAAGTTCAACTTCTGACATGCGGACCTGCTTCACGCTGCGGGTCCGGCCCGACCGGCTCGACGAGTACCGGCGCGGCACCGCGACGTCTGGCCCGAGATGCTGGCCGCCCTGCGCGAGGCGGGCTGGCACAACTACTCCCTCTTCCTCGCCGACGACGGCCTGCTCGATCGGCTACCTCGAATGCGACGACTTCGACGCGGCGCTCGCCGCGATGGCCCGCACCGAGGTCAACGCCCGCTGGCAGGCCGAGATGGCGGAGTTCTTCGTCGACCTCGACGGCGCCGGCCCGACGAACGCATGCGGCCGCTCGACGAGGTCTTCCACCTCGACTGACGCATTTGGGGAGTGAACGCATGAGTGTGCTGGACAGCGCTCCGCGAGCAGCGGATCGAGACGCCGTCGTGGGCGTTCGGCAACTCGGGCACCCGGTTCAAGGTGTTCGCCCAGCAGGGCGTGCCGCGCGACCCGTACGAGAAGATCGCCGACGCCGCGGCAGGTGCACCGGTTCACCGGCGTCGCGCCGACGCGTCGCGCTGCACATCCCGTGGGACCGGGTCGACGACTACGCGCGAGCTCGCCCAGCACGCGCGAGGATCGCGGCGTCGCGCTCGGCGCCGATCAACTCCAACGTGTTCCAGGACGACGACTACAAGCTCGGCAGCGTCACCAACCCCGATCCCGGCGGTGCGGCGCAAGGCGATCGACCACCTGCTCGAGTGCGTCGACATCATGGACGCGACCGGGTCGCGCGACCTGAAGCTGTGGTTCTCCGACGGCACCAACTACCCCGGCCAGGACAACATCCGGGCCCGGCAGGACCGGCTCGCCGAGGCGCTGCGCCGAGGTCTACGAGCGGCTCGGCGACGACCAGCGGATGCTGCTGGAGTACAAGCTCTTCGAGCCGGCGTTCTACACGACCGACGTGCCCGGACTGGGGCACCGCGTACGCGCACTGCCTGCAGCTCGGCGACCGGGCGCAGGTGGTGATCGACACCGGGCACCACGCGCCGGGCACCAACATCGAGTTCATCGTCGCGTTCCTGCTGCGCGCCGGGAAGCTCGGCGCGTTCGACTTCAACTCCCGCTTCTACGCCGACGACGACCTGATGGTCGGGCTCGGCCGACCCGTTCCAGCTGTTCCGGATCATGCACGAGATCGTGCTCGGCGGCGCGCTCGACGCCGGCGGCGGGCATCGCGTTCATGCTCGACCAGTGCCACAACATCGAGCCGAAGATCCCCGGCCATGATCCGCTCGGTGATGAACGTCCAGGAGGCGACGGCCAAGGCGCTGCTGGTCGACGCCGAGGCGCTCGCCGCGGCGCAGCGGGCCGGTGACGTGCTCGGCGCGAACGGCGTGCTGATGGACGCCTACAACACCGACGTCCGGCCGCTGCTCGCGCGAGCTGCGCGAGGAGCATGGGCCTCGACCCCGACCCGATGGCGGCCTACCGGCGGTCCGGCTACGCCGAGAAGATCGTCGCGCGAACGAGTCGGCGGCGAGGCCGGCCGGGTGGGGTGCGTGATGAGCGCAGGTCGAGGCGCTGCTGGGCCGGAGCAACCGGCTCGGCGCCGACCCGCGCAACACCAACTACGCCGGCGGCAACACCTCGGCCAAGGGCGACCGCGACCGACCCGGTCACCGGGCAGCCGGTCGAGCTGCTGTGGGTCAAGGGATCCGGCGGCGACCTCGGCACGCTGACCGAGGCCGGGCTCGCGCGTGCTGCGGCTGGACCGGCTGCGCGCGCTGGTCGGACGTCTACCCGGGCGTCGAGCGCGAGGACGAGATGGTCGCCGCGTTCGACTACTGCCTGCACGGCAAGGGCGGCGCGGCGCCGTCGATCGACACCGCCATGCACGGCCTGGTCGACGCGCCGCACGTCGACCACCTGCACCCGGACGCCGGCATCGCGCTCGCGACCGCCGCCGACGGCGAGGCGCTGACCAAGGAGTGCTTCGGCGACCGGGTGGTCTGGGTGCCGTGGCGGCGGCCCGGCTTCCAGCTCGGCCTGGACATCGCCGCGGTCAGCGCGGCGCAACCCGCAGGCGATCGGCGTGATCCTCGGCGGGCACGGCATCACCGCCTGGGGCGCGACCAGCGACGAGTGCGAGGCGCAACTCGCTGGAGATCATCCGCACCGCGCAGCGCGTTCCTCGACGAGCACGGCCGCGCCGAGCCGTTCGGCGCCGGTCGTCGCACGCAGCCGCTGCCGGAGGCCGAGCGGCGGGCGCGGGCCGCCGCGCTGGCGCCGGTGATCCGCGGCCTGGCCTCCACCGACCGCCCGCAGGTCGGCCACTTCACCGACAGCGACGTGGTGCTGGACTTCCTCGCCCGCGCCGAGCACGCCGAACTGGCCGCGCTCGGCACGTCCTGCCCGGACCACTTCCTGCGCACCAAGGTCCGGCCGCTGGTGCTCGACCTGCCGCCGACCGCGCCGCTCGAGGAGGTCGATCGCGCGGCTGCGAGAGCTGCACGACGGCCTACCGCGAGGACTACCGGGCCTACTACGAGCGGCACGCCGACGCCGGACAGCCCGCCGATGCGCGGCGCCGACCCGGCGATCGTGCTGGTGCCCGGCGTCGGCATGTTCAGCTTCGGCAAGGACAAGCAGACCGCCCGGGTCGCCGGCGAGTTCTACGTCAACGCCATCAACGTGATGCGCGGCGCCGAGGCGGTGTCCACGTACGCGCCGATCGACGGAGCGCGAGAAGTTCCGGATCGAGTACTGGGCGCTCGAGGAGGCCAAGCTGCGGCGGATGCCGAAGCCGAAGCCGCTCGCCACCCGGGTCGCGCTCGTCACCGGCGGCGGCTCGGGCATCGGCCGGGCCATCGCGCAGCGGCTCGCCGCCGAGGGCGCGTGCGTCGTCGTCGCCGACCGCGACGGCGACGCCGCACGCGACGGTCGCCGAGCGAGATCGGTTCGGCCGACGTGGCGGTCGCCGGTGCACCGCCGACGTCACCGACGCGGCCGCCGTCGCCGAGGCGTTCCGGCGCGGCCGCGCTCGCGTTCGGCGGGGTCGACCTGGTCGTCAACAACGCCGGGCTGTCGATCTCCAAGCCGCTGCTGGAGACCACCGAGGCGGACTGGGACCTGCAGCACGACGTGATGGCCAAGGGCTCGTTCCTGGTCTCCCGGGAGGCCGCGCGGGTGATGCTCGCGCAGGGGATGGGCGGCGACATCGTCTACATCTCCAGCAAGAACTCGCGTGTTCGCCGGGCCCGAACAACGTCGCGTACGGCGCGGCCAAGGCCGACCAGGCCCACCAGGTCCGGCTGCTCGCCGCCGAGCTCGGCGAGCACGGCATCCGGGTCAACGGCGTCAACCCCGACGGCGTGGTCCGCGGCTCCGGCATCTTCGCCGGCGGCTGGGGCGCCCAGCGCGCCGCGGTCTACGGCGTGCCCGAGGAGGAGCTCGGCGAGTTCTACGCCCAGCGCACCCTGCTCAAGCGGGAGGTGCTGCCCGAGCACGTCGCCGGCGCGGTGTTCGCGCTCACCGGCGGCGACCTGTCGCTCACCACCGGGCTGCACATCCCGGTCGACGCCGGCGTCGCCGCGGCGTTCCTGCGATGACGGCCACGGTCGCCGCGGTCGACCTCGGCGCGTCCAGCGGCCGGGTGATGCTGCGGACGCGTCGGCGACGGCGTGCTGCGCATGCGAGGAGGTGCACCGGTTCCCCAACGAGCCGGTGCGCCTGCGCGACACGCCTGCACTGGGACGTCCTCGGGCTGTACCGCGAGGTCCTGGACCGGGCTGCGGCTCGCCGCGGCCGACGCCGTCGGGCTCGACAGCATCGGCATCGACACCTGGGCGGTCGACTACGGCCTGCTCGACGCGCGACGGCGCGCTGCTGGGCAACCCGGTGCACTACCGCGACGCCCGCACCGACGGCATGCACGGTCGCCGCCGGACGGCGCTGTACGAGCTCAACGGCCTGCAGTTCCTGCCGTTCAACACGATCTTCCAGCTCGTGGCGGAACCACTGCTGGCGCACGGCCGCCCAGCTGCTGCTGATCCCGGACCTGCTGGGCTACTGGCTGACCGGGGAACGCGGCGCCGAGGACACCAACGCCACCACCACCGGCCTGCTCGACGTCCGAAGCGGACAGTGGTCCGCCGAGCTGACGCGCGATCTCCCACCGGGCCTGCTGCCGGACCTGCGCCACCCCGGCGACGCCGGCGGGCACCTGCGACGGCGTCCCGGTCACCGCGGTCGGCTCGCACGACACCGCCTCCGCGGTCGTCGCCGTGCCCGCCGGGACGACCGGTTCGCCTACATCTCCTGCGGCACCTGGTCGCTGGTCGGCGTGGAGCTCGACCGACCCCGTGCTCACCGAGGAGAGCCGGGCCGCCAACTTCACCAACGAGGGCGGCGTCGACGGCACGATCCGCTACCTGCGCAACGTCATGGGCCTGTGGCTGCTGCAGGAGTGCCTGCGCGAGCTGGGACGCCGAGCTGGAACCGTCTGCTGCGCGAGGCCGCCGCACGCGCCGCCGGGCTCGGTGGTCGATCCGGACGACCCGGTGTTCCTGCCGCCCGGTGACATGCCCGCGCGGATCGCGCGGTGCGTGCCGCGAGCACGGCCAGCGCACGCCGGAGACGCGGGCCGAGATCGTCCGGTGCATCCTGGACAGCCTCGCCGCTGGCCCACCGCGACGCCGTCGCCGACGCACAACGCCTGTCCGGCCAGGAGGTCGACGTCGTGCACATCGTCGGCGGCGGCGCGCGCAACGCAGCTGCTGTGCCAGCTCACCGCCGACGCGTGCGGTCTGCCGGTGCTCGCCGGGCCGGTCGAGGCGACCGCGCTGGGCAACGTCCTGGTGCAGGCGCGTGCCGTGGGCGCGGTCCACGGCACGCTCGCCGACCTCAGGTCGCTGGTACGGGAGTCCCAGCCGTTGCGGCGCTACCTGCCCCGGTGAAACTTCTCGGGTCGTCACCGACCGCTCGTCTAGCGTCTGTGGTCGTGGACTGGCAGACAGCGGTGGCCGCGGCGTTCGGGCTCGGTGACGTCCTCGGACCGCCGACACCGGTGGCGGGCGGGGGATCACACCTGATGTGGCGTCTGCACACGTCGCGCGGTGCCTGGGCGGTCAAGCGGCTGAACCGGTCGCGCGAGGACTGGTGGCTGCGCGATTATCTGGTGTCCGCCCGGATCCAGTTGGACGCGCACGCCCGTGGTTTTCCCATGCCCCGCCCGGTGCACCCACTCGAACCGGCCGCGCCGCTGCTGGCGGATGTCCGGGCAGGTGAGGAGATCGCCAGTTACCTGGTGCACGAGTGGTGCGACAGCGGCCCGCCGGCCACGGACGTCCCGGCGTGGGTCGGTACCACCCTGGCGGCCCTGCACACTCTCCCGGTCGGCGGTATGCCTGTCTGGCAGCCGCACCCCGTCGAGGAGTGGCGGGAGTGGCTGGACGAGGCGCCGAACGACTTCACCGACGCCGTGCGGGCCTACCTGCCGGAGATCGCCGAGGCCAGGGCGATGGCCGCCGACCAGGGTGATCTCACGCCGGTGAGCACGCACCGCGACGTGAAGCCGGACAACGTCCTGGAGACGCCGGCCGGTCCGCTGCTGGTCGATTGGGACGGCGCTGCGCAGCCTGGACGACTGGGTCGCCCGCCTGCGCTGAGAGAAGCCCGCTCGGCCGGCCGAGCGGGCTTCGTCCGTCAGGCGATGGTGCAGGTGTTTCCGTTGAGCGTGAACGACGCCGGCGCCGGGTTCGACCCGCTGTAGGTGCCGTTGAAGCCGATGCTGGTCGAGGCGTTCGGTGCCAGCGTGCGGTTCCAGGTCAGGTTCGTGGCGGTGACAGCGCCGCCGCTCGTCTGGGCGAAGGTGGCGCCCCAGCCGGGCAAGGTGACCCGTTGGCCCGCCGTGTAGGTGAAGGCCAGGGTCCAGCCGTCGACCGGGGTGGTGCCCGTGTTGGTGATGGACAGACTGGCGGTGAACCCGTTGCCACCGCCCCAGCTCGGCGCCGAGTAGCCGATCTTGCACGTCCCGGTGCCGCCGCCCGCGCCGGTCGTCGCCGTCACCGTGCCCGAGTTCGCCGAGGTGTTCCCGGCGGCGTCCTTGGCGCGCACCTGGTACCGGTAGGTGGTGGCCGAGGTCAGCCCGGTGTCGGTGTAGGTGGTCGTCGTGGCCGAACCGACCTGGGTGAAGGAGCCACCACTGGCGCCCGGTGCGCGGAGGACGTCATATCCGGTGACACCGACGTTGTCGGTCGAGGCGGTCCAGGTCAGCGTGGCGCTGGTGGAGGTCACGGCCGAGACGGTGGGTGTGCCCGGTGTGGACGGCGGCTGGCTGTCACCGCCGCCTCCGCCGTAGATGGTCGCTTCCTTCGACGTCAGCCGAACGCCGTTGGGGCCGTTGAGGAACCGCTCACCCCACGGCGTCAGGCGGGCCGGGTCGAACGAGTTGACCAGGTCGAGGTACTCGACGCCGCCGCTGTTGCCGCTCCACGACCAGCCGAGGTAGCCCAGACCGCGGGCCTGCGCCTGGGCCATGATCGTGTCCTCGTCCGGGTCGCCGTCCGAGTGCATGCTCCCGAACTCCCCCACCACCAACGGCAGGCCGGCGGTCCGGAACGCGTCGAAGTAGGCGTTGATCTTCGCGGCGGTGTTGTAGACGCCGTACATGTGGATGGAGAACACCGTGTTGCGCTGCGGATCGGCGTTGAGCACCGAGGCCGCGTTGTCGCGCATGATGTTCTGCCAGTCCTGACCCCACATCGGCGCGTCGGCCATCAGCAGGTGCTGCAGCCCGGCGCCGCGCAACCGGCTGATCGCGCTGCTCGTCGCGCTCGCCCAGGTCGCGCTCACCTGCTGGTCGTTGCCGAACGGCTCGTTGCCCAGGTTGATGACGACGTAGTTCTCCTGGCCCTTGAGCGCACTGGCGACACTGATCCAGTAGCGTCGCCGCCTGGTCGAGGCTGGCGGCTGCGCTCTCCTCGCCGAAACCGGTGGTGTCGTGGACTTCCAGCACGCAGATCAGCTTCGACTGCTTGCACAGCGAGATGACGCTCGTGACCTCGGCCGCCGAGTGTCGGCCCCCACCGCTTCCCGCTGCCGAGCACGACCCGGACGGTGTTGGCGCCGAAGGTCTTCATGTCCGCGAACGCCCTGGTCTGGGTCGGGTACCAGACGTGTGCGTGGTTCACGCCGCGCATCACGAACGTCGCGCCGTTCGACTCCACGACGCGGGTGCCCTCGACGTGCAGGCCCACCGCCGCGTTCGGGCGCAGCGCCGCGACCACCGCGGGGTACCACCGGCTCTCCATCTTCTGGATGCCGGTGGTGCTGTTGGGGTGCACGCCGTCGGTGGTGTCGGCCGCGGTGTCGAAGCCCGGTCCACTGGTCGACGACGGTGATCGGCGAGGCCGCCGTGCTGTTCGCCCGCGCCCAGCCCGGAATGGCGTTGTTCAGGTCGACCACGCGCTGGCCGCAGGCCGAGCAGTTCGCCGGGTTCATCGGGATGATCTGCGCGACGACGAGCTTGATCGGCGGGGTTGCGCGGCCCGCATCTGGCCGAGCATCGTGCGTGTAGGCGCCGAGGATGGTGCTCGCCGGGATGTTGCTCCAGACGTCGTTGGTGCCCAGGTGCATCAGGACGATGTCGGGACGCGCCGCCGACAACCAGCCCGGCAGCTGGTTGTTCCGCACGATGTTCGTCGCCAGGATCCCGCCATGGCCTTCGTTCTCGCCGTCGTGCGAGAAGCCACAGCCCGGTGCCGGCAGCGAACCGACGAAGTCGACGTCGGTGTGCCCGGTGTCCTGCAGGTGTTTCCAGAGCAACGCGCGCCAGCATCCCGGTGAACCGGTGATGGAGTCACCGAGAGCCATGATCCGCGTGGGCGCCGCGGCGACGGCCGTGGCGGGAGCGATGACCACGGTGGTGACGAGCAGCAGCGCGGCCACCACCGCTCGGAGAATTCGCCAGGTCAACATGACCTCCTGAGGAAACGTCCAGCAGGGTTGAGTCAGAATCTGGGAGCGCTCCCAGAAGGCGGACTGTAACCACGCGGTGATCCCGGCACACACCGCCGAGTGGCCCACTGCGCGAAGCTGTCCGATGCGGACAACGCGCTGACGTCGGCTTGTCCTGCGAGACAACCCGACGCCAGCCGGGTCTCGCCCGCCCCGAAGTCGATGAAGGGCGCTTTTGTCCACCCCAGGTGGACAAAGCGCCCTTCGTACCGGGTCCTACGAGGAGGACCGGAGTCGTCATTTGCCGAGGTTCTCCAGGGATCGTTGAGCGGCCGCCAGCCCGTCGCTCGGCGAGATCACCCCGTCGCAGATCTCACCGATGATCGTCCCGAACACCTTCTGCATGTCCCCCCACTCCGGCGTCATCGGTGGCGCGTAGGCGAACTCCGCGGACGTCTTGAAAGCGGTCATGTCGACGTCGGCGATGGCCCACGCCGGGTGCAGGAACAGATCGCTGTCCTGCACCTCCCGGTTCGCCGGCCCGTCCTGGCCGTTGACGGCGATCGGCTTCTGCCCATCGGCGGTGGTCAGGAAGTCGAGGACCTTGAACGCGAGGTCCTGGTTCCTGCTCGCCTTGGTGATCGCCAGCCCGGTCTGGAACGAGATCGTCGCCTGCTTCGTGTTCTGGAACAGCGGCGCGACACCCCACCGCACGTGCGGCACCTCCTTGAGTGCGGCGACGTTCCAGAAACCGGTCATCACCATGGCGGCGTTGCCCTGGGCGAAGAGCTGGTCCGGACTGCTGATCTTCAGGTTCTCGTAGTCCCGTTTGGACGGTGCGACCTTGTGCTTGGCCACCAGGTCGACGTAGAACTGCATCGCCTTGACGTTCTGCGGCGAGTTGATCACCGGCTTGCCCGCGTCGTCGACGATCCTGCCGCCGTTCTGCAGCATGAACGCCATCCACCACGGCCACCAGTCACCCGCGGCGAAGCCGTAGCGCATGGTCTTGGCGCCCTCGCGGACCGTCAGCTTCTGCGCGGCGGCGAGGAAGTCCGGCCACTTCCAGTCGGCGGTCGGGTAGGCGACACCGTCCTTGTCGAAGAGGTCTTTGTTGTAGTACAGGACCATCGGCCCGTTACGGTCCGGCAGCGCCCACGTCTTGCCCTCGCGGTCGTAGGAGTGCGCGGCCCGTTCGCCGAACCTCGCGACGAGGTCCAGCTTCGCCGAGCCGAGGTAGTCGTTGAGCGGGATCAGCTGGTTCTTGCTGCTGTGGCTGTGGACGGACTCGTTGACCTGGATGATGTCCGGCGCCTTGCCCGCGGTGATCATCTCCTGGATCTTCTTGCCGTAGTCGCCGTTGTTCGGGACGTGCATCAGCTTGATCTTCAGACCGCCGACGTGGTCACGTGCGAGGTCGACGCGCTGCTGGTAGGTCTGGGCGTCCTGGCTGCTGCCCCACACGGCCACGGTCAGCTCGGGTTCGGGTGGTGATGGCGCGGCCGCGGAGCAGGCGGCGACGGCCAAGCACGTCGCCGCTGCCGTGATCGCGGACATGACTCTGAACGGGCGACGATGCCCCATGGAGATTCCTTCGGATGTTCGGTCGAGCGGTTGGGATGGGAAAGGCGGGCACGGCCATGCCGGGCGTCAACACGCGACGGGGGTGAGCATGGCGTCGAGCATCAGCTGGACACCGGATCTCAGTGCCACCTCGGCGGTCGAGCCCTGGCAGGTCACGACAACGGTCTTGGCGCGTCGGGTCCGCGCAGCGCGGCCGCGCACAACTTCCCCTCGTCCCACCAGAGATCCACCTCGACGCCACCGCGCGCCCGCAGGCCCCGTACCGCACCGGTCGGCCATGCGGCGGGCAACGCGGGCAGCAGCCGCAGTTCTCCGGTGTGGCTTTGCAGCAACATCTCCGCGATCGCGGCGGTGGCGCCGAAGTTGCCGTCGATCTGGAACGGAGGGTGCGCGCACAACAGGTTCCGGTACACCCCGGCGCCGCCGGTCGTGGCGTCGGTCAGCAGCATCAGCAGCAGGGCGTGTGCGCGATCGCCGTCGCCGAGCCGTGCCCACAGAGCGGCTTTCCACGCGAGCGACCAGCCGGTGCCCGCGTCTCCCCTGGCGACGAGGGCGCGTTCGGCCGCCTCGGCCAGCTCAGGGGTGCGCACACGGTCGATCCGGCTGCCGGGGTACAGGCCGAACAGGTGGGACACGTGCCGATGACCCGGTTCGGCGTCCGGCACGTCGTCGGCCCACTCCAGCAGCTGACCGTGCGGGCCGATCGGCGGTGGCGGCAGGTCGGTCGCGCGGGCCCGGTCCACCACGTCGTCGCCGCGGACACCGAGAACTTCCGCCGCCTCCAGGAGATTGCCGAACAGCTCGGCCATCAGCGAAAGATCCATCGTGGCGCCGACACCGACCGCGACCCGCGTTCCGTCACCGGTCAGATAGTGGTTCTCCGGCGAGGTGGACGGCGCCGTGGTCGGCACCCCGTCCCGTTCGATCAGCCAGTGCAGGCAGAACTCGGCGGCGCCGCGGAGCACGGGCCAGGCACGGTCACGAAGCCACTCCACGTCGCCGGTGAACGCGTAGTGCTCCCACAGGTGCTGACACAGCCACGCCGCCGCCATCGGCCAGTTCGACCATGCCGGATCACCGCTGCCCGCACCGACCGGGGTCGTGAGACACCACGGGTCACTGTTGTGGTGGGCCACCCAGCCCGGTGCGCCGTAGAGTGCCTTCGCCGTCGCCGCACCGAACCCGGCCAGCTGTTCCACGAACTCCAGCAGCGGCTCGTGACACTCGGACAGCGCGGTGACCTCGGCGGGCCAGTAGTTCATCTGCAGGTTGATGTTGAGCGTGTAGTTGCCACGCCACGGCGGGTCGGCGTGCGGGTTCCACACGCCCTGGAGGTTCGCGGGCAGTGTGCCCGGCCGGGAGCCGGCGATCAGCAGGTAGCGGCCGAACTGGAACAGCAGCGCGGCCAGCGCCCGGTCATCGGCGGCAGGCTCGGCGATCCGCTCGTCGGTCGGCCGGTCCGGCGCCGGCCCGAGGTGGAGGCTCACCCGGTCGAACAACTCCCGATGGGCGCTCACCGCCTCGGCACGCACCCGTTCCCATCCCAACTCGCGTGCCCGCACAACCCGCTCGAGCGCCAGGCGGGTGCACTCGGCCGGGTCGTCCTCCGGTTCGGTGCCGGGCCCGCGGTAGCCCACCTCGGTCGCCACGTAGACCGTGTCGCCGTCCACGGCCACGACGGCAGCACACGCCATGCCGGACGGCACCCGGCCGCGGACGCCCACGATTCCATCGGGCGCGCTGAAGTTCTCTCCGCACACCGAGCTACGCAGCAGCAGGCCCACGCGGGGTCCGGTCACGCGCAGCGCCAGCACGTGCAGACCGGGGTGGCACACCGCTTCCCGCCGCACCTCGGTCTCGCCCGCTCGGTAGGAGACGGTGTAGACGCCGGTGCGCAGGTCGAGCTCGCGCCGGTAGAACTCTGTCTCGGCCGGCCCACCGACGAGCATGAGGTTGGCCAGCGGCAGGTACTTCGCCGTGTCGGGCCCCTGGGCACGGCGAAGAACCTCCTCCGCCGCGGCGGGTTTACCGGCCAGCACGTGCGAACGGGCCTGAGCGACCAGGCCAGGGTCGCCGGACGGAGGCGGCAGGGGTGCCCCCGTCCACAGGCGGTCGTCGTTGAGCTGCACCAGTTCGGTGTCGACGCCGCCGAAGCACATCGCACCCAGCCGTCCGGTGCCCAGCGGCAACGCCTCCTCCCACGCCCGCGCCGGCGCCGTGAACCAGAGCCGCGTCACCTCGGCACCCACACGTGGCCACGCGTGACGTCGGACCTCTTCGGCATGAACTGTGCGTTCCTCTCATCCCTTGCCAGAGCTCAGTCTCATCGGCGCGGCCGCCGGTCTACAGTGGACTCGTACCGGACTCGAACGTCAGACACGCGCCGGGCGCGCGGCGGTGCTCGCGCGGCTGGCCAGCCTGGGCGGCAGAAGGGTCAGCGGCGGGGTCGGCTGACCGTTGAGCCGGGCGAGCAACAGCTCGACCGCCTGCCCACCGAGTTCCTCCGCGGGCAGCCGGACCGAGGTCAGCTGCATCTGCTCGGCCTGTTCGTCCGGACAGATCGCCACGACGGCGATGTCCTCACCGACTCTGCGCCCCAGGGTCCGCAGGCTTCCGGCGACCCAGCCGAGCGCGGCCTCGTTGTGCACGACGAGCGCGGTCATCGCCGGCTGCATGCGCAGCAGCGCACGCACCGATGCCAGCACCGACTCGTGGTCGTCCTCGGCAGGCAGTGCCGTCGAGGCGATGCCGCGCCGCATCGCCGCCGCTCCGAACCCTGCCATCGTGCGCTGCGCGAATCCGGAGTTGCGCTGGTACACCACGCTCGGCGCCCCGAGGAACCCGATGTAGCGGTGCCCCAGGTCAGCCAGGTGTTCCACACATCGCCCACCGGCGGCCTCGAAGTCCAGATCGACGCACGTGAGTCCCCTGGTGGCCACCGGATGTCCGATGAGGACGGACGGTTGAGCGAGCTGACGCAGCAGAGGTACCCGGTCGTCCTCGAGCTTCACGTCCATCACGAGGAAGCCGTCGACCTGCGCGCTGCCCGCCACCCGGCGCAGTCCCTGCGCGCCCTGGTCGGCCGTCACCAGCAACACGTCCATGTCATGTCTGCGGGCGGTGGTGACCACCGACGTCACGAACCGCATCAGCACCGGCAGGTGCATTCCGGGTCGCAGCGGCAGCACCAGCGCCACCACGTTCGTCCTGCTGCTCGCGAGCGCCCTCGCCCCGGCATGCGGGTGATAACCCAGCAGCCGGATACTCTCCCTGACCTTCGAACGAGTCTGGGGCGAGATCGACCGCTTGCCCGTCAGCACGTACGACACCGTGCTCGGCGCGACTCCGGCATGCCTCGCCACATCCGCGATGGTGACCACGTCGGCACCTCCGACTGTTGAAGCGTTTGACGTAACTACGAGTGGTCGTCGAACCGCTTCGACCGAGTCCCGCGAACCTGACACAGGCGCAACAACGCCGTCAAGCGTGAGAAACCGTATTCGACTCCTTCGACGCGAATCCCGTCGAACGACCGGGTTCTGTTCGACGAAACGTCACCGGCCCGAGACCCGCCAGGAAAGCCGGCGCCGCTCATCCCACCAGCTTGAACCGTTTCAAGGAACCGTCGATCAGGCCGTACGCGTGAATCCGGGAAACCGCTTTCCTTCTTACGCTGCAAGAGATTATCCCCTTGCGCTCCGCATTGAAACGGTTCACCCTGACCGGCGTGGCCCTGCCCGCGCATCGGAAGGAAATCCCGTGATCAGGCAACTCCTCGTCGCGGCAGCGGTGCTCGTGAGCACCGCGGTCCCGGCCTCCGCCGCCACGGCGGCCTCCCCCGCCGACCCGAACGTGAAGTACTTCGGCCGATGGAACACCAGCTCGTCCAGCGCCTACGTGTCGGAGTGGGCGGGCGCCTACCTGACCGTCGGCTTCACCGGCCGAACGGTGAAACTCAACCAGCGCCGCGCGATCGACTTCTTCGTCAGCGTCGACGGCGGGCCGGACGTGTCCTATGTGAACCGGAGCGGCACCGTGGACGTCACGCCGGCCGGGCTCGCGGCGGGCAGGCACACCCTGCGCGTGTCGTACCGCCCGATCGCCGGTTCCTACAAGGGCGACGCCGTCTTCCAGGGCATCACGCTCGACTCCGGCGCGACCACGTTCGCCCCGCCCGTGCCGTCGAAGATCATCGAGTTCGTCGGCGACTCGATCACGGTCGGCCAGCAGTCGTCGAAGCAGGCGCTCACCGCCTACGGCTGGCTCACCGGCGAGAAGCTCAAGACGGGCCACACCCAGATCGCCGTCGGCGGCTCGTGCCTGCACCCGGCGGCCGACGGCTGTCTGAGCATGCGGGAAGGGTTCCTGCGCACCGGTCTCGCGCTCACCGCCCCCGCGTGGAACTTCGGCCGTTACCGGGCGAACGCCGTCGTGATCAACCTCGGCACCAACGACGTCGGCCACAAGGTGACCAAGGAGCAGTTCCACGCCTCCTACGTCACGCTGATGCGACGCGCCAGGGAGAAGTACCCCACCGCCGCGATCTTCGCGCTGGGCACGTTCCGCAAGCGGTACCTGCCCGAGACGCAGGCCGCGGTCAAGGTGCTCAACGACGGCGGCGACCGCAACGTGTACTTCGTCAACACCGAGGGCTGGATCAACGAGGCCACCGACACGACGGACAATGTCCACCCCAACGACCAGGGGCACCGCAAGATCGCGGACCGCCTGGCCCCGATCGTCGCCGCGAAGCTGTAGAGGAGAAACCCAGTTGCCCGTCGTCGACATGTCCGAAGCGGAGCTGCACCGGCACCGCGTCACCACGCCCGAGCCCGCAGACCTCGACGAGTGGTGGGCCACCAGGCTCGCCAAGTCCGCGGCCGAGGCGAAGCCCGTGACGCTCCGCCCGCACGAACCGGACCTCTACCGCCCGCTGGCGGTCTATGACGTGGAGTTCTCCGGGGCGCACGGCCACCGCGTCCGCGGCTGGTATCTGCGTCCACCGGGCGACGAACCACTGCCGGTGGTCGTCCGTTTCATCGGCTACGGCGGCGGCCGCGGCCTGCCGACCGACCACGTTCTGCTGCCCAGCCTCGGTTTCGCGACGTTCGTGATGGACACGCGAGGCCAGGGCGGCAGGTGGTCGGTCGGCGCCACCCCCGACGCCGCCGCGGGCACGGGTCCCGAGTTCCCCGGCGTGATGACCCGGGGTATCGCCGACCCGGACGACTACTACTTCACCCGCCTCTACCTCGATGCCGCGCGCGCGGTGGACGTCGCCGCCGAACTGCCCGGCGCCGACCCGGAACGCATCGCCGTGGCCGGCGGCAGCCAGGGCGGCGCACTGGCACTGGCCGCCGCGTCACTGCGGCCCGACCGCGTCCAGGTGTGTCACGCGGACGTGCCGTTCCTCTGCGACCTGCACCGCGCGATCCGCATCGGCGGCACTCCTCCGTACACCGAGATCAGCGATTTCCTCGCCCAGCACGACGCGCTCGTGCCCGCCGCTCTCGAGACACTCCGGTACGTCGACTGCGCCCTGCTGGCCCGGCGGATCACCGCGCGGTGCCTGTTCAGCGTCGGGCTGATGGACGAGACCTGCCCACCGTCCACTGTGTACGCGGCCTACCACGAGGTCCGCGCACCCAAGGAGATCACCGTCTCACCGTTCGGCAAGCACGCCACGCCCACCAGCCACGTCGAGACGCAGCTACGGCACCTCCGCGAACATCTGTGACCTGTGACCGGCTCGGTCAGCCGAGCCGGAAGTCCGCGACGCGGATCGGCGACGGCGTCGATCCGCTCGAGGTCTGCTGGTACTGCACGGACAGGATCCCCTGCGAGGCAACGCGGGACATGTCGACGTTGACCTCGCCGAACGCCCGCAGCGACGGCCGGTCGAACACGGTGGTCCAGTCCGTCCAGCCACTCGCCCTGCTCGCCGCCACGACCTTTCCACGCGGCATCACCAGGTACGCGTTGTCCGCGCGATCAAACACGATCTTGGAACGCTGGCTGTGGGCCGGCGGGACCGGCACCTCCATCTTGGTCCAGTCGCCGTCCGCGCCACGGAAGACGTGGAACGTGCGGCCGTACTGCGTGCGCTGCTGCGCGTAGTTCGACACGCACTGGGTGAACCGGCCGGGCACGTAGCTGATCACCACGTGCGGCCTGCCGCTCGCGTCCACCGCCTGACTCTCCTGGTTCATCAGGCCGTGGTTCGGGTCGAGCGGATCGACGACGAGACCGGGCGAGCCGACGCCGACCGGCGTGCCACCCGTCGTGCCCACCACGGTTCCCGCGCCGTTGCGCCACGTCCGGCCGCGGTCGTCGCTGTAGACGTAGCCGGTGTCGTGGTTGGTCAGCCCACCGGAGCTGCAGAGCACGCCGGTGTTGCCTTCACGCCAGGTGAACGCCGCGTGCAACCGTCCACTTCGGTCGTACGTCAGACCGTGCAGGTACATGTTCCGCGTGGTCGACACGACCCCGTTGGTGCCCTTGTAGGAGCCGGTGGCCGACGACCACGCACCCAGCCTGCGCCACGTGCCACCGGAGTACTCGGCAAGCTCGTTGACACCGTTGCCCGAGCCACCGGTGCGGTAGCTGAACTGCAGCCTGCCCTCCGGCGTGACCACGAACTGCGGGTACGTCAACGCGCCGAGCTCCACACCGCCGAGCGTGCGCTGCACCTGACCGAACGCCGCCGCGTTCCACGCCCCCGCCCCGGCCGCGAGACCGGTCGTGGACCTCAGATAGAACAGACGCGTGTTGTGCGTGTCCATCGCGATGTGGATCGTGTTGTCCTGCGGTGAGATTCCCAGCGAGATCACGTTGTGCGAGTCGTCGACGCTGAGCTGGTGCGGCAGGACCACGGTCTCCCACCGCGTGCCGCCCACCGCCCGCCGCGCGATCACGGCGTTGCGGCTCGCGGTGTACCAGGTGGCGTACTGACGGCCCTGGTAGGTCACGATCGCGTCCTGCTGGAACGAGTTGTTGTTCACCACCCCGTCGTAGGAGACGAAGTACAGCGCCGAGGCGTCGAGCAGGGTGTCTCCGACGAGACTCACCCCCGGTGCCGCCACCGCGGTTCCCGGCGCACCCAGTGAGGCCAGCAGCACCGCGGCCGCCAGCACGATCGGCGCCGTTCTGCGTTTCATCATCCACGTCCTCTTCGTCGAGGGCCAACGTGACTGGTGGCAGCGTGATGTCGAACAAAATCGAACGCAAGATCTTGCTTGTTCGATACCAGTAGTCGCTGGTGTGAACGGGCTAGACCTGCCGTCCTCTTGTCGACCCCTCCATCCGGCTGTTCACTTGTGTTCATTTCTGTCTGAACATGGAGGTTCAGCGTGCAGCGGGCGATTGTTCTTGCAACAGTGCTGTTAGTTGCGGCGGGTTCGATCACACCGATCGCCGCCGCGGCCGACCCTCCACCGGACGTGCACACCTATCTGGAAGATCCACGCAAGATCGCCGAGGGCCAGGAGCCGCACCACGCGTTCCTTCGCCCGCACGCCGACATCGCGTCCGCCGTGCGCCGCGACGAACGCACGCCGTTCACGCAGTCGCTGGACGGGAAGTGGCGGATCGCCATGGCGGACCGGCCCGCCGACGTGCCCGCGGGTTTCCACGCCGACGGGTACGACACCTCCCGCTGGCGCACGGTGTCGGTGCCGCACACGTGGCAGACCGACGGCCTGGACCACCCGATCTTCCGCAACATCGCCACCGAGGTGCAGCCGGACAGCCCGCCCCGCGTCCCGCGCGACGTCAACCCGACCGGCGCGTACGTCCGCGACTTCGACCTGCCGGCCGCGTGGAGCGAGCGTTCGACGTTCCTGCGGTTCGAGGGCGTGACGTCCGGCTATTTCGTGTGGGTCAACGGCAAGTACATCGGCTACGACCAGGGTGGCTACACACCGGCCGAGTTCGACCTCTCCTCCGCGCTGCGACCGGGCCGCAACACGATCGCCGTGCAGGTGCACCGCTGGAGCGCCGGCTCCTACCTCGAGGACTACGACCAGTGGCGCTACAGCGGCATCTTCCGCTCGGTGTCGCTGTACTCGACGCCCGCGAGCTCCATCCAGGACGTCACCCTGCGCACCGATCTGGACGCCACCTACACCGACGCGACGCTCACCGCGGACGTCGAGCTCCGCGGCGCCACCGGTCCGCAGCGGGTCACCGCCAGCCTGCGTGACGCTCGCGGCACCGAGGTCGGTTCGGTGAGCCAGGACGTGACCGGCAGCACGGCACGGCTGACTCTGCCGGTGCGCAACCCGGCCAAGTGGACCGACGAGACGCCGAACCTCTACACCGTGGTGTTCACGCTCACCGCACCGAACGGCCAGACGCACATCACCAGTGAGACGACTGGCTTCCGCGAGATCGAGATCCGCGACAAGACGCTGCTGGTCAACGGAAAACGGGTGCTGTTCAAGGGCGTCAACCGCGCCGAGACCGACCCCGACCACGGCCGGCACGTGCCGAGGGCGGCGCAGGAACGTGACGTGGCGCTGATGGAGCAGCTCAACGTCAACGCCGTGCGCACCTCGCACTACCCGAGCGACCCGTACTTCTACGAGCTCGCCGACAAGCATGGCATCTGGGTCGACGACGAGGTCGACATCGAGACCCACAACCACGAGAACTGCGCGCGGTGGTGCCAGGCGAACCAGCCGGAGTGGCGCGACACGTTCCTCGACCGGCTCATCGGCATGACCGAACGCGACAAGAACCACCCGAGCGTCTTCATGTGGGACACCGGCAACGAGGCAGGCCTCGGCGCCCACCACTACGAGATGGCGAAGTGGCTCAAGGCGAACGACCCGACGCGGCCGATCTACCACCAGTCGAACAACCCGGACGGTGACGCGCCGTTCGCCGACGTGTGGGGCCCGCGCTATCCGTCGCCCGAACGGTTCGCCGAGCAGGCCAAGAGCACGACCAAGCCGTTGATCTTCGGTGAGTACGCGCACGCGATGGGCAACAGCCTCGGCAACTTCCGCGAGTTCTGGGACATCATCCGCGCCAACCCGCAGACCCAGGGCGGCTTCATCTGGGACTGGGCCGAGCAGAACATCAAGCAGAAGACCAGGATCGCGCCCGACACGTCCGGCAACAACATCGCCGCACTGCTCTCCGGCGCCCCGAAACTCGTCGACGGTCACCGTGGCAAAGCACTGTCGCTGTCCGGCCTCGACGACTTCGTCGAGGTCTACCGCGACCGCAAGCTCGACATCACCGGCAAGGCGCTGACACTCGACGCGTGGGTCAAGCCCGGCAAGTGGACCGGCGACTTCCGCGTCATCACCAAGGGCGACCACCAGTGGGCGCTGAAGATGAAGAACGAGACCACGCTGGAGTTCTTCATCCACAGCGGCACGTGGCGCACCGTGCAGGCGAAGGTGCCCGCGGACTTCTACGGCAAGTGGCACCGCGTGAGCGGCACCTACGACGGCACCGCGCTGCGCCTCTACCTCGACGGTGTCGAGGTCGGCACCCTGCCGTTCACCGGTGCGATCGACTACTCGGCGGCCGATGTCAACATCGGCCGCGACTTCGAGATGTCGTGGAACGACCCGTCGACCGTCGGCTGGATGTCGCGCGGTGAGATCGACGACGTGCGTGTCTACGACCGGGCGCTGTCCCCGGCCGAGCTCGGCGCGACCACCCCGGCGGGCGG
Source organism: uncultured Actinomycetota bacterium (assembly GCA_963766275.1). Taxonomy (GTDB): domain Bacteria; phylum Actinomycetota; class Actinomycetes; order Mycobacteriales; family Pseudonocardiaceae; genus Lentzea. The sequence goes on from CAVYAD010000006.1 coordinate 51,731, forward strand.
CGCCGCGCTGGCGCTGGACTTCGACAGCGTCCAGGAACGCGGCTCGCACTTCGCGTACGGGTCGACGTTGTCCGGTGTGGATGGTCTGATCAACACGGATCGCTCGGTCCAGCCCGAGACCACCCAGCTGGCGTGGGCGCACCAGCCCATCCGGTTCGCCTACTCCGGTGGCGCGCTGACGGTGACCAACGAGCGCCAGTTCACCGGCACCGAGGATCTCACCCTGCGCTGGCGGGTCGCCGAGGGCTCCCGGACGGTCAGGAGCGGCGAGCAGCCACTGCGGGTCTCGGCCGCCACGACCGCGACCATCTCGTTGCCGGTCCCGGTCAACGACGCCGACCGCGAACGGTTCCTCACCGTGGAGGCGGTCACCTCGGCGGCCGCGCCGATGCTGCCCGCCGGTCATGTCCTCGCCCACGACCAGTTCTCGCTCGGCGGCAGCCGGGTGCCCGGACTGGACAAGGCACCGCTCGACTGGGCGGTCGTGTTCACCCACGAGGACAACGACAAGATCACCGCCACCGCAGCCGGCGCCACCTACACAGTGGAGAAGAGGACGGGCACGCTGACGTCCATGAAGTCGTGGGGCCGGGAACTGCTCGCCGGCGCGCCGAAACTCGACGCGTGGCGCACGCCGATCAGCAACGAGACCTACACGTGGGGCCGCGCCGAGGGCGAGGACTGGCGCAAGGCGGGACTCGACCGGCTCCAGAGCACCGTGACCGGTGTGCGTGTGGAGAAGGACGGCCACAAGACCACTCGGATCATCGTGGACAGCAAGGTCGCCGCACCGGACGTGACCGGGGCGTGGTTCGACCAGACGATGGTCTACTCGGTGGACTCGGCCGGTGTGCTGCGGCTCGGCCACCGGGTCACACCGCAGGGCTCCATGCGGACGTTGCCGTACCTGCCGCGCATCGGCGTCTCGCTGGCGGTTCCGGACCGGTACTCGACGTTCTCCTGGTACGGCCGCAAGGCCGAGAGCTACGTCGACCGTAAGGACGGCACGCCCATCGGCGTGCACTCCACGTCGGTGGACGAGCAGTACGTCGAGTACCACCGGCCGCAGGACCACGGCAACCACACCGACACCCGGTGGGCGTTGCTCACCGACGGCCGCACCTCGGGCCTGCTGGTGTCGGGCGCCAAGGACGTCAGTGTCACGCAGTACGACGACCTCGAACGCGCCGCGTACCCGTTCATGCTGCAGCGCAACGAGGACTGGTTCACGCTGCATGCCGGCCACGCGGTGACCGGGGTCGGTGACACGCCGAACCCCGTGCGCCAGCGCAGCCAGGTCCGGCCCGACTCCACCTACGAGTACACCCTCACGCTGAGGCCGCTCACCTCACAGGAGGCGTGGGCGGGTCGCCCGGCCGGAGCCTGAGAACGAGGTGTGCCGGTGCCGGAATCCGGCACCGGCACACCTCGTCAGGACACGGTCAGAGCCGGGCGCTCCTCCACGGGGCCCCAGTTCCTTCCATGGTCGCGTAGAACGGGCTGTCCGGGCCGACCTCGCCCGCCTTCACCGCGTTCCCGGTGAACGCCGACGCGTACAGCGCCGCGACGAACTCCATGGTGTTGCGGGTGTCCGCCAGGGTCACCGGCGGTGCCTCGCCGCTGTCCAGTGCGTCGAGGAACGCCGTCATCTGCCACCGGTGGCCACTCACCTCCCCGGACTGCTCCTCCCGCCACCGACTGACGACCTCGTCGTGGCCGGGCACGGGCGTCACGTCCCAGTGCGCGTCGGTGTAGCCGTAGAGGTGCTCCAACTCGACCGTGGCGTGCTCGAAGTCGAACCGCAGCTCCGAGGTCTCCCGAGGGGACAGGACCGAGTTCACCACCGAGGCGAGGGTGCCGTCGGCGAAGGTCACCAGTGCCATCGAGACGTCCTCGGTCGCGATGTCGTGTGTCTGCCTGGCCGCGACGGCGCGGATCTCCTGCCACGGGCCCAGCACGGACAGCATCAGGTCGAACTGGTGGATGCCGTGGCCCATCGTCGGGCCACCGCCCTCGCTGTCCCAGGAACCACGCCACGGCACCTCGAAGTAGGCGGCGTCGCGGTACCAGAGCGTCGAGCAGGTCGCGAGCAGGGACCGCCCGAGCACTCCGTCCGCGACCATGCGCCGCAACCGGACCGCACCGGGGCCGAAGCGATGCTGGAACACCGACGCGACCCGTCCGGTCGAGGACCGTTCCGCGGCGATCAGCGTGTCGATCTCGCTCAGCGACAACGCGGGCGGTTTCTCCATGAACACGTTCACGTCCGCGGCGAGGCATTCGAGCGCGAGCGGCGTGTGGAAGCGGGGCGGAGTGCACACGTGCACGATGTCGACCCTCTCCTCGTCGAGGAGCGTGGCCAGCCTGGAGTGCACGCGCGGCACACCCCACTCCTTGGCGAACGCGGCGGCACGATCCTTTTCCAGATCCACCACCGCGACGAGCTCCACGCGGTCTCCGACCGACCGCAACGCGTCGGCGTGGGCGCTCGCGATCGCGCCCGTGCCGACGATGGCCGCGCGCCTCATCGGGCCGCGTCCACTTCGGACTGGATCTCCTTGATGAAGGACACCCCGGCCTGGTCGGGCGTGGTTCGTCCGAACAGCACGTCCTCGGTGTGCCGCTTGAGGATCGCGTCGGCCGTGCTGGCGCCGTTCGGGGTGATCCGGGGCGGGTCGCTCACCGGGACGGTGTCGAGGTACTCCATGGCCGCCTTGTCGGTCTCCTTGAGCTGACCGGCGATCGCCGCACGGATCTTCAGGTTGGCCGGCACGCCGCGCTCGGTCAGCAGGATCTTCGCCGCCTCCTCGTCGTTCGCGAGGAAGCTCACGAACGCCGCCGCCTCGGCCGGGTGCTTCGACCGCGACGACACCGACCAGAACATCGACGGCTTGTAGTAGGCACCGGGTCCTACGCCCTGCGTCTCGCCGGGCAGCCGCAGCAGCTTCAGCTTGGCGCCGCTGGCGGCGGTCAACGCCGTCAGCTGGGTGTTCCACCACAGGCCGAACGCCGCGGTGTTGGTGGCGGTCGCGGACTGGTTCAGCCCGGCGGAGGCCTTCTCCACGGTCACCGAAGGCGCGGCCGCGATCCCGGACTTGGCGAGGTCGAGGATGTACTGCCAGTACTCGCGGGCGATCTCGGGCGGCAGGACGACCTTGGCGTTCTCGTCGAACAACGCCTTGCCCTGCTGGCGGGCCCGGATGCTGAGCCCGGACGTGTCGTTGATCCCCGGCGACTGCACGCCGAACACCGACCCGCCGCCGGCCTTGGACACCTGCTCGCCGATCTTCTTCAGGTCGTCCCACGACCATTTCGTGTCGTCGGGCACCGGGATGCCGTACTTGGCGAGCAGGTCGGTGTTGACCATGATCGAGTACGTGGCGAGGCCGACCGGCAGCCCGTACTGCTTGCCGCCGATCGCGCCGGTGGCGAGCGCCTTCTCCTCGAAGTTCGCGGTGTCGAGGTGCTTCTTCGCCTCGTTGAGGTCCAGCAGGGCCCCACGTTCGGCATAGGAGGCGATGTACTGCTCGTCCATCTGCATGACGTCCGGCGCGTCGTTGGCCGCCATCGTGGTCGCGAGGCTGTCCCAGTAGCCGTTCCACTCCTTGAACTCACCCTTGATGGTGATGTTCGAGTGCTTCTTCTGGAACATCTCGATGACCTGCTGAGTGCGCTTGTGCCGGTCGTCCGCGCCCCACCACGTGAACCGCAGCGTCACCGGCTCCGCGGTCAGCTCTCCGCCCGCCTCCGAACCGGATCCGCAGGCCCCCAGCAACGACGCGGTCAACGACAGCAGCACCGCCCACGCGGTGCCGCGGAGTTTCCCTCTCAGCATGGCCAGATCCTTTCGGCTACTTGCCGCCCGTGGTGGCGATCCCCTTGACGAGGTACCGCTGTCCGATGAGGAACGCGAAGAAGATCGGGAGCAGCGACACCACGCTCATCGCGAACTGCGAGCCCCACGACGTCGCGACCGTCGAGTCGACGAACGAGCGCAGGGCGACCGGAACCGTGTACATCTCCGGGTCCGTCAGGTAGATCAGCTGGGCGAAGAAGTCGTTCCACGTCCAGATGAACGTGAAGATCGTCGTCGTGGCGAGCGCCGGTTTCATCAGCGGCAGGATGATCCGCAGGAAGATCCGCGGGTGACCGCAGCCGTCGATGCGCGCCGCCTCGTCCAGCTCCCTCGGCAGGCCGCGGATGAACTGCACCATCAGGAAGACGAAGAACGCGTCCGTGGCGAGGATCTTCGGCACGATCAGCGGCAGGAAGGTGTTCACCCAGCCGATCTGGGAGAACAGGATGTACTGCGGCACGATGATCACGTGGATCGGCAGCATGATCGTGCCGAGCATGATGCCGAACCACCACCGCTTGCCGGTGAACTCCAGGCGTGCGAAGGCGTAGGCCGCCATCGAGCACGACACCAGGTTGCCGACGATGCAGCCGAGCACGAGGATCGCCGAGTTCACCAGGTAGTGCCCGAACGACGGGCTGAGCGCGTTCCAGCCCTCCACGTAGTTCTCGGTCCGCAGGGTGTCGAGGAGGAGCCCTGGGCTGCGGAAGATCTCGTCGCCGGGACGCAGCGAGCTCACGACCATCCACAGGACCGGGTACAGCATGACGAACCCGAGCAGGATCAGGCCGACGTGCTTGGCGGGAGCGGACAACCGGCGCCCCAGATCGATTCGGCGCAGGTCGGTTCGGCGCAGATCAGTCGTCATAGAACACCCAGTACTTGGCGGCCCAGAAGTTGACGGCGGTGAAGGCGGCGATGATCAGCAGCAGGAACCACGCCAGCGCCGACGCGTAGCCCATGTCGAACCGGCTGAATCCCTGCTGGTACAGGTAAAGCGTGTAGAACATGGTGGAGTCCGACGGACCGCCGGTTCCGCCGGAGACGACGAACGCCTGAGTGAACGACTGGAAGGCGTGGATGATCTGCAGCACCAGGTTGAAGAACAGGATCGGCGACAGCAGCGGCAGGGTGATCCGCCAGAACTGCGACCACTTGCTGGCTCCGTCGATCGCCGCGGCCTCGTAGTACACGGCGGGAACCTGCCGCAGCCCGGCCAGGAAGATGATCATCGGTGAGCCGAACGTCCACACGTTCAGCACGATGAGCGTCGACAACGCGGTGCTCGGGTCGGAGATCCACCCCTTGCCCTCGACGCCGAACACGCCGAGCACACGGTTCACCAGGCCGTCGGTGCCGAAGACCTGGGTCCACAGCACTGCGATCGCCACGCTGGAACCGAGCAGCGACGGCAGGTAGAACGCCGAGCGGTAGAACGCGAGCCCGCGCAGACCGCGGTCGAGCAGCAGTGCGACGCCCAGCGCACACGCCAGCTGCAAGGGCACCGACACCAGCACGTAGGTGAAGGTCACGCCCAGCGCGTTGTGCAGCCGCTCGTCGCTGAAGATGCGGGCGAAGTTGTCCAGTCCGATGAACTTCGGAGGCTGGATCAGGTTGTACTTGGTGAAACCCAGTCCGAACGAGGCGAGCACCGGGCCGATCGTGATGAACACCAGCCCGGCGAACCAGGGAGCAAGGAACCAGAACGCGGCCCTGTTGTCGCGCTTGCGCGCCTGGACACCCCCATGGCGCAGCTGACGCAGTTCGTCGAGAGCGCTCATGAACTCCCTGATCCACTCGGCTGGAAAACGCTTTCCGGAGTCTGCATGGGCTGTTCATGACCGTCAAGCCAGGTGTCGAACGGAAGTCGAACCGGTTGTCGAACTTCCAGCACCGCCAAGGAATCGAATTCGAATCGAACGGGCGTTACTGGCAATTCAATCAACTGCCCGGCCTACTGACACGGTCACCGGATTCCCGCTACGTTCGAAAAGTCGTGAGTGGATTCCGTCGTCATGGCAACGGAATCCACTCACGACCTCTGGTCTGGAGGTCTTACCGTGCCCGCAAGGTTCTCCGTGCTCACGGCCGCCGCACTGCTCACCTTCGGTGGTCTCGCCGTCCCGCCCACAGCGAACGCCGCCGCGACGGCCACCGTCGACGGCGCGCGAACACACCAGCAGATAGACGGTTTCGGCTTCTCCGAGGCGTTCGGCCGGGCAGCGATCATGCACGGTTCGCAGGGCCTGTCCGCGCAGAAGCAACGTGAGGTCGTCGACCTGCTGCTGTCCCGCACCACGGGCGCGGGACTGTCCATCCTGCGCCTGCACATCGGGTCGACCGCGGGCACCTCGATCCAGCCCACGAATCCCGGCGGTCCGAACGCGACGCCGCGCTACGTCTGGGATCGTGACGACGAGAGCCAGGTGTGGCTCGCCCAGCAGGCCAAGGCGCACGGGGTGACCCGCTTCTACGCCAACGCGTGGAGCGCGCCCGGTTACATGAAGACCAACGGCACCGAGGACAACGGCGGCAACCTGTGCGGGCTGTCCGGGGCTTCGTGCGCGAGCGGCGACTGGCGGCGGGCCTACGCGAACTACCTCGTCCAGTACGCGAAGTTCTACGCGCAGGAAGGCATCAGGATCAACGATGTCGGGTTCACCAACGAGCCCGACTACACCACCGACTACTCCTCGATGCGGTTCACCCCGGCGCAGGCGGTGGAGTTCACCAAGGTGCTCGGACCCATCGCCGCGAACGCGGGCCTGAAGGTCACCTGCTGCGACTCGTTCGGCTGGAACCAGCAGAAGAACTACACCGCCGCGATCGAGGCCGACGCGACCGCGCGCGGCCTCGTCGCCACGCACACCGGCCACACCTACGCGAGCCAGATCACCGGGCCGCTGCCGACCTCGAAGCGCACCTGGATGTCGGAGTGGTCGCCGAACGGCACGACCTGGAACGAGAACTGGGACGACGGCAGCGGCTATGACGGACTCACCATCGCGAAGGCCGTCCACACCGCGCTCACCACCGGCAACGCCAACGGTTACGTCTACTGGTACGGCGCGTCGACCGGCGCCACCCGTGGACTCATGCAACTCAACGGCGACAGCTACCGGGTGTCCAAGAGGCTGTGGGCGCTCGCGGGCTACAGCCGGTTCATCCGCCCCGAGGCGACCCGGATCGGCGCCACGACATCGGACGGCACCGTGCTGCTGTCCGCGTTCCGTAACACCGACGGTTCTCTCGCGGTCGTCGCTCTCAACACGGGCAGCAGTGCCAACTCGGTCTCCTACGCGCTGCGCAACACGGGCATCACCACCGGAACCGCCACCCCGTACCTGACCAGCAACACCGGCAACACCACGGCCCAGACCGGCGTCCGCGTCACCGGCGGAGCGTTCACGGCGTCCGTGCCAGCCCGGTCACTGGTCACCTACCGGATCACCTCATGACGGAGAACAAGACCATGCGTCTGAAGGCTTTTCTCGTCTGTGCCGGTCTGCTGGCGAGCGTCCTCGCCGGGCTGCCCGCGACCGCCGCCGCCCAGATCGGTGGCCTGCCGTCGAGTTTCCAGTGGCGGTCGAGCGGCCAGCTGATCGGCCCGAAGTCCGATGCCACCCACAACATCCGCGCTGTCAAGGATCCGTCGGTCGTGTACCACAACGGTCGCTGGCATGTGTTCGCGAGCACCACGAACAACAACGGCGCCTACAGCATGGTGTATCTCAACTTCACCGACTGGTCCCAGGCGAACAACGCGCAGCACCACTATCTCGACCAGAGCGCCATCGGCACCGGCTACAAAACGGCGCCTCACGTCTTCTACTTCGCTCCGCAGCAGCGCTGGTACCTGGTGTACCAAACCGGGAACAACGCCGCGTACTCCACCACCACGGACATCAGTAACCCGCGGTCGTGGAGCGCGCCGAAGTCGTTCTACGCGAACGGCATGCCGCAGATCATCAAGGACAACATCGGCAACGGTTACTGGGTCGACTTCTGGGTGATCTGCGACAGCGCGAAGTGCTACCTGTTCTCCTCCGACGACAACGGACACCTGTACCGGTCCGAGACCACGACGGCGAACTTCCCGAACGGCGTGACCAACACCGTCATCGCCATGCAGGACAGCGCCAGATACCCGCTGTGGGAAGCCGCCAACGTCTACAAGCTCACGACGGGCAACACGTATCTCCTGATCGTCGAGGCGATCGGCACGGGCGGCCGCCGCTACTTCCGGTCGTGGACCGCGCCCGCCATCACCGGCCCGTGGACCGCACTCGCCGACACCGAGTCGAAGCCCTTCGCCGGTGCCGCCAACGTCACGTTCAACGGAACCGCCTGGACGAAGGACATCAGCCACGGCGAGATGGTCCGCGCCGGAGTCGACCAACGCATGCTGGTCAACCCCTGCAACCTGCGCTATCTGTACCAGGGCAAGGATCCTGCCGCCAACGACCCGTACAACCTGCTGCCGTGGCGGTTCGGCCTGCTCACGCAGACCAACTCCACCTGCTGATCGCGCTCCGGGTCAGTCCGCGACGTGCAACCGGTAGACCGACACGTGCGAGCGGGACTCGTCGGTGAACGGCGCGCCCGTCCAGTCGGCATGCCTGCTCTCCAGCTCGAACCCGGCGATCTGGGCCATCAGGTCGAGTTCGGCGGGCCATGCGTAACGGTGCGGGGTGCGGAACAACCGCGCCTGCCTGCTGTCGTCGAAACGGAGGTGATGCGAGATCATCTGCTGGCCGACGAGGTCGTAGGTCTCCAGCGCGATGTAGCCGGGCTCGGACTGCCGGACTCGCGCCGGCACTCCCGGCGGCAGGCTGCGCAGTGCGGGCACACCGAGCTCGATCACGAAGCGGCCGCCGCGGGCGAGGTGCCGCGCCGCGTTGCGGAAGCACTCGACCTGTTCGGCTTGGGCCAGCAGGTTCGAGATCGTGTTGAAAACAAGGAAGACGAGGGTGAACTCGCCCGGCGCGACAGCGGTGGCCATGTCGCCGTTGACCACCGGAATGGTTGTCTCGTCGGCCTTTTCGCGAAGCCGGGCGATCATCGGACGGGACAGCTCGATGCCGGCGACCGGCACGCCGCGCTCCGCCAGCGGGACGGCCACCCGGCCGGTTCCGATGGCGAACTCGAGGGCGCGGCCGTCACCCGCGAGTGCGGCGAGACGGTCGACCATCGGCCCGAGAACCTCCGGTGCGAACGCACCTGTGCCGGGGGTGTCGTAGTTCTGCGCTACTTCGTCGTCCCAGATGTTCTCCTGTCGCATGGTCGCGAATCCTGGTCCGGGGTCCACTCCGGCGTCCAACGAATTGTCGGTGGAACGCCTGCCTCAGACCGGACTGAGCGCGGTTCCGCACGACTCGCGCACCACCAGGGTCGGCCACAGCACGACCCGATGCACCGGGCGGTCAAGCGGGTCGGCCAGGCGGGCGAGCGCGAGCTGGGCGGCGAGCGCGCCGAGGCGGTGCTTCTGGGGCCGCACGGCCGTCAGTGGCGGGTCGGACGCCGCCGCCACCTCGTCGTCGTACGACACCACGGCGAGGTCCTCCGGTATCCGGACACCACGGTCCCTCGCGCGTTCGAGAACGCCGATCGCCTCCCGGTCGGCGTGCACGAGCACGGCGTGCACGTCGGCCTCCAGGCACTCGTCGATCACCCGGTCGACCACGCGAGTCCACTGTGGAGAGCCGTAGGCGGGCACGTCGAGCGAGGGAACGCCCGCGGTGGGCAGATCGAGCGACGACACGGCCGTGGTCCAGCCGGACCTGATCGCCTCGCTGTGCGGGCTGGTGCGGGAGGCGACGAGGCCGATGCGGCGGTGGCCGAGGGTCATCAGGTGCCGGACGGCGAGCCCGGCGCCGATCGCGTGGTCGGTCACCGCCGCGTCCAGCGCGATCGTGGGCAGCTCGGGCGGCGGAAGTCGTTCGACCAGGACGACCGGCACGGCCTGGGCGCCGAGCCAGCGCATGAGCTCGACGCCGGCGCGACCGCTCGTGCTCGGTGCGACCAGCAGGGTCTGCACGCCGCGGTCGAGCAGCTCGCACACCTTGCGGCGGTCCTCGGTGGCGTCGTAGCTGGACGCGCGCAGCACCAGCCGCCCGCCCGCCGCGGCCACGACGGTCTGCGCGCCCTGGATCACCGCGGGCCAGTAGTACTCGACCGACGGAGCCACCATGCCGACCAGCGGATGCGTCGGGGCGGGCCCGACGACGGACTGCGGTCCGCGCGGGAACGGCTCGGCGTGCCGGGGCATGGTGATCCCGCCGTGCACCCGCACCACGAGGCCACGGTCGGCCAGCGCGGTCACGTCCCGGCGCACCGTCACCGCCGACACCCCGAGGAGCTCGACCAGTTCCGGCAACCGGACGGTCCCGTGCGTCCGGACGGCTCGCAGGATCAGCTCATGGCGCTGAGCAGCCAACATAAGGGTCATCTCTTCGTCTCTGATCGATCCCGAGCGTTTCTGATCGTTTCATTGACCGCCGAGTGTGCCACGCGTTGAGGTGTGCCACATCACTCCACAGGAGGGGCAGCAATGGAGCTTTCCCCAGCGCCGCAGACCCGTGGCCTCTCGCGCCGCGGGTTGCTGCGCGCCTCCGCCGCTCTGGGCGCGGCGGGTCTGGTCGGCGGCTGCACGACGACCGCCGCACCGCCGGGCGCCACCACGGTCACCGTCTGGTCCTGGATGACCGGCATGGACAAGTACGTCGCCGCGTTCAACGCCCGGCAGCGCGATGTCCTCGTCGAGCTCCGGGTGATCGCGGCCGGTCTGGCCGGCGGCTACGCCCAGCAGACCAACGCCATCCGGGCGCACAACGCACCGGACGTCCTGCATGTCGAGTACCAGGGTCTGCCGCAGATCCTGCTCACCGGCGGACTCCGCGACCTCACCGCGGACATGGCCGACCTGGAGAGCCAGTACTCCCCCGCCGCGTGGCGAGGCGTGCGGCCCGACGGCCGGACGTGGGGCGTGCCGATGGACCTGGCGCCGATGGTCTTCTACTACCGCAAGGACCTGTTCGACCAGCACGGCATTCCGTTGCCCCGCACGTGGGACGAGTTCCGCACGGCGGCCGCGGCGGTGCGGCAGGTCGACCCGCAGGCGCGGATCTGTTCGTTCCCGCTCAACGACGGCTCGTTCTTCGCGGGTATGTCCTGGCAGGCGGGCGATCCGTGGTGGACCGCGGACGGCGACACGTGGGCCGTCGACATCGCCGGTGAGGGCACACTGCGTACCGCCGCCCACTGGCAGTCGATGATCTCCGAGAATCTCGTCGCCGGGGTCGTGCACGGCACCCAGGACTGGATCGCCGGGATGCACGACGGCAAGCTCTGGGGCCTGCTCGGCGCCTCGTGGAGCGTCGGCACGCTCGGCAGGTCCATCCCGAAGGACACCGGGCGTTGGGCGATGGCGACGATGCCGACGTGGAACGGCAAGCCTGCCAACGGAGTTCAGGGCGGCACGGCGTTCGGCGTCTCCGCGGAGAGCAAGGCTCCCGAGGCGGCGACGACCTTCCTTCGCTGGCTCAGCACCGATCCCGAGGTGCCGAAGATCGGCAGCACCTTCACCACCCCGTTCCCCGCGCACCTGCCCAACCGCGCCGTGGCACGGCAGGCCTACAAGGGCGGCTACTTCCTCGGCGACCCCGTCTACGACGTGCTCGACGAGGCGGCGAAACGGGTCCCGGACTGGACGTGGGGACCGAACGCCCTGCGGCTGTTCTCCACGATCTCCGACTCCTTCGGGCCCGTGCGCGGTGGCGGCACGACCCTGCCGGACGCGCTGCGCAAGATCCAGCAGCACGCCGTGGCCGACATGCGCGCCAAGGGACTTTCGGTGCGAGAGGGGAAGAAGGCATGAGCGTTCTCGCACCTGAGCGAACACCCGTTCAGGAACAACCGCCGGGCCATGTCGCGGCGCCGGGCGGCACTCGCAACCGGGACTTCGCGGGGCTGGCGCTGGCCGTGCCGTTCGCGGTCCTGCTCGTGGGCACCGTCCTGGTGCCCGTGCTGTACGCGCTCTACCTCAGCCTGTTCACCGAACGGCTGCAGGGGCTGGGTTTCTCCGGCCCCGAGCACGTGTTCGTGTGGCTCGGCAACTACGGCTCGGTGATCGCGGACAAGGCGTTCCACGCGGGTCTGGGCAACGTCGCGCTGTTCGCGCTCGTGCACATCCCGAGCATGCTGATCGGCTCGCTGGTCCTGGCGCTGCTGCTGGACTCCACCGTCGTGCGGCTGCGCCGGATGTGGTCGCTGGCGGTGTTCGTGCCATACGCGGTGCCGGTGGTCATCGGCGGTCTGATCTGGGCCTACCTCTACAGCCCCACGATCGGCCCGATCAAGAGCCTGCTGGGCGTCGACCCGTTGAGCGACGCGGCCGTGCTGCCGTCGATCGCCAACATCGCGACCTGGCAGTGGGTCGGCTACAACATGATCATCTTCTACACCGCACTGCAGGCCGTGCCGAGGGAGATCGTCGAGGCGGCACGGGCGGACGGCGCGGGCGGGTTGCGCACCGCGTGGTCGATCAAGATCCCGGTGATCCGCCCGACGATCTTCGTCGCGGTGGTGTTCACCGTCATCGGCTCGTTGCAGGTGTTCACCGAACCCATGGTGCTCAGGGGTTTCACCGGCACGGTGACCAGCACCTGGTCCCCGAGCATGTACGTCTACGAGGCCGCGTTCGTGGCCGGTGACAACGGTCGCGCCGCGGCGGCGTCGGTGCTGCTCGCGGTGATCTGCGCGCTGCTGTCCGCCGTCGTCATGCGCTTCTCGACGAGGAGGTCGCGGTGAGCACGTCCATTGTGGACCGCAGGTCGCGCTGGGTTTCCGTTCCGGCCGTGCACCTGGTGCTGGTCATCGCCGCGCTGTACAGCCTGCTGCCGCTGGTGTGGCTGGTCACCTCGGCGACCAAGTCGCTCGGCGACTTCTCCACCACCGGCGCGTTCGAGTTCGGCGAGTGGAACCTGTGGACCAACGTCAGGGCGTTGTTCACGCAGGAGAACGGCATCTTCTGGCAGTGGCTGCTCAACTCCGTGCTGTACGCGGGCGGCGGGGCGGCGCTCGGCGCACTGATCTGCTCCGCCTGCGGGTATGCCATCGCCAAGACGAACTTCCCCGGCAGGCGGGTGCTGTTCGCGTTGACGCTGACGGGAGTGCTGGTGCCGACGACGGTGCTGGCGCTGCCGATGTACCTGCTCGCCTCCGAACTGCGGATCGTCGACACGTTCTGGGCGGTGTTCATCCCGCTGCTCACCAACCCGTTCGGCGTCTACCTCGCCAGGGTGTACGCCGACGCGGCGGTGCCGAACGAGGTGCTGGAGGCGGCGCGGGTCGACGGGGCCGGGCAGTTCCGGACGTTCTTCACGGTGGCGTTGCCGATGATGCGCCCCGGCGTGGTGACGGTGCTGCTGTTCCAGTTCATCGGGATCTGGAACAACTTCTTCCTGCCGCTCGTCCTGCTCACCGACCCGAAGCTCTTCCCGGTCAGCCTCGGGCTCTTCCAGTGGAGCACCCGGCAGAACCAGTTCCCCCAGTACACCCCGCTGGTGATCACCGGTTCGCTGCTCGCGGTCCTGCCGCTGGTGGTCGCGTTCCTGGTGCTCAACCGGCAGTGGCGCACGGGTCTCGCGTCGGGCAGCGTCAAGTGACCGGGCGCCGACCGCAGGTCATGCTCGCGATGAGCCCCGACGTCGCAGGTCTCCAGTTCGGCGACGGCGAGCTCGCCAGGCTGCGGGCGGTGGCGGAGGTGGCCGATCCCCTGGTGGCGCACGAGTTCTCCTCGCCGGCCGTGCGCCGCCGCCTCGCCGACGTCGAGGTGCTGCTCACCTCGTGGGGGTGCCCGCCGATCGACTCCGAGGTGCTGCGGGCGGCGCCGAACCTGCGTGCCGCGTTCCACGCCGCCGGGAGCGTGCGCGGGCACGTCGGCGACGCCGTGTTCGACCGGGACCTTCTCGTCACCACCGCGGCGCACGTCAACGCCGAACCCGTCGCGCAGTACACCGTCGCGGCGATCTTCTGGGCGTTCAAGAAGGTGCCGTTCCTGGCCGCCGACGCGCGCCGGTTCCGTGAGGACTGGTCCTACCGCGACGGGCGCGGCGAGCTCTCCGGGCTCGGCCGGACCATCGTCCTGGTGGGCTTCTCCAGGGTGGGTCGCCGGGTGGTGGACCTGCTGCGGCGCCTCGACGTCGGCCGGATCCTCGTGGTGGACCCGGTCGTGGATCCCGAGCTGGTGCGGGCGGCCGGCGCCGAGGTCGTCACGCTCGCCGAGGCACTCCCCCAGGCCGATGTGCTGAGCCTGCACGCCCCCGCGCTGCCCGAGACCCGTCATCTGATCGGCGCGGCCGAGCTGGCGGCGCTACCCGCGCACGCCACGTTGCTCAACACCGCCCGGGGGTCCCTTGTGGACACCGCCGCACTGGAGGAGGCGTGTGCGCAGGGACGTCTGCACGCCGTGCTGGACGTGACCGACCCGGAGCCGCTGCCCGCCTCGTCGGCGCTGTACGACCTGCCGAACGTGGTGATCACCCCGCACATCGCCGGATCGCTCGGTTCGGAGACCAGGCTCATGGCCGCGGCGGCGCTGGACGAGCTGGAGCGTTACGCCTTCGGCCTGTCCCCGCTGGAGCCGGTCACCCGGCAGGGGCTGACGGTGCAGGCATGACCCTGCCACCTGAGGACCGTCCGCTCTCCCCTCACACGGGGTGGACCCGTGCGCACTGGGAGGCGGTGGCCCACCGCATGCTCGATGCCGTCGGCAGGCACTGGTCCCCACTGTGCGCGCGGATAGACCTGCCCGGCGAGCCGAGCCGCTACGGACCGGTCTCCGACGGGCTGGAGGGTTTCGCGCGCACGTTCCTGCTCGCCGGGTTCCTGGTCGCGGGTGGTGGCGATCCAGCGCTGCTGGAGCGGTATGCCCGAGGCCTCGCCGCGGGCACCGACCCGCACTCCCCGGAGGCCTGGCCGCGGCCGGACGAGCTGGGGCAGGCCAAGGTGGAGGCCGCGTCGATCGCGCTGGTGCTGCAGCTGACGCGGCCGTGGCTGTGGGACCGGCTCGACTCCGGTGTGCGCGAACGGGTCGTCGACTGGCTGGGCACCGTGGTCGGCCAGCCGTACCCGCCGATCAACTGGGTGTGGTTCCGCATCGTCGTGGAGTCGTTCCTGCGAGAGGTGGGCGGTCCGTGGTCGGCCGGGGACATCGAGCACGACCTCGCGCTGCACGCGTCGTTCCGACGCTCCGGCGGCTGGCTCAGCGACGGCGAGGAACGCGCGTACGACCACTACACCGGCTGGGCCCTGCACCTGTACCCGCTGCTGTGGACGCACTTCTTCGACATCCCCGACTCGCTGTGCCCGCAGGCGGTGCGCCGCACGTGGACCGATGATCTTTCGCGCTACCTCCAGGACGCGGTCGCGCTGCTGGGCGCCGACGGCTCGCCGTCGATGCAGGGGCGCAGCCTCACCTACCGCTTCGCCGCGGCGGCGCCGTTCTGGGTCGCCGCGATCACCGATGTGCCCGGCCAGGAACCGGGCCTGCTGCGGCGTTCCGCCTCCGGCGTGCTGCGGCATTTCGTCGACCACGGCGCGCTCGAACCGGATGGTCTGCTGCGCCTCGGCTGGCACGGCGACTGGCCCGCGATCCGCCAGGCCTACTCCGGGCCGGGATCGCCCTACTGGGCCGCCAAGGGGATGCTCGGTCTCGTCCTGCCCGCCGACCATCCCGTGTGGACGGACGTGGAACGCCCGCTGCCGGTGGAGACCGCGGACTTCACCCGCGTGATCTCCGCGCCGGGCTGGCTGGTGTCCGGTCGCCGTGCCGACGGCATCGTCACGACGGTCAACCACGGCACGGATCACGCGCTGCCAGGCGACCGGCGTTCGGATTCCCCCTGGTACGCCAGGCTGGGTTACTCCACGGCGACGATGCCGCCGTTGGAGAGCTCGCGGCTGATGGACAACTCGGTGGGACTGCTCGACGCCACCGGCGCGGTCAGTCACCGCACGGGTTTCCGGACGCTGTTCACCGAGGAGCTGCCCGGCGGCGTCGTGGCGGGTGCGTCGTGGGGACCGGTGCGCTGGGTCGACACCGGCGCGGACGACTCACCGGACCACGGATCGGGCCGGACCGGCGCGTTCGTCGAGGGACCGCCGCTGCTGGTGGCCTCGGTCGTGCGCGACGGCGTGGAGATCCGCATCGTGCGCGTGGACGGCGACACGGATGCCCGGCTGCGGTTGTCCGGCTGGCCCGTCGCCGCCGAACCCCTCGCCGAGATCGAAGCGGGCGATCAGGCCGTGGTGGTCGCCGGCGCGGGCCTGCGCTCCTGTCTGCACTCCCTGCGCGGGTTCGACCTGACCGGCGCCGACCACGACACCGGCTCGTCACCTCTCGGGAAGTCAGTCACGGTGCCGTGGCTCGCCACCTCGGAGCCGGTGGCGAGGGGCGACGTGTTCGCCGCGGCCGTGCGCCTCGACCGAGGAGGCGCGGCGACGGCCGACCCTCTCGTCTCCGTCCGCGGTGATCGGATCACGCTGCGGTGGAGCGACAGTCTCGACACGGAGATCACCCTGCCGATCCCCTAGTTGGAGGTCCTCAATGGTTACCCGCAGGACAGTGTTGTCCGGCGCAGCGGCCGCCGTCGCCGCGACCACGGTAGGCACAGCTCGTGCCGACCAGACCGTCACCATCGATCCCGGCACGACCTACGGCACCTGGGAAGGCTGGGGCACCTCGCTCGCCTGGTGGGCGAACGTGTTCGGCGACCGCGACGACTTCGCCGACCTGTGGTTCACCACCAAGACCGTCGTCTACAAGGGACAGTCGCTGCCCGGTCTCGGGATGAACATCGCGCGCTACAACCTCGGCGCGTGCAGCTGGAACTCGGTCGAGGGCCAGACCATGGTCGCCTCGCCGAACATCCCGCGCTTCAAGCAGATCGAGACCTACTGGCAGGACTGGCGCAACACCGATCCAGCCTCGTCGGCGTGGAACTGGGCCGCCGACGCCAAGCAGCGCGCGGCGGTGGTCAAGGCCACGGCGCGTGGCGCGATGACAGAGCTGTTCTCCAACTCACCGGTGTGGTGGATGTGCGTCAACCACAACCCTTCCGGCGGTGCCAGCGCCACGACGAACAACCTGCAGTCGTGGAACTACCGCAACCACGGCGTGCACATGGCCGAGGTCGCCAGACACTTCCGCGACCATTGGGGTGTCACGTTCCGGACGATCTCACCGTTCAACGAGCCCGCGTCGAACTACTGGTCGGCGACAGGCAAGCAGGAGGGCTGTCACTTCGATCCCGCCATCCAACGGACCGTGCTGCAGTACCTCCGCGCGGAGATGAACAACCGCGGCCTGTCCGGCATGCGCATCGCCGCGTCGGACGAGACCAGCTACGACGCGGCGCACAGCACGTGGAGCTCCTTCGACACCACGACGAGGTCCGTCGTGAACCAGATCAACGTCCACGGCTACCAGGGCGCGGGCGGACGGCGTGATCTGGTCTACAGCGACGCCCGGTCGGCGGGCAAGGTCCTGTGGAACTCCGAGTACGGCGACAGGGACGGCACGGGGCTCTCCCTGGCGAGCAACCTGTGCCTGGACTGGCGCTGGCTGCACCCGACGGCGTGGTGCTTCTGGCAGGTGATGGACCCGACCCCGGTCTGGGCGTTGATCGACTACGACCCGAACACGCTGCAGGCTGGTTCCGTGCAGAAGAAGCTGTTCGTGCTGGCGCAGTTCACCAGGCACATCCGGCCGGGTATGCGGATCATCTCGGCGTCCACCGGAAACGCCGCGGTCGCCTACGACCCGTCGGCCCGCCGGCTTGTCCTCGTGGGCGTCAACACCGCCACGTCGGCCCAGACGATCACCTTCGACCTGACCCGGTTCGGCGCCCTGCCGACCGGTCTGATCACCCGGTGGTCCACCTCGACGACCACCGGCAGCGACCGTTACACGCAGCGCACCGACATCCGTCTCGACGGCAAGCTGCTGCGGGTTCCGTTCGCCGCCGGTCAGGTGCAGACCTTCCAGCTCGACGGCGTGTCAGTCTGAGCAGTCGACGAAGGGCGCTTTTGTCCACCCCAGGTGGACAAAAGCGCCCTTCGTCGACTTCAGGCCAGGGTTCAGGTGCGCCGGTCCAGGCGACTACCTTCCGGCCGCCGCTTCCGTGATCCCGAGGAACCCGCGGGTGGTGCCCGGCGCGCGGCTGGTCAGGTCGAGCCGGACCCGGCCGGTGCTCACCGGAGTGAACGTGACCCTGGTCGGCCTGCCGGACTCCGTCGCCCACTCGACACGAGCGTCGCGGACCGGAACGAACGCCCTTCCGTCCCAATAGGACACCGTGATCGTCGCGGGCAGGGCGTGCGACGAGTCGATGACGAACGAGGCCTGCACCGACCTGACCGGGGCTCCCTCCAGGCCGGACAGCGACACCCACTCCGCCGCGTGCGCACGGCTCACCGCGGGCAGCAGGGCCGTGGCGGCCTTGACGTAGTGGTTCGACCATCTCGTCGAGCCGTTGCCGTCGAGCAGCGCGGCCGGGATCGTGTTCGGCGCACCCGAGTAGCTCGCGTCCGCCGTCACCGACCGGCGCGGCCGCGGCCGGTGGTGACGGCACAGGACCCGCGACCGGCGCGCGGCCGGGCCGGGCACCGGTCGCAGCGATGGTCGCCGTCCCGGTTTGGAGACCCGGCGACCGCGCCGTGACCGTGATCGCGGCAGACCCCTGCCCGGCCCGGACCATCGCCAGCGCCTTGCCGTTGAACGCGGTCCGCGAGCTCGCCTGGTAGTTCTCCGCGCTCTCCTGCCTGCCGTTGTCGAGCCCGGCCAGACTGCCTCCGCCGACCTGGAACGAGATCAGGTGGTCCGCACCCGGCACGACCACGCCCGCGCTGTCGACCACGTCCGCCGTGACGAACGTCAGCGACCTGTCGTCGGCTTTCACCACGTTTCGGTCAGGAGTCAGCCTGATCGCGTGCGGTGCGCCCGCCGTGGCGACCTGGTCCCTGGCGACCTCCACGCCGCCGCGCTTGGCGACGGCGACCAGTCGTCCCGGCTGGAACGGCACCGTCCAGGCCAGGTGCAGCTTGCCCGCGCTGCCGTTCGGACTGGTGTAGCTGCCGGGGAACCGGCCCGAGGTGACGGTCTTGTCGTCCCCGGTCGCCTCGGTCGTCTCCAGGTAGCGGGTGCCGGAGGTGGTCGTCTTCGTGTCGAACCTCTTCTCCCCCAACGACCTGCCGTTGAGGATCAGCTCGACGGTGTCCACGTTGCTGTACGCCCGCACCGACACCGGTTCGCCCGGCTTGTGGTCGGTCCAGTTCATCGGCAGCAGGTGCACCATCGGATCGGTGGTCCACTGGCTGCGGAACAGGTGGTAGAAGTCCTTCGGGAACCCGGCGGTGTCCACCGCGCCGAAGAACGACGACTTCACCGGGAACACGTCGTACGGCGTCGGCTCACCGATGTAGTCGATACCGGTCCAGAGGAACTGGCCAGCGAACCACCTGCGGTCACGGTCCTTCTTCAACCCGTACTCGCCGCTGTACGTCCAGCTCGCCAGGTTGTTGTCGTAGGAGGACGTGTTCCGCTTGCCGGGCGTGTAGTTCTCACCCGTGTTGAGCTGGTCCGGGTCCTGGTAGTGGCCGCGCGTCGAGGTGGAGGACGACGATTCGGCCTCGAAGAAGAACTTGGTGGGGTACCGGGCGTGCAGTCCGTCGACCGAGGCCGCGGTGTTGTAGTTCACGCCCATCCCGTCGAGCATCCGCAGGATCTGGTCCTGCGGTGATCCGGCGGCCGGGACCCGGCGGTACTTGTCGGAGCCCATCACGATCGGGCGGGTGGTGTCGACGGCTCGCACGTCCGCGATCAGCCGCTGGGCGATCGGCACACCCGCCGCCGAGGTGGAGTCGGGGATCTCGTTGCCGATGGACCACATCACCACCGACGGGGAGTTCTTCGCGGCGTGCACCATCTCGCGGATGTCGGCGCTGCTGTTGGCGTCGAAGAACCGGCCGTAGTCGTTGCGCACCTTGGGGGTGCGCCAGGTGTCGAACGCCTCGATCTGCAGGAGGAGTCCCAGTTCCTCGCACGCCCGGACGAACTCCGGTGAAGGCGGGTTGTGGGAGGTCCGCACGGCGTTCACGCCCATGCTCTTCATGATCCGCAGCTGGCGCACGATCGCGTCGGAGGACACGGCGGCGCCGAGAGCCCCGAGGTCGTGGTGGAGGTTGACGCCCTTGAGCTTCGTCTCCACGCCGTTGAGCGAGAAGCCGTTGTCCGGGTGGAACGCGAAGTACCGGACGCCGGTGCGCGTGCTCACCGCGTCCACGACCTGGCCGCCGATCCGGACCTCGGTGGTCACCGTGTACAGGTGCGGCCGCTCCACCGACCACAGCATCGGCCGGTTGACCCGCACGTCGACGGTCGCGGTGCGTGGTTGCGCGGCCAGTGCGGCGCGCGCGGTGCCCGTGCCCACGACCTGGCCGTTCGCATCCTTGACCGTGGACACGATGTCGGCCTGGGCAGCGCTCTGTTCGCTGACGGCGGTGGTCGCCACCCGCATCGTGGCGTAGCCGGACCTGATGGTGTTCGCCAGGTCGGGAGTGCTGACCTGCACGCCGTGGCGCGTCACGTGCGCGGGCTCCGTCACGACAAGCCGGACGTCGCGGTAGACGCCGCTGCCGGAGTACCACCTGCTGCTGGGCACCTCGTTGCGGACCTTCACCGCGAGCACGTTCGGCGCGCCGCCGGTGAGCAGCCGTGAGGTGAGGTCGTACGCGAAACCGGTGTACCCGTACGCATGGCGACCCAGAAGCGCGCCGTTGAGGTACACCTCCGAATCCATGTAGACGCCGTCGAATTCAATCGACACCTTCTTGCCCGCCATCGACGGCGGAACGGTGAACGTCTTGCGGTACCAGCCGAGACCACCGGGCAGGAAACCCGTACCCGAGTTCGTGTTCGCTCCCTGCACGGGATTGAGCCCGATGCTCCAGTCGTGTGGAAGACGCGTGTCCCGCCACGCCGGACTGTCCGCGTCCGGCTGTGGTGCGTCCGCGCCGGTCGTGTTGGCCAGCACGAACTTCCACGACCCGGTGAAGTCGACCGTCCGGCCGGTCTGCTCCACGCGCTCGACCGCGGCCTGCGCCGTCCCCTGGGCGCCGCACAGTCCCGCCGTGACCACGCAGCCGAGAACGACTCGCCACAATTTGTTCGACCATCGATTCGACCGTCGATTCAACAAATCACACCGCCCTGTCGCGATTTCCCGCACCGAACGTCCTGCCCACGCCAACCAGGAAAGCGCTTTCCAATTCTGCGCGCAAGAGCTAGGGTGCAAGAAAGAACATTCTTGCGTATGTCCACATCAGACAACCCTGCGGTCTGGAGATACTCGTGAGGAAACGTTTTCTGACGTTGGCCGCGCTCGCGGTCCTGCCACTGCTCACCGGGGCCGGTCCGGCGTCGGCGAAGGAGTCCGGCTGCTCCGCCGCCACCGACGTGAACGCCAGTGCCGCGACCGTGAAGGTCTGGCTCGCGGGCGACTCGACGGTGTCCGACCCGCGGGCGAGCTGCCCGGCAGGCTGGGGCAGCCAGTTCGACCCGCTGTTCAACGACAACGTCACCGTGGTGAACAACGCGGTGGCCGGCCGGAGCATCCAGACGTGGCTGTACGAGTCCAACGTGAAGGGCACGAAAGACTCGGCGGGCGAATGCGTGGTGAGCCCCAGGACCTTCGCCCAGCGCTGGACGACCATGCTCGACCCCGTCGCCGGGATGAAGGCCGGCGACTACCTGATGATCCAGTTCGGCATCAACGACGGCGATCCCAACTGTCCCCGGCACGTGGGTTCCGCCCGCTACCGGGAGCTGCTCGCGATGATGGCCAAGGCGGCCAAGGACCGCGGCGTGCAGCCGATCTTCCTGACTCCCGTCTCCGCCATCAGGTGCAGCGGCAGCACGGCCGTCGGCACCCGTGGCTTCATCACCGAGACGATGGACACGGGCCGGGCGAGCCAGGTGCCGGTCGTCGATCTGCACAAGCTGAGCTACACGCTCTACAACACGCTCAAGCTGTGCCCCAACAACGGTGACTACACCAGGGGCGCGGTCGGCGCCTTCTTCTGCAACGACCACACCCACTTCGAGGTGGCCGGGGCCCGGCAGATCGCCGGTGTCGTGACCAAGGCACTGCGAGACCAGCGACTTCCGCTCGCCAGTCACCTCAAATAGGACAACCGCTCAACTTCGGACGCGGAACCTGCCCAGGCGGCACCCGAGGTTGATGGGGGGAGCTTTCCTCCACCCCCAGGTGAGGAAAGCTCCCCCATCAACGAGTTACGAAAAGCACGTTCGGCCGATCGGGCCGAACGTGCTTTTCGCGTCAAACGCCAGGACGGCGGGTCACTCCCGGCACTTCTTGCCGGTGTTCACGCAGTCGACGAGCCTGTCCATGATCTGCTGCGACATCACGTTCGCGAAGTCGTTGTGGTCGGAGGCCGGGTTGTGCTCCTCCTGCGGGAAGGAGTCGACCGCGTATCGGCCTTCCTTCTGGACGTTCAAGGGGATGTTGTAGGTCAAGGAGATCCGCAGCTGCGGAACGGCCTTGAAGCCCTTCTTGCAGTTGCCGTTCGCGTCCGGGTAGACGATGTGGTCGCGGTGGTTGGTCGAGTCGATGTTCTTGCCGTCCCAGCAACTCGCGAAGTCGTGGACGCGCTTGACCTTCGAGCCCTGCGGGCAGATCGGGTACTTGTTGATCAGCACCTTGTCCTCGAAGCCCGAGCAGGTCCAGCCGTCGCGGGCGTTCTTCGGGCCGTTGGCCGTGACCTTGGCGTCGCCGAAGAGGACGCGGAGGAACTTGGGCATCGCGACGACCTTGCCGGTCGGGCTGCCACGGAACTGGAGGTCGACGACCTCGGGACGCTGGATCTCGCCCTCGTTGCCCTTGAGCTCGAGGTTGTCGCCACTGGCGCCGCCATCACCACCGCCGAGCGTGCAGGGCGCCAGCTTCTCGAGGCCCTGCGGGCGCGGTGCGTTGCGGCCGATCGCGATGGCCATGCGGTCGATGGTGGCGACCCGCTTGTCCTTCAACGGTCCCACGATCGCGTTCTGGGCGAAGTTGGGATCACCGGGGTTCTCGTTCTTGGCGAGGCGCGCGTTGGCCTCGTTGATCTGGGTCTTGAGCAACGCCAGGTTGCGGTCGACCTCCGCCCGCGCCTGGCCGGGCACGTCCGGCAGCTTGCTCGCGACGTCAGGACAGCTCACGACCTTCGCCCCGCCCTCCTCACCTTCCTCTCCCTCCTCGTCGTCGATGCGTACCACCGGCCAGTAGTAGGCCGACTTGTCGCCGTTGCGGCACGTGGTTCCCGCCGCCTCCAGCGACTTGTTGTTCGAGTCGGCGTCGGTGGAGAGGTTGCCGACGTAGTCGTGCAGGTGCTCGGCGCCGTTGCGGACGCCGGGCTGCGCGATGAAGTTGTCCGGGTTGAAGTGCCCGTTCTCGTTCCGGCCACAGTCGACCGTGAAGGTGCCGGTCGTCGCGTCCTGCTCCGGTCTCGGTTTCTTGACGTTCGGCTTCACCTTCGTGATGTCGACGAACAGCGCCTTGTCGGCCCCGTCGGCCAACGCGGACACTTCACCGCCTGTGGTGGCCGCCACCGCGAGCGCACCGACCGCGGTCAGGCCCAGCAGACCCGCGACGACCTTCATCGCGAAAGGATGTCCTTTGTAGAGGCTCATACCCGCGACTACGGATGGGAAACCGGAACGGCTCATTTCGACGATATTCGACTCGAAGAACCGTCGAACCCACGGTCAGGCGCGCTCGACGGTCACCGCGTTGCCCACGCCGGGAATCGGGTCCGCACCGCCGGGGAACGAGACCTGCCACGCCGATGGCGGCGACTCGACCTCCACGTCGATCCGGTTGCCGTGGCGGCGGGTGTGGAACGTGGAGCCGGCGACCTCGGTGGTGACCGTGGCACCGTCCGCGAGCTGATGGACCCGCAGTGTCACACCCTCGGCGTAGTCGTAGTCCGGGCGGTCCTCGACGGCCCCGAGCGGAAGCACGGTGTTCGGCCGCACCAGCAACGGCACGGTGAGGAAGTCGCACGTCATCGTGACCCAGCGGCCGCCGACGACCTCCGCGCCGGTGAAGAAGTCGGTCCAGACGCCGTCCGGCACGTAGAACGACACCACGCCGTCGTCGGAGAACACCGGCGCCACCAGAAGGCTGTCGCCGAGCATGTACTGCCGTTCGAGGTGCGTGCACGCCGGATCGTCCGGGAACTCCAGCGCCATCGCGCGCATCATCGGCGTGCCCTCGGTCGCGGCCTGCAGTGCCGCGTGGTGCAGGTACGGCATCAACCGGGCCTTCAGCTTCGCGAAGACCCGCAGCACGTCGACGGACTCCTCGTCGAAGAACCACGGCACCCGGTACGACGAGCTGCCGTGCAGGCGGCTGTGCGACGACAGCAGGCCGAAGGCGATCCATCGCTTGAACAACGCGGGGCTCGGCGTGCCCTCGAAGCCGCCGATGTCGTGGCTCCAGTACCCGAATCCGGACAGGCCAAGGGAAAGCCCGCCGCGCAGGCTCTCGGCCATGGCCTCGTAGGTCGACTCGCAGTCCCCGCCCCAGTGCACCGGGAACTGCTGTGATCCCGCCGTGGCCGACCGGGCGAACACCACCGCCTCGCCGTCACCGCGCCGCTTGCGCAGCACGTCGAAGACGGTCTTGTTGTAGAGGTAGGTGTAGTAGTTGTGCATCCGTTCGGGATCGGAGCCGTCGAAGTACACCACGTCGGTGGGCACCCGCTCGCCGAAGTCGGTCTTGAAACAGTCCACGCCCTGGTCGAGCAGAGCCTCCAGCTTGCTCGCGTACCACTCACGGGCGGCGGGGTTGGTGAAGTCGACCAGCGCCATTCCCGGCTGCCAGAGATCCCACTGCCACACGTCACCGTTCGGCCTGCGCAACAGGTACTGACCCGCAACGCCTTCCGCGAACAACGGCGATCGCTGTCCCACATAGGGGTTGATCCACACGGAGATCCGCAAGTCCCTGGACTTCAGGCGTTCCAGCATCCCGACGGGGTCCGGGAACATCCGCGGGTCCCATTCGAAGTCGCACCAGTTGTACTCGCGCATCCAGAAGCAGTCGAAGTGGAACACGCTCAACGGCAGATCCCGCTCGATCATTCCGTCGACGAAACCCGAGACCGTCTGCTCGTCGTAGGACGTCGTGAAAGACGTGGACAGCCACAGGCCGAACGACCACATCGGCGGCACCGTGGGCCGTCCGGTGAGCAGGGTGTACTTGCGCAGGATCTCCTTGGGGCTGGGGCCGTAGATCACGAAGTACTCCAGCGACTGCCCCTCGACGCTGAACTGCACGCAGGACACCTTCTCGGAGGCGACCTCGAACGACACGTGCCCGGGATGGTTGACGAACACGCCGTAGCCCGCGTTCGTCAGGTAGAACGGGACGTTCTTGTAGGCCTGCTCGCTGCTCGTGCCCGCGTCGGCGTTCCAGATGTCCACGACCTGGCCGTTGCGCACCAGCGGCCCGAACCGCTCGCCGAGCCCGTAGACCACCTCGCCGACACCCAGGTCGAGCCGGTCGCGGACGTAGTGCCCGCCGTCCAGGCTCATGAAGCCCATGCCGTTGGCAGCGCTGGTGGTCAGCACCCTGTCGTCGGCGACGAACTCGACCAGCCACTCACGGCTGACCCGGACCGACAGCGCGCCGGAGGTGAGGCTCTCGTCGGTGAGCCGCACGTACGGTTCCGTGGTGGTCAGCGCGAACTCCGGCTGCCTGCGCCGCTCGCCCTCGAAGTGCGTCAGGCTCACGCCGATCACGTCCGGCATCGGCGAGGAGAACCTGACGGTCGCCATCGGGCCCTTCAACAGGTCGCCGCGATGACGGATCGGGCGGGTGGGCGCGTGGACCACCAACTGCCCGGCCTCCTGGGCGATGTCGTACACCTCGACCGGATGAGCCGCCTCGACGCCGTCACGCAGCAGCCAGTACCCGTTGCTGAACTTCATTCGACCGCTTTCGTTGTTCGAATTCGAATCGAACCGCTTCGATTTACCCGTACCCGTGTGACGTTAGTGATCACATCGTTGCAGCGGAAGAGGAAGCCGTGCACTTCCCGGATTCGTTGACGGTGGGTACGACCCGGTTTACATTGACTGGAAAGCGCTTGCCCGGAACGACTTCCGACCAGCGCTTTCAATTCCCTGCATTCCCTTACCCGAGGGAGACCTTCCATGTTCTCCAGGCAGGCAGGCGCGCTCGTCGCCGCGGCCATGATCCTCGGCGGACTGTCCACGGCTTCGGCCGCAACCGAGCCGCGCATCCTGGCCTGCGGTGACCGGGCGTTCAACGCCGAGGCGGTGCTGAGCGGCAGCACCTGGACCGCCCGCAACGGCAGCCGGATCGTCTACACCGGCGGCGACATGCGGGCCGCCGCCCAGGCCGCGATCAACAGCCTCACCTCCGGGCGCACCTCGAAACAGTGGGTGCTGGTGCGCGGTTCCGGTTCGGTGAGCGCGGGTTCCCGCATCTCGTTGCCGAGCTTCACCGGCATCGACGTCTGCGGCACGATCGACGTGACCGGCTCCGGTTCCGGCGACCAGGCGCCGATCTACTCCAGGGGCACCCGTGACATCGAGGTGGGCTACCTCAACCTCACCGGCCGCCCGCTGTACGGCATCTTCCTGCGCAACGTCCAGAACGTCGTGCTCGGGCGGATCGACATGCGGCTCTCCAGCGGTCTCGGCGTCCGTGTCGACAACCGCGGCGACACCAGCGTCCGCAGCCGGAACATCAGGATCGACACCGTGTTCGTCTCCGGTGCCGGCAGCCACGCGGTCGAGACGTACGGCGTCGACGGGATCACGATCGGCACCGTGACGGCCCGCAACGTCGGCCACTCCGGGCTGCTGCTCAACGACACCATCAACGCCACGGTCGGCACGGTGGACGCCGAGAACGCGGGCGCGGGCACCGGTTACGCGGCCTTCCGGGTGGCCAACCGCAACGGCCGCGTCGGCAGCGGCTATCCCACCAACGTCCGCGTCGGCACCGTACGGGCACGTGGCGGCGGCCGTGGCGTCTTCTGCGTGTCGGAGAGCGGCGGGCTGACCATCGACCGGATCGACCTCGCGAACACCGGCAACAACGCGGTCCTGATCGAGAACTGTTACAACGTGAACCTGGCGACGCAGAGCGGCACCGTGTCCGGCGGTGGCGAGATCCGGCTGGCCGCCCGCTCGGAGTTCGAGAACAACCGCGACATCACCGTCCAGAACCTGACGGTGACCAACTCCTCGGTCCGCGAAAGTCCGTGTGGCACCAACACCACGTTCCGCGCCATCCAGCTGAACAACAGCACCATGAACGTGTGCCCCTGACCGATGAAGGGCGCTTTCGTCCACCTGTGGACGAAAGCGCCCTTCATCGTCACCTGACGAGTTCGGCCGGAGGCCGGAAGACCGGCGGCTCCTTGGCCGCCAGGTCGTCGGGCAGGTGCAGGCCCTGCTGCCGGGGCACGAGCTCGGACTGCAGCACGATCGCCGCGGCTCCGATCGCCGGCGCCGACGCCGCCGACGGCGACAACCGCACGGAGATCGGATGCGCGTCGCGGGCGAAGAACGCGCTGTCGAGCTCCGCGCGCAGGACCGGCAGGTAGACCGAGCCCGCGATGGCGAAGCTCGGGCCGGTGAGCACCAGTACCTCGAGGTCCATCACGTTGGCCAGGGTGCGGGCAGCGGCGGCGAGATAGCGGGCCGACCCTTCGAGCAACGCCGACGCGCGCGCGTTGCCCCGCCGGGCCGCCCGGCTGATCGCCGCGAAGTCCGCGGAAACCGGTGCGGCGGGCCGGGTCCGGCCGCCGACCAGACCGGCCGCGCGGGTGAGCGAACGGTCGGCTCGCGCCTGTGCGACGACCGCGGCGGGACCCGCCAGCACCTCGAGGCAGCCCCGTGCGCCGCACCAGCACTCCGGGCCGTCGACGGCGAGGCAGGTGTGGCCGATCTCGCCGGCGTTGCCGCTCGGGCCGCGGTAGGTCGTGCCGCCGAGCACCATCCCGGCGCCGACACCGGTCCCCATGTACAGCGCGGCGAACGTCGACGTGGCCCCGACGCCGCCCGACCAGTGTTCCCCTATCGCCGCGGCGGTCGCATCGTTGTCCAGCACCACCGGCAGCCCGGTCGCCCGTCCCAGCGCCGGGCCGAACTCGTAGTCCTCCCAGCGGCGCATCGACGGAGGCGTCAGCCGCGGGCCGGACACCGGGGCGAGCGGCCCCGGCGACACCAGTCCCAGCCCCAGGATTCGATCGCGTTCGACACCGACGCTGTCGATGAGAGCGCCGACCTCACGGGCCATCCTGGCGACCACGTCCGCGGGTTCCTCGGCACCGGCGCCCGCGCGCGAGATCCTGGCCACCACCGCCCCGCCGAGGTTGGTCAGCACGTAGGTGATCCGCGCGTCGTCGAGGTGCACGCCGACGGCGTAGCCCGCGAAGTGGTTGAGCTGCAACATGACCCGGCGTTTGCCACCGGTGGACTCGGCGTGCCCGGTCTCGACGACCAGGCCCTCGTCGATCAGGGCGCGCACCACCGTGGAGATCGTTCCGCCGGTCAGGCCGCTGGCGTCGACCAGGCCCACGCGGCTGATCGTGCCCGCCGCCCGGATCAGGTCGATGACGGCCGCCCTGGTGCTGGCGTGGGTGACCCGCGCCGGTCCGCTCACTTCGCGCCTCCGCTCGTCGTCGAACGACGAACTTCGTTTGATCGACAACCGAAGACTAGCAAACTTTCCCGAGCCGTTGACTTTCTTTGTTTAGTATCTGAAGAATCCTCCACCGCAGGCGCCCCGTCCGGGCTCCACTGGCCGGGCGCGAACCACCCAGCCTTGGGGAGGATCAACGATGTTCCTGCTGAAGCGGCTTTGCGCACTCGGTCTGACAGTGGTCGTCGCGGCCACCGCGGCATGCTCCGGATCCAGTGGAGGCGGCCGGTCCCGGGACACCCTCGTCGTCTACAC
This sequence comes from uncultured Actinomycetota bacterium, assembly GCA_963766275.1. Taxonomy (GTDB): domain Bacteria; phylum Actinomycetota; class Actinomycetes; order Mycobacteriales; family Pseudonocardiaceae; genus Lentzea. The sequence continues at coordinate 80,645 of CAVYAD010000006.1, forward strand.
CGGCCAGGCCGGCGACTTCCAGCTCAACTTCAACCCGTTCTCCCCCACCCAGATCGAGGGGATCGGCACCATCTACGAGCCGTTGTTCTTCTACAACATCGCCAAGGACCAGCCGCCGAAACCCCTGCTGGGCACCGAGTTCTCGTGGAACGCCGACGGCACCGAGCTCTCGGTCGACGCTGCGGGAGGGCGTGACCTGGTGCGACGGCCAGAAGTTCACCGCCAAGGACGTGGTGTTCACCTTCGACATGGTCGCCAGGACCCCGGCCATGAACAAACCGGCTTCAAGGGCACCGCCACCGCGACCGACGACACGCACGTGGTGGTCAAGTTCCCCGAGCCCGCCTACATGGACGGCCCGCACGTGCTGGGCCAGCTGTGGATCATGCCCGAACACATCTGGAAGAACTACTCCGCGCCGGCGACCGAGGTGAACCGGCAGCCCGTCGGCACCGGGCCTTCCTGCTCGACGACTTCAAGCCGCAGGCGTTCACCCTCAAGGCGAACCCGACTACTGGGGCGGCGAGCCCGCGGTCAAGCAGGTCCGCTACCTGTCGCTGTCCGGCAACCAGGCCGGGGCCGACGCGCTCAAGGCCGGGACCGTCGACTGGCAGACCGGCCCGATCCCGGACATCAAGAACATCGAGAAGAACTTCCCCGGCTACGAGGCCGTCACGTTGCCGCTCAACCAGGTCGTGCTGTTCACCTGCTCCAACGCGCAGCTGGGGTGCCAGGGCGCGCAGACCGATCCGGCCGTGCGCAGGGCGATCTACTACGCAATGAACCGCACGCAGGTCAACACGCTGGCGTTCCAGAACGCCAACAGCGGATGTCGCCCGCATTCACGCTGCTGCCGCGGGACACGGCGCTGGTGTCGAGCAAGCTCACCGACCGGATGGCGCCGATGAGCCCGGAGACCGCCAAGGCGAACGAGCTCCTCGACGGCGCCGGCTGGGTCAAGGGCGCGGACGGCATCTACGCCAAGGACGGGAAGCCGCTGGCGCTGACGGTCGAAGGTGGTCGCCGGCTGGACGGACTACATCACCGCGATGGACACGCTGAGCCAGCAGCTGCTCCAGATCGGCGTCAAGATCACCCCGCAGCAGCTGTCGTGGAACGAGTGGGCCGACGCCCGGGCCGGGCAAGTTCCAGCTGCTCATCGACTCGCTGGAGCAGGGCCCCGCGCCTGACCCGTACTACATCTACAGCTACTTCTTCTCCACCGCGACCACGGCGCCGGTCGGGCAGACGGCCACCCCGAACTTCTCGCGGTTCAGCAACGCCACCGTGGACAACGCGCTCGCCGAGCTGAAGAAGACCGACCGGGGCGACCCCGCCCGGCAGCCGCACTTCGACGCCATCCAGGTCGAGCTCGTGAGGTACATGCCGTACATCCCGGTGCTGACCGGTGGCACCCCGAGCGAGTACAACGCCAAGGCGTTCACCGGCTGGCCCACCAAGGACGACCTGTACGCGTTCCCCGCGGTGTGGATCGGCCGGACGCCGCGCAGGTGTACGCTGAAGCTCAAGCCCGCCGGATCCTGACGATGCACGTACTACCTGCGCAAGCTCGGCTTCTACCCGGCGGCCCTGTGGGCCGCGCTGACGCTGAACTTCGTCATCCCCCGACTGCTGCCGGGCAACCCGGTCGACATCCTGATGGCCAAGCTCCAGCAGCGCGGCGGGGCCGTCGATCCCGGCGCCCGCAAGGCGTACGAGACGTTGCTCGGCACCGGCGGGCGCGATCGAGCTCCTCAGCCGAGTACCTGGCATACCTGGGCAACCTGCTCCGCGGCGACCTCGGGGTGTCGGTCAGCTCGTTCCCGGCGAAGGTGTCCGACGTGATCGGCGAGTCGCTGCCGTGGACGGTGGTGCTGGTCGGGCTCGCGACCCTGCTGTCGTCGTGCTCGGGGTCGGGCTCGGCGCGTTGGTCGGCTGGAAACGCGGCACCTGGCTCGACTCGCTGGTGCCCGCCACCACTCTGCTTGCCGCCGTGCCGTACTTCTGGCTGGCGCTGATCCTCGTCGCTGCTCTCGCCCGGGGCTCGGCTGGTTCCCGCTCAACGGCGGCTACGACGTGGTGCTCACTCCCGGCTGGAACGGCGAGTTCATCGGCTCGGCGATCTACTACGGCATCCTGCCCGCGCTGACGATCGTCCTCGCGTCGGTCGGCGGGTGGCTGCTGGGCATGCGCAACATGATGGTCTCGACGCTCTCGGAGGACTACGTGCTGACGGCCGAGGCGAAGGGGCTGACCGACGAGCCGGGTCATGCTCCGTACGCGGCCCGCAACGCGGTCCTGCCCTCCGTGGCCGGGTTCGCGATCTCGCTCGGGTTCGTGGTGTCCGGGTCGGTCGTCACCGAGCAGGTGTTCTCCTACCCCGGCATCGGCGCGAGCTGCTCCGGCCGGTGCAGAACAACGACTACGCGCTCATGCAGGGGTCTTCCTGTTCATCACCCTCGCCGTGCTCGGCGCCAACCTGGTCGTCGACCTGCTCTACGGCCTGATCGACCCGCGCACCCGCGCCCGGACTGACGGGAGACACATGACGAACCATCCAGCCCACGGCCGACCGTGCCTGACTGCCGCCGACGTGCCGAGCCCAGCCGCCACACCGCTCGGCTGGCGGATGCTCCTGCCGCCATGACCCCTGGCTGGCCGTCGGCCTCGTCCTGGTCGGCGGGATCGCCCTGTTCGGCCTCCTCGGCCCGCTGCTCGTGGGCGACCCGACACTGATCCGCGACAGGGCCTCACCCCGCCCGTCGGCGAATTCCTGCTGGGCACCACTCAGACCGGCCAGGACGTGCTCGCCCAGCTCGCCTACGCCACCCGCGGATCGCTGCAGATCGGCCTGCTCGTCGGCATCCTGGCCACCGTGCTGTCGGCGTTCTTCGGCATCTACGGCGCCTACGCGGCGGCGTCGTCGACGAGGCGTTCTCGCTGCTCTCCAACGTCTTCCTGGTGATCCCGGGCCTGCCGCTGGTCATCGTGATCTCCGGCTTCGTGCCGCCGCGAGAGCCGCGGACTGTGGACCATCGCCGTGGTGCTCGCGCGTCACCAGCTGGGCCGCGTCCGCCCGGGTGCTGCGCGCCCAGACCCTGTCGGTGCGCAACCGCGACTACGTGGCCGCCTCAAGGTCGTCGGGCGAGAAGGCCCTGGCGGGTCATCGTGCGTGGAGATCCTGCCGAACCTGCTGCCGGTGATCGCCTCCCAGTTCGTGTTCGCGGTCATCGCCGCGATCCTCGGCGAGGCCGGGCCTGTCGTTCATCGGCCTCGGCGCCTCCAACTCCTCGACGCTCGGCACGATGCTCTTCTACGCCCAGAACGGCTTCGCGCTGCACGCTCGGCGCCTGGTGGTGGTTCGTGCCGCCGGGCCTGATCATCGCCCTGTTCGGCATGGGCCTCGTCACTGGTCAACTTCTCCATCGACGAGATCATCAACCCGCAAGAACTGCGCTGACCGCGGCCCGGCGCGCGGCGTGACGTGGCTCGCCACCACCCGCCGCGAGGCACCGCTCCCGGCGAACCAGGACGCCGTGCTGACCGGTCACGCGAACCTGCTGACGTCGTGACCTACCGGGACGAGACACGCCGGTCACGCCGTCAGGAACGCCGACCTGACCCTGCACCGCGGCGAGATCCTCGGCCTGGCCGGCGAGTCCGGCTGCGGCAAGACCACCCTGGCCTACGCGATCAACCGCCTGCACCGGCCGCCGGCGCGAATCGCGTCCGGCCGGTCACCTTCCACGACCGCGACGGCGAGGACATCGACATGCTGGCGCTCGGACCGACGCCGAGCTGCGGGCGTTCCGCTGGGCGAAGCTCTCCATGGTCTTCCAGGGCGCGATGAACGCGCTCAACCCCGTCACCACCGTGCGCGCGCAACTGCGCGACACCCTGCTCGCCCACCGGCCCGCCATGTCCAGCGCGGATCGCGCAGGCGCGTCGCGGAGGTGCTCCGGCTGCGTCGGCGTCGACCCGCGCGCGCCTCGGCTCCTACCCGCACGAGCTGTCCGGCGGCATGCGCCAGCGGGTCATGATCGCGATGGCGATGCTGCTCGAACCGCAGATCATGATCATGGACGAGCCGACCACCGCGCTCGACGTCGTCGTCCAGCGCGAGATCCTCGCGAGATCGTGCGGCTGCGCGACGAGCTGCGGCTTCGCCGTCGTATTCATCACCCACGACCTGCCGCTGCTGCTGGAGATCAGCGACCGCATCGCCGTCATGCTCGACGGCGAGATCGTCGAGCTCGCGGCGGCCGACCGGACATCTACCGCGACGCCCGGCACCCGTACACGCGCAAGCTCCTCGGCATCGTTCCCCAGCCTGACCGGCGAGCGCGCGGCGCGTTCATCCGCACCGGCGTCGACGAGACCGCGAACGTCCGCGACGCCACCGACCGAGGAGCGGCATGACCACGTCCACGTGACCGACCTGGTCAAGGACTACGCCATCCGTCGGGGCTGCGCCGCACCCGGCTGCGCGCCGTCGACCACGTCAGCTTCGACCTCATCCCCGGCCGCACCGTCGCCCTCGTCGGCGAGTCCGGGTCGGGCAAGTCCACGATCGCCAAGATCCTCACCCGGATGGAGCGGCCCACCTCGGGCACGGTCGACGATCCGGCCGACGACGGCACCCCGGTCCGCGGCTCGCTGTACCGGCGGCAGGTGCAGATGGTCTTCCAGGACCCGTTCGCGTCGCTCAACCCGTTCCACTCGGTCGAGCACCACATCGCCCGCCCGCTGCGGATCCACCGCCGCACCCGCACGCGGCCGAGACCCGCCGACGGGTGCTGCGAGATGCTCGAACGAGTCAATCTGACCCCGGCCGAGGACATCGCGCCCCGCCGCCCGCACGAGCTGTCCGGCGGGCAGCGGCAGCGCGTCGCCATCGCACGCGCGCTCGCCCCGGGCGCGCAAGGTGCTCATCGCCGACGAACCGGTGTCGATGCTGGACGTCTCGATCCGGCTCGGCGTGCTCAACCTGCTCGGCCGCCTGCAGCGGGAGGACCGGCTCGCCGTCCTCTACATCACCCACGACCTGGCCACCGCCCGGCACTTCTCCGACGAGATCCTGGTGCTCTACCGCGGCCGCGTCGTCGAGCGCGGGCCGGCCGACGACGTGCTGGTGCGTCCGGCGGATCCGTACACCCGCAGGCTGGCCGCCGCCGCACCGAATCCCGAAACCCGTTTCGCACTCGCGGAGGACTCGTCTTGATCCGTCAGCACCTGCACGGTGGATGGCAGCTGACCGCGACCACGAGCGAGGTCCCCGACCACGTCCGGGACCGGACGGTGCCGGCGACCGTGCCCGGCAGCAGCCACCTCGACCTGCTGGCCGCCGGGCTGATCCCCGACCCGTTACTCGACCGGGCCGAGACCGAGCTGGCGTGGATGCACCGCGCGGACTGGCGCTACCGCACGACGTTTCCTCGCATCGGCGGCGACGCCGGGCGAGCGGGCCGACCTGGTGTTCGAGGCCTCGACACCGTCGCCGTCGTCGAGCTGAACGGGCACGTGCTCGGCCGCACCGCCAACATGCACCGCGGCTACCGGTTCGACGTGCGGGAGCGCCTCGCGACCGGCGGCAACGACCTCGCCGTGACGTTCTCCTCCGCGCTGGCGCACGCCGAGGCGATGGAGGCCGAGCTCGGCGCCGGCAGCACGTCAACCCGCATCCGTTCAACGTGGTCCGCAAGATGGCCTGCCAGCTTCGGCTGGGACTGGGGTCCGGACCTGCAGACCGCGGGCATCTGGAGGCCGGTGCGGCTGGAACGCTGGCACGACGGCCCGGCTCGCGCAGGTGCGGCCGCTCGTGACCGTGACCCCGACGGGACCGGGACGGTCGAGCTGCACGCTCGACGTCGAGTGGACCGCGCCACCGACGACGTGGCGCTGGAGCATCGGCGTGTGGCCGGCGGCCGACCGTCGCCGGCGCCGAGCCAGGCGAGCGGTGCCGTCGTCGACGCGTGATGCCGTGCCGGACGCCGAGCTGTGGTGGCCGGCGGGTACGGCGACCAGCCGCTCTACGACCTGGACGGTCGTGCTCGCGGCGGACGGCGAGCCGCGTGGACAGCGTCCAGCGACGCGCATCGGGTTCCGCACGATCACCGTCGACACGACCCCGACGAGCATCGGCACACCGTTCACCTTCGTCGTCAACGGCAGGCCCGTCTTCGTCGAAGGGCGCCAACTGGATTCCCGACGACCACTTCCTCACCCGGATCACCCGTGAGCGGCTGGCGCGGCGGGTGGACCAGGCCGTGGCCGCGAACATCAACCTGCTGCGGGTGTGGGGCGGCGGGATCTACGAGTCCGACGACTTCTACGACGTCTGCGACGAGCGCGGCGTCCTGGTCTGGCAGGACTTCCCGTTCGCCTGCGCCGGCTACCCGGAGGAGGAGCCGCTGCGCGGCGAGGTGGAGGCCGAGGCCCGCGAGAACGTGGCGCGGCTGATGTCCCACCCGTCGCTGGCGCTGTGGAACGGCGGCAACGAGAACCTCTGGGGCTTCGCCGACTGGGGCTGGCCGGAGCAGCTCGACGGCCGGACCTGGGGACCGGGCTACTACGACGACCTGCTGCCCCGCGATCGTCGCCGAGCTCGACCCGACCCGGTCCTACTGCCCCGGCAGCCCGTACAGCCCGGTGCACGGCCTGCACCCGAACGACGAGAACCACGGCACCCGGCACGAGTGGGACGTCTGGAACACCGACGACTACACCCACTACCGCGACCACGTTCCGCGGTTCTGCTCGGAGTTCGGGTTCCAGGGCCCGCCGACCTGGGCCACGCTCACCCGGTGGATCCACGACGAGCCGCTGACCCCCGACTCGCCGAGCTTCCTGACGCACCAGAAGGCCGAGGACGGCAACGGCAAGCTCGACCGCGGCCTGGCGCGCGCACCTGCCGGTCCCGCAGCGGCTTCGAGGACTGGCACTGGGCGACGCAGCTCAACCAGGCCCGCGCGGTGACGTTTCGGCATCGAGCACTTCCGCTCGTGGTGGCCGCGCACGGCCGGTGCGATCGTCTGGCAGCTCAACGACTGCTGGCCGGTCACGTCGTGGGCCGCGATCGACAGCGACGAGCGGCTCAAGCCCCTCTGGTACGCGCTGCGGCACGCGTTCGCACCTCGGCTGCTGACCTTCCAGCCGCGTGACGGCACGGCTCGTGCTCGATAGCCGTCAACGACCACGACGAGCCGTGGGACGCGCACATCACCCTTGATCGGCAGACGCTTCCGCGGGTGTGACGCTGCACCTGACGAGACTGCGCCGGACCGTGCCGCCCCGATCGGTCGTCGACGATGGACGCTCGACGAGGTGTTGCGCAGCCGGAGAACGACGACGCGGAGGTGCTGGTGGCGACCACGGCCGAGGCCCGCGCGATCCTGCCGTTCCGCGAGGACCCCGAGCTCTCCTACCTCCGGCATCCCCTTACCGCCACAGGCGGAAGCCGTCCCGGGCGGCTACCAGGTCGAGGTGCGCGCCGAGTCGTTCGCGCGGGACGTGGCGATCCTGGCGGACCGGGTCGCGCCGGACGCGGTCGTCGACGACATGCTCGTGCCGATGCTGGCCGGCGAAAGCCACACGTTCCACATCAGCACCGACGCCGTCGTCGACCCGGCCGCCTTCACCGACCCGCTGGTGCTGCGCTGCGCCAACGACCTCGGCACCGCGGCGGTGCGGCCCTAGTGCGCGGCGAGTCGACCGGCGCCGTCGGGCTCGTGCTGGCCCGGCCCGCACGGCTGCTCGGGGTGGAACCGTTCTTCATGGAGTTCATCGCGGGCATCGAGGAACGGCTCGCCGAGCGTGACCTGTCGGTGCTGCTGCACGTCGTGGCCGGCCACGACGCCGAGATCGCCGCCTACCGCCGCTGGGCCGGACGCGGGCTCGTCGACGCCATCGTCGTGGTCAACCCCACGGCCGACGACCCCCGCCCGGCCGTCCTGCGAGAGCTCGACTTTCCCGCCGTGATCGTCGGCGAGGCAGGCGTGCCGGACCTGCCGGCCGTTCGCACCGACCACGCCGGCCCGGTCGCCGCGGCACTCGGCCACCTGCTCGACCTCGGCCACCGGCGGATCGCCAGGATCACCGGACCTGGCGCCCTGCAACACACCCAGGCCCGCACCGCCGCGCTGCTCGAAGGGTGCGCCGCGGCCGGCATCGAGCCCACGATCGTCGAGGGCGACTATTCCGAGGAGACGGGCGCCAAGCTGACCGCCGCACTCCTGCGCCGGCCGCAGCCGCCCACCGCGATCCTCTACGACAACGACGTGATGGCCGTCGCCGGTCTCGCCGCGGCCGCCGAGCTCGGCATCGCCGTGCCGGACCGGCTCAGCCTCGTCGCGTGGGACGACTCGACCCTGTGCCGGCTGGCCTCCCCCGCGCTCACGACCATGAGCGTCGACGTCCACCAGTTCGGTGTGGCGGTGGCGGAGTCCGTCCTCGAACGCATCGACGGCGTGCCCGTCACCCCGCGCTGGTCCCCCACCGCCCACTACGTGCCGCGCGGCACCACGGCGCCTGCTCCGTCCACTGAGGACTAGATTTTCCTGGTGCTGAACCGCTCGGTCAGCCGGGGCGGCAGCAGCGTCGAGGGTGGCACCTGCGCGCCACCGAGCACCGCGACCAGTATTTCCACCGCACGCCCCGCCAGCTCTTCCACGGGCAGGTGCACCGAGGTGAGCGGCGGCGACAGCTGCGCGGCCTGGGCGTCGGGGCAGACCGCCACCACCGCGAGGTCGTCCCCGGTCGCCCGCAGGACCGGCGCCACCCAGCCCGCCGCGGCCTCGTTCTGCACCACCAGCGCGGTCATCGCCGGATGCGCCCGCAACATCGCCGAGACAGTGCGCGACACCGATTCGCGGTCCTCCTCGGCGGGCATCGCGGTGGTCGCGATCCCGCGGCGCATCGCGGCCGCGCTGAAACCAGCCATGATCCGATGGGAGAAACCGGACGAACGACGATATCCGCCACTCGGACCGCCGAGGAACCCGACGTAGTCGTGCCCGAGGTCGGCCAGATGGTCGACACATCGCGCACCGGCGGCCTCGAAGTCGAGGTCCACGCACGTGAACCCCTTCGCCGCGACCTGCTGACCCACGAGCACGACCGGCTTCCCGAACCCGCGCAGCAATGCGACCCGCTCCGGATTCACGTCCATCACGAGAAAGCCGTCGGACCCACCGCTGCGCCGCGCTCCGTCGCCGCACTCGGTCATGAGCAACACGTCCATTTCGTGGCGCCGGGCCTGAGCCACCGCGGCCGCCACGAACCTCGCCTCCATCGGCGAGCCGATGCCCTGCCCCGGCGGCAGCACCAGCGCCAGGACGTTCGCCCGGTTCACCGGTCGCGCGCGTGGGCCCACGTGGTGGTAGCCGAGCACCCGGACGCTTTCGCGGACCCGTGACCTGGTGTCCGCCGAGATCGACCGCTTTCCCGTGAGGACATAGGAGACGGTGCTCGGCGCGACGCCCGCATGCCGCGCCACTTCCGCGATCGTGACCACACGGCTCCTTCACCAGGTTGACGTAACTGCGTTCGCGCCAACTTAGTGAACGTTCAACTAACAATTCAAGTGTCAATTGATTGGTCTGAACGAATTTAATTGTTCCGACAAATGTGCCGATGCTCTTCACGCGAGCGAGTGACGCGCATGTCACAACCTCGTCGATCATCGACACCACCACGGCCCGCCATCAGCGCTTTCGACGCCGTTCGACACCGGATTCATCGAACGAGACCCATCAGTCTCGTATTAACCTCGCAGGTGAACAGGCCCATGCCCAGGCACATCCGCATCACGAGGGGGATCATGAAGCACCGCAGTTACGGGGTCACGGTGGTGGCCGTGATCCTCCTGACCTACGGCTGCAGCAGCGGTACCCCTTCCACCCCGCCCGTCCCGGACCCACCGTCGACAGTGCACGCCGTCGACCCACCGTCGCTTCACGGCACCTTCCCGTTGACCGTGCACGGAGTGCTGGACGGCCACACCGTGCTGCTGTCCGACGGCACGAAGATCCGCGTCGCGGGACTCGCCACGCCACAGGAGTGCTGGGCGGCCGCCGCCTCGGCGTTCGGCAAGGTCGTCCTGCTGGACAAGCAGGTCCGGATCGACCCGGTGGATCCGGCGGTCGTCGACGAGACGCCGCTGTGGCTCGCCGACGGCACCGAGTACGCGCTCCTGGCGGTCAGCCAAGGCGTTCTGCGCGCCGACGCGCCCCACGACGCCGCCTTCACCGACGCCGAGGCAGCCGCGGCGAAGGCCGAGCTGGGACTCTGGGGCGCACCCTGCCGCGGCGAGGGTTCGGCACCCACCAGCGCCAAGCCACCGCCACCCGCCACCACGCCGCCCACACCGCCCGCCGTATTCGGCTGCGCGGTCAGCTATCGGGTCACCCACCGGTGGCCGGGCGGCTTCAACGCCGACATCGGCATCACCAACACCGGCAACGCGCCGATCTCCGGCTGGACGCTGCGCTGGACGTTCTCCCAGGGCGAGACCGTGACGAACATGTGGAACGCCACGGCCGCCCAGTCCGGCGCGGAGGTGAGCGCCACCAACGTCTCCTACTCCGCCACCATCCCCGCCGGGGCGACCCAACCGGTCGGGTTCACGGCGTCACAGAGGTACCCCGGCACCGCGCCAGGACCCTTCGCGCTGAACGGGCACCGGTGCGAGGTCCGGTGACGTCCACTTGGGACGAACGCGGCCGTGAACCAGTTGCACTCAGGGGTGACCACGACGAAGGCGTCCGCCGTGGCCAGTGCCGGGTGACCGCGCCGTCAGCTGTACGGCACGGGTCTGACGGAAGTGCCGGGCTCGGTCCCGGCCAGTCGCAGCAAGAGCGGTCACGGGTCGAGCACCACGGCCGGTCGCGGGACCCTCGTCCACGCCGAGGAACCCGGACAGGCCCGCCCGCATCGCGGGCAACGTGGCACCCGTGGCACCCGCGATGAGGTTGACGCTCCAGCGGCCGTGCACCACCGGACACCCTGACCCCTGCGGCCGGTCAGGTGACGCCGGCGGCGATCAGCTTGGCCCAGATCTCGCCCTGGTCGACGATCTCGACGCCGAGCTTCTCCGCCTTCGTCAGCTTGCTCTCGCCGACACCCGCGCCGGTGATCAGCATGTCGGTGGTGGCCGAGACCGAGGAGGCGGCGGTGGCGCCGGCCTGTTCGCACATCTTCTGGAAGGTCGGGCGGGTGACCTTCTCGCCGGAGCGCGGGTCGCTGATGGAGCCGGTGATGACGACGCTCTTGCCCTCCAGGGGTGCGCCGGCGACGACGACCGGGGGCAGGTCCTCGGCGCGCACGTCGAGGGACACGCCGCGGTCGCGCAGGCGCTCGATTCGGGGCGCAGGCGGGTCGAGGTGCTGCGTTGAGGGACGCGGCGACCTTCTGGCCGATGTCCTCGACGGCGACGAGCTTCTCGACGCCCGCGTCGGCGACCTCTTCGAGGGAGCCGAAGCCCGCGCGGCACAGGCGGGCGGCGGTGCCTTCCGAGGCCATCGGGATCGAGAGGCCGATCAGCGCGCGGCGCAGGCCCACCTGGCGGCTGCGCGTCGATCGACTCGATCATGCGGGTGGCGGAGACCTCGCCGATGCGGTCGAACTCGAGCAGCCTTTCCTTGGTGAGGCTGTAGAAGTCCGACGGGTTGACCAGGATGCCGACCTCGGCGAGGCGTTCGATCCACACCTGGCCGATGGCGTCGATGTCCGCCGCCGCACGGGAGGACCAGTGGATCAGGCGGCGCACGGTCTGGGCGGGGCAGACGGCGTTGGTGCAGAACAGCTCGCGGCTGTTGCCCTGCTCGGTCACCGGCTGCGCGCACGACGGGCACACCGACGGCGGCACGATCTCGCGCTCCTCGCCGGTGCGCTTCGACGGCGTCGAGCACGCCGGCGACGAACGGGATCACGTCGCCCGCGCGGCGGACCAGGACGGTGTCGCCGATCTTGATGTCGCGGGCGCGGATGACCTCCTGGTTGGCCAGCGTGGCGCGGGTGACCGTGGTGCCGCCGACGAAGACCGGTTCGAGCCAGGCGACCGGGGCGATCTTGCCGGTCTTGCCCACGTCCCAGACCACGTCGGACAGCACGCGTGGTCTTCTCCTCGGCGGCGAACTTGAAGGCGATCGCGCCGCGCGGCGAGCTGGAGCGGGTGCCGGCGGCGGCGAACGCGTCGCGGTCGGCCAGGCGCAGCACGGCGCCGTCGAGGTCGTAGTCGAGGTCGTTGCGCTGCTGCTCGATCGAGGTGATGACCTCCTGCGCCTCGGCCGCGCGTGGTGCAGTGACGCATCTCGGCGACGCTGAAGCCGAGCTTGCGCAGACCCGCGTCCAGGTCGGAGTCGGCGCTCTCCGGCTCGGTGGTCAGGTCGAACGCGAAGAACTGCATCCGCCGGCCCTCGACGGCCTTCGGATCCTTGGCGCGCAACGTGCCCGCGGCGGCGTTGCGCGGGTTGATCAGCGGCTTCTCGGGGTTCTTCCTGTTGTACGCGTCGAAGGTGGACCGCAGCATCACGCACTCGCCACGCACCTCGACCCGGCCCGGCGCCTCCACCCGGTCCGGCACGCCGTCGGTCAGCGCCCGCGTCAGGAACGTGACGTCGTCGCCCGTCGTGCCGTCGCCACGGGTGACCGCCCGCGCGAGCCTGCCGTTCTCGTAGACCAAAGCCAGCGACAGACCGTCGAGCTTGGGCATCACGACGACCGGCTGGCCGGGGAACCGCCCGAAGAACGACTCGACCTGCTCGGGCTTGTTCGCCTTCTCCAGCGACAGCATCGGCCGCGAGTGCCGCACCGGCGCGTGCAGCACCGACGGCGCACCCACCGAGTCGAGCGGGTTCGGATCGGGCGTCAGCTCCGGATGCTCGGCGACGAGTCCCCGGAACTCGTCCTCCGATGCGTCGTACTCGGCGTCGGCCACCAGCGGCGCGCCCTGGTAGTAGGCGTCGCGCAGCTCGAACAGGCGGGTGGCGAGCTCCTGGATCCGGTCCCCGGCTTTCATGGGCAAGACGTTACCGGTGAGCACCGACAAAAACGCCGCGTTGCTGGTCGAGCCTCACTTGAGCCCCTGCTGAGCACGTTCCCACAGCCACCCGAACCGGTCGATCCGCCACAGCTGCGCACCCACCACGAGCGTCGCCCCGAACACCGTCGGCCACACCTCCGTCGCCACCAGACCCCAGATGATCAACGCGAAACCCACCGAGCCCGCGGAGACCAGCAACCGCAGCACCGCCCGATGGTCCGGCGGAACGGCATCGCGGTGCTCCAGCCACGTGCGTTCGCCATAAATGCCGCGCTCGGTCCAGCTCCGCGGCGAGTCGACCGGCGCGAACGCCCTGGGGTTGAGCACCAGCCACCCGATCACCACCGCGACCGGCAGCAGGCACCACCAGCCGATCCACACCCGGCTCCAGATCGCCAGCAGCATCGCCGGAATCGCCGCGAACCGCGTCCACACGCTCCACGGGTTGGCATGCCGCCGCCAGGCCTCGTCGTCCATCCGGAACGCCTTGGCCACCGATTCGACGTCCACAGTGGAACCTCCCTACAGCCGGGTGAACGCGGACAGGAAACGGTCGTCGGCGAACAGACCGTGCGTGAGCATCTCCAGCCCGGCACGTGCGGCGCGCACAGCCGTCGTGGTCTCCGCCGGATCGCCGCCGAGCAACCGCCCGGTCTGCTGACTCAGCACCAGCGGAGCCAGCAAACACGACACATACGTCACCGCGCGCGCACGTGGGTCAGCCGAAGGCCGCACCCAGCCCTCGGCCAGCCACTCCTCGGTCCGCGCCACGATCGAGTCGAACAACGCCGACGCGCTGTCCGTCCCGTCGAGCAGGGCCCGCGCCAGGTAGCGCCGGACCGACGTGCCCGCGACACCGTCGGCACCGAACCGGGCCAGGGCCGCGTCGCGGATCCGGGCGCGCGCCGTCAGATCTGAACGCATGTTCAGATCATTGAACAAACGTTCAGCCGCGTCAAGCTGGTCGATCCCGCCGCGTCGTCTCAGGGAATGGCGACGAGGACACGGCCGCGACCGCCCGCCTCGACCCGCTCGTGTGCCGCGATGACCTCTTCGAGCGGGAAGCGGGCGCCCACCGCCACGTGCAGCGCACCGACCGCGGCGGCCGCCGTGAGCTCACGGGCCGCGGCTCGTTTCGCCGCGGCGGGGAAGTCGTCGCTGCCGAAGAGCCGCAGGGTGACGTTGGCGAACAGCAACGGCCAGAACGGCAGTTCGGTGCGTTCGAACCGGGTGCCGTAGGCGGCGATGATCCCGTCGTTCGCGACGACGGCGACGTCCAGCTCCGCGTTGTCGGACAGGGACACCTCGATGATCCGGTGCACCCCGTCCGGGGCGTTCGCCCGAATCTCCTTGGCAGCGCCGGAGTCATCGAGCGCGACCGCGTGCGAAACGACCGCGGGGTCGACGAGGTCCAGATCGCCGGCCTTGGTCACCGTTCCCAGCACGGTCGCGCCGCCCCACCGCGCGAGCTGCGCGGCGATCGACCCGACACCGCCCAGAACTCCGTGCACCAGCACGACTTTCCCGTCGACCGGGCCGTCCGCGAAAACCGTGCGGTGGGCGGTGATGCCGGGGATCCCGAGGCTCGCGCCCAGCTCGTCGGTGACGTGATCGGGCAACGGCCCGGCCAGTTCCGATGGCACCACCGTGAACTGCGCGGCGGTCCCGAACGCCCGGTACGACTGCGCGCCGTAGACCCACACGCGTTGTCCGATCCGGCTCTCGTCGACGCCCTCACCGACCGCGTCGACGACCCCGGCGGCGTCACTGTGTGGGATGACGCGCGGGAACGGCATCAAGGAGCCCTCCCGGCCGTGCCGCTTCTTCGTGTCGCCGGGGTTCACGCCCGACAACCGCACCCTGACCCGCACCTCGCCGGGACCTGGCCGAGGGTCGGACTGTTCCCCGAACCGCAGGACGTCCGCGGCGGGACCCTGCCGGTCGTACCAGGACGCGAACATGGCACTCCTCTCGAATCCCGCGCGAGCCAAGTGTCCTTTTCAGACGGTCGGCCCGGTGAGGCGCCACCCACTCTGCCAGGTCCAGCCGTTGCGCGCGTTCAGAGTGATGTTGAGGAACGCCAGCTCCTCCAGCGATCGCGCCATCCGCAGGCCGCCCGCGTCGATCGGCCGGAAACCCAGTGAGGCCAGCAGTTCCGCCACCACCTGCTTCGCCTCCTCATCGTCACCCGCGTAGTAGCCGTCCAGTTCGCCCGCGTCGCCCAGTCGTGAGGCGAAGACCGTGTTGAACGCCTTCACGAGCCGCACACCCGGCACCGCGGCCGCCAGCTGCTCGGCCTGACTGGTCGCGCCGGTCGTCAGGTCGCTGTAGGTCTCGTTCAGCGGGTTGGTGGCGTCGATGACGACCGCGTCCGTGCCCTTGATCTCGGCCAGCACGTCGGCCGCGACGCCGGCGGGCACCGCCAGCACCACCACATCCGCGCCATGGGAGGCGTCCGCCGCCGTCGCCGCGGCGGTGCCGCCGACCTGCTCGGCCACCTTGACCGCGTTCTCCTTGTGCGCGGCGGCGACGGTGACCTGGTGACCCGCGGCGGTGGCAGCTCCCGCGAGTCCGGCTCCGACGTTCCCCGCACCGATGACCGCGACGCGCATGACAGCCTCCAATTAGTTCAAGTTTGAACTTTCTTACCTCGACCGTAGATGCGTTTGGTTCAAGCGTCAAGTAAATTGGAGCTGTGACACCGGTCTCGAAGAACCCGCGCTGGCTGACCACGGAGCAACGTCTGGCCTGGCTCGACATGGTGCGAGTGCTGACCAGGCTGCCCTCGACCCTCGACGCCCAGCTGGAGCGTGACGCCGGGCTGTCGTTCTTCGAATACCACGTGCTGTCGATGCTCTCCGAGGTTCCCGGCCGCGCCCTGCGCCTGAGCAGACTCGCGCAGCTCACCAGCTCGTCGCTGTCCCGCCTGTCGAACGTCGTGAAGCGCCTGGAGGCTCGCGGCCTGCTGCGGCGCGAGCCCGATCCCGACGACGGCCGGGCCAGCCGCGCGGTCCTCACCGACGCGGGCATGGCCGCGGTCGAGCTGGCCGCGCCGGGGCACGTCACCGTCGTGCGCGAACTGATCGTGGACGCACTCGGCGCGGATCAGCTGGAGCAGCTGCGTGCCGCCCACGAACGCATCCTCGACCGGCTCGACCCCACGTCCACGACCAGGCCGGAGTGGCTGGAGGAGTAACTCAGCGCGCCCGAGGTTCGTGCCACCGCGAAAGCTCGCCGAGCAGGGCGAGCACCCTGGTGAGGACGGGCGAGTCGTCGTCCGCGCGCACGGCGGCCGCGAGGTCGATGCCGTGTCTGCCCGCCAGCGGACGGTAGGTGGTGCCGGGCACGCCGAGCTCGGCCACCGGCTCCGGGACGACGGCCACGCCGAGTCCGGACGCGACGAACGTGACCAGGGTGGAGGTTTCCGTGACCTCGTGCCGGATCCGTGGTTCGAACCCGGCCTCGCGGCACAGCTCCGACACGATGCCGTGCATCACGGAACGGCCGCGCGAGGCGTGCACGATCAGGTCTTCCCCGTGCAGGTCCGCGATCTTCAACCGGCGGCGCGCGGCGAGCCGGTGGCCCTCGGGCAGCGCGACGATGAGCCGGTCACGGCGAACGGTGCTCACCCGCAGTGCGGGGTGCTCGAGCGGCGGCCGCAGCAGCGCGAGATCGATGCGGCGCGCGAGCAGGGACTCGACCTGGTCCGGCGCGAGCATCTCGCCGCGGAACACGAAGTCGATCGCCCGGTAGTTCCTCACGCAGCGGTCCGGGCGAGCGCGGGCAGCAGGCTGTAGGTGGCCGAGCCGACGCAGCCGACCACCAGGCGGCCCTGCAGTCCGGCGGCCGACCCGCCTGCGCCTCGGCCGCCGCGTCGTCGACGGCCGCCAGCACGTCTCGCGCGCGTTCGAGGTAGACCGTGCCGGCGGGGGTGAGCTCGACCTTGCGGGTGGTGCGGTGCAGCAGGGTCACCCCGAGCTCGGCCTCGAGCTGCTGGATCTGCTGGGAGAGCGGCGGTTGCGCCATGTGCAGACGTTCGGCGGCACGGCCGAAGTGCCGTTCCTCGGCGACCGCGACGGAAGTAGCGCAGATGGCGAAGTTCCACGCATTGATACTCGCAGAGTCTCACTCGACGGTGAAATGAGTATTTCTCGATATGGACCTGGCGGGCCTAGCGTCGATGCCATGACCGACGTCGTGATCTGTGAGCCCGTCCGCACCCCGGTCGGGCCGGTTCGGCGGCGCGCTGGCCTCGCTGGGCGCCACCGACCTCGCCGCCACCGTGCTGAGCGAGCTGGTGAGCCGCACCGGACTGCGGGAGGGCGACGTGGACGACGTCGTTCTCGGACAGTGGCTATCCCAACGGCGAATCCCCGGCGATCGGCCGGATCGCCGCGCTCGACGCGGGTCTCGGCACCGGCGTGCCCGGCCTGCCAGATCGATCGGCGCTGCGGCTCCGGTTTGCAGGCGGTGCTGTACGCGGCGGGCCAGGTCGCGACCGGCGCGGCCCGGGTCGTGGTCGCAGGTGGGGTCGGAGTCGATGTCGCAGCGTCGAGCACTACGCGCTCGGGTCTGCGCACCGGCGTGCGCGGCGGCGGCATCGCGCTGATGGACCGCCTGGTCCGGGCTCGCGAGACCGCGGGCGGCGCGACCACCCGGTGCCCGGCGGCATGCTGGAGACCGCGGAGAACCTGCGCCGCGAGTACGGCATCACCCGCGAGGAGCAGGACGAGCTGGCGCGTGCGGTCCCAGCAGCGGTGCCGTGCGCCGCCCAGGACGCGGGCCGGTTCGCCGACGAGCTGGTGCCGGTGACCGTGCCGGGCCGCAAGGAAGCCGGACGTGGTCGTCGATCGCGACGAGCACCCCCGCGCCGGACGACCACACTCGAGGACCTGGCGACGCTGCGAGCCGGTCCGGCTCGAAGATCGACGCCGGAGTCCACCGTGACCGCGGGCAACGCCAGCGGGCAGAACGACGGCGCCGCGATGTGCGTGGTCACCACCCGCGCCGAGGCCGAGAGGCGCGGGCTGCGGCCGCTGCTCGCGCTGCGGTCGTGGGCCGTGGCCGGCGTCGGCCCCGAGGTCATGGGCATCGGCCCGGTGCCCGCCACCGCCGCCGCCCTCGACCGCGCCGGGCTGACGCCTCGACGACATCGACGTCATCGAGCTCAACGAGGCGTTCGCCGCCCAGGTCCTCGCCGTGCCTGCGCGAGTGGAAGCTCGACGCCGCCGACGAGCGGCTCAACCCCAACGGATCCGGCATCTCGCTCGGCCACCCCGTCGGCGCCACCGGAGCGCGAATCCTCGCCACCGCTCGCCCACGAGATGCAGCGCCGCAGGAGCCGCTACGGCCTGGAGACGATGTGCATCGGCGGCGGCCAGGGCCTGGCCGCGGTCTTCGAGGCGGTGCGGTGAGCTGAGTCCGGACAAGCTGGACAGGGCGAGGACCGCAGCCGAGGCGCGTCGCGGACATCGGCGTCCGGGGCGCAGCATCGCGGTCGGCGGCTTCGGTCTGCGCGGGCATCCCCTGGTTCCTGATCGAGGCGTTGCTGGAGCAGGGCGCCGACGACCTCACGATCGTGTCGAACAACTGCGGGGTGGACGGCGCCGGTCTCGGCCTGCTGCTCGAGCAGCGGCCGGATCAGCCGCGTCGATCGCGTCCTACGTCGGCGAGAACAAGGAGTTCGCCCGGCAGTACCTCGCCGGCGAGCTGACCGTCGAGCTCACTCCGCAGGGCACGCTCGCGGAACGGCTGCGGGCCGGCGGAGCCGGCATCGGCGCGTTCTACACGCCCACGGGCGTCGGCACGCTGGTCGCCGAGGGCGGGCTGCCGTGGCGCTATCACGCGGACGGCACGCATCGCGCATGGCGTCGCCGCCGAAGGAGGTCCGCACGTTCCACGGCACGGAGATGGTGCTCGAGGAGTCCATCGTCACCGACGTCGCACTGGTGCGCGCCGCGATGCGCCGACCGCGCGCGGCAACTGCGTGTTCCACGCCGCGGCCCGCAACTTCAACCCCGCGGCGGCGATGGCCGGCCGGTTCACCGTCGTCGAGGCCGAACGCGTCGTCGAGGTCGGCGAGATCGACCCGGACGCACGTGCACCTGCCGGGCGTCTTCGTGCAGCGCGTCGTCGAGCTCACCCCGGAACAGGCGCCGCGCAAGGACATCGAGAAGCGCACCACTCGCGCCGCGAACGGACGGCGAGCTGACGATGGCCTGGACCCGCGACGAGATGGCCGCCCGCGCCGCGCTCGGAGCTGCGCGACGGCGAGTACGTCAACCTCGGCATCGGCCTGCCGACGCTGATCCCCGACCACCTGCCCGAGGGCTCGACGGTGACCCTGCACGCCGAGAACGGCATCCTCGGCGTCGGGCCGTTCCCCTACGAGGACGAGGTCGACCCCGACCTCGTCAACGCCGGCAAGCAGACCGTCACCGTGCTGCCGGGCGCGTCGTTCTTCGACTCGCCGCTCAGCTTCGCGATGATCCGCGGCGGCCACATCGACGTCGCGGTGCTCGGCGGCGATGCAGGTCTCGGCCACACGGCGACCTGGCCAACTGGATGGTGCCCGGCGAGATGGTCAAGGGCATGGGCGGCGCCATGGACCTCGTCAGCGGCGCCGGCCGCGTCATCGTCGCTGATGGAGCACACCACGAAGCGACGGCGCACCGAAGCTGGTCGCCGCGTGCACCCTGCCGCTGACCGGCCGCCGGCGTGGTCGACCGCGTGATCACCGACCTGGCCGTGCTCGACGTCGCCGACGGGGCCTTCCTGCTCGTCGAACTGGCGCCGGGAACCTCGGTCGAGGAGGTCGTCGGCAGGACCGCGGCCCCGGTCGTCGATCGGCGCTCGGCAGCCCTGTGACCCAGGCGCCTCAGCCCGTCGCCTGGAACTGCTCGAACAGCGCCGCGATGTGCGGCAGCTGCTGGCGTCACGCCGGGCTGCGAGGTAGATCGGGTTCAGCACCGGCGCCTCGGGATCGTGCAGCACCGCCAGGTCTCCGTTGCCGATGCCGCGCTCGGCCAGATAACGCGGCACCACCGCGATCATCGCGCTCGAGCCGACCGTCGACACCACGGCACGCATGTCCGGCACCGTCACCGCGGGCCGCGGTGGCGCCGTGCCGAGCACTCCCGGAAGTAGCGCCGCGCCATCGGCATCTCCTCCGAGTACCCGGCGAACGCACGAGCGCAGCCGCCCGGCACATACGGCTCCTGACCGGACCGTCCGATGAGGACGAACTCCTCCTCGTCGCAGTGCACCAGGTGCAGCGCCGGACCGTGATCATCGCCAGAATCGTCGTGTACTCGCTCGGCACGCTCGCCACCCCGCTGGCGAACGGGTTCGCGGATCTGTTCGCCTACCGGCTCGTCGGCGAACTCGGCTGGCGAGCGGCGGGGTTCTGGCAGTTCGGCGCCCTGCCGTGGGCCGGTGTGCTGGCGTTGGTCCTCGTTCGGCCCGGCCGGCTGCAAGACCGCTGATCAGATGTTGCCGAGCACTGTCCACAAAGCCCGGCGCGAGCGGGCGTTCAGCGCCCGGCCGGTGGGGCGGGCGGAAGAATCCGGTGGACCACCGGAATCACGAGTGATCTCGGCGGCTGCCCGAACCCGTGCTCCCGGTCGAGGTAGAACTTCGCACTGCCCCGCAACGGATACTGGTCCGGGAGCACGCGCGAGAGCTGCAGGAAGATTCCGGTCATGCCCAGCCGGGAGTCGCCGAGCAACGGTGCGAGCGCGTAGTCTGCCCAGCGAGATCCGGGGTGCGGCGACCAGGGCGTGGGTGTAGAGCACCCGGCACAGGATGACGTTCATGAAGAACCGCTCGGGCTCGTTCTCCGCCTCCGCGAGGTCGCGGTGCTCCAGGTAGGCGGCGACCACGCTCCCGTTGTGCGCGCGGTACCAGGCCGCAGCGGTCGGGCGGTGCGCGAAGTCAAGCCAGCGGGCGACCGCGTGTGACGAGGGCGGGCCGCTGAGCCCGCCGCTCAGTGCCACGGCCTCGCAGCCGTCGCGGAGGATGCGTTCGTTCACCGCGCGCCACCACGGACTGCCGAACGCGGGTCGCAGCACGCCGCGCCGCAGCTGCCAGCGCATGAACGAGCTCGCCGCCCGGCGGAACGGCAGGTGCCGGGGCGCCTTGCCGAACGGGCCGTGGTAGCAGCGTTCCATCAGCGCCAGGGGGCCCGCGGGGTCGTCGCGGACCTGGGCGACCTGCTGCTCGGCCCACGCCGCGGCCGTGACCTCGGGCATCACGCCGACATGGTCGCACGCACCGTCAGGCGTAGGGCTTGCTGCTCGCCCCCACGGACAGGTCGATCGAGAGAAGCTCGAGGCTGGTGCCGATCTCCTGCCATTCCCTGGTGCAGTCGAAGAAGCGGCTGTTCTTCTTCTTGTCGCCGAGCCCGACGTCCAGCTTCTCATGGCACCGCAGCTCCGCGTAGCCCTTGATGCCTTCCCGCACCTTCTTGACGTTCGTCCGGGCTCGGAGGACGTACTGCCGGTCCCCCGCGTCCTTCGCGCCCTCGAGTTCCGTGCTGATCTCGTCGGCCAGCGGGCCGACCTTCTCGATCCACGGCTTGCAGAGTTCCCAGTCGCCGGAGCTACCGCACTTCTCGTCGAGCAGCGCGTCCAGCCGGGAGCAGTACTTGTCGCAGCGCAACCGGTAATCGCTCGGTTCCTGCGTACATCCCGTGAGCGCCATGAGCACGAGGACCCCGGTCAGCGACTTCATGAGCATTACCAGTTCGCTCCACTCGATACGACGACTGCACGACATCGAAAACCACTCTGCTTGCAAACCGCTTTCACCGCATGCGGGGGCGGGCAGGAAGATCAAGACACAGGCTGGCCCTACTCCGGCTTCGGTGATCTTTGGACATCCTCGTCGACATGAGAACAGCAGCTGTCGCACTCGCCACCGCCGTCGCGGTCGCCGTCACCGCGGCGATCCACATTCCGCCGCCCGACGACGCGGCGTTGACGGCGGCGATCGCGGGCCTGCCCGACAAGGACACAACCGGCGCGCTGGTGCGGATCACCGGTTCCAGGGGCGAATGGTCCGGCACGTCCGGAGTATCGGACATTCGCACGGGCGCCCCGGTCCGGCCCGACGGGTACTTCCGGATCGGCAGCACGACGAAGGTCTACACGGCCGTCATGGTGCTGCAGCTCGCGCAAGAACGCCGGATCGACCTCGATCAGCCCGTGCAGCGCTATCTGCCCGGCGTGCTCCCGGCCGGGTATCCACCGGTCCCGGTACGCACGTTGCTCGACCACACCTCCGGCCCGGCACCTCGCAGAAGTACACGAACACCGCCCACGTCACCGCCGGCATGATCATCGAGCAGGTGACGGACGGCCCTACGCGCGCAACCTCCGTGAGCGGATCACCGAACCGCTGGCCTGCGCCACACCTACTACCCGAACGACGACCCGCGGCTGCCGAACCCTTCCGCCCGCGGTTACCTCACTGTGGACGGCGACCTCGTCGACGTGACCGAGATGAACCAGTCGATCCCAGGCGCCGCTGGCGCGATCATCTCCACGGCCAAGAACCTCGACACGTTCATCACCGGCCTGTTCCGCGGTCGCCTGCTGGGCCGCGAGATGACGGCGAGGCTGTTCACCGTGCCGAACGTGTCCATGTCCGACGGCAGCGGACCGGCGTACTACAGCCAGGGCCTCATGACCGTCACGGTGAACGGCCTGACGATCTGGGGCAAGACCGGGAGCCGCCACGGCTACTCCAGCGGCATCTTCGCGACCAGGCACCTGGAGCGAAAGCTGGCCTACTCCGTCAACGCCACCGTGAAGTCCCCGGACGGCCAGCCGCTGATCGTCCAGAAGATCGCCGCGGCGGCGGCATCCGGTGTCACCGGCGACTGACGCGGACTGTCCGGAAAGGACACGTCATCGAGACGTGTCCTTTCCGGACGCGACTTACCCGCCGATCACGGGCGCGGCCCGTACTCGGCGATCACCGCCCGCACGAGGCGTGGGTTCGTGTCGGGCAGGTCCGCGGCACCCACGGCGAGAATCCGGTCGGTGCCGGGAACAGCGGCGATGGCGTTGTTCCAGGTGCCGAGCGTGTTCGCCGGAGCAGGCGCCGGAGTGCTCGCCCACGCGCCCGCGCGGTAGGTGTTGAAGGCGGAGCTCGACTGCGGCGGCAGGTTGCCGATCACCCATGGAGCCCCGTTCGCGCCGACCGCGACACCCTGCAGGAGCGGCGCGGTCAGGCCGCCGACCTGCTCCCAGGTGGTGCCGTCGCCGCGCACCACGAGGGTGCCCGAACCCTGGCCTCCGGTGTCGCCGACCGCCCAGATCTCCTTGGACGAACGGCCGTCGATCGACTTGAAGCTCAGCGGCTGCTGGTTGATGCCGACCTGCACGGCCCGCCACGCGGAGCCGTTCCAGTGGAACAGCAAGGGACCCATGAAGCCGTTCCACATACCGTTGCCCGCCGCCCAGATGTCGTCGGCGGCGAACGCCTTGACGGCGTTGAAGGTGCAGAAGTTCGGGAAACCGTTGTTCATGCACTCGGCGGGAGGCTGGTGTTCCCGCCACTCCTGGCCGTTCCACTCATGGAGTACCGACCTGCTGCCGCGGTAGCCGACGAGCCACACGTGTCCGTCCACAACGGACATGTCCTGGATCGACACACTGCCGGGGGTGGCGCCGGCCGGATACGGCACCTCGGTCCACGTCCTGCCGTTGTAGCGCCACAGGAGGTAGGACACGTCGCCGACGCCCTGCGTGCCCAGGACCCAGACATCGGTAGGGGACGTTGCCGCGACGCGCTTGAACGACACCCTCCCCTGCACCGCCGGGAGCGACCCGCGCGACCACCGGGTCCCGTTCCAGCGCAGGATCATCGGACCACCGGCCGTCTGCTGCTGGTCCGGGTGGTAGCCCTCCAGGCCGACCGCCCAGGCGTGCCTGGCATCGACCGCGGCCACGTCCCAGAGGTTGCTCGTCGCCCTGGTCTCCGGCATGGAAGCCAGTCGCCAGGCCGGCGCTGCGGACGCGGCCGGACTCATGACACAAGTTGAAGTGGCGACCACGGCCGACAGGGCCGCGATCCACCGTCTGCGATCACTCATACGCTGCGTTCCCCCAGATCTTGGGCGTGCACATGACATTGGTCGCAGATCATCCATGACGGCCGACGAGAAAACAGGGGTTCGCACGCAGCTTGGTACGGATGGCCGACGGTCGTGGGGCAAGCCGGGCGTGACCCATCGAATCCGAATCGAATTCGGGTTCAGTCTTGTGATCTAGTTCACTCGGGGGGTACAACTGAACTCACGGTTACCGGAACGCGCGCCTCACGGTTCTCCCTCCCTGCCAACCGAATACTTGTGAGGACTAGTGCGAACCGCAGTCGTCGCCGCCCTGCTCGGGCTGGGTGCGTTCGCTGTCGCCACCGGACTGGTGCTGCAGCTGCACACCCACCCCTTCCTCGCCAAACTCCAGCACGACATCGACACCGTCACCGTCTCCGAAGGTGAAGGCGTCACCGCCGTCGTCTATCCGCCGGGCGGGCTCCCCGAGATCCGCCACAACCTCCGCCTCAGGGCCACGACTCATGTCGAGGGCGACCTCGCGGCGCCCGAGATCAAGGAGGGCGGCGACGTCACCGTGTGGAAGCGGTCGACGATCGTCAAGGAGGACGCCGACGACCTCGTGCTCAGCGCCGAGGTGCGCCGGATCTGCATCGACCGCCGCACCGGCGAGGCGGTCGCGCCGTGCCACGGCGAGTTCTACGAGACCGAGCAGGGCAAGCGGATGTCGCCCGAGGGTGAACAGGTGCTGCACCCCGGACTGAACTTCGTGTTCCCGTTCAACACCGAGCAGCGCGACTACCGTTGGTACGACACGGTTCTCAAGCAGCCGGTCGCCATCCACTTCGCCGGCGAGCAACTGCTGCAGGGGCTCGACATGTACCGGTTCGTGCACACGGTGCCACCGACGGAGATCGGCCGGTTCGAGGTGCCGGGCGAGATGATCGGCGTGCCCGAGGCCTCGGCGCAGGTCACGCAGTACTACAGCGTCACCCGCACGTTGCTGGTCGAGCCCGACACCGGCGCGGTGCTCTCGGTGCGCGAGGACATCAAGCAGGAGCTGCGCACCGCGACACAGGACGCGGGCCAGGGAACCTACGCGTTCAACGGAGAGCTGCAGCTGACCGAGGCCTCCGTCACCGCGAACGTCGACGAGGTCAAGAAGAACCGGCCGATGCTGTTCCTGATCACCACGCTGCCCACGATCCTGTGGATCTCCGGTGCCGTGCTGATCGCGATCGCACTGGCCCTGCTGGTCTTCCACCGTCGCGGTCTCGTCACCGCGGCGCTGGCGCTGGTGATCGGCGCGTCCCTCGCGGGGACGATCACCTACGGCGTCACCAACGCCAGCGACCCGGACAGTTCACTCGACCTGAAGAACGTGGTGTCGTCGACGAACGTCGACTACGGCCTGCGATGAGCTGCTCGATCCTCCTCGATGATCCGCGCGACCCCGAGCAGTGCGCCCTCCGCCTCCGGGACCGCGATCAGGGTCACCGGCAACGGGTTCCCGTCACCGTCCCAGCCCGCCGGCACCGACACCGCCGGGTATCCGCTCACCCGCCAGAGCGGCGAGAACGGTGACGTGGCCCCGTTGCGCACCAGCACACCGCCCGGCAGCGACTTCGTCTCGGCCGGCCCCGTGTACCCAGGAGTCACCAGCATGTCCACGCCGACGAACATCTGGTCCAGCATCACCCGTTCCGCCGCCCGCATCGCACGGCAGATGCCGCGCAACGGTGAGGGCACGACCCGGCCGAGCAGTTCCAGCTCACGCCTGCCCGCGGCCAGGTGGGGCGCCAGCAGCATCCGGGACTCACTGGCCAGGTGCGGGTCATGATCCACGACCTCGTTGACGTGCAACGACAACAGAGCGGCGACGTCGTCGACGGCACGCCGCATGGGCGCACGCGTCCGCGTGGTCATCGAGACGCCGCGCAACGACACGCCGATCCTCAGTGGACGCTCCGCGGGCTGCACCAGCCAGCCGAGTGCGGACAGGACATGGGACACGTCGGTCACGCTTCTCGCCAGCACACCGCAGCCGCTCGCGGTCTCGAAGCCGACGACACCCACGGCGCCGGCGGGCACCTGGCCGGCTCCTGGCGCGCGGCGGGCCAGCGCGGCGGGCACGACGCCGGTGGCGACGGCGAGCACCGTGCCCGAGACGCGCGGGTCCAGCGACGTGGCCGGGAGTGCGGGCGCCGGATTGCGGTGTCTCTCCACCGCGGACGTGCGTCCGACCACGACGGCGCCGGCCGCGGTCAGCACGCTGGTGGCCCAGCGCGGCAAGGAGTCCTCGACCGCGACCGGCACACCGAGCAGGCCTCCGCGCTCGCCCCGGGCCAACCGCCGATCGGCCTCTTCGGCACTGCGCCGAGCGGCCGCCAAATCGACACCTGTGAAAACCTGCCGCAGGGAGTTCAGCCGATCTTCGGTCGTCGCAAGGAGTTCTGCTGCGGTGGTCGTACCGCTGGCGAGCAGCCGCGCCTGGTCAGCTGCTCCGGGATAGCACACAGGGATCTCTTCCACGTGTCACTTCCTCCGGCATCGTCGCCGATGAGTCATGAGCTGGAACGTTCGGCAGCTACCCGTTTGACAGCAGGGGTTCCGCCGAACGGCTCTGCGTTCGGCGGCCGAGTAGCTGTTTTCATCACGCGGACCGACCAATATGACCTGAGTCACCCCGGTCGGGGGGTTGCGCAGAGGTTACTGTCGGGTAGGTTCCACGCCACTGTGACGTCCATCTCAGGTCTGAAAGGAGGACGGGTGCGTCGTGTCGCGAGCCTCGTACTGGTAGGACTGGGCATCTTCTCGTTGGCGCTCGGAGCAGTGCTGCACTTCTACGTCTACCCCGAGCTCGCCGTTGTGCCGCTCGACCAGAAGACGGAATCCGTGGCGGAAGGCGCCGCGAAGGTCTTCTACCCCAAGGAGCTCGTCGTCAAGGATGCCCAGCTGACGGCCACTCGCAAGGTGGAGAGCAACCGGGTTCTGCCCGACGGCAAGGTCGACGGCGACGTGATGGTGTGGGACCAGGGTCTGGTCGTCACCGACGCCGAGGACCAGCTCGTCTCCGCGATGGAGCACCGGGTCTGCCTCGACCGGCGCACGAACATGGCCCTGCAGAAGTGCAGCCAGCAGTACGTGACCGACAACGAGAAGGGCCCCTCCGCCGAGGACCAGGCGGTGAAGCAGGAGGGCCTGAACTACAAGTTCCCCTTCGGCACCGAGCCCAAGGACTACCCGTACTTCGACACCACCCTCCGCAAGGCGTCCACCGCGCGCTACGAGGGCACCGAAACAGCTCGGCGGGCTCGAGGTCTACAAGTTCGTGCAGAAGATCCCGCTGACCAAGTTCCGTGACCAGGAGGTGCCCGGCCAGCTGGTGAACAGCACCGAGCCCTCGGTCAAGGCGGAGCGCCGCTACCAGAACACCCGCACCATGTGGGTGGAACCGACGAGCGGCATCATCGTCAAGGGTTCGGAACAACAGCGGCAGGTGCTGTTCGGGCCGGACGGCAAAGAGGGAACGGTACTCCTCGACGCGACTTTGACGTTCAACGAGGAAACGGTCAAGGAATCGGTCGCACGTGCCGACGAGGCGCGCAAGAAACTGACCCTGATCAGCAGCACCGGACCGATTGTCCTGCTTTCGGTCGGAGCGCTGCTGTTGTTGGCCGGAATTCTGCTCGGCGTGCTCGGACGACGGCCTAGGCACGTCGCCTGAGCACCACCACGAAGTTCCACGAGGCAATCTCCCGGACACCAGGCACGGCGGTGATCCACTTCGCCCACGACGGGTGGTACCGGGGGAACGTCTCGACCACGTCGGCGACGGTCTGGCGGTGAGCCCACCGCCGGACCGCCCCGACGCTCACCGGGAACAGGGATGTACCGAAGGAGTTCTTCGGCGGCTTGCCGTTGCGACGCTCGTAACGCCGCCGCGCGTAGTCGCCGCCGAGGAAGTGCCACGGCGCGGTCTCATGGCCGCCCCAGGGCGAGTACCAGGGCGTGTACGACATGAAGACGGTGCCTCCTGGCCTCGTCACACGCACCATCTCGGCCAGCATCAGCCACGGGTCGCCGACGTGCTCGAGGACGTTGGAGGAGTAGCAGACGTCCACCGAGCCGTCACGGAACGGCAGCGCGGTCCCGCTGGCCCGGATCATGCCGGGGTCGGGCTCGCCGCGGGCGGACAGCTCGCCGACGTCCGGGTCGAGGCCCACGTACCGGGCGCCCGCGCCACGGAACGCCTCGGCGAAGTAGCCGGGACCACCGCCGACGTCCAGGACGACAGCGCCACGAAGAGACACATAAGAAGACACCTGGCTGACTGAGTCGTCAGCCAGGATTCGGTAAAAGTGGTCGGGGTCCGACTGCTCTTTCAGGAATGCGCGAAAAAGTCGAACAGAACGCTCGAAAGTTGGCCTGTGCGAACTTTCTCGGGTCGAAACTGGATCGATCTCGACCATTGCCACCGCCTGTATTCCGTCTAATATGGCTACCTGGCGGTAACCTAGCACCCTGGAGAGGCGCATGTCGCGTTGTCCCGATAGCCGGCCGAGCATTCTGCTGGTGAATTGGCGCGACACCAGACACCCTGAGGGCGGCGGTTCCGAGCGGTACGTCGAACGCATCGCCGAAGGGCTGGTGAAGCTCGGCTACCGGGTCTCGATCCAGTGTGCCGACCACGGTCGCGCCCCGCTCGGCGACTGGGTCGCCGGCGTCCGCTTCCGCAGGCGTGGCAACAAGTTCACGGTCTACCTGTACGCACTGCTGGCGATCCTGCACTCCGACGCGGACGTCATCGTGGACGTGCAGAACGGCATGCCGTTCTTCAGCCGCCTGGTCGCGCGCTGCCCGGTCCTCGTGCTGGTGCACCACGTGCACCGCGAGCAGTGGCACAGCGCGCTCGGCCCGTTCTTCGGCCGGATCGGCTGGTGGATCGAATCCTGGCTCGCACCCCGGCTGTACGCCAAGTGCCGCTACATCACGGTGTCCAACGTGACGCGTGACGAGCTGGGCGAGCTCGGCGTCGAGCTGCGCCGCACGGCCGTCGTCCCGAACGGACTGGACGCGCCGCCCGCGGTGACCGCGCGCCGCACCAGCGCCCCGGTTCTCGTCGCGGTCTCCAGGCTGGTGCCGCACAAGCGGCTGGAGCACGCGATCGACCTGGTCGCCCAGCTCCGTCCACAGTGGCCGGACCTGCGACTGGAGCTCGTCGGCGAGGGCCCGTGGAAGGACGTGCTCAGGCAGCACGCGATCGACCGCGGCGTCGAGGACAGCGTCGTCATCCACGGGTGGGTCGACGAGCAGGCCAAGCACGAGATCCTCGCCGGGGCCTGGGTGCACGTGTGCCCGTCGGTCAAGGAGGGCTGGGGCATCGTGATCATGGAGGCCGCGGCGCACGGCGTGCCCACGGTCGCGTACCGCTCCGCGGGCGGCGTGGCCGAGGCGATCGTGGAGCACCGGACGGGCCTGCTCGCCGACGACTTCGACGAGTTCGTGCGGCACACGGCCACGTTGCTGCGGGACCAGCCGTTGCGCAAGGCCATGGGCGCGGCCGGCCGCGTGCGCGCCGGGGAGTTCTCCTGGGAGGAGAGCCTCGACGCGTTCGAGAGCGTCGTGCACAGCGCACTTCAGCTACCGAGGCGCCCCGGCAAGGACCGCGTCGCATAACAGGTCGAGCAGTCCGGCGGCGGCGCCGTGAGCGAAGTCCCGGCGCCGCGCCCGCACCGTGACCGTGGTGACCTCCCCTGTCGTCACCACGCCGAACGCGACGCCCGAGCGGCCGCTGGCCGACGGGAAGAAGCGCAGCGCACGGACGTTCGCCTCGACGACGCCGAGGTTCGACGCGAGGAAGGTGGAGCCGAGCCGAGACGCCAGCAGGCGCATCCCCAGCCGTGCCAACGGGTTCCGTTCGCTGGGGAACCTGGCTTCCGGCGCCGCGTTCGCGAGCAGCACGCGCACGTCGTCCATGCCCGCCCCGGTGGGCAGCCGCAGTCTCAGCAGAGCGCTGTCGGGCTCGGGACGCGGATCCGCACCGCCACGCCAGGAAGCGCCGATCGCGGCGACGACGCGGCCGTGCGGGACGCCGTGGGCCACGTTCCACTTCCGCGTCGCGTCCAGCGCGGCGGAAGTGAGCGCGGCGCTGCCCAGCTTGGTCTTGGGGAGCGCGCGGGACACCAGGTGGTCGCCGGGTTCGTTGCCCCGCAACGAGGGCTGAATACGCGCGGGAGGCGTCCACACCGCCTCGCGCACGCGATCCAGCGTGTTGAGGAGGTACGGCCGGTCAGGGCTTCGCCGAGCCACCCCGGTCGCGGAGCTGTGCACGGGTTCGCCGAGCACGATGCCGAGCAACGCGACCAGGCCGAGCCCGTCGACCGCGCCGTGGTGCGCGGCGATCATCAGCGCGTCGCCGGCGAGCGCGACCCGGACCAGCGGATCGCCTTCCTGATAACGAGAATCGGCGAGTTCTGCGCGCGCGACATCCCAATCGGACGGACGGCGCACGACGGCGGCCGGACCCAGGTTCGGGAAGAGCGCGGAGGCATGGGACAGCCGCGCGGCCACGGTCGCGGGATCCGGCGCCTCGCGCAGGTCCGCCTCGAGCAGGATGCTCCAGGAGGCTGCCGGATCTCCGGAAAAGCCGACGGCCACTCGGTCAGCGCGTGCCGTACTCGAGGATCTCCGGCTCGGCCAGCGGCGGCAGCCCCTGCTCCTGCCGCGCCCTGTCCTGCTCCACGATCACCTTGTCCGGGTGCACCTGATTGACGAGAACCACACCGGCGCCGCCGGCGAGCGCGGCCCCGGCGACTACCGCGACCACGAACGAAACCAGGCCCACGTCTACTCCTCAGGGTTGGGGTGCCGAGAATCTACCGACGAGTAACCATCTCCACAACATGCTGGGGCCGATCAGTGCCCAAGCCGCGACCCAGGCGAGCACAACGGGTGCAGCGGGTGGGCCGTTCGGGTCAGCGGGGACTGCTCCCGGCACGCGGTACAGCGCGAGTTCCGGCCCGTCATGCACTTTCTCCAGCCCTTTCAGCAGGGTCTCGTCGACCCGGCCCGGTGTCCCGTGCTCCACCAGCACCCAGCCGATGCCGCCGCAGATCGCCCGCCGCGCAGCCGGGCCGCCCGCGGGTCCTCCCCCGCCACGATCCGCCCGCCGACCGACAGCGAGTCGTCCACGACGGTCGTGCCGGGCAGGTAGCGCGGCGCGGGGTCGAGCTGGGTGCGCCGGTCGTTCCAGCTCGAAACTCCGGAACGCCGACAGCGGGAGCACAGCACATCGCCGGGCTGGTCGACGAGCTCTCCCGCACCACGGCCCAGTCCGCCGGGTAGTCGACCGGTTCGAGCCGGCCGAACCCGCCCCACGCGAGGATCCGGCAGCAGCCCCAGGAGCAACACGCACCACTGAACATGCCGCGCGCGCAGCCGTTCCACCGCGAGCGCGATCCCGAGCGCGAACGGCAGCGCCAACCAGGCGACCCACTTCTGCGTGTCACGCAACAACCCGGCGCCCGGCACGTGCTGATCAAGCCTCCAACGCCGTGACACCACCCGGCAGCACCGCGATCAGGGCAAGCGAACGCGCCGAGCACGCCCAGCGCCCGCCGCGGCCACACGGACATGCGCCGGGCAGCACCCGCAACCCGAAGACAGCCACGGCCACGAGCAGCAGGGTGATCACCGGGAGATCGGCTAGGCCCGGCTGGCCGGGGTGACCTCGGCGTTCCAGATCCCGCCCAGCCCGAGCACGCTGGTACGGCCTGCCCCAGTTCTCGCCGCGCGCGGCGAACGCCTCGACCCCGCCGGGTCGGAGACGTCCGCCGTGCAGTACCGAGGGCACCCACCACGGCGCGTTCAGCACGACCGCGACAGGACCGGTGACCCCGGTCTTGCGCCCGCCCGCGTGACCAGCGCCGTGCCCGCGCGATGATCCCGCCCGGCGCCGAGAGCACCGCGGGCAGGCACGCGAGGACCAGCCGGGTCCAGCGACTTCGCCTCGCCGCGCGCGAATCCGCAGGCCGGCCACGGCGACCCACGGCAGGCACGCGTACCCCAGCGTAGGGCCAGTGGCCCATGAAGAGCCGCTCGGCGACGTAGGCGCTCCACGCCGTACGGCGACCGCCGCGACGACCCGGACGCCGACCGCGTCGTGGGCACCAGCCTGCCCGCGCCCAGCGCGCCGAAGAAGACGAGCGCGACCAGGAGCACGAGCTTCTGCACCAGCTCGCCGGGGAGCACGGCGGTCAGCGAACGACATCACCGCGTCCGCCGGTACCGAGCGGGGCAGCGCCAGCCGAGCCCGAACGCCGCGGCGATCAGCGGCTGGCTGCGGCGCGAACACCATGTCGTAGTCAGGACGAAGCCGCGGCAGCAGCACACCGGGGCGAGCGGCGAGCGAGGGACAGCGCCGCGGCACGTGGCGGAGGGCTCAGTCCGTTCGGCCGCACTTGCTCCCTCTCCCGTCGTGCCGCGGGCTACAGTCGCCGAAACTACCGGCAGTAGTACCGGCGGGTAGTACCTGCGGCACACACCCTGTCACGCGGAAGGACCGGCGTGCCCGCTCCGGCAACGACCACCGCTCGCCTGGACGCACTGCTGGTCGCCGGCGCCCTGCGGGCAGCAACGTCGGCGAGCTACCTGCTCACGTGATCGCGGCCGGGCTGCTCTGGCGCCCGCGGTGTTCGGTGAACTGGGCTCGCTGCTCGCGCTCCTGGTGGTCGGCGCGGTGCCGGCGATGGGCCTGCAGACCGTCGCCGCCCTGCGCGTGGCGACCGTCGACGGCGACGCGGCCCGCTCGTTACGGGCTCGGGCTGAGCGTGAGCGCGGGCGTCGACCGTGCTCGCGCTGGCCCTCGTGCCGTTGCTGCTGGCTGCTGCACCTGGACGGGCCGTGGGCGGTGCTGTGGCTCGCGCTCTCGTTGGCCCCGATCACGTTCTCGGCTGTGCACGGGATTCTGCAGGGACCCACCGGTTCGGCGCGCTGGCCCAGCTGGTCGCGTTCGAGGGGCTCGGCAGGGTCGGCGGCGCGCTGCCGGCTTGTTCGTCGCCCGCTCGTCGACCGGTGCTGGCGGGCACCGGCCTCGGCTCGTTCGTGGTCGTGGTCGTCGGGTGGCTGCTGTGCGGCCGGCCTCGCCCGGCGCGGGCGCGGGAGGCGCGAGGTGCTGCACGCGTCCCAGGCGATGCTGGCGCTGGTGCTGCTGGTGAACCTGGACCTCGTGCTGGCCCGGCACAGCTTGCGGCCCAGGCGGGCGGCTACGCGGTGGGCGCGGTCGTCACCAAGATCGCGTACTGGCTGCCGTAGGCGGTCGCCGTGGTCGTGCTGCCCCCGCTGGCCCGCGAGGAGGAACGCCGCCGCATGCTGCCGAACGCGCTGGCGGTGTGCGCCGGCCTGGACGCGTTCGTGATCGTGGGCTGCGCGTTGTTCGGGCCGCTCGGCGTCTCGCTGATCGGCGGCGCGAACTACGAGGGCGACGCGATCCCGTTGTGGCCGTTCGCTCTCGTCGGCTCCTGCCTGGCGCTGGTGCAGCTGCTGCTGTTCTCCCGGATCGCGAGCGGCGACCGCCGCTCGACCATCGCCGTCTGGATCGCGGTCGTCGCCGAAGTCGTGCTGATCACCCAGTGGCTGGACGACTCGACCGGTCAGGTCGTGACCGGCGCTCTCCTCGCGACCGCGGGACTCGTCGTGGCCGGCGCCGTCATCGAGGCGCGCAGCACCAGGTCACCCTGACCGCTCACGCCCCACTTGACCACGCTCCCACCGGACATACCCGACATTCTTCTTTGGAGCGAAAAGCACAGTGAGGATGTAGATGTTGGTGGATCCCCCGGACCGGTCTGACTCTGAAAAGCACCGGCCTTGTGCCTTGCGAACGATCTGTCGTCTGGTCTTGGGGGATCACCACGCGCTCTCCGAACCGGCGTTCGTGACCTGATAGGAGCCTGTAGCCGCAGGCCGCTCATCACTGTGCTGTCCGTCCCGCCGGCCCGGAGTCGCACCACCCTCCGCGCTAACGAACAGGATGGCCTCTCCAGCATGGCAAAGACCCGCGGTATGTCCACTCCCGCCCCGAGCGTGATCACCCCGATCGGCGACATCACCGGCGGAGTCGACACCCACAAGGACTTCCACGTCGCCGCCGCCGTGGACTCCATCGGCCGGACACTGGGCACCGAGAAGTTCCCCGCCACCGCCGCCGGATACGGCGAACTGCTCGCATGGCTGCGCGGCTTCGGCCCGCTCGCCTTGATCGGAGTGGAAGGCACCGGTTCCTACGGCGCCGGGCTGAGCACCCACCTGACCGGCCAGCCCCACGGCAGCCAGGTCCGGGTGGTCGAGGTCAACCGACCGAACCGGCAGAAACGACGCCAGCGCGGCAAGTCCGACCCCCAGGACGCGATCAACGCCGCACTCGCGGCACTGGCCGGCGAAGCCGCCGCGACCCCGAAACCCCGCACCGGCCCGATCGAGTCCGTGCGCGTCCTGCGCACCACCCGCCGCCAGCTGATCGAGGCCCGCACCGCCCTGATCAACACCCTGCACGCGTTGATCGTCACCGCCCCCGCCACGCTGCGGGAATCCCTGCACGGCCTGTCCACCACCGCCCTGATCACCCACTGCGCCGCGCTCACCACCCCGGCCCTGCCCGGCAGCGGCCTGCGCGGCACCGCCCGCACCCAGGCCCGTGACCAACTCGCCCAGGCCCTGCTCGACTCCACCACCACCGTCAAGTCACCCTGGCCGGGCTGGCCGCCACCATCACCGACCACAACACCCGTGTCGCCGAACTCGACACCTGCCTGGACACCCTGGTCCGCCGGATCGCACCCCTCACCTGCGCCCAGTTCGGCATCGGCCCCGGCCGCGCCGCCCAACTCCTGCTCACCGCCGGCGACAACCCCGACCGCGTCCACAGCGAAGCAGCCTTCGCCCACCTCATCGGCACCGCACCACTGGACTGCAGCAGCGGCCGCCAGCAACACCACCGACTCTCCCGCGCCGGCGACCGCCAAGCCAACTCAGTCCTCTACTACATCGTCCTCACCAGACTCGCCCACCACGAAGCCACCCGCACCTACATCGAAGACCGCCTCGGCGCCGGCAAGAAGATGACCAAGAAACACCTCATCCGCTGCCTCAAGCGCTACATCACCCGCGAGATCTACCCCAAACTCATGGCCGACCTCACCGACCTCACAACGCTCCAACCAGCACAAGCCGCTTGACAATCCATAGGAGCATCGTTCGTACGGCCGGTTCGTACGAACGTGCTTTTCGCTCCAAACCGGAACGCGTTGGAGAGGAGGAGGCTAGGAGGCGACCGGTTCGACGGGAGCCGTTCGTTCGGCGTCCGTTTCCTCGCCATCGGCGCGATGCCGCGGGCCGAACGGCCGGAACGCGGCCGCGACCACCGCCGACACCGCGATCAGCAACGAGGCCTGCACCAGCGGGAGGTAGGCCCACTCCTGCCCGTTGCCCAGGATCCGGCCCAGCACGGCCACACCCGCGCCGAACGAGACTCCGCTGAGCGCCACCACCTTCGGCGCCGCTGGCCAGAACTCCCGCGCCAGCAGACACGCGATCAACGCCACGACCGGCAGCATCCCACCGAGAACCCCCAGCAGCACGAGCATCGCGAACACCAGCCACCGGCTGTAGGACGGCTCCACGAACGTCACCCGCCGCCGCACCGGGAACAACGCCAGCGCGCACACCGCCAGCACCCCCAGCACGCCGACCAGCAGTCCCGCCCGGTAGCGGGCGTCCGGCACGAAGTCCAGCGTGACCACACCGCCGTCGCCCTCGGGCACGATCCACGCCTGCTGCCAACCGTCGACCCGGACCTTCTCCAGCACCTGCCCGCCGATCCTCGCCGTCCAGCCGTCGTTGACGTTCTCCGGCACCACCAGGAGCGCCCGCGCGCCCGCCCCCACGGTGACCTCGCGTTCGGTGGCGTCCCAGGTCGTGATGCCGACGTCCCGGTGGTTCGCCACGGGTTTCGGGAGGTCGAGGTGGACCACGGAGACGTCCTGCACCACGAACGAGTCCGACCGCGACGTGGTCAGCACGTGGTCACCGGCGGGCAGATCCAGCGCGGTGGCCAGGTCGTCGTCGCACAGCGTCGCCTTGAGCGGCCGGTTGCCGACCACGTCCCCGAGCACGCCGGTCACCGAGCTGGTGATCTTCTTGCCGTCGATCTCGATGACCGGTCCCTGCCCGCACGGCACGGTGAACGGTGTCGTCCCCGACATCCGCGGCAGCACGCCGTCGAGAGCGGGCACCCGGAGCTCGCCGATCTCGGCGGGTCCCAGGCCGCGGCCGCTCGCCGCCCGTACGACGAGTTCGAGCTTCTCGGTGGTCGCGGGCTTGAACGTGCCGAGGCCGTCCTGTCCGACGCGAACGACCTCCGTGCCCGTGTCGGTGCGCAGTTCGATCTCGCCGGGCATCCTGGCGCCCGGCGGAACCTCGATCCGGAACTCCGAGAGGGTCCGCTTGCCCTGCCACGCCACCGTCAACGTCGGCCGCAGGTCCGTCACGTCCGGCACCCACGACGTTCCCGGATCACCGTCCACAGCGAACAACGCGCTCGCCGCGACGTCACCCGCGAGCGACGTCGAGCCGGTCACGGTGACCCCCTCGGGCACCACCGGGTTCTTCGCACCGGCGGCGGGCACCACGGTGGCGTTCACCGCGAACTTCCCGTCGGCGGAGGTGCGGAACAGCCGGGTGAGGCCGTTGACCTCCTCGCCGAACCGGGACAGCGTCGAGTCGCACCGCACGGCGCCGCCGGTCCGGTAGCACGCGGGGCGGGTCTGGCTGCCGCGGGTGAAGGAGAAGCCGGGCTTGACCGACTCCTGGTCGTGCGGCACGCGCAACGCCCGCTGAGCCGTCATGCCCGGCACGCTCAGCTCCTTGATGCCGACGTTGCCGTCCTGCCTGCCGGCCGCGACGCCGAGGATCGTGACGCGCACGCTGCCGGTAAGGCCCGAGGTGACGCCGAACTTCTTCGGACCGCCGCCGGACGGCACGTCGTGCTCGCTCTCCCCGGCGTCCGTGGTGATCCTGATCCGGTTGACGGTCCACCCGACGCGCAGGTCGTCGACCAGGTCGAGCGTCACCTCGCCGACCGACCGCGGGGTGTCGAGCTGGAGCTCCAGCCATTGCCCGATGGGCCCGGTGAAGCTCGACGAGTGCCACGCCGACCCGCCGTCCCCGTCCACGGCGGCGAACGGCGAGTTCGCCGGGTCGATCGACCCCGCCGCGTCGGCGTACGCGGTCGAGGTGGACGCCTTGACGGCCCGGATGCCGCGGTACTCGGCCACGGTCTGGTGCCGGGAGTCCTGGAACGGCGACACGTCCAGCGCGACGCGTCCCTGCCGGGAAGCCTCGTCCGCGGACATCGTCTGGCTGAGGTTGTCCGACACCCGGCCGACGTTGCGTTCTTTACGTCTGAGCCCGTCGGTGACCAGCAGGCTCTCGGGTTTCTCGGTCGCGTCACCGGCGAGGATCGCGGGTTGGTCGGCCTTGATCAGCCCCTGCGACAGCAACGGCAGCAACGACTCCGGCCCGCCGCTCACCGTCGGAACGTCCGCCGCGGCGACAGCGGTGACCACCGAGACCGGCCGCTTGACCTCGTAGATCTCCAGCGACCTGCCGGTCATGCTCGCGTCGACCGGGCTGACGAGCTTCTGGTCGCTCATCCGCACCTCGGGCCCGAACTCGGCGACACGCTCGATGCCCGGCGACCCCAGGATTCCCTGCCGCAGCACGGTCAGTGGCAACGCCCCGGTCGGCTCACGCGCGATGTCGTTGCGCAGCAACAGGAACCGGTACCCGCCGCGGGCGAGGAAGTCGGCGAGCCCCGCGGAGCCACGCCCGTCCGAGAGCGCGTCGTGGACGGCGTCCATGAACCGCGTGTTGCCCTCGGACCCGAGCGGCACCTGGTTGCGCACCGCCCACGGCGACTCCGCGAGCGACTGCATCGGCTCGTCCACGGTCCTGCCCCACGTGTACTGGCCGAAACCGGTGGCGGGCAACAACAACGTCCGCGCCCTGTCGTCCTTCTCGGCCAGCCACGCCGACGCCTCACGCCAGTGGTCCGGCACGTCCGACCACCCGAGGCCGGGTCGCAGGGTGAGCAGCCACGCGGGCGCGGCGACGACGGCGATCAGCAGCAGGGCGAACCCGGCCCTGGCCCGCCGCCGCCAGTGCTCGGGAGCCGCCCGGATCCCGGCAGGCCGCGACAGGTGCAGACCATGGACGAACCCCAGGATCAGGCACAGCCGCAGCACGGGCTCGAACTTGTGCACGTTGCGCAGCGGCGCGAGCGGGCCGTCCAGCAGGTCGCGGACCGTCTCGGCGAGCGGCGAGTCGAGCGATCCGACGTACCCGACGGTCAGCAGCGTCAGCCCGGTCAGCGCGCCCAGCACCAGGAACCGGCGTTCCGGCAGCCCGAGCCGCGCCAGACCGACGACGCCGACCACCGCCACCAGCGCCGTGCCCGCCATCAGCACGGGGTTGTCGACGAGCACGAACCCGTTCGGCCACCACGGTTCGCCCTGGAGCACGTACGCGACCCATTGGTTCGTCCCGCGCAGCACCTGGAACAACGACATCGGCGCGGTCGTGTTCGCAGCGGACTCGATGTAGTCGAGGAAAGGCAGGCTGTACCGGCCGAGCAGCAGCAGGGGGACGATCCACCACAGTGCGACCGCGATGACGCAGCCGGACCACCACAGCACCAGCTTGACGTGCTCGCGGTTCCACCGGCGCGTCAGCAGCCAGATTCCGGGCAGCACGAGCGACATGACGACCATGGCGCCGTTGACGCCGCCCATCCCCAGCACCGCGAGCGCGGACAACGCGGCCGCCTTGCGCGGAGACCCGATGCGGTTCGCCAGCACCAGCGGCAGCAGCACCCACGGCAGCATGACGGCGGGCAGCATCTCCGCCGACAGCGGCCCGATCTCGGTCAGCACCCGAGGAGCCATCGCGTAGGCGATCGCGCCGACGTACCGCGTCGGCTCCTGGCCGATGTTGAGCGCGCGGGCCAGCCGTAGCACCCCGTAGAAGGCGAGACAGAGCAGAAGCGCGCACCAGAGCCGCTGGGTGACCCACGCGGGCACCCCGAGAATCTGGCCGATCGCGAAGAACGGTCCCATCGGGAAGAAGTAGCCGTACGCCTGGTTCTGCAGCTCGCCCGCCGTCGCGGCGGGATTCCACAGGTGCAGCGCTCTGGCGAGGAAGCCGATGGGGTTGACGGTGAGGTCGAGTTTCGTGTCGAACGTCGCCGTCCCGAACCTCTGCGCGAACGACAGCACCGTGAGTGCGACGAGCACCCACGTGGTCGGATTGCGGTGTGCGATCTTCAGGCTCCTGATGGCGGAGGAAGTTACCACCGGGTAGTGCCAGCGGGCGACTATCGCTATCTTGAGCCTCCTTGTTCGTTCTGGGGCGCACTCAGGCAGGTGGAGATGACTTCGGCGGCATTCGAACAAGCGTGGGAGATGGGCGACCAGGTACCGGGATGGTTGACCGTCGATCAGGCCACGATGTTGTGGCACGCCGCGCTACGGCTCGGGCCCGGCGCGCGGATCGTGGAGATCGGCAGCCACCAGGGCCGATCGACCACGGTCCTGGGCATCGCGGCCCGGTCCGCCGGCGCCACGGTGGTCGCCGTCGACCCGTTCGTCGAGGGCAGGCTGTTCGGTGGCACGCCCACCCGGACCCGCTTCGAGAAGAACGTGGCCCGCGCGGGCCTGACGGACGTCGTGCAGCTCGAAGCCGAGTACAGCACCGTGCTGCGCAAGCGCTGGGACCAGCGCATCGACCTGCTCTACATCGACGGCAAGCACGACTACTGGACCTACACCGACGACATGCTGTGGTCGGAGAACCTCGTGCCCAACGGCGAGATTCTGGTCCACGACGCGTTCTCGTCGATCGGGGTCACCAGCGGCATTCTGGTGAAGGTGTTGTGCGGCAAGCGGTACACGTACGTCGACCGGGCGGGCTCCATGGCACGCTTCCGTTTGGCGGAGCCGAACTGGGCCGACCGCAGGCGCGTGCTCGCCGAGATGCCCTGGTTCCTGCGCAACGTGTGGATCAAGGTCCTGCTGCGTTTGAAGCTGCGGCCGGTGGCCAGGTTGTTCGGCCACGACAGCCCGTACGACCCGTACTGATCGGCTACCGGGGCCGGCACGCCGGCGGCTGGCACAGCATCGTGCTCAGCGCCTGCGCGAAGATGTCGCTGATACCGGCGGGGTCGGCGGTGGTGAACGCGCGGCCACCGGTCGCCTCCGCGATCCTGGTCAGCTCGTCCACGTCGACGTCCGGCCCCATTCCGATCGCGATGACGGGCAACGGCCTGCGCTTGTCCTGGAGCTTGCCCAGCTCCTCCAGCAGCTTCTGCTGGGTGATGGAGACGGGGTCCTCGTTGCGGCCGTCGGTCATGATCGCGACGATGTTGATGCGGCCGAGCTCCCAGTTCTTCCGCGCCTCCTGGTAGGCGGCCAAGGTGGTGTCGTAGAGGCCGGTCGACCCGTTGGCCGTCGCGCGGGTCGCACGGACTTCTTTGACCGCCTGGCCGCTCGCGAGGTGGTCCTTGACCGACGCGAACGGAATGATCTCCTTGTAGTCCTTGTCGCCGTCGAGCCTGGTGGAGAACTTCCAGAGGCCGAGCTGCGTGCCGGGCTTGAACAGGCCGAGGCCCCGCTCGGCCGCGGCGACCGCGAGCGTCATCCGGGTGGTGCCGGTCCTGGGCACGATCTGGTTCATCGAGCCGGACACGTCCAGCACGCCCAGTACCCGTGCGGTGAGCGTGAGCCCCGCCCAGACGTTCAGCGTCTCGTCGACGAAGGTCTGGTCGAGACCGGCGGCCTTGTCGTCGGGCGCCCGCAGGCCGAACTTCTCGAAGCTCGCCCCAGACCGCAGCCGTGCCAGGAACTTCTCCGCGCCCGCCCGCTGCCGCTCCCCCGCGTCCGGCAGCACGACGTACGGGAAGTCCAGCGGCGGCACGGGATTCTCCGGCGCGACCGCCGTCAGCCTGGCCGCGCCGGGCAGGGCGTTGCGCCGGTTCAGCTCCTGCTCGGAGGTCGGGAAGACGTCCAACGGCCGGGTGAACAAATCTTCGGCCAGCTCGGCGTAGTCGCCGGACACCGGGCGGATCGCCGCGACCGTCGCCGAGGCCGGGTCCTTCTCGCCCGCCGCGAAGCCGCGCATCGCCAGCAGCGCCGACAGGCTGGCCGGATCCTTCGCGGGGTCGGCGATGCCACCGACCGCCTTGGCGCCGAGCCCGATGAGCTCACGCCATGTCTTACCCTTCGCCGGGTCCTTCACGGCGAGCACGACCGGCGACTGCGCCACCGAGATGCCCGCCTCGGGCACCCGCCACGCACCGGAGTCACGTGCCTGCCGCAGCCACATCGTCGACTCGGGCACCCACACCGACGGCGACTCCTTGCCGCCGACCAGCCGCGTCATGGTCTCGCGCGCGGCCTCGGCCCTGACCTCGACGCGGTAGCAGTCACCGCCCACGTCCAGACCGGCCGCGGCCTCGGTGAGCGCCGGGGCGACCGCGGGCGCGGCCGTGACCAGCACCGTCTCCGGGTTCGTGCAGCGCGGCGCGGTGAGCCGGTCGATGACCACGTCGCCGACGATCCAGCCGACGACAGACAGCACGAGAAGCACTGATAGCCCGACGACGGGCGCCGTCACCCGCCGTGATCGCACCATGGCGGACACCATAGACAACTGGAACCGGCACAACCAGAACTCGCCGGTTCCGGGTTTCCGTTCACCGGGCGGCGCCGGCCTTG
The DNA here is from genome assembly GCA_963766275.1 of uncultured Actinomycetota bacterium. Lineage (GTDB taxonomy): Bacteria > Actinomycetota > Actinomycetes > Mycobacteriales > Pseudonocardiaceae > Lentzea. The sequence goes on from CAVYAD010000006.1 coordinate 122,571, forward strand.
GCGAGCACCTCGTCCATCCACGCGGCGAAGTGGACCGCGGTGCCCGTACCGTGGCGAGGAGGGCCTCTGTCATCGCCTCGACGCTGTAGCGCTCCATGATCCACCTTCGGCCCGCCACCCGGAGTTCTTCCTGGCCGGGCAGGTCCAGCAGTTCGAGCGCCTTGGCCGCCAGCAGGGCCGGGCCTCGGTGCAGTTCGAAATCTCGCGGAATGTCTCGCTCGCACCGAGCGGGTCGTGCTGAAGTATTCGCTTGATCAGCGCGGCTTCTTTGGGCCGTTTTCTCGGCATCCACGCGATGGTCGGATCAATTCGGTCGCCAGGGCGGAACAGGTCGGTGTCGATCGCGTTCGGCACCAGCATCAGTGCCGGCTCGGGATGTGCCTGTCCCCCGGCGTCGAGTACCGGTGGCGGATCGCCGCACGGGACAAGAACATGCGGCTCTCGTCGCACAGCGGCGAGGTGGTCGTCGCCACGCCTGCCCGTCCCGCGGACTCGGTACCACCGGCCGAACCGTACGCGTTGCCACGTCACAGGTTCCGTCCGCCACCGTCGACGGCCTTCGCTCGGTGGCGACGACCTGCACCAACCCGGCGGGGACGCGAACGTGCTCGTGGAGGTCAAACTGCGCCAGATCACGTGGCTTGCAAGGCTCCGAGGCGGTGGGCGTCCAGCAGCGCGATCAGCGTGTCCGCGTCGCCCGCCGCGGCAGCCGCCAGGATCGCCGCGTGTTCGTCGTGGTTGCTGTGGCGGTGCGCGGCCTGGCTCAGGAACGCGGCACGATAGTGATCCGACCGGTCCCACAACGACGTCAGCACGCTCAGCAGCTGCGGACCGCAGCCAGGGGCCAGCAGAGCGAAGTGGAAACGGCGGTCCGCGGTCACGAACGCGAGCACGTCCTCGGCCTCGTCGGCGGAGTGCATGTCGGTGGCGGCCGCGGCCATGGCGGCCAGCTCGGCACCACCGACGTGCTCGATGCCCTGCCTGACGGCCATGCCTTCCAGCGCCGAGCGGATCGCGCACAGCTCCAGCAGGTCCTCGCGGCTGTAGCGGCTGACGAAGAAGCCGCGGCGGGGCGCGAAGACCACCTGTCCCTCGCCCTGCAACGACTTCAGCGCCTCCCGGACCGGGATCACGGAGACCCCGAGCTTCCCTGCCAGCGTCTCCTGCTGGATCTGCGCGCCCGGCGGGTAGGCACCGGTGAGGATCAGCTCCCTGATCTCCTGCAGTGCCACGTCGTGTGCGCTCACGGCGTGCCGGGGCTCCGTCATGGCAACCAGTAAACCAATCAGGCCTTGCATCCTCAATCTTATAAGATCTAAGATTTGCCCGTGGAGAGCGCCAACTTCGTAGCCGGGCGTTTCATCAGGACCGACCGGACGTTCACCAACATCAGCCCGGTCGACGGCTCCGTCGTCGGCGATGTGCACGAGGCCTGCCAGGCGACCGTCGACGCCGCCGTCCGGGCCGCACGCACAGCCCTGGAAGGACCGTGGGGCCGGAGCAGCGTCTCCGAACGGGCCGCGCTGCTGCGCCGGATCGCCGCCCGTATCGAGGAACGGTTCGACGACCTCGTCGCCGCCGAGGTCGCGGATACCGGAAAACCCTTGGCACAGGCCAGAGAACTGGACGTCGCGCGGGCGGTGGCGAACTTCCGGTCGTTCGCTGACACGGTCAGCGCGCACGGGATGGACTCGTTCGTCACCGAGCTGCCCGACGGGCGGCGCGCGCTGAACTACGCCATCGGCAAGCCGCTCGGCGTGGTCGCGGTGATCGTGCCGTGGAATCTGCCGTTGTTGTTGCTGACCTGGAAGATCGCGCCCGCGCTGGCGTGCGGCAACACCGTCGTGGTGAAGCCGTCCGAGGAGACGCCGTCGAGTGCGACGGTGCTGGCCGAGATCATGGCTGAAGCCGGTGTGCCCGACGGTGTCTACAACGTCGTGCACGGCTTCGGCGCGGGTTCGGCCGGCGAGTTCCTGACCACCCACCCCGGGATCGACGGGGTGACGTTCACCGGCGAGTCCGCGACCGGGTCGGCGATCATGCGGGCGGTGGCGCCCCGCGTGCGCCCGGTGTCGTTCGAGCTGGGCGGTAAGAACGCGGCCGTGGTGTTCGCCGACGCCGACCTGGAGCAGGCCGTCGCCGGTCTGGGACGCTCGACGTTCGCCAACACCGGACAGGTGTGCCTGTGCACCGAGCGGATCTACGTGCAGCGCCCGGTGTTCCAGGACGTGGTGGCCGGACTGGCCGAGCTCGCCTGCGAGGCACGTCCAGGCAGACCGGATGACCCGCGGACCACGCTGGGTCCGCTCATCTCGCACGCTCACCGGGACAAGGTGCTGTCGTACTACCGGCTGGCCGAGCGGGAAGGCGCGCAGGTCGTCGCCGGCGGCGGCGTCCCGGAGATGGGCGACCTCGACGGAGGGGCGTGGATCGAGCCGACGCTCTGGACAGGTCTGACCAATGTCGACCGAGCAGTGCGCGAGGAGGTGTTCGGGCCGGTCGCCGCGGTCATCCCGTTCGACGACGAGGACGATGCCGTCCGGTTGGCCAACGACACCGAGTACGGCCTCGCCGCCAGCGTCTGGACCACGAACATCGAACGCGGGCACCGGGTGGCACAACAGATGCGGGTCGGGTTGTCGTGGGTGAACACCTGGTTCCTGCGAGACCTCCGCTCCCCCTTCGGCGGGGTCGGCCTGTCCGGCATCGGCAGGGAGGGCGGGACGCACTCGCTGCACTTCTACCGCCAGCCGAACAACGTCTGTGTCCAACTGTGAGGAGTGCCGCTGTGTCCGACGCAGTGTCCGACGCGGTAGCGACAGCCGGGGCCCGGCTCGCCGAGGCGGCGCGGACCGGGGTGGCGTGCGCGCCCGTACGTGATCTGCTGGACGACGTCGACGCGGCCTATGCCGTCCAGTCGCTCAACATCGAGGGCCGGATCGTGGGGCACAAGATCGGATTGACGTCGGCGGCCGTGCAACGTCAGCTCGGCGTGTTCCAGCCTGATTTCGGCGTGCTGACGAACGACATGGCCTACGCGGACGGCCAGCCGATCCCGCTCACCAGGTTCATCCAGCCGCGCGTCGAAGCGGAGATCGCGTTCGTGCTCGGTCAGGATCTGACCGAGTCGCCGACGGTCGCGGATGTGTTGCGTGCCACGGCTTTCGTGCTGCCGGCCATCGAGATCGTCGACTCGCGGATCGCGGGATGGGACATCCGGATCACGGACACGATCGCCGACAACGCGTCCGCGGGCGCGTTCGTCCTCGGCACCAGACCCACCCACGTCGACAGGGTGGACCTCACCGGCGTCGGTGTGGTGATCGAGCACGGCGGCGTGCCCGTGTCCACCGGGGCGGGTGCCGCGTGCATGGGTTCTCCCGTCGTCGCCGTCACCTGGCTGGCAGGCGAGCTCGTGAGGCGCGGGCGACCGTTGCGCGCGGGGCACATCGTTCTGTCCGGGGCGCTCGGGCCGGTCGTGCCGGTGACCGCACCAGGGGTGTATCGGGCTCGGGTGGAAGCGCTTGGCGACGTCCGGGCCGTGTTCGTAATGGAGGAGTCATGAGTGTCCCGGTCGCGGTGATCGGATCCGGCAACATCGGCACCGACCTGATGTTCAAGGTCATCACGTTGTCGCGGAGCCTGCGCATGGTCGCGCTCGCGGGCATCGACCCGGACTCCGACGGTCTGGCCCGAGCACGGCGGCTGAACATCGCGACCACCCACGAAGGCGTCGAGGGCCTGGTGCGGCTCAAGGAGTTCGCTGACGTCAAGGTTGTCTTCGACGCCACCTCCGCCGGTGCGCACCGGCACAACAACGAGGTGCTCCGCGCGCACAGCAAGCTGGTGGTCGACCTGACGCCCGCCGCGATCGGGCCGTACGTCGTCCCGTCGGTGAACCTCGACGAGCACGTCCACCGGAACAACGTGAACATGGTGACCTGCGGCGGCCAGGCGACGATCCCGATCGTGGCAGCGGTGGCGGCGGTGGCCACCCCGGCCTACGCGGAGATCGTCGCCTCCATCGCCGCACGGTCGGCCGGCCCTGGAACGAGAGCCAACATCGACGAGTTCACCAAGACCACCGCGGCGGCACTGGAAACCGTTGGCCGGGCAGGCAGAGGCAAAGCGATCATCGTCCTCAACCCGGCCGAACCACCGGTCATCATGCGCGACACCGTCTACTGCGTGGTCCCCGGCGACACCGACCCCGATGCGATCACCAAGTCCGTGCGGGACATGGTGGACGAGGTCAGCGAATACGTTCCAGGGTATCGGCTCAAGCAGGAGCTCCAGTTCGACCAGGTCGCGGACGGGCTCCAGGTGAGCGTGTTCCTCGAGGTCGCCGGCTCAGCCCACTATCTGCCCACCTACGCGGGGAATCTCGACATCATGACGTCCGCCGCGCTGCGCACCGGCGAGCGGATGGCCGAACTTCGCGGGTGGGCGACAGCATGACATCCGTATACGTGCAGGACGTCACCCTGCGGGACGGCATGCATGCCGTGCGCCACCAGTACTCCGTCGGACAGGTACGTGACATTGCCAAGGCGTTGGACGACGCGGGCGTGGCCGCCATCGAGGTCGCTCACGGCGATGGCCTGGCCGGGTCGAGCATCAACTACGGCCGTGGCGCGCACACCGATCTCGAATGGATCCGGGCCGCGGCGGAGGTGGTGAGGAGAGCGAAACTCACCACGTTGCTCCTGCCCGGTGTCGGCACCATCGACGATCTGCGGGCCGCGTTCGACGCGGGCGTGACGAGCGTGCGTGTCGCGACTCATTGCACCGAGGCCGACATCGCCGAGCAGCACATCGCTTGGGCTCGCGAGGCGGGCATGGATGTGGCCGGTTTCCTGATGCTGAGCCACCTGAGCGAGCCGGACGAACTGGCCGAGCAGGCGAAGATCATGGAGTGCGCGGGCGCGCACTGCGTCTACGTCACCGACTCGGGCGGGCGGCTGACCATGCACGACGTGGCCGCCAGGGTGGACGCGTACCGGCAGCTCCTGATGCCTGGGACCGAGGTGGGGATTCACGCGCACGAGAACCTGTCTCTGAGCGTGGCCAACAGCGTCACCGCGGTCGAGTGCGGGGCCGTGCGCGTGGACGCGTCACTGGCCGGTCAGGGCGCGGGTGCCGGGAACTGCCCCATCGAGGTGTTCGTGGCCGTGGCCGACCGGCTCGGCTGGCGGCACGGCTGCGACCTGTTCGAGTTGCAGGACGCCGCCGACGACCTGGTCCGTCCACTGCAGACACGTCCGGTCCGGGTCGACCGGGAGACCCTCACGCTCGGCTACGCGGGCGTCTACTCCAGTTTCCTGCTCCACGCCGAACGTGCCGCGACCCGCTACGGCCTGGACGTGCGGGACATCCTGGTGGAGCTGGGCCGGCGCCAGATGGTCGGCGGCCAGGAGGACATGATCGTCGACGTCGCTCTCGACCTCGCCAGGAGGGAGCAGTGATGGACCTCGATGCCATTGCCGTGTCCCTGCACACGGCCGCCGAGACGGCGGTCGCGATCCCTCAGCGCTGCGCGGGGCTGAGCGTCGCCGACGGATACTCGATCCAGCGGCAGGTCGTCGATCTGCGTGACGAGCCGCGGACCGGGGTGAAGCTCGGGCTCACCAGCCGCGCCAAGGCCGCGCAGGTGGGCGTCTCCGACGTGATCATCGGTCAGCTCACCGCGGGCATGGCGGTGCCGGACGGCGGGCGCGTGGCCGCCGTCCGGTTCATCCATCCCCGCATCGAGCCGGAGGTCGCGTTCCTGCTGCACGGCGACGACATCGTGGCGGTCGCGCCGGCGCTGGAGATCATCGACTCGCGCTTCCTTGACTTCAAGTTCGACCTGGTGGATGTCATCGCGGACAACACCTCCGCGAGCGCGTACGTCCTCGGGCCCTGGCAGCCACCGGACATCGACATCGGCAACCGCGGCGTAGTGCTCGAAGTGGACGGTGTGGTCGTCGAAACCGGCTCCACCGCAGCAATTCTCGGCGACCCGCGCAGGGCGCCCGCCACCGCCGTCCGGCTGGCGCACACCCACGGTGTGCCGACGCCGGACAACTCGATCCTGCTGGCCGGGGCCGCGACGGCGGCCGTGGCGCTCAAGCCCGGATCGGTCGTCGAGGCCCGGATCTCCGGGCTCGGCCGCGTCAGCGTCACCTGTTCCCCCGAGGAGGCAAGAAGATGACGATCCCTGCGGTGTTCAACGTCGACAGGTGGGTGGCCGAGCACGAACACCTGCTCAAGCCACCGGTCAACAACAAGCAGATGTGGGAGCGGACCGGCGATTTCATCGTGCAGGTGGTCGGCGGCCCCAACCAGCGCACGGACTTCCATCTCGACCCGTACGAGGAACTGTTCTACCAGCTCAAGGGCAACATGCACGTGAACATCATCACGGCGGCCGGGCCTCAGCGCGTCGATGTGCGCGAGGGGGACATGTGGCTGCTGCCCGGCGACATCCCGCACTCTCCCCAGCGTCCTGAACCGGGCTCGGTCGGGATCGTGGTCGAGCGCATTCGCGAGGTAGGCACCCTGGAGAAGTTCCAGTGGTACTGCCCGGACTGCGGCACGCTGGTGCACGAGGTCGAGTTGCAGGTGCGGGACATCGTGGCCGATCTGCCACCCGTGTTCGAGCGGTTCTACGCCGACGAGGCCGCCCGGACCTGCACGGCGTGCGGCATCTTGCACCCTGGCAGGAAAGCGGTATGAACGTCAGCCGAACAGGAATCGCAGGGCGTTGGCACCGATGAGCTTCGCCCGGTCGGCGTCGCTGAGGAACCGCGCCTCGCGCACCAGCGCCCCGACCGGGCGTTCGCCGAGCGGGTACGGATAGTCGCTGCCCAGCAGCACGTGGTCGGCGCCGAGAGTGTCGACGAGCATCCGCAGTGCCCGCTCGTCGAACACGACGCTGTCCACCGCGAACCGCCCGATGTACTCCGACGGCGGCCGCTCGCTCGTAGCGATCAGGTCGGGCCGCCGGTACCAGGCGTTCTCCACACGTCCCAGCCAGAAGGCGAACGAGCCGCCGCCGTGCGCGAAACAGATCCGCAGGGTGTCCGGCACGCGGTCGAACACCCCGCCGAGGATCATCGCGAGGATCGACAGGTGGGTCTCGGCAGGCATCCCGGTCAGCCACCGCGCCATCCAGCGGTCCAGCCGCGGCGAGGACGGCATGTCCCACGGGTGCACGAGAACCGGCGCACCCACGTCCGCACAGTGCTGGAGAAACGCGACGATGCCCTCGTCGTCCAGGTCCTTGTCGCCCACGTGGTTGCCGATCTCCACCCCCACGTGCCCGGCCGCCAGGCAGCGGTCCAGTTCCGCACACGCGGCATCCGGGTCCTGCAACGGAACCTGGCACAACGGCAACAGCCGGTCGGCCGAGCAGATCTCCAGTGCCAGGTCGTTGAAGATCCGGGCGATCCTGATCGCCTGGTCCGCCGGCCGCTCGTAGCCGAAGAACACCGGAGTGGGCGACACGACCTGGATGCCGACGCCGTCAGCGTCCATGTCGGACAGTCGGCGGGCTGGATCCCAGCATTCGTCGGTGATTCGGCGGAACTCGCGCGAGCCGACCATGATGACCGCGTCCCGTTCGGACTCCACCCGCAGCCACGGCCAGCCGTCGCCGCCGGCCGTTGCCGCCAGGTCCGGCCACCCGCGGGGGACGTAGTGGGAGTGCACATCGACGACGATCACGGCGTGACCGCCACGACCTGCATCTCGACGAGCAGGTGCGGGTGCGGCAGCTGGTGCACCGCGACCGTGGTACGCGTGGGCCCGTTCTCGTCGAAGAACCGGCCATAGACCTCGTTGTAGCCGGCGAAGTCGTTCATCGACACAAGGTATGTGGTGACCTGTACGAGGTCCTCCAGGCTCGCGCCGACCGAGGCCAGGATGTCGGCGATGTTGGTGATGACGGCCTCGGTCTGCGCGCAGATGTCCAGCCGGGCCGTCCCGTCCGGGTCCACCTCGACGCCCGCGAACGTGTTGTCGGCACGTCTGCTGCTCGTGCCGGAGACGTAGACATGCGCACCGGCCACCTTCACGTGCGGAAAACGTCCTCGGGGCGTGGCCTTGCCGGGGACCACCTTGGCTCCGGTCATGTCATGTCACCGCTGCCCGGATCCGGTAGGCCGGGTTCGCCCAGGCCTCCGTCAGGAGAACGTCCTTCAGCGCCTGCACGGTGTCCCACACGTCGGTATGCCGCACGTAGAGCGGCGCCAGCCCGAACCGCAGCACGTCGGGCGCCCGGAAGTCACCGGCCACACCGCGGTCGAAGAGCGCGCGCACGATCCCGTAGCCCTCCTTGTGCCGCAGCGCCACGTGGCTGCCACGCCGGTCCGGGTCCCGCGGCGTGATGATCTCGATCCCGAGACCGTCCAGCTCCGTGTCGACCAGACCCAGGAACAACGACGACAACATCACGCTCTTGGCCCGCAACTCGTCGAGGTCGACGTCCTGCCACAGCCGCAGGCTCGCCTCCAGCGGCGCGTAGGACAGCACGTGCGGAGTGCTGGACCGGAACCGGTCGATCCCCGCCGCGGCGACGTAGTCGACCTCGAAGTCGAACGGGGCGCGGTGCCCGTGCCAGCCCGACAGCGGCTGCCACGCGTCCTTCAGATGACGTTCGGCGACGTAGAGGAAAGCCGGCGCTCCCGGACCGCCGTTGAGGTACTTGTAGGTGCACCCGACCGCGAAGTCGGCCGCTGCCTCGTCCAGCCGGACCGGCAGCGCGCCCACGCTGTGGCAGAGGTCCCAGACGACCAGCGCGCCACTGCGGTGCACCTGCCGGGTCGTCTCGGCGAGATCGGCCAGGGCGGCCGTCCGGTAGTCGACGTGACTGAGCACCACCACCGCGACATCGGAGTCCAGCGCCGAGGCGAGGTCGGGGGCATCGCGCCCGACCAACCGGCGCCGATGGCCCGGCAGCGTGCCGAGCGCGCCCTCGATCATGTAGAGATCGGTCGGGAACGCGCCTGCCTCGGCCACGACCACCGACCGTTCCGGACACATCGCCAGCGCGGTCTTCAGCACCTTGTAGAGGTTGATCGACGTCGTGTCGCAGACCACCACCTGCCCCGGCGCCGCGCCGATCAGCGGGGCGACCAGCTCGCCGACCGTGCGCGGCTGGTCGAACCAGCCCGCGGAGTTCCAGCTCCTGACCAGGCCTGCGCCCCACTCGTCGTCCATGACCTCGGCGACTCGGGCCTTGGCGGCGACCGGAAGCGGTCCCAACGAGTTCCCGACGAGATAGATGAGGTCCTCCGGCAGGACGAAGGCGGCTCGCTGGTCGGCCAGAGAGTCCGCCGCGTCCAGGGACAGCGCGTGCGATGGGGTGATCACGCGCCGCCCCGTGACTTGAACCAGTCGTCCGTGGACGTCGCCGGAGGGCTGGGCATCGCCCTGTCGTCCAGCGGCCCTTCCTCGTGCAGCGGGGCCGTCGACTCGGCCGTTCCCTCCGTCACCGCGGCCGCGACCCGTGCGCGCCGCAGCAGCCACCAGACGCCACCCGCGACCAGCCAGCTCACGAGGGCGATCACGATCGGGCCGCTCAGGCTCTCGACGAGCACCCAGCCCTCGACCGCGAGCACACCCAGTGCCAGCACCACAACGGCCCGATGAACACCTGGCCGCAGGCGGAACGGCGCGGCGGCCTCCTCCGCGGGGAACCGGCGCCGCAGCCGCAGCGAGGCCGTGACGATGATCGCGAGCAGGGCGATCTCGGCGATGGATGCCGCGCCGGCCAACGACTCCAGCCCGACACCCAGCACGATCGGAACGGCACCGACCAGGTAGAGCACCAGCAACAACCAGTGCGGACTGCCGAACCGCCGGTTCACCGCGCCGAGCCCGCGCGGCAGCCAGCCGTCGCCGATCGAGGCCAGGATCGGCCGGGTCGCCGCCGACATCAGTGCGTTGATGTGACCGACCACCGATGCCATCGCCCCACCCAGGACGAAGAACGCGAACCAGCCGTTGGAAAGCACGTGCTTGGCGACGACCGTCATCGGCTGACCGGCGACCTCGCTCGTCGGCAGGATGGCCACCGAGGGAATGGCGATGAGGCAGTACAGGACGGCGGCGCAGGCGGTGCCACCGAGGATGGCCAGCGGGATGTCGCGCCCAGGACGTTTCATCTCCCGGCCCATCTCCGCGACGTAGGTTCCGCCGTTGGTGGCGAAGGTCAGCAACGCGGTCGCCGCCAGGAGGCCTCCGATGCCGTTCGGCGCGACGTCCGCCAGCGCCGACCAGCGCACCTGCGCGGAGCCGGCCACGATGTAGGCGCCGAACGCCACCAGCATCACGACGGCGAGCACGACGCCGACCCAGTTCGAGATCGCCACCTGGAGCAGGTTCACCAGGACGAAGACGGTCAGCAGCACCAGGGCGAAGCCGCGCACCGGCAGCTCCGGGAACAGCGCGTGGAGATACTCGGCCGCGGCGAGCGCCATCAGGCTGAGCTGGGTGGTGACGATGGCCGCGAGCCACATCGTGCTGTAGCCCGCGGTCGGCGAGATGAGCCGTGCGGCGTAGCTGTATCGCGCCCCGCTCACCGGGAGGGCGCTGGCCACGGCGGCGTACGGGATCGAGCAGATCATGACGGTGAGGGCGGCGAGCAGGTAGGCGACCGGCGTGCCGGTCCCGGTCATCGCGATCGCGACACCGGTCAGTGCGATCACACCGCCGCCGACGATCTGGTGGAAGGAAATGGACAGGGCCTGCGGCAGGGTGATGACCCGCCGGAGGTTCCCGTCTGTGCGACTGACCGCTACCGCCATAGTGCCACTCCTCGGGGGTTCTGGGGCCGAATCATGATCAGTCGCCGGGGTGGCCGCGGAACAGGTGCACGCGCACAGAGTCAGCCGGTGCGAACGTGCGAACGACACAGTCGCTCCCACATCTCGGGAGTCTCAAATGGTTGCGGTGGGTAGGATTCCCGGCCCGGAGCGGTGTCAAGGAGGCGGCGTGCACCCGACGTCCAGCGAGCTGGTCGACGCGTTGGGACGTACGGTGCTGCGCGTTGTGGTCGAGGGTGCGCAGGCGATTCGGGCCGTGGCCATCCACGACCCTGCCGAGCCACCCGTGGCCGCCCCCGGGACGCTGCTGCTCGCGCCCGGAGTCGAGGCAGCGGACCTGCCGGCGTTGCTCCTGGGCCGTGCCGCCGTGGCGCTGCGTGCGCCGGTTCCCGTCACCGAGACCCTGCTTCGGGCCGCCGCCGAACACGGGGCGGCGGTGCTCGAGCTCGCCGCCGGTGTCGAGTGGACCAGGCTGGCCGATGACGCCCGCGCGGTCGTCTCCGCGTGGTCCACCACCGATCCCGGCGGCACCGAACGCGAGGCCGCCGACGACCTGTTCTCCACATTGGACGCCGCCGCGGCGTTGCTGGACGCCCCGGTCGTGCTGGAGGACCCCGCGCTCTCCGTGCTGGCGTGGTCGGATCGGCAGGACGAGGCCGACGACGCACGGGTCACCGGAATCCTCGACCGGCACGCACCCGGCTGGCTCGTCGACACCCTCGAAGCACGCGGAGTCTTCGCCCGCCTCGCCGCCTCGGCCGAACCGTTGTTCGTCGAGGCCGCCTCCGCGCAGGCGAAGCCCCGCATGGCGACCGCCGTACGCGTGGACGGGGAACTGCTCGGCTACCTCTGGGCGGCCGCGTCGGAACCGTTCGACGCCGTGCGCTGCAACGACTTCAGCCAGATCGCCGCGGTCATCGCCCGGTTGCTCCGTGACAGGCCGGTCGCCCACCGGACCGAATGGGTGTCCGCGCTGCTCCGCGGCGACGACGCAGACCGAGCCGCCGCACGACTGGGGATCGCGACGGCGAGGCTCACCGTGCTGGCGGTCCGGCCGACCGGCACCGCCGACGAGTTCCGGGCCGACCGGCGCCTCGTACTGGACCCGCTCACCCTCCACCTGTCGATCAGCCACAGCAGGGCGGTCACCACGTTCTCCGGGACAACCGCCTACGCCCTGCTGCCATGGCCGTCCACAGTGGACGCGGTCGCGGGCACGAAACGGCTCGCCGAAGGCTTTCTGCGCCGGGCCGGGCACGGGCGCGACTTCGTGATCGCGCTCGGCGGCCCCGCCGAGTCTCCTGACGAGGTCGCCGCGGCCAAGGACGAGGCGGATCTGGTGCTCCGCACCCTCCTGGAGAATCCAGGGACGCCCGCGGTGGCGGCCTTCACCGACGTACAGGTCCTGCACGCGCTGTCAGAGGTCGCCCGCGCGCTGCGCCGCGCGGGCCGGCGGCTGGACGGACCGGTCGACCGGATCGCGGACCACGACCGCGAACAGCACACCGACCTGTTGCCGACCCTGCGGGCGTACCTGGACTTCTTCGGTGACGTGAAACGTGCCGCCGAGCGCCTGCACGTGCACCCCAACACGTTCCGGAACCGGCTGCGCCGCATCGAGGAGCTGACCGGGTTCGACGCGGCCGACCCGGACGCCCGCTTCCTCGCCGAACTGCAGCTGCGCCTTCGCTGGAGCGGTCGGTCGGAAGATGTCCGGGCGGTGGTGTCGGATCGGGGCAGCAGCGTTCGTAGCAGCGGTGAGTGGCCACACTCGCGAGAAAGGTGATCTGCAGATGCAGTATCTGGTTTCCGTGATCCACGACAACAGCACCCTCGCGACCGACGAGGAGATGACCGCCATCAGGGCGTTCAACAAGCGACTCCAGGCAGAGGGCAACTGGGTGTTCGCCGGGGGCCTCGGCTCGCCCGAGGCGGCCACCGTCATCGACAACCGCGGTGACGAGCCGCTGTTCACCGACGGGCCCTTCGTGGAGTCGAAGGAGTACATGATCGGCTTCTGGATCATCGAGGCGCCCGATCTCGACGTGGCGCTCAAGATCGCCGGCGAGGGCTCGAAGCACTGCAACCGCAAGGTCGAGGTGCGTCCGTTCCTGTGAACGACGTCCAGCACGCGATCACCCGGACCCACCACGAGGAGTGGGCACGGGTGGTCGCCTCCCTGACCAAGCGCTTCGGTGAGCTCGACATCGCCGAGGAGGCGGCGGCCGAGGCGTTCGCGACCGCCGTCGAACGGTGGCCGGCCGACGGCGTGCCGCCCAACCCCGGCGCCTGGCTGACCACCACCGCCAACCGCAAGGCCATCGACCGGATCCGCCGGGAGAACAAGCGCGACGAGAAGCAGAAGGAGGCTCAGATGACCTACGACCCGCCCGAGCCTCTCGGCGCCATCGACGACGATCGGCTCCGGCTGATCTTCACCTGCTGTCACCCCGCGCTCGCGCCCGAGACCCGCGTGGCGCTGACGCTGCGCATGGTCGGCGGCCTGACGATGCCCGAGATCGCCCGCGCGTTCCTGGTGCAGGAGTCGGCGATGGGGCAGCGGATCACCCGCGCGAAGGCCAAGATCAAGGCCGCCCGCATCCCGTACCGGGTGCCGTCCGCGGAGGACCTCCCCGCCCGCGTCACGGGCGTGCTCGCCGTCCTCTTCCTCATCTTCAACGAGGGCTACCTGGCGACCGGCCCCGGCACCGATCCCGTGCGCAAGGACCTGACCGCCGAGGCGATCCGGCTCACCCGCCTGATCCGCGCACTCCTGCCGGAGGACGGCGAGGTGGCCGGGCTGCTGGCGCTGATGCTCCTCATCGAGGCCCGACGCACCGCACGGGTGTCGGCGAGAGGCGAACTGGTCGCACTCGACGAGCAGGACCGCGGCGCCTGGGACACGGAGCTGATCACCGAGGGACATCGGCTGGTGCGGGAGCGCCTGGCCGCCGGGGTGGCGCCGGGCCGTTACCAGATCCTCGCCGCGATCAACGCCGTGCACACGTCCGCCCGCGACGTTCGCGACACCGACTGGTCGCAGGTCGTCGCCCTCTACGACCAGCTCGCCCGCATCGATCCCTCGCCGATCGTCGTCCTCAACCAGGCCGTCGCGGTCGCCGAGCTCGACGGTCCGGAGGTGGCGCTGGCCGCCGTCGGCCGCCTCGAGGAGAAGCTGGCCGGCTATCACCCCTACCACGCGACCCGCGCGGACCTGCTGCGCCGGATCGGCCGCGGTCAGGCGTCACGCGAGGCCTACGACAAAGCCATCGAGCTGGCGGGCAACGGCGCCGAGATCGACTACCTGACCCGGCGCCGCGACCAGCTCGGGTAGTGCTCAGGCGGGCAGCGTGGCCTCGATCGCCTTCACCAGGGTCTCGTCCTCGGGGGCGATCATCGGGCGGAACCGGCCGACGACCTCACCCTCCGGACTGATCAGGAACTTCTCGAAGTTCCACTTCACGTCGCCCGCTTCGCCGTCCACGTCCGACGTCTCGGTCAGGGTGCGGTAGAGCGGATGACGGCCTTCGCCGTTGACCTCGACCTTCTCGAACAGCGGGAAGGACACGCCGTACGTGGTGGAGCAGAAGGTCTCGATCTCCTCCGCCGTGCCCGGCTCCTGGCCGCCGAACTGGTTGCACGGGAAGCCGACGACGGAGAAACCCTTGTCGCCGTAGCGTTCCTGTAGCCGCTCCAGGCCCGAGTACTGCGGCGTCAGGCCGCATTTCGACGCCACGTTCACGACGAGCAGTGCCTTGCCGGCGAAGGGGCCGCCCGCTCCGAGCGTCGTGGCCTCACCGGAGAGCGTGGTGAGCGGGAGGTCGCGGATTCCGTTGGGCGTGCTTTCGATCGTCACACCGGCAGAGAGTACGGAACGACCCCGCCGGCCCAGGGGCCCCTGGGCCGGCGGGGTCGTTCAGTCGAAGTGCGCGGCCAGTACCTCGTCCACCGCGCTGCCCTCGAGCCACGTCAGCCGATGAGGCACGCCGCGGATCATCATCGACCCGGCGCCGAGCTCCTCACGCGCGTCGGGCTCGTCGAGCGGGCCGTCCGGGATCCATTCGAGCAGGGAGCCGTCCGGCTTCAGTAGCACGATGTCGAGGAAGAGCCGGTCCTCGGGAGCGGTCCTGCGCCGCAGGAAACCGGTCGACCAGCGCACCGAGTCGGCCCGCACGCGGACGTACCCGCGCACCTGCCCGTCGGTGTCGAGCGCACCGATCTTGCCCGCGTAGTCCGCGAGGTCGTCCGGCAACGGCTTCGAGTAGCCCATCCCTGCGCCCCTAGAACCAACGTCGCCGGTGGTTGATATGGAAGTTGAAGTAGTCGTGCCGACCCTTCGTACTGTAGGTGAGGTTCGACGACCAGCCGTGCTTCCCCTTCTTCGCCGGGCCGCGCCAGGCCCACGGACCCCGTTCCCGCATGCGCGCGCCGTTCTTGGCAATGGCCTTCTTCCCTCCCCTGCCGACCCACATCCGGCCGGCCAGCCACGCGGTGGCTCTGGTCGCTCTGATGGACTCCTTCATCTTCTTGGCCTTGTAGGCGGCCCTGGCGATCCGCACCACCCGGTAGGCGCGGTAGGCCCACACGGCGGCCCCCACTCCGGGAATGAACGACGCCGCTGTGAGCGCGATGTCCCACTTGTACTTCTTGACGAACTTCTTCAGTGACCACCGGCCGTCGAGGTCGAACTCGTTGATCGGGTCCGCGGGATAGGTGTAGGCGTTCGCGTTGCCGCCCGGCACCGGGTCGACCGAGGTGAACAGTCCGGTCGCCGGGTTGTAGAGGCGGACGCCCATCAGCAGCAGGCCGGCGCCGCTGACCGCGCGCTGGCTCTCGCCGAGCCAGCCGTAGCCGAGCGCGCCGGTGCGCGCGGTGTTCGTCTCGGCCGCGGCGCCGTACTCGTCGAACTGGTTCCAGCCGGAGATCGCCGTGGCGGCGGCACCCGGCACCGGCAGCTCGGCGGTCGTGACCACGTTGCCGCGCGGGTCGGCGATCGCGAGCCCGGCGCTCCCGGTGCCGCTGACGGTCAACGCCAGGTCGTCGCCGATCAGCTCGGCGTACCGGGTGGTGACGTCGCCGCTCGTGACCCACGCCGGGTTGTCCGAGTCGTCCGAGTAGTGCCTGCGCACGGTGGTCACCGCGCCGGCCTCCTCGGTGATGGACTCGATGGCACGCCGGTCAGCCGCGTCGAGGGTGAACTGGGTGGTGGTGCTCCCCTGCTTGATGGACTTGGCGAGGTCGTTGTCGTGGTAGGTCAACGCGATGTCGCCCGACTGCGGCCGCGGCGCGTCGGAGGCGGGCACCGTGGTGGTGCGCCCCAACGCGTCATAGCTGTAGGCGCCCTGGCCGTTCGCGCCGGTGACCGGACGGTCGGCCGAGTCGAACGTGCGGGTCACCGTGGTGGCGCCCGCCGTCGAGCACGTGCCGTCCGCCGCGGCGGGAGCGGTGCTCTTGGTGGTGCGGTTGCCGTTGCGGTCGAAGCCGTACGAACGCGTGACGCACGCGGGTGCCTCGGCCGGGTCCGTGACGTCGATCCCGCTTGTGGCGGCGGTGCGGTCGCGGACCTGCGTCAGCCTTCCCGCCGCGTCGTAGGAGTACGCGCGGTCGTACGGGATCGCGTCGCCGACCTCGTCGTCGGCCGGTCCCGTGAACGCGGCGCCGTCCGGGGTCCATTCGCGGGTCACGCGACCGGTCACGTCGTTGTCCTGCGACCACGCCAGCCAGCCGCCGTCGGGCTCGACCGTGGTGCCGCCGTCCTCCTCGACCGTGGTGATCTTGCCGGTGTAGCGACGGCCGACGGTCTCGCCCGCGTGGTCGAGTTCGGTGTGCTGGGTGATGCCGCCCGGCAGTTTCCGTACGACCAGCCCGCCATCGGCGTCATAGGCGCCGGTGGACGTCCAGGTCGAGCCCGCGGTGGTCACCTCGACCTTGGTGGCGAGGCCACGGCGTTCGGTCCTGCCCGCCGCGTCCGTGCCGTCGTAGGTGTACTTCGTCGAACCGTTCGCGTCGGTGACGGACGCGACCTTGCCGGACGGGTCGTAGACCGTGGTGGTCGGCGCCTCATCCGACGGCTGGTAGCTCGTCCTGCGGCCCCACGAGTCGAAGCCCGTGGTCACCGTGGACTCGACCGAACCATCCGCCTTGCGTGCGACGACCTTGGTGACGACGCCGGTGTTGGGGTCGTACTCGTTCTCCTTCTTCGTGTTCGGCGTCGAACCGGCGAGACCGCTGACAACGGTCGCCGTCCACGACACGCGCCCGTCGGGCAGGTGGCTGGTGGTCTCCGAACGGGTCACCGAGCCGGAGATCTCCTCGACCAGCGTGGGCGCGAGCAGGTAGTTGAACGACTTCGTGATGGTCGTCGGCAACGGGCCCGCCGCCGGGTAGGACTTGCAGTCCAGGCCCGCCCACTGTGGCTTCGAGCCGCACTCGGCGTGCTCCGTGTTGCCTGCGGCCGTGTAGCGGACCGTCCTCGTCGTGCCCGCGTCCGACCCGTTCGACTTCGGCTGACGCGACTCGACCTCCCGGCCTTCCGCGTCGTACCGGGTCACCTTGACGATGTCGTCCGCCGACGACGCGCCGTTCAGGTCGACGTCGGTGGTCACCGTGCTCGCCTGCCCCGACGCCCAGCCGTCCGGGTCACCGGCGACGACCGGGGCGTACCCGGTCAACGTCCGTGAGACGACCTCGACGTCATTGCCGGTGCCGGGATCGTGTGCCGACACGGTCTCGGTCGTCGGCAGGCGATAGGGCAGCGTCGTGGCCGGGTTGATCCCGTTGTTCGGCGCGTTCTGGTCGTGCTGCGTCACGGTGTGGGTGCGCAGCCACTGCAGCGATCCGTCCCGCAACGCGGCCATCCGCGCGGGCCCGTGCACGTCGGTGATCAGCGTGCCCGCCGGAGTGACCACGGTGTCGCCGCTCTTGATGTCGGCGTTGTAGGAGGTCAGCGTGGCGAGGTGGTCGGCGCTCGCACCCGAGGGCAGCTGGTCGTCGATGACCAGGCGCAGGGCCCGTTCGTCGAGCTGACGCACGTGGTTGCCCTGCGCGTTGTAGTCCGTGGCCGTGTACTGCCACGCGCCGGACCCGTACTTCGCGGTGTTGACCGTATAGCCCTCACCGTCGGTGTACTGCAGGTCCGCGTGCTCCCAGTCGCCCGCCGAGATCGCCGACGGCGTCGTGGAGCCCACCGGGTGATCGGGTCCGAAGACCGCGAAACCCTTCTGTGGCACGGAAGCCTGGTTCCACTTCCCGACGAACCCGGCCGACAGGTCGGGCAGGCCCGCACCCGTCGTAGGCACGTCGTAGACGAACGACGCCAGCGTCGCCGTGCCACCCTCGGGCTTGTCCCGCTTCACGTTCGCGAGCTTGACGTCCGGAGACGTGGCGTAGCTGAGCTGGAACGGCACCTGGCCCGCGGGCTTCACCGACGTGAGCCGGTTCGCCGAGTCATATCCATAGGCAGTGCCGAGGTTGCTGCGCGGGTCGGTCACCGTGGCGAGCCTGCCGGAGCCGTCGTAGGTGTAGGCCGCGACCTTGACGGAGTCCATGCCCGCCCCGCCGGTCCTGGCGGGGTTGTAGATGTCGAGCCACGCGGCGACCAGGCGCCCGTTGGCCGAACCCGTTGTGCCGTAGTCGAAGCGCAGCGAACGGCAGCCGATCGCGTTGGTGTGGTTGCCCTGGGCGTCGACGCACGTGACGCCAGGTGCGGCGGGAGCGAGGATCCTCGTCACCCGGCCACTGGTCGGGTCGTAGCTGTACGTCGTCTTTCCCGCCACGCCCACCTCGGAGATCCCCGCCGGACGGAACTTGCCCGCCGCCGTGGTGGACGGCGCCGAGGAGGCAGCGAACGTCGTGATCGTGCCCTCGTCGTCGGTGTGGGCGATCGTGGTCGCCGTGCCGGTGCCAGTCACGGTCAACTTGGCCCCGTCGAGCGATGTCTCCTCGTCAGCCGGAACCCACGTGCCCGCTTCCAGGTTCGCGGTGACGCGCCGGTTTCCGGAGGGCGAGGCGTAGACGAGCGTGGAACCTTCACCGTCGATGAGCGCGATCGTGCCGTCGAGACGGGTGTTGTCCACGACCTGCATGTCCGCGACACCGGCGTCGGCGCCGTCGAACTGCGCGGTCCAGCCGGGGCCGAACACGCCGTTGACCGCGTCGGTGGCACCGGCGAACGTGGAGTGCGACCGCGAGATCGTCAGGTCACCGGTGTAGCCCGGAACCGAGATGTCGGTGGCGTCGGTGTGGAACTCACCGGTCCACAACGCCACCTGGCCGGGGCCGGCACCCGCCGTGGGGAAGCCGTTGCCGAACGCGTGCGGCACCCGCAGCACCGTGGTCTTCGACTGCGACCACGTGCACTGCGTCGATCCCGAGTACGCCAGACACACCTGCACGTCCATCAACACAGGCAGACGCTCACCCAACGGTGTCGCCTGCACGCCCGCGGTGTTCGGATCGGAGTCCAGCTCCTTGTCCTGGGTCTCCGCCGCGGTGTTCCACAGACCCGAGACCGAGACACCCGCCGCGCCGTTGTCCGTGACCGTCAGCGGTGCGTTGGTCGCGGTGTTCCAGCCGGTGGTCTCACCGGTGCCGCCGTAGCCGGACAGACGCCAGCGCACGGTGGCGGCGACGGTGCCGGACGTGCCCTTGGGCGGGCCGGACGCGGTGATGCGGACGTTGCCCGTGGTGGTCGTACGAGGACTCGCCGCCGGGCTCGACAACGTGGCCGCACCGTAGCCGAACGAGTAGTTCGTGATCGAGGACAGCAGGCCCGCCGGGCTTTCCGCGCGCACCGACACCGAGTGCTGGCCGGCCGTGGCCGGGATGGTGACGGTCGTCCTGCCGTCGCCACCGGCGCTGGTCGGCGTGATCTTGATCTGGCCGGGTGCCCCGCCGCTGAAGTTCGTCGCGTACGGCTTGCCGTCCACGTTGACCCGCACATAGCCCGGTGCGCTGTACCCGGTGCCGGCCGCGGTGATCGTGCACGTCACGGCCTCGTGGGCAGCGTGTCACTCCACGAGCCGTTGGCGTACGGACAGGAAACCGTTGCGGGCGCCGGAGTTGTGGCGGCGATCCGCACGAGCGCCCACGGCGACCAGGCGGAGCGCAGGCTGCCGTCGAACGTCCTCGACCGCACGACTATCGCCGTGTTGTCCGGCAGGTCGGCGCTGGGCGTACAGCCCGCCTGCGTACCCGACGGGTAGGCCGCGCTGGTGCAGGTCGCCTTCAACGTGGCGGCCGTGCCCGCGGTGGAGGTGTGGAACTCGAACTCGTACCGCACGGTGTTGGCATCCGCGTCGGTGCCCTTGGTGGACACCCACGTGCGCCGGTTCGCCGTGTAGAGGTACGTCGAGGCATTGGGAGCGGCGTAGGCGACGGCGTTGACGATCGTCGGCGTCGCCGGGATGGCAGGCGCGCGGTTGTAGGTGAACGAGATGAACGGCGGAGTCGCGCTCTCGGTGGAACGGAATCGCTTCCACCCGTTCGAGTCCGTCTCACTGGCCGCCATCAACGCCAGGCCACCGGTCGCGTACGACGCCGTCGACCACGCCTTGACCAGGTTCGTGACCGGCACCGCCGTACGGCCCGCCGGGCAGCCGCTGTCGTGGCCCTTGGCGAACGACGCCGAACCGTACTGGCTGCCGATCGTCGGCTGCGCCGTCCACCGCGTCGATGTCGACGCAAGCTGCGCGCTCTTGACCACGATCCCGGACGCCGTGCACGAGTACGACCACGTCTCGTACAGCGACAACGACGCGCTGACGATCTGCTTGCCCTTGAACGGCGCGGTCGGGAAGTTGAGGAACGACCGCGCCTTCACGCCGCCGCCGTTGTACGTGCCGACCTTGAGCTCCTGCGACGCGGACTGGTCGCTGGTGTAGTCGGTCTGCACCCACGTGTCGAAGCTCGGCTTGCCGGTCGCCGCCGCGTACGTCGGGTCGACCGTGACGGGGAACTTCCGCTTCGCGTCCATGAACCACGCGGGATCGGGTGCCACCACCAGGAAGTCACCCTCGACCCGCAGGTCCACCTTCGCCCGGTTGACCGGCTCGCCACTGCGCTCGTCGGTCTGCGCGTCCCACATGTACGCGACCGGGATCGACGAGTGCGGCTTGCCGTCCCCGTCCACGAACAGGATCGAGCCGTCAGCCTGCGGCTGCGCCGTCAACCCCTTGGTGCGCAACGGAACCCGCCACACCGGCGCCTTCGCTGGACGTTGCTTCACCACGAAGTCGTACTCGAACCCCGAACGACGCGAGTGCACCACGAAGTCGACACCGGGCTCCACGTCGGCATACCGGGCCTTGGTGCCGTCGAGCTGGGGCTTGGGCAGCGGCCACGGCGCGTCCCAGCGCACCTCGCGGTCGGCGTCCGGGGTCGCCGCCAGCAGCAGACCTCCCGCCTTCGCGGTCGCCCTGCCCAGCTTCACCTGGAGCGGATGCCCGCCGGTCGACACCGAACCGTCGCGGTCGGCGCGCCACTCGAGCTTGATGTCCTGCCAGCCGCCGTCGGGCCTGCGGAACCGGATCGGCGCGCCGTGCTCGTCCGTCGTCATCGTGCCGTCAGGGTTCGACCAGGTCGACGACGTCTCGGTACGCAGCTCCTCCACCTCGACCCGCGACCCCTGGGCTCTCGCCGAGACAGCCGCGGACAGGACGTCGGGCCTGGAGTCCACCCGCGGCGCCTCGACCTTCGCCGCAGGCGCCGCGATCGCCGCTACCGGCTGCACCACCTGCACCGACGAGGCCGTCAGCGCTACCAGGGCGGTCAGCAGTATTCCTTTGCGCAGCACTGATTGACGTGTGGTCACAGGGCCCCCAGTCGGAGATCGGACAGCTCACACCCCACTCTGGCGGCGCACGCTCCCGATAGCCCAGCGACAACGTCTACATTTCACCTACACAGTTCTTCACACCTGGTCAGTAGTACCGGCGGGTGGACGGGCGGTGGACGAGGCCGAAGTGGGCGGCCCCGGCCTCGCTGTCGGCCCCCACCATCTCGAGGTCGTTCTCGGATCGGCGGTGCACGACGTCGTGACGACATCGTCCGCGACCTCCCGGTCGTAGGCCTCGGCGTCGAACCGGAACTCCCCCGGCAGCTTGATCCCGACGTCCCAGTGCCAGTCCTTCCACACGACCTCGGCACCCTCACGGACGATCGTGACGTGCAGCTCGGCGCCGTCGTTCTCGTCGAGCAGGATCTCCCTCGGCTCGCTCGCGGCGCGGAGCATCCCGCCGTCGATCAGGATCCTGGTCTCCACCGGAACGCTGACCGGGTCGGGCGCGTGCGGCACCACCCGCACCGCGAACCGGGTCCGGGGCACGCCGAGGCCGGCTACCAGGTCGTCCACGAGCGGCTGGTGGAACAGTTCGACCGGATGCCACCATCGGGCAACGGGCTGTCGGGATGCGCCTGGTGCAGGCGTTGCGCCTGGTCGAACAGGGGAAACCGGGGGTGCGAGCGCGCTGCGCTCGTCAGCCACACTCACCGGGCGGGGAAGAACTCGATTCGCTTCGTCATGATCCTGATCTTACCCGTTCGAGCGTCGCGTACCCGGCCGGTTCCCAGGTCGGCTTGCCCCCTGGCAGACCCAGCCTGCCGTTCCGCCCGATCGCGATCAGTCCCAGGGCGCGCCACACGGCCCAGCCACGGGCCCTCGCGATGGTCGCCTCGTCGGCCCGGCCGTACGCGTCGAAGAACCGGCCCGCCGCACCCGCCGGCAACAGGATCCAGGCGGCGGAGAGATCGGTGGCGGGATCACCCGCGCACATCTCACCGAAGTCGATCACCCCGGCGAGCGTCCCGTCCTGGACGATCACGTTCGCCGGATGCAGGTCTCCGTGCAGCCACACGGGCGCGCCCTGCCAGGCCGGCGCGGCGAGGGCCTTCTCCCAGATTTCCCACGCGCTGTCCGCGCTCGCGCGATCGACAACGGCCTCGAACCCACCGGCGAACCCCAGTTCTGCCAGCGGGATGCCGCGAGTGGGGTTGACCGGTGCGTCCGCGGACGCGGGATCGTGCAGCGCTACCAGGAACTCCGCGAGAGTCTCGGCCGCGTCGACGCGGGTGACCGGCGTGTGATCAGCCGGATCGCCCTCGACCCACCGCGCGATCGTCCAGGTGTGCTCGAACAGGGCCGACGGCGTGCCGACGCGCACCGGGATGGGCGTGGGCAGCGGCAGGCGGTTCGCCAGCACCGGCAACCATGTCCGCTCGATGTGCAGCAGAGCGGGCGCGCGCTCGGTGCGCGGCAGGCGCACGGCCAGCTCGTCACCGAGTCGCCATTGCTGGTTGTCCCAGCCGCCGTCGACGTCGCGGAGTTCGAGGTCGGCGAGATCCGGGTGCTGATCCCGCAGCAGCGCGCGGACGAGGTCCTGCTCGAACCTGAGCTCGCCCATCGACTCAGAAGTGGTCGGTGCTGGTCAGTTCGTGTTCGAAGGCGTCCGCGCTGGCGACGAGCAGGAGGAGCGGGCGTTCCAGTTCCTCCCGCACGCTCAGGTCTTCCAGGGGCACGGTGTGCTTGAGCAGTGCGACGCCGTCCACCACGGCCGCGCCGCCGATGAGCGCCGTTCCGGCCAGTTCGAGCAGGCGGCGCTGGTCGATCACGTCGCCGCGGCCGACCGGGGAGGAGATCTCGACCCACGCCGCGCCGTCGACGTCCGGCAGGTGGTGCAGGGAGACCTGCTGGGTGCGGCCGCCGCCGGTGTCGAGGCGGAAACGCAGCCAGTCGTCCGTCTCCTCCAGCACCTCGTGCCGGAGCCGGACATAGTTGATCACTTCGGCCCAGGTGGTCACCTCCTCACCGTAGTACTGATCTTTCGGCGTGGGAGGCGCGACACGACGAGCTCGGCCGGGAGGCCGGGGTTTGGGAGGAACAGGCCAGCTCGACGCGGCCGTTCAGGGGTGAGCGCATGACCATGACCATGACCATGGCCGGGCCGAGGTTTCACGCGTCAGTGGGCGCTCTGCGTATTGCCGTTCAGCACGACGCGTGCCAGGCGAAGCCAATTGAGGGCACAGCCCGCATGTCGGCGCCGGCCATGGTCGGCATACTCACCGGTATGTCCGACCTGCTCTCCCGCGACTACGAGCGGATGATCGACCTCGCGGTGGCACTGCACTCGCTCACCGGTGCCACTCACTAGATCGCGCTCCCGCTCGGTGCGCCGCCCGGCGTGCTGCACGCGTTCCTGCTCGGTCGCGCCGGTCGTGACTTCGACCGGCGGGAACGGGCGTACCTGAACCGCGTGCAGCCGCTGTTGCTCCGCACCACCGCGCACCACCGCCAGCTGCGCCGGTCGCGCGCGGCGTCCGGCGGGACCGACCCCGCGACGATCGGCATCACGCCCCGCGAGCTCACCGTGCTGACGTTGCTCGCCGACGGGCTCACCGCCGCGGCGATCGCGCGGCGGCTGCGGATCGCGCCCGGCACGGCGAACAAGCACCGCGAGAACCTCTACCGCAAGCTCGGCACCACCGACCGGGTGTCCACCGTGCTGCGGGCGCAGGAGTTCGGCATTCTCACCAATGGACCGCGAACGGGAACAGAATCGGCGCGATGCCTGCGTTGAACCCGCTGTTTTGCAATCATCCGGCGTGTTGTCGGCATTCCGACACAGTCGGAAATCCCCAGGTCTGACCCCTTTTCTGGGCAGTTGACCTGCACATACCTTCCGTGACGCCACCGGTCCCGGAAATACCTCCGGTGAACGGCGGCATTATCCCCACCGGAAGGAATTGCCGTGAAGGCATTGTTTCGATTGGCGATGGCCGCTGCGCTGATGGCCGTGGCCGCCCCTGTATTCGCGGCACAAGCCGCCGAACCGCAGGCTTACACCCGCCTCATTGTCGGCTACAAGACGGGCACCGAGGCGTCCCACGACGACACCGCCGCCGCGAACCGGTTGCGTGGCAAGGGAAGAAAACTGGACCGGCGGCTCGCGACCGGCGCGGTGCTCGTCGACTTCGGTGGTCTCGCGGGCGCGGACGCGATGAGGCGGCTGCTCGCTGATCCCGACGTCGCCTATGTGGAGCCGGATCTGCTGGCCGAGCCGCTCGCCGTTCCGAACGACTCCGAGTACATCAAGCAGTGGGACCTGTTCGAGGCCAAGGCGGGCATGAACGTCGAGGCGGCCTGGGAACGCAGCACCGGCAGCGGGGTGACGGTCGCCGTGCTGGACACGGGCCATGTCGCGCACTCCGATCTCGCGGCGAACATCGTCGACGGCTACGACTTCGTGTCCGACAGCACCAACGCCCGAGACGGCAACGGCCGCGACGCCAACCCTGCCGACGAGGGCGACTGGCGCAATCTCGCTGACTGCTCCAACAACCCCTATCCCGGCAACTCCAGCTGGCACGGCACTCACGTGGCGGGCACCATCGCGGCGAGCACGAACAACGGCAAGGGCATCGCCGGTGTCGCCTACCAAGCCAAGATCCAGCCGGTCCGGGTGCTGGCCAGGTGCGGTGGCAGCACGTCCGACATCGCCGACGCGATCGTGTGGGCGTCAGGCGGCAGCGTGACCGGTGTGCCCGCCAACAAGACACCGGCCAAGGTGATCAACATGAGCCTCGGTGGCAAGGCGGCGTGCTCCGCGACCTACCAGAACGCGATCAACACCGCGACGGGCCGTGGCACGACGGTGGTCGTCTCGGCGGGCAACAGCGGCGATGACGTCGCGAACTACCAGCCGGCCGGCTGCGACAAGGTGATCTCGGTGGCCGCGAGCGACCGGGACGGCAACAAGGCCTCCTACTCCAACCACGGCGCGAAGATCGACGTGACCGCCCCCGGTGGCGAGACGGACGCCGCCGCAGCGAACGGCATCCTGTCGACGCTGAACAACGGTGCCACGCGGAGCACGAGCGAGAGCTACGCGTACTACCAGGGCACCAGCATGGCGGCGCCGCACATCGCCGGGCTCGCCGCCCTGGTGCTGGCCAAGAAGAGCAGCCTCACCCCGGCCGAGGTCGAGCAGCTAGTCAAGGACAACGTGCGAACGCTGCCAGGTACCTGCACCGGCGGCTGCGGCAGCGGTCTCGCCGACGCCGACAAGACGGTGCGGGCGGTCACCGGCTGAACCTGCTTCATGAGGGGAGCTTTCATCCACGAGGTGGATGAAAGCTCCCCTCATCGAGCGGTCACGGAGCGCGGCGCGCGGTCTGGAGGGAGCGCGTGGTCTCGGCGAGGCCGTAGTCGTCGCACAGCTCGTGGTGCAGCGAAAGCGCGGTCTCCAACAGGGGAACAGCCCGCGTCGGCCGACCTGCCAGCAGCCACGCATCGCCGAGATCCGCCAAAATGTAGGCCTCGCGGTACCGGTTGCCCTCGGCCCTGGTGAGTTCCAGTGCGCGTTCGAGCAGCGGCAACGCGGGCGTCCCTGCGAGCGAGTGCGCCTTGCCCACCACCGCGAGCGCGGCTGAGGAGAGCTGCTCCGTGCCGGTGTCCGCACGCAGCCGGATGCTGCGTTTCCCCACCCCGATCGCCCTCGCGAACGAGCCGCGGCGCAGGTGCAGCATCGCGAGGTTGTCCAGCGTGATGCACTCGGAGTCCCGATCCCCCTCGGCCCGCTGTACGTCCAGGCAACGCCGCAACGCCAGCGCCGCCTCCCGGTGCCTGCCGAGATTGGTGTGCACGACCGCGAGGTTGTTCAGCGCCCTGCCTTCTCCGACGAGGTCGCCGAGCGCGTGGAACGCCCGCGCGGCGCGTCCCAGATGCCCGGTCGCGGGGTCGTACCGGCAGCGCACTGACGCGACGGTGCCGAGTTCCAGCTCCGCGACGGCCTGCGCCCGCGGGTCGGCGCCGCGCAGCCCTGCCCGCAAGGCCGCGGCACCCAGGTCTGCCCAATCAGTCCAATGACCGCACCGGTGCAGGAAACCGCGCAGGTCGGTGAGCAACGTCGCCAGTGCCGCCGGATCCGCGTCGGTGCGCCGGGCCGACCTGAGTGCCAGCGCCACGAGGTTCTCTCGTTCCTCCTCCCACCACACCACGGCGTCCCGCGCGGAACGGAACGACGGCAGTGGATAACCCGGTCCGCGAGACAGCGAGACCGACCGGCCCGGCCGCAGCATCACATCCGCCTCGCGTGCGACAGCCCGGTAGTAGCCGAGTGCACGCACCTGCAGATCGTCCAGTTCGGACGGATGTTCCCGCTGCTCCGCGTGTTCCCGCGCCACCAGCTGCGGCACCGGCAGAAACCGGTACCCGGTTCCGCACGGCTCGACGAGCCGCCTGCTCGCCAACAGGTCCAGAGTGCGCGCCACCAGCGACGAAGACACTCCGAGAACGACCGCCGCGCTACCGGGATCGACGTAGGCGCCCGGTAGCGATCCGAGCAGCCGGAACACCCGCGCCTCGTCGGCGGGTAGTTCGGTGTAGTCGATGTGGAAGTCGCGCCGCACCTCGAGATCGTGCGCGGTCAGCCGGTTCGCGAACGCCTTCAGTGTCCATTCCGGACGGGCCGCCAGCCGTTCGCTCGCCGCCCGCAATGCCCGCGGCATGCCCGCGCACAGTTCGACGATCCGCGCCGCCTGCTCCGGCTCGGCGTCGATCCGGTCCCGTCCCGCGCAGGACGCCAGTACGACCAGCGCCGACTCGTCGTCCAGCCCGCCGAGCCGGACACCGGGCAGGTCGAGCTCGGCTCTGCTGGTGGCGAGCACGACACACCCCGCCGCACGCACGAGCGAGGCGTCCCGCACGTCGTCGAGCACGAGCAGAGTGGCGGCAGGTGCAGGCCCGTCAGCCGCGGCGTCGACGAACACCGCACCGGGAAAACCGGCGGCGACCTGCAGGGCCAGCGCAGTCTTGCCGCTACCGGACGCCCCGCTCACGACGGCGACACCGCGAAGCATCAGCAGCTCGGTCAGCCGCGTGATCTCCTCGGTCCGGCCGACGAAACCCGGCGGCACCGCGGGCAACCGTTCGACCGGCTGGTCGAGCAGGATCCGTTGGTGCAGGTCGCGCAACGTCACCGCCGGCTCGACGCCGAGCCCGTCCACCAGCACCCGGCGGAGCTGGTGGAACACGGTCAGCGCCTCCGCGGTCCGGCCGGCCGCGTGCAGTGCCCGCATCAGCATGCCGTGCAGCGGTTCACGCCGCGGATGCTCACGGATGAGCCGGAACAGCTCTGGCAGCACCTCGGCCGACCGCCCCCGCGAGAGGTCGATGTCGATGCCCTGCTCGATCGCGGCGAGCCTGCGTTCGGCCAGCTGGGCGCGGACGTGCTCGGCATGCGGTCCCGGCACTCCTGCCAGCGCCACACCCCGCCACCGGCCCAGCGCACGGGCCACCGCCGCCGCTCGCTCGTCGAGATCACCCACCGCGGCCACGTCCTCGTCGAACGCGGCGCGGTCGAGCCGATCCGGCGGCACACACAGCAGGTAGCCGCCACGCGTCCACGCGATCGGCACGCCCGGCCCCAGCGCCCGGCGCAGCCCCACGACGTAGGTGGCGACCAGGCCGGCCGCGCTTTCCGGCGGATGCGCACCCCACACACCCGCGATGATCTCGTCGCGTGGCACGGGCGTGTCCGCGTTCGTCAGGAGCACCGCGAGCACCGCCTGCTGCTTTGCCGGGCCCAACGGGATCTCGGTGTCGCCGAGGAACGCGCGCAAGGGTCCGAGCACCTCGAACCTCGGTTCCCTGTTCACCTGGCTCCCTTGTCCGGTTTGTCAGTGGCTGAATCCACATTGAACCAACCCGGACCCGCGACTTGCCATGGTTACGCCCCGGTAGCCGATCAGTACGGAGAGGAGTAGGCGGTGTCACTGCAGGACCTCGGGGTGACCCGACCGGAGCAACAGGTCTACGAGCTGCTGCTGGAGCACCCCAACCTGACACTGGTCGAGCTGGAGGAGCGGACCCCTGTCAGCCGGGGCCGCCTGCGCACCCTGCTGAGCTCACTGGCGGCGCAGGGCATGGTCTCCAGATCATCGACGAGACCGGCGCGGTTCGTCCCGGCCCCGCCCGAAGTCGCCGTCGAGGTGCTCGCCGCACGCAGGCGGCACGAGATCGAACGAGCCCGCCTCACCGGAGCCGCGCTGGCGAGCCTCGTCCGCCACCACGCGGACGCGCCCGTCGAGCTCGTCAGCGGCCACGACGCCGTGGTGCAGCGGTTCCAGCAGGTGCAGCAGCTGGCCAGACAGGAGCTGCTGATCATGGACAAACCTCCGTACGTCGGCGATCCGCGTACCCAGCAGGACCTTCAACGGCGGCTCCAGGCGCGGGGCGTGCGGTACCGGACGATCTACGACCGCAGCGCACTGGAGAACTCCGACCGCGTCAGCGAGCTGCGCCAGCTTGCGACGGCAGGTGAACAGGCGCGGGTGTGCTCGTCGGTACCGATCAAGCTGACGATCGCGGACCGCCGCATCGGCCTGGTGCCGCATGGTCAGCAGATCATGTGCGTCCACTCGTCATTTCTGCTCGACGGTCTGGTGTCGCTGTTCGAGACGTTGTGGACGCAGGCGGCGCCGTTGTGGTCGAACGGGCGGCACGCGGCCGAAGTGCTGAGCGACGACGACCAGCAGTTGCTCGCACTGCTCGCCTCCGGGCTCACCGACCAGGCCATCGCCCGCAAGATCGGGGTGGCCCAGCGCACGGTGGAGCGCCGAGTCCGCCGGTTGATGGACGGACTCGGCGCCCGCACGCGGTTCCAGGCCGGGCTGCAGGCCGCGACCAGAGGTCACCTGAGCAACTAGGCCCAGGACGGTCAGGAGGAGTAACACATGGCGGAGTCGAAGAACTTCCGGCAGTCGACGTTCTTCTGCGCCGTCGCCGTCTGGCCGCGGGTGTCCGTGACGGTCAGCTTCACGGTGTAGTTCGCGGTCGCGGACGGATAGGTGTGCTCGACCTTGATGCCGGTGGCCGAGGCGCCGTCACCGAAGTCCCAGCGGTAGGTCAACGCGGCGCCCTCCGGATCGCTGGAGGCCGCCCCGTCGAACGTGCACTTGGGCTGGGAGATGCAGTTGTTGGCCGAGATCGCCGCGGTCGGCGGCAGGTTGCCCGCTTTCACCTGCTGGCGCAGCTTGTGCGTCTTGCCGGCGTTGTCGGTCACCGTCAGCGTCACCGAGTAGTAGCCGGACTTCACGTAGCGGTGGGTGGCCGTGCGGCCGGATCCCGTCGCACCGTCACCGAAATCCCAGGCGTAGCCGGTGATCGAGCCGTCCGGGTCGCTCGACGCCGTGCCGTCGAAGTCACAGGTCGGCTGCTCGTCCGAGCAGGTCGCCGAGAACCGCGCGGCCGGTGCGCCCGGATCGGCCGGCTTGGGCGGGAACACCGCGGTGTCGGACAGGTCGAGCAGTGGCTCCTTGGCGTTGTCGCCAGAGGTGTCGGTCCAGCCGAAGTTGCCTTCTGCCACCAGAGTGTCGCGGATCTTCAGCACACCCGCGCGGTCGGCGGGCTTGTTGCCATTGGTGGTGAGCCACGCCACCGCACCCGCTACGTGCGGTGCGGCCTGTGAGGTGCCGGAGTAGTTGGACCGGCCGCCGTTCTTCCACGTCGACTCGATGCAGTCGCCAGGCGCGGCAAGGTCGACGCCGGGACCGAAGTTGCTGAAGTTCGAGAGCGTGTCGTCGCGGTTGGTGTTGTTCGAGTTGCACCAGCCGAATCCGCCGCCGGTGCCGCCGGGCGCGCCGTCGCTGTCCGACAACGACGAGACGGTGATCGCGTCCGGCAGGTTCGCCGGGGTCTGGCCACGGACGTCCTTGCGGTCGTTGCCCGCGGACACCACGACCACAACCCCCTTGGCGATGGCCCGGTTCAGCGCGTCGTTCACGGCCTGCACGGTGCCCTGGAAGCCGAGGCTGAGGTTGACCACATCGATCTCGTCGGCGTGCTTGGTCACGCAGTCGATGCCTGCGATGATGCCGGCCTCGTTGCCGCTGCCACCGGAGTTGAGCACCTTCGCCGACCACAGCCGCGCGCCGGGCGCGACGCCGACCGTGTTGCGGTCGTTGTCGAGTGCGCCGATGATCCCGGCGACGTTGCTGCCGTGGCCGTTGTCGTCGTCACCTGTGTTGTCGGCGCACGTGCTCGCGTTCAGACAGTTCGTGCTGCGGACGACGTTGAGGTCGGGATGGTCGATGTCTACGCCGCTGTCGAGCACGGCGACGTCCGCGTCGACCCGTTCATCACGGCCGTCACCGACCTTCAGGCCGGCGTTGGCGACCGCGTTGACACGCCGCACGCCGGTGGACTGCTTCTGTTCCGTGGTGTGCGCGATCTGGCTCTCCTCGACGTACGCGACCGCCTTGTCGTTCCGCAACTCGCGCACCTCCTCCGAGGTCAACGTCGCGGAGAAACCTTTGAGCGCATTGGTGTAGACGTGGCCGGTACGGGCGCCGTGCCGGGCGGCGACCGCCGCCGGATCGGTACTTTCCTTCAGCACCACCACGAACTCGGTGGCGTCGGCCGCCAGCGCGGGTGTGGCCAAAGTGGACGAAACCAGGGCGAGCAGGGGAACAAGTACGATTCTTCTCACGTGTGACCGCCTGTGCTGTGCAGGGACAAGGCAGTGGGGCATCCACCTCGAACGTAGAAGGTCCAGACCACGTTCGAACCGGCGGTAACCCGTCCCTGTCGGCTATCCGACGCGTTGCAACACCTCGGTGATCACCGGCGATTCCCGCCACGTCAGCTTGATACCGTCAGTCTTCGGTAGCGACGAGTACCCGCTCGGCGAGAGCTTTCCAGCCCGCACCCAACGGCCGTCGCGGCGAATCCGCACCTCGGCATTCCCTTGCACCAGCAGCAGAACCGGATGACC
>CAVYAD010000007.1:0-173211 GCA_963766275.1 uncultured Actinomycetota bacterium
TTGACCTCGACGGAGGCGCCGGCCTCCTCAAGCTCGGCCTTCAGCTTGTCGGCCTCCTCGCGGTCCACGCCCTCCTTGACGGCCTTCGGCGCCTCGTCGACGAGCGCCTTGGCCTCCTTGAGGCCGAGGCCGGTCGCCGCGCGGACGACCTTGATGACCTGGATCTTCTTCTCGCCGGCGCCGGTGACGATGACGTCGAACGCCGTCTGCTCCTCCTCGGCCTCGGCGACCTCGCCGCCGCCGCCACCGGCGGGGGCAGCAGCCGCGACGGCCGTCGCGGACACGCCGAACTCCTCCTCGAGCGCCTTGATGCGCTCGGAGAGCTCGAGCACGGAGATGCCCTTGAGCTCCTCGATCCAATCCTGGGTGCTGGTGGCCATGTGTTAGTCCTCCTGGGTCTCAGTCTGTGCGGGGGGCAGGGTCCGGATCGGGACCCGGCTCCTCGGAAGTGGTCTCGGCCGCGGGCGCTCGGCCGCAGCTGGGTCTGGTGCCGGCGCGGGGACGTCGCCCCCACCAGGCCCTGGTCGGCCAGCGCCTGCAGCTGGCGGGCGAGGCCGCCGATCAGGCCGCCCATCGCGCTCGCCAGCCCGGTGATCGGGGAGGCGATCATGCCGACGAGGCGCCCGTAGAGGACGTCGCGGGACGGCAGCTTGGCGATCTCGTCGACCTGCTCGGCGCTGAGCACGTCGCCGTTCATCCAGCCACCCTTGAAGGCCAGCAGGCCCGACGTGCGGCGGAAGTCCGACAGCGTCTTCGCGGCCTGCGCGGCGTCGCCGCTGACGAACACGAGCGCGGTCGGGCCCTGGAGGAACGGCTTGAGCGCCTCGGCGCCCGCGTCGTCGGCCGCACGCTCGGTCAGCGTGTTCTTCACGACCCGGAAGCGGGTGTCGGCCTCGCGCAGCTTCGTGCGCAGCTCGGCGGCCTGGGGCACGGACGTGCCGCGGTAGTCCACGGCGTATACGGCCTCCGCTTCACGGAGCTGGACGGTCACCGCTTCGATGACCACGGCTTTCTGGTCTCGGTTCAAGCTGCTCCTCCTGTCCCGGTCTTACGGGGTGCCGCCGGGGGTCTCTGGAGGAAGCGGAAAGCGGCTTTACGCGGCTGCTTCCGCCTCCGTGAGGTCTCGGGTGCGCGACGGGTCGACCTTGATGCCCGGCCCCTGCGTGGAGGCCATGACGATGGTGCGGAGGTACTTGCCCTTGGCCGCGGACGGCTTGGCGCGGATGAGCTCCTCGATCACGGCCTGGTAGTTCGCCAGGAGCTGCTGATCGGGGAACGACGTCTTGCCGACGGTCATGTGGACGATCGCGGTGCGGTCGGTCCGGTACTCGACCTTGCCGGCCTTGGCCTCTTCCACGGCCTTGGCGACGTCCATCGTGACGGTGCCGACCTTGGGGTTCGGCATCTTGCCCTGCGGGCCGAGGATGCGTCCCAGGCGGCCGACGACGGGCATCATGTCGGGCGTCGCGATCGCGACGTCGAAGTCGGTGAAGCCGTCGTTCTGGATGCGCTCGGCGAGATCCTCGGCGCCCACGATGTCGGCGCCGGCCTCCTCGGCCTCCTTCGCCTTGTCGCCGCGGGCGAACACGGCGATCTTGACGTCCTTGCCGAGGCCGTGGGGCAGCGCGATCGTGCCGCGCAGCTGCTCGTCCGCGTGGCGGACGTTCAGGCCGGTGCGGACGTGGACCTCGACGGACTCGTCGAACTTCGCGCGCTTGAGCTCCTTGACGAGCTTGACCGCCTCGGCCGGGAGGTACTCGCGGTCGCGGTCCACCTTCTCCTTGGCGTCCTTGTACGTCTTGCCGCGCGGCCATTACGCCAGCACCTCGACGCCCATCGAGCGGGCCGTGCCGGCGATGATCTTCGCCGCCTGGTCGACGTCGTGCGCGTTGAGGTCGCCGAGCTTCTTCTCGGCGATCTGGCGGACCTGCTCGCTCGTGATCGTCCCGACCTTCGTGCGGTTGGGCTCGCCCGAGCCCTTCTCGATGCCGATCGCCTGGCGGATGAGCACCGCGGCGGGCGGGGTCTTGGTGATGAAGGTGAACGAGCGATCCTCGTAGACCGTGATCACGACGGGGATCGTCGTGCCCATGTCGCCGGAGGTCTGGGCGTTGAACGCCTTGACGAACTCCATGATGTTGATGCCGTGCTGGCCCAGGGCGGGGCCGACGGGCGGCGCCGGGGAGGCCTGGCCTCCGGGCGCCTGCAGCTTGATGGTTGTGAGGACTTTCTTGGCCATTTAGATCTTCTTCACCTGATCGTAGCCGACCTCGACGGGCGTCTCCCGGCCGAAGATGGACACGAGGACCTTGAGCTTGCGCGGCGTCCTCGTTGATCTCGGAGATCTC
Source organism: uncultured Actinomycetota bacterium (assembly GCA_963766275.1). Taxonomy (GTDB): domain Bacteria; phylum Actinomycetota; class Actinomycetes; order Mycobacteriales; family Pseudonocardiaceae; genus Lentzea. Next base: position 2,349 of record CAVYAD010000007.1, read on the forward strand.
GCCGGAGAAGTCCGACAGCGGGCCGGAGATGACCTTGACGGACTCGCCGATCGAGAACTGGGCGCGCGACGGGGCGCGGACCGCGACCTCGCGGTGCAGCAGCCGGTCGACCTCGGCCTGCGTCAGCGGGATCGGCTCGTTCGACGCGCCGACGAAGCCGGTCACGCCGGGCGTGCCCTTGACGACCTGCCAGGAGTCCTCGTTGAGGTCCATGTTCACCAGCACGTAGCCGGGCATGGTCCGCTTCTCGACGGAGATCTTCTGGTTGTCCTTCATCTCCTGGACCGTCTCGGTGGGGACGACGACCTGGCGCACGGAGCGGGTCTGGTTGAGCGACGAGACGCGGTGCTCGAGGTTCTGCTTGACCTTCTTCTCGTGGCCTGAGTAGGTGTTGATGACGTACCAGCGGAACATGGGTTTCAGGGCTTCGGTTCTAGAGGATGGCGTCGATGAGCGGCTGCCACAGCGCGTCGAGCAGGCCGAGGTAGCCGCCCGCGATGACGACGAAGCCGAGGACGACGGCGGTCGCCTGGCCGACCTGCTTGCGGTTGGGCCACTGCACGCGGCGCAGCTCGTCGATGCAGTGCCCGAGGAAGGTGATGACGCGGCCGCGCTTGCGGCGCGGGGGGTGCGCGGCTCTGGCCGCGGGCGCGGTCGCGGACGAGACGGTGTCGCCCTCGACGGCGTCGTCGGCGCGGTAGGAGCGGTCGTCCTCGAGCTCGTCCGGGAAGATCGTCGGCCCCGAGGTCGTCGTCGCCGGGCGGGGTCGCGCCCGGCCTCGGCCATGCGGGCCTCGTCGACGTCGGGCGTGGCGTCCTCGCAGCGGGTCGGGCGCGCCGGTGCCCTCGCCCAGGGGCGAGTCGACGGCGTCGTCGCCGCCGCCGGCGCGGCGCTCTGCACGGCGCCGCTTCGCGCGCTCACGGTCCCGGGCCACGCGTAGCTCCCGTTCAGCGCGTCTCGCGATGCCCAGTGTGCTGGCGGCACCACTTGCAGTACTTGCGCAGCCCGATGCGGTCCGGGTTGTTGCGCTTGGACTTGTTGGTCTGGTAGTTCCGGCGCTTGCACTCCTCGCACGCGAGGGTGACGGCGATCCGGACGTCTCCGCGGGCCATACTTAGCGGCGCTCCGTCAGAAGAAGGTCAGATAAAACGGCGCCGGGCAAAGGAAAACCCCGCACCCGGCGCGAGGTCGGCAACGTAGGATAGCGCCTTTGGGCGCAACGAAGATCACTCCACGCCCACCTCCTGCCCGGCGTCGACGACGGGCCGCCCGATCTGCCGGGCACGCTCGCGATGGCGTCCGCGGCGGTGGCCGGGGGGACCCGTGTCATGGCGGCGACACCGCACATCGGATTCCAGCACGGCGTGTCCCGGGGGAGCTGGCGGGCCGCGTGGCGGCGGTCCGCGAGGCGCTCTCCCGGGAGGGGATCGCCCTGGAGGCGGTGACGGGCGCCGCGCAGAATCCGCACGTCCATCAGGTTCACCCGGCTGCTGATCTCCAGCGGCACGTCGTCGTGGACCTGCGCGACGTCGAGCGCCGCGACGAAGTGGGCCTCCGCGGCACGCACGTCCGCGGTGTGCAGCAACGCCGTTCCGACCGACTCGCGCAGATAGCCGACGCGCAACGGATCACCGGACTCGTCGGCGTACTTCAGCGCCAGCTCGTAGTGGTGGGTGAACTCGCTGATCTCGCCGCGCACCGAGAACGCCTGCCCCAGCGAACGATGCACGGCGGACTTCAACCGGGTGTCGTTCAGCCGTTCCGCGGAGGCCAGGCCGAGCCAGCCGGTCGTGATCCACTCCGGTGTCGCGCGGTCGAACCAGAAATAGCCGCGTAACGCGTCGACCAGGTGCGCGCACGACGCGTCGTGGCCGTGCTCGTGAGCCCAGCCGACGGCGGCGACCAGGTTCACGTGCTCCCGTCGCAACCAGTTCACCGCCGAGGCCGCGTCGGTGAAGACGTAAGTGCTTTCCTGCGCCCGCGCGCGCTTCTCGCGCTGGATCGTCGGCGCCATCGCGGTCACGGCCGCATCGACGCCGCCCAGATAACACAGCAGCAGGCGGCACACGGCGTCGGTCATGTCGTCGTCGATCAGCACCCGGCTGCGGGCGTAGAGCTTGATCAGGTCGTGCAGGCGGTACCGGCCGGGTAAGTGCTGCTCGACCAGATGTGCGCGCTCCAGCTCGACCAACGCCGAACGAGTCCGCGGCACCGTCACCCCCAACAACGCCGACGCGGACTCCCAGCTGACATCCGTGCACGGCGTGACAGCCATGTACCGCGCCAAAGTCTTGGCGTCCGGCGAAACCTGGACGTAGGAAAGGTCGAACGCGGTCCGCACGCCGATGGTGAACTCCCAGTCCGCCTCGGGCACGCCGCCGGTACCGAGCGTGCTGACGAAGTCGACGGTCGTGCGTTCCGGCTGCTCCACCAGACTGGCCGCCGCCACACGCAACGCCAGCGGCACGTGCCCGCACCGATGCGCGAGCTCACGAACGGCGTGCGGGTCGGTGGCCATGCGCGCACGGCCGAGCATCTGTTCCAGCAACAGCAACGAGTCCTGCTCCGGCAACGGCCCGAGCGGCACCTGATGCGCGTCGTGCAGCGCGGTCAGCGCGCCGAGCCGGCTCTGGCTGGTGATCAGCACGAACGAGCCGGGCGAGCCGGGCAGCAACGGTTCGATCTGCGCCGGGTCGGCGACATCGTCCAGCACCAGCAAAACCTGCCTGCCGTCGAGCATCGACCGGTACAGCAACAGCTGCGCGTCCGGGTCCACCGGCACGGCCTCGGCGGTCAGCCCGAACGCGCGCAGGAACACCAGCAGCGCGTCGTCGGCGCTCAAACCCTTGGCGCCACGTAAGTTCAGGTAGAGCTGCCCATCGGGAAAACGGTCACGGACGCTGTGCGCCCAATGCACGGCCAACGCGGTCTTGCCCATGCCGGGCGGTCCACTCACGACCGCGATACCGACCCCGTGCGGCCGATCCAGGGCGCCGGTCAACGACGTGAGTTCCTCACCTCGTCCGGTGAAGCTGGGCAACGACCTCGGCAGTCCCGCCGGCACCACGGAGGACCCGGTTCGCGCCGCGCGTGGTGAGTCGAGTGCCGCGTCCTGCCGCAGCAGCGACCCGTACAGCTCCTTCAGGTGCGCGGAGGGTTCGACGCCGAGCTCGTCGCTGAGCCGCAACCGGATCTGCTGGTAGGTGTCGAGCGCCTCGGCCTGGCAGCCACAGCGGTAGAGCGCGACCATGAGATGACCGGCGAGACGTTCGCGGAACGGGTGCGCGCTCACCAGCGCCCGCAGCTCCCCCACCAGATCGGTGTGCTTGCCCAGCACCAGTTCGAGGTCCGTGCACTCCTCCAGCACGGTCATCCGCTGCTCTTCGAACCGGGCCGCCGCCACCCGCAGCGCGTCGCTGTCGATGCCGGCGAGCGCCGGGCCGCGCCAGATCGACAGGCCCGTGCGGTACTGCTCGGCCGCGAGCGCCGCCTCACCGTCCTGGCGCAGCTGCCGGGCGTGCGCGACGGCGGCCGCGAACCGCTGCAGGTCCGTGTGCACGCGCAGCTCGTTCAGGCTGTAACCGGCCTCGTCGGTCACCACCACGTTGTCACCGAACAGCTCCCGCAGCGCCGAGACGTGCTTGTAGAGCTGCTGCCGGTAGGTGGCGGGCGGGCGGTCCGCCCACAGCGACTCGGCCAGCTCGTCGACGGACACCGGCTGCCCCAGGTTGACCACCAGCGACGCGAGAAGGACTTTCTGGCTGGCGGGCATTCGCACCCGGCCAGAACGAATCAGCGTCTCGAACGGTCCGAGAACGCGGAACTCGACCAGCATCGAGCACTTCCCGTCATCGCAGCAAAGTCTGGTCAGGTCCTGTCGAACCGCGTTTTCCCACCGCAGCGTGCCTATGATCACGAGTCTTCGTCAAGCGGCTATAGACGTGCCCTATGGGCGTCGTCTCATCTGGTGCGGGCCGCTGACCTCCCGATAGCCGCCCGTGGGCCACCACTTGCCGTCCAGTTGAGACGCCAGGACCGGAACGGCCGGAAACACGTCGGTAACCAAGTCGAATGACGACCGGCATGGCATACCCCCTCGTCTCTCCGGCGAATTCCATTGCGACGTCGACCGGACCGTCGCGGTGTTCGGGCGGACGAACACACCCGCCCCAGTGCGGGCGCCGGATCCACCTCTACAACACCATAGCCAGAAGACCTACCCGCCGCGCCAACCCCAGTCCGGGAACGGGCGGCTCAGGAATTGATTCCGCCCGGAATTCGCCCGAATGCCGACGCCCGATGACCGCACGTGAATAGCGACGTCTCAGCCGGTCACACGATGTTAGGCGCGGTTTCCCAGGTAGATGTATCTTGCCATGGAAAGAAGCCGGGACCGGTACCGCACGCGACCCTAACCCGTTCTGCGTCGACAGGCCGAGCGCTCGCCATACGTCACGGAGCGTCATATTCCAGACCGCAGCGAAAGCTGCGGTCGCAGGCCAGACCCAGCGAAACGCTCATCTTGTTACGCAGTGCCGCGAGATTGTACCCAAACGACGGCCGACGCGTCATAATCAAAACTGCGCAGGTTCGGAGAACGTTTACGCACACCGGAAATGATGTGCACACCGAGGCCCGAGCCGCTGCTCCACCCTCTCCGCACGTGGTACCACCAAACAAGACGGAGTGCGGAAGGGAACCGGTAGCACACAGGTATCGGCGGAGAATTACGGTTACGCTGGCATACCCGGTGGCGGGTCCGTAACAATTCCCGGTCGCCTCGGCGCGTCCTTTGTGGACGCTTCTCGCGGTGGTGAGCGTGGCTTTTTGGAGGGGTTCGCGATGAGGTCGTCCGAGACGGTCGACCCCGACCAGCGTCCGGTGGTCTTCCGGCTGCTCGGGACCGTCGAGTTCGTGGGTGGCGACGGTGTCGTCCGCGTGCTCGTGGGCAGGCAGCAGACCGTGCTCGCGGCACTGCTGATGAAAGCGAACCACGTGGTCAGCGTCGACCACCTGATCGACGCGATCTGGGAGGGCGCGCCACCGACCACCGCGCGGTCGCAGGTCCAGTACGTCATTCACGCCCTGCGCGGCGAACTCGACCGGCTGGACGTGGCCGCGGCGATCGTGACGCATTCCGCCGGTTACCGGCTGGAGGTCACGAAGGACCTGCTCGACATTCACCGCTTCGAACGGCTGGTGGCGACCGCACGCGGACGAGCGGGCACCGGTGACCGGCTGGGAGCGGCCACGACGTTGCGAGACGCTCTGACGCTGTGGCGGGGCCCTGTGCTGGACGGCACGCCGCAGCTGCTGCACGACCAGGTGACGTGGCTGGAGGAGCTGCGGCTGGAGGTGCTGGAGGAGTGCCTGGCGCACGAGATCGAGCTGGGACGGCACCGCGAGGCGATCGGTGAGCTGCGCACGCTCGTCGCGGAACACCCGTACCACGAGGAGTTCCGCTACTTGCTGATGCTCGCGCTCTACCGCTCCGGACGGCAGTGGGACGCGCTCGCGACCTACCGCGCGTGCCGGTCGCTCATGATCGAACAACTCGGCCTCGAACCGGGCGAGCGGCTGAAGAACCTGGAGGCGGCGATCATCGCCGACGACGGGACACTACTGCGCCCGGAGGCCATCAGCCAGGTCGCGACCGCGCCACCGCATCCCTCGGCGTGGTCGCGGCCGAGACAGCTGCCCGCCGACATCTCCGACTTCACCGGCCGCGACGAGCTCGTGCACCGGTTGGTGGACATGCTGAGCGCGCCCGGCAACGCCGTGCCGATCGTCAACATCGTCGGCAAGGCCGGTGTCGGCAAGAGCGCGCTCGCCGTGCACGTCGCGCACGAGGTCAGCACCGAGCGCTACCCCGACGGCCAGCTCTACGCGAACCTTGGTGCCGCACAGGCGGAACCGGCCACGCCGCACGACCTGCTCGGCCGTTTCCTGCGCGCGCTGGGCGTCGGCGGCGAGTCGCTGCCGACCAGTGAGGTCGAGCGCGCCGAGATGTACCGCAGCCTGCTCGGCGACCGGAAACTGCTGGTGGTACTGGAGGACGCGGCGGCGGACGAGCAGGTCGCGCCGCTGCTGCCCGGCTCGCCGACATGCGCGGTGTTGATGACATCGAGACGAAGGCTCACCGGGCTGCCCGGCGCACGCGTGGTCGAGGTCGACGTCCTCGACAACGAGCACGCCACCAAACTGGTGGCCAAGCTGATCGGCGCCGAACGCGTGCAGCGCGAACCCGGCGCCACCACCACGCTCGTGGAAGCCGTCGGCGGTCTGCCGCTGGCGTTGCGGGTCGTCGGCGCCCGGCTCGGCGCGCGTCCACATTGGACCGTGAACTCGATGGTCACCCGGCTGGCCGACGAACGCAGGCGCCTCGACGAGCTGACCCACGGCGAACTCGCCGTCCGTTCCAGCATGCGGCTGAGCTACGACGGGCTCTCCGTCGGCACCGCGACGTTGATGCGCAGGCTCGGCGCGCTGGACACCGAGACCTTGCCCGCCTGGACACCCTCGGTCGTGGCCGGTGACGTCTCCGGCGACTACACCGACCAGCTCGTCGACGCGCAACTGCTCGACGCGGTGATCATCGACGGGCTCGCGCAGCCGCGCTACCGGTTCCACGACCTGATCCGGATCTTCGCCCGCGAACGGCTGTGCGAGGAGGAACCGGCGAAGGAGCTGGAGTCGGTGCGCCGCGCGATGGGTGGATGGCTGACGCTCGCCGACCGCGCCCACCACGTGATGTACGGCGGGGACTTCACCACGTTGCGCGGCAACGGTGACCGCCGCCCGGTCCCGCTCGACCACGTCGAGGAGGTCGCCGCGGGCCCGTTGCGCTGGTGGGAGACCGAACGCGCGAACGTGCGCGCCGCGATCACCCAGGCCGCCGACGCGGGCCTGCACGAGCTCGTGTGGGACCTGGCCGTCCGGCTGGTGTCGATCTTCCAGGTGCGCAGCTACCTCGACGACTGGCAATACACGCACGAGACCGCGCTGCGGGCGACGACCGCGGCCTCCAACGAACGTGGCACGGCGGCCCTGTTGTGCTCGCTGGGTTCCCTGCACATCACGCGGCGCAGGCTGGACCTCGCGCGCTCGGTGCTGCAACCCGCACTGCACTCGTTCACGACGTTGAACGACCGGCAGGGCATGGCGCTGGCACACCGCAACCTCGGCATCCTCGAACGCCAGGCAGGCGACGCCACCGCGTCACTCGGCCACTTCGGCCGGGCGCTCGAACACTTCACCGAGACGTGCGACGTGGCCGGGCAGGCGCACGTGCTGAGCCAGACCGCGCTCATCGACATCGAGGCAGGCAACCAGAAACGCGCGCTCGCCACGCTCGAACGCGCCGCCGAGATGTGCTCGAAGACCGACAGCCCGCGGATCCAGTCGCAGATCAGCTACACCATCGGCAACGTGCTGATGTCCGAAGGCGACGACGACGGCGCCGACCGCGTGATGCGCGAGGTCCTCGTGCTCGTCCGCACGATCGGTGACCTGGTCGGCGAAAGCTACGCGCTGCACTCCCTCGGCACCATCCAGGCCCGCCGCGGCCGCCTGGTCCGCGCCTCGCAGCTCTTCGAGAACTGCGCGGCGATCTGCGAGCTCAGCCGCGACCACGTCGGGCTGGCGCGGGCGCGGCTCGAGCTCGCCAAGCTGGAACGTCTGCGCGGCAACACCTCGGCGTCGCGAGCACTCGCCGAACGAGCGCTCGCGACGTTCACCGAGTACCGGCTGCCTCAGGCCGCGGAGGAGGCCACCGTGGTGATCGGATCAGAGGCGATCCTGCCCCAGCAGGGCGGCATCACCCTGCAGGCCGTCCCCCGCGGCTGACCCTTGGGTGTCTGCAAGGACTCTGTTGGCGAATTGCTGGCGGTGTCTGGTCGTGATCTTGAGGGCTAAGGTTCTCGGGCATGGTGCTGCGTCCAGAGTCGTTGGTGTCGATCCTGAGGAGACTGTGCGGGTCGCGCGGGCCGCGCATCGCAAGGGCAGTCTGTGTATGCGGATCCGGGACGAGCTCGGCCCGATCTTCGCGGATGAGTCGTTCGCGGGGCTGTTCTCGCGGCGAGGACAGCCCGCGGCCTCGCCCGCCCGGCTGGCCATGGTGCTGGTGCTGCAGTTCGTGGAAGGACTCAACGACCGTCAGGCCGCCGACCAGGTCCGGTCGCGGCTGGACTGGAAATACGCGCTCGGGTTGGAACTGACCGATCCGGGGTTCGACTTCTCGCTGCTCTCAGAGTTCCGGGACCGCCTGATCGCCGGGACGGCCGAACAGCGCCTGCTCGACACGCTGCTGACCCGGCTGAGGGAGAAAGAGCTGCTCAAACCGGGTGGCAAGGCTCGCACGGACTCCACTCACGTGCTGGCGGCGGTGCGGCTGCTCAACCGGCTGGAGAATCTGGGCGAGACGATGCGGGCGGCGCTGGACGCGGTGGCCGGTGCGGCCCCGGACTGGCTGCGGTCGTGGGTGCCGGGTGACTGGTTCGACCGCTACGGCCCCCGCCTGGATTCCTACCGGCTGCCCAAACCCGAGACCACACGCCGTGAGCTGGCCGCCCAGATCGGCGCCGACGGGTGGCGGCTGCTGACCACGATCCGCGACGACGCCGACATGGGGTGGCTGGCCCGGCTGCCCGAGGTCGAGGTGCTGCGCCGGACCTGGGTCCAGCAGTTCTACCTCGACACGAAGGGCCGGATCCGGCCGCGGGACCCGAAAGACCAGGGCCTGCCCCCGGCCCGGCGGCGGCTGGACTCCCCGCACGACCCCGAGGCCCGCACCGCCGCCAAACGCGACACCCTCTGGTCCGGGTATCGCGCACACCTGCCCATCCAAGACGACCTGGCCGCCCGTGATCTGCTGCCCGCCACCCACATCGTCGACGGCGGCTACGTCGACGGCGGCACCCTCACCACCAGCCACACCAAGCATCACATCGAGCTACTCGGCCCGGTCCGCCCCGACACCAGCCGGCAAGCCAAGGCAGGCAAGGGATTCGGCCTCGCCGGCTTCGGCATCGACTGGGATCAGCAGGCGGCGACCTGCCCACGCGGCGTCACCTCCAGCGGCTGGACCGAACACACCCGCCCGACCGACTACACCGAGATCCACATCCGGTTCCCCCGCGCCGCCTGCACACCCTGCCCGGCCCGCACCGACTGCACCCGCGCGAAAACCATGCCACGGCAACTGGTCCTGCGTCCCCGCGCCGAGCACGAGGCCATCACCCACACCCGCCAGCAACAGAACACACCCGAGTGGAAACTCCGCTACAACCCACGCGCCGGAGTCGAAGGCACCATCTCCCAAGCCGTCCGGGCGTTCGGGCTACGCCGCACCCGCTACATCGGACTGGCCAAAACCCATCTGCAGCACATCCTCACCGCGATCGCGATCAACCTCACCCGCCTCAACGCCTGGCTACTCGATCAACCCCACGGCACCACCCGGACCACCCGATTCCAGGCCCTACAGACCGCCGCCTGACGAGATCAACAATTCGCCAACAGAGTCCTTGCAGACGCGACATCACCGAGTGCTGTAGCCCCAGCGCGTACGGCTCAGAGCGTCCTCGACACCGGTGAAGCCCTCGTTCGGCACGAAGTGGTCCTCGCCGAAGTCGATGTCGGTGTCGTCGGCGTTGCCGCCGATGCCGTCCGCGCCGACCGAGAACATCGCCGCCGGGTTGCCGCCCTGGTCCATGAGGGTGTCGTGCTCGTTGAACTGATGCTGGTGCCACGACCCGGAAAGGTGGCCCAGCTCGTGCGCCGCGATGTTGCCCAGCGCCCGCCCGACGAACCGGACCTTGTCGCTGCCCGGCTTGACGTAGGTGTTGAGGGACACGGACGGGCCCGCGGGCTGGCTCAGCAGGTCGAGCTGGACCATCGCGGTCTCCTCGTGCCCGAAGTTGCCGGGGTCGATCGTCTGCGCGATCGCCACCGTCGCCACTCCGGACTCGGCGATCGTGCCGCCGATCACGAGCCGGCTCACGTTCTTCCGGCCCCACGGATCGGCGTGGTCACGGCTGTTCAGCAGCTTCACGCCGAATTTTCCGTGCAGCGCCAGGTTTTCCCGGACCGTGTCGACGGCGACGGAGACGACCGCGTTCTCGTCGGCCGCGGTGAGTCCCCAGTTCTGGAGGAACTTCGCCAGCGGTGACAGCTGCTTCTCCCCTGGCACGCCCCACACGCTCGTGTCCACGAGTGCGCCGTTGAAGTCGACGAACACCGTCTGCGGCGCCTTTTCGCTGCCGGGCCGGTATGCCTCCACCGTCAGCCGGTACCTGCCGGTGCCGTCCTCGACGCCGACGAAGTAGCGGCCGTCGCGCGGTGCGACGAAGTCCGCGACCGCGTTGCCGCCGCCGGGCAACGGCGACTCCTTCGGGTACGCGCCGCTGAAGTCCTGAACGGAACCCATCACCTCGCGGCCCCTGGTGTCGTGCACGGCGACCCGGCGCGCGGCACCGATGACGGACGCGCCGACGACGTCGCCCGCCTTCAGGTCGATGCCGAAGAAGTCCTTGTCGCCCTTGCCTTCACCGGCCGCGAGCGTCAGTTCGTAGGTGCCCTCGGTGCCGGGGTTGCCGGTGACGCGGACGAAGTAGTCGGCGCCCGCCGTCAGTTCGGCTTCCAGCCGGGCGTCGGTGGCGAGGCCGACCGTGTCGTTGGCCGCGATCTCCTTGCCGGTGGCGTCGAAGACCGTGAGCACGGTGTCGAGGTCGCTGGCGTCCGTGCGGGTCGCGACGGCCGTGTGGCCGGCGCCGCGCAATCGGTAGAAGTCCGCGTCGCCCTGGGTGATCCGCCCGTTCGTGCGGATCGCACGGTGCCTGGTGCCGACGCCCGAGTCGCTCGCGGTCTGCTGCGAGTCGTTGGGCTCGGCGAACTCGGGCGGCGTGGCCATGGTCGGGTCCGCGAGCAGCGAGCCGGTGAACACCGCGCGCCGCTTGTGCCGGAATTCCGCCACGTGCTCGGCGAACCACGGGCCGTCGTTACGGCCACGTGCCGAGGCGGGCTCACGTTCCGCGTAGGTCAGCTCCGGCGCCTTCGCGGCGAGCACCCGTGCCCTGGTCTTGGCTTCGCGTGCCTTCGCCGCCTGCGCCAGGTCCACCGCCGCCGGGTTCTCCAGATAGGCGAGCAGCGGATCCGGTACCACCGGCGCCGATGCGGCCACGGCGGGCTGCCCGCTCAGCACCAGTGCGGTGACGGCGATCGCTCCCAGTAAGCGCATGCACTCCCCCAAACTGCGTAGATCAACAACACCTACACCGAAAGGAGCACGCAAGACCAGGGTTCTGTTCGATTCAAGACAGGGCGGGGACGTGGACCGACACGGCGTAGGCGCCGTTCCGGAACTCTTCCCGGTCCCACGTCGCGTACCGCTCCACCAGCTTCAGGCCCGCCTGCGCGCAGTGCTCGTCGTACTCCTCGACGGTGTACCCGCGGTCCAGGCTGAACCCCGTGATCAGGAACTCCCGGACATGCCTCGCCACGCCCGCGACGAGCCTGTCCTGGGTGCCGGGCTCGGTGAACAGCGGCACGTTGCCCGCCATCACCACGACGTCGAACGTCCGCTGCAAATCCAGTTCTGCCAGGTCGGACCGCACCCACGTGATGCCGGGCGCCTGCTCACGGGCGTGCGCCAGCATCGAGTGATCCCGATCCGTTCCCACGACCTCGATACCGTGCCTGGCCAGCTCGATCCCGACCCGCCCGGTGCCACAGCCGGCGTCGAGCACCGTCGTCGGCGCGTAGGCCCGCACGAACGTCGCCTCGCCGTGCACGTCCATTCCCGACTCGGCGAGCTTGTCGAACCTGCTCTGGTACTCCGCCCCGTTCCACACATGTCGCAGCGTAGACCCGCAGATCGGCGGATACCGTCCCGGCGAGAGCGCTGCCAAGGTCAGGTGCATGACCCGTTTTCTGCTGGCAGTGGCGTTGGTCGTGGCGGCGGCCTTTCCCGCTCACGCGGCACCGGCGCGGTGGATCGGCACCTGGGCGGCCGCACCGTCCTCCGCGGTCCCCGGCACCGAGAACGGGTACGTCGACTACTCGATCCGCAATATCGTCCACGTCAGCGCGGGCGGCCGGGAGATCCGCGTCCGCCTGTCCAACGCCTACGGCCGCACGCCCGTCGTGTTCGGCGCCGTCACGGTCGCGCTCGCGGCAGGCCCCGACACCCCGCGCGCAGTGCCCGGCACCATGCGCCCGCTGACGTTCGGCGGCTCGCCGTCCGTGAGCGCCCCGCCCGGCGCCGACGTGGTCAGTGACGGCGTCGCGCTGAACGTGCCCGCCGACTCGGATCTGCTGGTCAGCGTCTACACCCCGGCGCCAGGCGGCCCGGTCACGCACCACCAGCTGACCATGCAGAACTCGTACTTCACCCGCGACGGCAACCACACCGCGGACGAGTCGGCCGCCCCGTTCCGCGAACGCACCACCAACTGGCACTACGTCTCCGGCGTCGACGTGCGCTCCTCGACGTTGCGGGGCAGCGTCGTCGCGCTGGGCGACTCGATCACCGACGGTGCGAACTCGACGTGGGGCGCGAACCTGCGCTGGCCCGACCAGCTCGCCGACCGGATCAACACCCGCATGGGCGTCCTGAACGCGGGGATCAGCGGCAACCGGCTCCTTCTCGACGGCGGTTCGGCGGGCCCGAACGCGCTGGCCCGCCTGAACCGCGACGTGCTCACCCAGTCCGGGGTGCGGTCGGTGATCGTGTTCGAGGGCATCAACGACATCCAGCAGACGCCGCACGAGCTCGACCCGCAGAAGATCATCGCGGCGCTGAAGCAGATCGCGCAGCGATCTCACGATCGCGGGCTGCGGGTGGTCGGGGCGACGATCACGCCGTTCAAGGGATGGTTCGTCTACACCGAGGAACTGGAGTCGGTGCGGCAGGCCGTGAACTCGTTCATCCGGACCAGCCCCGACTTCGACGCGGTGGTGGACTTCGACGCGGTGATCCGGGATCCGGCCGACCCGCAGCGCATCAGGCCCGACTACGACCAGGGTGACCACCTGCATCCCGGCGACAAGGGATTCGAGGCGATGGCGAAGGCCGTCCGGATCGCCACACTCTGACCACGGCGAAATACACACAATCGGGCGGTTCCCACGGTCGGCGCCGCGGCCTGCGGGTCGACGACGCCGAACCCGGTGCAGCAGCTTGATGAGGGGAGCTTTCCTCAACCTGGGGTTGAGGAAAGCTCCCCTCATCGACTTCCAGCACCGTGCTCAGTGCATGAGGTGGTACTGCAGGTGCACCTCCCACGGCTTCACGACGCGGTCGAGGAACATCAGGCTGTCCATCCGGCAGTTGCAGGCGTTGCCCTCGCGGTTGTTCTGCGGGTAGCTCCCGCCGATCTTGTACCCGCGCGGGTCGGTCGCCGACGCGACGTCCGGCTCCGGCTCACCTTCGAGCTTCCACGGATCGCCCGCGACGACGTACTTGCCATCGAGCGGTTTTCCGTTGCGGTACAACACCATCGCCCCGGTGTCGAAGTCGAACGACGCCGACAGGAACACCCATTCGTTCTGCGGAAGGAGTTTCTGCCACTCCTCCGAAGCCGCGAACGTCTGCGAGTCGCTGCCGTCGACCCGCCGAGCCAGCGCGACGAGCTTCAACTGCCCGTCGACCTGGATCAGCTCCAGCAACGCCCGCACCGCGTGGCCGTTGGAGTCACCGGAGAGCACACCGGCGAGACCGATCGCGCCGTAGAAGTCGTTCGGGTTGGCCGAGTTCGAGTTCGGGGCCGGGTTCTGGCCCGTCATCTTCACCCAGCCCATGATCGACGCCTGACGCGTGCCGTTGAACGCCTTCAGCGACGGCACCCCGGTCTCCGAGTAGAGACCGGCCTTCCAGTCGTCGTTGCCGGCGACCGTCGGGTTGATCTGCTTGAGCTGCAACGAGTTCCGCGAACCGTGAAACGCGCCGTCACGTACTCGCATGTCCGCGCCGCCGTTGATCAACGAGAGCGGTGTTCGCGAGCGGCCACGGTCCTGCTCCAGCGAACGGTCGGCGCGCACCGGGTGCTCGAAGTCGTAGTACGACACCAGGTTGCGCGACAGCGTCGGCAGGACCAGCCCGAACGTGGCCTGTGCGGGCGCGGCCAGGCTCACGACGAACACCGCGGCCAGGCCCGCAACGAACGCACGTCTCATCACTTCACTCCTTTGCCCTGCACGCGCAGGTCACGCAGCCTGCCGATGTTGTCGAACGAGCCGAACCCGACGCGACCGGACGAGAAGGTCCTGTCCACGGCGGTCATCAACGGGAACCGAGAACCATCCATGTAGACAGCGATCTCACCGGTGTCAGCGCAGTGCTGCACGCGCACGCGATGCCACGCCGTGTCCGTGACCGCCGGAGCGGCACCGACCGAACGTGCCGCATCCCATTGGTGGTCAAGACGAAGACGATCGGCGTTGTTCACGACGAAGATCCCGTTGTGCGGATAGATCTTGTTGTCCGACGACAGATGCGCGTAGTAGAACTCGGTGTCCGAGCGATATCCGAACACGATGATCACGTCCCGGTTGGACTCGGCCACCGGCGTGTCGAGCCGCACCTGGGCGTCGATCCGCACGGACCCGAACGCGGGCCCCTTCTTCAGCACCGCGTACTCGAACGGCCGCCGCGGGCCTGGACGCGCCGAACCGGCCTGTGCCAGCACGACCTCCCGGCCGGGGAACTGCCACAACGCGGGCGTGACCGGTTCCCAGGAAGCGCCGACGTGGCACCCGAGACGTGATCGTGCCCGGAACGGCACGAGGCGAAGGTGCGAGCACCCGTCACCTTCCAGATCTTGCCGTTGGCCTTCGCCAGTACGTACAGCTCGCCATCTGCGTCCTGCCCGAACCGCAGATCGACACGACTGGGATCGTTGACCAGCGCGCTTCAACGTGGTCAGCTGTCCGTTGGCGTACACCATCATCTCGCGCGAGGTGGCCATCGGCCTGCCGGCCCGCATCTCGCGTTCCTCGGCGTAGTAGATGAGCCCCTTCACCCCTTCGCCGTAGATGTACTTGCCCCGCAACGAAGGGATCTTCTTGCCCCGGTAGACGAACCCGCCCATCAACGCGTTGCCGCTGTCCGCACACGGCCGCGCCGAAGCAAGGCGGTTGTGGTCGAACGCCGTGACCGGGTAGGTGTAGCCGTACTTCGCGTCATCGGCGGGCAGCGGGAACACGCCGCACGACGGGTCGCCCTTGCGGTAGGACCAGATGCCCTCGCGTTCGCTCCAGCCCAGGTTGGCACCTCTTGCGCACCTCGTAGACCGAGTCGACGGCCTTCTCGCCGATGTGGCCGAGGAACATCTTGTGCGAACCGCTCGAGTCCCAGCTGAAGCGGTACGGGTCGCGCATGCCGTACGCGTAGATCTCGCCGAGCGCACCTTCCTTGCGCAGGAACGGGTTCGACCGCGGAATGCCGTACTGGCCGTTCACGCCGTTACGGCCGAACGGGTCGACGCGCAGGATCTTGCCTTGCGGCAGCGCCAGATCCTGCGGGACGGTCGTGTTGAGCCCGATGCCGCCGTCGCCCGACGCGAGGTAGAGCAGCCCGTAGTCCTCGTCCCACCAGCGTGCCGTCGGGTTGAACCCGATCTCCTGGAAGCCGTGGATGAACGAGGCGTAGCCGACGCGCAGGATCTCGCGATGCGTGCCGGTGAAGATGTCCGCCTTCGGATCGGCGGCCGTCCACTCGGTGATCACACCGTGCACCTGCGCGTCAGCGGGCGAGGGCAGGTCCGGCTTCTTGGTGGTCAGCGCGGCGCCGGTCTCGGTGTGCACGGTGTAGAACTTGCCGTTGCGCGCGAACTTCGGGTGAAACGCCGTGAACCCGAAACCGCTGCCGAGGCCGCGATGGTTGTGGAAGTCGGCGCCGACCACGGCGCCGAGATCCAGATACGCGTGTTGCACACCGTTTTCGAGCAGGTAGAGCTTGCCGTTCATGTCCGGCACGAACATCCGGCCGGAACCGTCCGGCACCTCGCCGAGGTAGTTGATCCGGTTGTATCGGCGCAGCCGTGCGTCGGTCGGCGGCGGCACCGGCTTGGACTCCGGCAGCTGCGCGACCTCGGTCAGCTCCAGTCCGATACCCGACGCGCCCGGAGTGGGCAACGGATCGGCGATGGGCAGATCCGCCTGGGCGGACGCAGCCAATGGGAATGTGACCGGCACGAGTAACGCTGTGAGCACGAATGTTGTGACAGCAAGACATAACCGTCTGTACATCCCCACCACCCTGTGGGCCAGGCCGCGGCAGCGCGGCAGCGGAAAGCGCTTTCCAAGCGGCGGCCACCGGAATCTACCTAGCCCACAGGACGGTTACAAGACTTACCTCCGGCCTTTGGTGACCCAGTCGTACTGGCCGCGCACCTCGTCCGCGGTCAGCGCGCGGTCGAAGAACATCAGCCCGTCCATCCGGCAGTTGCACGCGTTGGTCTCGCGGTTGTTCTGCGGGTGACTGCCGCCGATCTTGATGCCGCGCGGGTTCGTGGCCGACGTGAAGTCCGGCTCCGGCGGGCCGACGACCTTCAACGGATCGCCCTTGACCGCGTAGGCGCCGTCGACCGGCTTGCCGTCCACGTAAAGGCCGACCGTGCCGTTGTCGTAGTCGAACGTCCCGGCCAGGAACACCCACTTGTTCGGTGGCACCAAGGTCTTCCACTCGGCCTTGGACACCCAGAACTGCTTGTCGCTGCCGTCCACCCGGCGGGCGAGCGCGATCAGCTTCATCGAGCCGCCGTGGTTCTCCGTCTCCAGCAGGGCTCGCGCGGCGTGCCCGTCCGAGTTCCCCGTCAGCACACCCGCGAACCCGATGGCACCGTAGAAGTCACCGGTGCCGGACGAGTTCGAGTTGCGCGCGGGAGCCTCACCGGTGACCTTGATCCAGGTCGCGATCGACAGGGACTTGACCTTGTTGAACGCCTTCATCGACCCGACGCCCTTGGAGTCGTAGACCCCGGCCTTCCAGTCGTCGTTGCTCGACTTGTTCGGCTGCACCTGCTTGAGCTGCATGGACGTCTTCGACGCCGGATAGGCGCCGTCGGCGACCCGCATGGCCGCGCCGCCGTTGATCAACGAGATCGGCGTGCGCGAGTCGGCCCGGCCGATGTCGTCCTCCTTCTTCGCGTCACCGGTGAGCGGATGCTCGAAGTCGTAGTGGTGCACGACCGCGGACGCGATGCCGGGGAACACCTCCGAGGGCGGCTGTGACTGTGCGGGGGCCACCAGCATGGCTCCCAACAGCACGGCCAAGCCGGCCGTGGGCAGAGCTTTCCTCATCACAGTCCCTTTCCGGTGATCCGGAGGTCGCTGATCCGGCCGATGTTGTCGAACGACCCGAAGCCGACCCGCCCGGACTTGAGCACGCTGTTGGTCGCGGTCATCAACGGCTGCGACTGCCCGTCGACGAACACCGCGATCGAACCGGTGTCCACGCAGTGCGTGACCCTGACCTTGTGCCACTTCATGTCCGTGATGGCGGGCGGTGCGCCGACCGATCCGTTCCACTGGTCGTCGATGCGCAGCCGGTCGGCGTTGTCGACGAGGAAGATCCCGTTGTGCGGATAGATCTTGTTGTCCGACGAGAGATGCACGTAGTAGAATTTCGTGTCCGACTGGTGCCCGAACACGATCACCACGTCGCGGTCCTTCTGCGACACCGGCGTGTCCAGCCGCACCTGCGCGTCGACCGTCACGTTGCCGAACGACGGCCCCTTGGTGACCGTGGCGTACTCGTTGGGCCTGCGTGGACCCGGCCGGGCCGGACCCGTCTTGGAGAGCACGACCTCGTTGCCGGGGAACCGCCAGCGCGAGGCGGTGACCGGCTTCCAGTCGGCCTTTCCGTTGACACCGCTGACGACGTCACCGCCGGGGTCGCAGGCTTCCAGCGTCTGGATCGTGCCGGTGACCTTCCAGACCTTGCCGTTCGCCTTGGCCAGCACGTAGAGCTCACCGGCGGAGTCCGTGCCGAACCGCAGGTCGACGCGGTTCTTGCCGGCGAGCGTCCGCATCGTCGTGCGCTTGCCCGCCGAGTCGTGGACCGCGAGCTCGAACGTCTTCGCGATCGGCGAACCGGCCCGCATGTCCTTCTCGTCGGCGTAGTACAGCAGGCCCTTCACACCCTCGCCGTAGACGTACTTGCCCTGCAACGCCGGGATCGCCGTGCCGCGGTAGACGAACCCGCCGATCAACGCGTTGCCGCTGTCGCCGCAGCCGCCGTTCGGCCGGTTGTGGTCGAAGCCCGCAACCGGATAGGTGTAGCCGAACTTCGAGTCATCGGCCGGGAGCGGGTAGAGCTGGCACTTCGAGTCGTTGCGCTTGTAGGTGAGATGGCCTTCCCGCTGGCCCCAGCCGAGGTTCGCGCCCGGCGTCACCTGGTAGACCGACTCGACGACCTTCTCGCCGATGTGCCCCAGGAACATCTTGTGCGTGCCGCCGGAGTCCCAGCTGAACCGGTACGGGTCGCGTGTACCGGACGCGTAGATCTCGCCGAGCTTGCCCGCCTGGCCGACGAAGGGGTTGGACGGCGGAATGCCGTACTTCTTGTTGCCGCTGTTGGTGCCGGCCGGGTCGATGCGGATGATCTTGCCCTGCGGCACCCTCATGTCCTGCGGCACGTCGGACCGGTAGCCGACGCCGCCGTCGCCGACCGCCGCGTACAGCAGGCCGTAGTCGGCGCTCCCTGGCTGCGCGGTCGGGTTGAAGCCGATCTCCTGGAACCCGTGCAGGTACATCTGGAACCCGATGCGCAACAGCTCGCGCCGGCTGCCCGCGAACGTCGGCGCGGCCGGGTTCGACGCCGTCCACTCCGTCAGCACGCCGTGCACCACGGAGTTCGGCGAGGGCAGGTCCGTCGGCTTCTTCAGCGCGTCCTTGGCCTCGGTGTGCACCGTGTAGAACTTGCCGTTGGCGCGGAACTGCGGGTGGAACGCGGCGAACCCGAACCCGCTGCCCAGCCCCTGATGGTTGTGGAAGGTCGCACCGCCGACCGTCGCGCGGACGTCGAGGTACGTGCGCTGTCCGCTTCCATCGCGGTTCAACGTGTACAGCTTGCCGTTCATGTCCGGCACGAAGAACCGGCCCGACGCGTCCGGGATCTCACCGATATAGTTGATCCGGTTGTACTGCTTGAGCCTGCTGTCACCCGCCGTCGGCGTGGTGGACGACTGCGGCAACCGCGCGATCTCCTGCAGTCGCACGCCCATACCCGACGGTGCGGGGGTCGGCAGTGGATCGGAGACCGGGCCTGGCTGCGCGGCAGCCTCGGGCGCCAGCGACGCCGCGATGACGGCAACGGCGGCTAGCAGGATCTTGAATCTGGACATCCCACCACCTCGTGGATCGGCTTTTGGAAAGCGCTTACCACGCGGCGGCTTGCCAGACTTTACCCACGGGTGATGCACCGGACAAGAGCAGCGGTCATCCGCCGGTCAAGATGACCTGGCCATGACCACGAGGGCCTGTGAGGTTCACCCCGAACGCCTGGCAGACACCACGCATTCCTGCTGCGTGCTTCTCAAAGTCGTCTCTTCGCAGGCAGCGTCGGCCACGCACCACCGGGCTGTAGCCCGGCCGCGCTAGCACGCACTTCAGTGGCTATAGATCAATCGTGCCCTGTGACCGCCCCCAGCAGGTCCCGAATGTGCGCGGTCGTGCTCGAGAACGCCGGACGGGCCATCGTCTCCGAGTAGTCCCTCGTGTCCGGGAGGTCGACCTCGATGACTTCCTTGACCACCGCCGGCCGTCGCGTCAGCACGATCACCCGGTTCGCCAGGTAGACCGACTCCGCGATCGAGTGCGTCACGAGCAGCACCGTCGTGCCCGTCTCCCGCCACACCCGGTGCAGCTCCACGTTCATCTGCTCGCGCGTCAACGCGTCCAGCGCACCGAACGGTTCGTCCATCAGCAGCACCCGTGGCTCATGCAGCAGCGCGCGGCACAACGCCACGCGCTGCTGCATGCCACCGGACAACTCGTGCGGCAAGGCGTTCTCGAACCCCGAGAGTCCGGTCATTTCAATCAGCTCGTCGGCGCGTTTGGCCGCCTGCGCGGAGTTCATTCCCCGCATCTCGGCCTGCAGCAGGATGTTCTTGCGGGCCGAACGCCACTCCAGCAGCGCCGCCCGCTGGAACACGAACCCGATGTCGTGCCGTGGGCCGCGCACCTCCTCGCCCAGCAGCTGAACCGAGCCCTGCGAAGGTTTCAGGAGCCCCGACACCAGCTTGAGCAACGTCGACTTGCCGCAGCCGGACGGGCCGACGATGGACACGAACTCGCCCGGTGCGACATCGAGCGAGACCTCCTGGATCGCGGTGGTCTCCGCGCGCTTCGAGTGGAAGCGCACGGAGACACCGTTGATCGAGACAGCCGGAGCTCCTACCAAAGTGCTGCTCATCCCTTCGGGGCCACGCTTTCTTCCCAGTACGCCGAAGGCTCGGACGCCTTGCTGATGATGCCGGTCTTCTGGAAGGTCTCGATGGTCTTCTTCCAGTCGTCCACGGTGTTCACGCCCGGCGCCTTGCCTTTCGTGGCGTCGGTGTGCAGCAGCGTCAGCGTCGTCTTGAACTGCTCCAGCACCACCGTCGCCGACGGCAGCTGCTCCGCGGCGCCCTTCATCGAGTCGGCGGCGGCCTGCGGGTCCTTCTCGGCCGCGGTCCACGCCTCCTGGGTGGCCTGGACCATCTTCTTCACCAGCTCGGGGTCCTTCTGCAGCATGGTCTTCGAGGTGAGCAGCCCGTTGCTGAAGTAGTTCAACCCGAACTCGGAGAACCGCAGGTAGCCCACGTCCTTGCCGGCCTTCTCCTTGATCGTCGGCCCCTGGTCGGACGCGAAGCCCAGCAGCACGTCGGTCCGGCCGGAGATGACAGCCGCCATCTTGCCCGCGGGGTCGATGTTCTGGATGGAGACGTCGGACTCCTGCATACCGTTCTGCTTGAGGAACGCCGGGAACGTCTTGGTCAGCGCGTCACCGGCGGTCGTCGCGACCGACTTGCCCTTGAGGTCCTCGGGCTTCTTGATGTTCTTCTCGCTGAAGAACTGCACGGAGGCGGGCGTGGTCTGCAGGTACACGCCGATGCTCTTCGCGGGCACGCCCTGCTCGACAGCCGTGGCCAACGCGCTCGTGTCGGCCCATCCGAAGTCGGTCTGGCCCGCGCCGGTGGCCTGCACGGTCTTGCCGGAACCCTGACCAGCCTGGATCTTGAGCTTGATCCCGTGCTTCTCGAAGATGCCCTGCTTGAGCCCGTAGTAGAACGGCGCGTGCTCGCCGTACGGGTACCAGTTGAGCGTGAGCGTGGCGTCCTTCGCCTCGCCACCACCTTCCGCCGTTCCGCCGCCGCCACTTCCGCAGGCGGCGACCAGCAACATCGCGGGAAGCAGGCCTGCGAGCACTTTCTTCATCGAAACTCCAATCGCATGCCCCGGAATTCGGTGTCACATGTTGGACTGCCAACATGTGAGGTGTGGCGACGACCTTGGTGAAGCGGACTTTCCAGTACCGCTTCTATCCGACTGCGCAGCAGGCGCGGGAGTTGTTGCGCACGTTCGGTTGTGTACGCCTTGTCTACAATCGAGCCCTGCAGACACGTATGGACCTTTGGCAGGCCGAGCAGCGCCGACTGGACTACGCCGCGACATCGGCGATGCTCACCGAGTGGAAGCGCGACTCCGAGCTTTCTTTTCTGACCGAGGTGTCGAGCGTTCCGTTGCAGCAGACGCTGCGGCATCTGCAGGCAGCGTTCACCAACTTCTTCACCAAACGCGCCAGGTATCCGAGATTCAAGTCGCGGAAGAAGTCCCGTGCCACTGCCGAGTACACGCGCTCTGGATTCCGTTGGCGTGACGGCACGCTCACCCTGGCGAAGATGACCACGCCGTTGGCCATTGTGTGGTCGAGGCCATTGCCGAGAGGCGCGGAGCCATCCACCGTCACCGTGTCGTGTGATGCGACTGGGCGTTGGTTCGTGTCGATTCTGGTCGAGACGCACACCACCCACCACGTGCCCACCACCACAGCGGTCGGCGTTGACGCAGGCATCACCACGCTGCTCGCTCTGTCGACCGGCGAGAAGATAGCCAATCCGAGGCACGAACGGCGAGACCGTGACGGCCTCGCAAAAGCCCAGCGGAATCTCTGCCGCAAGGTCGCTGGTTCGGCCAATCGGGACAAGGCCCGACGCAAGGTCGCCCGTGTCCAAGCCCGGATCGCCGACCGGCGCCGGGACTTCCTCCATAAGGTCACCACTCGACTCGTTCGCGAGAACCAAACGATCGTGATCGAGGACCTCAATGTTGCCGGAATGGTCCGCAACCGGAGACTCGCACGTGCCGTCTCCGATGCCGGCTGGTCGCAGTTCCGCTCCATGCTGGAGTACAAGGCCGCCTGGTACGGCCGACAAGTGATTGCCGTCGACCGGTGGTTCCCGTCGAGCAAGACCTGCTCGGCGTGTGGGCTGCGGACCGACAGCCTGCCGCTGGCCGTGCGCGAGTGGATGTGTCCCGGTTGCGGGCAACTCCACGACCGGGACGTCAACGCGGCGCGCAACCTCCTGGCCGCCGGACTGGCGGCGACAGCCTGTGGAGACGGTGTAAGACCAACCCGGCTCTAGTCGGCGAGGCAACTGTCGAAACCTCCCTTCACGGAGACAGAAGCAGGAACCGTCGGCCGCGAGACCGACAGGAAGTCAAGACCCACCTTTCGCGAGAAGTGTCGTGACGGCGGAACCGCGCCTGCTCGCGTGCCACGGCAGCATCAGCCGCTCGGCGAGGTCGAGCAGAACGAAAAGAAGCACGCCGACGACCGACATGATGATCAGTCCGGCGAACAGCATCGGGGTGTCCATGTTGCCGTTGGCCTGCAGGATCACGTAGCCGAGGCCTTCGTTGGCGCCGACGAACTCACCGACGACAGCACCGGTGACGGCGAGCGTCACGGCGACCTTGAGGCCGGCGAACAGGTGCGGCAGCGAGGCGGGGAAGCGGATCTTCAGGAACGTCTTCACCGGGCCGCCGCCCATCGTGGACGCGAGCTCCAGCATCTCCGGGTCGACCGACTTCAGGCCGGTGACCATCGAGATGACCACGGGGAAGAACGCCATCAGCACGGCCACGATCACCTTGGGCTCCCAGCCGAAGCCGAGCCACACGACGAACAGCGGGGCGATCGCGATCTTGGGGACGACCTGCGCGAACAGCAGGATCGGGTAGACGGTGCTCTCGATCGTCTGCGAGTAGACCATCGCCACGGCGACCAGAACGCCGATGATGCCCGCGATGGCGAAGCCGGCGAGCGTCTCGTACGTCGTCACCCACGTGTGCGGCCAAAGGTAGGACCATTTGTCCGTGAGCACGTCGGCCGTCTTCGCCGGTGACGGCACGAGGTAGGGCTCGACCAGCTCGGTGACAGTGATGAGCTGCCACACCAGGACGCAGGCGAAGATCAGCGCGACCGGGCGCCACACCCGCTCGACGACGCTGCGCCCGCGGTCCGCCGCAACCGTGTTCACGAAGCTCCCTGAGGTCGGAAAGCGCTTTCCCGTACGCTATGTCCGGTCCACGAGCCGGTCAAGGGTGTCGATGCGAATCGAACGCCGCGATCGAACACAGCGGAGGATCGATGACTTTCCAGCTGGACCTGACCATCGAGAAGGTCGAGGCTTTCGCCGTCGCGCTGCCCACGATCCGCTCCTTCGCCGTGTCCGGTGGCAAGGTCGCCGTCGCAGGTCATCCGAGCATTCGCATCCTGGTGAAGGTAACCGCCGATGGGGTGCACGGGTGGGGAGAGGCGACGCCGATTCCGGCGTGGACGTACGAGACGGCCGAGTCGATCTTCACCACGATCACCCGCTACCTGGCGCCGGCGATCGTCGGGCAACCGGTGTGGCAGTTGGACGGCATCAGCCGCGTCTTCGACCGGACGATCAACCGCGGCTTCTCGATCGGATCACCGCTGGCCAAGTCCGCCGTGGACGTCGCGCTGCACGACCTGCTGGGACGCGCTCTCAACGTCCCGCTGGGCGTGTTGTGGGGCCAGCGGCGCCTCGACGAGATCGAGCTGGCCTGGATCGTGTCGGGCCAAACGCCCACCGCGGTCGCCGAGTGCGTGGGTGAAGGTCTGGCCGAGGGCTACCGGTCGTTCAAGGTCAAGATCGGGCTGCACGACGAGCGCACCGACCTTTCCGTGGTCCGCGCGGTGCGTGAGGCCGCGCCCGAAGCGCCACTGTGGGTGGACGCGAACCAGGCCTACACGTGCGACGAGGCGCTCCGCCTCGCCCGGCTGCTCGACGAGTTCGGGGTGTTCGCGTTCGAACAACCGCTGCCCGCCAACGATGTCGCCGGCCAGCGACGCCTCAGGGCCGCCTCTCCCCTGCCGGTCGCGTTGGACGAGAGCCTGCGCCACCCGACCGATCTGGCGACGTTCGTCAAGCTGGACGCGATCGACGTCGCGGTGGCGAAGGTGCAGCGGTCCGGCGGCCTGACGCTCTCGCGGAGACTGTGCCAACTGGCCGAGGACTGCGGGGTGCGGTTGCTCGGGTCCGGGCTCACCGACTCCGACGTCGGGCTGGCCGCGTCGCTACACCTGTTCGCCGCGCACGGAATCGGCGGTCCGGCCGATCTCAACGGCCGCCAGTTCATCTCCTCGCCGTACGCGTCGGGGATCACCGTGCGCGACGGCATCGCTCAGGTCCCCACCAGCCCAGGACTCGGGGTGGAGGTGGACGAGGCCGTCGTACGGGAGCTCGCCGTCGACGTGTTGTCGTGAGTGGTTTCCGTCGCTGGAACGACGGAAACCACTCACGACCCCACCGGCACGTAGGTGTTTCCCGCGTGGTCGGCGCCGCGTGCGAGATAGATCTTGTGTGAATCGGCCTTCAGGAACCGGACCGTCGTCGGCATGTACCGCATGGTGTAGCCGCAGCGTCGCAAGCTCGAAGTGTTGGGCGGACTGCCGTGCACGAGCATCGCCGAATGGATGCTGCACCCACCGCGTTCCAGCTCGACGTCGACCGCCAGCGACTCGTCGACAACAGTCTCCTGGTTGAAGAACGAGTCCTCGTTTCCCTGATGCCGCACAGCCGCGCGATGACTGCCCGGAATCACCCGCAGACACCCGTTCTCCACGGTCGACGGGTCGATCGCGAGCCACACCGTGATCGCGTCGCCCGCGGGCGAGATGCTGTCCTGCCAGAAGTGCGCGTCCTGGTGCCACGGCACGGGTTTGCCGTCACCGGCGGGCTTGCAGATGAAGTGCGACGAGAACAGCGCGATGTCCGGTCCGATCAACGACTCCACGACGTCCAGCACGTCGTCGTCCAGCAGCCACTCGAACAGCGCCGGGTCGGTCAGGTGCGGCACGTCCATGTGCTCGGGACGCTGACCTTCCGGCAGCGCGGCCAGCTTCCGTTCGAAGTGCTCGGCCAACGCCTCGAACTTCGCGGGAGCCAGCACACTGCCGCGGGTCGTGTAGCCATCGGTCTCGAACATCGCCTCACCTCACGAGTAGGCCGGTCTCCTTGTCATAGCGCAGAACGCGTGCGGGCGGGGCGTCCACCGAGACCACGGCGCCGATCCCCGGCTCGTCGTCCTCCGGCACGATGTAGCCGATCTGGTCCTCGCCGCAGTCAAGGGTCACCAACGAGGTGACGCCGAGGTTCTCCACAATGGACACCGAGCCGGTGAACAGTCCGTCCTCCGCCGCACTCAGGTACTCCGGCCGCACCCCGATGATCTCCTCGCCGCGCGGCACGAGGTTCATGGGCGTCGAGCCGATGAAGTTCGCGACGAACGTGTCCGCCGGGCGCTGGAAGACCTCGCGGGGCGTGCCGAGCTGGCGGATCTGGCCCGCGTCCATCACCGCGATCCGGTCGGCCAACGCCAGCGCCTCGGCCTGGTCGTGCGTCACGAACACGGTCGTCAAGGCCAGTTCGCGTTGCAGCTTCTTGAGGAACGTCCGTGCTTCCAGCCGCAGCCGGGCGTCCAGATTGGACAGTGGTTCGTCGAGCAGCAGCACGTCGGCCGACGCCGCGACCGCGCGGGCCAGCGCCGCGCGTTGCTGCTGCCCGCCGGACAACTGCCCTGGACGGCGGTCGAGCAACCCGCCGAGGCTGAGTCCGGCGGCCGTGCGCACCGCGGTTTCCTGCTGGACGGACTTCGCGGCACCACGTACCCGCAACGGGTAGGCGATGTTCTCCGCCACCGTCATGTGCGGGAACAGCGCGTAGTCCTGGAACACCATCGCCACGCCACGCTCCCCCGGCTGCAACCGGGTCACCTCACGAGAACCGATCCGCACGTCACCGGCGGAAGCGGACTCCAGCCCGGCGATGGTGCGCAGCAACGTGGTCTTGCCGCAGCCGGACGGCCCGAGCAGGGCGAACAGCTCCCCGTCGACGATGTCGAGGTCCAGCGAGTCCACCGCCCGCACCCCGTTGGGGTAGACGGTGGAGAGACCGGTGATCGAGATACCCGCCATCAGCTCTTGATGCCTCCGTGGAATCGGAACCCGTACCGCTTGCTCACGAACAGGTACAGCACGACCACCGGGATCGAGTACAGCAACGAGAACACCGGGATCACCGTCAGGTTGGCGCTGCCGCCCTCGTCGTAGAGGGTGCGCAGCAGCACCGCCGCGGGCTGCTGGCCGACGTCGCGCAGCAGCAGGAACGGCAGCAGGAAGTTGCCCCAGGCGTTGACGAACGCCCACACGAAGATCGTCGCGACGCCGGGTCGCGCGACGGGCAACACCACATGGGCGAGCACCTGCCGGGGTGAGGCCCCGAACACCCGTGCCGACTCCTCGTACGAGCGCGGCACGGCGTCCACGAAGTCCTTCAGGATGAAGATGGCGGCGGGCAGCATGCCGCCCGCGATCACCAGCGCGGTACCGAACTGCGAGTTGATGAGGCCGAGCTGAAGCATCATCACGAAGATCGGCACCATCGCGGCCGTGCCTGTCACGACACTGGACAGCAACAACAGCAGGTACAGCAACAGGTCCCGGCCGGGGATCCGCACCCGTGACAACGCGTACGCCGCCAACGCCGCCAGCACCGT
Organism: uncultured Actinomycetota bacterium; assembly: GCA_963766275.1. Classification (GTDB taxonomy): domain Bacteria; phylum Actinomycetota; class Actinomycetes; order Mycobacteriales; family Pseudonocardiaceae; genus Lentzea. The sequence continues at coordinate 29,418 of CAVYAD010000007.1, forward strand.
CGTGACCACGGTCGCGATCACGCACAGCACCAACGAGTTCACCAGCGACGACAACGTGTAGGGGTGATCGAAAGTGGCGGCCACGTTCGACAACGTCCAGTCGGGCCACCGCAGCCCCAGTCCGGGTTTCGAGTCGAAGGGCGCCGAAGCCAGCCACAGCATCGGCACCGCGAAGAAGGCCAGCACGATCGCGATCAGCACGTAGAACCCGATGCGTCTGACGATCCACAAAGGACTCATGCGCGCCTCCGCAGCAGCCGCAGATAGATCAGCGCGATGACGAGGTTGCCGACGAGCAGCAGCATCGACATGGCCGAGGCGTAGCCGAGCTCCCCGCTTTCCAGTGCCTGCCGGTAGATGAGCACCGGCAGCACCTCGGACTGGTGGTTCGGGCCGCCGGACGTGAGCAGGAACGGCGTGAAGTCGTTGGCCGTCCACAGGCTGATCAGCAGCGTGTTCGTCAGCACGTGTCCGCGGATGTGCGGGAACACGACGTCCCGCACGGTCTGCCACCCCGACGCGCCGACCAGCCGGGCCGTTTCGAGCTGCGACGGCGGCACGGCGGCCAGGGCCGAGGTGTAGAGCAGCATCGAGAACGCCGTGCCGCGCCAGATGTTGAAGATGATCAGGCTGACCATCGGGTACTGCACCAGCCACGACGTCTGTGGTGAGCCGAGCAGCAGACCGAGCGTGCCGGTGTCGCGGCTGAGCACGGAGAACCACAGGAACGCCACCACCGTGCTCGGCATGATCCACGACAGCAGCACCAGGCCCTCGATCGTGCGCCGCAGCCACGGTCTGACCGACCGCAGCAGCCACGCCAGCGCGAAGCCGAGGAAGTTCTGCCCGATCACGGCAGAGAACAGCACGAACATCGCCGTCAGCCACACCGAGTTGGTGAACAGCGGGTCGCGGACGGCGTCGACCAGGTTGTCCAGGCCGACCACCTGCGGGTTCGCCGCGCCTGGCCCGGTGAGCTGGTAGTTCGTGATGCCGATGTAGAGCGTCCACAGCGCCGGGAAGACCAGGAAGATCGCGATCAGCAGCAGTGCCGGTGCGACGAACCCGATCGCGCGGCGGACGCCCAGGCCCGAGCTATCCAATGTTCTCCTCGCCGACCGCCTTCATCAACGCCTCGCGGTACGCACGGGCGACGTCGTCCGGACTCTTCCCGGACACCACGTCCGCGGTCGCCTGCTGCAACGCCGCCGACACCTTGGGATAGGCGGCGAGGCCGGGCCGGTACCGGGTGATCGGCAGGACCTTCTCCGCGATGAACGTGAGCATCGGGTCGCCGGCGAGGACCTGGTCGTTGACGTCCTGGCGCTGGGTGAGCTGCGCGGTGCCGGCGAGCGACTCCTTCACGGCCTCGGCGGAGTTGAGGAACTGCATGAACTCCCACGCCTGCTTCGGGTACTGGGTGTTCGGGTTGACCACCCGCACGCCACCGCCGGACATGCTCACGAAGTCCTGCCCGCCGACGCCCGCGCCTGCCTGTTTGGCCGGTACGAGAGCCCAGCCGACGGCGCTGTCGCGGTCGGCCATCTTCGCGACGCCGTTCTTCGGTTCCACGACGGAACGCCAGAAGTAGTCGCTCTCCAGCAGGATGCCGATCTTGTTCTCGCTGAACAGCGTGAACGAGCGCTGCCTGCCGTTGGCCTCCTGCTGCAGCACCGGGTCGCCGAGGCCGCCGCCGTAGACCTTCTGGTAGAAGCCGAGGACATCCTTGAAGTTGCTCGAATCCCCTTGCCACTTCCCGTTTTCGTAGATCGGCCTACCTGTGCCGACGAGCGCGGGCAGCACGCCCTGCATGGTCGTGGCCTCGCCCATCGCGCTGCCGCCGTTGAGCTGGATCGGCGTGACGCCGGGGACGGCCTTCAGCTTCGCGGCCGCGTCGAGCACGTCCTGCCATGACTTCGGCTGCCAGTCGGCGGGCAAACCGGCCTGCGCGAACAGTTTCTTGTTGAAGAACAGCACGCGCCCGTCCGTGCCCATCGGCACGCCGTAGCGCTTCCCTTCGAACTCTCCCAGCCCCTGCACGGCCTTCGGAATCTGGTTCCAGCCGTCCCAGTCGGTGTTGCCGACGACATCGCCGAGCGGCTTGATCTGGCCGGCCTGCGCGAGCTCGCCGAGCCAGATGCCGTCGATCTCGATGATGTCGGCGCCACCGCCGGTCTTGAGGTCCAGCGCGACCTTGGTCTTGAAGTCCTCGTCGCCGGTGCCGTTCTGCTCGAGTTTGATCGTCGCGGTGACGCCCTTGGCCTTCTGCAGCTCGGTGAACTTCGGGATCACCCAGTTCTGCAGCCAGTTCGCGCCACGGGCGTTCTTCCCGCCGATCGCCACATTGCCGGCGATCGTCAGCGTGATCTCCTTGGCGTCGGCGTTGCGCGCCTGATCCGTCTCCTGCGTCTGCCCCAGACAACCTGCCAGCAGCCCGCACGCCGCCAGTAGGCCGAACATCCTCGTTCGCCGCATCCGTGATCTCCCACCCAGAGAACCAGCTGGTACGTCAGCCACCAACATGGCACTGGATCACCGCCGCCACAAGCTCTCAGCGGGCGCCTGGGAGGCTTCCGCGCGAAGGGGGTAGATCAACAATGCAGCTACTGACGGCGGCCGTCCTGGTCGCGTCAACCTTGGTGACGCCGCAGCTCAGCGGGTCTTTCCCGGTCGGCACGTTCAACGCTCACCTGGTCGATTCCACGCGCGCCGACCCATGGCAACCGTCGAAAGACCGGGAACTGATGGTGAGCGTCAGGTACCCGGCCCGGCGCTCCGGAACACAGGCGCCATGGCTCACCCCGGGCTTCGCGGCGGCCGCGGGCCCGATCATGTCCGGTCCGGACTTCCTCGACGTTCCGGCTGGGACGGTGGACTGGTCCGGCACGCTCCGACAGGCCCGTGTGGACGCTCCGCCGGTCCAAGGCAGGTGGCCGGTCGTGCTGTTCTCGCCGGGACTGCAGGCTCCGCGTGAGTTCTACGCGGGCGCGGCCGACGACCTGGCGAGCCGCGGCTATGTCGTGGTGACCGTGTCGCACACCTACGAATCACTGGCCGTGGAGTTCCCCGGCAACCGCGTCGAGTACGGCGGCATCGACGGTCAGCCCGCGACGATCAAGAAGGTCATCGACGCTCGGGTCGCCGACATGCGGTTCGTGCTCACCCAGCTGCCGCGTCTGCACAAGTGGATCGACACCTCACAGGTCGGCATCGCCGGGCATTCGTTCGGCGGCTACACGGCGGGCGAGACGATGGCGAACGACCGGCGGTTCGACGCGGGCATCAACATCGACGGCGCGATGGAGCACACCGGTGACGGCGGCACGTATGCGCCCGGCAAGGTCGTCCGCGGCTTGGACCGGCCGTTCCTGCTGTTCGGCGGCGACGTCGACGAGCGGGAGCTGTCGCACGTCGACACGAGCCTGACCAGGACGTGGGCCGACTTCTGGCCGAACCAGCGTGGCTGGAAGCTGGACGTCCACCTGGACGACGGCGCCCACTACGGGTTCAGCGACCTGCAGTGGGCGGTGCCGCAGATCGCCGAGGTCTCGCCGCAGCGCCGGGCCGGTCTCATCGGGACGATCGATCCGCGGGACGCGTTGCGGGCGCAGCACGACTACGTGGCGGCGTTCTTCGACCTGCACCTCAAGCACCGGAGCACGTCGATCTTCGACCGTCCGCGCCATCCGGGCATCCGACTGGTGCAGTGATCCACAGCTGACGCACAGGCATCGGCGGTATGGTCCGATGCGATGTCGGCCGAATTCAATGTCCTTGGTCCGCTGCAGGTCCGCGTGGACGGCAGAGAGCTTCCCATCGGCGGGTTCACCCGCCGGGCGACGCTCGGTTTCCTGCTGCTCAACGCGGGCCGGGTGGTGTCGATCGGCGAGCTCACCGAGGCGTTGTGGCCCGACGGTCACCCGCCGACGGCGCGCGGCATCCTGCTGAACGTCGTGTCGGCGTTGCGCAAGGCGGGACTCGACCTCGTCACCCGCAAGCCCGGCTACCTGCTGCGCGCGGAACCGGATCGCGTCGACCTGCACCGGTTCCGCGCGGCGGTGGCCCGTGCCGGCACCGCCGCGGTTCCGCAGCAGTCGGCCGTGTTGCTGCGGGACGCGCTGGCGTTGTGGCGCGGGCCGGTGCTCGCCGACCTGGTGGCCGACGGCGTCACGTGGCCCGCGCTGGTGGAGATCACGCATCTGCGTGATGCGGCGGTGGAGAACAGGTTCGACGCCGAGCTGGCGTGCGGCAGGCATCGCGAGGTGATCGCGGAACTCGAGGCGCTGGTGCGCGATCACCCGTTGCGAGAACGGTTGCAGGGCCAGCTGATGGTCGCGCTCTACCGTTCCGGCAGGCAGGCCGACGCGCTGGGGGTGTTCCGCGCGGCGCGGGAACGGTTCGACGCCGAGCTCGGCATCGACCCCGGCCGCGACCTGGTGGCGCTGGAACAGGCGATCCTGAACCAGGATCCCGCGCTGGCGTCGACGGCCGCGCAGACACCGATCGTGCTGGAGCGCAAGAAGGTCAGCGCGCTGGTCGTCCGGCTGGAGCTGCCCGGCGCGGACGAGGCCGCCGACGAGAAGAGCGAACTGTTCGTCGCCGCGGTCCGCAGGCAGATCGAGGATCTCGGCGGAGCACTCGTCACCACGCTCGGATCGACGGTCTGCGCGGCGTTCGGCGCCCCGATCAGCCGCGAGGACGACGCGGCACGGGCGGTGCGGGCGGCGTTCGAGATCACCGGCGGGCACCAGGCAGCGGCGGCGGTCTGCACGGGCCCCGCGCTGGTCACGTCCGGCGACCGGCTGGAAGTGAGCGGCACCCTGCTGGACGCGTGTCTGCGGCTCGTCGCACAGACCTCCGTGGGCGCGGTACAGACCTGTCCGACGACCGACCGCACACTCACGCCCGCCGGCGACGACGCGCCGTTCGTCGGCCGAACTCGCGAGATGTCCAAGCTCTGTGAGGCGTTCGACGAAGTTCGGTTCTCACGCAGGCCACGGCTGGTCACCCTGATCGGCGAACCGGGTACCGGCAAGAGCAGGCTGGTCCGGGAGTTCGGCAGCGGTCGCCGGGTGCTGACCGGCCGCACCCCGCCGTTCGGCCGCAACGACGCGTTCGCCGCGCTGGCCGAGCTGGTGCGGTCCCATGCCGGGGTGTTCGACACCGACCCGCCCGAGGTCGTCACGGACAAGATCAAGGCGATCAGCGCCGACCCCTGGCTCGCCACCCAGCTGTCCGCGCTGGTCGGCGTGCACGGGCAGGGCAACGACGTGCTGATGGCGTGGCGCAGGCTCGTCGAGTCCATCGCCTGTGAGCCGCTGATCGTGATCATCGAGGACGTGCACTGGGCGGACGACCTGCTGCTGGACTACCTGCACAGCCTCGCCGACACCGCGGACGACGTGCCGTTGCTGCTGTTGCTGACCGCCCGGCCGGAGTTGCTGGAACGCCGCCCGGCCTGGGGTCACACCGTCACACTCGGCGCACTGTCCGATGAGGACACCACGCTGCTGCTCAAGATGTTGACGACCCGGCACGACGTGTCGGCGGATCTACCTCAGCTCCGGCAACGTTCGGCGGGCAACCCGTTGTTCGCAGGCGAGTACGTGCGAATGCTTCGTGACGGCGCACCCGACGCACTGCCGGACACCGTGCAGTCGGTGATCGGCGCGCGGCTGGACTCGTTGCCACCGCTGGAGAAGGTCATCCTGCAGGACGCGGCCGTCGTGGGGTTGACGGTCTGGCCCGGCGCGGTGGCCGCGGTCGCCGAACGGGACGTCGCGGAGGTCACGCGCTGCCTGGAAGTGTTGCGGCAGCGGGACTTCCTCCAGCGCAGGCCGCGCAGCAACGTGGTCGGCGAGAGCGAGTACGCCTTCAGTCACGTCCTGGTCCGCGACGTCGCGTACGACCGGGTGCCACGCACCACCAAGGCGATGAAGCACTTCCACGCGGCGGAGTGGGTGCGGGCGTTGCCGCTGGAGCACGTTCCGCTGCTGGCGCACCACTACCAGGAGGCGGTGTGGCTGGCCGAGGCCGCCGGACGGCCGTGCGACGTGCTGGGCCAGAAGGCGCGGGCGGCGTTGACGGAGGCGGGCCGCAAGGCGACCACACTGGCCGCGCGGGAGACGGCGGTGCGTTCCTACCAGGCGGCACTGGCCGTGTGCCCGCCCGGCCACGCGGACCGCGCCGGACTGCTCACGCTGCTGGGGTCGAGCCGCGCGTGGGACGGCGGCGGCACCGACGAGCTCACCGAAGCGGTCGAGCTGCACCTCGCGGCGGGCGACTACGCGGGCGCGGCGGAGGCCTCACAGGCGTTGTGGCGGGCGGCCCGGCACCGCGCCGAACACGCCGAGGCGATCCGGCAGGTCGGCCGCACACTCGAGTTCCTGTCCCAGGCCGAGCCGGACGAGCGCGTGTTCCGCACACGGGCGCACCTCGCGCGCACACTCTCCCTGCAGGGCAGGCTCGACGAGGCGATCACCGTGGCCAGGGCGGCGCTCGTCGGGGCCGAGGACGCACATAGGGCGACCGCACTCGAGTCGCTGGGGCTGGCGCGGGTCAAGAAGGGTGACGTCGGCGGCGTGGAGGACATGCTCGCGGCCATCGCCGAACTGCGCCGCCTCGGCGTGTCCCCCGCGTTGTCCCTCTACAACCTGGGAACCGCGTACGGGCTGCTCGGCGACCGCGCCGGACGGCTCGGCGCACGGGCCGAAGCCCGCGTGGCCGCCGCCCGCCACGGCGACAGCTACACGCTCGGCTGGCTCGACTCGACCCAGTACGTGGAGTTGTTCTGGGAAGGCGCCTACCCCGAGGCGCTGGCGATCGTCGAACGATCGATCGTCGACAGCCCGGCCGACCCGTTCTTCCGCGCCATGCGCGCCCGCCTGCGGTTGCTGACCGGCGATCTGGCCGGCGCCCGCGCGGACGCGATCAAGGCGATCGACTGCGGCCGCCTGCGCGGTCACCCCGCCGAGCTGCAGCACCCGCTGGTGATGCGGGCAAGGATCGCGCTGGAGGACGGTGAATCGGCGCGGGAATGGGTCGACGAGCTGATCACCGTGCTGCCCGGCCGCCAGATCACCGGCCCGATCGGCGTCAACCTGCCGATCGTGCTCGCGGCCACCGGACACGGCCCGGAGGCGCTCGCCGAGGTGGCGCCGTCACGTTGGCGCGACGCGGCCGTGTCCTATCTCAGCGGCAACAGGCAAGAAGCTTTCCGGATATATCAGGAAATCGGTTCGGTTCCGGACGCCGACGAAGCACGATGAGCCGCCAGTTATCGCCTGGAAATAGCGTCCGGGTGTGTCCGTCATCCCGCGCTACTACCAGGCCAAGACCAAGCTGCTCGACCTGCTCGCCGAGCTGCCCGACAACACCCCGTTCCCGCCGGAACGCGAGCTTTCCGAGCTGTTCGGCATGTCCCGCACCACGATCCGCAAGGCGTTGGACGAGCTGGTGCTCGAAGGCAAACTCATCCGTAAGGCGGGCAGACAGGGCACCGTCGTCGCACCCCGCAAGCAGGTCCACCGGCTGAGTCTCGACGCGCTCGTCCAGGACCTCGCCACCCGCGAGTCCGTCGTCGTGCGGACCATCGGCGCGCAGGACGTGATCAACGTCGAGTCCGTCCTCGTCCGAGGGGACGAGCCGATCGGCGTGCGATCAACGTACCTGCGCGCCTCCCAGTTCCCCGGTTTCACCGAGCTCTACGACCGCACCGTGCCGCTGCGCAGATTCCTCGTCGACAGGTACAAGATCCGGTTCGGCGAGCTGCACCCGTGGTGCACCACCGCCCTGGCCACGCCACGCGTCGCCGGGATGCTCGACGTCCGGCCCGCCACCCCGATCCTGTCGATCGCGTGGATGGCCCACGACTTCCGCGGCGTGCCCGTCGAACGATCGTGGGTCGTCCTGCGCGGCGACCGCACGCACCTCACGATGCACCTGCCGCGGGCCGATCACGTCGTGCGCCGGTCGACCGCTTGAGACAGCGGTTCAGGCGGTCCACCACGTCGGTCATGCGATCAGCGTGCCACTCTACCCGTTGCGCCGGCTTGTGTTGGGCTAGACCAAGACACCGCCGGCCCCGGCGCTACAGAAGTCGATCGCGTCCGAGCTCGGCCCGAACTCGCAGGGCGGCGAAGAACTCCTGGTCCACCCGATCATCTGCCGCGTCGTCGTCGAGGTCGTCGTCGAGATCGGCGTACTCGCGGTACAGCAACCAGCACCCGCGAATGCCGTCCAGCAGGTCCTCAAGGAGGTCCGGCGCCGGACGCGCGGGATCAAGGGGCGTGACCCGCGGCATCAGGCCGGCGAGAAGGCCCTCGTCACCAGGCCCGAACCGCTCGGCCTTCGCCCTCGCCTCCGCGATCGCCCGCACCACACCGTCCGGATCCGGAAGTCCGCCCTCGGCGGCCGTCATCGCCCCGGCGACCAGATCGACGACCACGCGCCGCGGGCTTTCGCCTCCGAGCAGTCGCTCCAGCACCAGGGTGGGCGTCGCCACCGCAAGCGACTCGATGTCGTCCGCCTCCATGACGACGCCCGCGGGATCGACGCCTGATTCCTCGGCCGCGATCTCGGCCGCGGCCTGCAACCAGTGCGCGGCCGCCACCGCCGCCGAGGTGGGGTCGACCTCGTCGAAGAGCTTGCTCGACCACAGCGGGTGCGCGTGCAGGAAGTCGTGCGCGGCGTTCACCTGAAGCGGAGAAGCGTCCGCACGGCTCAGCCGCACCGCCTGCCGGGCACGGCCCGCGAAGTCACCCAGCTCGGCGTTCTCGACCGCGGCCAGCTCCTGCCGGACATCCGCGGTGACCACGTCGGTGAGTTCCTGATCGCCGATGGCGTCCAGTGCGCGCCCAACGCGGTGCGCGGCCTCCTCGACCCGGACGTAGGACTGGACTACGAGGCCCTGGTCACTGGGCAGGTTGGGCTTCCGCACGTGCTCGACGACCTCGGCGAAGGCGTCGCGCTCGCCCTGGCGGTGCCACCCCTCGCTGTTCGGTTCGACGCTCTCCGCCGTGCTCGCGGGGTGGGTGTAGGTCCACCACGCCATGCTCGACAACGTGGTCAGGCTCGCCGCGAGCCGCAACGCGCCCTCCTGGCCCGCCGACGGTGGCAGCACCGCGACCGTCTGCGCCAGCTGACCGTCGCCGGTCTCCCAGGTCGCGATCAGAGCCCGGCGTGCTTCGTCGTAGGCGTACTGCGTCATGTGGTCATCTTGGCGGATGATCAACGCCTGCCTCCGGCGACGCCGCCTCGTGCGGCGACCTCAGCGGGCCGAAGGGCCGGGAGCCGGCTCACCGGTCAGTGGAAACGTCCGCCCATACGGTCTTCGCATCGGGAAACCGATTGTGCCCCCACACCTGCGCCAATCCGTTGACCAGCAGCAACCCCCGCTGACGCCGCCCAAGGAACCCCATCCTCCCCAACTGCGGAAAACGGCCAGGCGTGCCGTCGTCCACCTCCACCCGGACCACCGAGCGCTCGGGTAGCGACATGACGCGGACCCTGCGCGATGGGGCGGCGTGGTGGTAGGCGTTGCTCACGAGTTCGGTGGCCACGACCATGACGTCGACCACGACGTTGTCATGCATCCCCAGTAGCAGGCGGCGAACCTCCGCTCGCAGGTCCGCGAGCGGCAGTACTCCTTCCGGCAGGACGAGGTCCAGGCGTTCGCTGGACCGTCCGACTACACCCATCACATCTCCCCGCGCCCTGTTTCTTCAAGGCAGCAGATCCGTACCCAGCAGCGCATCAGTCGAAACCCTCTGAAATGGAATGAACAGGCCCACTCATTTCTCTGCCCAGTCGGTCCTGGGCAGGTCCGCCCACACGACGGTGCCGCCGTGCGCCCTGTCCACACCCCAGCGGTCGGACAGACGTGCGACGAGGACCAGGCCGTACCCCCGCTGGGGGCGTGAGACCTTGCGCAGCGGCGGGTGGGCTCGGGCGTCGTGGGCGATCTCGACGCGGATCTTCGCCGCCTCCACCACGACTCTGAGAAACGACGGCTCGGACGTGTACCGGTAAGCGTTGCTCACGAGTTCGTTCACGACCAACAACACGTCACCGACGCAGTTCGAGTTCTCGCCCATCAACTCCAGGCGCACCCAGCGCCGGACGGTCGCGAGTGATGGCCGTTGTCTGCCCAGCGGCAGGTGAGACACCTCGCCCGTCCTTGCTGCCTGGTCGCGAGCCAAATCGCTCCCCTGGTCGTTGATCAGTTATGGCGCGGAGTACCCGACTCCATCGGTCACCAAACCAACCCGGTAGCCGCACCGGGCCGCGGTTCGAGGAGCTAGCGGGCCTAGAGCTGGAGCGCCCAGCGTAGTTCGCAGAGGGCGTAGTGCGTGCGGGACTTCACGGTTCCCGTAGGCACACCCAGGCACATGGCGGTCTCGGTGTAGGTGCGGCCGTTGTAGTACAGCTCGGTGAGCACGCGACGGTGTTCATAGGACAGTGATGCGAGCACTGTCTCCATGACGAGTGCGTCCACCACGTGCTGCGCGTGGTCGGGTGCGGGAGCGGGCTCGTGTTCGAGTGTCTCCGTCGGCCGCACGGTCCGTGCGCGCGCTCTGTCGATGACCACGTTGCGCGCCACCGTGATCAGCCATCCACGGGCGGAAGATCCATCGGCGAACGATTCAGGATGTCGCCACGCCCGTAGAAAGGTCTCCTGCACGACGTCCTCCGCGTCGAAGAGACAACGACCCTGTCCAATCAGATAGGTAACCCCGTACAGCAGTTCACCGAACAACATCGGGAACCATTACTCTGCGCGCGTGAGCCGTTACATCATCGCCCTCGTGCTGGCACTGTTCGCCGCGACGGCCCCGGCCGTCCCCGCGCTCGCCCACGCCGAGCTCAAGAGCAGCAATCCGGCCAGCGGCGCGACGCTCGACGCCGTGCCGAAGCAGGTCGAGCTCGTGTTCAGCGACGTCGTGAGCCTGCCGGACGGGGAAGCGGTCACCGTGACCGGGCCGGACGGCGCAAAGGTTCCGGTCAGCCAGGCACACGCGGTCGACAGGACGATCACGGCCGTGCTGGACGCCACCGCCGCGAAGCCTGGCGCGCAGACGCTCGCGTGGCGCGCGCAGGCAGACGACGGCGACGTCATCTCCGGCACCTTCACCTTCACGTTGAACATCGTGGCGGCCACGACGACGCCACCCACGTCATCGGTCGTGCCGAGCGCGCCGGTGTCGAACGCTCCCCCGTCGACCACGCCCGCGTCGTCAGGTGGCCTGCCCGCCTGGGTGTGGATCGTCATCGGCCTGGTCGTGCTGGTCGGCGTGATCCTGCTGGTCCGGCGCCGCAAGACCACCTAGTGCGGTGACCACAATCCTTACCGGTCAATTTCGCGCCCAGTAGGACGACTCGCGGCACCTGGACACGAAGTGGCCCGGCAAGGGTTAGTGATCACCGCACTAGCCGCTCGCGCAGCAGGTCGCGTTCCGCGGGGCTCGATGCCAGGCGCAACGCGGCCTCCAACGCGTCCCGAGGATCCTGGCCGAGCCGTTGCAGCAGGTCCGCGCGGACGGCGTGGAACAGGTAGTAGTCAGTCAGATCGAGTCCATCGACCTCTGCCAACGCCCTCGTCGGGCCGGACACCTCGGCGATGGCGACCGCGCGATGCAGGGCCACCACCGGGCTCGGCGTGATCGCCATCAGCTGGTCGTAGAGCGCGACGACCTGGTGCCAGTCGGTCGGCGGATCACTGTGCACGGCGTTGATCGCGGCCTGGATCTGGTACGGCCCCGGCCGGTTCCACCGCAGGCACCGCCGCACGATGTCCTGCCCCTCGGCGACCAGATCCGCGTCCCACAGCGAACGGTCCTGGTCCACGAGCAGCACCAGCCGGCCATCCACCAGCCTGGCCTCACGACGAGACGCGACCAGCAGCATCAACGCCAGCAGGCCCCACACCTCGGGCTCGTCCGGCATGAGCTCGGCCAGCACCCGGCCGAGGCGGACCGCCTCCAGCGCGAGGTCGGCTCGGAGGTAGCCCTCGTTGAAGATCAGGTAGAGGACGGCGAGCACGGCCCCCAGCCGGTCGGGCAGGTCGGCGTCGGCAGGCACCCGGTACGGGATGCGGGCGGCGCGGATCTTGCCCTTCGCCCGCACGATCCGCTGCGCCATCGTGGATTCCGGCACCAGGAACGCCCTGGCGATCTCCGCCGTCGTCAGCCCGCCGAGCAGCTTGAGCGTCAGCGCGACCTGGGCCTGGCGCGCCAGTGCCGGGTGGCAGCAGGTGAAGACGAGACGCAGCCGGTCGTCGGGCACAGCTCCCACCTCCTCCGGCTCGTTCACGAAGACCAGCGTCTGTGCTTCCTTCTCGCGGCCTTTGGTCTCCCGGCGCAGCTTGTCGATCGCACGGTTGCGGGCGGTCGTGATGATCCAGCCGGCCGGTGACGGCGGCACGCCCTTCACGGGCCACTGCTGGACAGCCGTGGTGAAGGCGTCCTGCACCGCCTCCTCGGCGAGGTCGATGTCGCCGAGGACGCGGGTCAGGACGGAGACCGCGCGCCCGTACTGCGCGCGGAAGACCTCCTCGATCATCAGGACGCGATCGGGCGCACCTCGATGGACAGCGGGCTGAGGACCGCCGCCAGCCTGCGCCCCCACTCCAGCGCCTCGTCCAGGTCGGCCGCCTTGATGATGGTGAAGCCGCCGATGTGCTCCTTGCCCTCGGCGAACGGCCCGTCGGTGATCAGCACGTCGTCGTCCTTCGCCCTGAGCACGGTGGCGGTCGACGCCGGATGCAGGCCGACCCCGAAGACCCAGACCCCTTTGGTCCGCATCTCCTCGTTCAACGCCGTCAGGTTCCGCATGATCGGTTCGAGGACCTCGGGCGCCGGGACCTCACCGTCGGGCTGGTAGATGCTGAGCAGGTACTGCTGCGTCATGGTGGACTCCTTTCGCCCGTTGTACGAACGAGGACGGCCCGTTTCGACAACGATGGCGACATGATCTCGTTGATCCTCCCGCTCGACGACTCGGCGGCCGACCTGGCGACCGCCGGCGGCAAGGGCGCGTCGCTGGCCCGGCTGACCAGAGCGGGTCTGCCGGTGCCCACCGGGTTCCACCTCACGACCCGCGCGTACCGGGAGCGATCGACCGAGGGCGTGCTGGAGGCGTTCCGTGAGCTGGGCGGACCGGTGGCGGTGCGGTCGTCGGCGACGGCCGAGGACCTGCCGGACCTGTCGTTCGCGGGCCAGCACGACACCGTGCTCGACGTCGGCGAGGACGGCCTGCTGGACGCGATCGGCCGGTGCTGGAAGTCGCTCGACACCGAACGGGCGGTCGCCTACCGCGAGCGCAACGGCATCACGCACGCGGAGATGGCCGTGGTCGTGCAACGGATGGTGCCCGCGGACGTGTCCGGGGTGCTGTTCACGGCGGACCCGGTGACCGGGCGCGCGGAGCCGGTGATCAACGCGGTGCGCGGGCTCGGTGAGGCGCTGGTCAGCGGCGAGGTGGACACGGCCGATCTGCTGTCCCCCATCCAGAAAACCGCGCTGAAACGTCTCGGCGAACGGATCGAAGCGCTCTACGGGATGCCGATGGACATCGAGTGGGCGCTGGTCGGCGACTCCTTCCAGATTTTGCAGGCGCGGCCGATCACGTCGCTGCGGGTGGAGTGGAACGACTCGCTCGACGGCGACTACCTGTGGTCCAACGGCAACGTCGGCGAGGCCATCCCCGAGGTGATGACGCCGGTGACGTGGTCGCTGGTGAAGGTGCTGTCGAGCGCGGCGATCGGGCCGCATCGCATCTCCGGCAACATCGGCGGCCGCTTCTACCTCAACATCAGCACCTACACCGCGATCGGCGCCGTCGTCGGCAAGGCCGGGCAGATGCTGAAGTCGGGAGAGGAGACGTTCGGGCGGATTCCGGCGGGCGTCACGGTGCCGCCGCTGCCGATGTCACGCCCGGCGATCATCGGCGCGGTGCTCAAGGGCGCGAGTGGGCCGATCAAACAGCAGTTCCGGTACCGGACGCGGCTGCCCGCGCTGGTCCGAGACAACCCCGGCCGCTGTGCCGCCGCGCACAAGGCGATCGCCGCCTGCTCGACGCCCGCGGCGTTGCTCGAACTGTGGCGTGACGACCTCGACCAGTTGCTGAGGTTCGTGTGCCCGATCCTGGACGCGGGCGCGCGCATGATCGCGGGCGGACCGGCGGCGTTCCGGCGCGAGCTCGTCACGCTGGTCGGGGAAGAGGACGCGGCGACGCTGCTGACCGGCTTCCACGACGGCGCCGGGCTCGCGAGCCTCGGGCCGCTCGTCGGCCTGGCCCAGCTGCGGTCGGGACAGCTCGACCGGGACACGTTCGCGCAGATCTGGGGCCATCGCGGCGCCGACGAGTTCGAGGTCTACGCGCCACGCCCGGCGGAAGACCCGGAGTGGATCTCGCGGCAGCTGGAGACGCTGGCGGACCCCGAGGCGATGCTGGCACGCCAGGCCGCGATGCGCGCCGAGGCGTGGGGTCGGCTGGTGGGACGGCATCCCGGCAGGGCCGCGAAGATCCGCAAGCAGCTCGACAAGATCGGCGAGGGCGCGCGGGCACGTGAGCAGGCGCGGTCGGAGATGGTGCGGGCGTTCTGGGTGATGCGGGCGTTCGTGCTGCGGGCCGGGGAACTGACGGAATCCGGGGACTCGCTGTTCTTCCTGCCGATCGACGATGTGCTGCGCGTGCTGGGCGGGGCAACGTTGTTGGACCGCGTGCCCGCGCAACGGGCCGCGTACGAGCGTTATCGCGCGCTGCCGCCCTATCCGGCCGTGATCCGCGGGCGGTTCGATCCGGAGTCCTGGGCGGCGTCGCCCGACCGGCGGGCGGACCTGTACGACGCGACGTCGGATGTGCCGATGCCGTCGGACGTCACGGGATTCCCCGGATCGGCGGGAGTGGTCGAGGGCGTCGCACGGGTGATCGCGAAGGTCGAGGACGGGGAATCGTTGCGGCAGGGCGAAATCCTGGTGACAACGGTGACGAACATCGGCTGGACGCCGTTGTTCACCCGCGCCGCGGCCGTCGTGACGGACGTCGGGGCACCGTTGTCGCACGCCGCGATCGTGGCTCGTGAGCTGGGGATTCCCGCGGTGGTGGGCTGCGGGAACGCCACCACGCGCATCGCGACCGGAGACCGGATTCAGGTGGACGGCGCGAAAGGCACCGTCACGAGGGTGTAGGGGAACCCGCCACCTGTCCGCCGCCAGGTGATGGGTCTGTCCATTGTGGTCAGTTGTGGACGGGAACGCAGCTGTGCATCGAGACGAGCTGACGCCGCATGCGTTCCCGCAGCAGGTCGATCACCTCGGTGACCGTCGCGGCCTCCGCGTACGCCTGCACCTCGACCCACTTCAGGTCGAGCCGGGCGTGTGCGTGGATCACGGACTTGTCCGAGGTCAGGTTGACCCAGGCGAAGTCGACCCGGTCCGGGGCGTACCGGTCGAGCGAGCCGATTCGCGCTGATGCGTAGTCCCTGGCCTGCTCGGGGATGGCCTCCGCGAGCGAGACCTGGATGTAGTCCATCGACACCTGCCTCCTCAAGGCCGTGCGGCATCGCAACACGGCCAGTCCGACGATACGAATTCGATCGCAACGCCGAACCAGGCGTTGGTCCCGACAGCGCAGGGACTTTCTACTGAGAAAGTTGCCTACTGGGATGGTGCGGCCGGGGGGCCTAGTGATGTCACTGGATCAAGGCGGAGACGCGCTGGTCGAGCTGTTCTTCAGTGGGTGCGCCGGTTAGAAGTTCCAGTGAGCCGTCAGTGCGCACGAACGCGAAGGTGGGCTGAGCGGTCACTCCGAAGCGCTTCCACACGGAGCCGTCCAGATCCGCCAGATGCGGGAAGCCGGTCATCTGGTGGTCGGCGACGAACTTCTTCATCGCGTCCAGCTGGTCCTCGGCCGCGACGCCGACGAACTGGACCTTGCTGTGCCGCTTGGCGATCTTCGCGACGGTCGGCGCCTCGGCGTTGCACGACGGGCACCACGGCGTCCAGAACCACAGCACGGCAGGCTGGCCGACGAGCTTGTCGCCCTGGAACTCCGCGCCTTCCAGGGTCTTGGCGGTGAACTGGAACTTCTCCGGGGTCGGCGCCTTCTCGGCGCACCCCGCGAGCAGCAAGACCCCCAGCAGTACTCCGAGGATGCGCATTCGGCACCTCACCTCCTGTCTGGTCGTACGGCCTTGCGGCGCCTGCGGTTCAGCCACAGGCCTCCCACGATGAGAAGTACGACCGCGAACGGCCACGGCCCCAGCGCCCCCACGATCTGCACGAGCGTCTTCCCGACGACCAGCAGGACACCGATGACGATCATGGCGAGCCCGATCACGACGGTCACGAACGGCAGGTAGCGCTTCAGCACAGCGGCCACCGGTGCGACCAGCAGTCCGAACAGGCCGAAAAACGTGACAAACCCGGACGTCATTACCAAACCGGACAGAATGGCTCTCGCCACGTTGTCGCGTGCCACGAGCGCCAAATAGGCGGGCAGCATCGCGAATCCACACGGGTTGACAGTGGCGACCATTCCCGCGACGACGGCGAGCGCGACCTCGTTCACAGGGCGAAGGCTAGGCTTGCGGCGTGCCGATCGAACAGTGGCTCGAAGCCATCCCACCCCTCGCCGTTTACGTCATCGTCGGACTGGTGATCGGGTTCGAGTCGCTCGGCATCCCGTTGCCAGGCGAGATCGTGCTGGTCACGGCCTCGCTGCTGGCGTCGCAGCACGACGAGCTGAGCCCGTTGTGGATCGGTGTCTGGGCAAGCGCGGGCGCCATCATCGGCGACAACTTCGGCTACCTCATCGGACGGCGCGGCGGTCCGCGGTTGTTCGCGTGGATGGGCCGCAAATTCCCCAAGCACTTCGGGGAAACGCAGCTCGACCACGCGCGGCGGGTGTTCCAGAAACGCGGTGCGTGGGCGGTGTTCTTCGGCCGGTTCGTCGCACTGCTGCGCATTCTCGCCGGGCCGCTCGCCGGCTCGATGCATATGAACTACGGCAAGTTCCTCGTGGCGAACGCACTCGGCGGCGTGGTCTGGGCAGGCGGAACGGCGGCGGCCGTCTACTACCTCGGCGTGGTGGCCGAGAAGTGGCTGAAGGGCTTCTCCTACGCGGGCCTCGCGATCGCGGTGGTCGTGGGTGTCTTCAGCACGATCGTGATCAAGCGGAAGCTGGCGAAGGCAGCCGAAGCCCAGGAATCCCAGGAAGCTCCGAAAGAAGAAGTCACGCCTGTGTAGCCCAGGCGGCGATCTGGGCGCGCGACCGCACGCCCAGCGCGGTCTTGAGGTCGCGCACGTCGGCTTCGACGGTGCGCAGCGACACGTGCAGCCCGTCCGCGATCTGCTTGTTCGTCAACCCTTCCGCGACCATCGCGGCGACGCGCAGCAGGCGTTCCTCGCGCCACGACAACGGCCCGAGTGCGAGCTCCTCCGCCTCTTCGCCGTCCTGCGCGTCCGGCACGAGACGGTGGTCGTCGGGCATGAGTCTTGCGGCGTAACGGATGTTCTCGGCTTCTTCGGCTCTGAGCTCGTTCGGCAGGGCGACGAGCGCGTCGAGCAGGCGATCCCTGACCGCGATGGAGTCGTGCAGCAGCAACGCCTCGAACGCGAAGTGCCGCACCGACTCCAGCATCGTGAACCGGTCGCCGCCGTGCAGCAGCGAGCGCGCGGCCAGGCGCTTCGCGATCTCCCAGCCATGTGGCACCAGGGCATCGGCGAGGTCGGGCCCGATGCCGCCGGGCAGCAGCGAGAACGCTCTGAGCGCATCCCGTTCGACGTCGGTGAGGAGCAGGTAGCTGCGGTCGATCGCCGCGTGCAGCGACCGATGGTGCGTCGACGCGTCACGTGGTCCGGCGGTGAGCACGGCGAATCTGTTGTCCAGCCGGGCCGCGATCTCGTCCAGCGTCAGCACCCGCACCAGCCGCGCCGCCAGTTCCAGTGCGAGCGGCAGGCGGTCGAGCCGGTCGCATACGGTGCCGAGGATGTGGGCGTGCTCGTCGAACTCCCCGTCCACCGCTGACGCACGGTCGCAGAACAGCCTGTGCGCCTCATGCTGTTCGAGTGGGTCGAGCCGGTACGCCTGCTCGCCCGGCACGTTCAGCAGCTCGCGGCTCGTGGCCAGCACCCGCAGCGACGGATGCCTGCGCACCAGCGCGGCGCAGTCGGCCAGCACGTGCTCGCAGCCGTCCAGCACCAGCAGGCCGGGCTTGGGGCCGAACGCGACGAGGTCCGCGACCCTGGTGACGTCGGCGAGCTCGATCAGCATCGTGTGCTGGCGGTGCGCGATGGCCTCCTGCACGAGCCGCGACTTGCCGACACCCGGCGGGCCGACCACCGTGACGATCCGGTGGCGTCCCAGGAGTTTGGTGAGGTCCGCGAGCTCGGCGGCGCGGCCGACGAACGTGTCGAGGCGCGGCGAGCCGGACATGCCGTCGCGGGCGCGGCGGCGGTAGGCGCGCTGGCGGCAGGCGCCGGAGCAGTACCTGGCTGGGGCGGTGACGGGTGCGCCGCAGTCCTCACAGGTCACGGCTCACCTCCCCTGGCGCGAGGGCACCGCGTGCCAGGCAACCTTGCATGCTGAGCGAAAAGCACGTTCGTACGAAATGGCCGTACGAACGTGCTTTTCGCTCGAGGACGACGCAGGTCACGCGGTTCGCCGACAGGCGTCTGCAAGTACCACCAACCCTTGATCGAATCGCCGTCAACCACACCCAACCTGTTCGCCGTTCGCCGAACAGGTCCTCGGGCCGGGGGCGCGCGATACCGCGACACCGCAAACCGGCGAGCGCGCGCCAGGCTGGGGCTGGGGCGAGGTTGTCCACAGATCGCCGAGCGGTGGGTTGACAGGCTGTTCTCGCAGCTAGGGTTACACGTATTGGCTGGCCTGGCCCCCTGGGTGGGCGGGGCTCTGCCCGCCGCGCGTTTTCGCCTGACCCCACGCTCATCGGCAGCGCGCCGTTCGTGCCGCGAGCTGCGTCCGTGAGGTCAGCCCGAGCCGGGTCAGCATCTGCGTCACGTGCGACCGAACGGTGCCGGTCGAGATCCCCAGTCGCAGCGCGATCTCCGGATTGGTCAGCCCCGCCACCACGAGATCGGCGATCTGCTGCTGCCGCGCGGTCAGCTGTCCGTCGTGCCGTTCGGCCTCGGTCACGAACTCCACCAGGCCGGCGTGGTCGAGCCGTTCGCCCAGGCGCCGGGCCCGCAGGGCTCGCCGCTCGCCCGCCACGGCGGTCGCGAGATCGCGTGCCTCGGCCACCTCGCCGAGCCACGGCGGTTCGAGCTCGGCGCCACGGGTACGGCGGATCGCGGCAGCGGCGGCGAACAGCACGATGGTGCGGTCGACGAGGCCCCGGCGCGAGGCGGTCACGCCCAGGCCCTCCAGCACCGAGGCCAGCGACACGCACGAGGCCGAGCCGACGCGCAGTGCCGCGGTGAAGTGCTCCTCGGCCAGGTCGAGGTCGCCGCACCGCAACGCGATCGCGCCCGCCGTGTGTTTCGCGGCCATCCAGCGATCGGTGTCCGGGGCGCCGAGCGACAGTGACTCGTTCACCATCCTGGTCGCGGCGTCGAGGTCGTCGAGCTGCAGCAGGAGCCAGGCGTAGTTGTTGAGGAACGTCATCAGCAACGACTCGTTGTCCTGTGTCCGTGCCGCGGCCAGCGCGCGGTCGTAGGCAGTCCGCGCGCCCGCGAGATCCTCGATCAGGGAGCGGGCGTAGCCCAGGGTGTTCCAGGCGCGCGCGTCCCACTCGGGCAGGCGGGTCGACGGGTGCGCGACCATGGCCTCGGCGAGCCGGAGCGCCTCGATGCCGTCGCCGGTCGTGCCGGCGAGCCACGCCGCGCGGTACAGCAGCAGCTCCGAGTGCGCGGAGGAGTCACCGAACGCGAGTGTCTCCTCGGCCAGCCGCATGGCCTCGGTATAGCTGCCGCGCAGGTACCAGACGTGCACGATCGCCGCGACCAGCCAGGTGTGCCGGGGATCGGCCCGTGGCAGGCGCGCGAGGACGTGCAGCAGCAGGTGTTCCTGGCCGAGGATCCACGAGTTCGCCTCGTTCGTGATGACCGGTGCCGCCGCCACCATGCGCACCAGGCGCGAGAGCACGGTGGTGAGCCGGTCGAACGCCGCGTCCGTCTCATCGCACTCGTCCAGGCGCGCCAGGCCGAACAGGCGGATCGACTCGAGCATGCGGAACCGGGCGCTGCTCGACGACGGCAGTGCCCGGACGACGAGTGACTTGGCGCGCAGCGACGCCATCAGCTGCACGATGTCGTCCGAGCTCCCGCACACTGCGGACGCCAGGTCCAGGTCGAAGTCGCCCACCAGCACGGAAAGCCGGCGTAACGCCGTCTGCTCGGCGGTGCTGAGCAGGTCGTAGCTCCACCTGATCACCGCGTCCAGCGTGCGGTGGCGGGCAGGCACGTCGGGCCTCGCCGCGGCCAGCTCGATCGCCAGTGGCAGGTGGTCCAGCCGCGCGCAGGTCTCGTCCACCGAGGCGTCGTCGACCCCCGCGCACTCCACGAACAGCTGCCGTGCGTCGACGGGCGAGAGCGGGCCGACGTCCACGCACATCTCGCCGGCGAGGTCGAGTGGTTCCCGGCTCGTGGCGAGCACGCGCAGCCGCGGGCAGTGCACCAGCAGCTCGGAGACGACGTCGGCGGCCTCGCGGATCAGGTGCTCGCAGTTGTCCAGCACCAGCAGCCGGTGCTCCGACAACGCGCGGACGACGGTCGCGGGCAACGGTTCGCCCGGCTCCTCCCACACGTTGAGTGAGAACGCGACCACGTGCCACAGCAGGTCAGGGCGATGCACGGACTCCAGTTCGACGACAGTGGTGCGGGCCTCGAAAGGGCACAGTTCGGCGGCGAGCCGGGTCTTGCCCGACCCGCCGGGACCCACCAGCGTCACCAGGCGGTGCTTGCGCAGGAGGCGGCGCACGGCGGACAGCTCGCGTTCCCGTCCCACCAGACTGGTGCGCGAGCTCACCGACGACCACATGAGCGCGATTCTAGGAGCGAATGGTCGACAAAGAAATGTCGTTCAATCGCGATTGACAGAGGGTCGCCACAAATGCAGCACTACTCATGAAACCGGTTTGAGCTGCACTAATGCGCATTACACAACGTCCGAACGCAGCAAAACCCGTAGCGAATTGAGACGAATCAAGCTCCTATCGGAATTCCTCGCACGACCTCGGCCAGGGTCAACGGGCGCAAGGTGAGCGAACTCGAGTGAGTCTGGTCGGGGCGTACCTGGAAGTGCGGCCGCACCGGGTTCGGGGTGTCTCCGACGCCGGTGACCCTGCTGTTGGCGTGCAGCGTCGTCCATCCGGCGTTGCGCTGCCGCTGGAACCCGTACTCGGCCCGGTCGAGTTCGTCATACCGGCTGACCGAGACGTCGGGCGCACCCGAGACGAGTAATCCTCCTGTCCAGCCGTCGGTCAGAAGCGCCCACCTCGTGTCGGTGTGGTTGCCATTTTCCTGCGGCCGGTCATAAGGCACGTATTCCTTGTCAACCGAGGAACGCCACACTCCCATCGGTGTGCCGTCCTTGCGATCGATGAAGCTCTCCCCCGGCCCGCGCCCATTCCAGGTGAACTTGCCGAACCGGTCCGGAACGGGGACCGCCAGTCCCATTCGCGGCAGATAGGGCAGCGTCCGCATCCGCCCGGCCGGCACGACCTGGTGACCGATGTCGATCGTCCCGGCCGCGTCGACGCGATAGGTGAGCGTCTGCTCGAACGCCGCGTCGCTCACGTCCGGCGCGCTCACGACCGCCTTGACCGTGATCGTCGAGCCGGTCACGTCGACCGTCGAGGCCGTCGTGCGCAACCGGTCGAGCCCGGCCGCGCGCCACTGCACGGACTCGGCCGTGCCCCAGTCCGCCGTCTCGTTGCTCAGCGGGGCACGCCAGACGTCGAGCTCGGTCCCGTTGCCGTGCAGCAGCTCCACGCCCCGCACCCGCATCGACGTCAACGCCCCGGTCGCCTTCCGCACGACATAGCGGAACTGCGGCCCGCGGATGATCACCGAGTCATCGGTGTTCTCGACGAGCGGCGTTCCCACAGCGGCGGGAGCGTCGACGATCGCCTTGCCGCCCAGGGAGAACTGGTCGTGCGCGTAGATCTTGCCGTCGACCACCAGCTCGGCGTTGAGGAACCGTTCGCGTTCACTCGACGACGGCGGCACCGGCAACGACACCGATCCGCCAGGCGCCACGGAGACCCGCCGCGACCCGGAACGCACGGTTCGCTCGCCCTCGATCACCTTCCAACGCAGCTCACCGGCGATCGGCGCGAAGACCCGTTCACTGGCCGCCGTCAGCACACCGTCCGTGAACGCGAACCGCACCGGCTGATGCACCCACTTCAGCTGCGCGGTCTCCGGCTGAAGGTTGCGGTCCGAGTCCACGACGCCGTCGACACCCGCGACGCTCTGCCCGTGCGACAGGTAGGTGCCACGGCGTTCCTCGCGGTCGAAGTCCAGCGCCAGCACCTCACGAGCACCGTCGGAGATCCGCACCTCGTCGATCGTCCCGTGCGCCATCCGACCCACGTACTTCTCGCGCATCGTCTCGGCGTTGCGCCCGACGTTCACCGGATGCGCCGACCTGGGAACCGGGCCCACCTGAGCCACGGAGGCGACCTCGACGTCGTCGATCAGGAGCTTGAGCCTGCCGCCCTCGTACCTGCCGGTGACGCGATGGAACCTGTCGAAGAAGTCCGCCGGCACCGGCGCCTGGACCCTGCCGCCCGCGTAGAACTCCAGCGTCTTCTCGTCCGCCATCCGCAGCCCGTACTGGCTGCCCTTGGCGACGATCGTGAAGTCGGTGAACGGCCGGGCCGGCTTCACCCACGCGTCCAGCGTCAACGGCCCCAGCAGGTCGAGCCGTGGATCCCGGTAGACCTCGACGAAGTCGTCGAGCCCGGAGAACTTCAGCGCCTTCCCGCGATGACCATCCACAGTGGACGGCAGGCCGGTGACGTGCGCGAGGATCCCGCTGCCCGACGAGTCCGGCGAGACGCGCAACGGCTGGCGGATGTTCTGCTCGGCCCAGTCCCAGACAAACCCGCCCTGCGCCTGCGGGTTCGCCCGGATGATGTCCCAGAACTCCCGGAAGTTGCCGAGGCTGTTGCCCATCGCGTGCGCGTACTCGCCCATGATCAACGGTTTGGTGGTCTGCGCGACCTGCGTGGCGAACTTCTCCGGCGACGGATAGCGCGGCCCCCAGACGTGCGCGAACGGCGCGTCACCGCTCGGCTTGTTCGGCTGGTGGTACAGCGGTCGGGTGGGCTCGTTGGCCTTGGCCCACTCGGCCATCCGGAAGTGCGCGGCACCCAGGCCTGCCTCGTTTCCGGTGTCCCACATGAAGACGCTCGGATGGTTCTTGTCGCGTTCGACCATCGCGACGAACCGGTCCAGGAACGCGTCGCTCCACTCCGGACGGTCAGCGAGGCAGTCGTGCGGGCAGTTCTCGTGCGAGTGGGTCTCGACGTCCATCTCGTCGGCGACCCACAGCCCGCGTTCGTCGGCGAGGTCGTAGAAGTGCGGATCGCTCGGGTAGTGCGATGTCCGGACCGCGTTGATGTGCAGGCTCTTCATCAGCTCGACGTCACGGCGCTGGTTCACCCGAGGGACGTGCCTGCCGTGGTCGGGATCGACCTCCGCCCGGTTCACGCCCTTGAACAACACCCGTTTGTCGTTGATCTTGAGTTGCCGGTCGGCGATGGTGATGTCGCGGAAGCCGGTCGTCTCGCGGGTGACGAAACCGTTGTCCAGCTTGAGGACGAGGGTGTAGAGGTTCGGCGTCTCGTCGGTCCACGGCAGCGGATCGCGCACCGACAGGACAAGTCGAGCGTCCGTCGTCTTCGCCTCGGCCACCAGGTTGTGCTGCTTGTCGTAGAGCCCGCCCCACACCTCGCCGGCCGCGGTCAGGTCGAGGTCGGCGGTGAGCACTGAACCCTTCGTGGTGATGGAGACGTCGCGAATCCTCTTGTCCGGCGCCGAGTACAGCCAGACCGAGCGGAAGATGCCGCTGTAGCGCCATTGGTCGTAGTCCTCCAGGTACGACCCGGCGCCCCACCGGTGCACCTGCAGTGCGACCCGGTTGGGGCCGGGCACGAGCAGGTCGGTGACGTCGAACTCGGCCGGCGTGTACCCGCCCTGGTCGAACCCGGCGTACTTCCCGTTGACCCACACGAAGTAGCCGGCTGTCACGCCCTCGAACCTGAGGAACGTCCGACGTTCCTTCCAGTCGTCCGGCACGAAGAAGGACTTGACGTAGGCCGCGGTCGGGTTGACGTCGCGCGGCACCTTGGGCGGATCGTCCGGCCAGATCTCCTCGACCGTGTTCCGGTACATCGGGTGGTCGAGCCCGTCCGTCTGCCAGGTGTGCGGCACCGTCACGGTCTTCCAGCGAGAGGTGTCGTAGCCCGGTTTCTCGAACCCGGCGGGCACCTGCTCCGGCAGGTCGTGCATCCGAATCCGCCAGTCGCCGTCGAGCGTTCGGGTGAACGGCGTGCTCTCTTTGCCACGCAACGCTTCCTGGACGCTGGAGTACGGCCGGAGCTCCGCGTGGTGCGGTTGCTGTCCCTCCCCTGTCATCCGCGGATCTTCGAGATACCGGTACACATCCCGGTCCACGCCGGGTGGAACGACTACGACAGAAGCCAGCAACAACGCCACGATCGAACGCACCTGGCACCCCAAGACAGCTCGAAGTTGCGCAGAATGTCCCAGAAACCAACGCGTTCGCTCAAGACTCGCCGAAATTTCGGCGATGTACGAAGCCCGAGCGAAAACGCTTACCTGGCTGATCTATCAGACACGCCTTGTGGCTCCCCGATCACGCGCGGTATGGTCTAGACCTTCAACCGCCGCCGCGATGTCATGCAGCAAGCAACATCAAGGCAAAGGAAGTCACATGAAGATTCGACCCAGGGTCGCGGCCGCTCTGGCAGGCGTTCTCGCTGCACCATTGGTCGTCGTGGCTCTCCCGACCGGTACGGCATTCGCTCATGGTTACGTGTCGTCACCGGCCAGCCGTCAGGCCCAGTGCGCCAGGGGCACTCAAGGACGTGCGGGGCCATCCAATAGGAACCCCAGTCGGTCGAGGGCCCGAAGGGCCTGCAGAGCTGCCACGCCAACCTGTCTCAGTTCTCCGTGCTCAGCAACGAGAACAAGGGCTGGCAGGAGGCGAAGACCGGCCGTTCGGTGACGTTCAACTGGACGTTCACCGCGCGGCACCGCACGCGTGACTACGACTACTTCGTGGACGGCCGCAAGGTCGCCACGTTCAGCGGCAACAACCAGTTGCCGCCTGCCAGCGTGTCGCACACCATCAACCTGGGCTCCGCGGGCAAGCACAAGGTGCTCGCGGTCTGGAACATCGGCGACACCCCGATGGCGTTCTACTCCTGCATCGACATCCGGTCGAGCTGACTACGGGTTGGTGCGTGGGCGGCTCTCCCGCTCACGCATCACTTTCCGATGTCGAAGGGCATCAGGTTCAACGGCGGGCCGGACAACGGTGTCCGGAGCGCGTCGAGGATCTTCGCGTTCATCGCCTCGATGATCGCGCGGGCCTCTTCGTCGGAGGGAGCTGAGAGCGCGCGTGCCTTCGCGCTCTCGGCTTCCTTTCGCAGCACGAGAGAAGGGGGCAACCCTGCAGTGCCCTCTTCCTCGCGCACCTTCTTCTTGATCCACCAGTCCTCCTCGAGTGCCTGACCGGCGCCAGGAAGCGGCTTGCCCGCGCTCGGCAGGTCGTCGAACTCGCCGCGTTCCTCGGCTTCGCGGATCTGCCTGTCGATCCACGACTCGAAGCCCATGCCGGGCGGTTTGCGTCGTGTCATGGGGAAAACCTCCTGACTGCGGCCTTGATCGCCTCCCCGAACGCGGGGCTGCCCTTGTGGCCCGGAGTCGTCCACGATCGTGAGGTTCGCCTCCGGCCACGCCCCCGCGATCGCGTGCGCGGTGTCGGCCGGGCAGCTCAGGTCGCGCCTGCCGTGGATCAGCTCGGCCGGGATGCCCGCGAGCTTGCCGATGTCGCGCAGCAGCTCGCCGTCCTCGCGGAAACCCAGGTTCGCGTAGTAGTGCGCGATGATCCGCACCAGCGCGATGATGTCGTCAGAGACCCTGTCGCTGAACACGTTCGGCTTGCCGAAGCTCTCCAGCGAGAGCACGGTGTCCTCCCACCGCACCCATTCCAGCGCGGCCTGTTCCCGCACGGCCCGGTCGGGGTTCTCCATCAGGTCGGCGTAGGCCCGCACGACGTCCGGAGCGTCGCCGACGTGCGCGCTGAACCGGGCCCACGCCTCCGGGAAGAACCGGGAGACACCCTGGTACAGCCAGTCGATCTCACGCTTGGATGCGAGAGTGACCGCGAGGAAGATCATCTCGCTGACCCGCTCGGGGTGGCGCTGCGCGTAGGCGACGCCCAGCGTCACGCCCCACGACCCGCCGAACACCAACCACTTCTCGATGCCGAGGTGCTCACGGAGCTTCTCCATGTCGGCGATCAGGTGGTCGGTCGTGTTGAGGGCCATGTCCACGGCCGGGTCGCTCGCGTTCGGCGTGCTCCGGCCGCAGCCGCGCTGGTCGAAGATCACCAGCCGGTACTTGCCCTCGCTGAGTGCCTTGCGCGCGTTGACCGAGCTGCCACCGCCGGGCCCGCCGTGCAGGTACACGGCGGGCTTGCCGTCGGGATCGCCCGCGACCTCCCAGTAGATCTGGTTGCCGTCGCCGACGTCGAGCATCCCGTAGTCCAGAGGTTCCATGATCTTCAATTTACCTAGATCTGGACGAGCTTCCAGTTGGTTCCGGCGTCGTCGGACCGGTAGACCTCGGCGAACTCGGCACCGGGCCCACCGCGCACGAACGCGGCGTTGCGCGAGTCCGAGAAGGCCAGGTCCCACAACGGCGGGCCGCCGAGCGTGACCGGCGTGGCCCACTTCTCGCCCGGACCGCGGTGGATGAACGACCAGTCGCGCCCGGACGCGGAGACGAGCGCCGCCTCGGGCGAGATCGCGAAGCCCAGCGTGATGCCCTCGCGCGGAGCCACACTGACCGTCTTGAACGGCCCGCCTTCCGACCTGCGCAGTTCCTTGCTCATGTTCCCGAAGCCGGGATCGAAGCTGCACAACGCATAGCGGTCGGTGCCGACCGTGCCGAGCCGGGTCGCCGCGAAGATGTCGCACGGCGCGAGCTCTTCCCGCCAGCCTGCCGGTGACCGCGTCCAGTAACGGTTGTCCTGGCCGAACACGGCGAGCGAGACGTGGCCCGGCGCGATGTCACCGAACGCCTGGCCCTTCACCTCGATGCCCGGCACCGGCTTCCAGCTGCCGAACCACAGCTCGCGGTGGAACAGCCTGGACACTGTCCCGTCGTAGATCACCGCGAGGAAGCCGTTGTCGTCGAAGCTCAGCGCCCCAACGGTTCCCTTGATACCGGAGGCCAGCCAGCCGTTGCCGCCGTTGCTGGTGACGAACAGCTGCTCGCCGTCGGTCACCATGCCCGCGGCGTCGTTCGCGAAGACCACCCGCAGCCGATCCGTCTCCGGAACCGTGAGCGGCGGCGTCTTCACCCTCGTCCAGGACGCTCCGCCGTCGAGCGTCCGGACCAGCTGCGCGCATTTCGCGGTCGGGCACAGGGTGTCGGCACCCAGCACCCACCCTCGGTCAGCCGACACCCACGACGTCGACGCGGGCACGACCCCGGCGCCGGCGTGCGCGACGGCCGACATGGTTCCGGCTAAGAAAATTGAGACAACAAGGACAGCAATGCGTTTCCCCCACATCGCCTTCTCCCCTCAAGAGGCTGATTCCCACTCAACACCTCTTGCCCGTGAAGCGGCAACCACCCAGACCGACACCACCATGCCCGCGATCCCGATCAGGATGAACGTGAGCTGGGAGCCGACCGCGTCCAGCAGCAGACCACCGCCGACGTACCCGATCGCCGCGGCCACCCCGATTCCACCGTAGAAGTTGCCGAACACCCGGCCGACCTTGTCCGCGGGCGTCAGCCGTTGGACGAGGGTGCTGTGCGCGACGTCCATCGCCGCGATGCCGAGTCCGCGCACGGTCTGCACCGCGAACGCCGCCCCCACGCCCCACGCGAAACCGGTGAGCAGGTTGCCCGCGCTGCTGACCACGAAGCCGGTCACCAGCAGCGTCACCATGCCGATCCTGGTGGCTCCCCTCGCCAGCAACGCGAACCCGGCCACCAGACCAATACCCACCGCGGCGAGAAGTGCCGCGGCAGCGCTGTCCGACGCGTGGAACACGTCCTTGGTGATCTGGAGTATCGCGACGTCGTCGATCGCGGCGCACGTGACGACACCGCAGAAGCCGAGGAAGACGATCCGCAACGCCCGGCTGCGCCAGATCTCGCCGAGCCCCGCCTTCGCGTCGGCGAGCACGGAACCGCCCGGTTCCGGTGGCACGACCAGTTTCGGCAACCGCAGCAACAACAACGCCGACAGGCCGAACGACACCGCGTCCACGAGCAGCACGCCTCGGGTGCTCATGAACTGCAGGAGCCCCGCGGCGAGCAGCGGCCCGATGACGTCCGCGCTGTTGGTGCCGAAACCCAGCACCGTGTTCGCTTTCGGGAGGTCCTTGTCCGCCACCAGACTGGGCACGACCGCCCGCGACGCCGGGACGAAGATCGTGCCGAGCACCGCGCGGACACCGACCAGCACGAGCAGCAACGGCAACGGCGGCAGCGTGAACGCGATGACCGCCAGCAGCGCGCACTGCGCGACCTCGCAGACGATCATCACGGTGCGCCGGTCGAACCTGTCGCTGATGATCCCGGTGAACGGGCTGAGCAACGACGGCGCGAAATCGGCGACCAGCAGCAGCGCGGCCACCGCGATGGCCTTCCCCATCACGGACTGCACGTGCAGCATCAGGGTGACCAGGCTGAGGGCATCCCCCACGACCGAAACGACCCGTGCGGTGCTCAGCACACGCAACGGGCCGTTCTCTCTCAGCAGGGTCAGCATGCGGGTCATGATGTCGGGGCGGTGTCTTGTCCGCCACGGAGTTTCAGGTAGGGGCGCTTCATGTGACGAGGGGTGGGAGCTCTCGCTCCCACCCCTCACCCCCCGGTTACCGGATCAGGCCGTCCGCCTGCGCCGGAGCGCCAGCGCCAGCCCCGCCCCGAGCAGCCCGAGCCCCGCGAGGCCGGTGGGCACCATGCCGTTGCTGCCGGTGTAGGCGAGCGGCGTCCTCGTCACCTCCTCCCGCGCTGCGAGGTCCAGCTGGGGTGCGACCTCGGCGTTCTGGGGCGCCACCTCGGTCGCGGGCTCGGTCACGGCCGTTCCCGTGTCCACAACCTGCTCCACAGCGTCCACTTCGGACACCTGCCCGGACTCGCCGCCCTGCTCACACTCGACCAGGTCGAGCCAGTCGTTCACGGTGTAGAACACCGAGTCGGCGGTCTCCGGCAGGCTGTCGAGCCAGGCGGGCACCCGGTCGGCAGCCGCGGACAGCCTCTGCTCCACCTGCTTGACCAGCTGGTCGGCCCACGTGTCCACGTCGACCTCGTCGGCCACCTGCCCGGCCGCCTCGGTCTCGTCCGCCGGAACCTCGTCCAGCCAGTGGTTCGCGTCGTCCAGCGCCTTGTCCACACCGGTCAGAGCGCTGTCGATGACGCCGCTGAACCACTCGCCCCACGAGTCGTGCTCTGTGGCCGGCTCGGTCGATACCGGTTCAGTCGATACCGGTTCAGTCGACGCCGGTTCATTCGACGCCGGTTCAGCGTCCGGCAGGGCGTCCAGCGCGAGGTCGGCCTCGTCGAGCAGTCCGTTGAACCGGTCGAACGCCTCGTTGACGCGGTCGTTCAGCCAGTCGGTCAGCGGGTCGGACACCTGGGCCTTCTCGGGTTCCGGCTGCGGCTCAGGCTGGGATTCCGGCGCCGCCACCTCGTCGAGCGCCTTGTCCAGGTCGTCGATGCCCTTGTCCGCAGCGTCGAGCACCGAGCCGAAACCGTCGAACACACCACCGACCACATCACTGATCACATCGCCGACCGGATCCGACTCCGGCCGCGCCTCGGGCTGCGGTGCAGACTCCGGCTCGAGCTGCGGTGCAGGCTGGGTCTCGGGCTGCGCGACCACATCAAGCGCCTTGTCCAGGTCGTCAAGACCCCTGTCCGCAGCGTCAAGCACCGAGCCGAAACCGTCGAACACACCACCGACCACATCACTGATCACATCGCCGACCGGATCCGACTCCGGCCGCGCCTCGGGCTGCGGTGCAGACTCCGGCTCGAGCTGCGGTGCAGGCTGGGTCTCGGGCTGCGCGACCACATCAAGCGCCTTGTCCAGGTCGTCAAGACCCCTGTCCGCAGCGTCAAGCACCGAGCCGAAACCGTCGAACACACCACCGACCACATCACTGATCACATCGCCGACCGGATCCGACTCCGGCCGCGCCTCGGGCTGCGGTGCAGACTCCGGCTCGGGCTGCGGCTGCGGCTGAACCTGCCCACCGGCCGGATCGCCGGTCACAGTCTGCTGATCACCTGCCGTGCCCTGCGCCCCCGAAGCCGGCGGCGGTTCCGCCGACTCGGCGGGTTCCAGTTCGTTGACGTCGGACTCGATCGCGGCCAGTTCGGCCTCGAGGGTGTTGGCCTCCTCCTGCAGCGACGCGAGGTCCTGTGTCGCGGCCACCGGCTCGACGTCGGTGGCGTGGGCCTGGCCGGTCAGCGAGAGAGCTGCGGCGAGAGCGAAGCCACCTGCGGCGAACGCGGAAGAGAGCGTCTTCAGACGGAACATGTCGGTTCTCCTAGGCAATCGCGGCGGCGAACTTCGCCTGCAGCTGGGTGAGGTTGGTGGTGAACTTCGCGATCACGGCGGCGATCGGGTCCGCGGGCTTGCTGGTGGCGTACTTGGCCGTGACGGTGGCGAGGGTGTCCTGCATCTGCTTGATCTGGGCCTTGAGGCGGTCGTTGTCGGTGCGCATCGGCGCGGGGGTGTCGGGGTTGTCCGCCAGCGACTGCTGCTGGGCCGCGGTGAGCTCGGGCGCATCGATCCCGAATTCACCGGTCTCGGGGTCATAGATCACCGAGCCTGTCTCGTAGTGCTGGATGGTCTTCAGCCCGTCGGCCTCGACCTGGGCCGTCGGCTTGCCCAGCCTCCGCTGCCATTCCGGATCCGACTTGACGTACTCGGCGATCTTGTCCACGCCCGAGTAAGGGACGGTGGCGTCCGGGTGTGCCGCAAGGTGGATGTAGTGGTGGGCGTCCTCGGCCGGGCGCAGTTTCTGGCCGTACTTGTTGGCCGTGCCGAAGCCGTCTTGTAGTCCTCCATGAGGACGTAGGTGAGCTTCGGTTCCTTCGAGCCGCGCGCCGCGTCGATGAGCTTCTTCAACGTGACCGTGTCCGGGTAGGTGCCGTTGCCGATCCGGTCGGCCTTCTCCTTGTCGGACTTGAGCAGGCGGTAGACACGGGTGACCACGGCGGCGTGGCCGGGCGCGCCTGGCTTGTCCGCCTCCCAGGTCGCGATGGAGCCGACGGCCGGGGTGCGGTCGACGCGGACTCCGAGATCCTGGTACTGCTCGTCCATCTGGCCGGCGGAGGTGGACGGCGCCGGGTTCACGCCGCGGTTCTCGGCCCTGGTCTTGATCCGCTCCTGGAGTTTGGTGGTGGTCACGCCCAGCTGG
Organism: uncultured Actinomycetota bacterium; assembly: GCA_963766275.1. Classification (GTDB taxonomy): domain Bacteria; phylum Actinomycetota; class Actinomycetes; order Mycobacteriales; family Pseudonocardiaceae; genus Lentzea. Next base: position 61,087 of record CAVYAD010000007.1, read on the forward strand.
TTGGCGACCCACCAGTCGGCGAACGTGCCGCACTGCAGGATGCCTGCCTTGACCGCCGCGTCGTCATCCGGATCCACCCCGGCCTCGATCGCGACGTCGCGCACCGCATAGTTGTTGCCGAAATCCGGGTCGTTCGGCAGGTCGCGCGGAACGCCCGGCGACGACGGTTCGAACGCGCCGGTGATCCAGCCTTTCGCGATCGGCACGTGAATGAACTCGCCGACCGACGAGGCGGGAATCGAATAGGTCTGGTACCCCTCGTTGCGCTGGTAGCCGTACTCCTCGATGGTCAGGCTGCCGTCGGAGTTGATTCCCGCGACATAGGCGAGGTGACCGCGCCCGTACGTGAGGGGCTTCGTCTCTCCCATGCCGGTACGGGTGACCGTGGCGCCTTTGGAGAAGTACGCGATGGATCCGACCTTCGGAGTGCTGTCGACGGAGTAGCCCGCGGACAACGCGACCCGCTTGAGCCAGTCCGCATTCGTCGGCTCGGGGTTGCCCGCGTCCTTGATCTGCCGGAGCAGCTCACCGAACTTGAGCTCGCTCTGCTTGGCGATCCGGGCGAGAGCGAATACCGGTCCGGTCTGCAGAACGCTCGGATCGCTGAGGCCCTTGAAGGGCGCCGCGACGTCGGTCCAGTCGATGTCGTCCGTCAGCGTGGAGACGGGCTGCGCCACCTGCTGAACACGGTCGTCCGCGAACGCGACCGGCGAGAAGCCGGCGAGTCCCGCTGACGCGACCACGGAAAACGCGGTCACCATCAACAATGCTTTTCCTGCAATTTCCCCGCATCGCAACTCCTTCGGTCAGTACGGTGCCTGCCAAAAGAATGCGGGAGAACAGTCGAACCAACAATACCGCCGGAAGCGGTCAAAATCGTACTGCGAAAGTTTCGAACAACCCGGAAAGGCATACCGCAGAAGTTTCAGCTGCCCGGTTTGAGCAGGCCGGACTCGTAGGCGGCGGCTACGACCTGAGCGCGCTGACGACAACCCCAACTTGGCCATCGCACGGTTGAGGTGCGTCTTGACGGTGGCTTCCGACAGGAACAACTTGCCGCTGATGTCGCCATTGGATATACGCGCGCCACAAGCAGCACGACCTCGTTCTCGCGCTCGGTGAGCGAGGCGAACTCGACCGGCAACCGACACAGGAGCAGCGGGCAACGCGGCGAACGAGCTGATCAGCCGCTTGGTGACCGTCGGCGCTGAGCAACGCCTCCCCGGAGCGACAAGCCGCACGGCGCGCACCAGTTCCTCGGGCGGCGTGTCCTTCAACAGGAAGCCCGACGCACCCGCGCGCAACGCCGCGAACACGTGCTCGTCGAGATCGAACGTGGTCAGCATCAGGATCGCGGCAGAAGCGCCCGACTCCAGGATCGTCCGCGCCGCCGCGACACCGTCCATGCGAGGCATCCGCACGTCCATCACCACGACGTCGGGGAGAAGCCGCAAAGCCAGCGCCACGGCCTCCTCGCCGTCACCGGCCTCCCCGACGACATCCAGGTCCGGCTGCGCGCCGAGCAACGCCACGAAACCCGCGCGCACCAGCACCTGGTCGTCGACCACCAGCACGGACGTGCTCATCGCGCCTCCACCGGCAGCTCTGCCGTCACCCGGAACCCGCCGTCTGCGGGCCCGGCGCGCACGACTCCCCCATACATGCCAACACGTTCTCGCATACCCACGAGCCCATGTCCACTTCGGACAGAGTCCGGTACCACGGACGGCGCCTCGTTGAACACGTCGATCACCACCCGACCGGGCTCACAGCTCAGCCGCACCAACGCACGAACCTGACCGGCGTGCTTGAGCACGTTCGTCAACGCCTCCTGCACGATCCGGTACGCCACCAGCGCCTGCCCCGGCGACAGGTCCGGCTGATCGCCCTCGCACACGACCTGAAGGTCCAAACCGGACTCCCGCGCCCGCTCGACCAGTTCGGGAATGCTGTCGAGGCTGGGCTGAGGCCCGCCATCACCGTCCTGTTCGGACGAACGCAGCACGCCGAGCACGGTGCGCATCTCGGCCAGCGACTCGCGGGACGTCTTCTCGATCACGCCGATCGCCTCGGCGACCTGGGCGGAGTCGGCGGGCAGCATGCGGGCGACACCCGCGCGCACCGCGATCAGGCTCAGTCCGTGCGCCACGATGTCGTGCATTTCGCGGGCGATCCTGTTGCGCTCCACCGCGACCGCGTCCTCCGCGAGCCGCCGGTGGGCGTCGTCGAGCAGTTCGAGCGCGTGCTCCAGGCGCCGGGCCCGGCGCCGGTCGTACCGCTTCGCCTGTCCCAGCGACGCGCTGATGACGACCATCAGCCACCAGTCGAGGATGCCGCGCAGAAAGTCGGGTTGCGGAGGTCCTCGAGATCCGGCAACGGCAACGTCGTGCCCGCCGCCAGCACCAGCACCACAAGTACAGACCGCCCAGCGGGCACGCCACGGGCCGAGGCCGAGTACACGCCGATGAGAACCGCGGCGATCGAGGCGCTCTCCTTGTGGCCGAGCAGCACCGCCCCGCACGCGACGACCATGACGAACGCGATCACCAGGAGCGGGTATCGCCTGCGGAACACAAGCGCGCAGGCGGTGAGAGCGGCGGACAGGGCGGCGCCGAGGTCGGGCCCGTGTTCGTACAGCCCGAACTCGAGCCACAGCTGGAACGCCAGCACCACCGCGGCCAGCAGGCCGTCGGCGAGCAGCGGCCGGGCGGCCAGGCGTGCCGAGATCACATCGAGCGATTATTCGGCAGCCCGGCCACTCTCACCTGGCCAAACGCCCCGGTTTCACCCGAAGCGGCACTACTTCGCGAGTGCCGCGTCCAGCTGGTCCGCCAGCTTGTTCATGATCTTGCCGTAGGAGGCGTAGCTCAGCGGAGCGACCGCGTTCCACTCGACGAACCGACCGGCCTGTACGGCGGGCAGCGCCTGGAAGACCGGGTGGCCCTGGATCATCTGCTCCGGGCTGAGCACGTGCTGGCGGGTGTCCCACATGATCACGTGCGTCTTGTACGTGCCGGAGTTCTCCCACGACAGCGACTGGAAGTAGCCGCCGCCCTCGGAGTCGGGCTTGTCCGGCGTGAGCAGCGGCAGGCCGAGCTCCTTGGCGTACCAGTCGAGGTCCGGGTTACGGGCGGCATCGGCGACGTAGAAGAGCTTCGGGTCCGCGCCGATGACCTGGATCTGCTGGTTCGCGGCCTTCATCCTCGTGCCGATGACCTTCAGGCGTTCGGCCGCCTTGGTGAACGTCTCCTCGTCGGCCTTCACCTTGGCCGACTCGGTGTCGGCGCCCAGTGACCTGGCGAGTTCGCGGAAGCGCTTGATGCCGTCCGGCAGCTGGATCTTGGACTGGCCGATGCCGACGGTCGGAGCGACCTTGAGCACCTTCTCCTCGAACTCGGCGGTGAGGTGCCAGAGCCCGGTGACCTCCGGGTAGTAGCCGGCGACCACGAGGTCGGCGTCGAGCGCGGCGAACTTCTCGAAGTCGATCTCGCCGTAGCCGGGGCCGGTGATGTCGGCGACCTGGCTCGGGTCGACGCTGCCCGCCTCCGGGTCGGTGCTGCCGTCCGGCCGCTTGAGCGGACCGAACGTGCCGACCACGTTGATCCCGTAGTCCTTCAGCGCGCCGGCGGCGGACACCTGTGCGACCACGCGCTTGGGGTGTTCGGGCGCGGTGATCTCCTTGCCGCGATCGTCCTTGAAGGACCACTGACCCTGCTGCTGCTCCACGGGAGCGTTGCCACTACACCCGGTGACCAGCCCGAGTAGCAGAACCGCGGCGACTGTCCTGCGCACGTCCACCTCCCGAGATTAGGCTAACCTAACCTATCAAGACCCTTTACAAGATCGGCCGTAGCGGTAGGTTGGTCACCGTGCGGAACCAACTGACGACAGGGCGTCGCACTGCTGTCGTCGTCGCACTCACGCTGATCGCGATCTTCGTGCTGCATCCCGCGTGCCCGCCGGATCCGGCGCACCACGGCCCCTCCACGCCGGGCCTGTCGATGGAGTTCTGCCACCACGGCCAGACGCAGCACCTCTCCGCTGCCGCGCCTGCCCAGGCCGCCGTGCAGACCAGCCCCGCGTCAGTCGCCGACGTCGACCTGCCCTCGATGGCGGTCGCCGACACGTCTTCGACGTTCACCTCGTGTCCGTGGCGCTCCGAGCACGTCAGCTCGGGGCGCACATTGCTGCTCGACCTCGGTATCTCCCGAACCTAGGCCGCCCGCTTCCGCGTGCCGTGGCAGGACTTTCGCGGTCCTGCCGCGTTGGCGCGCGCTCCCGCACCGGCCCGTCCCCACTTTCCGAGGGAATCCCCCATGTCTGTTCCTGTGCTCGACCGCAACACGCCCGCGGGCATCGTCGGCAACACGCCCGTGCTGTGGATCGACGAACTGACCCGTACCTCGTCTTCTGGCTTCTGGGCGAAGCTCGAATGCGCCAACCCCGGCGGCGGCATGAAGGACCGCGCCGCCCTGCACATGATCGACCGCGCGCTCGAACGCGGCGATCTCCGTCCGGACGGCCACATCGTGGAGTCGACCAGCGGCACGCTCGGCCTCGGCCTCGCGCTCGCCGGGGTCGTGCACGGCATCGGAGTCACGCTGGTGACCGACCCAGGGCTGGAACCGATCATCCGGCGGATGCTCCGCGCGTACGGGGCCACCGTGGACCTGGTGGACAGTCCACATCCGACCGGCGGCTGGCAGGAGGCGCGGCGCGAGCGGGTGGCCGCGCTGCTGTCCTCGCTGCCCGGCGCCTACTGCCCCGACCAGTACAACAACCCGGACAACGTGGCCGGGTACGCGCCGCTCGCCCACGAACTGGCCGCGCAGCTCGGCCAGGTCGACGTGCTGGTGTGCGCGGTGGGCACCGGCGGCCACTCCGCCGGGGTGGCCTCGGTGCTGCGCACGCACTTCCCGTCGTTGCGGCTGGTCGGGGTGGACACGATCGGGTCGACGATCTTCGGGCAGCCGGCCAGGACGCGGCTGATGAGAGGGCTCGGATCGAGCATCTTCCCGCGCAACGTCGACTACCCGGCGTTCGACCAGGTGCACTGGGTGAACCCCGCCGAAGCCGTGTGGGCATGCCGGACGCTCGCGTCGCGGCACTACGCGAGCGGCGGCTGGAGTGTCGGCGCGGTGGCACTGGTGGCTTCCTGGCTGGCGCGGACTTCCCCGCCCGGCACGCGGATCGCGGCCGTGTTCCCGGACGGGCCGCAACGGTACTTCGACACCGTTTTCAGCGACGAATACTGTGCGTCGCACGGGTTGCTGGACGCGGTTCCGGCGTCGGAACCGTTGGAGATCTCCTCGCTGGGAGAACGTGAAGTGCGGTCGTGGACCATGTGCCGGTCCGTTGTGGACCCACTGGCGGTGACGGCGTGATCGCGCAGTTCAGGACGTTCGACCGCAGCGTGCAGTTGTTGCTGCTCAACCAGTTCAGCATCAACGTCGGCTTCTACATGCTGATGCCCTACCTCGCCTCACACCTGTCCGTGACGCTCGCATTGGCGGGCTGGGCGGTCGGACTTGTCCTGGGCGTAAGGAACTTCGCGCAGCAGGGCATGTTCCTCCTCGGCGGCACGCTGGCCGATCGCCTGGGGTACAAGCCGTTGATCGTGGCGGGCTGTGCGTTGCGGACCGGCGGCTTCCTGTTGCTGGGACTCGTGGACGGGTTGCCCGCGCTGGTGATCGCGTCCGCCGCGACGGGATTCGCCGGGGCGTTGTTCAACCCGGCGGTGCGCGCCTACGTGGCGGCGGACGCCGGTCCTCGCCGTGTCGAGGCGTTCGCGCTGTTCAACGTCTTCTACCAGACCGGAATCCTGGTGGGGCCGTTGATCGGGCTGGCGTTGACGGCCGTCGACTTCCGGCTGACCTGTCTCGTGGCGGCACTGGTGTTCCTGGTGCTGACAGTCCTGCAGTGGCGGTCGCTGCCTGCCTGTGCCGGCACCTCCTCGGGCGACTCGGTACTGGCGGACTGGCGGCTGGTGTTCTCGAACCGGCGGTTCGTGCTGTTCGCGCTCGCGATGACCGGCTCGTACGTGCTGTCGTTCCAGGTCTACCTGGCACTGCCGCTCGCTTCCGGATCGGCGGTGCTGACAGCGGTGTTGTTCGCCGTGTCTGGCGTGTTGGCGGTCGTCGGCCAGATGCGGGTCACCGCGTGGGTACGCGCGCGCTACGGTCCGGACCGGTCGTTGGTGGTCGGCATGCTCGTGCTGGCCCTGGCGTTCCTACCTGCGATGTTGGGCGGCTGGACCGGGCTGATTCTGTGCGCGGCGCTGATCTCGGTCGCGACGATGGTGGTGTTCCCGTTCGAGATGGACAAGATCGTCTCGTTGTCCGGAGACCGGCTCGTGGCCACGCACTACGGCCTCTACAACACCGTCGTGGGCATCGGGATCCTGCTCGGCAACCTGCTCACCGGAATCTTGTTCGACGCCGCTGCGCGCGCGGGTGTGCCGTGGATGCCATGGCTCGCTCTCACGTCGGTGGGGCTCGGGTGCGCGTGGGCGTTGAGAAAGTTGGCGTCCCATGTCGAACCCGCGCTCGCTCGTTCGACGAACGGGTAGAGGCAGGTAACCGATCGGAGGGAACGCCATGATCGCCACACTCATCGCGACGCTGGTCGAGGAAGACTTCGCGGAGGACACCGGTGCTCTGGCTCCCGACGACCGACTGACCTGCCACGTGCACGGCCGCTGGATCCACCAGTGCGTCTCGTCGCCCGTGCACGTCAACCCGGTCACGCGACACCGCTGGTGCCGCGACTGCGACGCCGAGCTCGGAGTGGTGGTCGACGAGCTCTCCGGCGACGTCGCGATGCGCTGCTCCCGCTGTGGGCGCGGGGGCAGCGCGGCCACCGCCCGGCTGATCGCCGCCTGCCGCGCGTCGATCTCCGCACGGCGAGCCGCCTGAACCTTGTCGGCCGTCTGGCCGTACGCCTCCTCGAAGGACTTCCCCCGACTTCGAGGAGGCCGCGTGCCCGGCCGACGTACTGCCAGGACAACCGCTCTCGCCGCCGTGATCGCCGCAACGGTCGTGTCCATGCCGTCGGCGCACGCCCAACCGGCCGCGGATGCGCTCAAGGCGTACAACGACCTCACGCACGAGGCCGAGAAACTCACCCAGGACCACCTCAAGGCCACCGGCGACCTGTCCAAGGCGAACGCCGACCTGGGCGCCGCCACCGAGGCGGAGAAGAAGGCGCTGGCCGCGTCCGAGCAGTTCCGCGGCCAGGTCGACCTACTGACCGAGGCGAGCTTCCAGGGCGCGCGGTTCAACGACCTGTCGGCGTTGCTGACCAGCTCGTCCCAGCAGGACTTCCTGCAGCGGATGCAGGCGCTGAACATGCTGGCCGCGGACAACAACGCGGCCGTGGCCCGGATGACCGCCACATTGAACGCGGCGGCGAAGGCGCGTGCCATTGCCTCCTCGTCCGCCGCCGCGGCGGACAAGCTGGTCAAGGACGTGTCGGTCCGCAAGACGGCGATGGACCAGCAGGTGGCGACCGCGCGGGACAGGTACAAGTCGCTGTCCGCGCCGCAGAAGGCCGCGCTGGCGACGCCGGGCGACAAGTCCCCGGTCCCGGTGCCCGCCGGAGCGGCCGGTGCCGCGCTGAACTTCGCGCTGGGCGAGCGCGGCAAGCCCTACGTCTTCGGCTCCAACGGCCCCAACTCGTGGGACTGCTCGTCGCTCATGCAGGCCGCCTACCGCTCCGCCGGCGTGACCATCCCGCGCGTCACGTACGACCAGGCGAAGGTGGGTCGCGGCGTGACCCGTGCCCAGGTCGCGCCCGGTGACCTCATCATCTACTACTCAGGTCAGTCGCACGTGGCCATGGCCGTGGACAGTGTCCGCGCGGTGCACGCCTCCACAGAGGGCGTACCGGTGAAAATCGCCGACATCGACTCGATCGGGCCCATTTCCGTGATTCGTCGCGTTGTCGGGTGACGATTCTCTCCCACCCCGCGATAAGTCGACGTAGAGGACTATGAGAGCGTGCTGTCCCGAGAACGGTTAGGGACCCGGTGGTAGACGGACACAAGGTCGTTCCGTAACCTGTCCGAGACCTTCGGCCCAGCAGTTAACCCACTCGGGGCACCCGCCAAGGTTGTCGCCTCACGCGCAGTAGTTCTTCGCGAGGCGGCTGCCAGGATGAAGGAGGAACCGCGACGTGACGTCGCAAACCTCACGCCGTGCCATGCGCGGAGCACTCGTGGCGACGGCAGCTGTCGTCGCGGCGGCTCTCCCCACGGCGCCGGCCACCGCACAACCTTCGGCCGCCGACGCGCTCAAGAAGTACAACGAGCTCTCGGAAAAGGCCTCACAGCTCAACCAGGACCACCTGAAGGCCCAGGACGACTTCAAGGCCAAGCAGGGCGAGCTGGACAAGGCCAAGGGCGACCTGGCCACCGCCAAGCAGGCCGAGGAAGGCCTCCGCGGCCACGTCGACCTGCTGACGGCGAGCACGTTCGAAGGCGCGCGGTTCAACCAGATCTCCGCGCTGCTGGTGAGCGACTCGCAGCAGGACTTCCTCAACCGCATGTCGGCCATCAACATCCTGGCCAGCGACAACGCGGAAGCACTGAAGAAGCTGACCGACGTGGTCGACGCCGCCGACGCCGCTTCACGCAAGGCGGGCGAGGCCACCGAGGCTTCCAAGAAGCTCCTCGGTGAGATCGAGACGAAGAAGTCCGACCTCGCGAAGCAGCTGGAGGAGGCGCGCAACCAGTACAACTCGCTGAGCGTCGCCACCCAGAACGCGCTGAAGAACGCCGGCGACATGTCGAAGATCATCGTCCCGCCCGGCACCGCCGGCAGGGCACTCGACTTCGCCCTCGCGCAGCGCGGCAAGCGCTACGTCTACGGCTCCAACGGCCCGGACACCTGGGACTGCTCCTCGCTGATCCAGGCCGCCTACCGCTCCGCAGGCGTGGCCATCGGCCGCACCAGCTACGCCCAGGCTGCCGCGGGCCGCTCGGTCAGCCGTGGCGACGTGAAGGCCGGCGACATCATCGTCTACTACTCCAGCCAGTCCCACGTGGCCATGGCAGTGGACAACGTGCGCGCCGTCCACGCCTCCACCGAGGGCGTGCCGGTGAAGATCGCGGACATCAACTCGATCGGCCCGATCAGCGTCATCCGCCGCATCGAGTGACGCTCGTCTGACCGACTTTCTGCACGCGAAACGCCCCCTCCCTGGCCGGGTGGGGGCGTTTCGCTTGTGCCCAGACCTGGGGGCTCGGCCTGAGCGGTGGCGCGCGCCAGGAAGCCTTCGGTCCTCTACGCCCTAGAGCGGAGTCGAGTTCCGGGTCGAGTTCTGGGTCGGGTCCACCGGCGGATCCTGCCTCGCGATGGCGAAAGCCGGGTTGCCCTCCGAGTCCTGCCGAACGTCGAGCACCTTGTCCTCTAGGAACTCGGCCGCCGCAGGCTCCATGATGACCTTCGCCCCCGCCTCCGCCGTCACAACCTGGTCGCCATCGACCGGCTCGCTGAGCGACAGTTCGAGTGCCGCCTGGCTCTCCTCGTCGGCGGCCAGCGCGAACCTCAGGCCGATGTCGTCGTCGGCGGATGACTGTGACGTGAGCTCGTTGATGACCTCAGCAGCCACCGGCGTCACTTCGAGCATGTCGGCCCCTTCGTAGAAAACACAACGCGCAACGTGTTCCCGGGATCGGGCCGGTTCAATCACCCGGATCGCGAGCAGGCCGGAAACCCGCTGGTAACGGGCCTAAGAACGGGTTCATCGGCATCAACACAAACTGGCTGCAGGTCAGTTGGCTGTAGTTGGAGTGATCTGACAACGTTGTCATTGGCGTCCAACTACAACCAGCTCATCGCGCCGATGGCGTGAGAGCGATTCCATTTGCCTGCTCGGCGAACGCCGAACAGGTTGGGCACACACGGCTACTACGAACACGGCCCCCGTCACGCAACCCGATGCGCCATCGACCGCGGACCCTCCTTCCGCACCACATGCCCACACGCCGAACAAACCCTCTGATTCGGAATCAGATCAGCCACCAACCTCCACGACTCCGCAAAACTCGGCGCCTCCACCCCCGGCACCAGCAAGCTGTCGAGCACCTCCTGCCGCCGCCGCCCCTTCTCCCGACTCCGCTCAACCGGATCCCGCCGGTGAGCCAGCGCACGGCTCTCCGCCCGAGCACGTTCGCCCTCCGCACCAAGCCCCTGCGCCCGCCGCGGCGAGTTCAACAGCGCATTGCGCCGATTGACCCGGAACCACTCCCCCAGCGACACCCCAGGTAACGGCGGCCGAGCCAGCCGCGCACCATCCCCGGTCCAGGCCCGCATCCGGGCTCGCAGGAACTCGTGCGCGACCTGCGCCCGAGACCTGGGCCTCCCCTGCCGAGTCCCGTCGGGGTGCGTATCGACCGCCACCAGCACAGCGTCGACACTCCACCCCGCGGCGAACCAGGGCTCCAACGTGCGGCGGATCCACTTGCGGTCGGCGTCCGGCCAGGAGGCACGCGCACACAGCGACTCGACTGCTGTGGCGACGTCGGCGTCGGTGGTGGGGACGACGCGGCCCGGCCAGCGGCGGGGTTCGATCTGCATCTGGACTGACCTCCTGTGAGCGCGGGACGAACACCTGTTCGACATAGTGCCACCGAGGTCTGACAAAAATCGAAGGTCAGGCCTCTGACCAGCGGAAACCAGAACCGAGCGCGGACGTGAACCTGGAGATAACCTGCCGAAATGACGCACCACGAGCCCCACGACGACGTCACCGGCGACCGGATCAACTGGCTGCGCGCGGGTGTTCTGGGGGCGAACGACGGGATCGTCTCGACGGCGAGCCTCGTAGTAGGTGTCGCGGGGGCGACCACCGACAGGGCCCAGATCCTGATCGCGGGCCTGGCCGGCCTCTTCGCGGGCGCGATGTCCATGGCGTCCGGCGAGTACGTGTCGGTGAGCAGCCAGCGCGACGCCGAACGTGCCCTCCTCGCCCAGGAACGCCAGGAGCTCAAGGACATGCCGGACGAGGAGCTCAAGGAACTGGCGGGCATCTACGAGGAGAAAGGCCTCGACCCCGACACGGCCATGGAGGTGGCCGAGCAGCTCACCGACCACGACGCGCTGACCGCTCATGCCGAGGCCGAGCTCGGAATCGACCCGGACGAGCTGACCAACCCGTGGGGCGCCGCCATCGCGAGCTTCGTGTCGTTCACCATCGGCGCGCTGCTCCCCCTGCTCGCCATCACGCTCACGTCGCCGAGCCTCCGCGTTCCCATCACGGTCGCAGCAGCAGTGGCCACCCTCGCCCTGACCGGTTTCATCAGCGCGAGGCTGAGCGGTGCACGGAAACGACGCGCGGTCATCCGCAATGTCGTCGGCGGTCTGATCGCCATGGGCGTCACCTACGCCATCGGTTCGCTCGTCGGCCAAAGCATCGGATAACCCGAACCTGGGTACTAGCGAGGGCATGACAGAAGAACGCGGCGCATATGTCCCGGCAGACACCGACGACTTCGAGGCACTCGACGAGGACAACCTCAAGAAGGACCCGCTCGAGGCCGGTATGGACCCGCCCGAGCGGTGGGCCGAGTCGGACAAGTACGGAATGACCGAGTACGAGCAGGCACACCCGCGACCGCTCGACGAACGCCTCAAGGAGGAACGGGGCGAAGTCGACGAGACGGGTGCATGATCGAAGCATGAGCCTCGGCCTCCCGGAGAAGATCACGGCGCTGCTGTTCGACCTCGACGGCGTGCTCACCAGCACCGCGGTGCTGCACCGCAAGGCGTGGCGGCAGACGTTCGAGAACATGGGCCAGCCGTTCAGCGAGCAGGACTACCTGACCTACGTGGACGGCAAACCGCGCTACGACGGCGTCAGGAGCTTCCTGGCCTCGCGCGGACTCACGCCGCCCGAAGACGAGATCCGCCGCATCGGTGACGAGAAGAACGACCTGGTGAACCGGATCATCGACGAGGAGGGCATCACGCCCTACCCCGCCTCGGTCCGCTACCTCGAGGAGGCCAGAAGGCAGGGCCTGCCGATCGGTGTCGTCACCAGTTCCGCGAACGCCACCAAAGTGCTCAAAGCGGGCAACCTCACCGAGTTCGTCGACGCGCTGGTGGACGGCAACGTGATCACCGAGCAGAACCTGCACGGCAAACCGGCGCCCGACTCGTTCCTCGAAGGCGCGAAACGCCTCCAGGCGAAGCCCGAGCACACCGCGGTCTTCGAGGACGCGCTCTCGGGCGTCAAAGCCGGGCACGACGGCGGCTTCGGCTACGTGATCGGCGTGGATCGTGGCCACCAAAGGGAAGCGTTGAAGACGAACGGCGCCGACCAGGTCGTCGACGAGCTCGACGAGCTGCTGTCATGAGCTACGCGATCGAACCGTGGCAGCTGCGCTGGCAGGGACTCGCCGTCGACCAGCTGCACCGGACCGAGTCGACGTTCGCGCTGGCCAACGGCCACATCGGCTTCCGGGGTTCCCTCGACGAGGGCGAGCCGCGCGGCCTGCCGGGCACGTATCTCAACGGCTTCTACGAGGAACACCCGTTGCCGTACGGGGAAAAGGGCTACGGCTACCCGGAGGCGGGCCAGACCGTCGTCAACGTGACGGACGGCAAGATCATCCGGTTGCTGGTCGAGGACGAGCCGCTGGACATGCGCTACGGCAACGCGATCGAGCACGAGCGCACGCTGGACTTCCGCTCCGGCACACTGCGCCGCCGCACGCTCTGGGAGTCGCCGACCGGCAGGCGTGTGATCGTGCGCAGCGAGCGGCTGGTGTCGTTCACCCAGCGCGCGGTCGCCGCGATCCGCTATGAGGTCGAGCCGCTCGACGACGTCCAGCTCGTCGTCCAGTCCGACCTGCTCGCCAACGAGCCGACCGAGACGCGCACGAGCGACCCGCGCGTCGCGGCCGCGCTGGATTCCCCGCTGGTCAACGACTTCACGATGGCGGAGAAGACACGTGCGGTGCTGTGCCACCACGCGAAGGTGTCCGGGCTGCGGATGGCGGCCGCGATGGACCACGAGATCGAGATCGCGGGCGGGGCCGACATCCGCACGGACATCCGCGCCGAGGCCGATCTCGCCCGCTTCACCGCCGCCGCCGACGTGGCGAAGGGCAGCTTCCTCACGCTCAACAAGTACCTCGGCTACGGCTGGTCCGGCCAACGGTCCACGCCCGCGCTGCGCGCCCAGGTCGAGGCCGCGCTCGCCGGCGCGCTGCAGACCGGCTGGGAAGGCCTGCTGGGCGAGCAACGTGCTTTCCTGGACGACTTCTGGGAGGTCGCCGACATCGAGCTCGACGGCGACGACGAGCTCCAGCAGGCCATCAGGTTCGCGCTGTTCCACATCCTGCAGGCCGGTGCCCGCGGCGAGACCCGCGCGATCCCCGGCAAGGGTCTCACCGGCCCCGGCTACGACGGGCACGCGTTCTGGGACACCGAGATGTTCGTGCTGCCGGTGCTCACCTACACGCTGCCGGACGCGGCCAGGGACGCGCTGCGGTGGCGGCACTCCACTTTGGACAAAGCCCGTGAGCGCGCGCAGGTGCTGGGGCTCAAGGGCGCCGCGTTCCCGTGGCGTTCGATCAACGGCGCCGAGTGCTCGGCGTACTGGCCCGCGGGCACGGCGGCGTTCCACGTCTCCGGCGACGTCGCCTACGCCACCCAGCAGTACCTCGACGCGACGAACGACGAGGACTTCGACCGCGAGGAAGCCACCGAGATCCTGGTGGAGACAGCCAGGTTGTGGTGCTCGCTCGGCCACCACGACCGGCACGACGGGTTCCGTATCGACGGTGTCACCGGCCCGGACGAGTACTCGGCGATCGTGGACAACAACGTCTACACCAACCTGCTCGCCCAGCAGAACCTGCGTGCCGCCGCCGACGCCGCCGAACGCCACCCGGACATCGCGAAGACCGACGACGGCGAGATCGCCGAGTGGCGCAGGGCCGCCGACGCGATGGCGGTCCCCTACGACGAGATGCTCCAGGTCCACCCGCAGGCGGACAACTTCACCAAGCACGCGGAGTGGGACTTCGAGAACACGCCGGAGGAAAAGTACCCGCTGCTGCTGCACTTCCCGTACTTCGACCTGTACCGCAAGCAGGTCGTGAAGCAGGCGGACCTCGTGCTGGCGATGCACGTGCGTGGCGACGCGTTCACCGACGACGAGAAAGCACGCAACTTCGCTTACTACGAGGCAAGAACCGTGCGGGACTCGTCGTTGTCGGCTGGCACGCAGGCGGTGCTGGCGGCCGAGGTCGGCCACCTGGACCTGGCGTTCGACTACCTGGTCGAGGCCGCGTTCACCGACCTGCACGACCTGCACGACAACGTCCACAACGGACTGCACATGGCCTCGCTCGCCGGCGCCTGGACCGCGCTCGTCGCCGGGTTCGGCGGGATGCGCGACCACGGCGGCGAGCTGACCTTCGCACCCAGGCTGCCCCAGGCGCTGACCCGGTTCTCGTTCCGGATGTCCTTCCGTGGAACCAGAATCAGTGTCGACGTGTGCGAAACCGAGGCCACCTACGGGATCGTGGACGGCGAGGAGCTGAAGACCAGGCACCACGGCGAACCGATCACCATCACGGCGGACCAGCCGGTGACCATGCCGATCCCGCGGGCGCCGCATCTGGAACGGCCGAGTTCACCGTTCGGCAGGGAACCACGCAGGCACTAGCCTCGCTGGCCCGTGACCGGCCCATGACGTCTGCAAGGTTGGGGATGAAGGGCGCTTTCGTCCACCTCAGGTGGACGAAAGCGCCCTTCATCGCGCGAACAGCACTAGAGCCGGGAGACCTGGTAGTGCGCGATCAGGTCTCCCCGCACGAGCACGCTCAGGTACACCGCGATCGTCGGCCGGTCGACGAACGAGAAATCGACGTTCAAATAGCCGAGCTCCAGATCGTCGGCCAACCGGCGCGTTTCGAGAACCTTGTACTCCGCCTTCAACCCGAGCGGCTGAGAATCGTAGTAGGCGGCGATGGCCGACCGGCCGACCCCATAGGGATGGAGGCCCTGGAAAATCGCGTCCTCGGTGAAATTCGCGGCCACGCGCTCAGGATCGTGCGCGTCGACGGCGTCCTTCCACCGGTCCATGACGGTCTCGATCATGATCAGTGCCCCGCGCTCTGGCCGCCGTCGACGTGCAGGACCTCGCCCGTCACGAAGCCCGCCTGCTCCAGGAAGGCGATCGCGTCGACCACGTCGGAGACCTCGCCGATCCGGCCGACGGGGTGCAGCCCGGCGAGCGCGTCGTGCGTCTCAGGGGCGTGCATCGGCGTGCGGATGATGCCGAGCGAGACCGTGTTGAAGCGGATGTCGCGGCTCGCGTACTCGATCGCGAGCGACTTCGTGACGGCGTTCAGACCGCCCTTGGTCAGCGACGCGAGTGCCGACGGGACCGCGGACAACGCGTGGTCGACCAGGGTCGTGGACACGTTCACCACATGCCCGCTCTCCCGCATCGCGGCGACGGCGCTGCGGGTGATGTCGAAGAAGCCGCGCAGGTTGGTGCCGGTGACGTCGGCGAAGTCCTCGTCGGTGTACTCGGTGAACGGCTTGGCCACGAAGATGCCCGCGTTGTTCACCAGGCTGTCGACCCGGCCGAACCGCTCAAGCGTTTCCTCGACGACGCGGGCACCCTCGCCGGGCAGCGACAGGTCGGCCCGCACCGCCAGCACCTCGGGGTCGTCGGATCCGTTGATGGAACGCGACACCGCGACAACGGAATAGCCGAGCTTCCGATAGGCGGGGACGAGCGCCGCGCCGATTCCCTGCGATGCTCCCGTGACGATTGCGACCTTGCTGGTCATTTCCGGCTCTCTTTCGGAGGAGAAGTGGTTCTGACAGCCACAACCGCGCTCCGACTCGAAGTCATTTCGCGCGGTTACGACCTGCTTTCTCCTTCGTGAGAGGCTCAGCCTCGCAGCGCCCGATACGGATCGTCGGCGGGCAGCCACACACCATCGCGATGCAGGCCGATGTCACCCACCTCCCGCGTGATGGCATCGGCGGCGGCGAGCACGCCGGTCCGCACCTCGTCGGCGCGACGGACCAGCGACCACGTCCAGAGCACTTCGGGGTCGATCACCGGCCGCTGCACCAGATCCGGTGGCAGCGGCGAGGTCTGGCCCTTCGGCGAATTGAGCACGGGGTCGTGCACGAGCGGACGTGGTCGAAGAACGCCGGACCGGTGATCGCCCCGTTGTGGATCCGCACGACACGGGCGCCGGTGTCGCGGGCGAACTCCTCGGCGTAGTCGTTCCACGACTGCCACGACGTCACGTCGTCGTCCACCAGCACCGCGATGTCCTTGGCGCGCACCGGACTCGTGTCGGTGCCCACGGACACCGCGTAGAGCCGGTCGGCGCCGAGAAGCCTGGCTTCGAGCCCCAGCCCGGCGATGTCGGCCTGACGGATCCAGCACACCGCGAGATCGAGGCTGCCGTCCGCGACCCGCGCCGCCTGCGCGTGCGACGGCACGACCCAGGCGTCCACGTACAGCTGCGCGACACCGGCCGTGCGCGTGGTCAGGTCCGGCGGCAGCCAGTTCACGTACCCGATCCGCACGGGCTGCGACCCGGACAGCTGGTGCGCGTGCCGCTGCAGTTCGTCGGCGCGCTCGATCAGGGCGCGCACCTCGGGAACCAGCGCGGCGCCGGCGGCGGTGAGGGCGACCGTGCGGCGGTCACGGGCGAACAGCGGCACGCCCAGGTCGCGTTCGAGCGCCTTGATCTGCTGCGACAACGACGGGCCCGCGATCAGCAGCCGGGCCGCGGCACGGCCGAAGTGCAGCTCTTCCGCGACCGCGAGGAAGTACCGGAGTTGACGCAGTTCCACATTGCGCATCCTAGGTTCACAGTTCCAGCACGACCTTCACGTCGCCAGGACGGGACTCGAAGGCCTCGGCGAACCGCTCCAGCGGAACACGCCGCGTGATCAGCCCGGACAGCCACGCGTCGTCCGCCCGGTCCAGGACGGCGGCGGCCTCCCGGTAGTGCCGGACGTTCGAGTTGACCGTGCCGAACACGATTCCGTTGTGCAGCACGAGATCCCGGTTCGCCTGGCCGACGTCGACCGGCACGACCTCGGTCGAGGGCACCCCGGTCAGGCACACCAGCTCCCGCCCGAGCAGTTGTGCGACCAACGCCGGCGCCCCGGTCGCCTCGATCACGACCTGGTGATCGGGCAACGAGCGGTGATAGGTCGCGCCCAGCGACTCCACCAGCGCGGGCTTCGGGCCGTCAAGAGCCAGGTCGAACACGTGGACGTCCAGCCCGCGCTGCACGCCGACCAACGCCGCCAGCAGCCCGATCGGCCCGGCGCCGGTGATCAGCACGCTGCCGAAGTCGAACTGTGCCAACCGATCCAGCCGCTCCCAGGCCTTCACGACGACCGAGGCCGGTTCCACCAGGACACCTGTCGGTGAGCCGACAGCGACGGCGTAGCGCGCCGGGACCGTCCACAAGGTCGAGCCGTAACCGTCGATCCCGGTGATCCCGCGCTCGGTGTACTGGCCGTTGCGGCACATGTCGAACTCGTCGCGCGCGCAGGCGGGACACGGCACCGGGTCCGGGCGCCGCACCACCCCGGCGACCAGCGAACCGGGTTCGAACCCTGGTCCGCTGATGACACGGCCCAGCGACTCATGCCCGATCACCAGGGTTCCGCCGGTGCCGAACTCGCCCCGCACGATCTCGCGGTCCGTCCCGCAGATCCCGATCGCGAGCCCTTCCACCAGCAGCTCGTCCGGTCCCGGCACCGGATCGGGAAGTTCGGTGATCGACAAAGAGCCGGCTCGTGCAAGATCCACCGTAAGTGCGCGCATAGTAATCATTCTTGACACATCAACACCTTCACGCTGAGTATGAGAGCGCTCTCACGCAACCCTGTCTCAGTGAGGAGATAGTCGATGCGCAAGCTCTTCTGGCTAGCAGCATCGGCCCTATTAGGGCTGACAACGTTGTCCGCACCTGCTACAGCAGCTCCACCGAACCTGCTTCCGCTCACCGTCACGAACAACTCGGGCCGCGGCGACGCCGTGCACCTGTACGTGTTCGGCGAGATGGGCGGCAGGCTCGGGTACGTGAACGCGAACGGCCAGTTCACAGCCTGGTCCGGCGGCGGGATCCCACCCACGCCCGCGCCGGACGTGTCGATCCCCGGTCCTGCCAACGGCGGTAGCAGGACCGTGCAGATCCCGATCAACCTCGCCGGCGGCAGGCTTTACATGTCCTTCCGGGACAAGCTGAAGTTCTTCCTGGTGCCGGGCGGTCTGGTGCAGCCGGCGCCATGGGCAGCGGGTGACGCGAACCGCGACATCCTGTTCGACTGGAGCGAGTTCACCTACAACGGCGGCGGGCTGTGGCTGAACAGCTCGCAGGTGGACATGTTCAGCGTCCCGCACGCGGTCGAGGCCACCTCCCAGGCCGGCGCCACCAAGCGCACCGGGCAGGTCGTGTCCAACGGCCGCAACCGCATCTTCGACCAGCACCAGCAGCTGGGCGGCGACTGGTCGCGGCTGGTCCACACGCGCTCGGACGGAACCAGGCTGCGGGTGCTGAACCCGAGCAAGGGGATCGACGCGGGCCTGTTCTCCGGTTCGTACTACTCGAACTACGTGAGCAGCGCGTGGGCGACGTACCAGAACACGGCACTGACCGTCGTGCCGTACCAGAACGAGCCCAACCGGCGGTTCACCGGCCGCACCAGCGGTGGCTCGCTCAACTTCACCAACACGGCCGGCCAGCAGGTCGCGTCGTTCCAGCAGCCGTCGACGCGTGACGTCTTCAACTGCGACGGCAGGCTCGCCGCGCCGAACAACGACATCGGCGCGATCTCGCGGTCGCTGTGCGCCGGGCTCAACCGCTCGACGTTCGGGTACATCCACACCCAGCCGACCTACAACGCGAGCCAGTTCTACACCCGTTCGGTCACCAACCACTACTCGCGGATCGTGCACGCGAACATGGCGGACGGGAAGGCGTACGGCTTCGCCTTCGATGACGTCGGCGCGTTCGAGTCACTCGTTCACGAACCGAACCCGCGTTCGGCGAAGATCACGCTAAGCGCATTCTGAACCGAAACAATCTTGCTTTTGATCGACTTTCACTCCACTGTGTGAGTGCCGTCGCCGCGGCTCTCACACAGTGGAGTCGTTGTGTGCGTACGGGTCCTGCTGGTCGAAGACGACGAGCGAATCCGGCAGGCCTTGAGCCTTGCCTTGGGCGACGAGGGTTTCACCGTTGACGAAGCCAGTTCCGGCGAAGAGGCGCTGACCCGCCTCGCGACCGAGTCGTTCGACGTCGTTCTGGTCGACCTCACGCTGCCCGGCGTCGACGGGCTGGTGGTCGTGCACACGCTCAGATCCCGCGGTGACCTGCCGATTATCGTGGTCACGGCCCGGACCGACGCCCGTGACGTGATCGCCGGGCTGGAGGCGGGCGCGGACGACTACGTCACGAAACCGTTGATGGCAAGCGTTCTCGCGGCCCGCATTCGCGCGTTGTTGCGCAGACGCGGACCAGGCCGGGAAGCCGTTCGGATCGGCGATCTGGAAATCCGCCCGCAGGAAGGGCTTGTGCACCGTGCGGGTGAACGCGTTCATCTGACTCGGACGGAATTCCGGCTGCTGCTGGAACTCGCTGGTGCGGCCGGCCGAATCGTCACCAGGGAACAGCTGCTGCAAAAGGTGTGGGGTTATGACTACTTTGGTGACACTCGACTGCTCGACGTGCACATAAGGCGACTACGCCGAAAGATCGAGGCTAACCCGGATGACCCAGCGCTGGTACTCACCGTTCGCGGCACCGGTTATCGGATCCGTTCATGAGACTCACGCTGCGGTGGCGGGTGACGCTGGCGTTCGGCTTCGGGCTGCTGGCCGTGACGAGCGTGCTCGCGTTCGCGACGTGGAACCTCGCCTCCGGCTACATGCTGCGGCAACGGGAGGCGAGCGCGACGCGGCAGGCCGAGGTGAACGTGCGGCTGGTCGAGAAGTCCCTGTCGTCGCCGGGACTCGACGAGCTGCTGACCGGGCTCACCACCGGGCCGGACTCCTCGATCCTCGTGCTCAGCCCGGACGGGGCGGGTGGCGGCGGGCCGCGCGGTGGATCCCGAGGATCTGCCCGCGTCGCTGGTGCGGCGCCCGCCCGGCCGCGAACGGATCACCGTGGACGGCCTGCCGATGCTCGCGGTGGCGCGACCCGTGGCCGGCAACGCCGTGTACGTCGAGCTGTTCCCGTTGCAGCAGCTCAACCGCACGTTCGCGTTCCTGAGCGCGGTGCTGATCGGCGGAACGGTCGCGGTCCGCGCTGCTCGGGCGCGGCGCTGGGGTCGTGGGCGTCGAAGCGGGCGTTGAGACCTTTGGCGGAGCTGAACTCGGCCGCCGGGCGGATCGCCGGCGGTGATCTCCACGCCCGGTTGCCCGACCAGGACGATCCGGATCTGGCGGCGCTGGCGGCGAAGTTCAACTCCACGGCCAGCGCGCTGGAGCAACGGGCGCTGAGGGACGCTCGGTTCGCCTCTGACGTGTCGCACGAGCTGCGGTCGCCGTTGACGACGATGGTCAACGCCGGGGCGGTGCTGCGACGCAGGCGCGAGCACCTCAACGGCACCGCCGACACCGCGCTGGAGCTGCTGACCTCCGAGGTCGACCGGTTCGCGCGGATGGTCGTCGACCTGCTGGAGATCTCGCGGGCGGACCAGACCGACGACTACGAGCCGGAGCCGCTCGACCTGAGCGCGTTGGTGCACAACGTGATCGGCACCCGCTGGCAGGACGTCACCGTGTCCGCCTGCCCGGTGAGGACGCACGGCGACAGGCGTCGGCTCGACCGCGTGCTGGCGAACCTGCTGGACAACGCCGAACGCCACGCGGGCGGCGCGGTGGCCGTGGTCGTGCGCCAGGACGGTGACGTCGCCCGGATCGAGGTCGAGGACGAAGGTCCTGGCGTGCCGGACGAGTTCCGTGAGCAGATCTTCGAACGGTTCGCGCGCGGCACGCGGGCGGGCAGCCGGGGCGCCGACTCCGGCAGCGGCCTCGGGCTCGCGCTGGTCCGCGAGCACGTGCTCCGCCACCGCGGCCGGGTCTGGGTGGAGGACCGCACCCCGCGTGGCTCGCGGTTCGTGGTCGAGCTGCCCGCGAGCTGAACCACCCACATGGGTGCACTCGCCGTGATCTTCGTTGACCCCTGAGTGACGGCGGCCCTAGGTTCGGTCTGTCCACAAAGGGGGGACAGACATGATCAAGCGGATTCTGCCGTCGTGCGCCGCCGCCGTTCTGCTGCTCGCTGTGCCGGCTCCCGCGCAGGCCGCGAGCCTCGCCGTCACCTACGCGCCGGTCGTCTACCTGACCAAGGGTGAGTCGAAGCGGCCGACCAACGCGGGCGCGTTCATCCAGCACTCCTCGTTGCGCTGGTCGCACGCGGGCGGCTGCAACGACCACGAACTCGCCGCCCGTGGCAA
Source organism: uncultured Actinomycetota bacterium (assembly GCA_963766275.1). Lineage (GTDB taxonomy): Bacteria > Actinomycetota > Actinomycetes > Mycobacteriales > Pseudonocardiaceae > Lentzea. The sequence goes on from CAVYAD010000007.1 coordinate 82,551, forward strand.
GGTGAACGCGGGAAGCCTCGGCAACGGCGGGTACAAGCACGCCACCTCCAGCCACCTCTGCTCGCACGGCAAGACATACGCGAGCAACGAGAACGTGCGGCCGTACGGCCCACTGGGCGCCAAGGAGGGCATGTTCCTCGACCTCGACAACGGCCAGCGCGGCATCGGCAGCGTCTCGGCGGAGGTCTACTTCGACTACGCCAAGGGCTCGCACATCACGTACTGGTTCTTCTACGCCTATAACGACGGTCCGTCGGTGCAGAACCACGAGGGTGACTGGGAGCGGATCTCGATCAGGCTCGACGCCGCGAACAAGCCGATCACCGTCGCGTACTTCCACCACGGTGACTACTGCGTGCTGAGCTACCCGTCCGCCAAGAAGGTCGGCACCCATCCCGTCGGGTACTCCGCGCTGGGCACGCACGCCACCTATCCCAAGGCAGGCACCTTCTCGACCGAGTTCCCCGGAGTGAAGGACAACGCCAACGGCGGCGGTGAGACCTGGGAGACCTACAAGCGGTCCGTGCAGAACGTCAGGTCGATGCCCTGGTACGGGTTCGGCGGCGGGTGGGGCGAGGTCGGCGAGAGCAAGCACACCACCGGACCTATCGGGCCCAGCGCGCACAAGAGCCCGGTCCCGGGGAACTGGTCCTCGCCCGCGTGCTAGCTCTTACGAAGTCCTGACGTCATCGGCTTCTGGGCCGCCTGTTGCGACGGGCGGCCCTACCGTCGGTGCATGCGAGTACTGATCACCGGCGGAGCCGGGTTCATCGGGTCGCACGTAGCCGACGAACTGGCCGCACAGGGCCACGACTGCGTACTGTTCGACGCGCTGCTGCCCGAGGCGCACGGTGCGATTCCGTTGCTGGACCACGAACTTGTGATCGGCGACGTCACAGACCCGTCGGCGCTGCGGTCGGTGCTGTCCTCAGTGGATGCGGTGTGCCACCAGGCTGCCATGGTCGGGCACGGTGTGGATCCGTTCGACACGCCTTCCTACGTGCGGCACAACGACCTCGGGACGGCGGTGTTGCTCGCCGAGATGCACCGGGCCGGACGTGTCACGGCTGGTGCTGGCGTCGTCGATGGTCGTGTACGGCGAGGGACGGTATCGCTGTCTGTCACACGGGATCGTGCGAGGCGAACGTTCGCTGGAGGATCTCGCTCAGGGCCTGTACGAGCCACGATGCGTGTGCGGTGACTTCCTCGTCCCCGAGCTCGTGCCGGAGGATGCCGTGCTGGAACCGCGCAGCACCTACGCGGCCACGAAGCTCGCGCAGGAGCATCTCGCCGCCGCGTGGGCCCGGCAGACCGGTGCGAGCGTGTGGGCGTTGCGCTACCACAACGTCTACGGCCCGCGGATGCCGCGGGACACGCCCTACGCCGGGGTGGCGTCGATCTTCCGGTCCGCGCTGCAGAACGGCGAGGCGCCTCGCGTGCTGGAAGACGGTCGGCAGCGACGTGACTTCGTGCACGCCACGGACGTGGCGCGGGCCAACGTGCTGGCGCTGACGTCGCCACGGCCCGGCTTCGAGGCCGTCAACGTCTGCTCCGGCACGCCCCACACGATCGGCGACCTGGCGTTCGCACTGGCCGAGGCCTGCGACGGTGCGACGCCGCGGATAGTCGGTGGTGCGCGGCCGGGCGACGTGCGGCACGTGGTCGCGTCGCCCGCGAAAGCCTTGGAGGCGCTGGGGTTCGAGGCTCAGGTGCGTTTCGAGGACGGCGTGCGGGCGTTCGCCTCGGATCCGTTGCGGGCCTCGGTCACCAGTTCGTGAGCACGAGGTGGTTCACCGCCAGCGCCGTCACGGCCTGCGCGGTGAGCCACCTCCTGTCGAGTTTCGCGGTGCCGACCAGGAGCCAGACCGCGAACGGCAGCCAGATCCGTTCGGTCTCGGCCTTGCTCAGGCCGGACAGATCCGCTGCGAGGATCGCGATCGCCGCCGCGATCACCCATTTGTCCTTGCGCAGCCCCTTGATCCCCGCCGGGCCGATCACCAGCGCGAGGCAGGCCAGGTTCGCCCACACCCAGTACCAGTACGGCCTGGTGTCGCCGATGCCCTGGTAGTAGCGGAGTTTGACGAGTTCGTAGCCGTCCAGCCACCAGAATCCGTTGATCGCGAAAACAGCGACCATGGTCAGGGCCCCCGCGACGGCCCAGCCGATCTTCCGCCCGACGGCGACGAGTGCGAGCGGGGCGAGCAGCACCAGGCCGTAGGACAGGAACAGGCACCAGCCGAGCACGACGCCGCCGAGCAGCGGCCATCTGGTGAGCAGGTAGATCCCGACGGCCGCGACGCCCATGAACATGCCGTCCGCCGACGCGCCCACCCACACCGCGCCGGGGAACAGCACGAGGAACGGCAGCACCGCGTTGTTCTTGATGGCTTTGGGGATCGCCACGACCGCGAGCGAGCCGACGAGGACGCAGAAGATCGACGCCGCCTCTCCCCCGCCGAGCCCGACGCGGTCCAGCGCCACGAACGTCAGCAGCGCGCCCGGCGGGTGACCGGAGACGTGCGTGGTCCACGAGTCGGGCTGGAAGTCCGGGATGCGCTGAGCGAAGGTCCTGAGCATCGTCGGGATGTCAGTGATGTCTTGGACCTCATGCAGGTACTCGTCCTCGGTGGTGAGCCTTGTCGTGAAACGTTTCCAGCCGTCGATCATCGCGAGCGAGAAGGTGAACAGGACCGAGGTCGCGTAGGCGATGGGCAGCGCTCGTCGGTGCTGTGCGAGCTCAGGTCCCTTGGCCACCACCAGGAACGCGATCAGCAACGCCGCCGGCGTGCCCGGCCCGATGTGCGGCTGCCAGTTGCCGAACAGTGGTGCGGCGGCGGCGAACAGCAGGTTCGGGTCGTTGGCGTTGACGACGATGCCGACGATGACGGCGGCGGCGAGGAGCAGGGCGGCGAGGACTGGACGCACCGCGCCCAACCTAGGTGCTCTGGTGCGTGGTCGCGCGTTGCGCAAGACAATCGTAAGAACTCTTTCGTGCGTCACAATTCCGTAAGCACCGCAACACTTTTCCACGGTCCAGGATGGACTCCATGGATGTCGTGTTGCCCTGCCTGGACGAGGCCGCCGCACTACCCGCGGTACTCGCCGCCCTGCCTCCTGGATACCGCGCGATCGTCGTGGACAACGGTTCCGTCGACGGTTCCCCCTCCGTCGCCGCCGCGCACGGCGCTCTGGTCGTGCACGAGCCCCGCCGCGGCTACGGCGCCGCCGTGCACACGGGCCTGCTCGCCGCCACCTCGGACCACGTCGCGTTCGCCGACGCGGACGGATCGCTGGACCTTGGCTCCCTGCCTGCCATGGCGGCGTTGCTCGGCTCGTGTGACCTCGTGGTGGGCCGCCGGGTGCCGGTTCGTTCCGGCGTCTGGCCGTGGCACGCGCGGGCAGGCAACGCTCTCATAGCGGGCCTGCTGCGCCGCCGAGGCCTCGACGTGCACGACATCGCACCTCTGCGCGTGTGCCGTCGCGAGGCGTTGCTGGCGCTGAACGTGCAGGACCGGGCGTTCGGCTACCCACTCGAACTGCTGGTGCGCGCGGCTTCTTCGGGCTGGCGCGTGCGTGAGGTCGACGTCGCCTACGGCCCTCGGGCGGCGGGCACGCGGTCCAAGGTGTCGGGCTCGGTGCGCGGCACCCTGCGGGCCGCCCGTGACATGGCGGGAGTGCTGCGATGAGGTTCTGTCTGCTGATCATGGCCAAGTCGCCGGTGCCGGGTCAGGTGAAGACGCGCCTGTGCCCGCCGCTCACCCCAGAGGAGGCGGCGGAGGTCGCGGCGGCCTCGTTGCTCGACACCGTGGACGCCGCGCTGTCCACGCCTGGCGCGGTCCCGGTGGTGGCTCTGACGGGCATCGTGCGGCGCGAGGACGTGCGGGAGGCGCTGGCCGAGTGCGTGGTGATCCCGCAGCGCGGCTGGACCTTCGCGGAACGGCTCGTGCACGCGCACGCCGACGTCGCCCGGTTCGGGATGCCGGTGCTGCAGATCGGGATGGACACGCCGCAGGTCACGCCATCGTTGCTGGAGTCGGCGGCGCGGTTCGAGGAGGCCGCGCTCGGCTTCGCGCTGGACGGCGGCTGGTGGGCGCTCGGGCTGCGGGATCCGCTGCGGGCCTCAGTGCTGCGGGAGGTGCCGATGTCGCGGGCCGATACCGGGGTGCGGACGTTGGAGGCGTTGCGCGGGCTGAAGGTGGACGTGCTGCCGATCCTGTCCGATGTGGACACGATCGCGGACGCGCATGCGGTGGCGGCTCAGGCGCCGCACGGGAGGTTCGCGGCGGCGATGGCGGCACACGCACCAGGCCGGTTCGTGGTGGCGAGCACGAACGTGGTGCCGGTAGATGCCGTGGCGGTGGACCGATGATGTTCGACCAGGCCCTCCAGGGGCACCCCAGCTGGCTCGACCTGCCCGGCACCGGCCCCCGCGAGCTCTCCGTCTCCCGCTGGCACGCCGACGCCGACGCGGGCGACACCGTCCTCCTCGATGCCTGCACCGGCCCGACCCTCGACGTCGGCTGCGGCCCCGGCCGACTCGTGGCGGCGCTCCTCGGACGCGGCGTGCAAGCTCTGGGTGTCGACGTCTCCCCGGTCGCGGTCCGCAGCACCACGGCCCGTGGCGGCATCGCGATCCGGCGCGACGTGTTCGACCTGCTGCCCGGCGAAGGCCGGTGGCATCACGTGCTGCTCGCCGACGGCAACATCGGTATTGGTGGCGACCCTGGCGTGTTGCTGCGCCGGGTGCGGGAGTTGTTGCGGCCCAGTGGAACCGTGGCGGTGGAGGTGGAACAGCCCGGCTCAGGGCTGGTGGCCGGGCGGGTGCGGGTGCGGACCGAGGGTTCGTCGGGGCAGTGGTTCCCGTGGGCGTGGAGTGACGCGGAGTCGGTGCCCGCCGACGGGTTCTTCCTGCTGTGGCAGCGGGAATGCGCCGGACGCTGGTTCGCGTGCTGGGAGCGGCTGTGAGGTTCCGGGCTCCCGCGCATCACATCGGGGTGACCAGCCGGATCGGCACGTGGCTGGGCATCACGTTCGGGCTGTGCTTCGTCACCGGGCTGCTCAGTCACGGCGTGCAGCACGACTGGCCGTGGCCGACGCGGCCGGTCGACCTGTACCGGGTCACGCAGGGCGTGCACGTGATCTCCGGCGTGGCGTCGATCCCGTTGCTGCTGGCCAAGTTGTGGAGCGTCTACCCGAAACTGTTCGAGCGGCCGCTGGTCAGGAACATCCCCCACGCGCTGGAGCGCGGCTCGATCCTCGTGCTGATCGCGGCGTCGTTCTTCGAGCTGGTCACCGGGTTGTTCAACGCGGCGCAGAACTATCCGTGGTCGTTCTACTTCCCGACCGCGCACTACGCGGTGGCGTGGATCGTGACCGGTGCGCTGCTCGTGCACATCGCGGTGAAGATCCCGCTGATCAGGCGCACGCTCGAACCGGAGCCCACCGAGAAGACCATCCTGTCCCGCCGGGCGTTCCTGCGTGCGACCGCGCTGACCACCGGTGTCGCGATCACAGCGACGGCAGGCGTCACGGTGCCGTGGCTGCGCAAGATCTCCGTGCTGGCGTGGAGGTCGGGCGAAGGGCTCCCGGTCAACCGCACCGCCCAAGCGGCCAAGATCGAGGTACCGCGGGACTGGCGGCTCACGGTCACGACTCAGCGGAACAGCAGCGCCTACTCGTTGGCGGAGCTCAGGGCCATGCCGCAGGTGACCGTGGAGCTGCCGATCGCGTGTGTCGAGGGCTGGAGCCAGAACGCGACGTGGACCGGCGTGCGGATCGCGGACCTGGTCCAGGGAGGCGATGTGCGGGTCGAGTCGCTGGAACGGGACGGGCTCTACCGGGCCAGCACGCTGCCGGAGGCGTTCGCGCGGGATCCGCTGACGTTGCTCGCGCTCCGGCTCGACGGCGAGGAGCTCAGCCCGGACCACGGGTTCCCGTGCCGACTCATCGCAGCGAACCGGCCAGGTGTGCTGCAGACCAAGTGGGTCACGTCGCTGGAGGTGCTCAGGTGAGGATCGTGCTGGGCCTCATCGGGACCGCGCTCGCGGCGTGGGGTGCGTGGCTGCTGCTCCCCCAGATCACCCTCGAACTGCTCGTGTGGCTCGGCGGTGGCGTGGTGCTGCACGACTTCCTCGTCGCCCCACTGGTCGGAGCGTCCGGGTTCGTGATCAAACGCGCGTCGATCGGTGTCGGGCTCACCGTCTCCGGAATCCTGGTGCTGCTCGCGGTTCCGTTGCTGTGGCGGGAACACGGCGGACCGGCCAACCCAGGCCTGCACGACCGCGACTACCCCGTGGGGCTCGCGGTCGTGCTTGGCCTGGTGTGGACGGGAGTCGTCCTATACGAGGTCGCGGCGCACCTTCAGCAACGTCGCCGCGCCCACGAAGAACACCACGTACCCGGCGAGGAACAACGCGGCCGTGGTGCCGCTCAGGTCGGTCAGCACGCCGGGCGCACCCGAGCCGCCGACGGCGCCGGCGAGGTTGCCGGCCGAACCACCGGGCAGCACCTTGGTGAGCGACTCGACCGGGCCCAGCAGGGAACCGACGCCGCGCAACAGGTTCTCGGTGACGATCGCCCACATCAGGCCGAGACCGACGGCCAGCGCGGGCCCCTTGGTGACCACGCCGAGGAACACGCCGAACCCTGTCCACATGGCGGCGATCAGCAGTGACGCGCCCAACGGCTCCAGGACGTCCAGGCCGGGGAAGCCCCAGTCCCAGCCCTCCAGCGAGGCGACAGTGATGGCCGCGCCGAGGTTCACGACGAACGTCAGCGCGACTACCAGCGTCACGATGATCGCCAACGCGCCGAGCGTGCCGCCCATCGCCGAGATGCGGCGCGGGCCCGCGGTGAGCGTGGTCTTCCAGGTGCCCCAGCCGTAGCCGCTGCCCACGGCCAAAGCCGCCAGCACCAGGATGATCGCGCCACCGAACATCGGCAGGCCTCGCACGACGGCCGCACCGACGTTCTCCGGCTGCAACGCGCTGATCAGCTGCTGCTGCGAGAGATCGCGGGTGTTCGAGCCGCCGTTCAAAGCCAGGTAGTTGAACAGGTAGCCGAACGTCAGCGTCAGCACCAGCCAGACGCCGATCAGCACCCACGTCGCCGGCCACTTCCACAGTCGCAGCAGTTCCGCCTTCACGCTGCCCATCACACGGCTCCAGTCATCTCGAAAAAGACCTCTTCCAACGTCCGGCGCAGCGGCCGGACCTCACGCACGTCCACGTCGGCGTGCACGAGCGTGCGCACCAGCTGACCGGCGTCCTCCTCGGGAACGCGCACGTGCAGCACGTCGTCCCGAAGCTCGCTGCCCTCGATCAGCACATGCGCCTTCTCGATCGGATCGGCGCGAATCAGCAGCACGGTGTCACCGCGCAGCTCTTCCACCGTGCTTTCCGCGACGAGCCTGCCCTTCGAGATCACGCCGACCCGGTCGCAGATCTCCTCGACCTCGCCGAGCAGGTGGCTCGACAGCAGCACCGTCTGGCCCTGCGCGGCCAACGCCCGCACCAGGTCGCGCATGTCCGCCATGCCCGCCGGGTCGAGGCCGTTGGTCGGCTCGTCCAGGATCAGCAGCTCCGGCTGGCCGAGCAGGGCCGCCGCGACACCGAGCCGCTGCTTCATGCCGAGCGAGTACCGGCGGAACTTCTCGTTCGCGGCGCCGACGAGGTCGACCTGTTCGAGTGCGGCCTCCACGTGCGTCCTGGTCGCGCCGCGGCGGGCCGCGTGGACGCGGAGGTTGTCGCGGCCGGACAGGTACGGGTAGAAACCGGGGCCCTCGATCAGCGAACCGACCTTCAGCAACGCCTTCGGTGTGCCCGGCGCCGCCCCCAGCACGGTCGCGGTGCCGCTGGTGGGCTTCACGAGCCCCAGCAGCATGCGGATCGTGGTCGTCTTGCCCGCGCCGTTCGGACCGAGGAACCCGTAGACCTCGCCCCGCCGCACGGACAGACTGACCTCGTCCACCACGGCGCGGTCGCCGTAGCGCTTCGTCAGCTTCTCCGTTGTCACGATCATGGGTTCAAGACTGGGGCCCAGCGCGCCGAGGGTCGTCCGCTGCGGAGCGTCATGAAGATACGCACATCTGCGTACGCCCTCGGTCGTATCGTCGGCAGCATGCAGCCGGGTTCGGGCAGGATCAAATGGCAGGACGTGGCGCTGACCGTGGCGCTGCTGTTCTTCGGCCTCGTGGGCACACAGTTCGCCGCGCGGCTCCAGGACGGGGCGCCGCTCGACGTGTTCGCCTACGTGCTGATCACCACAGCCGCGGCGGGCCTGTTGTTCCGCACGGTCCGTCCGCTGTGGACGTTCGTGCTGACGGCGGCGTCGGTCGGCGTGTACCTGGCGCTGAGCTACCCGTTCGGGCCGATCCTGCTCAGCGGCGTGGCGGCGATGTACGCGGTCGCGCGATACACGTCGTGGCGCACGGCGTTCGTCTGCGCCGTGCTCTACACGCTGGCGGTGTCACCGGCTTTCCGCGAGGACGGGGTGACCGCCTGGATCACCTGGTCGGCGGGCTGGATCTTCCTGCCCACGGTGGCGGGTGCGCTGATCGGCATCCGGAACCGGTCCGCTGTGGACGCTCGCGAGCACGCGGTCGTGTCCGAACGGCTGCGGCTGGCACAGGAGGTCCACGACGTCGTCGGCCACGGCCTGTCGGTGATCGCGATGCAGGCCGGCGTGGCGTTGTACGTGCTGGACAAGGATCCGGCGAAGGCACGCGCCTCACTGGAGGCGATCCGGGACACCAGCAAGGAAGCGCTGGACGGGCTGCGGTCCGAACTGGACACCCTGCGCGGGTCGGCGCCGCTGCGCCCGTCCATCTCGCTCGCGGACCTGCCCGCTCTGGCGTCACGCATGCGCGAGGCGGGGCTGGAGGTGTCGGTCGAGGTGAACGGCGTCGCGGTGCCGGACAACTACGAGCTGACCGCCTACCGGATCGTCCAGGAGTCCCTCACGAACGTGCTGCGCCATGCCTCCCGTGGTGTCACGGCGTCGGTGAAGGTCTACGAGGCGCGCGGCGATCTGGTCGTGGAGGTGGCCGACACCGGCACACCAGGACGGTTCGTCGAGGGCCACGGCATCACCGGCATGCGTTCGCGGGCCGAGGCGCTGGGAGGCACGCTCGAAGTCGACGTAAACGGCGGCTTCACGGTGATCGCCCGGATACCGTTGCCCGCATGATTCGCGTGGTGGTGGCGGACGACCAGGCTCTCGTCCGCATGGGGCTCCGTACGTTGATCGAGACCGAGGACGGCGTCCAGTTCGCGGGCGAGGCCGCCGACGGGCGCGAGGCGTTGTCGTTGATCCAGTCGGTCAAACCGGACGTGGTGTTCCTCGACATCCGGATGCCGCTGATGGACGGCCTGGAAGTGCTGCGGCGCGTCTCCGCCGACCCGGCGCTGGCCGAGGTCCGGATCGTCATGCTGACGACGTTCGACCTCGACGAGTACGTGTTCGAGGCGTTGCGGACCGGCGCGTCCGGGTTCCTGGTGAAGGACTCCGACCCGGCGGATCTGCTGCGGGCCGTGCACGTGGTGGCCGACGGCGGGTCGCTGCTGTCGCCGACGGTGACGCGGCGGGTGATCGACCGGTTCGCCTCCGGTGCGTCCGCGCGGCCGGTGCCGCACCTGGACAAGCTGACCGAACGCGAACGCGAGATCATGCGGCACGTCGCGTCCGGCGCGTCCAACGACGAGATCGCCGCCCAGTTGGTCATCTCGCCCGCGACGGTGCGCACGCACGTGTCGCGGGCGATGGTGAAGCTGGGGGCCCGTGACCGGGCCCAGCTCGTCGTCTTCGCCGTGCAGTCGGGCCTGACCTAAACGGCGGGCGGGCGGTCCTCGTAGGGCGTGGACAGCACGACCGTCGTCCGCGTCGACACGTTCGCCGACTCGCGGATCTTCTGCAGCAACTCCTCCAGCGCCACCGGTGAGGCCACCCGGACGCGCAGGACGTACGAGGCGTCCCCCGCGACCGAGTAGCAGGCCTCGATCTCGGTGAGGTGCTCAAGGCGCTTCGGGTAGTCGTCCGGCTCGGCGGGGTTGATCGGGAAGAGCGAGATGAACGCCGACATCGGCAGCCCGATCTCCGGCCCGTCCAGCCTTGCCGCGTACCCCTTGACGATGCCGCGCTGCTCCAGGCGTTTCACCCGCTGGTGCACCGCGGAGACGCTCAGCCCGACCCGTTCGGCGAGGTCGGTGAAGCTGCAGCGGCCGTCCGCCGCGAGCTCCTTCAGTATCGCTCTGTCGATCTGCTCCAGGCTCAAAGCACCACCAGGTCGTGAGGTCGGTTGTTGAAGGACTCGACGCCGTTCGCGGTGGCGACGACGATGTCCTCGATGCGCGCGCCCCAGCGGCCGGGCAGGTAGATGCCGGGCTCGACGCTGAACGCCATGCCTGCTTCGAGCGGCAGCGCGTTGCCGCTCACGATGTAGGGCTCCTCGTGCACGTCCAGGCCGATGCCGTGGCCGGTGCGGTGCACGAAGAACTCGCCGAAGCCCGCGTCCGCGATCACCTTGCGGGCGACGGCGTCGATCTCCTCACAGGTCACGCCCGGCTTGACCGCCTCGACGGCCGCCTGCTGCGCGGCCTGCAGCACGGCGTAGGTCTCCCGGACGTCGTCGTAGGCAGGCTCGCCCATCACGTACGTGCGGGTCGAGTCGGAGTTGTAGCCCTCGGCGACCGGGCCGCCGATGTCGATGACCACGACCTCGCCCGCCTGCACCACGCGGTCGGAGTCACGGTGGTGCGGCGACGCGCCGTTGGGCCCGGAGCCGACGATCACGAAGTCCGCGACCGTGTGGCCCTCCTCCACGATGGCGGCGGCGATGTCCTTGGCCACCTCGCGTTCGGTGCGGCCGACGCGCAGGAACTCGCCCATGCGGGCGTGCACGCGGTCGATCGCCTGGCCCGCCTTGCGCAGCGCGGCGATCTCCGTTTCGTCCTTGCGCATCCGCAGCTCGCGGATGATCGGCCCGGCGAGGGTCTGCTCGCCGCCGATGGCGTTGCCGAGCTTGATGGTGTGCAGCGCGGGCATCATGTCCGCGACAGCGGTGCGCTTGCCCTTGAGTGCGGCCTTGACCAGCGCGTACGGGTCCTCGCCGTCGACCCACGTGACGACCTCGACACCCAGCTCGTCGGTCGGGATGCCCGCGTAACCGGGCTGCTCCAGCTTCGGCACGACGAGCGTGGGCGTGCCGCCGACCGGCAGCGCGAGGCAGGTGAGGCGTTCGAAGGAGTCGCCACCGGCGCCGATCAGATACCGCAGGTCCGAACCGGGCGAGATGAGGAGGGCGTCGACGCCCGCCTGCTCGGCAGCGGCGCAGGCGCGGTCAAGCCGCGCACGCAGCGCGGACACGTCGATGGGCCCGGTGATCGTTGCCATGATCGAGATAGCCTAGTAGCGCGGCCCATGTGTCCACACCGTGGCAGGCTCTCCCCTGGCTGTGACTCTCGCTGCTGGACTCCGCGAGCCTCTACTTCCGGTCGTTCTACGCGCTGCCGGACTCGATGACGGCGCCCGACGGCACGCCGGTGAACGCCGTGCGGGGGTTCGTCGACACGATCGCCCGCGTCATCACCGACCGCGGCGCCGCCCGCCTGGTGGCCTGTCTGGACGCCGACTGGCGGCCCGAGTTCCGGGTGAAGGCGCTGCCCTCCTACAAGGCGCACCGCGTCGCCGAGAGCGCGGACGACGGCTCCGAGGAGGTGCCGGACACCTCACGCCGCAGATCCCGATCATCCTCGACGTGCTGGACGCCGCGGGCATCTGCACCGGCGAGGCCGCGGGCTACGAGGCGGACGACGTGATCGGCGCGCTGGCCCACCGCGAGACCCGTTCGCCCGTCGAGGTGGTCACGGGTGACCGCGACATGTTCCAGGTCGTGCGGTTCGAACCGACCCCGGTGCGGGTCGTCTACGTGGGCAAGGGCTGGAACAAGGCCGAGGTGCTCGGCCCCGAGGAGCTGGCCGCGAAGTACTCGCTGCCGGTCGAGAACGCCGGCTCCGCGTACGCCGACATGTCCATCATGCGCGGCGACCCCTCCGACGGCCTGCCTGGTGTGGCGGGCATCGGCGAGAAGACCGCGGCGAAGCTCATCACCGAGTTCGGGTCGCTGGACGCCGTGCTGAAGGCCGTCACCGACCCGATGGACCGCAAGCTCACCACCAAGGCCCGCAACTCGTTGATCGCGGCCGAGGAGTACCTGGCCGTGGCGCCGACGGTCGTGCGGACCGCGCTGGACGCCCCGGTCGTGCTCGACCGCTCCGACGAGGTGCCGCGCGTGCCGGCCGACCCCGAGCGGCTGCGTGAGCTCACGCAGCGCTGGGGCCTTGGCAGCTCGGTGCCGCGCCTGGTGAACGCGATGGAGCGGCGCGCCTAGGGCCTGTATCAAAGTCCGTGTTCGCGATAGCCGGGCCTGAGGCGGCCCTAGAAGAACGTCCCGCAGTAGGGCTTCTGGCCCACCGCGAACAACGCGTCGGCATCGGCCAGGCGGGTCCCTTCGATCCGCTTGGTCGCCGCGAGTTGCCGAGAACGTGGTGTCGCCGAGGTAGACGGCCCCGAGCAGTTCGACGGGGATCGTGATGTCGGCTTTGGTCTCCACGCGCTCGACACCGTCCGGCGAGACTCGATAGACGCCTTCGTTCGACGGCACAGCGCGTCCTGGACGTGGAGCACGACCGGCTCGGCGGTCCCGTAGGTGCGTGCGGCGAGCATGCGCGGCACGTCGACGAGCCGCAGCCAGATCTCGTCGAACACATCCTTCGTGTAGACCACGCGCGGGTCCTCGAACAGCCAGCTCACCGGGTCGTCGAGCGCGACCTGGAACTCGACGGTGTCGACCAGGTCCAGCCGGGTCACGTAGATCCAAAGGTCACGCCACGCGTCGGCGTTCGACCACTCGAAATCGTAGATGGCCAGCTGGTGCTTGAAGTCCTTGCCCTCGTCCACCTTGTAGACGAGGTACCCGTCCACGCCGTCCGGTCCGGTGTGGACGATCGTGACCGAGTTCTCGCCGTCGCCCTTGCGATGGCGCGCCCTGGCCCACCACCCCGGCCAGCGGGAGATCTGCCCCTGCCGGGCGAGGCCGATCCGGTCGTGCAGCTCCGGCAGCAGCTTGTCGGCGGTGTCGGCGTCGATCATCCGTGCGCGGCCGGTCATGACACCGGGAATCACGGCCTTGCGCGCGTCGATCCGCACCTCCCGCACCCGACCGGCCAGGCCGTAGCCGAAACGGCCGTAGATGCGTCCCTCCGACGCTCGCAGCGTCGCCACGGGGTCGGGCAGCGTGGTGAGTTGTTCGCGCATCAACGCGGTCACCACGCCTCGGCGCGTGTAGTCGGGGCGCACGCCCACGCGCGAGATCGCCGCATGCGGCACGACCGCGCCACCTGGCACCACCATCGTGGAGGCGAACGACTGGGTCGTACCGATCATCTCGTCGCCGTCGAAGGCGGCGAGCGCGCGATCAGGTTCGTAGGACGGCCCGATGACGGTCCACATGTCGTCGTCTGCCGCCGACCAGTGCATCGCGCGGCGGAAGACGGTGCTGTGGGCACGGAACTGCGCTTCGTCGTTGAGCACGCGGATCTCGGTCACGCCCGCGATCGTCGCTCACCCACGACCACGAGCGCATCTCAGTTTCCGCAAAAGAAAACCTTCCCCCGAGAGGCTCGGGGGAAGGTCGACTCGTGGCCTGCGTGGCGAAGATCAGCCCGTGGGCTGGCCCACCTCGTACTCGCCGTCCTCGGTCTTGACGACGATCTTGACCTTCTTGTCCTTGCCGCCGACCTGCACCTTGCACTCGAACGAGGTGTTGGGCTTGACCTCGTTCTCACCGGAGCACGTCGCGCTGCCGACGTCGGAGATCTTGTACTCGTCCTTGAGGATCTTCACGATGCCGGTCTGCACGGCGGCGTTGTCGAAGATCTTCTTCTTGAAGAACGCCGGCGACACGAACCCGGTGAACAGCACGCCACCGACGATCAGCACGACGACGACCGCGGCGACCCAGATGGCCGCGCTGGACTTCTTCTTCGGCGGCACCGGCGGGCCGTAGCCGGGCTGCTGCCCGTACGGGTTCGGCTGCTGGCCGGGGTACTGCTGCGTCTGCTGGCCGTACGGGTCCTGCGCGGGCGTGCCGTACGGGTTCGAGGGCGGAGCGCCCTGCGGCACGCCGTACTGCTGCGTCTGCTGCTGCGACGGGTCGAACCCCGGATACGGCTGCTGCTGCCGGCTGCTGCGGCTGGCCGTAGGGGTTCTGCGCCGGGAAGCCGCCGGACGGGGTACCGGGAGGGAAACCGCCACCGTAGGGCTGCTGCGGCTGCTGCGGTTGCTGCGGCTGGCCCCAAGGCTGCTGCGGATCGTTCCCTCCGGACGGTCCGTACGGGCTGCTCATCAGTCGACCTCCGTGTGTACGACGTTGCGGCGCGATCCAACCACACCTGAGACGTCAGTCTTTACTCCGACTCGCAAAACCTCTGTCAGGCCGTACGTCACATCATCGCCACCACTCCGCGTCGTAGCGCGTCGACGGCCTTGTTCGCGGCGGCGCCGACGGGGTCCTTGGCGCCGACCACGTCGCGGATCTGGTCCAGCAGGTCGATCACCTGACGGCACCACCGCACGAAGTCTCCCGCGCCGAGCTCGTTGCCGCCCGCCTCAGCGGCGGCGAGGACCTTCTCCAGCGACTCGCCGCGGGCCCACCGGAACACCGGCCAGGCGAACCCCGGATCGGGCTGGCGGGTGATCCGCTCCAGCTTGAGCCGCCGCTCGTCGTCCTCGATCTCCGCCCACAACCGCGTGGTCGCGAGCATCGCGTCCGCCACCGCACCCTGCGGCAGCCGCACCTCGACCGGACCGTCCCGGCGCGCCTCGTAGACCAGCGACGACACCACGGCCGCCAGCTCGTCGGGCTTGAGGCCCTTCCACACGCCCTGGCGCAGGCACTCGGCCGCGAGCAGGTCGCACTCGCTGTAGAGCCTGGTCAGACGCTTGCCGTCGGAGGTGACCTCCTCGGCCTCGCTGAGGTAGCCGCGCTCGCGCAGCAACGCCCGGATGCGGTCGAACTGGCGCGCGAGCGAGTGCGTGGTCGCCGCGACCTTGCGCTCCAGCTGCTCGGTCTCGGCGAGCAGCCGGTGGTAGCGCTCGCCCCACCGCGCGTGGTCCTCGCGCTGGTCACAGCCCTGGCACGGGTGTGCCCGCAGGGCGCGGCGCAGCGTCGCCAGCTCGGGGTCGTCGTCCGCGCTGGTCCTGGTCCTTGACCGCGACGGCACCGTGATGCCGGTGTTGCGGATCGTCGACGCGAGGTCGCGCCGCGACTTGGGCGACCGCACGTCCACCTGCTTGGGCAGCCGGATGTGGCCGAGCACCTCGACCGGTGCCGGGAAGTCCGCCGACGTGAGCCGGCCCGACCAACGATCCTCGGTGACGACCAGCGGCCGTGCCTCGCCCAGCGGTTCGAGGCCGGGATCGACCACCACGGCGAGCCCGGAACGACGCCCGGACGGCACCGCGATCACGTCGCCCTTGCGCAGCAGCTCCAGCGACTTCGCCGTCTCGATGCGGCGCGCGTTGGTGTTCTGCTTGGCGAGCTGCTTCTCCCGGTCACTGACCCGGCGGCGCAACGACGCGTACTCGGTGAAATCACCCAGGTGGCACGTCATCGACTCGGCGTACCCGGCGAGCGCCTCCTTGTTCCGGTCGATCCGGCGCGCCAGCCCGACCACCGAACGGTCGGCCTGGAACTGCGCGAACGACTGCTCCAGGATCCCGCGCGCGGCCTCCGCACCGAGCTGGTGCACCAGGTTGACGGCCATGTTGTAGCCGGGCCGGAACGACGAGCGCAGCGGATACGTGCGCGTGGAAGCGAGCCCACCGACCGCCTTGGGGTCGATCCCCGGCTGCCAGACGACGAGCGCGTGCCCCTCGACGTCGATGCCGCGCCGACCGGCACGGCCCGTGAGCTGCGTGTACTCGCCCGGCGTGAGGTCGACGTGCGCCTCGCCGTTGTACTTCACCAGCTTCTCGAGCACGACCGTCCGGGCAGGCATGTTGATGCCCAGCGCCAGCGTCTCGGTCGCGAACACGACCTTGCACCAGCCCGCGGACGAACAGCTCCTCGACCGTCTCCTTGAACGCGGGCAGCAACCCGGCGTGGTGCGACGCGATGCCGCGCTCCAGCGCCTCACGCCACTCCCAGAACCCGAGCACCTTCAGGTCGGCCTCGGGCAGGTCCCGCGTCTTCGAGTCGATGATCCGCCGCACCTCGGCGGTCTCCTCGGGCGTGTTGAGCCGCAGCCCGGCCCGCGCTGTCTGCGCGACCGCCGCGTCACAGCCCGCGCGGCTGAACACGAACACGATCGCGGGCAGCAGGCTGGCCGCGTCCATCCGCTGGATCATGTCCGTGCGCGACGGCGGCTTGAACCCGCTGCCGCGCGACGGCCTCCCGGTGCCCGCGCCGCGGTTGCGACCGCGACTGAACGGCACGTGGTAGCGAGCCAGCTCCTCGGTCTTGCGCAGCACCTGGGAGTTGATCCGGGCGTGCGTCTGGTCGCCCTCGAACAGGTCGAGCATCTGGTTGCCCACCAGCATGTGCTGCCACAGCGGCACCGGCCGGTGCTCGTCGACGACGACCGTCGTGTCGCCGCGCACCTCGACCAGCCACTCGCCGAACTCCTCGGCGTTGCTGACCGTCGCGGACAGACCGACCACCTGCACGTGCTCGGGCAGGTGCAGGATGACCTCTTCCCACACGGGGCCGCGGAACCGGTCGGCGAGGTAGTGCACCTCGTCCATCACGACGTACGCGAGACCGTCCAGAGTGGACGAACCCGCGTACAGCATGTTCCGCAGCACCTCGGTGGTCATGATGACCACGGGCGCGCCGCCGTTGATGCTCGTGTCGCCCGTCAGCAGGCCGATGTTCTTCGCGCCGTACCGCGCTGTCAGGTCGGCGAACTTCTGGTTCGACAACGCCTTGATCGGCGTGGTGTAGAAGCATTTGCGGCCCTCGGACAGGGCCAGGTGCACGGCGAACTCGCCGACCACCGTCTTGCCCGCGCCGGTGGGGGCGCAGACGAGCACTCCGTGACCGTCCTCGAGGGCCTCGCAGGCCTGCCGCTGGAACGGGTCCAGCTCGAAGGAGATGACGGAGCCGAAGTCGGTCAGCTTGGGCCGCTCAGCGTTACGCCGTGACTGGGCGTAGGCCTCGGCCGGGGACCGCGAAGCTTGTGACACCCCTCAAGGCTTTCACATCGCACCGACAATCGCCGCCGAGATAGATTAACTTCAGTCAACACTGAAGCCACAAACCTCACGATCCCCACCACCCCCACCGCAATTTTTCCTGTCACGCGGGGGCCCCGCGTTTCCCTGTGGGTAACGCAGGGCCCCCGCGTGACGTCTGGAAAGCGGTTAGAGGGTGCGTTGGAGGCGGTCGGCCACGAGTTTCACGAAGCGGGAGGGGTCGGCGAGTTCGCCGCCCTCGGCGAGCAGGGCGAGGCCGTAGAGGAGCTCGGCGGTGTCGGTGAGCGAGTCGCGTTCGCCGCCCGCGAACGCCTGGTGCAGGCCCTCGACCAGCGGGTGCGACGGGTTGAGCTCCAGGATCCGCTTGATCTTCGGCAGCTCCTGCCCCATCGCCTTGTACATCTTCTCCAGCGTCGGGGTGATGTCGTGGGCGTCGCCGACCACACACGCCGGGGACGTGGTCAGGCGAGAGGAGAGCCGGACCTCCTTGACGTTCTCCTCAAGAAGTCCCTGCAGCCACGTGAGCAGGTCTCCGAACTCCTCGGCCTTCGCGGAGGCGGCGGACTTCTCCTCCTCCGTCTCCAGGTCGACCTGCCCCTTGGCGACGGACTGGAACGTCTTGCCGTCGAACGAGGGAACCGCGTCGACCCACATCTCGTCGATCGTGTCGGTGAGGATGAGGACCTCGAAACCCTTGGCGCGCAACGCCTCCATGTGCGGCGAGTTCTCCACGGAAACCCGGGACTCACCGGTCATGAAGTAGATGTGCTCCTGGCCTTCCTTCATCCGCGAGACGTAGTCGGCCAGCGTGGTCGGCTCGTCGGGCGAGTGGGTGGAGGCGAAGGAGCAGAGCCCCAGGATCGTGTCGCGGTTGTCCGGGTCGGAGAGCAGGCCCTCCTTCAGACAGGTCCCGAGCTCACGCCAGAGCTTCGCGTAGTCGTCCGGGCGGGACGACTGCAGCGACTTGATCGACGACAGCACCTTCCTCACCAGCCGCCGGCGCATCAGCTGGATCTGCCGGTCCTGCTGAAGGATCTCGCGCGACACGTTCAGCGAGAGGTCCGCCGCGTCGACGACACCCTTCACGAACCGCAGGTACTCGGGCATCAGCTCGGCGCAGTCGTCCATGATGAAGACGCGCTTCACGTAGAGCTGCACGCCGCGCTTGGCGTCGCGCATGAACAGGTCCATCGGCGCCTGCGCTGGCAGGAACAGCAGCGCCTGGTACTCGAACGTGCCCTCCGCCTGCATGCGGACGGTCTCCAGCGGCGCGTTCCAGTCGTGGCTGATGTGCCGGTAGAACTCCGCGTACTCCTCCTCCGTCACCTCGGAGGCCGGGCGCGCCCACAGCGCCTTGCGGGAGTTGATCTCCTCGCCGCCCAGCCGCACCGGCCAGGTGATGAAGTCCGAGTACCGCTTGACGATCTCGCGGATCTTCGCGGGCTCGGTGTAGTCCGGGAGCTGGTCCTCGTCGTCGGACGGCTTGAGGTGCAACGTGACCGAGGTGCCCTGCGGAGCGTCGTCCACGTCGTCGATCGTGTACGTGCTCTCGCCGGACGACTCCCACCGCACGCCCTTCTCTGCGTGCGGGTACTTCGTCACCAGCGTGACCTTGTCGGCCACCATGAACGACGAGTAGAAGCCGATGCCGAACTGGCCGATCAGGTCCGACGCGGTGCCGGACTGCTGTTCCTTGAGCTTGCTCAGGAACTCCGCGGTGCCCGACTTCGCGATCGTGCCGATCAGCGCGACGACGTCCTCGCGCGTCATGCCGATTCCGTTGTCCCGCACCGTCAGCGTGCGCTGCGCCGGATCGGACTCGACGACGATGTGGAGGTCGTCCACGTCGACGTCCATGTCCTTGTCGCGGAACGACTCCAGCCTCAGCTTGTCCAGCGCGTCCGATGCGTTCGACACGAGCTCGCGCAGGAACGTGTCCTTGTTCGAGTAGATCGAGTGGATCATCAGCTGCAGCAGCTGGCGCGCCTCGGACTGGAACTCAAGCGTTTCCATGCATCCCCACCGAATATCAAACGACCGAAAACAGCAACAGAATCTACCGTCCGACGACGGTCAGTGCGCCAGGGACCGTGCGAACTGAGACGGGCAACGCTTCCTGGCGCTCACCGTCGGCGTAGGCGATCCAGCCGTTGCCGCCCGACAACGACACCTCGCGCGCGCGGAACGTGCGCACGGCGGGATGCTCGGTGTGCTTGCCCGTACGCAGCGTCGGCAGCATGCGCATGAGCATCGTGCGGCTCGCGTGCTCCACGACCGTCACGTCGAACAGGCCGTCGTTCGCGTCCGCCTCCGGGCACACCGGGATGCCGCCGCCGTAGTTCGGGGTGTTGCCGATCGCGACCAGCGTCGCGTCCAGCTCGAACACCTCGTCCTCGGTCGTCACGGTCAGCGGCGCCGACTTCAGCGACGCGAGCTCCGCCAGGATCGCCAGGTCGTAGCGGCGCGGACCGGCGGGCCAGCGCATCGCGTTCGCCCGCTCGTTCACCGCCGAGTCGAAGCCCGCGCACAGGACCGTGGCGAACCACTGGCCCGTCGAGAGCAGGCCTAGGTCCAGCGTCTTGCGGGTGCCGTGCACGACGTCCTCGACCGACTGAGAGCCGATCGCGGCCGCGAGGTCGTTGCCTGTCCCCGCCGGCACGATGCCGAGCGCCGTCGACGTGCCCGCGCACGCCTGGATGCCCAGGTGAGCGGCGCCGTCGCCACCCAGCACCACCAGCAGGTCGACGCCGTCCGCGACGGCCTCACGGGCCATGGCGAGGGTGCCCTCGGCGTCGTGGGCGACGAGTTGTCGCAGCTCCGAGACGTGCGGGCGCAACGCGGCGGCGGTCGACCCGGCGATGCGGGCCGCCCGTCCCTTGCCCGACGCGGGGCAGACCAGTAAGGCTGCCCGCGTCACGTGGCGTCGTCGTAGTTCACGCGCTTCGACGGCTCCGGTGCGGGGACCGTCTCGCCGGGAGCGTTGCCGTCGTCGTCGGACGCCGTGTAGTCGAACGGCGCCGCCTCGTCGTCGTCCAGCGCGTCCAGGCCCTCGGCCGCGCGGAGCTTGGCCTTGCGCTTGTCGTGGATCCGCGCGATCTGGATCGCCGCCTCGAACAGCACCGACAACGCGAGCGCCAGCACGATCATCGAGATCGGGTCGGTGCCCGGCGTCGCGACCGCGGCGAACACGAACAGGCCCATCATCAGGCCTCGGCGCCACTTCGACAGCCGCTCGTACGACACCACGCCCGCGCGGTTGAGCATCACCACGACCAGCGGCAGCAGGAAGCTCACGCCGAAGATGAACAGCATGGTGATCACGAAGTTGATGTACTTGCTACCGGTGAGCGCCGTGGTCCAGTTCTCGCCACCGAAGCCGAGCAGGACCTTCAGGCCCTCGGGCACGACCAGGTAGGCGAGCACCGCACCGGCCACGAACAGCAGCGCGCCCGCGCCGACGAACACCCGCGCGAAGTTACGTTCCTTCGTGTACAGGCCGGGCGTGATGAACGCCCAGATCTGGTAGAGCCACGCCGGGCTGAGCAGCACCGCGCCCGCCGCCGCGCCGACCTGCAGCTGCACGAGGAAGACCTCGAACGGCTCGGTCTGCAGCAACGCGCACTTGCCGTCCTTGGTGATGTCCGCCCGGTACTGCTCCAGGGCAGGCTGGCAGTACGGGTCGGTGAGGATCTTGCCGAGTGAAGGGATCGGCCCCAGGCTCACGTTGAACCAGATGAAGCCGAAGATGGCACCGATGGCGATGACCAACATCGCCAGGCCGAGGCGGTACCGAAGCTCGTAGAGGTGCTCTTTGAGCGACATGGTGCCGTCGGCGTTACCCCGACGGCGCTTACCGCGATCCCGGCGCTCGGCAATCCACCGGAACGGACCTGCCACCGCGCTAACCGTCCTTACAAGTCAGAGACCGGAAGGTCAGTTGTTTTTGGTGGCCTTGTTCTGCAAGGTCTCCTCGATGGGCGGCGCGACCTGGGGCTGCTGCTGCACCACCGGCTGAGCGGGCGGGAGCTGCTGCTGCACGGGCTGCTGCGCGGGCGCCGACTTGTCGTCGTCCGTCGCGTCCTGCTCGCCACGCAGACCCTTGGTCTCGGCCTTGAAGATCTTCGCCGACCGGCCGAGCGAACGGGCCATGTCGGGCAGCTTCTTCGCACCGAACAGCAGAATGATCACCACAGCGATGATGATCAGCTCGGTGGGTCCGAGGTTACCCATTGGTGATCCTCCTGTCTCCCCCGCCACGACGATCGTACGCGGGGTTCGCCCTGGTGCGGGCCTGTTCCGGACGCCGCTGCGCGAAGGCTACCCTCAGCGCGGCCAACCGCGCCTTCAGCAGACCTGCGCCATCGCCTACCCTGTCCCCCATCAGAGTGCGGGTGCTGGCGAATCGACGCAAGGATCGGATGACGCGGAGTCCGATCGCGACGAGCACGATCAGTCCGAGCGCGATCAGCGCCAGGGTCGCGATGTAGGGCACGAGCACACGTTATACGTCTTGGGTGGACAGCAGGTGATCTACCCGGCGCAACGCCTCCCGCGCCCTTTGTCGCACCTCGTCCGCGAGCTCGGCCGGCCGTTCCACGTGCACGTCGCCTCCGAGCCCGAGGAGCAGCCGGACCATCCAGGACGAGTCGTCATAACGCATGAGCACACGCGTGCGGCCGTCGGAGAGCTCCGCCGCGTGGTCGACCGGGTAGTACTCGGCGACCCAGTGCGCGTCCGGTTCGAGCAGCAGGACCGCGATCTTCTGGTCGTCCCTCGGCTGGAACAACCCCTCCGACGTATCGGTCAGCCTCGCGTGCGGCGGAGGCGCCGAAGGTTCATCGAGCACCTCGACGTCGTCGATCCGGTCGAGCCGGAACAACCGCACGCCGAGCGCGGAACGGCACCAGGCCTCCAGGTAACCGCGCCCCTCCAGAAGCAGCAGACGCATCGGATCGACCACCCGGTCGCTGATCTCGTCGTGCGACTGTGAGTAGTAGCGGATGCGCACGGCCCGTTCGCGCTTCACGGCGTCCTGCACGGCGGCGCGGATCTCCCCGGTCTCCTCGCGCTCGAACGCCCCGAGCCCGACGACCATGCCCGCGGGCTGTGCCTTGCCTGCCAAACTCTTGCTGGCTGCCGACTCGATCTTGGCGAGTGCTCGCTGCACCGCGTCCGTGTCGACGACGCCGGGCGTGTCCGCGAGCGCTCGCAGCGCCACGAGCAGCGACGACGCCTCGGCCGCGGTCAGCCGCAGCGGCCTGTTCATGCCCGCGTCGAACGACACGGTGATCGTCTCGCCCTCGAACGACAGGTCGATCAGGTCGCCCGGCCCGTACCCCGGCAGCCCGCACATCCAGAGCAGTTCCAGATCCTTGCGCAGCTGCTTGGCCGTGATGCCGAAGTCGGCGGCGGCTTCCTTGATCGTGATCGCGGGGCGGTTGAGCAGGTACGGCACGAGTGCGAGCAGGCGCGGCAGCCGTTCGTTCGACGCGGTCACCGCGCTCCTTCCAGTGCACCCTGCAGCCGGTCGCGCACTGACTTGGCCAGCACCTCCGGCTCCAGCACCACGACGTCGGGCCCGAACCCGGCCAGCCACTTGGCCGCCGAGTCGGGGAACTTCAGGTCGATCTCGACGACGTCGCCGCCGTCGCGCTCGTCGACGATCTTCGCGTGCCTGCGCAGCCCCTGGGCCCGGTCCTTCGCGACCCAGATCTTGGCCGGCGCCGTGTGGTGCGGATCCACCTCGGTGCGCGCGATGAGGCTCATCAGGTCGGTGCCCTCGGGCACCTTGACCGCGCCCGGCTTGCCGACCGCCTGGACCTGGCCGACGACCCTGGACAGCCGGAAGCACCTGGTGTCCTTGCGCTCCTGGTCCCAGCCGACGAGGTACCACTTGCCGCGCCACGCGACCACGCCCCACGGCTCGACCGAACGCTGCTTCTGCCCACCGGGCGGCGGCTTGCGGTAGTCGAACGTCACCACCTGCCCCGCCTGCACCGCCTGGAGCAGCGGCGGAAACGCGGGCTCGTTCGCCCGCACCTTCGGCTCCACCGCGGCGGGCGCGTCCTGGTCGACGTCCACCCCGGCGGCCCTGAGCTTGAGCAACGCGCCGTGCACGGCCCCGGTGAGCTGCGGCGAGTCCCACAACCGCGCGGCCAGCGCCACCGCGGCCGCCTCGTCGGGTTCGAGGTCGATGTCCCCGAGCTCGTAGTCGCGCCGCGCGATCCGGTACCCGTCCTCGGCGCCCTCGGCGTTCGACTGCCTGCCGATCTCCAGCGGCACGCCGAGGTCACGCAGCTCGGACTTGTCGCGTTCGAACATGCGGAAGAACGCCTCGTCCGTCGGCGCTTCGTGATAGCCGGGGACGATGGCGCGGATGCGCTCCGCTGTCAGGTACTGACGGGTCGACAGCAGGCACAGCACCAGGTTGACGAGGCGTTCGGCGCGTGCGATGGCCACAGGGCTAACCCTAACCTCGCGCGCGCGGAAACCTAATCAGCACCTGTCGTCAACGGTCCGTTCAGATCAGGGTCCGCAGTTCCCGCACGAGTTCGCCGGGCGCTTCCTCGGCCATGTGGTGGCCGCAGTCGATCGGACGAACACGCACGTCATCAGCCCATTCGCGCCAGATGCCCGGCAGGTCGTCGTAGAGCTCGCCGAGGTCGTCCTTCGTCGCCCACAACACCAGCACCGGACACGCGATCCGACGCCCCGCGGCCAGGTCCGCGTCGTCGTGCGCCCGGTCGACCTCCAGACCCGCGCGGTAGTCGCCGCACATCGCGTGCACCGTCTTCGGGTCGTTGATCGCGCGCTGGAAGTCCGCCCAGTTCTCCACGCCCATCGCGGCCGGCGTGTCGTGGTAGCGCCTGCCGTAGAAGAGGCCGGGGTCCTGGGTGATCATCGCCGTCGCCAGCTCCTGCTGCGCCAGGAAGAACCAGTGGTACCAGGCCTGCGCGAACCGGGCGTCGCACCGCGCGAGGTGCGCGCCGATAGGCAGCCCGTCGAGGACGGCCAGCCGGGTGACCTGCTCGGGATGGTCGAGCGCGAGACGGATCGCCGCGGCGGCGCCCCGGTCGTGGCCGACGACCGCGAAACTCTCGTGCCCCAACGACCTCATCAACGTCACGAAGTCGCGTGCCATCGCGCGTTTCGAGTAGTCGCCTGGCTTGCTGGACTCGCCGTACCCGCGCAGATCCGGGCACACGACGGTGCGGTCGGTGGCGAGCAGTGGCGCGACGCGGTGCCACGTCGTGTGGGTCCGCGGGTGGCCGTGCAGGAGGAGGACGGGTGGCCCTGCTCCACCCGTCCTCACACGCAGCACGGCCTCGTCGACATCGATGCGATGCAACGAAAATCCCTCGAACACCCGCTAGAACTACCCCGGTTCCCCGGCCGGAAACCCCTTAGGTACGACCGACCCGGCCCTTCTCCCCCGCCGCCCAGCACGCGCCGGCGAGGCAGTCGACCGTGTCGAAGCTGCCGGTGTCGGCGATCTTCCAGGTCTTGCCGTCCCTGCTGGTGTCCGTGCCGGACGGGCCGACCGCGACGAGACCGTTACCCCGGAAAGCGATGCCGGACCGGTAGCCCACCGGTGCCTGCGTGCCCGCCTTCCAGCCGTGCCAGTCCTTCGTCGCGAACGCCGGCGTCGGGTCGGTCGGCTTGAGGTAGTCGCCACCGATCGCGACACCGTGCCACGGCGTCTTGAACGCCACCGCGAACACCCCGGCCGCCGCACCCGAGGGCAACGGAACCTCCGAGGCCTGCCACGTCCGACCACCGTCACGGGACTCCAGCACACGTGCTTTCGCGCCGCCGCCGGTCGCGATCCACGCGTGGTTACCAGCTGTCGTCACACACTGGCCAGAAGCCGCGAACGCGAACTCGCCGGGCAGCGCGTCGGGCATGCCCTTGGTGTCGTTCACGTGCCAGGAACGGCCGCCGTCCCACGTCCGCAACACGCGGAACCTGCCGTCGACCGGGTCGCTCAACGCCAGCCCGCGGAACCGGTCGAAGAACGCCACGCAGTCGTAGAACGCCTTCGGGTCGGTGTTGCGAAACGACTCCTGCCACGTCTTGCCACCGTCGGACGTGCGGTAGATCCGCGACGCCTCGCCCTCGCCGATCGACAGGGCCACGGCGTTGCGCGCGTCGAAGGCCTGGATGTCGCGGAAGTCCAGCGTGGCGGTGTCCGGCGGGGCCACGGACTGCCAGGAACGGCCGCCGTTCAGGGTCTTGAGCACAGTGCCTTTCGAGCCGCTGACCCACGCGACCTGACCGGACACAGCGGACAGACCACGCAGGCGCGCGTCCGTGCCGGTCGGTTTCAGCTCCCAGTAGGAGTCGGCTGTGGCGACTCCGGGAAAGAGCAGGAAAGCAGCGAGTGCCGCCGCAAAGATCCTCATGCGACGGCACTCTGCCACTACTAAAGCGACGAGATAAGCCTCTCGACGCGCTCGTCCACTGCCCTGAACGGGTCCTTGCACAGGACGGTGCGCTGCGCCTGGTCGTTCAGCTTCAGGTGCACCCAGTCGACGGTGAAGTCGCGACCGGCGGCCTGCGCGGCGGCGATGAAGTCACCGCGCAGCTTGGCCCGCGTGGTCTGCGGCGGGGTGTCCTTGGCGGCCTCGATCTCGCCGTCGTCGGTGACCCGTTCGACCTGGCCCTTGCGCTGCAGCAGGTCGAACACGCCACGGCCACGGCGGATGTCGTGGTAGGCGAGGTCGATCTGGGCGATGCGCGGGTTGGACAGGTCCATGTTGTGCTTTTCCATGTACCGGTTCATCAGGCGGTTCTTGATGGCCCAGTCGATCTCGCGGTCGATCTTCGACAGGTCCTGTGCCTCGACGGCGTCGAGGGTGCGGCCCCACAGTTCGAGCACGCGCTGCGCCATCGGGTCCGGCGAGCGCTTGGCGACGTGCTCGACGGCCTTCTCGAAGTACTCGCGCTGGATGTCGAGCGCGGAGGCTTCCTTGCCGCCGGCCAGGCGCACCGAGCGGCGGCCCGTGAGGTCGTGGGAGATCTCGCGGATGGCGCGGATCGGGTTGTCCAGGGAGAAGTCCCGGAACTGGACGCCCTGCTCGATCATCTCCAGCACCAGGTTCGCGCTGCCCACCTTGAGCAGCGTCGTCACCTCGGACATGTTCGAGTCGCCGACGATGACGTGCAGGCGCCGGTAGCGCTCGGCGTCGGCGTGCGGCTCGTCGCGGGTGTTGATGATCGGGCGCGAGCGCGTGGTCGCGGACGACACGCCCTCCCAGATGTGCTCGGCGCGCTGCGAGAGGCAGTACACGGCGCCGCGCGGGGTCTGCAGCACCTTGCCTGCGCCGCAGATCAGCTGGCGCGTGACCAGGAACGGCAGCAGCACGTCCGCGATCCGGGAGAACTCGCCCGCCCGTGCGACCAGGTAGTTCTCGTGGCAGCCGTAGGAGTTGCCCGCCGAGTCGGTGTTGTTCTTGAACAGGAAGATGTCCCCGCCGATGCCCTCGTCGGCGAGCCTGCGCTCGGCGTCCACGAGGAGGTCCTCGAGGATCCGCTCACCAGCCTTGTCGTGCGTGACGAGCTGGGCCAGGTCGTCGCACTCGGCCGTGGCGTACTCCGGGTGTGAGCCGACGTCCAGGTAAAGCCGAGAACCATTGCGCAGGAAGACGTTGGAGAGCGTCCCCATGAGACGACCCGGCGGAACAAGTACCGCGCGACCTCGTCCGGGGACAGACGACGCTGCCCGTGGAAGGTGCAGGTCACCCCGAATTCTGTCTCAATGCCGAAGATCCGCCGCTGCATCCCTCAACAGTAGGCGACTTCCAGCCGAGCAGGGGTGATCCGTTCGGGCGGCACGCCGGTTGCGGTTTAGTGTCAATGGGGTGTGGAAACGGGTCAGCGCGCTGGACAAGAAGCTCATGAGCTCCTCTGCCGGACTGCCTCCGAGCAGGCTCGACAGGGGTTTCAAGAGGCTGTCGAAGGCCGCGAACCACAGCCTGCTGTGGTTCGTGATCGCCGCTCTGCTGGCAACCGGGAAGGGCCCGTTGAGGCGTGCTGCGTTCCGGGGTCTCGCGGCCATCGCCGGGGCCTCTGCCAGCGCAAACCTCGTCGGCAAGTCCCTGTTCCCCCGCCGTCGGCCCGCCGCCGATCTACTCGCCGTGGAGCGCCGCCTGTCCCGGCGTCCGACGTCGTCGTCCTTCCCGTCCGGCCACTCCGCGTCGGCCGCCGCGTTCGCCGCGGCGGTGGCCATGGAATCGCCCAAAGCGGGCGTGGTGATCGCGCCCATCGCGGCGGCGGTGGCGTACTCACGGGTGCACACAGGCGTGCATTGGCCTACTGATGTGGCGGCCGGAGCGGCCGTGGGCCTCGGCGCGGCGATGCTGACACGCCGGTGGTGGCCGCTGGGCCGCACGGATCCGGCCTCGGCCTACGAGCACGCGGACCTGACGCCGTTGCAGGACGGCGACGGACTGGTCGTGGTGGTGAACCCACAGTCCGGCCCCGGCGAGGATCCCACGCCCCAGATCGCCGAGGAGTGGCCGAAGGCGCGGGTCGTGACGATCGACGAGCTGTCGGACGGCCTGCCCGCCGCGAAGGCGCTGGGGGTGGCGGGTGGCGACGGCACGGTGGCCTCGGTGGCGGCGATCGCGGCCGAACGCGACCTGCCGCTCGTGCTGATCCCGTCCGGGACGCTCAACCACTTCGCCCGCGACGTCGGCATCGAGGGCCTGCACGACACGGCGCAGGCGGTGTCGGACGGCACCGGCGTGCGGGTGGACCTCGCGCAGGTCAACGACCAGTGGTTCGTGAACACGGCGTCGCTGGGCGGCTATCCGGACATGGTGCGGCTGCGGGAGAAGCTGGAGAACCGCTGGGGCAAGTGGCCGGCCGCGGCGATCGCGCTGGCCCGCGTGCTGCGCTCGTCCCAGCCGCTGCACATGACGGTGGACGGCGAGAAGCACCTGGTGTGGCTGCTGTTCATCGGGAACGGGCCGTACCGGCCGAAGGGGTTCGCGCCGACGATGCGGCCGCGGCTGGACGACGGCTTGCTCGACGTGCGGTACGTCCGGGCCGACACGCGGCTCTCGCGGTTCCGGTTCTTCCTCGGCGCGCTGCTCGGTTCGCTGGAACAGTCCCGCACCTACAAGCACCGCGAGGTCGCGTCGCTGGACGTCGTCGTCCACGGCTCACCGATCTCCATCGCCACTGACGGCGAGGTCCGCGGCAAGTCCACCCACTTCACCTTCCGCTCCCGCCCCGCCGCCCTCGCCATCTACCGCCCCTGACGTTTCGTGCGAAAAGCACGTTCGTACGGCCTGTTCGTACGAACGTGCTTTTCGCACGAAAGCAGTGTTCGACAATGTCGAATGGTTGGGGATAGTGTTCGGGGGTGCCCGGACCTATCCAGTCCATCCAGCGCGCGGCAGAGGTGCTGAAGCTGCTCGCGCACGGCGGCGCGCACCAGCTGAGCGTCGGCGAGATCGCCCGCGCCCTGGACCTGGCGAAACCGACGGTGCACGGGATTCTGCGGACGTTGCAGGAGGTCGGGTTCGTCGAGCAGCCGGTCGAGGGCGGCAAGTACCGCCTCGGCGCCGCGCTGTTCCAGATCGGCACGTCGTACCTCGACGGCAACGAGCTGCGTGCGAAGGCGTTGAACTGGTCGGACTCGTTGGCGATGCGTGCGCGCGAGGCGGTGCGCATCGGGGTCATGCACGGCAGGCACGTGCTGGTCGTGCACCACGTCTTCCGGCCGGACAACAGCAGGCAGGCGCTCGACACCGGCGCACTGCTGCCGTGGCACGCCACCGCGCTGGGCAAGGCGCTCGTCGCGTTCGGCGACTGGCCCGACGGCGAGCTGCGGCGGTTCACCCGGCACACGCTGACCAACCCGGACGGGCTGCACGCCGCCCTGACTGACGTCCAAGAGCGAGACTGGGCCTACGACCTGCACGAACTCGTCGAGGGCGAGGCGTCGGTGGCGGCTCCGATCCGTGACCAGCGCGGCACGGTCGTCGGCGCGGTCGGCATCTCCGGCCCCGTCGAGCGGCTGTGCGAGTCGCCCGATCAGCCGCCGCGCCTCGAACTCGTGTCCTACGTACGTGAGGCAGCTCGCAGTGTCTCGAGGGAGCTCGGCGGCCTCTCCTGGTAGTAACCTGACACCGTTCGACAATGTCGAATGGCAGCGGTACACAGAGAGGTGTGCACGGTGGCTTACATCGCGGCGATCGACCAGGGCACGACGTCCTCCCGGTGCATCGTGTTCGACTCCTCCGGCGGAATCGTGTCGGTCGCTCAGCGCGAGCACCGGCAGATCTTCCCCGGCCGGGCTGGGTGGAGCACGACGCGACCGAGATCTGGACGAACGTGCAGGCCGTCGTGCGCGACGCGCTCTCGAAGGCCTGCCTGACGCACGCCGACATCGCCGCGTTCGGCATCACGAACCAGCGCGAGACGACCGTGCGTCTGGGACCGCGAGACCGGCGAGCCCGTGCACAACGCGATCGTCTGGCAGGACACCCGGACCGACACGCTGATCGCGCGAGCTCGCGCGGTGGGCCAGGACCGGTTCCGTGAACGTTCCGGGCTGCCGCTCGCGACCTACTTCTCCGGCCCGAAGCTGCGGTGGCTGCTCGACAACGTCGACGGCCTGCGCGCCCGGGCCGAGCGCGGCGAGGTCCTGTTCGGCACGATGGACACCTGGCTCATCTGGAACCTGACCGGGGCGCGGCCACGTCACCGACGTGACCAACGCGCAGCCGCACCATGCTGATGAACCTGGAGACCCTGGACTGGGACGACGAACTGCTCGCCGCGATCGGACGTTCCGCGCGGCGATGCTGCCGGAGATCCGGTCGTCCGCGGAGGTCTACGGCGACCGGCGAGCGGCGCCTGCCGGGGTGCCGCGTGCGGCGCCTCGGCGACCAGCAGGCGGCGCTGTTCGGGCAGACGTGCTTCGACGCCGGCGAAGGCAAGTGCACCTACGGCACCGGCGCGTTCCTGCTGCTCAACACCGGCGACCAGCCGGTGCCGTCGACGAACGGCCTGCTGACCACGCGTCGGCTACCAGATCGGTGACGAGCCGCGCCGCGTACGCGCTGGAGGGCGCGATCGCGGTCGACCGGCGCGCTGGTGCAGTGGTTCCGCGACAACATCGGCCTGATCTCGTCGGCGGCGGAGATCGAGACGCTTGGCCGCGCACGGTGGACGACAACGGCGGCGTGCTACTTCGTGCCCGCGTTCTCCGGACTGTTCGCGCCGCACTGGCGCTCCGACGCGCGCGGCGTGATCGCGGGCCTGACCGGCTACGTCACCGCGCGGCCATCTCGCGCGGGCCGTGCTCGAGGCGACCGCGTGGCAGACCCGCGAGGTCGTCGACGCGATGAACGCCGACTCCGGCGTGGACCTGACGACGTTGCGGGTCGACGGCGGAATGACGGCGAACAACCTGCTCATGCAGTTCCTTTCGGACGTGCTCGACGTGCCGGTGGTGCGCCCGATCGTCGCGGAGACGACGTGCCTCGGCGCGGCGTACGCGGCCGGTCTCGCGGTGGGCTACTGGCCGTCGACCGACGCGCTGAAAGCGAACTGGCACAAGGCGGCCGAGTGGGAGCCGTCGATGGAACCGGCGGCGCGAGCTCGCGGCTACCGGAAGTGGAAGAAGGCGGTCGAGCGGACCGTCGGGTGGATGGACGAGGACGATGACTGAGCTTTCTCTTGGCTTCTCCGCACAACGGGCACGAGCTCGCGAAGAGCTCCAGCACGGCAAGTTCGACGTCGTGGTGATCGGCGGCGGCATCCTGGGCATCGCGACCACGTGGGCCGCGGCGCGTTCGGGCCTGCGGGTCGCGCTGGTCGAGAGCGGTGACTTCGCGGGTGCGACGTCGTCCGCCTCCTCGAAGCTGGTCCACGGCGGCCTGCGATACCTCGCGATGGGCCCGTCGGCGGTGCCGATGGTCCGCGAGAACCACATGGAACGGCGCGCCCTCGGCGACCGTCTCGCCCCGCACCTGGTGCGGCCACTGCCTTTTCTCGTCCCTGTCTACAAGGGAGGCCCGCACTCGCGCTTCGTGCTCGGGGCGGGCGTGACGCTGTACTCCGCGCTGTCGGGCTTCGGCGACGGCATGGGGAAGGTGCTGTCGGCGCGCAGGGCCGTTGAATGGGTGCCGGACCTGCGCGCCGACGGTCTGCGCGGCGCCGCGATGTACTACGACCACCAGATGAACGACAGCCGCGTGGCGATCACCGCCGCCCGCGCCGCCGCCGAGTCCGGCGCCGTGCTGCTCAACCACATCTCGGTCGTCGGCCTGCGCAAGACCGGTTCGAAGGTCACCGGCGTCGAGCTGCGTGACTCGCTGGGCGAGATCGGCGTCGACGCCTCCGTCGTCGTCAACGCCACCGGCCCGTGGCTCGATGTGCTGCGGCGCATGGAAGACCCCGCCTCGGCCCCGTCGATCCGGCTCTCAAAGGGCTCGCACCTCGTGATGCGGACGTCGTCGGAGTGGAAGGCCGCGCTGACCATCCCCGTCGACGACGTGCGCGTGTCGTTCGCGATCCCGTGGGAGGGCCACCTCCTGCTCGGCACCACCGACGAGGCCTACGAGGGCGACCCGGCCGCGGTGTCCTGCACCGACTCGGATGTCGACCAGATCATCTCCGAGGCGGGCGTCGCGGTCACCGGCCTGGACAAGGCGAACCTCGCCTACATGTTCGCGGGCCTGCGCGTCCTGCCCGGCGGCCCCGGCGACACCTCGCACGCCAAGCGCGAGACCGTGATCACCGCGGGCGCCGGCGGCATGATCAGCGTGGCCGGCGGCAAGTGGACGACGTTCCGCAAGATCGGCGCCACCGTCCTGGAGCGCGTGAACTCCGAGCTGGGCCGCACCTCCGACAAGCCCCTCGACGGCGTCGCGCTCCCAGGCTCCGCACTGCCGGAGACCGTGGGTTCCGTGCTCGGCCACGCCTGGAACGCACTGCCAGACGACGTGGTCCGCCACCTCGCGACCCACTACGGCACCACCTCGCACGAGGTCGTCGCACTCGGACTGGAGAACCCGGCCCTGCTGGAGCGCGTCCACCCGAACGGCCCCGACATCTGGGCCCAGGTCGAACACGCCCGCCGCACCGAGTGGGCCTCCGAGGTCGACGACGTGCTGCGCCGCCGCACGACCGTGATGGTCCGCGGCCTGGACTCGCCCGAGATCCGCTCGCGCGTGTCGACGCTGCTCGCTTCCTGACCTTGTCGTGGGCGGTCGGCATCGACCGCCCACGACCTCCCGCCGTTCGAATTCCACCCGAGCAGGACTCGCGGAACGATCTCGGTCGTTCGGGACGATATGCCGTTCATGACCACGCGCTCCTGGACGCCGCTGACCCGTGCAGCGGTCATTGCGGGCGTCGCTGTCGCTCTGGGAGCACTCACAGTCTGGATGCTGCTGAACGACACTCGCGGGGCGGAGATCGCGAACGTCCTGGCTCTCCCGGTCGCCGCCGCCGGCCTGGCCGCGTCGATTCTCGGGTTCCAGGGCCGGCCACAGAGCTACGACGCCGCCCAGTTGGACTCCGCGGCCCAGTCGCTGGCGCGAGAGATCGCCAAGCGCGAGGGCAAGGTGTTGCAGCAACTGCTGTCCGACGTCGGGCACGCCGTTCCCGCGGACCTGCGGTTCATGCAACCCAAGTTCACCCACTGGCGCCCTGACGGTGGCAGCCAGGCCAGTTCGCTCCGGTCCATCGGCGCGTTCTACCGGAGTCTCCGGTTCGGCAGGCTCGTCGTGCTGGGCGAGCCGGGCGCGGGCAAGACCGTCCTGGCCATCCAGCTGGTGCTCGACCTCGCTTCGCAGTCACCGCTCCAGGTTCCGCTTCGCCTGAGCCTCGCCGAGTTCTCCGCGAACGACTTACTCGACGACTGGGTGACCGATGAGCTCGTCAGAGGCTTCCGGCTGGGCAGGGACCTGGCGGCCGCGCTGGTGCGCGACGGCCGGATCCTGCCGGTACTGGACGGTCTCGACGAGATGGACGGCACCACTCCCGAGCGCGCACTCAAGGTGGTCGAGACGCTCAACAGCCCGACCGCGCGCCCGTTCGTCCTGACCTGCCGCACCGACCGCTACGAGCAGCTCGGCGACGCGGTGGTCGAGGACAGCACGGTCGTTCTCACCCAGCCACTGGACGCCGACCAGGTGATCGACTGGCTGACCCATCGCTTCTGCGACAGTTCCCAGGCCGACGGGCTGCAGCGACGCTGGGGCCCGGTCGTGAACCAGCTGCGGCGCAGGCCGAACGGCTCGCTGGCCAAGGCGCTGTCGTCGCCGCTCGGTCTGTATCTGGCCGTGACCACCTACCGCGATCCCTCGACGACCCCGAAGACGTTGTGCACGCTCAAGGCGGACAAGATCTTCGACCACCTGCTGTCGCGGTTCGTGGAGGCGGTGACCAACGGGCACGGCAGGTTCTCCGCCGACGCGGTCACCGGCTGGCTCCGCGCCCTGGCCGTCCGGCTGGACCGGGCGGGCAGGACCGGTGCGTCGTCCGTCGACCTGCACCTAGACCGGCTGTGGTTCGGCAACGTCCGCTCGGCCGCGTTGTTCCGTCTGACCTCCACCGGAGTCAGCGCATGCCTCGTCGTGATACCGCTTCTGCTCGACTTCTGTCTCATCGCCGCGGTGAAGGGAGTTTCCGCGGACCTGCAGCCCCACCTGGAGGCCGTAGCGATGTTCGCCGCGATCATGATCGCCGTCGCGTTCTTTCGATCCGGTCGGCGGCAGGCGCTACATCGACACTTCGACACCGCCGCGTTCAACACCGGCTACCTCAAGAGAAGTGTTCCGCTCTCCTTGGTGATCGGAGGGCTGTTCGGATCTCTGGACGGCCTTTCCGCGGGCGTGATCTGGGCATTCGGCGCGATGGCGATGTTCTTGCTGGGCGGCGGATTCGCGAGCAGCGGACATGCCGCGACCAGCCCGGCACAGACCGTCCGGTCCGGACTCATCTACGACGTCACCGTGGTCGTCGGGTTCGGGCTGCTGGCGTCGGTCGGCAAGATCCTTTCGGGGTTGCTGTCGGAGGGGGATTCGCTTCTCCGCGTCTCGCACAACGGCATCGCCCTCTTCCTGGTCGGTATGAGTGTCGGACTGCTCGTCCGGGCCAGCTCACCATGGCCGCGGTACCTGCTGTTCGTGTGGCGGGCGTCCAGGAGTGGGGCGACCCCGCGGAACCTGGCCGCGTTTCTCGACTGGGCCGTCGACGCTGGGCTGATGCGGATGGCGGGCAGCGCGGTCCAGTTCCGGCACGGCGAGTTCCAGGAGTGGCTGCTGCGGAACTAGATCTGCCTGGCGAACCGCCGGCACACGTGGACGCGCTCGAACCGTTGCCGCATCTCGGTTTCCCGTTCGATCCCCGCGTGCAGGAACGCCCCGGCCGGCACGAGCCCGTTCCGTGCGCTCAGCACGGTGCCGACCTCGTCCACCGATGCGTGGATGTGCAGGTACCGCGTCGACTCCACGAAGGCGTTGGCGGCGAACCAGGCCAACGCGGGCGCATCGTCACGGGTCCAGGCGTCCAACGTCCGCACCCCGCACCGCTCCAGCCGCCGCACCGCCTCCCGCAGCAATGCCGTCGCGATCCCCTGGCCCCGGTAGTCCGGGTGCACGGTCACCGTGCCGATCGTGGCGTCGGTGCCGGGCACCGACACGTCCAGCAACCCGACCACAGCACCACCGTCGGCCGCGACGAGCTCCAGGTCGGCGCGGCGCCTCACCGGCCACACGTCGTCGAAGTAGCTCGTGTCCAGGAACCCCTGCACCCGGCAGCGCAACCACGACACCTCGTCCGCTGCCTCGTAGTCCCGGATCGTCACCTCGTCGCCGGTCGCGTCGGGACGGTCCGACGCCCCCAGCAGGATGACTCCCGGGGTTCGCCCCCGTGCGGCGCCGACCACGTCTGCCCCCAGTCGCTCAAGCCGAGAAGCCCGGCGAATTCAAGGGTTCCCGAATTCCGGCCGGTCCGCACGCGAGATTCGACGGTCACCGTTGCCAGTAGTTCACCGGTACGGGTCGGTGATCTCGCCCAGCTTCTCCAACGCCCCGCGCAGCTGGGCCATCCGGCGTGTGCCGAGGTGCTGCTCCCACTCCGACTCGATCCGCGACATCTCCGCCGCCGCCACCGGCATCGCGCCCATCCCCTTCTCGGTGACGCGCACCAGCCGCGCCCGGCCGTCCGCGGGGTCCGGCACGCGTTCGACGTAGCCCGCCTTCTCCAGCTGGTCCACCAGGAAACCCGCGGTCTGCTTGGTCACCTGCGCCGCCTCGGCGAGCGTGGTCAGGCGGGTGCCGTCCGGGCCGATGCGCTGCATCACGCGCGCCTGGGCGACGGTCACGTCGTAGCCGGCTGCGGCCACCGCGGCCAGGATGCGGTTCTCCAGGTCGCGATACGGGATGTAGAGCAGCAGCCCGATGTTCACCGGCGTCTCCGTTGCTTTAGTCAGAGAGACTGATTAAAGTAGTCAGCCTATCGTACCAAATCGAGGCGGGCCCATGAACGAGAACGAGATCTGGCAGACGATCGACTCCGAACGCGCGGCGACAGCCGAGCTGCTGGCCGGGCTGACCGACGCGGAGTGGACCCAGCCGTCGCTGTGCGGCGGATGGACCGTGCGCGAGGTGGCCGCCCACCTGACGCTGGGACCGCGCGTCACCATCGGCGAAGCGATCAAGGGGTTCGTCAAGGCGCGCGGCAACTTCAACCGTTTCGTCGACCAGACTGCCCGCGAGGCGGCCCGCAGACCCACCGCCGAGATCGTCGCGAACCTGCGCGGCATCGTCGGATCTCGCAAGCTCGCACCCGGCCAGAAGCTCAAGGACGCGATGATGGACGTCCTCGTGCACACGCAGGACATCGCGTTGCCGCTCGGCCTCGAACGCTCGATGCCCACCGAGGCCGCCATCACCTCGGCCGACCACCTCTGGCAGATGGGGTTCCCGTTCCACGCGCGCCGCAGGCTGGCCGGTCGTCGACTCGCCGCCACCGACGCCGACTGGTCGGCGGGCGAAGGCGCCGAGGTCAGCGGCCCGATCGACGCGCTGGTCATGTTGCTCGCCGGGCGCACCGCCACCATCTCCAAGCTGACCGGAATTGCGCGGTAGATACCGGGTATGCATACTCAGTATCCATGTCGGTCAAACACGGTCTGCTGGCGCTTCTCGAGCGCGGACCTATGTACGGCTACCAGCTCCGGGCGGCGTTCGACTCCGCCACCGGAGGCACGTGGCCGTTGAACATCGGGCAGGTCTACACGACGCTGTCCCGCCTCGAACGTGACGATCTCGTCGCCGCATTGCCGGAGAACGAGGGTCAGCGGCCCTACGAGATCACCACGCAGGGTCGCGCAGAAGTGCAGACATGGTTCGTCACGCCCGTGCAGCGAGGTGACCGGCCGCGCGACGAGGTGGCGATCAAGCTGGCGCTCGCGATCACCACCCCCGGCGTCGACGTCGCCAAGGTCGTGATGACGCAACGGACGGCGACCATGCGGACGCTGCAGGAGTTCACGCGCCTCAAGACACAGCCCGCGGAGCTGCCGTGGCTGCTCGTGCTCGACGCGATGATCTTCCAGGCGGAGGCCGAGCTGCGCTGGCTCGACCACTGCGAGGCGAGCCTCGTCCGCTACGAGCCGCAGGTGCCCAGGACGATCGACGTCGAGGTGCCGAGATGACCGTCCTCGAACTGCGCGACGTGCATCGCGTCCACGGCACGGGCGACACCGCGGTCAACACACTCGACGGCATCTCGCTCAAGGTCGAACCCGGCGAACTGGTCGCGGTGATGGGCCCGTCCGGCTCCGGCAAGTCGACGCTGCTGAACCTCGCGGGCGGCCTCGACAGCCCGACGACCGGCGAGGTGCTGGTCGACGGCACGAGCCTGCAGTCGTGCTCCCGCAAGCAGCTCGCGGCATGGCGGCGCAAGCGGATCGGGTACGTCTTCCAGGACCTCAACCTCATCGCGAGCCTCACCGCCGCGGAGAACGTCGCGCTGCCCCTCGACCTCGACGGCGTCCGCAAGTCCCGCAGGCAGGCCGAGCAGGCACTGTCCGAAGTGGACCTCGAAGGCTACGCGGACCGGTTCCCCGACGAGATGTCCGGCGGCCAGCAGCAACGCGTCGCCATCGCCAGGGCCCTGATCGGCGAACGCCGCCTCGTCCTCGCCGACGAGCCAACCGGCGCACTCGACTCCCGCACCGGCGAGACCGTGCTGCGCCTGCTCAGGTCCAAAGTGGACGCCGGAGCCGCCGCCGTGCTCGTCACGCACGACGCCCGCCACGCCGCCTGGGCCGACCGCGTCGTGTTCCTCCGCGACGGCGTCGTCGTCGACGTGTCGGCGCGCGACCAGCCAGAAGAACTGCTGAGCACGCCGTGAACGGATGGCGCACAGCACTGCGCATCGCCTGGCGCGAGGCCCGCAGGTCACGCGGCCGCTCGGCACTCGTCGTCGCGCTGATCCTCATCCCGGTGGCCGCGCTGTCGTTCGCCGCCGTCGTGTTCGACTCGTCCGAACTGACCCCTACCGAGGACGCCGACCGCCGCATGGGCGCCGCCGAGGCACTGGTCAGCTGGCCGCACTGGCCCTGCTCGCCATCGTCACCGGCGTGCTCGCCGCCTCTTCCACCTACGCCAGGAAGACGTGGCAGCAGCCCAAACCGCCCTGCGCGACGGCAAAGTCGTCGTCAACAACCCCGACCACGTCGCCGACGGCCAACTCCTGATCGCCACTGACATGCGCTCCGGCACCATCCCGGCACCGGCCCACGCCGTCCCCAAGGGCCCCGCGCCCTCTTCACCCGTTCCCGCCTGCCGATCGAACGCCGCGAATAGTCTGCCCAACATGACTACCTTCGCGATCGTGCACGGAGCAGGAGACGTCGGCTGGTCGTGGCACCTGGTGGCAAACGCCTTGCAGGCCAAGGGCCACACCGTCATCGCCCCCGACCTCCCCACCGAGGACGAGTCGAAGGACCTGACGGACTGGGCGACCACCGTCGTGGAAGCCCTACCGTCCACAGCCGACGACATCGTGGTCGTCGGCCACTCCTTCGGCGGCTTCACCGCCCCGCTGGTGGCCGCCCGCACCAACGCCAAGGCCCTCGTCCTGGTCACGGCCATGATCCCGCGACCAGGCGAGGCGCCCGGCGTCTGGTGGCAGAAGGCCGGTTACACCGACAGCGGCTTCGAAGACCAGTTCTGGCACGACGTGCCCGCCGGCCTCGCCGCGGAGTCGCAAAAACGGGAACGCGGCATGTCCGAGGCGGCAATGGTGAAGCCGTGGCCGCTGGAGGCCTGGCCCGAGGTCCCAACGCACTTCGTCCTCTGCACCGAGGACCGCTACTTCACCCCGGACTTCATGCGCAAGGTCGTCGCCGACCGCCTCGGCGTGGACCCGGTGGAGCTCGCCGCAGGCCACTGCGCACAACTGAGCCGCCCGCTCGAACTCGCCGCGCTCCTGGCGCGCTACAGCTCGAAGAGCTAGACGGTACGAAGGGCGCATTCATCCACCTGAGGTGGACAAAAGCGCCCTTCGTCGCGATCTGGCGCGGCAACGCGAAAGGCCCCCGGCATGTGCCGGGGGCCTTCGAGTCAAGCCAAGCTACTTCGAGTCATCCGACGGCAGCTGAACATCCTCCACCGGCTTCCCACCCTTGGTAGGCGCCGGCATCAACGCGTCCAACGCCGCCCCGGCGATCCTCCGGAACGCCCGCCGCGGCCGAGCCCTCTCCAACACCGCGATCTCCAGCTTGTTGGCCGGCAACAACTCCGACCCACCACCCGCAGCCGCACTCGAGGTCGACACAGTGGACGGCGACCCCGCCGACAACGCCTTGACCGCGACCGGAACGGCTTCGGCCAACGTCAGCCCGTCCGAGAACGACTCCTTCAACGCCGTGTTGGCGGCATCGACCGTGCCACCCATCACGATGTACTGGGGCTCGTCCACAATGGACCCGTCATAGGTCAACCGGTACAACGTGTCCGTCGCGGACGACTCCCCCACCTCGGCCACACAGATCTCGACCTCGAAAGGCTTGATCTGCTCGGTGAAGTAGGTGCCGAGGGTCGTGGCGTACACGTTCGCCAGCGACCGCGAGGTCACGTCGCGCGGGTCGTTCTGGTACCCGCGCACATCAGCGAACCGGATCCCGGCCTGCCGCAGGTTCTCGAACTCGCTGTACCGACCGACGGCCGCGAAGCCGATCTTGTCGTAGATCTCCGAGACCTTGTGCAGCGTGCTGGAGGGGTTTTCCGCGACGAACAGAATGCCGTCCGCGTACTTCAGCACGATGACGCTGCGACCCCTCGCGATGCCCTTGCGGGCGTACTCGGAGCGATCGCGCATCACCTGCTCTGCCGATGCGTACAGCGGCATCGTCATGGGTGGTGCTCCTGACGTCGAACGGGAAGGGGAAGTCAGCCTTAGGGGCGGGCCCGGCGGCCTTCGACGACCGCGTCGGCGATCGTGGCGACCTGGGAGTCGGGCACCTCGACGGCGCCGTCGGCGCCGTTGATCGTGACCACGACCGGGTAGAGGCGGCGGACCGGGTCCGGGCCGCCGGTCGCCGAGTCGTCGTCCGCCGCGTCGTAGAGCGCCTCGACGACGACACGGATCGCGGCTTCGACGTCCGCGTCCGGGTCGTAGAGCTTCTTCAGCGACGACTTCGCGAAGAGCGAGCCCGAGCCGACGGCCTGGTAACCCTGCGACTCCTCGTAGCGGCCACCGGTGACGTCATAGGACACGATGCGACCTGCCCGCTCGGGGTCCGCGGCCGAGGTGTCGTACCCGGCGAAGAGGGGCACCACGGCGAGGCCTGCCATGGCCGCGTCGAGGTTGCCCCTGATCATCGCCGAGAGGCGGTTCGCCTTGCCGTCGAGCGACAGCGAAACGCCCTCGATCTTCTCGTAGTGCCGGAGCTCGACCGTGTACAGCCGGACGATCTCGATCGCGATGCCAGCCGTGCCCGCGATGCCGACGGCCGAATGGTCGTCGGTGACGAACACCTTCTTCATGTCGCGCTGGGCGATGACGTTGCCCATCGTCGCGCGCCGGTCACCGGCGATCACGACGCCACCCTTGTACGTGGCCGCGACGATCGTCGTCCCGTGCGGGGCCTGGATGGTCCCCTCCGGGAGCTTGCGGCCGGAGGGCAGCATGTCCGGCGCCTGCGCCCGCAAGAAGTCCGTGAACGACGACGAGCCCGGCGTCAGGTACGCCGAAGGCAGCGCCGCGGCCGGGTAGCGCCCGGTCGAGCTGTTGTCCATGTGTTGGTTGTTCTCCCGTCCCCGAGCTGGTCAATAGACCGAAACGGTCTACTGACCACCCTTCTGCACGTATGCGCGGACGAAGTCCTCCGCGTTCTCCTCCAGCACGTCGTCGATCTCGTCGAGGATCGCGTCCACGTCCTCGCCGAGCTTCTCGCGACGTTCCTGACCGGCTCCGGCGGCGTCCTCGCCACCGTCGTCGCCGTCGCCACCGCCCTGGCGCTTCGTCTGTTCCTGGGACATCTCGGCCTCCCGCTTACTCGCCTGACAAGAACACTACCCAGCGGCACCGACAAAAATCCTGAGCCACTCGGGTAGACGATCACCCGCGAGTCAGTGCGTCCACCAGTTGCTCGGCGGTGTCCGACGCCTCCAACAACGCTCCGACGTGCGCTTTAGTGCCGCGCAACGGCTCCAGCGTCGGGATTCGCACGAGCGATTCTCGACCGAGATCAAAGATCACCGAGTCCCACGATGCAGCCGCGACCGAGGTCGGGTAACGCTCCAGGCACCGGCCGCGGAAGTACGCACGCGTGTCCTCGGGCGGCGAGGTGATGGCGGCGCGCACCTCCTCCTCGCTGACCAGGCGCTTCATCGAGCCGCGCGCGACCAGGCGGTTGTAGAGGCCCTTGTCCAGGCGGACGTCGGAGTACTGCAGGTCGACCAGGTTGAGCCGGGCCGCGCCCCACTCCAGGCCGTCGCGCTGCCGGTAGCCCTCGAGGAGCCGCAGTTTGGCGACCCAGTCGAGCCGGTCCGCGCACTCCGCGGGGTCACGGGCGAGCGCGTCGAGCACCTCGCCCCAGATACGCAGGACGTCGCGGTCGCCGACGCCCTCCTTGTCCATGAACGCGGAAGCGCGCTCGTGGTAGGCGAACTGGACGTCCAAACCGGTGAACTTGCGGCCGCCGGTCATCTCGACCTTGACCTTGAGGGTCGGGTCGTGGCTGATCTGGTGCACCGCGCGCACCGGGTCGACCATCCGCAGGTCGTCGAACCGCATGCCGGACTCGATCATGTCGAGTACCAGCGAGGTGCTGCCGACCTTGATGAACGTCGAGTACTCGGACAGGTTCGCGTCGCCGATGATGACGTGCAGGCGGCGGTACTTGTCCGCGTCCGCGTGCGGCTCGTCGCGCGTGTTGATGATGCCGCGCTTCAGCGTCGTCTCCAGGCCGACCTCGACCTCGATGTAGTCCGAACGCTGCGAGAGCTGGTAGCCCGCCTCCTCGCCGGCGGCACCGATGCCGACGCGGCCGGAACCGGTCACGACCTGGCGCGACACGAAGAACGGCGTGAGGCCCGCGATGACGGCCGTGAACGGCGTCGAGCGCTGCATCAGGTAGTTCTCGTGCGTGCCGTACGACGCGCCCTTGCCGTCGACGTTGTTCTTGTAGAGCTGCAGGCGGGGCTGTCCGGGCACGGTGGCGGCCTTGAGCGCGGCCTCCTCCATCACCCGCTCCCCCGCCTTGTCCCAGATCACCGCGTCACGCGCGTTCGTGACCTCGGGCGCGGAGTACTCGGGGTGCGCGTGGTCGACGTAGAGCCGCGCGCCGTTGGTGAGGATGACGTTCGCCGCGCCGAGGTCCTCCACGTCGGAGTCGGCGGGGTGCCCGCCAGGCGAGCCCAGGTCGAACCCGCGCGCGTCGCGCAGTGGTGACTCCACCTCGTAGTCCCAGCGCGCCCGCCTGGCGCGCGGTATGTCCGCCGCCGCCGCGTACGCCAGAACCACCTGTGTCGAAGTGAGCACCGGGTTCGCGGTCGCGTCGCCCGGCACAGAGATGCCGTACTCGACCTCGGTTCCCATGATCCGCCGCATAGCTCACACCTTATGACCTGACCCCGACAACAGCGTGAGGGGAGCTTCTACCTGAAGCTCCCCTCACCCTATTCACCTGGATGCCGCTCCGGCCGTTTACCCGGACGCGAGTCCGGCAGCCGGACGGATGCGCGAGGCGCCTCGTGAGGGCCCGAAGGCCGCGATCACGGCCAGCACGACGACCGCCACCGCGCCTATGACCAGCGGCAGGACCACTCGCAGCCCTGGCAGGGACATTTCGATTCCGGTCGCCAGGATCGCGATCTCGGCGTAGACGAACCCGAGCACACCGCCACCGATCACGCCGACCAGTGCCAACATGATCGCTTCAGCGATGAC
This sequence comes from uncultured Actinomycetota bacterium, assembly GCA_963766275.1. GTDB lineage: Bacteria > Actinomycetota > Actinomycetes > Mycobacteriales > Pseudonocardiaceae > Lentzea. The sequence goes on from CAVYAD010000007.1 coordinate 125,232, forward strand.
TCCGCTCTGCAGACCGCCGCGAGTCACGCCCAAGGCGCGCCTGAGCGCGAGCTCCTTGCGGCGTTCCTGCACGGAGATGGTCAGCGCGGTGCCGATACCGGTCACGGCGACCGCCACGGACAACCCGAGCAGCACCATCATCAGCACGGTGCCCAGGTGCATGTACCGCTCGGTCTGCGCGCGCTCGTCCGCATCCGTCTGCACGATCACCGTGGGGTTGTTCGGCAGCGCGGCCTGCAGGTTCGCCCTGTACTGGGTGGCGTCGGCGCCCGGCTTCAACGCGACGAGCACCTTCTCCGCGGGGCCGGAGGTCAGACCCCCGATGATCGGCAGGTAGCCGGTGACGCTGCCTGGCACGGTGCCGACGACCTTGTACTGCTTGCCGCCCGCCTCGACGAACGCCCGGTCCTCCCAGTGCGGCGGCACGATCGCGGTACCGGCGACGAACTGCTCCGCGCCGGAGACGTTCTGCGCCTTGAGCCACGTCTTGAACTGCTCCGGGTCGACGCCGGCGCCGCCGTCGGACTCGTGCAGCACCACACTGGCCGCCACCTCGGGCATCGCCGGAATGGCGGGCAACGGCCGGTCACCCGCGTCCACCACGGTGGCGTCCGGGCGTTCCTCGTTGGAGTAGGCGAACGCCATGTCCTGCGCCCCGCCCAGCACCACCAGGAAGAACGTCACCATCGAGCTGGCCAGCAGCAACGGCAGCGCCACCGACGCCGACCGCTGCGGCATCCGGCGCACCTCCGCCCCCGCGAGCTTCCACTGCGTGCCACCGAGCCTGCCGAACAGCCGGGCGATCAACGGCACCGTCACCGGGCCGAGGATCCAGAACAGGCCCGTCACCGCGGCGATCGCGGAGAACGTGACGGCGAGCGGTGCGGCGACCGTGCCCTTGGCGGCGATGGCCATCATGGCGAGCAGCGCCGCGCCACCGGTGAACAGCACGCCGAACACCAGCCGCAGGCGGCGCACCGACTTCGGCGGCACCTCGTTCTCCGCGTCACGCAGGGCAGCGAGCGGCGAGACGCGTGCGGCGTTGATCGCGGGCTTGACGGCCGCCATCACGCTCAGCAGCGCGGCGACGACAACGCCGAGGATCACGTACCCGAGCGACGGCAGCAGCTCGGGGCTGAGCTCCACCGCGCCGAAGAGCGCGGAAATTCCGGTGACGTCGAACGTCCTGGCCAGCAGCCACGCCATCGGCCCGCCGAGCAACGCGCCGCCCGCACCGGCGATCGCACCCGTCACCAGGGCTTCGAACAGGCTCCTGCGCACCAACGGCCCTCGCTGGGCGCCGATGCACCGCAGCAACGCCGTCTGGCGCTGACGTTGCGCATAGACCGCACGGAACGTCGCCGCCGCCACGAACACCGCCGTGGCCAGCGCGAGCACGCTGAACGGCAGCAGGATGAACTTCAGGTCGCTGCCGATCTTGTCGGCGTCCGGCGCCGGGTCCCACACGGTGTAGGCCGCGCCCGCGGCACTCGCGACGGCGTCCCGGCCGCCACCGAGCACCCACACCTCCTTGGTGAACGGGTGCGCGTCCAGCTTGCGGGCGAGGTCGGGGCCCGCGACCAGGATCGGCCGCGAGTCCATCCCGCCCTTCTTCATGACGCCGCTGACCGTGACGTCGAACGGTTTGCCGTCCGCGCCTGCGACCTTGATCTTGTCGCCGGGCTTGATGCCGCGTTCGTAGGCGGTGAGCTTGTCGATGGCGATCTCGCCGTCCGCGGCGGGCTGCTTGCCCTCGGCCAGCGGCCAGCGCACCAGGTCAGGCTGCTGGACGTGCATCTCGGCGCGGTGCTCGCCTGCCCGGCCGTTGCTGTCCAGCAGGTCGGCCTCGCCCACCTGCACCGGAACCGCCCGGCCGACGCCCGACAGCCTGCCGAGCAGCGCGTCGTCCAGCCTCACGTCGCTGCCGTCCCGCACCGGTTCGACGTCCACCACGTGCTCCACTGTGGACGGTGTGAGTGGCGCGCCCTCGTCGACCGACCTGGTGAGCGCGTCGCTCAGCACCAGGGCGGCCAGCAGGCAGGCCACGCCGACCACGAGAGCGACGCCGGGCAGCAGCGCGCGGCCCGGCCGGGCACGGAACTCGGCGAGCCCGAGCCGCAGGGAAGTGGACACGAATCCTCCTCGGTGACGTCTTACCGTCACGAAGGTAGGAAGGAAGGCGATCAGCGGGCGTCGGACTGCGGTAGCAAGCTCACGTACGACCACAGGAGGACACGGGGATGATCAACCAGTACGACGAGGCCGGTGCGGTGATCGGCCAGGTGACCCGCGAACGCATGCGCGCGGAGAACCTCTGGCACGGCTGCGTGCTCACCCTGGTGTTCTCGGTCGACGGCGAACGGATCTACGTGCACCGCCGCACCGACACCAAGGACATCTTCCCCGGCCTCTACGACTACACCGCCGGTGGCGTGATCGACGCGGGCGAGGACCCGGACCAGGCAGCGGTCCGTGAGCTGAAGGAAGAGCTCGGTGTCGAGGCGCCGCTGACCCCGCTCTTCCGAACCACCTACGTCGACGAGCAGACCCGCTACCACGCGTGGGTCTACGAGACCCGCACCGACGGCCCGTTCACCCACCAGCCTGAAGAGGTCGCCTGGGGCGGATGGATGGATCTGGACGAGCTGCGGGCCAGGATCGAGGACCCGGACTGGCCGCTGGTGCCGGACGGCCGGGAGATAGCTCGTGAGTGGATTCAGTCGCTATAACGACGGAAACCACTCACGACCACACGAGGGCCGCGCGGGTTCGCCAGTACTGCTCGGCGGGCTCGGCCAGGTCGGGCAGATCGACCTCGATCTGCAGAGCGTCCAGGTTGGACCGCAGCTGCTCCGGGCTCGCCGCGCCGGACAGCACGACGTCCGCCCACGGCTGCTGCGCGATCGCCGCCAGCGCGACGGCGTCCGGCCCGACACCGAGCTGCTCGGCCTGCGCCACAACGGGTTCCGGAGCGGCGACCGCGAGCCTGCCGTTCGCGACACCCTCCTTGATGATCACGCGCAGCCCGGCGTGATGTGCTTCTTCCAGCGCCGGCCCCGCGGAGGTCTCCAGCACGTTCCAGGTGGACTGGACGGACGCGAAGATGCCCAGATCGAGCGCCTTGCGGATGGCGTCGGCCTGGCGCGGCCCGGACGTGGAGAAGCCGAGCGGGACGCCGATGCCGACCATCGCGAGCTGGAGCGCCTTGTCCTCGAACAGCGGGCTGTCGGCGGTCAGCGAGTGCACCTGGTAGAGATCGACGTGCGGCAGCAACGCGCTGGTTTCCCGCCACTGCCGGGTGAAGCGCGCGAGCGAGTGCTCCTTGACCTCGTGCACCTCGGCGTCGGGCCGCCAGTCCGCGGTGTAGGCATAGCCCCACTTGCTGGAGACCGTGACGTCGTGGCCGGGCAGCCACTCCGAAAGGAACTGCTCCGACAGGCCGTACGAACGGGCGGCGTCGACCCACCTGACGCCGAGCTCGTAGGCGGTGTCGAGGACGCGGTGGCACTGGGCTCGCATCTCGTCGACGGTCCGGTCGCGCGGCAAGGCGTTCTCGCGGCCGAGGTTGATGTAGGCGGGACGGCCGAGCGAGGCGAGACCGAGTGCGAGTTGAGCCATGGGCACAACGGTAAACGGCGGCCCCGAAGGACCGCCGTTCACGTGACCCGCCGGGGTCGGGAACTACTTAGAAGTCGTCAGGCGTACGAGTGCGGTCACGCACCCAGACACCCGCGGGCTTCAGCACACCGGTGCCGCTGAAGTTGTTGCCGGCACAGGTGCCGCTCTTGAACACCGCACCCGACCGGTTGTCGTCGGAGAAGTTCCAGTTGGTCCACGAGATCTTCTTGCGGGCCATCAGGTCGATGAACTTCTGCGAGGTGGTGAAGTCGTTGCCGCCGTCACCGGACGCGGTCTGCGTGCCGAACTCGGTCACGAACACCGGGACCTGGCTCGAGACCGTGTCCAGTGCCTTGACGTACGAGTCCTTGTGCGAGTTCGCGTAGAAGTGGAACGTGTACATCAGGTTCGAGGCGTTGACCTTGTTCCTGCTGACCTCGTTGATGTCCTTGCCGTCGGACAGACCGAACGTCGACCAGCCGTGCGTGCCGATCAGCACCAGGCTGTCCGAGTCCTCCGCGCGGATGGTCGGGATGACCGCCTCGGCGTACTGCTTGACCTTCGCCCACGACACGCCGTTCGGCTCGTTGGCCATGTCGTAGATGATGTTGGTCTTGTCCTTGTGCCGTGCCGCGATCTCCTTGAAGAAGGTCTTGGCGCGGGCGGTGTTGTAGTTCGGGTCACCAGGCGAGAGCTGGTGGAAGTCGACCAGCGCGTACAGGCCGCGCTTGGTGGCTTCCTCGATGTAGCCGTGCACCATGTCGGTGAACTTCCGGGGGTTGGTCTCGTAACCACCCTCCTGGACGTACATCGCGATGCGCAGGACGTCGGCCTTCCAGTCGTTCGCGAGCGCGTCGAGCGACGCGGTCTTGACGCACTGGGAGTACCACTGGATGCCGTGCGTGCTCATGCCGCGCAACTGAATGGCCTTGCCATTCTTGTTGCACAGCTGGACACCACAGACCTTCAGCTGGCCGTTCACCGCCGCGGGCGAACCCGGCGGCAGCGCGGCGACGGAGACGTCACCCTCCGGTGCGGCGGCCACCGAAGTGCTCGCCATGACACCGGACAACGGGAGCACGACCGCCGCGGCGAGCGCCACCACAGACTTCTGCCAAGCCATTCAGCGTCTCCTCTCGGACTGCTGGCGGCGATTTAGATAGGTAAGTTTCCTTACCGATTAAAGGTATAGATGACCTTAGAGCCGCCCCAAGAGTGCGTCAAGCGTCTTGTCGCATGAGAGTCACAGTTCCGGTACCCACGGTGACAAGTACGTAAACGATCAAAAGCTAGAACCGCGCCGAACGGACTCAGCGGCGCGCCCTCCACATGGCCCGCCGGCTCGTGGACCAGGTACGGCATCAGCACCGACGAGGCGTCCATGTTCCACGGCTCCGGCAGCATCGGCGTGATCGCAGGCAGGCCCCAGAGCAGCACGCCGACCACCACGACGGTGACCGCCGACGATCGCAGCGCCAGGCCGAGCCCGAAACCGATCAGACCAGTTACCAGGATCGACGCGGCCGTGGTGCACTGCGGCCGGGTCGAGCAACGTGCCGACGTGCCGCAGCGGGTGTTCCAGGTCGCGGTAGTTCCTGCCGTCGATCAGCGCCTCACCCCTGGCGGGCCGGTCCAGTCCGACGATCATCCGCATGGTGAGGTTGCGCAGCTCGATCACGGCTCATGAGCTTCGGGTGGTCCGGTTCTGATCGGATCGGCCGGCGGTCCGAGTTCCGGCATCGGACCGTGGTCCGAGGCGCGGCCGCCTTCGGCTCGTTAACGTCGACCACGTGATCCGCAAACTGCACCTCTACCTCGTCGACGTGGCCGCCGCGGTGGTGTTCGCCGCACTGGTCGGCTATGCCGTGGTGGAACAGCAGGAACGCCCCTGGTGGCTGGTCGTGCCCGCGGCCGCCGCCATCGCGCTGCCCGTCGCCGTGCGCAGGCTGTGGCCGGTGACTGCGCTGGCCGTGATCACCGCGGGCACGGTGGCCGTCGTGATCGGTCAGGTGGTGCCGACCCAGGCACTCGGCGCGCCGGTCGGCGCGATCTGCTTCGCGCTCTACACCGTGGCGGTCGACCGGAACCGCTGGTGGTCACTCGCAGGCCTCGCGGTGGCGGTGGTCGCGGTCGCCGGGGTCTCCGGTGGCGAGCCCGAGAACGTGCTCGCCGTCGTGGCCGCTCTCGGCGCCGTGTGGGTGATCGGCTACACGACACGGCTTCGGCGTTCGTTCATCGACCGGGAGACCACTCAGCGGGCCGAGCAGGCCTTGGCCGACGAACGCCTCCGCATCGCCCGCGAACTCCACGACGTGGTGGCGCACAACCTTTCGCTCATCACGGTGCAGGCCGCCAACGCCGCACACGTGCGCTCACCGGAGCACGCCTGCGAGGCTCTGCAGGTCATCTCCGAGACGAGCCGCGCCGCCTTGACCGAGATGCGCGGCCTGCTCGGCGTGCTGCGGTCTGACGCATCGCTGGCGCCCTCCCCGGCCTCGACGGGCTGGCGGACCTGGCCGACCGGGCGTCGCTGGCGGGTGTGCGTGTCTCGTTGGACGTGCGCGGTTCCTCCGACGTGCCCGAAGGTGTCGGGCTGTCGGCGTACCGGATCGTGCAGGAGGCGCTGACGAACGTGGTGAAGCACGCCGGCGCCGCGCGGCCTGCCGTCGTCGACGGTGACGCCGCGACGAGGTGCGCGTGGAGGTGGTCGACGACGGCGCGGCGGTCGCCGGAATCGGGGACAGGGCACGGGTTGATCGGCATGCGCGAACGGGTGGCCGTGCACGGCGGGCACGTTCAGCGCGGGCCCCGGTCGACGGCGGCGGTTTCCGGTGTCGTCGCGGAGCTGCCCTACCGGATGACCGCTGATCCGGGTGCTGATCGCCGACGACCAGGCGCTGCTGCGCGGCAGCTTCCGCCTGCTGATCGACACCGCAGCCGGACCTCACCGTGGTCGGCGAGGCGGGCACCGGCGCCGAGGCCGTGCGCGTTGGCCGCGGCAGCGGCGGCCGGACGTGGTGCTGATGGACATCCGCATGCCGGAGATGGACGGCATCGAGGCGACCCGGCCGGATCTGCGCCGACCGGCCGGCCGGCGGCGGGTGCTGATGCTGACCACGTTCGACCTGGACGAGTACGTCTACGGCGCGTTGCGTGCCGGGGCCGCGGGTTTCCTGCTGAAGGACACGCCGCCGGCCCGACCTGCTGGCCGCGATCCGGGTGGTGGCCTCCGGGGAGGCGCTGCTGTCGCCGGCGATCACCCGGCGGCTGATCGCCGAGTTCGTCCGTCAGCCCGCGACGCCGCTCCGCCGCGCGCGGCCTCGGCGGCTGACCGAGCGCGAGCGGGAGGTGCTGACGCTGGTCGCGAGGGGCCTGTCCAACGCGGAGATCGCCGCGCACCTGCACCTCAGCGCCGGCACGGTCAAGACGCACATCGGGCAGCCTGCTGGCCAAGCTGCATGCGCGGGACCGGGCGCAGCTGGTGATCGTCGCCTACGAGTCCGGGCTGGCCGGCTGACGTCAGGAACGGCGCCACCATCGTTTCGGGCGTGGCTGCCTGTTCTCCCGCTCGGCGAGGGCGGTTTGGGCGGCCTCCGCGGCGCCGGGGACGTCGTACTCACGTGAGATCGCCTCGACGCGCCCCAAGGCGGCGTCGAACCGCACCGTGTCCAACCCGAGGGACTCCAGCTCGGCGATGGCGGCCGCACGGGTGCCGGTGTCCAGGGCGAGCACGCCCACCTTCGGATCCTCGGCGCCGAGCACCACCTCCTCGGCGAGCAGAACCTCCACCATTCGCTGCGCCGAGGGCGAGGGGAGCGACTCGTCCACAGCGACATGCAGCATCAGGTGCTCGGCGCCGGTGTCGAGCCACCGCGCCTGTGACACCCAGACTGTCCGGATGGCCGGGAACTCCCGGATTCGCCGCAGCAGCGCGTCACGGAGGGCGACGGCAACCGGGTGGGTGGACCAGCTCAGCCTGAGCCGCTCCCCCGCGGCCCGCCGGCCCCGCTCTCGCAGGGTGTGCAGCAGCAGCGGCGCCGGTACGCGAGCCCAGTTCTGGTCGGAGTGAAGCAGAAGTACCGCGACGCCGGTCTGCTCCACGATGTCCACCAGTCGCAGGGCATCGCAGTGCACGGCTCCGGCGGCCTGCGGCAGGTGCTCGGCGCAGCACGCCTCACTGACGAAGCCTGGCAGAACGGGGGCGCCGTCCTCGCCTTGGGCGAACAGGACCGAGCCACTCTCCTGCACGGGAACGAACACACCGGCATCGACCAGCGCGGCGAGCAACTGGTCCGGATCCGCCCCGGCGGCCTGGCGGTCGAGGATGTCCGCGAGCGCCACATTCACCGTCACGCCCGGAGCCTAGAGGGTGATCATCAGGTGCTTCGCGCGGTTGAACAGCGAACCGCCCCGGCCGCGAGAAGCGACCGGGGCGGTTCGGGTGAAGCGGTCTTACAGGTACGTGCCGGTGTTCGTGGCCGTGTCGATCGCGCGGCCGGCGTCCTGGTTCTTCCCGGTGACGAGCGTGCGGATGTAGACGATCCGCTCGCCCTTCTTGCCCGAGATGCGAGCCCAGTCGTCCGGGTTCGTCGTGTTCGGCAGGTCCTCGTTCTCGGCGAACTCGTCGAGGATGGCGCCCTGCAGGTGCCGGACGGAGAGTCCGGGCTGCTTGGTGTCCAGCAGCGACTTGATCGCCGCCTTCTTCGCCCTGTCGACGATGTTCTGGATCATCGCGCCGGAGTTGAAGTCCCGGAAGTACAGGACCTCCTTGTCACCGTTGGCGTAGGTGACCTCCAGGAAGCGATTGTCCTCGGACTCCTCGTACATGCGCTCCACGGTGTGCTGCACCATGCCCTCGATGCAGGCCTTCGGGTCCCCGCCGAACTCGGCGAGGTCATCGGCGTGCAGCGGGAGGTTCGGCGTCAGGTACTTGTTGAAGATGTCCTTCGCGCCCTCGGCGTCGGGCCGCTCGATCTTGATCTTCACGTCGAGGCGGCCGGGCCGCAGGATCGCCGGGTCGATCATGTCCTCGCGGTTGGAGGCGCCGATGACGATCACGTTCTCCAGGCCCTCGACGCCGTCGATCTCGGCGAGGAGCTGGGGCACGATCGTCGTCTCGACGTCGGACGACACGCCCGAGCCACGGGTGCGGAAGATCGAGTCCATCTCGTCGAAGAACACGATCACCGGGGTGCCGTCGGACGCCTTCTCACGAGCCCGCTGGAAGATCAGGCGGATGTGCCGCTCGGTCTCACCGACGAACTTGTTGAGGAGCTCCGGACCCTTGATGTTGAGGAAGTACGACTTCGCCTGCTTGTCGGTCTCCCCGCGAATCTCCCTGACCTTCTTGGCCAGCGAGTTCGCCACCGCCTTCGCGATGAGCGTCTTACCGCAGCCGGGAGGGCCGTAGAGCAGCACGCCCTTGGGCGGGCGCAGTTCGTACTCCCGGAAAAGGTCCGCGTGCAGGAACGGCAGCTCCACGGCGTCGCGGATCTGCTCGATCTGACGGGACAGACCACCGATGTCCGAGTAGTCGATGTCCGGGACCTCTTCGAGCACGAGGTCCTCGACCTCGGCCTTGGGGACCCGTTCGTAGGCGAAGCCCGCCTTGGAGTCGACGAGCAGCGAGTCGCCCGGCTTCAGCGGCGAGTCGAGCAGTGGCTGGGCGAGCCAGACCACTCTCTCCTCGTCCGCGTGGCCGACGACCAGCGCCCGCGCGATCGTGTCCTCACCGTCGTCCTCGGTGAGCACCTCTCGCAGCGAGCAGACTTCGCCGGACTTTTCGAACCCACCGCCTTCGACGACCGTGAGCGCCTCGTTGAGACGCACGGACTGGCCGAAGGACAGCTTCTCCGGCTCGACCGCCGGGGACACGGCGACCCGCATCCGGCGACCGGACGTGAAGACGTCCACCGTCCCGTCGTCGAACCGCGACATGAAGACGCCGTACCCACTGGGCGGTTGGGCCAGCCGGTCGACCTCCTCACGCAGCGCGAGCAGTTGGCTTCGTGCTTCGCGGAGGGTGTCTATGAGCTTCGTGTTTCGCTCGGTCAGCTGGCTGACGCGCTCTGTCGCCTCGGCCAAGCGCTGCTCGAGCAACCGCACGTGTCGCGGGGACTCGGTCAGCTTGCGACGCAACGACGCGATCTCGTCCTCGAGGAACCTGATCTGCGCAGTCAGCTCAGCAGAATTGTTGCCCTGGTTCAGCTCGCCACCCTCATCGGGTTGGCTGCCGGGATGACCGTGCTGCATGTCGGCACCCTCCTCCCGTGTTCGTACCGATTACGGTACCGGCGATCACCGACAAAATGGGGTACTCACAACATCATCTTCGCTCGTGTGACGCAACGGTCCAGCCTCCAAGAGAGGTCAACTGCTCCATCTCGGTGTCCGGTTCGACCGTCCAACCGCTACGGTGCGTCCCAGAAACCACGGTCGGCGCATCGCTGTGTGACACGCCAGCCGACCTGCGAGAAGTCCGAGGAGAGGGTCATGGGAGCACCGTCGCGGCCACCCGGCCCCTACGGTCAGCGACCACCCTCGGACGACCGCGGACACACCTGGTATGGCCCAGGGCCCGGCGACGGGCGGCAACACGCCGACGTCCCACCAGGTGGACCACTGCCTGCTCCAATCGGTGGTCACGCACCGCAACCCACCCCGTCCTCGATCGTCGGAGGACCCGCTCGAGCGGGACTCCACTCCGGTCGGACGGCATGCGGCCAACCGGGTGGTTTCGCCGACGCGACCGGCGCACCACTCCGACAGCGCAGCGCACTGCGCTCGATTCCCGGTGGAGATGCCGCAATCGTTATCAGACACGGCCTTCGCGCTGGTGGATGGCAACTACACATGGTGTGCAGAACGTCTCACCCCGGCAGATGACCGGCATTCCGCCGCGCGTTTCACCGCGAAGTACGACAATGTCAAGGCAAAAGATCACCGCATCCGCATCTGGGGAGTTTCGATGACCTACCCGCCGCAGCAGCCTGGCCCCTACGGCCAGCAGCCGCAGGCAGGCGGTCCGTACGGGCAGCAGCCACCGCAGCAGCCCGGATACGGCCAGCCGCAGCAGCCTGGCTACGGGCAACAGCCCGGCCAGTACGGCCAGCCGGGTCCGCAGAGCGGCGGCTTTCCGCAGCAGGGCCACCCCCAGCAGGGCTACGGCCAACAGCAGGGCTATGGCCAGCAGGGTTTCGGGCCACAGCCCGGCTATGACGGTTTCGGCGGTTTCGGCGGTCCTCCTCCGAAGAAGAGCAACACCGGCCTGATCATCGGCGCCGTCGTCGGCGTGCTGGTGCTCGTCGGTGGCGGCATCACCGCCGCGGTGCTGTTCAGCGGTGACAAGAAGGAAGACACCACCGCCGCTCAGGACACCGGCACCTCCGACTCGGAGCCCACGTCCGGCGGCACGAGCAGCCCGAAGCCGACGAGCAACAAGAACTCGGGCTCCGACCCGGAGGCGGACAAGGCGGCCAAGAAGTTCGGCGACGTCATGCTCGACTCCATGAAGGCCGGCTCGCTCGATGCCGCCAAGTTCACCGGTGTCGCCTGCCCCGGTTTCATCAAGGAGGGCGAGGCGAAGAAGCAGCCCCCTCAGACCGACGTGGTGGCCGAGGTCGGCAAGGTCGCCGTCTCCGGTGAGACCGGAACCTTCGACCTGCGTTTCGAGAACCTCGTGAACAACGAAGGCAAGAAGGGTTTCATCCTCTACAGCATGACGCTGCAGAAGAAGGACTCCGCGTGGGTCGTGTGCGGCAAGTCCACGGTGAAGGAAAGCCGCTCCACGGGCTGACGCTTCACCCGCAGAACTTCAAGATGACAAAAGATCACCTCAATCGGGGGAGTTTTCGATGACCTACCCGCCGCAGCAGCCCGGCCCTTACGGCCAGCAGCCGCAGCAGCCCGGAGGTCCGTACGGGCAGCAGCCGCCGCAGCAGCCGGGATACGGCCAGCAGCCCCATCCCGGTTACGGCCAGCAGCCGCAGCCTGGCTATGGCCAGCAGCCTCAGCAGCCGGGCTACGGGCAGCAGCCCGGCCAGTACGGCCAGCCGCAGCAGGACCCGTTCGGTCAGCAGGGTCCGCCGAGCGGCGGCTTCCAGCAGCAGGGATACGGCCAGCAGCCGCCTCCCGGCTACGGCCAGCCCGGCGGCTACCCCGGCGGCCCTGGCGGTTACGGCCCGCCGCCGAAGAAGAGCAACACCGGCCTGATCATCGGCGTCGTCATCGGCGTGCTGGTGCTGGTCGGTGGCGGTATCACCACCGCGGTCGTGCTCTCGGGCAACGACTCGGGCAGCAGCGACAGCGCGTCGACCGACTCGGGCAACTCGAACTCGGATTCGGGCAACAGCAGCAGTGGCGGCGACGAAACGGCGCAGGTGAAGAAAGCCGCAGAGGCCTACTACGCCGCTGCCGCAGCCAAGAACGAGAGCAAGGCCAAGTCGATGGCCTGCAAGGAGGCCTTGAAAGAGGCCGAAGAGGCGGAGAAGAAGCTCACTCCCGAGCAGCGCAAGCAGCTCGAGGACTTCAAGAAGATGCCCGCGCCCAAGGTGACGGTCAAGAGCGCGACCGCGTCGGGCGACAAGGCGGACGTCGCGGTGTCCATGACCGTGACCCTCGGCAGTGAGAACAAGACGTTCGACACCACGGTGAAGTTCAAGAAGGAATCAGGCGACTGGAAGTTCTGCACACTGGCGAAGGACCTCAAGATCCCGGACTTCTCGCCGACCAGGTAACCGGCTGACATACAGAGGCCCCGCACTTCGGTGAAGTGCGGGGCCTCTGGCGTTGGCGTCAGCCCTTGCTGGGACGGCGCTGCGGCCTGGGCGCGGTGACGCCGTCCGCGAGCTTGCGCGTGGTCAGCAGGAACGCGGTGTGCCCGATCATCCGGTGCTCCGGCCGCACGGCGAGACCGACGACGTGCCACGGGCGGACGAGCGTCTCCCACGCGTGGGGCTCGGTGAAGCACGTCATCTCCCGCAGCGCCTCGGTGACCACGGAGAGCTGCGTGGTGGTGGCGACGTAGACGACGAGGACGCCGCCGGGGATGAGGTTCTTCGCGATCGTGGGAAGCACCTCCCACGGCGAGAGCATGTCGAGGATGACCCGGTCGACCTCGCCCTCGTGGTTCTTCACGTCGTCGACGGTGATCGACCAGTTGCCGGGCCGCTCGCCGAAGAACGTCTCCACGTTGCGGATCGCGTGGACCGCGTGGTCGTCACGCACCTCGTAGGACTGGACGCTGCCCTTCTCCCCCACCGCGCGCAGCAGCGAGCACGACAACGCGCCGGAGCCCGCGCCGGCTTCCAGAACGCGCGCGCCAGGGAAGATGTCGCCGTACATGCAGATCTGCGCGGCGTCCTTCGGGTAGATCACCTGCGCGCCGCGCGGCATCGAGAGGATGTAGTCCGGCAGCAGCGGGCGCAGTGCGAGGAAGTTCGTGCCGCCCACGGACGACACGACCGAACCCTCCGGCTGCCCGATGAGCAGGTCGTGCGGGATCGCGCCGCGGTGGGTGTGGTACTCCTTGCCGGGCTCAAGGACGACGGTGTAGTGCCGTCCCTTGGGGTCGGTCAGCTGAACCCGGTCACCCGGCTGGAACGGTCCACTTGCGCTCATCACCGCGCAATGGTGTCAAACGCCCTTCTCGATGGCCGCACGCAGGTCCTCCCTGCGCAGCACGCCGGCCGGGCGGCCCTCCATGTCGACGACGAGGAACTGCCACGCGGCGGTGTGCTGCACGCGTTCCACGATCTCCTCGCCGGGATCGTCGGCGAGCAGCACGGTCTCCGGCAGGATCGGCTCGGCGGCCTGTTCCGCGGGCGCGAAGGGACTCAGTGCGGCCAGCTTGCGGGCGGCCTCCGTGTCGAGCAGTCCGGCCGCCACACCGTCCGCGCGCACCAGCACCACCCCACGGCCCGCCGAGGTGCTCAGCGCGTCAGCCACGGGGCTTTCCGCGGGCAGCTGCAGCACCGGGCGGATGAGGTCGGCGAGCGTGACTCCGGCCGGCCAGGTGCGACGGCGTTCGCTGGCGAGCTCGCCACGTGATCCGGCGACGACGACCCACGCCGTCAACGCGCACACGCCGAACCGCAGCCATGCGTCGTCCGCACCGTCAATCACGCCGTAGATCGCCCATACGACCAGTGCGCCGGCGACCGCGAAGCCACCGACCACGGCGACACGGGTGCCGGTCGCGCGTTGCCCGGTGACCGCCCACACGCCCGCCCTCACGATCCGGCCGCCGTCCAGCGGCAGGCCGGGCAGGAGGTTGAAGACGGCGACGGCGAGGTTCGCGGCGGCGATCTGGGCGACCAGCAGCCACAGGACGTTGCTGGGCTCCATGATGAGCGCCGCGACACCGAAGATGATCGCCAGCGCCACGGACACGATGGGCCCCGCGCCGGCGACCACGCCCTCGTGGCTCGGTTTGCCCGGCGTGCGCATGATCTCCGACAGGCCGCCGAGCAGGTACAGGCGCAGTCTGCGGACCGGCAGGCCGAGTCGCAGCGCCGCCACGCAGTGGCCGAGCTCGTGCGCGAGCACCGACAGTCCGAGGAACACCGCGAAGAGCGCCGCGAGCAGCAGCCCGATACCAGGGGGCGTGCCGGGTGCGAGGTCGTCGACCAGCGGCGCGTAGAACGCCACCACGATCGCGGACCCGATCCACCACGACGGCGCGAGGATGACCGGGATGCCCGCCACCCGGAAAAGCAGCAGGCCGCCCTCCTTCTCGCTGATCCGCGCGGCCACGGGTGCACTGTAGAGCGGCAGGTGTGATCTCGCGGTGTACCTGTGCCTGCCGGTGCGCTCTGGCGGGCGATCACAGAATTGTCAGACCCCTGTCCTAGGGTGCGAGCCATGAGCACCACGTTGCGCAGGCCCGCGCTGTCGCCGTCCAGGGCGGGCGATTTCAAGCAGTGCCCGCTGCTCTACCGGTTCCGCGCGGTCGACCGGCTGCCCGAGCGGCCGACGAAGGCGCAGGTGCGCGGCACGGTGGTGCACGCGGTGCTGGAGGACCTGTTCGCGCTGCCCGCCGCGGAACGGGTGCCCGACCGCGCCCGCGAGATGATCGCCCCCGCGTGGGAGCGCGTGCGTGCCGAACGCCCCGAGTTCGCCTCCCTGTTCGCCGAGCCGGACAGCGAGGAGGAGGTGGAGTGGCTGGCTTCGGCGACGAAGCTGCTGGACGGCTACTTCGGCCTGGAGGACCCGCGCCGGCTCGAACCGGAGTCGCGCGAGCTGCTGGTCGAGTCCGAGCTGCCGTCCGGCGTGCTGCTGCGCGGGTACATCGACCGGGTGGATGTGGCCCCAACGGGTGAAATCCGCGTCGTCGACTACAAGACCGGCGCCGCGCCCCGCCAGATCGGTGAGGCGAAGGCGTTGTTCCAGATGAAGTTCTACGCCCTGGTGCTCTGGCGCCTGCGCGGCGTCGTTCCCCGGCAGCTGCGGTTGATGTACCTCGCCGACCGCCAGGCCCTCGCCTACACCCCGGACGAGGCCGAGCTGGCCCGCTTCGAACGCACGCTGGAAGCCATCTGGCACGCCATCATGCGCGCCGCCCCGACCGGCGACTTCCGCCCCAACCCCAGCCGCCTGTGCGACTACTGCGACCACAAGGCCTTCTGCCCGGCCTTCGACGGCACGCCACCGCCCTACCCCGGCTGGCCCGAGCCCGACGACACCGAGCCCCTCCAGGACCGCGACTGATGCCCGCCTTCTACCAACAGCTCGCCGCGGACACGTTCCGCTCGACCGAGCACACCGTCGGCCCGTGGGGCCCGGACAGCCAGCACCTCGGCCCGCCATCGGCCCTGCTGGTCCGCTCCCTGCTGGCCTTGGGCCGCCCCGAGACCGTGCTCGCCCGCGTGACGTTCGAGGTGCTCGGCCCGGTCCCCGTGGCGAACCTGACGGTGTCCACGTCGATCGACCGGCCAGGCCGCTCCGTCGAGCTGCTGTCGGCCGCGCTGTCCCACGAGGGCCGCCCGGTCCTCACCGCCCGCGCGTGGCGCATCGTCGGCTCGGACACCACCGCCGTGGCCGGTGGCGACGTGTCTCCGTTGGCACCGCCTGCTTCGGCCGTGCCGATGGAGATCCCGGACTTCTGGTCCGGCGGCTACCTCGCCGCCGTCGAGTGGCTCTCGGTCTCGGGCGGCATCTTCACGCCCGGCGACGCCAAGGTGTGGGCCCGCCCGCGCGTCGACGTGGTGGAGGGATTCGAGACGTCACCTCTGGAGCGGCTGTTCTCCGTGGTGGACTCGGCAAGCGGCGTTTCGTCCCGTGTGGACATTCGCAAGTGGTACGCCATCAACACGGACCTGACCGTCCACCTGCACCGCCGGCCCGTCGGCGACTGGGTGGGGATGGACGCGCGGACGACCATCGGGCCGGACGGGGTCGGGCTGGCGACGAGCACGGTGTTCGACCTGGAAGGGCCGGTGGGGACGACGGCGCAGGCCCTGTTCGTGCGCGAGAGGAGCTGACTCAGCGGGAGAACTCGAACCGGGTGCCGGCGTCGTCCCTGAGCACCACGACCACGCCGCTGTCCCTGGTCCACTCGTCGGACACGAGGAAGTACCTGCCGCCGGTGCTCTCCAGTAACCGCAGCCCGGCGTACCGGTACCGGTACCTGGCCTTGTCACCGTCGAGCGGTTCCTCCCGCACGCCCGGAGCGGTGATGTGCATGCGTTCCTGGCTGTAGACCGTCACCGCGGGCGCGTCGCCCACCACGAACTCGTCGGCCAGCCGCTGTCCGTCCACCTGCGCGTAGTTCAGCGCGGCCCAGAACAGGCTCAGCACCCCGGCGGCGACCGCGAACAGCCGGACCTTCCGCCAGTCCCAGCTCCGGCGTCCACGCAGGTGGATCACGTAGCAGGACAACATGATCCCGCCACCGACCGCCAGCGGGAACGTGTAGAAGCTCACCACCGGCCACACGTATCCCAGCCCGACCACCACGAATGGCAGCAGCAGCCACGACAACGCCAGCACCCCGGCGTTCCTGCCCGTCACGACCGGCCGCAGACGTGGCTCCAGCCACAACCACAGCAGCCCGGCCACCACGACCACCGCCAGCAACGTGAACACCGGCCGCATGCTGCGCAGCACGTAGTCCGCGGTGGACATGCCGAGGATGTTGCTCTCGATGCCGAGCGCACGGGAGTGCGTCTCGCTGCGCTTCCAGCCGAACGCCACCAGCAACCCGGTGATCACCGAGACGTTGGCGAGCACCGCGCCGATCTTGCGCAGCGCCTCGTTCTGGTCCGCGGCAGGAGCGGGCTTCTGCTTGGGCGGCAGGCGCTTCGGCGTCTTCACGACGAGCTCGGCGCGGTGGTCGTGGTCGTCGTCGTGGTCGTGGTCGTGCCTTCGACGACGTCAGTGCGCGGATCGTCCTTCGCGAACGGGTTGTCGGTCGGCCAGCGCGGTGGTGCGCCCGGCGTGCACCGCACCGACTCCTGCGCGACCTGGTCGAGCACGCTGCGCACCGCCCGCAGGATCGCGCAGTCGACCGCGGCCGACCCGCCGGGACCCTGGTGCATCTGCAGCCCCAGCGCGGCCGCCTTGCCGTACATCGACCGGGCACCCGACGTCGAGCCACCGCACAGGTCGACGGCCGCCTGGTACAGCGGGGCGTTGCGCGGTGACATCAGGCCGCTCCACGTCCGATCGAGCTCCTGCTGCGCCTCACCACACACCTTGCCCAGCAACCGCCGGTAGATCACGTCCTCGTTGGTGGTCGGCGAGGTCGGGCCCTCGGGCAGGCTCCAGCCGTACTGCCGCTTCGTGGTCGTCGTCGTAGTGGCCTTCTTCTGTGGCGACGTCGTTGTGGTGGTGGTCACCGGCTGAGTCGTGTCAGTGGTTGTCGTGATCGTGGTCGGATCGACGGCGGTGTCGCTGGGACCGGACAGCGCGCCGCTGCCGCATCCGGCGATGACGATCACTAGTGCGAACGGGATGATCCTGCGGTAGCCGTCCATTGCGACCACCACCTTTCCTCGGTAGCGCAAGCTAGGAGGAAAGCGTGCGCCCTCCGGATACACCTGTACGTTCCGCCGAACGAGGGATTGGCGCGCTCGTCTTCTCCCCAGAGACAACTGGAGTCGCAGCGTTATCAGCAACCCCAGGAGCCGCGCGGCCGCGATTCAACGGTGCCCAGGCGGCACCCAGGGTTGATGAGGGGAGCTTTCCTCAACCCCAGGTTGAGGAAAGCTCCCCTCATCAACGAGTTACGGACAGCACTTCCGGCAACCTGCTTAGAGGCCGCGGGCGACCGAGCTCATCGCCGAACGCAGCTCGACGGCGAACGAGCGGTCCACGCCGACCCGCGTCGAGAACTCCCAGTCCTGCACGGCTTCCAGCGTCTCGTTGACACACGAGGCCAGCACCAGGAACTCCTCTTTGGACAACGACAGCGTGATGCCCTCGTCCTCGGACCGGAGCACGTCCACGCTTTTCTCCTTCACTAGTGGAGGTTCAGGAAGTAACTGTAGCCCTGGGTGGGCGCGAACGCCGTTCCCCCGTCGCCTGCCCGCGGGTTGCGGATGACGACCATTCCGTTGTGCCAGTAGGCAAGCCGGTTGCCCGACAGCGGGCGCATCTCGCCCTGCACGATGGTGTTCTCCACCAGTGAGGCGAACTCGGACCGAGTGCGCACGCCGGGGAACTCGCCCTGCTCGATCACGTGCTTCTGGTACGCGTGGCCGTTCGAGATCTCCTGGCCGGCGAGCCGCGCGTTGAGCCGCACGCCGTCCACGACGTTGCCTCCCGGACGAGACGCGTCGTGCAGGCGCTCGGCGGAGTTGACCGCGTCGGAGCCCTTCATGATCGCCTTGACCGGGCGCAGCATCGGCAGGAGGTTGAGCCCGCGGTCGATGCCGCTCAGCTTCTCGCCGGTCATCACGTCGCGGCCGGTGATGGCGTCGGCGATGCCCTTGCCGGTGCCGACGAACGGGATGAAGCCGACCAGCATCGAGACCTTGCGGTCGGTCGCGTCGCGCTGCTCCTGCGTCGTCCCTGTGGGGAACACCCGGTCGAAGTCGAACTTGAGTCCGTTCAACGAGAAGCCGCCTGCGGGCGGCCACCAGGGGGTGCCGGAGTTGAACCGCTTCATCGAGGCCTCGAACTCGGCCATCTTGCGGTCGAAGTCGGCCATGCCAAGGTTGAAGTTGTCCATGGAGCGGTTGAACGACGCCATGGACGCGTCGAGCTGAGCCATCGACGCGGTGATCGACTCGTTCATCCGCGTCAGGTCGGCGTTCATCTGTTCCCAGCCGCGCCCCATCGCTTCCAGACCGGCGACGTCCACGTCGACCTTGAAGTCCGGGGGCAGGGTGAACGGCGGGATCTCGCGGAACGCCTGTGCGGTGTCGCGCAGCAGCACGATCAGCTTGCGGCCCTCGTCGACGAAAACATCGACGAACCCTTGGTACTGGTCGATCGTCTGACGGATCTTCGGCGCCTGGATCCGCGCCTTCTCCAGTAGGGCGTTGAGCTCCTTGTACTGCGGGAGCTCCATGCCTTGTGCGGCAGCGAACTTCGCGCGGGCGGCGGCGACGAGCGCCTGCTCGGGGTGGGGCGAGGCAAGCAGTGCGTCGAGCTCGGCCTTGGCCTGCTCGACGGCGGGCCAGTTGGCCTGGGCGTAGAACCCCAGAAACGGTACTGATGAGTACCGTAAAAACGGTCGTCCGGGGCCGGGAGCTTCGTTACGCCGTTCGAGTGTGACGCGCCGCACCCACCACGGCGTACCGTCAACGAGACCGTGAAGAGGTTCGCGAACCGGCAGGAGGCGGGCCGCGCCGTTGCCGCGCGACTCGCGGGAGAAACATGGCACGACCCGCTGGTACTGGGCCTGCCACGCGGCGGTGTGCCGGTCGCGGTCGAGGTGGCGAAGACCCTCGGGGCCGAGCTGGATGTCGTGGTGGCACGCAAGATCGGGGCGCCCGGCCATCCCGAGTACGGCGTCGGCGCGGTCACCGCGGACAGCGAGCCGATCTACGACCCGAGGGTGCTGCGGGCGCTGGGACTCACCGAGGAACGCATGGCGGCGACGTGCGACGAGGAACGGGCCGAAGCCGTCCGGCGCACCGCGCTCTACCGCGGGGACAGACCGCCGGTGCGGATAGAGGACCGCGACGTGCTCGTGGTCGACGACGGGCTGGCCACCGGCGTCACGGCGAGGGCCGCGTTGCACTGGATCGGCGCGCGGGACCCGAGGCGCGCGGTGCTGGCAGTTCCGGTCGCCGCGAAGGACTCGTTGCGCACCTTCGACACCCCGGTCGTCGCGGTGCTCGTCCCGAGACATTTCGGGGCGGTCAGCCGGTGGTACGACCTCTTCGATCAGACCACGGACGCCGAGGTGCTCAGCGCACTCTCGTAGTGCTCGACCGTCGGGAACGGCGAGTAGAACTTGTGCAGCAACTCGGACCACCGCTCGTACGACGGCCCCTGCCGGAAGCCCACGGTGTGCGCCTCGACCGACACCCACCGCACCAGCAACAGGTAGCGCGACGGCGTCTCCAGGCTGCGCAGCAGTTCGAGCCCGAGGAAGCCCGGCGAGGCGGAGATCAGCTCCCGCGCCTCGCCGAACGCCCACTCGAACTCCACCGAACGCCCCGGCAGGACGTCCAGCAGGGCGTGTTCGGTGATCACAGCCGGCAGAACCTGATGTCCGACGCCAGCACGGCCTTGGCGCCGACCGCGGCCAGCTCGTCCATCACGCGGTTCGCGTCGCGGCGCTTCACCATCGCCCGCACGGCCGCCCAGTCCGGGTTCGCGAGCGGCGCGACCGTCGGCGACTCCAGGCCGGGCGTCAGCGCGATGGCCTCGTCCAGCAGCGTGCGCGGGCAGTCGTAGTCGAGCATCAGGTACTGCTGCGCGAACACGACGCCCTGCAGGCGGGCCTGCAGCTGCTTCTTGGCCGCGGTCAGCTCGGAGCCCGCGCGGTGCACGAGAACGGCCTCGGACTCGCAGATCGGCTCGCCGAACGCGACCAGGTCGTGCTGCCGCAACGTCCGCCCCGAGCCGACCACGTCGGCGATCAGGTCGGCCACGCCGAGCTGGATCGAGATCTCCACGGCGCCGTCGAGGCGGATCACCTTGGCGGTGATGCCGCGGCGGCGCAGGTCGCGGCCCACCAGCTTCGGGTACGCGGTGGCGAGGCGCTTGCCCTCGAGGTCCTCGACCTTCCAGTCGGTGCCCCGCGGGCCCGCGTAGCGGAACGTCGAACCGCCGAAGCCCAGTGCCAGCAGCTCTTCGACGTTGTTGCCGTTGTCGTCGGCGCCCGAGTCGGCGGCGAGGTCGCGGCCGGTGATGCCGAGGTCGAGGTCGCCGGACGCCACGTAGATCGCGATGTCCTTGGGGCGCAGGAAGAAGAACTCGACCTCGTTGTTCGGGTCGAGCACGGTCAGGTCACGCGGCTCGTGCCGCTGCCGGTACCCCGCCTCGGTCAGCATGGCGGAGGCGCGTTCGGCGAGCGCGCCCTTGTTCGGGACTGCTACGCGCAGCATTTTCAGCTCTCCGTCAGAGGTACTTGTAGACGTCGTCGAGGGTCAGGCCGCGGCCCAGCATGATCACCTGGAGGCGGTAGAGCAGCTGCGAGATCTCCTCGGCGAGCTTCTCGTCGGACTCGTACTCGGCGGCGATCCAGACTTCGCCCGCCTCCTCCAGTACCTTCTTGCCCTGCGCATGGACCCCGGCCTCGAGCGCTGCGACGGTGCCGGATCCCTCCGGCTTGGTGCGAGCTCGTTCGGTCAGTTCCGCGAACAGGGAGTCGAAGGTCTTCACGGCTCGACATCCTCCCATTCCCGCGACGGCCGTCCACACCGCGGTCACATCGGTCCCACGCTCTGGACGTGATCTGTCCTGCAAGGACACCCGGTAGCGTGAATCTCGTGCCGGAGTTCGCCGAAGTGCTCTCAGCGCTGCGCCGGGTGCGCGGCATCAACCCGTTCTTCGCGCTCGACCTGGGCCGTCCGGACGAAACCTGGCTGTCCGGAACGGCACTTCTCGACGGCCCCGCGCTGAAGAACACCATCGACGCGATCGCCACCCGCTACAAAGCGGACGAACCGCGGGTCGCGGCGAGCCTGTTCTTCCTCAGCTACACCGCGCGGCTGCTCAGCCCGCTCACCGCCACGAACCTGCCGATCGATGTACGGCCGGAAAACCTCTGGTGGCATTACGACCTCACGAACGGCCTCAGCGTCCGTATCGACGAACCGAGGCTGGGCCCGAGTGCCGCCGAGGCCCTCGCGCCCGTCGTGGAAGCGGTCCACGCGGTCGTGCCGGTGGCGCGGGGATTGTTGTGGGGCAACGCGATGTCGAACGTCGCGGGCGCGTTGAAAATGGTCGTGCGCGCAGGTGTGCTCACGGTCGAGGAAGCGGAAGAACGCGGCGAACAGCTCATGAGCGCGCCGCCGTTCGCGGGCGCGGGCGAATTCATCAAGTTTCCCGATGAGGTCACGTTCCGGAGACGGAGCTGTTGCCTTTACTACCGCGTCGCCGCTGGTGGGAAGTGCGGCGACTGTCCACTCGTGAAGTGACGAACGTGACAACTCTTATGGCCGGTTGTGCTTTAGCCGTGAGTCAACTTACGGTGCACGCGCCGCAGTGACGGGAAGCCGGTGAAAATCCGGCGCGGTCCTCGCCACTGTGACCGGGAAGCGATCCCCGCCGAGCACGTCACTGGTTCCCTTCGCCGGGGCTGGGAAGACGCGGGGGCAGTGTTGATCCGGGAGTCAGGAGACCGGCTGCGGCGCCGAAGAGTGTTGACTTCCACGAGGTATGGAGGAGCCCGTCATGACGAGCCCCGAAGCGAAACTGTCCGCCGTCCAGGTGCCGAGGTGGGCCTTCGCGGCCGCACTGGCCGGCCTGATCGTCACCTACCTGGTTTTGCAGGAGAACGGCCTCGCGCTCGGCGCGAGCTCGGAGCTGCTGCACGAGTTCTTCCACGACGGCCGGCACGCGCTCGGCGTCCCCTGCCACTGATCCCCCGATCCCAGGCAGGGAAGTCATGACGACGTACAAGTCCCTCGCGCTGCGCGGACTGGCGGCGGGCGGCATCGCCGGTGTCGCCTCCGCGCTCGTGCAACTACTGGTGACCGAGATTCCGATCCGGGCCGCGCTCGCGGTCGAGGAGGCTCGCGAACCCGCCGGTGAGACCGCCGGCCACTCCCACGACGAAGAACTGGTCAGTCGTGGCGCCCAGATCGCCGGCGGCATGCTCGGCGTGGTGATCGTCGGCATCGCGGTCGGCCTGGTGTTCGCCACGGCCTACGCGCTGTCGAAGCGCTGGTTCGTCGACCGCCCGCCGTTCAGCCGCAGTGTGGCGTTCGGTGTCGCGGTGTTCGGCGCGGTGGCGTTGCTGCCGTGGGTCAAGTACCCGGCGAACCCGCCCGCCGTCGGCGACCCGGAGACGGTGAACTACCGGACCGCGCTCTACCTCGGCGTGGTCGTGGCCGGTCTGCTGATCGTGTGGGGAGCCAGCTGGCTCGCCGAGCGGTTGCACGGCCAGTCGCACCCGGTGCAGGTCACCTCGGTGCTGCTCGCGGTGGCCGCGGCCGTCGCGATCGTGCTGGTGGCGTTCCCCGCTCCGCCGGACACGATTCCGGCCGACATGCCGGTGAACGTGCTGTGGCAGTTCCGCCTCAGCTCGCTCGCCCAGCTCGCCACGCTCTACGTCGGCATCGGCGTGGTGTTCGGCCTGCTGATCGACCCGGCGACGCGCAAGAACAAGGCCGCTCAGAAGGCCGCTGTCGCCTGACGGTGTGGGTGGCCGTTCGTGCGGCCACCCCGCTCGTCAGCCCCACCGGGCGCAGCCACGGACGCAGCTCCAGCGCCGGGCTGATCTGCTCGAACCGCTCGGCCAGCGCGGGTGTGAGCATCACCAGGTCGACCTGCACGGTGTCCTCGCCGCCGAGCGCGTAGACGCCGTTCGCCTCGTCCCGCATGAGCGCCGCAACGGCTCGTTCACCGCGTCACGGATGTCCTTCTGGTCTTTCAGGCTCGGTTTGCCCGCCGCGTCCACGACGCAGAGGTTGCCGCTGTAGCGGGACCTCAGCTCATGGCCCGCCGCCTGCACGTCACTGGCGACGACCTCCACCACGAGGACGTCGGCGCCGGCCTGACCGTCCGGGAACGACGCCCACGGCCTGCGGAACAGCTCGGGGTGCTCGTCGAGGACGTAGCGGTGCAGTTCCCTGCCGTCCGCCTGGTTGGAGCGCCGGCCGCCGGCCGGTGGCGCGCACGGCGTGCCGTGGTTGCGCAGGGGATCCGGCAGCGGATCGAGGCGTTGTTTCACCTCCAGCACGCCCGCCTTCCAGACGCCGCCCAGCCGCACCAGACCGTCCGGAGCCACGTCGAGCCCAGTGACCGGCACGCTGTAGGGGCAGGTGTCGCCGTCTATCGCCGTGGTGGTCGCGGGAGCGCAGAGTCGCATCGGGGTGCCGGTGACCCGGCCGGTCGCCTCGACCTCAGCACCCTCCCGCACGACCAGCGACGGGTCCTTGGCGACACCGAACGGTACGGGCTCTGTGGGTCTCGTCGTCGCGTACACACCGCCCGCGGCGATGAGGACCACGCCCGCCGCCACGGTGGCGGGCCGCCAGCGGCGGCTCCGCCAGCGCGCACCGGCCTCGTGCGGCAGTTCGTCCACGGGATCGAATCCGGCCACCTCCAGCAAGACACGCAGCTTCGCGTTGCGCTAGAGCGCCCTCAGCACGTCCAGGTCCACGCCCACGAGCGAGTCGCGGAAGATCCGCCGCTCCCCCGCCGCGACCTCGACGTCACAAGGCACCACCAGCACGGTGCACCCGGCAGCCACCGCCGCAGCCACCCCGGTCGGCGAGTCCTCGATGGCCACACACCGAACCGGGTCGACGTCCAGCAACCGGGCCGCCTTCAGATACGGCTCCGGCAACGGCTTGTTCAGCCCGCCGACCTCGTCCCCGCACACCGTGACATCGAAGAGCGAGCGGCCGATCGTGTCCAGCGCGACCTCGGTCAGCGCGCGCTCGGTCGACGTCACCAGCGCCATCGGCACGCCGGAGGAACGCACCGCCTGCAACGCCTCCGCAGCGCCGGGACGCCACGGCAGGCCCGCGCGGAAGACTTCCTCGGTGCGGCGCGAGATCCAGGCGGCGCCATCGGTCAGGTCGGCCTCCGTCGGCTCGATGCCCACGTCGGCGAACAGCAGGCGCATGGTGCTGGGCACGTTGGTGCCGACCATCTGCTCGCGCGTGTGCAACGACAACACGCCGCCGAGCTTCTCCGCGTACTCGTAGAGCGGGATGTCCCAGAGCTTCTCGGAGTCGAGGAGTGTGCCGTCCATGTCCCACAGGACAGCTTGCAGGTCAGACATTGAAGTACTTCGCCTCCGGGTGGTGCGCCACGAAGGCGTCGGTGGACTGTTCGGGGTGCAGCTGCAGTTCGTCGGACAGCTGCACGCCGATGCGGGACGGGTCGAGCAGGTCGACGATGCGCTTGCGGTCTTCCATCTCCGGGCAGGCGCCGTAGCCGAACGAGTAGCGCGCGCCGCGGTAGCCGAGCTTGAAGAACTCCTCGATGTCCGCCGGGTCCTCGGCGGCGACGGACTGGCCGGACGGCCAGGTGAGCTCCTCGCGGACGCGCATGTGCCAGTACTCGGCCAGCGCCTCGGTGAGCTGCACGCCGAGGCCGTGGACCTCGAGGTACTCGCGGTAGGCGTTCTTGCCGAAGAGCTCGTTCGCGTAGTCGGCGATGGGCTGGCCCATGGTCACGAGGTGGAACGCGATCACGTCCACCTCGCCGGAGTCCTTGGGGCGCCAGAAGTCCGAGAGGCACAGGCGGCGGTCGCGCTTCTGCCGGGGGAAGGTGAAACGGAAGCGTTCGGGCGAGTCCGGCACAGGCTCGTCCAGGATGATCAGGTCCTCACCGTCGGACTGGCACGGGAAGTAGCCGTAGACGACCGCCGCGTGGGCCAGAACGCCTTCGGTGGCAAGGCGATCCATCCAGTAGCGCAGGCGCGGGCGGCCCTCGGTCTCGACCAGGTCCTCATAGGACGGTCCGCTGCCGCCGCGCGTGCCCTTCAGGCCCCACTGGCCCATGAACGTCGCCCGCTCGTCCAGCAGCGCGCTGTAGTCCGCGACCGGGATGCCCTTCACGACGCGGCTGCCCCAGAACGGCGGCGCGGGGATCGGATTGTCCGTGGTCACGTCGGAGCGGCCGGTGCGGACCTCTTCTTCCTCGGGAGCGGCGGCGCGGCCTTGCGAGCGGCCGCGATGCGCAGCGAACGTTCGCGGCGCGCCTTGCGTTCGGCGGTCTTGGCCTCGGCGTCCTGGTCGACGAGCGGGGTCTCGCCGCGCTTGGCCGCCATGATCGCGTCCATCAGGCGCAGGCCCTCGAACGCGTCACGGGCGTACTTCACGTCGCCGAAGTACATCTCGGTGAGGTCGTTCTCGACGTACGCGCGGGTGAGGGCGGCGCCACCGAGGAGAACCGGCCACCGCGCGGCGACGCCTCGGGAGTTCATCTCCTCGAGGTTCTCCTTCATGATCACGGTCGACTTGACCAGCAGGCCGGACATGCCGATCGCGTCCGCGCGGTGTTCCTCGGCGGCTTCCAGGATCGAGTTGATCGGCTGCTTGATACCGATGTTCACGACCTCGTAGCCGTTGTTGGACAGGATGATGTCGACGAGGTTCTTGCCGATGTCGTGCACGTCGCCCTTGACGGTGGCGAGCACGATCCGGCCCTTGCCGCCGTCGTCGGAGCGTTCCATGTGCGGTTCGAGGTGCGCGACGGCCGTCTTCATCACCTCGGCGGACTGCAGCACGAACGGCAGCTGCATCTGACCGGAGCCGAAGAGCTCGCCGACGGTCTTCATGCCCGCGAGCAACGTGTCGTTGATGATCTGCAACGCCGGGCGCTCGTCGAGCGCGGCGTCGAGGTCGGCTTCCAGGCCGTTGCGCTCACCGTCGACGATGCGGCGCTGGAGGCGTTCGAACAACGGCAGCGCGGCGAGCTCCTGTGCGCGGGTGGCGCTGTTCGACTTGGTGGTGACGCCCTCGAACAGCTCCATGAGCTTCTGCAGCGGGTCGTAACCCTCACGGCGGCGGTCGTAGACCAGGTCCAGCGCGACGGCACGCTGCTCGTCGGGGATGCGCGCCATCGGCACGATCTTCGAGGCGTGCACGATCGCCGTGTCCAGACCGGCCTGCACGCACTCGTGCAGGAACACCGAGTTCAGCACCTGACGCGCGGCCGGGTTCAGTCCGAAGGAGACGTTCGACAGACCCAGAGTCGTTTGCACGTCCGGATAACGGCGCTTGAGCTCGCGGATCGCCTCGATCGTCTCGATGGCGTCGCGGCGGACCTCCTCCTGGCCGGTGGAGATCGGGAACGTGAGGCAGTCGACGATGACGTCGTTGACCCGCATGCCCCAGTTCTGGGTGAGGTCCTCGATCAGCCGCGCGGCGACGCGGACCTTCCACTCCGCGGTGCGGGCCTGGCCCTCCTCGTCGATGCACAGCGCCACGACCGCCGAGCCGTGCTCGGAGGCGAGCCGCATGATCTTCTGGAACCGCGAGTCGGGGCCGTCGCCGTCCTCGTAGTTGACCGAGTTGACGGCGGAGCGGCCCCCGAGACATTCGAGGCCTGCCTGCAGGACGTTCGGCTCGGTCGAGTCCAGCATGATCGGCAACGTGCTGGCGGTGGCGAACCGCGAGGCCAGCGCGCGCATGTCGGCCTCGCCGTCGCGGCCGACGTAGTCGATGCACAGGTCGATCAGGTGGGCGCCCTCGCGTGTCTGGTCACGCGCGATCTCGACGCAGCTCTCCCACTTCTCGGCGAGCATCGCCTCACGGAACGCCTTGGAACCGTTCGCGTTCGTGCGCTCGCCGATCATCAGCACCGAGGCGTCCTGCTTGAACGGGACGGTTTGGTACAAAGAGGACACACCGGGCTCGGGGCGCGGGCGGCGTTGCGACGGCCCGAGATCCTTGACGGCCTCGGCGACCTGACGCAGGTGCTCCGCGGTCGTGCCGCAGCAGCCGCCGACGAGCCGCGTGCCGAACTCGCGGACGAAGCCCGCCAGCGCCTGTGCGAGCTCCTCCGGCCCGAGCGGGTAGACCGCGCCGTTCGGGCCGAGCTCCGGCAGACCGGCGTTCGGCATCACCGACAGCGGGATGCGGGCGTGCTTGGCCAACGTCCGCAGGTGCTCGCTCATCTCGGCCGGGCCGGTGGCGCAGTTGAGTCCGATGAGGTCGATGCCCAGCGGCTCCAGCGCCGTCAGCGCCGCGCCGATCTCCGTGCCGAGCAGCATCGTGCCGGTCGTCTCGACGGTCACCTGGGCGATGATCGGGACGTGGCGGCCTTCTTTTTCCATCGCCCGCTTGGCGCCGACGATCGAGGCCTTGGTCTGCAGCAGGTCCTGCGAGGTCTCCACGATGATCGCGTCCACACCGCCGACGAGCAGACCCTTGCTCTGTTCCTGATAGGCGTCCCGGAGCGTGGCGTACGGCGCGTGGCCGAGCGTGGGCAGCTTCGTGCCAGGGCCGACAGAGCCGAGCACGAACCTGGGCTGCTCCGGCGTGCTGAACTCGTCCGCCACCTCGCGCGCCAGCGCGGCGCCGCGTTCGGACAGGTTGAAGATCTCTTCCGGAATGTCGTACTCGGCCAGGTTCGCGAGGTTCGCGCCGAACGTGTTCGTCTCGACAGCGTCGACGCCCACTTCGAGATAACCGCGATGCACGTCCTTCACAACGTCCGGACGTGTCACGTTCAAGATCTCGTTGCAGCCCTCAAGACCGTTGAAGTCGTCAAGAGAGAGGTCAACGGCCTGGAGCATGGTGCCCATCGCACCGTCAGCGACGACAACCCGGCTCACCAGCGCTTCCAGGAACGGCGAGGATCCACGATCACGCATGGGCCAAGCCTACGATGCGTGGGCTGGGCAAGGCCGTAGTCTGGCGCCGTGAACGATCCGTCCCAGGAGTCCCCGAGCCCCTCACACCCGCGCAAACCGCTCACGAGCCCGATCTTGGTCGCCGCGTTCGAAGGCTGGAACGACGCCGGAGATGCCGCAAGTACCGCGATCGAGCACCTGCAACTCACCTGGGACGCCACGCCGCTCGCCGACATCGACCCGGACGACTACTACGACTTCCAGGTGACCAGGCCCACAGTCCGAATGGTGGACGGCGTCACCCGAAGGGTCGAATGGCCGACGACGCGGCTCTCGGTGTGCAGGCCCCCCGGCTCCCCCGTCGACGTGATCCTCGTGCACGGCATCGAACCGAACATGAGGTGGCGCAAGTTCGCCGCCGAACTACTCGGCCACATCGAGGCGCTCGGCGTGACGACCGTGGTCACCCTCGGCGCGTTGCTGATGGACACGCCCCACACCCGGCCCGTCCCGGTCACCGGCACCGCCTACGACCCGGACTCCGCCGCGAAGTTCGGCCTGGAGCACTCCAAGTACGAGGGCCCCACCGGCATCGTCGGCGTCTTCCAGGACGCGTGCGTGCAGGCAGGTGTCCCCGCCATCTCCTTCTGGGCCGCGGTGCCGCACTACGTGTCGCAGCCGCCCTCCCCCAAGGCCACGCTGGCCCTGCTGCACCGGGTGGAGGAGGTGCTCGACATCGAGGTCCCGCTCGGGGCGCTGCCGGAGCAGGCCGAGGAGTGGGAGCGCACGGTCACCGAGATGGCCGACGAGGACGAGGACGTGCGCAACTACGTCCGGGCCCTGGAGGAACGCGGGGACGCGGCCATCGAGATCACCGAGTCGTCCGGTGACGACATCGCGGCCGAGTTCGAGCGGTATCTGCGGCGGCGCGGGCGCGGGCCTGGGTGGCCGTCCACCGGCTCGCTGAGCTGACGTTCCTCGCTGCGGGCAGTTCCTGAAATTTGCAGCTCACAGGCCGTCTCGGTTGTTTGGACCGGGACGGCTTTTTCATGCTTCCGAGCTATCGAGGCGGGCATTCCCGGCGGCGAGGAATAGAGCGATACGACCCACCCCCAGACAGGATTCACCGTGTCTCTCGGACGCAAGACCGCGATCGGGCTCGCCGCAGGCGGCGGCGTGCTGTTCGCCGTGTCGCCCGCCAGTGCCGCCCCACTCCCCCATGTGGACACGATTGGTGAGGCCGGCAGCCCTCACACGGTCGTCAGCGGCGCCAGGGAACAGTTCCAGGGCTCCGTCTCCGGTGTGCGGGAGTCGGCGCAGAGGTTCGCCGGCGGCATCGGCGGCTGATCTCAGGAGCTGAGCGCTGACAACGCTTTCCGCCGCTCACCCGACTAGGGCCTGTATCGAAGTCTCGTTCGATGAGAGTCGAGCCTGAGGTGGTTCCTGGCGGTGCGGCCGAAGGGCCCGCATACCGCTGTTGTATGTGGGCCCTTCGGCCGTGCCCCCAGGGGCCGCCTCAGGCCCGGCTATCGCGAACACGGACTTTGATACAGGCCCTAGGGTGGGCGGCGGAGGTGTCTGTGGGGCGGTTGGCACGCGCCGGGTTGTACGCCGGCGGATTCCTTGGACCGTTCGGCGGCGCCGTGACCTCCTCGATCCTGCCGGAGATCGGCGCCAGCTTCGAGAAATCAGCAGGGGCCGCGTCGGCGACGCTGACGTTCTACCTGGTGCCGTTCGCCGGCCTGATGCTCTTCTCCGGCACCCTCGCGCAGCGCTGGGGTCCACAACGGACCGTCCGCACCGCCTACATCGTCTATGCCGTCGCCTCGGCGATCTGCGCGGCTGCCTGGACCTTCGAGGTCCTCGTGGCGTCCAGGGCCCTGCAGGGCGCCGCGAACGCCTTCGTCACCCCGATCCTGCTGGCCGCACTCGCCGCGACCACGCCGAAGAACAAGCTCGGCCGCACCCTCGGCCTCTTCGCGTCGATGCAGGCGGCCGGGCAGACGAGCGCACCGCTCGTCGGCGGGCTGGCGGCGGAGGTCGACTGGCGGTGGGCGTTCGTGGTCACGGCACTGGTCGCGACGACGCTCGCGGTCCTCAAGGTGCCGGAGACCGCGCCGGAGCCCAAGCCCAGCCTGCGCAGCGCGTTCGTGCCGAGCACGCTGCGGCCCGCGTTCGCGGCGTTCATCGGCTGGGGGTGTCTGGGCGGGTTGTCGTTCCTGGTGGCGTTCCGGCTCGACGACGCGTTCGGGCTCGGCGCGGGCGAACGCGGTGTGCTGCTGACCGGGTTCGGCATCGTCGGGTTCCTGACGGCGCGGCACATCGGCAAGGCGATCGACAGGTTCGGCGCCACGACCACGGCCATCACGGGCGCGACGTTGGGCGCGGGACTGATCGCCGCGGTGGGGACGACACCACAGGCGGCGATCACCGTGATCGCGTGGGCGCTCACCGGGGCGGCCAGCCAGGGGGTGTTGGTGGGCGTCAACGCGTTGGTGCTGCAGAGCGAGAACGCCAACAGGGGCGGCAGCGTCAGTGTGGTGCAGTCACTGCGTTTCATGGGCGCTGCCGTGGCCCCGTTGGCGTTCGTTCCGCTCTATCAGGCGCATCCGCTCGCAGGGTTCCTGGTACCGGCGGCCCTGCTGGTCATGGTGCCCGCCGTGCTCACGTGGTCAGGTCGCGGCGCCGGAAGCCGGCGAAGCCCGCAGCCAGAAGCACCGCCGCCGCCAAGGTGAGCCACAGCAGTGGCGCGGCCGTGACGTCCGGGTACTTCGGGACGTGAGTGAACGGCACGATGTCGAGCACCCACTGGTCCAGCTGCAGTGCCGGGCCGAGCAGGGTGATCACCAACGACACTGAGACGACCGCCCAGCTTAGGCCCGTGAGCTGCGGGAACAGCCCGAACAGCACCAGCGCCACCCCGGCGACCACCCACGCCGCCGGGAGCTGCGCGAGCGAAGCGCCGAGCATCTGCGGCAGGACCGTGCCGACGTCGCCGGTGCGCAGGCCGTGGACCAGGCCGAGGCCCAGACCGGCCGATGCGAGCACGACCGCGCCACCGGCCAGTGCGAACGCCGCGTGCGACGCCACCCAGCCCCAGCGCGAGACCGGGGTCGCGAGCAGCGGCTCGGCACGGTTCGAGGTCTCCTCGGACCGCAGCCGCAGGATCGCCTGGACCAGGTAGATGGACGTGATCAGGCCCAGCAACTGCGTGACGGTGGCGAAGAACGAGTCCACCATCGCGTCCGCGCCGCCGATCTTGCTGACGATCTGGCCCAGCGTCGGGTTGTCCTCGACCATCTGACCGACCGCCTGCGCGACGCTGCCGTAGATCAGACCGACCCCGAACAACGCGATCGCCCACCCGATCAGCGAGCCCTTCTGCAGGCGCCACGCGAGCCCGAACGGGCTGCCGATCGCGCCGTGCGCCGGGCCGAGGCGGGTCGCCAGGAGCCCGAGCCCCACATCGCGACGGGACACGATGTACGCGGAAGCACCCACCAGCGCCACGAACGCGGCGAGTGCGACCAGCAGCACCCAGAACCGGTTGTCCCCGAACGCCCGCACCTGCTCCGCCCACCCGATGGGCGAGAGCCAGGTCAGCCACTGCGGTCCGGACGAACCGGCCGCGTCACCCGCCGCCCGCAACAGGTAGGCGGCGCCGAGCGCACCACCCGCGATCGCGTTCGACACGCGGGCGTTCTCGGAGAGCTGCGCGGTGAGCGCGCTGATGCCGGTGAAGACGACCCCGACCGCGGCGACGGATCCACCGAACGCGAGTGCGCCCGCACCGTCGAGGCCCTTCCCGGTCAGCACCAGCGTGATCAGCAGGCCGATCAGGACGCTGGTGCCCCCGGCCACGATCACCGCGGCGGCCAGTGCCGCGTGCCGTCCGACGACGCCCGCGCTGATCAGCTCCAGCCGGCCGGACTCCTCCTCGGCGCGGGTGTGCCGGGTGACGGTCAGCTGGGCCATCACCGCGATACCCAGACTGGCGAAGACACCCCAGCGCCACGTCACCAGTCCACCGAGCGTCGTCGCATCGTGCAGCGGGCCGAGCAGCGCGAGGAACGCCGAGTTCGCGTTCGCGGTGACGCCGAGCAGCGCGCGTGACTCCGGCGTCGAGTACAGCTCTTCCAACGCGGTCGTCGTCGAGTAGGTGATGCCCACAAGTGCCAGCACCCACACGGGAAGCAGGATCCGGTCGCGGCGCAACGCCAGCCGGATCAGCTGCCAGGTGCCGATC
The DNA here is from genome assembly GCA_963766275.1 of uncultured Actinomycetota bacterium. GTDB lineage: Bacteria > Actinomycetota > Actinomycetes > Mycobacteriales > Pseudonocardiaceae > Lentzea. The sequence continues at coordinate 157,970 of CAVYAD010000007.1, forward strand.
ATTTGGTGTCCTGGTAATGACGCAGGAACAGCTCTTCCAGCGTGGGCGGCTGCGAGGTCAGCGTGCGGACGCCGGTCGCGACGAGCTGCTTGAGCACGAGGTCGAGCTTGTCCGAGTCGACCTCGAACCGGACGCGGTTGCCCTCGGCGACGAGGTCGTGCACCCCGTCCAGCGAGGCGAGACCGTTCGGCGGGGCGGCGAGCTCTGCGGAGATCGACGTGCGGGTCAGGTGCCGCATGTCGGCGAGCGTTCCGGTCTCGACGATGTGGCCGTTGCGGATGATCGAGACGCGGTCGCAGAGTGCCTCGGCCTCGGCCAGGATGTGGCTCGACAGCAGCACGGTGCGGCCGCGCGCGCGTTCGTCGTTGATGCAGTCCTGGAAGACGGCCTCCATCAACGGGTCGAGGCCCGAGGTCGGCTCGTCCAGGATCAGCAGTTCGACGTCGCTCGACAGGGCGGCGACGAGGGCGACCTTCTGCCGGTTGCCCTTGGAGTAGGTGCGGCCCTTCTTGCGCGGGTCCAGCTCGAAGCGCTCCAGCAGGTCGGCGCGGCGTTGCTTGTTCAAGCCGCCGCGGAGCCTGCCGAGCAGGTCGATGACCTCGCCACCGGTCAGGTTGGGCCAGAGGTTCACGTCGCCGGGGACGTAGGCGAGACGGCGGTGCAGCGTGGCGGTGTCCCGCCACGGGTCTCCGCCGAGCAGCCGCGCGGTGCCGGAGTCGGCACGCAGCAGGCCGAGCAGGATCCGGATCGCCGTCGACTTGCCCGCGCCGTTGGGCCCGAGGAAACCGTGCACCTCACCGGTCTGGACGTCCAGGTCGAGGTCGTCCAGTGCACGCGTCGGGCCAAAGGTCTTGACCAGGCCCGACACGGATATCGCAGATGTCATGGCCGGTAAGCTACACTTCTTTCACAACTTCGTGAAGTACGTAAATTTTGCCCGAACGGCTGACGGAAGGGGATGATGCCGCGGTGACCAGGGTGACCCAGCGTGACCAGCAGGCGGTGAGCCAGTTCGTCGAGCGGTTCGGCGCGATTCTGTCGGACACCGGCATGGCGCGCATGCCGGCGCGCATACTCGCGGCGTTGCTCACGACGGACTCCGGCAAGCTCACCTCGTCCGAGATCGCCGACCTGCTGCAGATCAGCCCGGCGGCGGTGTCGGGCGCGGTGCGCTACCTGACCCAGGTCCGGATCGTGAGCCGTGAGCGGGAGCCGGGATCGCGCCGCGACGTCTACCGGATGCGCGACGACGTCTGGTACGAGGCGACGTTCCGCAAGGACCAGATGCTCGTGATGATCGACGAGGTGCTCGGCGAGGGCGTCGAGGCGCTCGGCACGGAGTCCGAGGCGGGCATCCGGCTGGACGAGACGCGCGAGTTCTTCCGCTTCTGCCACAGCGAGCTCGGCTCGATGCTCGACCGGTGGAAACAACACCGCGAGAAGTGGCTCGCCGAACGCTCCTGAAACGCCATGAAAGGAGCTTTCATGGACAGGTCCATGAAAGCTCCTTTCATGTTCTGGATCAGCCCGTGACGAGGGTCAGGCTGTAGGCGGAGAGGATCTCGTTGACCGGCTGGAAGTAGGTCGTGCCGCCGCTGGTGCAGTTACCGGAGCCACCCGAGGTGACGCCCTGCGCCTGCGTGCCGCTGACCCACGAGCCACCCGAGTCACCGGGCTCCGCGCACACGTTCGTGCGGGTGAGGCCGCTGACCGAGCCCTCCTGGTAGTTCACCGTCTGGTTCTTGGCCGAGACGGTGCCGCAGTGCCAGCCCGTGGTCGAACCGGAACGGCAGATCGACGCGCCCACCGCGGACTCGGTGTTACCGGAAACGACGACGTCATCGCCGCCGTAGTGGTTCACCTTGGCCGTGGTCGTCCACGCCGAGTTCGTCTTCACCCACGCGTAGTCGTTGCTGGGGAACGAAGACGCCTCGAACGTGCCCATCGCCGAACGGTCGGAGCCCGCCACCGAGTCACCGGCGGACCCGCAGTGACCGGCGGTGACGAACCCGCCCTGCACCGCGAAGCCGACCGAGCACCGGCCGGCGTTGTTGATGTAGAAGGCGTCGCCGCCGCGAACGTCCTTGAACAGCTTGGGCGCCTCGTCGGTCTCGACGACCTTCGCGAGCGTTCCCGCCTTGTCCGCGAACGACTTGGCGACCTGCGCCTGACCGCGCTTGACCGTGACCGTGATGGCGTTGGCCTGCGGGTCGACGAACCAGCCGGTGACCTCGTTCGGCGCCTTCTCGGCGTCGAGCTTGGCCTTGGCCGCGTCCAGGTCGCTCGCCTTGTTCGCGACGGTCCTCGGCTCGGCACCGAGCCTGCGCAGCAGGTCGGCCTTGCCGCTGTCCGTCACGCCGACGACGAGCTTGCCGGCGGACGCGTCGAACCACGCGCCGCCGAACGCGTCACCGGCGAAACCCTTCGCGACGTGCTGCAGGACCGCGGCCGCGCTCTCCTGGCGCAGCCGATCCGCCGCCTGCTGGGCGTTCAGTCCGAGGTCGCGCTGCAGCGCGGCCAGCAGGTCGGCTGACGGTTCAGGCGCGGCGACGGCGGCAGGGGAGACCGTCGTCGCGAACGCACCGGCCAGCACCGCTACTGCCGCGACAGCCATGCGCTTCATAGGCACTTCTCCTCGTTCGATCGGGTGTGCAGGGCCGGAGTAACGCCGGACCGGGCAACCGCGATGAGGAGATCAGCTGTGCTGCAACACAGCCCGTACGACACCGGATGAATGGCGTCCCCAGGCGGCGAACTGCCCGATCAGTTCGTTCCTCCGTCTGGGTGACGCTACTTTGGCGTACCTACCGGACAGTAGGGCCGATCGACGGGTGGACCATCGGCATCCGGGTTGGTATAGGAAATCCAAATGCCTTCCCTTGCCCTATTTCCGTCACGCTGGGTACACATTTCCCGTTGACGCGAAATGTCAAATCTGTCAACAGTTCGCACTCCTCGGCGTATCCCTCTGACCTGCGGATTTGGTCTAGCGTGCAGGGCACCCTGTTCCCTGCAAGAGGGAGAACCCTGCCATGCGAAGAGTCTTGGGTACGGGACTCGCCGCCGCTGCCGCCTTGTCATTGGCTGCCGCCGTGGTGCCCGCCGCCTCAGCTCAGGAAAATGTCGGCACGATTCTCGGCGTCAACCGCGCCGACGTCGTGAAGGACAGCTACATCGTCTCGCTCAAGGCGGGAACGGCGTCGAGGGCCGCCGCTCCTGACCTGGCCGGTCGCTACGGCGGCAAGGTGCGCGACGTCTGGCAGCACGCGCTCAACGGGTTCTCGGTGAACATGACCGAGAAGCAGGCGGCACGGCTCGCGGCAGACCCGCGGGTCGAGTCCGTCTCACAGGACGCCCAGGTTTACATGATGGACGTCCAGCAGAACCCGCCGTCGTGGGGTCTCGACCGGGTTGACCAGCGGGACCTGCCGCTGAGCAACAGCTACGAGTACCGCACCACCGCGTCCAACGTGACCGCGTACATCATCGACACCGGTGTCCGCACCACGCACACGACGTTCGGCGGCCGCGCCACCTGGGGCACCAACACCTCCGGTGACGGCAACAACAGCGACTGCAACGGCCACGGCACGCACGTCGCCGGCACCGTCGCGGGCTCGCAGTACGGCCTCGCCAAGGCGGCCAAGGTCGTCGCGGTCAAGGTGCTCAACTGCCAGGGCTCCGGCACCACCGCCGGTGTCGTCAGCGGCATCGACTGGGTGACGGCGAACGCGGTCAAGCCCGCGGTCGCGAACATGTCGCTCGGCGGCGGCGCGGACGCCACGCTGGACGCGGCCGTGCGCCGTTCCATCGCGGCCGGCGTCACCTACGCGATCGCGTCCGGCAACTCGAACACCGACGCGTGTTCGACGTCCCCGGCCCGCGTGACCGAGGCGATCACGGTCAACTCGTCGACCAACACCGACGCGCGTTCGTCGTTCTCGAACTACGGTTCGTGCACCGACATCTTCGCGCCGGGCTCCAACATCGTGTCGTCGTGGAACACCAACGACACCGCCACGAACAACATCTCCGGCACCTCGATGGCCACCCCGCACGTGGCCGGTGCCGCGGCACTGTTCCTCGCGGACAACCCGACCGCCACCCCCGCCGCCGTGTGGACCGGCATCAACAACGCGTCCACGCCCGGCAAGATCACCAACCCCGGCAACACGGCCACCCCGAACAAGCTGCTCTACTCGCTTTTCGGCACCAGCCAGCCGGGCAACCCGTCGGTGACCAACCCCGGTAACCAGACCTCCACGGTCGGCTCGCCCGCGTCGCTGCAGCTGGCGGCAACCGGCGGCACCCCTGGCTACACCTGGTCCGTGAGCGGTCTCCCCGCCGGCCTGTCGGCGTCCTCCTCGGGCGCCATCTCCGGCACGCCGACCACCGCCGGCACGTCGTCGGTGACGGCGACGGTGACCGACTCCACCGGCAAGACCGGCTCCGCGACCTTCTCGTGGACGGTCAACGCCGTTGGTGGCGGCTGTGACGCCAAGACCAACAGCACCCCGGTCGCGATTCCCGACCTGCAGACGGTCACCAGCACCATCGTGATCTCCGGCTGCTCGGGCAACGCGTCCGCCACGGCGTCCATCAAGGTGGACATCACCCACACCTACAAGGGCGACCTCGTGGTCGACCTGGTGGCGCCGGACGGCACCGTCGTCAACCTGCACAACCGGACCGGCGGTTCCGCCGACAACATCAACGAGACGTACACCAAGAACCTCTCGGCTGAAGTTGCCAACGGCACCTGGACGCTGCGCGTGCGTGACGCGGCGTACATCGACACCGGTCGACTGAACAGCTGGACGCTCGACGTCTGAGCTTCAACGCGGTAAAGGAACCGCCCCCGGCATTCGTGCCGGGGGCGGTTTCTTCGCTGTTGATCTCCAGTTGCGCCTCTTGGTTTGGTGCAGGGGTGCTGGGGCGGCGGGCCGGGGCCGGATTCGCCGCCACCGGTTGGCCCGCTTAGAGCTCCACGCCCAGCAACGCGTCCACCGCCGTGCGGATCTGCGACGGCCCGTGCGTGTCCGAGCCACCAACCGACAGCGCCTCATCAACCCACGCGTCAATCGCCGCGAGAGCCTTCTGCGTGTCGAGATCGTTGCCCAGGTGGTCACGCAACCGCGTCACAGTGTCCACAGCGGACGGTCCACTGTGCAGTTCCACGGCCCGGCGCCACCGATCCACCCGTACCAGCGCGTCGTCCAGCAGCGACTGGGTCCACGCGCGGTCCGCCCGGTAGTGCCCGGACAGCAGCGCGAGGCGGATGGCGTTCGGGTTCACCTTGGCGCAGCGCAGCTTCGACACGAAGACCAGGTTGCCGCGCGACTTCGACATCTTCTCGCCGTCGAGGCCGATCATGCCCGCGTGCACGTAGTGCCGGGCGAACGGATGCTGGCCGGTCTGTGCCTCGGCGTGCGCGGCGGAGTACTCGTGGTGCGGGAAGATCAGGTCGGAGCCGCCGCCCTGGACGTCGAAGCCCATGCCGAGGCGGTTGTGGGCGATGGCGGAGCACTCGACGTGCCAGCCGGGGCGGCCCTCGCCCAGTTCGGACGGCCACGACGGCTCGCCGGGGCGCTTCATGCGCCACAGCAGGGCGTCCAGGGGGTGCTTCTTGCCGGGGCGGTCCGGGTCGCCGCCGCGCTCGGCGAAGAGTGTCTGCATCTTCTCGGACGAGTAGTTCGACTCGTACCCGAAGCGTCCCGTCGCGTCGTAGTGGAAGTAGATGTCCGGGAACTCGGTGTCGTCGGCACGGTAGGCGAGGCCGTCGCCGAGCAGTTTGGCGACCATCTCGACGATCTCCGGCACCGCCTCGACGACGCCGACGTAGTCCTGCGGCGGCAGGACGCGCAGGGCGGCCATGTCCTCGCGGAACAGGGCGGTCTCGCGCATGGCGAGCACCTCCCAGTCGTCCTGGTCGCGCAGCGCCCGTTCCAGCAGGGGGTCGTCGATGTCGGTGACGTTCTGGACGTAGTGCACGTTGTGGCCGTTGTCGAGCCAGATGCGGTGCACGAGGTCGAACGCGAGGTAGGTGGCGGCGTGGCCGAGGTGCGTAGCGTCGTACGGGGTGATGCCGCAGACGTACAACCTGGCGGTGTCTCCTGGCGCCGTGGGGCGAACCTCGCCTGTGGCCGTGTCGAACAGCCGCAGCGGGCGGGGGTCCCCCGGAACCCGCGGTACAGGAATCGATGACCAGGTCTGCATACATCCGACATTAACGCGTGCCGCCGGACGGAGTGCGATTTCCGGCTGTTGGGACGACCGCGCCGGACAGGGCGAGACAGAAACTTCGGGGATCGTTGACGACGTTGTCAGCGCGTCCCTAGCGTCCAAGGACATGCTTCGTGCCGTTGTTGCCACGTTGATAGCCCTGTCCCTGTCCCCCGCGACCGCAGCAGCACAGGATCTGGACGCCCTGGCGTACCTGGAGAACCCCCGGATGACCGGCGAGGGCCAGGAGCCGCCTCATCCTGACCTGAGGCCCGAGCAGCGCCTGAGCCTCAACGGCGAGTGGCGTATCCGGATGTTCGACCGGCCGCAGGACGTCAAACCCACTGGTGACCGGCGCACGGTCCAGGTGCCGCACACGTGGCAGACCGACTTCCTGGACCACCCGATGTTCCGCAACATCCCGACCGAGATGTACCCGGACGACCCGCCGAAGGTCCCGCACGACGTCAACCCCACCGGCGTCTACGAGAAGACCTTCGAGCTACCGGACGCGTGGGACCGCACGCTGCTCCGCTTCGAGGGCGTGACCAGCGGATACTTCGTCTGGATCAACGACGCCTACGTCGGCTACGACCAGGGCGGCTACACGCCGGCGGAGTTCGACATCACGAGCAGGCTCAAGGCCGGGACGAACACGCTGCGGGTCCAGGTGCACCGCTGGGGCTCCGGCGCACACCTGGAGGACTACGACCAGTGGCGGTTCTCCGGCATCTTCCGCGAGGTCTGGCTCTACGGGACGCCGCGGACGTACCTCAAGGACGTCACGATCAGGACCGACCTGGACGCGCAGTACCGCGACGCGACAATCAAAACCGACGTCGTCATCGGCGGCCCTCAGCCGGGCCACACCGTGCGTACCAAGCTCTTCGACCCGCAGGGCCGTGAGGTGCCTGTCGTCGACGGCAGGGTCACGAACCCGCTGAAGTGGACCGACGAGACCCCGAACGTCTACGAGCTCCGCATAGAGCTCCTCAGGGACGGCAAGGTCGTCCAGACCGGCAAGCAGCCCGTCGGCTTCCGGAAGATCGAGATCCGCGACAAGCAGCTGAAGATCAACGGTAGGCGCGTGGTGTTCCGAGGCACCAACCGCGCCGAGACGAGCGTCGACGGCAGCAGGCACGTCACCCGCGCCGAGCAGGAGAAGGACGTCACGTTGATGAAGCGGTTCAACATCAACGCCGTGCGCACCTCGCACTACCCGAGTGACCCGTACTTCTACGACCTGGCCGACCGCAACGGCCTGATGATCGCCGACGAGGTCGACATCGAGACGCACCACCACGACGGCTGCCCGAACGACTGTCTGGCGGAACTCCCGGAGTGGCAGGACGCGTTCCAGGACCGGTTCGTCGGCATGATGCAGCGGGACAAGAACCACCCCAGCGTCGTCATGTGGGACACCGGGAACGAGGCGGGACTCGGCAAGGCGCACTACACGATGGCCGAGTACGCGCGGAAGAACGACAACCGCCCGCTCTACCACCAGCCGAACGTGCCCGACGGTGACGCGCCGTTCGCGGACGTGGCCGGGCCGCGCTACCCGTCGCCCGCCGGGCTGGAAGCCAAGGCGAAGACGACTACCAAGCCGATCATCATGGGCGAGTACGCGCACGCGATGGGCAACAGTCTGGGCAACTTCAAGGAGTTCTGGGACGTCGTGCGCGCCTACCCGCAGGTGCAGGGCGGCTTCGTCTGGGACTGGGCCGAGCAGAACATCGCGCTCCCCCTCTACACCACCCCTGACGACGCCAACGGCATCATGAGCTGGCTCTCCGGCAAACCGTCGCATGTGGACGGACCCAAGGGCAAAGCGCTCGAACTCAGTGGCCTGGACGACTTCGTGGAGGTCTACCGCGACCGCAAGCTCGACGAGGTGTCGGGCGGCCTCACGCTCGACGCCTGGGTCAAGCCCGCCGACTGGACCGGCGACTTCACGGTCATCTCCAAGGGCAACCGCCAGTACGCGCTGAAGATGGCCAACCAGAACACCCTGGAGTTCCACATCTACAGCGGCACCTGGCGCGCCGTCCGGGCGACCGTTCCCGCCGACTTCTACGGCAACTGGCATCGCGTCACGGGCACGTTCGACGGCACGAGACTCCGCCTGCTCATCGACGGCAAAGAGGTCGGGATCGACCCAGTACACCGGCACGATCGACTGGTCGCACTGGCCTGTCAACCTCGGCCGCAACGCCGAGACCATGCAGGAGAACATGACCACCCGGATCGCGCACGGCACGATCGACCAGGTCCGGATCTACCACAGAGCGTTGACCGACGGGGAACTCGCACAGGACCCCAAGAACACCGCCGTGCTGGCGCTCGACTTCGAACGGCTGGAGGACAGGGGTCGCAAGGAGTCCTACGGCGCGGGCACCGGCGGCGTCGATGGCGTGGTGTGGGCCGACCGGCGGCCGCAGCCGGAGGCCACCGAGCTGACCGCGGTCCACTCCCCCATCCGGTTCTCGTTGCAGGACAACAAACTGACGATCGTCAGCGAACGCCAGTTCACCGGCACCGACGACCTCGAACTGCGCTGGCAGGTCGAGGACAACGGCCGCACGGTCGCCCAGCACCGCGGCCGGCTGCAGCCCGGCACGATCACATTGCCGGACTTCCACGCGCCGACCGAACGCTGGCTGACCGTCCGAGCAATGGACCGGCAGGGCAACGACGTCGGCATCGCCCAGTTCCCGGTCGGAGGCACGCAGATCGCCGGCCTGCACACGCCGGGAACAGGCCGGACCGGCACCACCCAGAACGACGACGAGATCGTGGTGTCCGGCAATGGCTTCCGGTACGCGGTCAGTAAGAAGACCGGCACGCTCACGTCGATGCGCGTGCGCGGCACCGAGCTGATCAGGACCGGTCCGGAGCTGGACGCCTGGCGGGCGCCGCTGTCGAACGAGTTCATGAGCGAGGACAGCTCCTGGTACCGCAACGGCCTCGACCGGCTCAGGGCCACGCCGTCGAGCGTCACGGTCACCCAGAACGGCCCGGACACGATCATCACCGCCAGGTCCACGGCCCAGGCGGTGGCCAACGCCTCGTTCGGCCAGACCTTCACCTACCGGATCACCGGCACCGGCGAGATCCACGTCGGCCACCGGGTCGCGGCCAGGGACAAGATGCGCGACCTGTCCTACCTGCCCGGCATCGGCTTCACGCTCAAGGTGCCCGACAACTTCGGCAAGTTCTCCTGGTACGGCCGGGGACCGGGCGAGAACTACGACGACCGCTTGGCAGGCAACCCGATCGGCGTCTACCAGTCCACTGTGGACAAGGAGTTCAACGACTACTACAAGCCGCAGGACTTCGGCAACCACGCGGACACGCGCTGGGCGACGCTGTCCGACGGCCGCGCGGGCCTGCTCGTCGCGGGCGACCTCGACGTGCGGGTGTCACGCTACGACGACCTGGACCGGGCGCCGTACCCGTTCGCGCTCAAGAAGAACGACGGCTGGACCACCCTGCACGCGGCTCATCGCGTGACGGGCGTCAGCGAGACGTTCCACGAGCCGCTGCCGCAGTACCAGGTGGAGGCGGGCAACGAGTACGCGTACTCCGTGCTGCTGCGCCCGCTCACGCCACAGGAAGCGGCGACGGGCAAGCTCGGCCAACGGGTGGACTGCGCGCCCGAGGTCGACCTGAAAGCCGCCGACACCGCGCTGGAGCCCGGTGAGCAGGTCGAGGCCGAACTGGTCGTGACCAAGCCCTGCCCCGGACCCGTGACGGCTCGTCTCACGGCTCCCGACCACTGGTCGGTCTCCCCTGCCACCGTCGACCTCACCGGCGGCTCCGCGAAGGTGACGATCAAGCGCGACGGCGGCGAGACCGGCACCCGGCCGGTGTTCGTCGCGGTCACCGCGGGCAAGGCCACGACGTCGCTCAACCGCGACTTCACCGCCACCCCCGCGGCGCCCACCGGCGAGGTCGCGGTGTCGTCGCTGGAGTTCCTCAGCGACCGCAACGGCTGGGGCCCGATCGAACGCGACCGCAGCAACGGCGAGAACCAGAGCGGTGACGGCAACCAGATCAGCATCAGGGGCGCCAAGTTCGACATGGGCCTCGGGGTGCACGCCGAGTCCGAGTTCGGGGTCTACTCGGGCGGGAAGTGCGACAGCCTGACCGCCACCGTGGGCGTCGACGACGAGACGAACGGCAACGGCACCGTGCGGTTCGAGGTGCTCAAGGACGGCAGGCAGATCTACCAAAGCCCTGTGCTGACCGGGCAAAGCGCCGCGCTGCCGATCGCCGTCGACACGTCCGGAGCAACGGTGCTGACGTTCCGGGTGGCCGACGGAGGTGACGGCAACGGCCACGACCACGCGGACTGGGCGAACCCGGTGCTGAGCTGCCGGTAGGGCGTACCGTTGAGCGCACGCGGGGAGCTTTCGTTCGCTCCTTGAACACGAAAGGGCCCCGCGTGCGAGAGGCGGGGCGCCGATGATCTTCCTCGAAATCCTCAGCGGACTCGTGGTGCTCGGCGGCCTGGGCCTCGCGATGAGCGCACGAGTGATCAAGCAGTTCGAGCAGGGGCTGGTCTTCCGGTTCGGGAAGCTCCAGCAGGCCGTGCGCGGGCCGGGGTTGACGATGATCGTTCCGGGTGTCGACTCGCTCAGGAAGGTCAACATGCAGATCGTCACCCTGCCCGTGCCCGCCCAGGACGGCATCACGCGCGACAACGTGACCGTGCGCGTGGACGCCGTCTTGTACTTCAAGGTGACCGACCCGGCGAAGGCCATCATCAGCATCGAGGACTACCGGTTCGCGATGTTGCAGGTGGCGCAGACGTCGTTGCGGTCGATCATCGGCAAGAGCGAGCTGGACGACCTGCTGTCCAACCGTGAGCACCTCAACCAGGGCCTGGAGCTGATGATCGACACGCCCGCGCTGGCGTGGGGCATCGACATCGACCGGGTCGAGATCAAGGACGTGGCGCTACCGGAGAGCATGAAGCGCTCGATGTCCCGGCAGGCCGAGGCCGAACGCGAACGGCGCGCCCGCATCATCACCGCGGACGGCGAGCTGCAGGCGTCCAAGAAACTCTCCGAGGCCGCGGGAACGATGGAGGAGACGCCTGGCGCGCTCCAGCTGCGCCTGCTGCAGACCATCGTCGAAGTAGCAGCCGAGAAGAACTCGACGCTTGTCCTGCCATTCCCGGTCGAGCTGCTCAGGTTCCTTGAGAAGAACACAAACGAACTACCCCAAAAGAATTCTACGGAGCGTGATTCGTCCGTGTGAGTTAACCGGCGTAACGCCCACTCCCCCAGAACGACGTTCGGGCAGGGGGTAGTGGCAGATGCGGGAAAGGGTCAGGGGCCGATTCGTCGGCATCGGCGTCAGCGAGTACGAGCTGGTGCAGCGGTTACAGCACGCCGTGAGCGACGTGCGGGAGCTCCGTGCCCTGCTCATGGGGTACGAGGGCGAGCCGCTGGCCGACCCGACCGAGGCCGAGATCCGCGCCCACATGCAGGAGCTGCGCCGCAAGCCGCAGGACGGCGGTGCGCTGGTGGCGTTGTGGAGCGGCCACGCCATCCCGGTCGCCAACAACCTCAGGCTTCTGGCCAGGGACAACGACGGCGTCGCCGACGGCATCGCGCTGCACGACTTCGCACTGTGGTGTGCCGCGTCCGGCGCGCACCAGGTGCTCATCATCATCGACGCCTGCTATTCCGGCGCCCAGCTCGACGAGGCCGTCCGCACGATCGCCGCCATCCAGGACGAGCTGCTGGCGGGCCAGGTGCACTGGGCGGGCGTGCTGGTGTCGTGCTCCAGCGTCGAAACGGCCCGTGACGGCCTGTTCGGCGGCAAGCTGCGCAAGCTGCTGCGTGCCGGACCCACCGCCGACGAGGACGTGCGGCGCTGGAGCGACAGGACCTCTCTCGTGGACGGCGGTGCGGTCGGGATCGCGCTGCTGAACGCGTGGGACAGCGACGTGCAACGGCCGCGGTTCATGCAGTACGGCTCTCCTCAGCCGATGCTGCCGAACCCGTTGCACGCACCGCACACGATCGTGAAGCACCTTCTGCTCGCGGCTCGTGGCGGTGACTCGGCGGACAACCGGTCGTGGTTCACCGGCCGCACCGCCCAGGTCGACAGGGTCGTCGGCTGGATCAAGTCGGGCATTCCGGGGCTGCGGGTGGTCACGGGCTCGCCCGGCACCGGCAAGTCGGCGATCGTCGGCCGCGTCGTGAGCCTGTCCAACGAGGTCGAACGCGACCTGCTGCTGTCCACCGGGCCGTCGTTCCGGCACGCCGACCCCGGTCCGGAGTCGGTCGCGGCGGCCGTGCACGCCCGCGCGATGGACGCCGACCGCGTGGCCGACCTGCTCAGCCGCCAGCTGGTCGCCGCGGGCCTGGTCCCCGCACCCGACGGGCCACGGCGGGGCGCCGCCGAGCTGGTCGGCGTGATCAGCGCGCTCAAGCAGCCACCGGTGATCGTCGTGGACGGCCTGGACGAGGCGCGCGGCGAGTCGTTCTCGATCGCCACCTCGCTGCTGACCAAGCTCGCGAACCACGCCGTCGTGATCGTCTCCACCAGGCAGGCGCATCGCGTCGCGGGTGGCGCGCCACTGCTTACCGAGCTGTCCCCGGTCGAGGTGCTGAACCTCGACGAGGTGAACAACGAGGCGGACGTCCGCGACTATGTGGTGGCACGGCTGGGGTCCAAGGTCCCGCAGTCCACTGTGGACGAGCTGGCGAAGCTGCCGTTCCTGACCGTGTGGATGCTCACCGACCAGGTGCTCGCCGACGGCGGCGCGGACATCCAGCTGTCGCTGGACGCGGCGTTCGAGCGGGAGCTCGCGAAGGTGCCGTCGGCACGGGCGCTGCTGACCGCGCTGACCTGGAGCTACGGCGCCGGGTTCCCCGAGGAGGAGTGGCGGGCGGTCGCGGAGGCGTTGTCCGGCGAGCAGTTCAGCCGCTCCGACATCACCGCCGTGCTCACCGAGCTGGGCCGCCACATCGTCCAGGACGGCGAGGAGGGCACGGCCGTCTTCAAGCTGACGCACCAGACGTTCGCCGACCACCTGCGGCAGCCGTTCGCGCCGAGCCGCGACGAGGTGTTCGCGCCGGACGCGGCGAAGGTGGCGTGCGCGCTGATCCGGCTCTACCGGCAGCGGATCGACGCGGGCGTGCCGCCGGACGTGCCCGGCTACCTGTGGAAGTACGCGTGGCGGCACTGCGGCCACGCGGGCACGCGTGCGTTGGACGGTCTGCGTGAGCTCGCGTCGATGAACCGGAAACTGTTGCCGGACATCGCACTCGCGGCGACCACGGCGGCGAACGAGCTGACGCACTGGGGCCGTGGCGACGAGGCCATCGGACCGCTGGAGGAGGCCGCGGAGCACTTCCGCGCGCTGGTGCCGACGCTGCGAATGTACCTGGCGGACCTGGCTTTCGTGCTGAACAAGCTGGGCAGGCGGTTCCGTGAGGCAGGCAGGCTCCAGCAGGCCGTGGCACCCGCCGAGGAGGCCGCGGTCCGCTACCGCGAGCTGGTCGCGTCGACCCCGACGACCGCGGAGACCATGACGCACAAACGACTCGCGCAACGCATCGCCAAGACCACCACGCAGCCCGGCGAGAACACGACCTATGTGGCACACCTGAGTGGCGCACTGGTCGACCTCAGCGAGGTGTACGCGATGCTCGGCCGCCGGCACGAGGCGCTCTCCACGGCGCGGGACGCGGTCGCGGCGGTCGACTCGGACGCCCCGAAGGCCCGCGCGATGACGTGCCTGGCGGCGCGGTGCAGCGAGACGGGGCGGCGCTACGAGGCGATGCAACGGTCCAAGCAGGCCGTCGAGCTGTACTGGACGCTGGCGCAGACGAACCCGGTGTTCCTCGCCGACCTGGTGACCGCGCAGGTCGAGCTGAGCCGCGACTACCTGGCGCTGGGCAGGCTCGCCGAGGCCGACCGCACCACCCAGCAGGCCGCGGAGATCAGCGGCACGCTCGGCAGGCACGCGGCGTTCCGGCCGCAGCTCGCGGACGCGGCGCTGAGCCTGAGCGTCGCGTACAGCATGGTCGACCGCACGGACGCGGCGTTGAACACCGCCCGTCAGGCCGCCGATCTCGCCGATGGTCTCCCGGTGCACGGCCAGGCGCTGCACAACCTGATGCGCCGCCAGCGTGACGCCGAGAAGCCGCGGGAGGCCCTGGTGACCGGGCTGCGGACGGTCGAGGTGTGCCTGCTGCCCGAGCACGAGCACCGGCTCTCGACGTTGGCCGCCGCGTTGTTCACGCTCGACACCGTCTGCGCGGGCCTGCGCCAGCCCGAGATCGTGGACGAGGCCTGGGAACGGGTCGTCGAGCGGTTCAACGGGCCGCACCTGGCGACGTTGCTGATGCTGCGGGCCGCGGCCACCGAGGCGGGCGACCCGGCGGCGGCGAAGTGGCTCTGCCAGGCGTTGACGCACGTCGGGCAGTCCCGCCAGGCCCTGCACGACGTCCACGACATCGCCCGCCGCCACTACGACTCCGGCCGGCCGTGGCCGTGGGACACGGCTCCCGACTGGCTGACCGTGGACCGCAAACTGCTGAAGACCGCACGTGCGTGGGTGTTCGCGCGCTCGTACGTCGAGGAGCGCGCGCTCCTGATCGAACACCCCGAACTTCTCTCGACGGACGCGGACGTGGCCGTCACCGAGGCGCTGTACGGCACGAGCCTGATCGAGGCGCAGGTCATCCAGTCCCGCCGCACGACCGCGCAGCAGCAGGGCGTCCAGCACGCGTACCGGCCGTGGCTGCTCGCGAGCCTCGCCGACGAGTTCGTCGACGCCTCCCCCGCACGCCGCCGCGAGCTGCTGGCGACGCGGCGGGAGGAGCTGCTGGACAAGGAGGTCGTCCGCAACGTCCGGGAGAACCGGCCCGTGCACGCGTTGCTGATGCTCGCCGACGAGGACACCGACGTGCTCGACCTCGTGCTGGACGCGCAGGAGAACCCCGCACGCACCAGGGAGATCCTGCGCGGGCTGGCGTCGGGCGCCTCACCGCAGG
>CAVYAD010000008.1:0-439612 GCA_963766275.1 uncultured Actinomycetota bacterium
GCCAATCGCCTCGGCCTCGGCCACCACCCGGATCGTCTCGAAGAGATCGGCCAGGACGTCACCGTGGTCGGCCGTGAGCTCCTGGATGTGGGCCACGTGGGCGCTTGGGGATCACCAGCACGTGGACGGGCGCCTGCGGGTTGATGTCGCGGAACGCGATCGGTGGTGTCGGTGTCGACGACCCGCGTCGATGGGATCCTCACCGGCGACGAGGCGACAGAACAGGCAGGGATCGCTCATCGCCCGCTCCGGGGGCCGCTCGGGCCCACTCGCTTCACTCGTCCCACGGGACGGCAGCGTACCCGCCGGGGCGGGCTAATCCCCCCGGGTCGATCCGGCCTCGGGCCGGGACCCTGGACCTGCAGTGCACATCGAGGGGCCGAGGCCCCGCTGCAGATCGAGGGCCCGCAGCCCGCCGGTCGTCGCTGACACGGGCCAGGCCCAGGGCCCATGGTGTCGAGCCGGTTGGCCAGCTCCTCCGGGTCTATCGAGCGCCCACGTGAGGATCCGGAGGTCGTCGGAACGGATGGTCATGACCCGGCCGTTGAAGTCCTGGCGGGCCAAGGCCACCCGGTCGACGTACCGGGCGATGAACCGCACCTCGTCGCCGTCGGCCTCGCGGAGGCGCACGAGGTCGAGGGTGAACCCCTGGCTGAGGTCGATGCGCCGGGGTTCGGTGAGGTCGATGTCCTCCGCCCGCGGCAGGAGTTGCTCCGCCGGGACGCCGTAGACGTGGGCCAGTCGAGGAGCAGCCGGGGGACCGAGATCGCCCGCTCGCCCCGTTCGTAGGCGCCGAGCACCGACGCCTTGAACTCCTGACCCGACATCGCCTCGACGTCCTGCAAGGACAGCCGCTTCTGCCGACGGATGGCTCGAAGCCGTTCGCCGACGTACACGCCACCCCGCGTTGTCGTGTTCCTCTTCGGTCATCACCACGACCGTCGCCTCCCCCACCGTTGGCCCGCAGGCTCCCCCGCCGGAGCCCGTCGCGTCGCCGAACGGGCCTGAAATTCACGTGCCGTTGTAGCTCCGCGCGGAGTGCGGTCAAGCACCCTCCCACCACGCAGGCCGCCGTCTCTGCTCGCAGCACGTGGTGACCGACGCTCACGGCGGGCACTTCGTGTATATTCGCGGCCCTCGGAATCACTCAACCCCCCTTCGGGACCGATGAGGGCGATCACCTGGTCCGATGGGGGCAGGGTCACGTCGAGCACGGGGACGACCACCGACCGTCGCCACCACGAGCCCGGGCTGGCCGACCAGGCCGTCGAGCGTCGCCTGGAATTCGATCGCCGGGAGCCTCGCCCGGCGGCAGGGCCCGCGCGGCCTCGTGTGCGGGAGACCCGTCCCCACCGGGCGACGTTGGCGGTGGCCTGGGCGGGGTCCCAGCGCACCACCGACCGCTCGGTGGCGACGGCGACGATGCGGTCGATCCCGAGCTCGGTCAGTTGCTGGACGACCCGCTCCGGCTTGTCCTGCTTGGTGAGGGCGAAGGCGATCCCGAGCGACGGTCGCCCGCTCGGCTCGTCCGCGGGCTCGCCCGTGGCCTCGAGCTCGACCGTCCCCGATCCCGATGCCCACGGCGTAGGGCCGCCAGCCCCCGTGCCCGTCGGCCCCGACGACGACCTGGCCCACCCGCAGGCGGCGCACCCGCTGCAGGTGGTGACCGTCGTCGCCGTCGACGGTCGCGTCGGTGCCCAGCGTCGGGACGAACACGTGCGCCGCGGCCGTCGAGCGCGACGCGTACGCCTCCACCGGTCGCTACCGAACGCCGAGCGGATCTTCGAGAAGAACCCGCCCTCGCCGGCGCGCGACCTTCTCGCCGCGCAGCTCCGCGAACTGCGTCAGCAGCTCCTGCTCCTCGCCGGTGAGCTCCTCGGGACACGTCGACGTCGACCTGCACGAGCAGGTCGCCGCGGCCGCGGCCCTGGAGCACCGGGACGCCCGCGACCCTTGAGCCGGAAGACGTGCCGGGCTGGGTGCCCGGCGGGACGGTGAGCTCCTCGGGCCCGTCGAGCGTCTCGACGGTGAGCACGGTGCCGAGCGTCGGCCTGGGTCATCGCGATCGCGGCGCTGGTGCACGAGGTCGTAGCCGTGCGCGCTCGAACAGCGGGTGCGGGCGCGACGCGCACGCGTGACGTAGAGGTCGCCGGGCATCCCGCCGCGCGGCGCCGCCGGGCCGCGTCCGGCGAGTGCGGAGCCGCTGGCCGTCGTCGATGCCGGCCGGCACCTCGACGTCGATGCGGCGCGTGGACGCCGCGACCCGGCCGTCGCCGCGGCAGTCGCGGCACGGGGTGGGGATCGGCGAGCCGGTGCCGTGCGCACGCGGCGCACGGCGCGCGCGGTGACGATCTGGCCGAGGATGCGAGCGCCGCACCTGGCGCACCTCGCCCGCGCCGCCGCAGGCGTCGCAGCGCGTCCGGGTGGGTGCCCGGCTCGCAGCCGGAGCCGTCGCAGCGCTCGCACTCGACGGGCATGCGCAGCTCGAGGGTCTCGGTGGCGCCGAACGCGGCCTCGGCGAGGTCGAGCTCCACGACCGCCTCGGCGTCCGGGCGCGCGCGGGCCGGGACCGTGCCCGCCGGCCGCCGAACGCGTCGCCGCCGAAGAACGCGTCGAAGAGGTCGCCGAAGCCGAACGCGTCGCCGCCCCGGGCCGGCCCCGCCGCCGCGCCCGGCCCTCGTCGCCGAACATGTCGTAGCGACGGCGGCGCTCGGGGTCGCGCAGCGTCTCGTAGGCGACCGGTGACCTCCTTGAAGCGGCGCCTCCGCCGCCGGGATCGTCGCCGGTTCGCGTCGGGGTGGTACTGGCGCGCCAGCTTGCGGTAGGCGCGCTTGATCTCGTCGTCGGTCGCGTCGCGGCCGACGCCGAGCGGTCGTCGTAGTGGTCGGCCGGCATCGGTGCAGGCTCACCGAGAGGAGGCGACCCGAGCTGCTGCGACACCGCCGCCACCGCGGCCAGCGCCTGCTGGTAGTCCATGCGGGTCGGGCCGAGCACGCCGACCGTGCCCGCTGCGCTCGCCCTCGACGCGGTACGGGCGCGAGCACGAGCGAGCAGTCGCGGAGCTCGTCGAGCGTCGTTCTCGGCGCCGATGCGCACGGTGAGGCCCGGGTCGAGCAGGTCGCGCACGAGCGACACCACCACGACCTGGCTGCTCGAGCAGCTCGAGCAGGCGGGCGCGCCGTTCGTGCGGCCGCGAACGCCGTCTTGCTCGGCGGCGATCCGGCTGCGCGCCGCCGACGTAGAGCGGCTCGCCGCCGTCGCGGGCGTGCTCGCGGAAGCTGTCGCACACCGCCGCGACGATCTCGTCGGCGAGCGCGTCGCCCGGCGGCGGCAGCCGGCGCGCCGCGTCCGGCGCCGCGAGGGTGGACTGCCGCCGCAGGTGCGTCGTCGAGCGATCGCGGTTCGCCGGGGCGACGCGTCGTCGGTGGCGTCGTCGTCGAGCGTCGACGACGACCTCCTTCTCGACCGACGCCGTTGCGAGAGCACCGCGACGGCGAGCACGAGCCGGGCTGCAGCGCGACGAGCTGGACGCTGCGGACCTGGCCGCGTCGGCCTGCGGGCCCGATCACGACGGCCGTGTGGGTGGTGAGCGCGGGCAGGAGCAGCTGCGTCTCGTGGAGCAGGTCCTCCAGCGGCGCTGGTGCGCCGAGGCGAAGAAGTCGGCGACACCCGGCGCTGCTGCGGGAGCGGCCGGGCCGGTGGTGCAAGTGGTCGACGAAGAAGCGGTAGCCCTGGTCGGTCGGGATGCGGCCGGCCGAGCGTGTGGGGCTGGGCGATGTAGCCCTCGCGCTCGAGGACGGTCATGTCGTTGCGGACGGTGGCGCTCGAGACGCCGAGGCTGCGGGTGCTGGGCGATCGTGCTGGGACGCGACGGGCTGCGCCGTGTCGATGTACTCCTCGACGATCGCCTTGAGGATCGCTGCCTTGCGGTCGGGTCCATGGCGTGCGGCCGTCCCCGGTCGCGGGTGCCGTCGGAGCGGGTCCCGGAGTTGGCACTCGAGTCTACCGAGTGCCAACCGCCCGCCTGGGACCGGCGACCGCGGGCCCGCGCGGCCAGCAGGCGCGCGGTGACGTCGGTGGCGAGCAGCCGCCCGGCCGGCGTGAGCAGGACGTGCGGCCGTCGGGTCGCCGCCGGGCGGCGCCGGGCCGGTCGACCGGACGCGGACGGCCAGCTCCGAGAGCTCGTCGAGGACGGCCGCCACCCGCCGCGCCACGTCGGCGTCGACGGCCCGCTCGAGGGTGACGCCGTCGCGGGTGCGGAGCGCGAGCGACCAGCGCCTCCTCGGCCCGGGCGCCATCGTCGAGCCGCTCGCTCGCCGGCCTCGGGGTCGCGCGCCGTCGTCGATCGCCGCGATGTAGCGCTCGGGCGTGCGGACGTTCCACCACCGGCGCCCGTCGGTGTGGCCGTGGGCGGCGCAGCCGATCGCGAGGTAGTCGTCGCTGGCGCCAGTAGAGGAGGTTGTGGCGGCACTCGTGCGCCGGGCCGGGCCCAGTTCGAGATCTCGTACCACTCGAGCCCGGCGGCGCCGAGCCGCTCGTCGGCGAGCTCGTACTTCGTCGGCCTGGTCGTCGTCGTCGGGCGCCGGCGACGCTCGCCGGCGGCGATGCGCCCGGCCGAGCGGCGTGCCCGGGCTCGACCGTGAGCGCGTACGCGCTGACGTGGCGGGTGCGAGCGCGAGCGCGCCGTCGAGCGTGGCCGCCAGTCGTCGATCGACTCGCCCGGCGGCCCCGTAGATCAGGTCGAGGTTGAAGGTCGTCGAACCCGGCCGCCCGCGCCGCGTCGACGCGCGCTCGACGTTCGCCGGGTCGTGCGTGCGGCCGAGCGCCGCCAGGACGTGCGGCCGGCCATCGACTGCACGCCGAACGACAGCCGGTTGACGCCGGCGGCCCGGTACGCCGGCGAGGCGGGCCTCGTCGACGCCGAGTCCGGGTTGCACTCGACCGTGACCTCGGCGTCGGGCGCCCGCTCGATCGCGTCGAGGATCGCGGCCGAGCTGCGCCGGCGGGGAGGAGCGACGGCGTGCCGCCCCCGAAGAACACGCTCGTCGGCGGGCGGGCCGAGCCGGCGCGGCGCGCGGAGGTCGGCGACGCAGGCGTCGACGTAGCTCGTCGACGAGGTGGTCGCGGTCGGTCCAGGTCGCGAAGTCGCAGTAGTCGCAGCGCGCGCGCGCAGAACGGGATGTGGACGTAGACGCCGAACGGGTCGCCGGGGGGCACCTCGTGATCATGGCGCGGGCGCACGGCCGACCCGACGACGAACGGCGGCGCGGGACGCGGGCGACGGTCTCGACCGGCGACGATCTCGGCGCGCGACCACCCCCCGTCGTAGCCTGGCCGCCGGACGGTGGCCGCCGCTGGGTGCGCGCCGGCCGTCCACACGACCCGCCGTCCCCGGAGCAACCGTTGGCCGTCATCGACGTCGCCGGCTACGTCGCCGACCTCAAGGACCACGTGACCGAGCACGGCTTCCACGTGCACGACGAGCGGCACTTCCTGGAGACGTACTCGCTGCGCCAGGTGTGGGAGATCGACCTCCACCCCGACAGCGCCTGCGACGGTCCGGTCGACCTGCACCTGGCCCTGGAGGTCGATCCCCGGGTCCTGCTCGCCTTCGAGGACGCCGTCCTGGCGCTGCC
This sequence comes from uncultured Actinomycetota bacterium, assembly GCA_963766275.1. GTDB lineage: Bacteria > Actinomycetota > Actinomycetes > Mycobacteriales > Pseudonocardiaceae > Lentzea. The sequence goes on from CAVYAD010000008.1 coordinate 5,637, forward strand.
CGACGACGAGTTCCCGGCCGACGAGTACTTCTTCCCGCTGACGTTCACGTGGGCGTTGCCGCCGCTGTCGTCGGGACCCGACCTCCTCCTCGTGGCCACCGAGCTCGCCGGGGTCGGCGGCCCGGACCTGCCGGTGGAGGTATCCGCCATCGACTCGTTCCCCTCGGTCACCGACGCCTCCGAGCGCTCGCTGACGGTCGTCGCCCGCCAGCAGGTCTCGCTCGTACGGGTCCTCCGGGGCGAGGAGCAGCACTGCGGGACGCTCGACCGCTGCCTCGACGTGTCGCAGTTCCTCCTCGACCAGGCCGACGGCTGGAGGTAGGCGTCCGGCTCGCTCGCCGCACCCCTGGTCGAGCCCCCGATCGCCGTCCGAACACCCACCGGAGGCTGTCGCACCCCCGCGGTACGTTCGTTCGATGGCTCGTGCCCCCCGGTCCGCCGCCGCCGCCCCCGACCCGCTCGCCGGCTTCACGCCGGCCGTGCGCGACTGGTTCACCCGCTCGTTCGCCGCGCCCACCGACGCCCAGACCCTCGGCTGGCCCGCCATCGCGAGCGGCGAGCACACCCTGATCCTGGCCCCCACCGGCTCGGGCAAGACGCTCGCCGCGTTCCTCTGGGCGCTCGATCGCATCGCCGCCGACCCCCTGCCGGCGGCCGAGGCCCGCACCCGCCTGCTCTACATCTCGCCGCTGCGCGCCCTCGCCGTCGACATCGAGAAGAACCTCCGCGCGCCCCTCGCGGGCATCCGGCTCGCGGCCGAGCGCCTCGGGCAGCCCGCTGCACGAGCCCACGGTCGGCGATGCGCACCGGCGACACGCCGGCCAAGGACCGCCGCCAGCTGCTCACGGCACCCGCCCGACATCCTGATCACGACGCCCGAGTCGCTCTACCTCATGCTCACGTCGAGCGCCCGCGACGTCGCTCGCCGGCGTGCGCTGGGTGATCATCGACGAGATCCACGCCATGGCGGCGACGAAGCGGGGCGCGCACCTCGCCGCTGTCGCTCGAGCGCCTCGACGCGATCGCCGAGCGGGCCGCCGCAGCGCATCGGCCTGTCGGCCACGCAGCGCCCGCTCGAGGAGATCGCCCGGTTCCTCGGCGGCCAGTCGGCCCGAACCGGCCCCGCCCGGTGACGATCGTCGACGCCGGCAACCGCAAGCCGCTCGAGCTCGAGGTCGTGGTGCCGGTCGACGACATGGGCCGCCTCGGCGAGCCGGTCGCACCGGAGCCGGTCGGCGGCGGAGGCCCCGTCGAGCCGGTCGGGGCCCGCGGCGGCCGTCCCGTGGCCGAGCGCACGAGCATCTGGCCGGCCGTCCACCCCCGGCTCCTCGAGCTGGTCCGAGCCACCGCACCACGATCGTGTTCGTGAACGCCCGTCGGCTCGCCGAGCGGCTCGCCGCCCGGCTCAACGAGCTGGCCGGGCGAAGACCTCGTCAAGCGCCCACCACGGATCGCTGTCGCGCGAGCAGCGGCTCACGATCGAGGACGACCTGAAGGCCGGGCGGCTCAAGGGCCTGGTCGCCACCAGCTCGCTCGAGCTCGGGCATCGACATGGGCGCGGTCGACCTCGTCGTCCAGGTGGAGTCGCCGGGCTCGGTGGCCGCGGGGCCTGCAGCGGGTCGGGCCGGGCCGGCCACCAGCGTCGGCGAGCCCAGCCGGGGCACGATCTTCCCGAAGTACCGCGGCGACCTCGCTCGAGTCGGCCGTCGTCGTCGCAGCGCATGCGCGACGGGCCTGATCGAGGAGACGCGCTACCCGCGCAACCCGCTCGACGTGCTCGCCCAGCAGATCGTGGCGATGTGCGCCGTCGACGAGTGGACGGTCGACGACCTCGCCGCGCTCGTCCGCCGGTGCCGCGAACTTCGCCGAGCTCTCCGACGACCGTGCTGCACGACGTCCTCGACCTGCTCGCCGGGCCGCTACCCCTCCGACGAGTTCGCGGGCCTGCGGCCCCGCATCGTCTGGGACCGCGTCGGACCGGCGGCGTGCCGCGGCCGCGCGACGGCGCGAAGCGCCGTCGGCGATCACGAGCGGCGGCACGATCCCCGACCGCGGGCTCTTCGGCGTGTTCCTGCCCGACGGCGCGCCGGGTCGGCGAGCTCGACGAGGAGATGGTCTACGAGAGCCGGACGGGCGACGTCTTCCTGCTCGGCGCGTCGACGTGGCGGATCGAGGAGATCACCCACGACCGCGTCGTCGTCACCCCCGCGCCCGGCGAGCCCGGCAAGATGCCGTTCTGGAAGGGCGACGGGCCGGGGCGGCCCCTGGAGCTCGGGCCGGGCGGTCGGCGCGTTCGTCCGCGAGACCCGCCAGCGGGCCCACCAGCCCGGCGGCGCGGAGGCCGAGGCGGCGCGCCTGCGCGAGGTGACGGGCTCGACGAGCTGGGCCGCCGACAACCTGCGTCGCGTACCTCGACGAGCAGGCCGAGGCCACCGGCGCCGTCCCCGACGACCGCACGATCGTGGTCGAGCGCTTCCCCGACGAGATCGGCGACTGGCGGCTCTGCATCCTCACGCCGTTCGGCGTCGCGGGTGCACGCAGCCGTGGGCGCTCGCGCTCGAGGCCCGCCTCGAGCAGCGCCTCGGCCTCGAGGTGCAGATGATGTGGAGCGACGACGGCATCGTCCTGCGCCTGCCCGACACGAGCGACGACGAGATCCCGATCGACGAGCTCCTCGTGCCGACCCGACGAGGTCGACGAGCTCGTCGTCGGACGGCTCCCGACGACCGTCGCTGTTCGCCTCGCGCTTCCGCGAGGCCGCGGCCCGGGCCCTGCTCCTCCCCCGCCGCCGGCCGGGTCGGCGCACGCCGCTGTGGCAGCAGCGCCAGACGGGCGGCCGACCTGCTCGCGGTGGCCGTGCGGCTACCCCGACTTCCCGATCCTGCTCGAGACGACGCGCGAGTGCCTGCGCGACGTGTTCGACGTGCCCGGCGCTGCGGGAGGTCCTCGCCGACGTCTCGCGCCCGCAGGATCCGGGTCGTGGCCGTCGAGACCCGCCAGCCGTCGCCGTTCGCCCAGTCGCTGCTGTTCGGCGTGGATCGCCGTCTACATGTACGAGTGCGACTCGCCGCTCGCCGAGCGGCGGGCCACCGCGCTCGTCGCTCGACCGCGACGCTGCTGCGGGAGCTGCTCGGCGCCGAGGAGCTGCGCGAGCTGCTCGACCCCGAGGTCCTGCAGGCCGTCGAGCTCGAGCTGCAGCGCCTGGCCGACGAGCGGCAGGCCCCGACGCCGACGAGCTCCACGACCTCCTGCGCGAGGTCGGCGACCTCCGCCTCGACGAGATCGCGGCCCGGGCGCTGCCGGGCGCGCCGCGTCCAGCAGTGGGTCGACGCGCTCGTCACGCCAGCGCCGGGCCATCCTCGTGCGGGTCGCCGGCGACGACCGGGTGGCGGCCGCCGAGGACGCCGCCCGCCTGCGCGACGCGCTCGGCGTGGCGATCCCGCGAGGGCCTGCCCGGCTCGTTCACCGAACCCGGTCGGAGGCCGAGCCGCTGGCGACCTCGTCGGCCGCTACGCCCGCACGCACGGGCCGTTCTTCGCCGACGACGTGGTCGCGCGCCTCGAGCGCCCCGCCCGACCGGGTCGCCACGCGCCCTGGCCGCGCTCGAGGACGACGGGCGGCGTCGTGCGGGGCGAGTTCCGGCCCGGCGGCCAGCGAGCGCGAGTGGTGCGACGCCGAGGTGCTGCGCCTGCTGCGCCGAACCGCTCGCTCGCCGCGCTGCGGCGCGAGGTCGAGCCGGTCGACGGCCCGGCGCTCGCCCGCTTCCTGCCGGCGCTGGCACGGCGATCGGCAGCGGCCGGCGGGGCTGGACGCGCTGGTCGAGGCGCTCGAGCAGCTGCAGGGCGCCGCGATCCCGGCGTCGGTGCTCGAGCACGACGTGCTGCCCGCCGCGCTCGCGGGCTACCGGCCGGCCGACCTCGACGAGCTGTGCGCCGCCGGCGAGGTCGTGTGGGTCGGCGCCGGGGCGCTCGGGCCGACCGACGGACGGGCGCGGGCGGTCGTGCTGTGCTTCCGCGACCGGCTGCGCCTGCTGGCGCCCGGCCCGCGCGCGGCGACGCCCGGCCCGACGGGCCGATCCACGAGGCGCATCCGCGAGCACCTGCGCCCGCGAGGGCGCCTCGTTCTGGCCCGAGCTCGTCGGGGCGACGCGGCGGCGCCGACGACGAGCGCCGTGCTCGCCGCGCTGTGGGATCTCGTCTGGGCGGGCGAGGTCACCAACGACACGCTCGGCGCCCGCTGCGCGCGCTGCTCGCGCGGCAAGACGCGCGGCCACGCCGAAGGGCCGGCCGCCGCGCTCGGCCGCCTGACCCGCCTCGGGCCGCCCGCCGGCGCCGGCCGCTGGTCGCTCGTCGCCCCGCTGCTCGAGCCGGCGCCCACGCCCACCGAGCCGCCCACGCCCGCGCCCTGCAGCTGCTCGACCGCCACGGCGTGGTGACCCGCGAGGCGGTGCGGGCCGAGGGCGTGCCCGGCGGGTTCGCCGGCGTCTACGCCGGTGCTGCGGGCGCTCGAGGAGCGGGCCGGGTCCGCCGCGGGCTACTTCGTCGCGGGCTCGGCGCCGCCCAGTTCGCGCTGCCGCGGGGCGGTCGACCGCCTGCGCGCGGTCGCGCGAGCCCGACGGCGAGCGGCCGCGCGCGCTGGTCCTCGCCGCCACCGACCCGCGCAGCCGTACGGCGCCGCGCTCGCCGTGGCCCGAGAGCGCCGGCCGGCCGGCCGCGCGCGGCGGGCGCCTACGTGGTGCTCGTCGACGGCGAGGTCGCGGCCTACCTCGAGCGGGGCGGCGCGGACGCTCGTCACGTTCGGCGACGCGGCCGCCGACGGCCGCTGGATCGGAGCCCTGGTCGACCTGGTGAAGGACGGCCGCATCGCCAAGTTGGAGCTGACCCGCATCGATGGTGGTCCGACCCGGGAGTCGACCCTGGGCCGATCGCCTGCCGCGAGCACGGCTTCAGCGACGGGTACAAGGGCCTGGTGCTCCGTGGCGGACCCGCTCGTGGCTCGCCGCGCCCGCGGGTCCCGGCGAGCCGCCCGTCCACCGCTGCGGGGTGCCCATGACCCGTGCCTGAGGGCGACACGATCCACCGCGGCCGCGGCGACGATGCGGCCGGTGCTCGTGGGGGCGCCGGTGCGGCGGTTCGAACTGCCGCGCGACCTCGGGGTTCGGCGCGCCAGCTGGTGGCCGCCGACCTGATGATCGTGGGCGTCGAGGTGCTCGGCAAGCACCTGCTGATCCGGTTCTCCGACGGCCGCGTCCTGCACACGCACATGCAGATGACCGGCAGCTGGCACCTGTACCGGCCGGGCGAGCGCTGGCGGAAGGCGACGGGGGCGGCCCGGGCCGTCATCGAGACCGACGACGCCGTGGCCGTCTGCTTCTCGGCGCCGATCGTCGAGCTGCTCGACGAGTCCGACCTGCGCCGCCACCCGATGCTGTCGAGCCGGGGCCCCGACCTCGTCGACGACCGCACCGACCTGGCCGACGTGCTCGACCGGTTCCGGGCGCGGACGACGGCCGACACCGAGATCGGCGTGGCCCTGCTCGACCAGCGGATCGCCAGCGGGATCGGCAACGTCTACAAGTCCGAGGTCTGCCACGCCCGCCACGTCGACCCGTTCACGCCGGCCGTCCGCCTCGACGACGGCGAGGTGCGCGAGCTCTACGCGACGGCCGCCCGCATGCTGCGGGCCAACCTGACCACCAACCGGCGCACCACGATCGGCGAGGTACCCGGATCCGGCGCCCTCGCCGTCTACGGCCGCTGCGGGCCAACCCTGCCTGCGGTGCCACGCCGAGATCCGCACGCGTCGCCAGGGCGAGCAGGCCCGCTCCACGTACTGGTGCCCCGCCTGCCAGCGGTGACCTCGCACCCCCGCCCCGATCGCGATCGTGGGAGCGATCACTCCTACAATCGAGGCGGGCATGGCACGCACCGCATCCACCGAGGACCAGCTGCCGGTCGGCGCCACGAAGGTGCGCGCCGTCGAGTCCATGTTCGACCGCATCGCCCCCCGCTACGACCTGGCCAACCGCGTGTTGACGTTCGGCCTCGACGTGCGGTGGCGCCGGCGGACGATCGCCCGCCTCGGGCTCCCCGCGGGCTCCCGCGTGCTCGACGTCGCCTGCGGCACCGGCGACCTGTGCGCCGAGGCGATCCGCCAGCACCTGCGCCCGTCGGGCTCGATCGCTCCGCCGGCATGCTGGCGGCGCACCGCACGCCGAGCCCGCTGCTGCGGGGCGACGCGCTGGCCCTCCCGCTCGCGCCGGGCTCGGTCGACGGCCTGGTGTGCGGCTTCGCCCTGCGCAACCTGGTCGACCTGCCGCCGTTCTTCGCCGAGGCCGCCCGCGTGCGCGCCCGGGCGGCCGGCTGGCCCTCCTCGAGGTCGACGAACCGGCCAACCCGGTCCTGCGCCTGGGCCACGGCGTGTACTTCCGGCGGGTCGTCCCCTTCGTCGGCGGGCTCATCTCCGACCGGTCCGCCTACGGCTACCTGCCCCGCTCGGTCGCCTACCTGCCGCCCCGGGCCGCTCTGCTCGCCCGCATCGAGGCGGCCGGGTTCGCCGACGTGGTCCACGAGCGGCTGTCGGGAGGCATCGCCCAACTGATCCTCGGGACGCGCCGGTGAACCGACCGGTCGCCGTGGCGCCGGCCGGGCTCGTCGCCCGCGTGCGTCGGGTGCCGGCGCCCGACGACCTGTTCGACCGCCTCGGCCCCGACGGGTTCTGCTGGTGGCACGGCGGGACGGGCTTCGTCACGGCCGGCGCCGCCGCCACCGTGGCCGTGCCCGACGGGTCCGACCGCTTCGACCGCACCGTCGAGGCCGCCGCGGCCGTCCTCGACGCCATCACCGTGGACGACCCCGACCGCGTCGGGGTGCGGCCGCGTGCGACGGGCGCGTTGGCGTACGCACCGGGTCCCGGCAGCTGCCTGGTCGTGCCGGCCGTCGTCGTGGGCGTGGACGCCGATGGGCGGGCGTGGCGCATGGACATCGGCCCGGACGACCCGGGCGCTCCGGGCGGCCCGACGTACGGCGACGACGGCGACGACGGGCCGGCGCGGCCCCGCCAGCCCCGGCGCTTCACGGTCCGGCCCGACCGTCCGCCCCACCACTGGATGGCGGCCGTCGAGCGGGCCGTCGCCGCCATCAAGGACGGCCGGGTCGACAAGGTCGTGCTGGCCCGCGAGGTCTTCGTCGACGCCGACGTGCCCTTCGACCGGGTCGCCGTCCTCGCCCGGCTGCGGGAGGCCAACCCGCTCGCCTTCGTCTACGCCGACGGCCCGTTCGTCGGCGCCAGCCCGGAGCTGCTCGTCCGGCGGACGGGCGCCCTCGTCGAGTCGAACCCCATGGCGGGCACGGTCCGCCAGGGCGCGCCCGACGACGAGCGGCGCGTCGCCGCCCTGGCCGCCTCCGGCAAGGACCTGGCCGAGCACCGCCTCACCGTCGACGCCGTGCGGGACGCGCTGATCGCCGTCACCGACCGCCTCGACGTGCCCGACCGCCCGTCGGTCGTCCGCCTCCCCACCGTCGCCCACCTCGCCACGTCGGTGACCGGCCGGCTGTCGGCGCCCTACCCGAGCGCGCTGGCCCTGCTGCAGGTGCTGCACCCGACGCCGGCGGTCGGCGGCGTCCCCCGTGCCGAGGCGCTGCGGCTCCAGGCCGAGCTGGAAGGGTTCGACCGCGGCCGCTACGCCGGGCCGGTGGGTTGGGTCGACGCCAGCGGCGACGGGGAGTTCGCCGTCGCCCTGCGGGGAGCCGACCTCTGGGACTCGACGGACGACGGGCTCGCCTCGTGGCCGGCAACGGGATCGTCGAGGGCTCCCAGCCCGAGGAGGAGCTGGCCGAGACCCGGGCCAAGCTCGAGCCGATGCTGCGGGCGCTCATCCAGGTCTGAGCTCGGCGCCCGCCCGCGCGGAGCCGCGCAGGTTCGCGGCGCTTGTCGGGTCGCCGGCGCCTCAACCCTGCGGCGGGCGCCGTCGATCTCCTTCCCGGCGCAGGCGAGCACGGCGGGACGACCCGCCCGGGGACGCGGTCGGGCAGAGGGCACATGGACGATGCCAGCTTCGAGGACGGACGGCATCGTCGCGCCGCGACCGGCGTGCGCGAGGCGCCCGACCCGCCCGGCTCGCACCCGTCCGGCGCCCACCCGTCTCGATCCGGCGCCCACCCGCCCGGCTCCGGGACGCCCCGGCCGTCCGATCCCGACGATGACGACGACGTCGCCGGACCCGAGGTCGACGAGATCCGCGGCTTCCTCTTCGACGCCGCCCTGCGCTCGCTCGTGCGGGCCGGGCGCGCCCTCGGCGCCAGCGGATCAGCCGTCGCCTCGATGGGGCTGTCGGAGATCGTGCGGGCCCGCCGGACGCTCGACGAGCTGCGGACGCGGGCCCAGGTGCAGTGGCTCGGCGGCGACGCCGGTGACGCCACGGCCGAGACGCTGGTCTCGCTCTACGACTTCTGCTCCGACCGCCTGGCCCAGGCCGCCCGCACCCGCGACCCCCAGCTCATCCCGGCCGTCGTCGACGTCCTGACCGAACTGCGCGACGCCTTCGCCGAGTAGCGCCCCAGAGGCTCAGCGCAGCGCGCCGGCCGCCGCGTCCCACACGGCCCGGTGGCGCTCGACGTTGTCGGCGCGGTCGGTCGGCACGCGGACGATCCGCACGCCCCCGGCGGCCACGGCTTCCGCCACGGCGGCGGCGACGTCGGCCGCCCGGGTCACGGTCCGGGCCACCAGCCCGTGGGCGGTGGCCAGGGCCACCAGGTCGACGTCGGCCGGCGTACCCCAGAACCGCTCGAAGACGTCGGGGGCCAGCGCCGCCTGGGGCAGGAACGAGAAGATGCCGCCGCCGGCGTTGTCGAGGACCACCAGCACGGCGTCGATCCCCCGCCCGGCCGCCCCGACGAGCCCGTTGGCGTCGTGGACGAAGGCCAGATCGCCCACCAGCCCGACGACCGGCCCGTCGCCGCCGGCCGCGACGCCGAGCGTCGTCGAGACGAAGCCGTCGATCCCGTTCACACCCCGGTTGGCCAGGCACCGCAGGCCGGTGCGGGGCCGGGCGAACCACTCGAGGTCGCGCACCGGCATGCTCGACGCCGCGAGCACGGTCGACCCCTCGGGGAGCCCGCCCGCCACGTCGCGCGCGACCCGGCCCTCGAACGGCGTGTCCCACCCGTCGAGCAGGGCGTCGACGGCCGCGGTGGCCGCGGCGTCGGCCGTCGCCCAGGCCGCCGCCCACGCCGGGTCGGCCGGGGCCAGCGCCGGCAGCCCGGCCGTCCGCTCGGTCGCCGCCCGCCCCGGATCGGCCCAGGCGCCGTGCGGGTCGACCAGGACCGTGGGGCCGGCGAGGCCGTCGAGCCACTGGCCCGTCACCTTGCTGGTGAGCGGCGCCCCCAGGCGCACCACGACGTCGGGGCGGTGGCGCTCGGCCCAGCCGGGCGCCCGCACCAGCGCCTCGTAGGAGGCCACGGCCGCCACGCCGGGCGCGGCCGCACCCGTCCGCAGGCCCGACAGCGGATCGGCCACGACCGGCCACCCGCTGGCCGCGAGCGCGGCCGCGTCGGCTGGGTCGGCGCCCCAACCGGCGACCACCAGTCCCCGGCGGGCGGACGCGGCGGAGGTCACCGGCGGCGGCCCGGGCCGGGTCGACGGCAACCCCTCCGTCCACGGCCGGCCGTCGGGCCGGCCGTCGACCACCGGGACGGGCGCACCGGTGGGCGGGAGCAGCGGCTCGGCGAAGGCCAGGTTCAGGTGCACCGGCCCGGCCGGCGGACCGACCGCCTCGGCGAGCGCCCGGGCCGCCGTCGGCCGCCACGCGGCGGCGGCGTCCGCGCGTGGCCACCGGCAGGTCGGCCGTCCACCGCACGGCCCCGCCGTACAGCCCGTGCTGGTCGACGGTCTGCGGCGCGCCCACGCCGTGCAGCTCCCACGGGCGGTCGGCCGTCACCACGAGCAGCGGGACCCGGCCGTGGAAGGCCTCGAGCACCGCCGGGTGGAAGTGGGCCGGCGCCGAGCCGGACGTGCACGACACCAACACGGGACGCCCGGCGCCGCGCGCCAAGCCCAGCGCGAAGAACGCGGCCGAGCGCTCGTCGATCACGACGTGCACCCGCACGCCCGGGTGGCCGGCCAGGGCCAGCGTCAGTGGGGTGTTGCGCGACCCGGGCGCCACCACGGCGTCGCCCAGCCCGCCCCGGACCCATTCGTCGACCAGGGTGCGCGCCAGGGCGGTCTGCGCCTCGGCGGCCCGCGCCATCGGGGCCCCGGCGTCAGGGGCCGGGCGGGCGGCGGGATCAGGGACGATGCGGGAACCGCTCGAACTCGGGGCGCCGCTTGCCCACGTAGGCGTTGCGGCCTTCCTGGGCCTCCTCCGAGAGGTAGTACAGGAGGGTCGCGTCGCCGGCGAGCTGCTGGATCCCGGCCAGCCCGTCGTCGGCGGCGTTCATCGACGCCTTCAGCATGCGCAGGGCGAGGGGCGAGTGCCCGAGCATCGTGCGGCACCACTCGATCGTCTCGACCTCGAGGTCGGCCAGCGGCACCACCGTGTTGACCAGGCCCATGTCGAGCGCGGCCTGGGCGTCGTACTGGCGGCACAGGAACCAGATCTCGCGGGCCTTCTTCTGGCCCACGTTGCGGGCCAGCAGGCCCGAGCCGTAGCCGCCGTCGAAGCTGCCGACGCGCGGACCCGTCTGGCCGAAGCGGGCGTTGTCGGCGGCGATCGTCAGGTCGCACACGACGTGCAGCACGTGGCCGCCGCCGATCGGCGTAGCCGGCGACCATGGCGACGACCGGCTTGGGGATGCGGCGGATCTGCACCTGGAGGTCGAGCACGTTGAGGCGCCCGACGCCGTGCTCGTCGCGGTAGCCGTCGTCGCCCCGCACGCGCTGGTCGCCGCCGCTGCAGAAGGCGTCGGGGCCCTCGCCCGTGAGGATCACCACGCCGACCGACGGGTCGTCGCGCGCCAGCTCGAACGCATCGCGCAGCTCGAAGAGCGTCTTGGGGCGGAAGGCGTTGCGCACCTCCGGCCGGCAGATCGTGATCTTGGCGACCTGCCCGCCGTGGCCGACCTCGGCCGTCTCGTAGCGCACGTCGGTGAAGGCGTCGGTGACGTCGGTGGCCGCCTTGGTCCAGACGGCGCCGGGTCGGATGGGGTTCGCTTCCATCGTCCGCGTACGGTAGTTCCGGCCATGTCCGACCACCTGATCGACGCGGGGCCGATCGACGTGCGGCCCGCCCGTCCCGACGAGTACCCGACGCTCGGGCGCATCGCCGTCGCCGCCTACGCCGCCGTGCCGGGCGACACGCTGCCGCCGGCCTACGCCGCCTCGCTCGCCGACGTCGCCGGCCGGGTCGCCCGCGGGGCCGAGGTGCTGGCGGCGCTGCACACCACCGACGGGCTGGTCGGGACCGTCACGTTGATCCTCGACGACGGCCCGTTGTTCGAGCACACCTACGGGCGCGACGGCGACTGCTCGTTCCGCATGCTGGCCGTGGACCCTGCAGCCGCGGGCCTCGGGGCCGGCCGGGCGCTCGTCGACGCCAGCCTCGAACGCTTCCGGGCCGCCGGTCGGCGGCGCTGCGTGATCGCCACCACGCCCTTCAAGGAGACGGCGCTCGGCCTCTACGCCCGCCTGGGCTTCGTCCGGGTCCCCGACCTCGACCTCGAGGTCTTCCCCGGCGGCGAACGCGTGCAGCTCCTCAGCCTGGCGCTCGACCTGTAGGCGGACCGTCGACGAGCTGCGGCCTACTCCTCGAGCTTCAGGGCGGAGATGAAGGCTTCCTGGGGCACCTCGACCCGGCCGATCGACTTCATCTTGCGCTTGCCCTCCTTCTGCTTCTCGAGGAGCTTGCGCTTGCGGGTGATGTCACCGCCGTAGCACTTGGCGAGGACGTCCTTGCGCTTGGCCTTGACGGTCTCGCGGGCGATGATCCGCCCGCCGATGGCCGCCTGGATCGGCACGTCGAACAGCTGGCGCGGGATGAGCTCGCGCAGCTTCGTGGCCATGCGCCGGCCGTAGTCGTAGGCCTTGTCGCGGTGGACGATCGTCGAGAACGCGTCGACGGGCACCGCGTTCAGGAGCACGTCGACCTTCACGAGGTTGCTGGTGCGGTAGCCCGCCTGCTCGTAGTCGAGCGACGCGTAGCCCGCGCAGCGCGACTTCAACTGGTCGAAGAAGTCCATGACGATCTCCCCGAGCGGGATCTCGTAGTCGACCTCGACCCGCTCGGGCGAGAGGTACTCCAGCTTCTTCATCTCGCCCCGCCGCTGGTTCGTGAGGTCCATCAACGAGCCCAGGTACTCGGTCGGCGTGATGATCGTGATGCGGACGTACGGCTCCTCGATGTGGTCGAGCTTGGTGGCGTCGGGCATCCCCGAGGGGTTGTCGATCACCTCCATCTCGCCCGTCGTCAGGTACGCCTGGTACTCCACGCTCGGGGCCGTGGCCACGAGCGACAGGTCGTACTCGCGCTCGAGGCGCTCCCGCACGATCTCCATGTGCAGCAGGCCGAGGAAGCCGCAGCGGAACCCGAACCCGAGCGCGCCCGACGTCTCGGGTTCGTAGGTGAACGAGCTGTCGTTCAGGCGCAGCTTCTCGAGGGCGTCGCGCAGGTCGGGGTAGTCGTCGCCCTCCACGGGGTACAGGCCGCAGAACACCATGGGCTTGGGGTCGCGGTAGCCGGCCAGCGCCGTCGCCGGGCGGACGGCCGTGGTGACGGTCTCGCCGACCTTGGCCAGCCCGACCTCCTTGATCCCGGCCACGAGGTAGCCGACCTCGCCGGCCCGCAGCGCCGGGACCGGCGTCTCGAGGGGCATCCGGTAGCCGATCTCCTCGGCCTCGTGGATGTCCTTGGCCTGCACGTAGAGCAGGCGCGACCCGGACACCATGGTGCCGTTGAAGACCCGGATGGCGCTGACGACGCCGCGGTAGGGGTCGTAGTGGGAGTCGAAGATCAGGGCCTGCAGCGGCGCGTCGGGATCGCCGACGGGCGCCGGGACCCGCTCGATGACGGCGTCGAGGAGCTCGCGCACCCCGGCGCCGGTCTTGGCCGAGATGTGGAGGATCTCGCCGGCCGGGATCCCGAGCACGGTCTCGATCTCGCCGGCGACCCGCTCGGGCTCGGCCGCGGGGAGGTCGATCTTGTTGAGGGCGGCGACGATCGTGAGGTCGTGCTCGAGCGCCTGGTAGCAGTTGGCCAGCGTCTGGGCCTCGATCCCCTGCGAGGCGTCGACCAGCAGGATCACGCCCTCGCAGGCGGCCAGCGACCGCGACACCTCGTAGCCGAAGTCCACGTGCCCGGGCGTGTCGATGAGGCTGATCCCGTAGCCCTGGTACTCGAGGCGCACGTTCTGGGCCTTGATGGTGATGCCCCGCTCGCGCTCGAGGTCCATCGAGTCGAGGTACTGCGCCCGCATGTTGCGCGCGTCGACGGAGCCGCAGATCTCGAGCAGGCGATCGGCCAACGTGCTCTTGCCGTGGTCGATGTGGGCGATGATCGAGATCGCGCGCAGGCGGTCCTGGGGGATGGCAGTCGGTCGTACCACGGCGCATGCAGGGTACAAGCCGGCGCGCTGCTACCCTGTCTCGGCTTTCGCCTGGCGCCCGCAGCAGGGGCCGCCGGCGGATCCTTCCGCTGCCGCACCGGTCGTCGACCGGCTCAACGAAGAGGCTGGTCGCCCCGATGGCGAACATCAAGAGCCAGATCAAGCGCATCCGCCAGAACGAGCGCCGCCGCGTGCGCAACAAGGCGGTCCGATCCGAGCTGAAGACCCGGGAGAAGCGCGCCCTGCAGGCCGCCGGCACCGAGGACGAGGCCGCGGTGGTCCAGGTGGCCCAGAAGCGGATCGACAAGGCCGCGTCGAAGGGCGTGATCCACAAGAACGCGGCCGCCCGCCGCAAGTCGCGCCTCATGAAGCGCGTGGCGAAGGCGGCCGCGGGTCCCGAGAGCTGACCGCCGCCCGAGCGGCTGCCTTCGGGCACCACCCGCCCGGAGGGCTCCCCGGGCCGTCGCTCAGGACGGCGGGACGAGGTCGAGCTGGAGGTCGTCGAGGGCGTAGACCTCGTCGGACCCGAGCGCCCGGAACCGCAGCTGTTGCAAGCGGATCTGGATGCCGCTCGTCAGTCGATCGATCGTGATCCGCCCGAGCGGGTCGGCGACCATGGCCACCGGGTCGGCGTCGTGGGCGTCGTTCGCGGGCGCCAGGCGCAGGTACACGCAGATCCCGTTCAGCTCGCAGTCGGTGGCGAACTCGCCGAGCTGGCCGGTCCAGCCGGCCCCCGACTCCGTGTACAGCTCGACGTCGAACAGGAACGGGACGGCGGGCGTGGTGCGCACCTGGTAGTAGGGATCGCCGTCGTTGTCGCGGTAGCGCACGGCGAACAGGGTGGCGGTCGGCTCGATGACCACGGGGACCGAGCCGTCGGCCCGCCGCTCGCCCACCGCGAACGGCGGGGGTGGGGGCGGGGCGGTCGACGGCGGGTCGATCACCGACATCGTGGCGCTCGTCTCGGTGACGGCCGCGGCGGCGACGACGCCGTCGCCGGTCGGCGTGACGGCGCCGGGATCTGCCGGGGGCGCCGTGGTGACGGCGGCGGTGGCGGCGGCCACGCTCGTCGGCGGGACGGTGGTGGTCGTCTGGCCCATCGCCTCGAAGGTGATCGTCGGCGGCGAGGTCGTGGGCGTGGCGCCCGTCTCGGACGACGCCGCGCGTGGGCTGCACCCCGCGGCGAGCAGGGCACCGGCCCCCAGCACCAGGACGCCGCGCGCGGCGCGAGCGGATCACCGCCGCGCCCGTCCCCGGCTCGGGGCGGCCCGCTGGTGGCGGCGGGTGTTGGTGGCCAGTCGGATGACCAGCACGTCCATGACAGCGTCGTCGGGGATGCGCCGGGCGCCCCGGAGGTCGAGGTCGGCCTGGGCGAGCAGGTCGTAGGCGGCCCGGACGCCGTCGGTGCCGAGCGCCTGCGCCAGGGCCAGCGTCTTCTTGGCCACCCACCCGTTGGGCGCCCGCCCGGTGAGCTCCTTGAGGGCCGCCACGGCCGCCTGCTCGCCCCGGATCTCGGGGTCGTCGAGCCGCAGGAGGCGTCGGTAGTGGTTGTGCAGGCTGGCCATGACCTGCAGCGGGTGCAGACCCGACGCGTCGCGCAGGCGGCCCAGGACGGCGAGCGCCTCGACGTGGTCGCCCTCGTCGATGGCGTTGGTGAGCTTGTAGATCGGCACGCCGCCCTCGTCGCCGAGGTACGGCTCGACGTCGTCCGCGGAGAGCTTGATGCCGGGACCGAAGGTCGACGCCAGCACCTCGACGATGCCCGAGACCCGGCCGATGTCCTCGCCCAGACGGGTGGTGATGGCCTCGGTGGCGTCGCGCTCGAGCTTGAGCCCGGCGGCCTTGGCGTGCTGGGCCAGCACGGTGGCGAGCGGCTCGTCGACGCCGACGTCACGGGCCTCGGCCGCCTTGAGCGCCTTGGCCAGGGCGGCCGGCGGGCTCTTGTCGCCGTAGTCGAGCACGAGGACGGCCGTCGGCTCGGCCGCCGCCACGTAGGCGGTGATGGGCTTGGTGTCGTCGGCCGCCAGCGCCGACGCGTTGCGCAGCACGACGATCCGGCGCGACGAGCCGAACGGGATCGTGCGGGCGGCGTCGAGCGCCGTGAGGACCAGGGCCGCCTCGGCCCCCAGATCGCCCCGCCCCGACCGCACCGACTCCGGCGGGGCGGCCACGTCGAACTCGGCCAGCGCCAGCGTGCGATCGTCGTCGCCGAGCAGCTCGGTGACGACGGCGTGGAGGGCCTCGGCGCGCAGGGTGGCGTCGCGGCCGCGCACCACGACGACGGTGTCGGTACCGCTCATGCGACCGCCGGTCGGGCGGGGGCGGGCCTCACGAGGCCGCCCGTCCGAGCGTCACGACGGGGGCGCCCCGGACGGTGGTCGACGTGGCGGCGACACCGTGCGCGGGACGGTCGGCGTCGCCGGTGACCCCGGCGCGCGCCGCGTGCTCGTCGCGGGCCTCGAGGATGGCGGCGACCACCCGGGCGACCTGGGCCGTCTCACGGACGTGGTGGACGCGCAGGATGCGACAGCCGTGCGCGACACCGTAGGCCGCCGACGCCAACGACACGGCCCTGCGATCGGCCACGTCGAGATCGCCGCACAGCTCGCCGAGGAAGCGCTTGTTGGAGGCCGACAGCAACAACGGGTAGCCGAGCCCGGCGAGGCGCTCGCTCTCGCGCTGGAGGACCGCGCTCTGCCAGCGGTTCTTGCCGAGGTCGAGGCCGGCGTCGACGACGATGCGGGTGGGCGCGATGCCGGCCGCCTCGGCCCGCTCGGCCCGGTCGAGGAGGAAGCGTTCGACGTCGGGGACGAGGTCGTCGTAGTGCGGATCGGGATCGGCGACCCGCGGGCGCAGCCGGATGTGCGTGGCCACGACGGTCGCCCCGGCCCGGGCCGCCACCGCCAGGTAGTCGGGATCGCCGAAGCCGCTGATGTCGTTGCCGATCACGGCGCCGGCCCGGCACGCCTCCTCGAGGACGCGGGCCCGCCAGGTGTCGGCCGAGATGGGGACGTCGAAGCGAGCCCGCAGGGCCTCGATCGCCGGCACGACGCGGTCGAGCTCCTCGGCCTCGGTGACCTCCTCGCCGGGACCCGCCTTGACCCCGCCGACGTCGAGGATGTCGGCGCCCTCGCCCACGATGTCGTCCGCCCGCCGCAGGAACGCGTCGAAGGACCACGTCCGGCCCTGGTCGAAGAACGAGTCGGGCGTGCGGTTCAAGATGCCCATGACGAGCGCGCGGTGACGCAGGTCGTAGGTGCGCTCACCCAGCTGCAGGGTCCACATGGCGGTCGCCGTCACCCTCCGCGTGTCCATCGTGGCGGTGCAACCGCCGCACGGTCGGGCTGGTCGGTGGCCGACTCTACAAGCGCGACCGGGCGCCGTCCGGGACGAAGCTGCCGCAGCGCCCGGGCGGCGGCGGCCAGCGCGACCAGGCCCCACACGCCGCGGCCGTCGATCGCGAGCGGCGTTCGGGCGGCCTGCTGGGCCACCAGTTCGACGGCGCGCACCAGACCGAGGACGGGCAGTTGCAGGGTCGTCGCCGCTCCCGGCCACACGGGCCGGAGGAGGCCGCCGGCGATGCCCGCCCCGAGGCCCACGACCGTGATCGGCGCCGCGAGCGGCACGGCGATCAGGTTGGCGGGCACGGCGATCAGCGGTACCGATCCGAACACCGGCAGGAGGATGGGTGCCGTGCCGAGCTGGGCGGCCAGCGTCACGCCGGCCGTCTCGCGGAGCAGCGTGGGCCCCGGCAGCCGTCGGGCGATGGCCTCGGCGAAGAGGAGGATGCCGGCGCTCGCACCGCACGACAGCAGGAACCCCACCGACCGGAGGAGGAACGGATCGGCGAGCAGGAGACCGCCGGCGGCCAGGGCCAGCACGCGCACGCCGTCGACGGCGCGGCCCAGCGCGGTGGCCGACAGCGTGACCATCGCCATGGCGGCGGCCCGCAGCACCGACGGCTCCCACCGGGTCATGGTGCCGAACAGCACCACGACGAACGCGCCCACGAGCGCCCGGGCCGGCAGCGACCGACGCCGCAGGAGCGGGGCCACGGCCGCCAGGACGAACACGAGGTTCGCCCCGGACACGGCCAGGAGGTGGCTCAGGCCGGCCGCCCGGAAGTCGTCGGTCACGGCATCGGGGACGTCGCGGGTGTCACCGACGAGGAACCCGGCGAGGAGGGCCCGCTCGGTGCCGGGCAGCGACGAACCGCCGGCCAGCACCAGTCGCCGCACGGCGTTGGCCAGGCGCAGCGGGACGTCGCGCGGGCCGCGGGCGTCGACCAGCCGATCGACCGAGAGCGCGCCGACGACGTGCTGGGTGCGCCACCGCAGGTCGAAGCCCGACAAGGGGCCCAGCCGACCCCGCACCACGACGCGGTCGCCGCTCTCGAGCACGCCGAGCCGACCCGCTTCGTCGCCACTCGCCCGGACCAGCACGTGGCGCGTCCCCGCCGACCGCCACCCCGCAGGACCCGGTCCGTCGGCGCCGATGGCCTCGCCCGCCGCCGGCGCGTCGAGGGGACCGGCGACGCCGTCGACACGGACGTCGGCGACGGCGATCCGGCCGAAGCGGGTCGGGTCGCCGACCAGGCGGCCCGTCAGCACCACCCGCTCGCGGTCGGCGACGAGCGGCGCCAGCGGCGAGACCTCGAGGCCGTGCCGGGCCCGCAGCTCCAGCGCCCCGGCGAGCGCCGCCAGGGCCACGAGGGCGGCGACCGTCCGCACCGGCCGGCGCCGGGCGACGACGGCGACCGTGCCCGCCAGCGCGGCGAGGGCGAGCGGCCGGGTGCCCCCACCCGCGGGAGCACGCTCGCCGGCCAGGATGCCGGCCACGATGGCGGCGACGGGGACGAGCGGCGCCAGCCGTCGACCCGGCCCGGGCCCACCGGCCGGCGCCCCGGGCATGGAGGGGGCGAAGGCGGCGGCCCCATGCGTGGACGTCGTGGGCGCGCGCACACCGTCACCAACGGCTCGAGCTGGGCCAGGCGGCTCTCGCCGATGCCGCGCACGTCGAGGAGGTCGCGGCACGGTGCGGAACCCTCCCGTGCGCGTGCGCTGCTCGACGATCGCCGCCGCGATCGCCGGGCCCACGCCGGGCAGGGTCTCGAGCTGCTCGACCGTGGCGGTGTTGAGGTTCACGGGTCCGGCCGGTGTCGCCTCCCCCGACGGGGTCGGCGCCGCCGCGGGATCGGGCTCGGGTGGCGGGGGCTCACCCGGCAGCGGCACGCGGACGCGCTGGCCGTCGGTGAGCGGTGCCGCCCGGTTCACGGCGTCGATGTCGACGCCCGGCGCCGGCCCGCCCGCGGCCGTGATGGCGTCGTCGACGCGTGACCCGGCGGGCAACTGGTAGACGCCCGGGTGCACGACGCCGCCGGCCACGTGCACGACGAGCCCCGGCGCGGCGGTGGTCGCCGGGTCCGGGGCTGCCGGCGCGCTGGCCGAGGGCACGGCCGCCGCGGCATCGGACGCCGGGGCGGGGCCGCCCGTGACCGGGGCCGTCGTGGCCGTCGGATCGGCGGCCGAGGGGTCGGCCAGCGCGCCGCCGTGCACGCCCGCCCGGTACCAGAACCACCCGGCCACGAGGGCCACCGCCACGAGGAGGGCGACACCCGCCCGCGGGTCGTCGCGCCACCGGGCCAGCCAGGCCCCCCGGTCGGAGGCGCGCTGGCCGTGGGACGAGCGGTTCGAGCCCCTGGCCCTCCGGGCCCATCGCCACCTCCGCGTCGAGCGCCCGCGTCGGGGCGCGCCCAGCCGAAGGGGGAAGTCAGGAGGAGGCGTGCGCCTCGCGGGGCCGGACCGACGGGCCGCACCAGCCCGCGTCGATCGGTGCCGGGAACCTAGCAGCCACCTGTGACAGCAACCGGGGCGGCCGGACCACCGCGCCCGATCCGGCCGGACCGGGACCGATCAGCCGGGCGGCGGGGCCGCGCGCTCGGCGGCGGTGACGGCGTCGGCGTGGCGGCGGGCTGCGCCGACCGCGCCGACCCACGTGCCGGCCATCCGGTAGGCCTCGACCTCGAAGGGGATCGCCCGGTAGGCGGCGTCGTGGCGGAAGCGGAAGCGCACGAGGTTGCGGGCGTAGGCGACCAGGTACCCGGCCCGAGAACCTCAGGTAGCCGAGCTCGCGGTACTGGCGCACGTGCACCAGCTCGTGGGCCAGGAGGCCCGGGCGGTCGGCGTGGCTGCGCTTGAGGAACACGAAGCGACCGATGGTCATCCCGTGGGCCGGCAGCCAGGGGACGACCGTCACCACGGCCCGGGCCCGGTCGGCCAGCGGCACGAGGTCGAACGTCCGCAACTCCTGCGCCACCAGCCGCTGCGGACGGAAGATCGTGGCGGGGCGCGGCGAGAAGGCCCCCACGTCAGCCGACGACGAAGTTGACGAGGCGGCCGGGCACGACGACGACCTTGCGGACGGCCTTGGCCTCCAGCAGCGCGGCGATCGTTCGGGTCGGCCCGCGCCGCGGCTTCGTGCGCGTCCCGATCCGCGGCCACCGAGGCGGCCACGTCGATCCGCGCCCGCACCTTGCCGTTGACCTGCACCGGGACCTCGACCTCGTCCTCGACCAGCAGGGCCGGGTCGGCCGTCGGGGAAGGGCTCGTACGTCGACGTGCCGGCGTGGCCCAGGCGCGACCACAGCTCCTCGGCGATGTGCGGCGCGAGCGGCGCGACAGCATCAGCACGAGCGGCTCGCGCGACCTCGCGCGGCGCTGCGCCCGTCGGCGGCGACGACCGGCGTGAGGTGGTTGTTCAGCTCGATCAGCTTGGCGATCGCGGTGTTGAAGCCGCATGCCCTCCATGTCGTCGCGCACGGCGGCGATGGTCCGGTGCAGCAGCGCGGCGGGTCGTCGTCGTCGGCCGGTCGCGTCGACCACGCGCAGCTCGCCGGTCTCCTCGTCGACGACAGTTGCGCCACAGCCGCTGCAGGAAGCGGTGCACGCCGACGATGTCGCGCGGTGTTCCACGGCCGCGACTGCGTCGAGCGGGCCCATGAACATCTCGTAGAGGCGCAGCGTGTCGGCGCCGTAGTCGCGGTACATGTCGTCGGGCGTGACGGCGTTCTTCAGGCTCTTGCCCATCTTCCCGAGCTCGCGCGTGACCGGCTGCCCGTCGCACGAGGAACCGCCGCCGTCGCGCTCCTCGACCTCGGTCGGCCTCGACGTAGACGCCGCGCGTCGTCCTGGTAGGCGGCGGCCAGGATGTAGCCCTGGTTGAACAGCCGCTGGAACGGCTCGGGCGTCGAGACGTGGCCGAGGTCGAACAGCACCTTGTGCCAGAAGCGCGCGTACAGCAGGTGCAGCACCGCGTGCTCGACGCCGCCGACGTACAGGTCGACGCCGCCCGGCTTCGGCGAGCCGTCGGCGCGCGTGCCCGCCATCCAGTAGCGCTCGACCTCGGGGTCGACGAAGCGCTCGTCGTTCGTCGGGTCGAGGTAGCGCAGGTAGTACCAGCACGAGCCCGGCCCACTGCGGCATCGTGTTGGTCTCGCGGCGGTACGTCGCGCTGCGCCGCCGCCGTCGCCCGAGGTCGAGCTCGACCTCGACCCAGTCGGCGGCGCGGGCGAGCGGCGGCTCGGGCAGCGCGTCGGCGTCCTCGCGACGTCGCGGCGCGAAGTCGTCGAGCTCGGGCAGCACCACCGGCAGCATCGACTCGGGCAGCGCGAGCGGCACGCCGTCGTCGTCGTAGACGATCGGGAACGGCTCGCCCCAGTAGCGCTGGCGGCTGAACAGCCAGTCGCGCAGCTTGTAGGTGACGGTGCCCTCGCCGTGGCCGCTCGGCCTCCAGCCACTCGATGATCGCTGCGCTTGGCGTCGGCGATGCCCAGGCCGTCGAGGAACCCGCTGTTGATGGCCGGACCCTCGCCCGACGTACGCCTGGTCGCCGTCGACAGCTCGTCGGCGGCGGCTGCGACCGGTCGCGGACGATCGGCAGGTCGAACTCCTCGGCGAACTCGAAGTCGCGCTCGTCCTGGCCGGGCACCGCCATGATCGCGCCGGTGCCGTAGCCCATCAGCACGTAGTCGGCGATGAAGACCGGGATCGCGCTCGCCGTTCGTGCGGGTTGATCGCGAACGCGCCGGTGAACACGCCGGTCTTCTCGCGGTCCTCGGCCTGGCGCTCGAGCTCGGACTTCGCGGCCGCGACGTCGCGGTAGCGCGCGACGGCCTCGCGCGGGCTCGCGTCGAGCCGAACGTCCGCCCGTCCACGCGTCGGGTCGTGCCCTCGGGCCACGTCGCCGGCGACGATCTCGTCGACCAGCGGGTGCTCGGGCGCGAGCACCATGTAGGTGGCGCCGAACAGCGTGTCGGGCCGCGTCGTGAACACCTCGATGTCGACGTCGTCGTGGCCGCTCGACCGGCGAACGTGCACCGGCGCGCCCGTCGCTGCGGCCGATCCAGTTGCGCTGCATCGAGCTTGATCGACTCGGGCCAGTCGAGCGCGTCGAGGTCGGCGAGCAGGCGGTCGGCGTACGCGGTGATGCGCAGCATCCACTGCTTGCAGCGGACGCTTGAAGACGGGGTGGTTGCCGCGCTCGCTGCGGCCGTCGGCGGTCACCTCCTCGTTGGCGAGCACCGTGCCCAGCCCCGGGCACCAGTTCACCGGCGCCTCGGCGAGGTAGGCGAGCCGGTACGAGTCGACGAGCCGTCGCGCTCGCGCCGTCGTCGAGCGTCGGCCCACGGCGCGGCCGTCGGGGCGTCGCGGCCGCGTGCCGGCCTCGAACTCGGCGACCAGCTCGCGCGATCGGCCGGGCGCGCTCGGCGTCGGTCGTCGTACCAGGAGTTGAAGATCTGCAGGAAGATCCACTGCGTCCAGCGGTAGTACTCGACGTCGGTGGTCGCGACGCCGCGGCGCGGGTCGTGGCCGAGGCCGAGCGCGGCGCAGCTGGCGCCTCATGTTCGCGATGTTCGCCTCGGTCGTGACCGCGGGTGCGTGCCGGTCTCGACCGCGTACTGCTCGGCGGGCAGGCCGAACGCGTCGTAGCCCATCGTGTGCAGCACGTTGAAGCCCGTCATGCGCTTGAAGCGCGCGTACACGTCGGTGCCGATGTAGCCGAGCGGATGGCCGACGTGCAGGCCGACGCCGCTCGGGTACGGGAACATGTCGAGCACGTAGCAGCTTGGGCCGCTCGGCGAGCTCGCGCGGTCTTCGGCTCAGCAGGCCCGGCCGGGTTGGGCGTCTAGAAGACGTGCTCGGCGTCCCAGCGGTCCTGCCAGCTGCGCCTCGATCTCGTTGGCGAGCGCGGCGGTGTAGCGATGCGGCGGGCACGTCGTCGGCCGGCCCCGTCACCTCGGTCGCCGGCTCGCTCACCACGTGGTCCTGCATCGGCCCAGTCTGGCACCCACGGGATTTCGCACCCCGACGAGAAGCCTGGTCGGACGGGCGGCGCCCGGTCCCCCGATCAGGAGGAGCGTCGGGGACCAGGTGCTACGCTCGCTCCCGCTCCTGGGGGCGTAGCTCAGTTGGTAGAGCGCTTGCATGGCATGCAAGAGGTTCGAGGGTTCGAGTCCCTTCGCCTCCACTCCAGCGTCGCAGTCCACAGGGGGTGCCCGGTCCGCCCGAGGCGCCCCCTCGACCGCGTCGGGAGCTGCCGGGTCGCCGTGTGGGTCGCCCGTGACCGACACGTCACGCCGGGGCCCGTCGAGGGGAGCTCGGGCGGTGACGTGGTCGGTCGCGGGGGCGCTGACGTCGTCGTGAGGTCCACGTCCGGGTCGGACGAGGTACGTCACCCTCGGCGGCGTGTCCCAGTGCGGTGCGGGCAACGGGAACGTCGTCGTGCCGGCGGGGCCGGCGACCTCCAGCGATCCGCCCAGTTGCTTGCGCACCAGCGGGATCACGAAGTAGCGACCGGTCACCGCGCCAGCCCGCCTCCTGCCAGATCGGGCCCGTCCGCTACCCGAGCGCGAGCATCGCCTCGGCGACCTCGCCGGCCGCCGCATCGGGGATCGCGGTGGCGGCCTCCTCGAGGACGAGCAGCCGCGCCCCGGGGATCTCGCGCGCGATCGCCTCGCCGTTGCCGACGGGGAAGAACGGGTCGCGGCGGCCGTGGACGACGAGCGTGGGGACCTCGATCTCGGGCAGGCGCTCGCGCCAGCGGGGCTTGCAGTCGAGCTTGGAGAACACCATGCCCATCTGGTTGGCCATCTGGACCGGGGGTGCGGTGCCGGGCGTGCGGTCCCAGATGCGCGCGGCGATCGCGCGCGCGGCGACGGGGTCGTCGCCGAGGATCTCGGCGCCGGCGGCGGCGAACTCCGCCACCGCCTCGCGGTCGGTCCAGTCGGGCATCGGAAGCGCGAACAGCCGGCTCATCGTCGCCTGGTCATGGTCGGGGAGGTCATCGTCGGGCCGGCCGGGCGCGACCGGGCGGGTGCCGGCCAGGGTGAGCGCCGAGAACGCGCCCGGATGGTCGAGCGCGGCCACCTGGGCGACCATCCCGCTGACGCCGATCCCCGCGAGGTGCGCGGGCCGGCCGCCGAGCGCGTCGGCAAGGGCCGCCGCGTCGGCGGCGAGGTCGCGCAGGGTGTAGGCGGGCGCCTCCGGGTCCGCCGTCGTCGACTCGCCGCTGTCGCGCAGGTCGTAGCGCACCACGCGGCGCCCGCCGGCGGCGAGGCGCTCGCAGAGCGCGTCGGGCCAGGAGAGCATCGTCGTCCCGCCCGCGAGCAGGACGAGTGGTGCGTCGTCGTCACCGAAGGACTCGATGCCCAGGGCGACCCCATTGGCGTCGACGGTGGTCATCGGATCAGGGCCGCTTGCCGTACCCGAGCGCCTCGACGATCTTCCCGTCCCGGACGCGCATGAGGTTCACGCCCCGGTAGTTCTCGGCGCCGGTGATCCGCCAGCGGATGACGGCCCGGTCGCCGTCGACGTCGACGTGCTCGACCGTCGAACTGGATGGTGGGGTCGGAGGCCAATCCCTGCCAGCCGGCGAGGCACTCGTCGTAGCCCGTCCATCGGTTGCCGTCGGGCGCCGGGCCGGTGCCCTCCATCACGCAGTCGGCGGCGATGAGGTCGACGAGCTTCTCGGGTGCCCGCTCGAGGAAGGCGGCGTTGTACTGGTCGATGACTGCTGCTGGTGTCGGTCATGGCCGCATCGTCCGCCGGCGGAGTCGCCGCAGCAACTCCCTGGAGGGAATCGCATCGACGCCCGGCGTGGGCGATGATCGTCGGTGATGACCCGGTTCCCGACCGAGCTGCGGCGCTGGCGCACGGCCCGCCGGATGAGCCAGCTGGATCTGGCGCTGCGGGCGGGCACGACCCAGCGGCACGTGAGCTTCATCGAACAGGGCCGCTCGCGCCCGGGCCGCAGCATGGTGCTGCGGCTGGCGGAGTCGATGGAGCTCACGCTGCGCGAGCGCAACGACCTGCTCCTCGCCGCCGGCTTCGCCCCGGCGTTCCCGGAGTCACCGCTCGACGACGAGGCGCTCCGCCCGGTTCGCCAGGCGCTGGACACGATCCTCGACGGCCATCTCCCGTACCCGGCGATCGTCGTGCGGCCCCACGGCATCCTCGTCACCGCCAACCGGGCGTTCGACGTGTTCAACGAAGGCGTCGACCCCGCGTTGCTGGCGCCGCCGGCCAACATGTTCCGCCACGCCCTCCACCCCAACGGCCTCGCGCCCCGGGTGCGCAACCTGCCGGAGTGGGGCCGGCACATCACCGAGCACCTGCGGGCCCTGCTCGTGCGGAGCCCCGACCCGGCGTTGGAGGAGTTGCTCGCCGAGCTCGAGTCCTACCTGCCGCCGCTGCCCGACGAGGCCGACGTGCTCGGCTTCGCCGTGCCGCTGGAGCTGGCGTCGGCCGATGGCGACCTCCGGCTCATCACGACGATCACGTCGTTCGCGACCGCCGCCGACGTGACGCTCGCCGAGCTGCAGCTCGAGGCGTTCCTGCCCGCCGACGATCGCACCGCCGAGGTGCTGCGCCGCCGATGGGGGTGACGATCGACGACGCCCGGGCGATCGCCGCCACGCTCCCTCGTTCGTACGAGGCGCTCGTGCGCGACGAGGTGAGGTTCCGGGTCGGCCGCATGGTCTACGCCGCGTTCTACGACGACGACACGATCATGGGCTTCGGCTTCCCCAGGGAGGAGCGCGAGGCGCTCGTGGCCTCGGAGCCCGACAAGTTCCTCATGCCCCGCCCGTCCGACATGCGGTACCGGTGGGTCTGCGTCCGGCTCGACGCCATCGACGTCGACGAGCTGCGGGAGCTGCTCGTCGACGCGTGGCGCATGTGCGTGCCGAAGAAGGTGGCCGCCGCCTACGAGGGTTGACCGCGCCAACCGCGCCCTCAAGCGCGTTGGGGTGGACGGCGTCGTGCTCGAGTCGGCCGCGGCGCTGACCGTCGTCCAACGGTCGAGGTGCGAGGGGCACGCGAAGGCGACCTCGTCCCTCGTCGAGGCGAGGACCGGACGGGCCGCTTCGGCGTCGAACTCCTCGAGCTCCCGGCCGTCCATGCGGCACGCCGCCTCCATCGCCTGGCGGACCAACTCGACCTCGGCGTCATCCAGCGGGGCGCGGCCCGGGGCGCGGGCCGAGACGTAGCGCTGCGCCTCCGCCTTCGAGACGTGGTCGTCGTCGTCGCCTCCGTCGCACGCCGACGCGCCGAGGACCGTGACGAGGAACAGGGTGGCGAGCGTTCGGTTCATGCCTGACCCTCCCGTGCGGCGTCCGCTGTGGGACCGCTGCCGACCTCAGGGTCGAGCGATCGGGGCCGCGCGCCGCTACCGTTTCGAAGATGCGTCGACGCGTGCTGCTCCGGATCGCGCTGTACGGACTCCTCGTCTCGCGCGTTCTTCCTGATCCTCGGCTCGGTCGTGGGCCTGGGGTCCGAGCAGACGGGACCGGCCGAGAAGGTCGGGCTGGGCGCGGCCATCGTGGTCCTCTTCGGTCTCGCGCACCTCGCCAAGCGCGCCGCCCGTCGCCTCGACGCGATCTGGGCTGGACGACCGACGCCCTAGACGCCAGACGACGACTGGCGGACCTGGCGGAGGCAGCGGGCCCCCACGGTCGGCTCTCGGGATCCCGAGGACGAGGGCGGCAGCCGACGAGATCACGCCCCGCGCCCGGTCGCCACCAGCGAAGATCATCGAGTGGAACCTGCCCGGGTGCTGTTCACGTGTCGGCCGCTCGCCGGGCACTACGAGCCGTTGGTCCCGCTCGCGGCCGCCGCGGCGAGGGCGGGTCACGCGGTGGCGTTCGCGACCGGCGAGCCCTACGACGAACGAGCCCGCCACGCAGGGTTCCCGGCGTTCCGCGTGGGGCCCTCCGAGCGGTTCCGTGACGAGTGGTCGCCCCGCTTCCCGGGGTTCGAGCGACTCGAGGGCGACGAGCAGCGCCGGTTCTTCTTCACCGAGATCTTCGCCAACCCCGGCGAGGGACTCCCACGGGTGAGCGGGCGGCCGTTGGCGTCCACGAAGTCGTCGCGGTCGAAGCCGAGGGCGTAGCGGCGCGGCACCGCGTGGTACTCAGCGCTGATCATCATGTCCGTTGCGATCTTGCATGCCGCGTCGGAGAGTGGGAGGCGCTCCGATCAGCTCGAAGCGGCCGAGTCGCGGGGTGCGGTGCGGCGGCGAGTGCGTGGGCGATTGATGATCGGGATGACCGGGACTTCGCTCATGCCGGTTCGTCGCGGTCGAGTTCGGACCAGGCGTCGCCGCCGTTGTCGCTGCTGTACCGATTACGGGTTTGCCATGATGCGACCAACCACATGACTCGCTGAGCGCCATCAGCTCGGGCATCTCACGGGTCATGCCTTTGCAGGTCTGTACAACCGGGTAGTGGGACGCCGGTGCGGCGTTCGAGGCGTTGGCGGACGGGTTCGCGGACCACTCGTAGCAGGGATGCTGGCGACGCAGTCGGTGAAGTCGTCCTCGATGACGCGTAGTCGATGACCTCACCGTCCGTAACGGTGATCCACCCTTGTTCGCACTAACGGGAGAACTTGTCGTCGTTGCGTTCGTCGAGGGCTTGCCCGCGGACCCTGGGAGCCAGAACCACCACCACAGCACCAAGGCGGGCGACCGACGTGCAGCTCCAGCAGCCGCGTCGGTGGCGTGTCACTGGTGCCGGTGAACGCCGTGTAGAGGTGCATCGACATCCACCGAGAGTGGCCGGCCCGCGGGTTCAACCTGTACTGGCGGGACGCGTTCTCGCAGGTCTGGTCGTTGCGCGGCTCCAGCGGCTCCTTCCTCAGTGCCGCGATCGTCTTGCCGTCGTAGTCACGGAACTTGTTGTTCCCGCCAGCGAGATTCCGTTGATAGCAACGAATCTTGCCGTACGTGCCGAGGTCAAGCGGTAGACGTGGCATCAGGTCGAGCCCGTCGTCCTCGTAAGGACAAGATCTGTGGACGTGCCACCAGGCGTCCGCGCAGTGTCACGCGATCTGGTCCTCGTCAGGGCTTGCGCCCCACCGCGCCTGCAATGCAGTACGACACGGGCGGAAGTGGCGTGATGCGCGGGCCGTCCGGCCACCATTCCGCGCACAACGTGAGGCCAGGATCGACCAGTTCGAGTCCGGCCATCATGCCCTCGATCTCGTCACGGGTGCGGAAACGGCCGGTGCCCATCGGACTGTGCAGGAACGTATCCTCCATGCGGCGGGCGAGATCGCTGTGCGCCTCGGTCTGCGGATCGAGGAAGTGACTGAGCGCCACGTAGGAACCGGACGGCAGCGCGTCGATGTACACGCGCATGATCTCTTGCGGAGTGATCTCACCGTCGTAGTGGTGCAGCGTCCCGAGCTGGAAGAACGCGACCGGCTCTGAGAAGTCGATGTGCTTGCGCACGACCGGGTCCTCGAGTATCTCCTTCGGGTTGAAGATGTTCGCGGCCGAGAAGTGCGTCCGGTCGTTCTCCTCGAGCAATGCCCGGCCGTGAGCGAGCACCACGGGATCGTTGTCGACGTACACCACGCGCGATTCAGGCTGGATCCGTTGCACCACCTGATGGGTGTTCTCCGCCGTCGGCAGACCCGACCCGCAGTCGAGGTACTGGGTGATGCCCGTCTGGCTCGCGATGAAGCGCGTGGCGCGAATCAGGAAGTTGCGGTTGTCGAACGCGAGGGTCTGGGCTTCCGGCGCCACCTGCTGCACCCGCCGAAGCACCTCTCGGTCGACCTCGTAGTTGTCCTTGCCATTGAGGAAGGCGTCGTAAACCCTGGCGATGCTCGCCTTGGTCGAGTCGATGTAGACAGGCACATCGGTATCGGGCATCACGAACCTCACATAACGTAGGCGCCGGAACGGTGTTCTGCGCCACAGATCAGATCACACTCACCCAAGTGCACGCACATGGACCGAACACGCGAGCGGACCTCGGTTGCACGTAGAGTGATCACCTTGCGCGTCCGGTCGCTGGCAACCGCTTTTCGAGTGGATTGTCTCGCCCGTACTGGCGCGTCCAAGGGCCGGAACGCTAAAGAGGAGCCCTGATGACGACTGACGACTCCCACTCCTCGGCGAACGTCCGCTCTGGTGGCCCGACGGCGCTGCGCATCGTGCTCGGCGCTCAGTTGCGAAGGCTCCGCGAGGCGGCGGAGATCTCGCGCGGTGAGGCGGGCTTCGCCATTCGCGGGTCCGAGTCGAAGATCAGCAGGCTGGAGCTCGGCCGTGTTGGGCTGAAGGAGCGTGACGTCGCCGACCTGCTCACCATGTACGGGGTGACAGACCAGGCGGATCGGGACCTGTTCCTCGAGATGGTCGCCCACTCGAACCAGCCGGGCTGGTGGCATCGCTACAGCGATCTGATGCCGGACTGGTTCCACGACTACGTAGGTCTCGAAGAGGCCGCGGCGAGAATCCTCACGTACGAGCTGCAGTTCGTGCCCGGCTTGTTGCAGACGGAGGACTACGCCAGGGCGATCGCGAGCCGTGGTCGCCCGGAACTCGCGGACAAGGCGGTCGAGGAGCGCGTCACCCTGCGCATGCACAGGCAGAAGATCCTGGCCCGGCCGGGTGCGCCCCGGCTGTGGGCAGTGATCGACGAGTCGGTGTTGTATCGGCCGATCGGCGGCGTGGCGGTGTTGCGCGCTCAGCTCGAACACCTGCTGGCAATCACCAAACAGAAGCACATCACCCTCCAGGTCCTGCCGTACTCCCTGAGCGGTTATGCGGCCGAGACCTCGTTCGCCACGCTGCGGTTCGACGAGCCGGAACTGCCGGACATCGTGTACATCGAGCACGGTGGCGGCGCCCTGTATCTCGACCGGAGCAAGGAACTCGAGCTGTACGGCCGGATGTTCGACCAGCTGACTGTCGACGCCCACTCGCCAGACCGCACTCGCAAGGTGCTGACCAAGCGTCTCGCCGAGTTGTAGCTCCGACGCCGACCGAGCGGCCGTGCATCTGCACGTGCATTTACCCGTGCGTGTCGCCCTGCTACAGTCCGTGCACGACCAAATGCACGTGCAGATGCACCGTCCTTGGGGAGGGGGTGTGATGGCCATGACGGATGAGAGCGCTAGTGGGATTTCAGCTGCTCGGCTGATCAAGGCGACCTGGCGGAAAAGTACGCATAGCGGCGCGACCGGCAACTGCATGGAACTCGCCCGGCTTGACGGCGGCCGGATCGCTGTGCGGAATTCCCGCTTCCCGGAGGGACCTGCCCTGGTGCTCACCCTCGCCGAGGTCGCGGCTTTCCTGGCGGGTGCGAAGGACGGTGAGTTCGATGACTTCGTCGCGTGACTCGACAGCGAACACGACAATCCGACTGAACGCGCTGATCCTGCGTGGTTTTCAGTTCCTCTACCCACGCGACCACAAGGGTGAGCTAGCCGCGGTGGTGGGCATCCGCGCTCATGACAACGTCATCGATATCCTACGTCTGCACGACGAGGACGACGCTGTCGCGACGCGAATGCCTGCGGACGAGGTCAACGTGCTGGTGCCGACGCGATACTCATGGCAGCGCACCGGCCCCGCCAACCGTGTGCTCGATGAACTACTCGAACTGCCCGACGACCGCATCGCCTGATCCACCACTCCTGGACCGACGCCCGCCCAGGCGGTTGAGACAAGGTCATTTTCGTCTGGCCGCGCCATTGTGATGCGGCACCATCCCGCCGGGATCAAGCTCAGACTCACACGGGGTGCAGGTTCGAATCCTGCCGGCTCAGGCGTCAGCGGCCGTGGCGGTCCGGCTCGGCAGCATGGCCGCGACGACGATCGTTGCCACGGCGAGAACGGCCGCGACCACGAACGCCAGCCTCATCCCGCTCAACTGAGCCGAAGCTGCGGCCGCACCGTCAGCGACCAACGCATCTGCGCGCGCCGACATCACAGTCACCACGAGCGCGGTCCCGAGCGCCGCCGCAACCTGCTGCAGCGTCCCAAGGATCGAACTGCCGTGCGGGTACAGGTGCGGCGGAAGCGCGCCCATGCCGAGCGTGAAGATCGGGGTGAACATCGCAGCCAGGCTCACCATCAGCAGCGAGTACAGACCGAGCACCTGCCAGTACGGCATGGACATCGAGACCTGAGTGAACCCGGCGAGCGAGAGCACCATGCCGATCGTGCCGGGCAGAACGAGCGGTCGACCACCGAGCCGGTCGTACAGCTTTCCGACGGTCGGGCCGAGCAGACCCATGGCCAGGCCACCGGGCATGAGCAGCAGGCCGGTCTCCAGCGGAGTCAGGCCGCGCACGTTCTGCAGGTAGAGCGGCAGCAGGATCATCGAACCGAGCATCGCCAGGAACGCGATGCACATGAGGGCCAACGACAGCGTGAAGGTGCGGTGTCGAAGGGTTCGCAGGTCCATCAACGGGGCGCCGGTGCGTTGCAGCTTGAGCTGGCGGAGCACGAAGATCGCGATGGTCGCGGCCCCGGCGATGGTGATGCCGATGCTCGGGCCGAGGTGGACGTCACGTTCTCCGAACAGGCTCAGGCCGTACACGAGGCCCCCGAAGCCGAGGGCGGCGGCTGCTGCGCTGAACCAGTCGACGGAGCTCACCTGGGGCTCGCCGATGTTGGTCAGCTGGCGCAGGCCGAAGTAGGTCACGGCGCCGGCGATCGGCAGGACGGCGACGAACAGCAGGCGCCAGGAGCCGAATTGCAGGATGAGGCCGGAGACGGCGGGGCCGAGGGCGGGGGCCACGGAGATCGCGAGGGTCACGTTGCCCATGACGCGACCGCGGTCCTGTTCGGGCACGACGGTCATCAGTGTGGTCATCAGCAGCGGCATCATCACGGCGGTGCCCGCGGCCTGCACGATGCGGCCGAGCAGCAGCACGGTGAAGGTCGGTGCGACCGCGCACAAGGCGGTTCCGGTGAGGAAGACGCCCATGGCGATCGCGTAGCCCTGACGGGTGGTGACGCGCTGCAGGAACCAGCCGGTGATGGGGATGACGGCGGCCATGGTGAGCATGAATGCGGTGGACACCCACTGAGCGGCCTGCTCGGTGACGTGCAACGACTCCATCAGGCGCGGGATCGCGTTGATCATGAGGGTTTCGTTGAGGATCACGACGAACGTGGCCAGCACCAGCAGGCGCACCACGAGTGGTGTTCGGCGCGCTTGCGCGGTCGGTCGGTCTTGGATCGCAGCAGGCATGTCAGGACCTCACTAGGTTGCTGGCACAGTCGTGTTGCGGCCAAGGCCGCCAGCGTCGACGTTCTTCGTGACACCGGTGGAGACCGGCAGGTCAAGCGAAACTCATCGGTTTCCCGAGTGTTCCTCATCGCTGCGTCCATCTCACCTGAATTGTCATCGGCGCATCAGGTCCTTGTCCGTCTACCAACTCGTCGAACGGCCGGGCCGCGAATCGACATAGGTTGGCGAGATGGGGTGGGATCTGAGCGAACTTGTCGCAAAATACGACATACCGGGCGCGCAGGTCGCCGTGCTGGCCGACGGGGAGATCCGGGACGAGGCCGCGGGGGTACTGAGCCTGCACACACGGGTGGAGGCCACGACCGACTCGGTGTTCAAGATCGGCTCGATCACCAAGATCTGGACGGCCACGTTGGTCCAGCAGCTGGTCAACGACGACGCGATCGAGAAGTTCGTCGCCGAACTCGCCGGCGCGGACCATCCCCTCGCGCCGGGGACGATCTTCTCCTACTCCAACAGCGGGTTCGTGGTGCTCGGGAGGCTGGTTGAGGTGTTGCGTGGCAGGCCGTTCCGCGACGTGCTGCGGGAGCGGCTGCAAGAGTCGCTGGGCCTGAAGACTGTCGCCGCCAACGCAGACGAGGCGATCTTGCACCGTGCCGCGGTCGGTCACGTATGTGCGGCAACTACCGCAACACCCTGTACGACATCGCCCTCACCGTTGAGAACGAACGCGCGTTCCTGATCTACCGGCCACGCAACGAGCTCGCCGCGTCGTTCCTCGGCAAGCCGGAGAAGCGTGTGGAGGTCGTCCGCCTCAGCGACAACGCGATCATCACCGCCGAGCCGACGGTGGCAAGGTCTCGGACCGTGGTCTGAGGGCGGAGTTCGGACCGCGGGCCGATCCGCCGGCGCGTTCGCGCTGGCAGCGTTTTCGCCATGACTTACAGGTTCCCGAACGGGTGGATCGGTGGCGCGGCGCTGGTGCTGGGACCGGCGCTGCTGCTGGCAGGCACGTTGTTGCGCTCGCCGTTCGACTTCTTCTTCCCACAACAGCTACAGGCCGCGGCGGACCATCCCGGGCTGATGGCGGCGGCGTACACGACCTTCCTCGCGGGGCACCTGGTGATGTGGCCGGCGGTGGCGGTGCTCGTGCAGCGGATCGGCGCGCAGAAGCCGGGGTGGGCGACGTGGGCCGGGATGTTGGTGACGGTCGGGTTGTTCGCGCGGACGTTTCACGCCGGGGTGGATCACGCGGCGTTCAGCGCGCAGAAGCATCGGGGGTCGAGGAAGCCACGAAGCTGGTGGGTGAGGGGTACCAGGATCTGCACCTGTTCAGCTTCCTGTCGTTCACGATCATGATCGGGTGGTTCGTGCTGGCGATCGCGGCCTACCTGGGAGAGACGCTGGGACCGGTCAGGGCGGTGGCGTTGGCCTGTATGGGTTTGCTGCCGCTCGGGGTGTTGAAGGGCACCGAGATGTTGTCGGTCGTGGGGACCCTGGGGCTGTGCGTTGCCTTGGTGCCGTTGGGGATTCGGACACTCAAGGAGCAGCCGAGGCCGTCGCGGCGGGCGGTGGTAATCGCGGTGCCTGCGGCCTTGGGATCAGGGGCCCTCGCCGTCCTCAGCACGTTCGGCTGAGCGGGAGGCGAAGGGCAGGACGAACCAGAGGCCGGTGAAGACCAGGAAGGCCAACAAACCGACGATGACGGCGGGCCAGCCGCCGAGGATGACTTCGGCGAGCAGCAGGACGGTGCCGGTCATGGCCAGGGCGAGGAAGGCGAGGCCGATGAGGGCGAAGGTGTTGCCGGAGCGGACGACGTCCTCGCGGCGGCCCTGGCGGAAGAGGACGCGGTGCCAGGCGGCCGGGGCGGTGAGGAAGGCGACGGCGACTGCGGCGCATAAGACCGTGATGAGATGGGTGATGCGGATGTAGCC
The DNA here is from genome assembly GCA_963766275.1 of uncultured Actinomycetota bacterium. Classification (GTDB taxonomy): domain Bacteria; phylum Actinomycetota; class Actinomycetes; order Mycobacteriales; family Pseudonocardiaceae; genus Lentzea. The sequence goes on from CAVYAD010000008.1 coordinate 39,653, forward strand.
GTTGGTTGAGCCGTATTTGTCGGTGAAGGCTATGGAGAGCAGGAAGCCGAACAGGATCTGCACGCCTGCCTGGGCGACGCGGAGCTCTTGGAGCAGCTCGTTGACGTTGCGGGCGAGTCTGCGTTGGTGTGACTCCTCGGCTTCGCTCACCTAACCCATCTACCCGGTTTGCGCCAGTTGAAACGCCGCTCCCGTCTCAAACCTGGCGGGGTGCGGGTGGTGGCACTAGGCAGTGATCCATGAAGACGTTTGCGGTCGTAGCCGCCATGCTCTTGCTCGCTGGTACCGGAACGGCGTCAGCCGCGCCCGCGAAGGTGGCCTACACGTTCGGATCGTTCGGAAGCTACAGCCCGACGGCGAAGGCCGTCACGTACGACGCGGCCAAGGTGCCGAACGGTGCCAAGGTGACGGCGGTGTCGGTGCCGACGATCAACAAGGGCACCATGGTTGTGTTGAAGCTGAAGGGATTGCTGTCGCATCGGGCGTATGGGGCGCACGTGCACGTGAACAAGTGTGGGGCAGCGCCCGCGGAGGCCGGGCCGCACTTCCAGAACGTTCCTGACCCGGTGCAGCCGTCGGTCGATCCCGCGTATGCCAACCCCCGCAACGAGATCTGGCTCGACATCCACACGGACGGGAACGGGTTCGCCTTCACTTCGTCCACTGTGGACTGGCAGTTCACTGAGCGGCACGCGAAGTCCGTGGTGCTGCACAACGAGCACACGCACACCAAACCCGGTGAGGCCGGGACCGCCGGGCCCCGGCTCGCCTGTGTGAACGTGGACTTCTAGCAGGGGTTGTTGATCACCTTGAAGTCGGTGACGAAGGCGACGGGCTCACCGACGGCGTTGCGGCCGACCCAGGTCGGGTAGATGCCGTCGCCCCAGCCGGTGGAGAACGCCACCACGTTCAGTCCGGACTCGGGGTCGGTGACGTTGGCCGGGCCACGGCCGCCGCCCACGGCACCCAATGCGTCGATCAGTTCGCAGTTGCCGGCGGCGTCGTCGTTGGCGAGGCGGTCGAGCAGTGGGGCGGCGGCCAGGTCGAAGAACGCGCCGGTGCTCGACTCGACGCCGTAGCCGAAGGAGCCGAGGGACTGGCCCGACAGCATCGGCGGCAGATGCTCACCCGGCACGACAGCGGGTTCCCACATGTACGCGGGCTCGTCCTGGACGGTCAGCTTGGCCGCGGCGACGCGGTAGCCCTGCCGCACGTCGGGGAAGCCGTCCTTGTCCTGCCACGAGACCAGGGACACGGACACCGGGTAGGCGCCGGGCTCGAAGGTGGCGGTGAACGCCTCGGCGTCCTCGGGCCACAGCACGAACGGGTCGGCGGCGACGAGTCTGCCGGTCGGCAGGGCCAGCTTGCCCACCTCGCGGACGGTGACGACCTGTTGCTCGCCGCCACCGGTCGGCATGCCGACTGGGCCGTCGACGAAGAACAGCTCGAACCCGGTCTTGATCAGTTGTCTCGCCCCCACGATTCGGACTCCTTTCGCGCGGGCATCGTCGCAGAAGGGGTTTCAGACCCGATCGGGGCATTGGGGGACAACGCATTGCAGTCGAAGAAGGCCAGTTCGGGTGCCATGCTCCGACCATGGGGACGATCGAGGTGGTGCTCGGTGACATCGCGGACCATGACGAGGACGTGGTCCTCACGGCGGTGGCGGCTGGATCAGCCAGGGACGAGGCGATCACCGCGTACTACGCGAACTCGCTGCTGCTGGCCGAGGACCAGGACTGGGAGGTCATCGCACTCCCGGTCCAGTCCGCACGAGTGGCGGAGATCGCGGCCATGGTGGTGCGATCGCTGCCGATCATCGACCGGATCCGGCTGGTGGCGTCCGATCAGGAGACCTACGACGCCCTGACCCGGAAGATGGCCGAACCGGCCGTCGAGTGGTGCCCGACCTGCGGTGCGAAGGCGATCCCGATCGTGTTCGGCAGACCGGTCGGCGAGGTCTGGCACGCGGCGCAGGCCGGGCTGGTGCGTCTGGGCGGCTGTCTCGTCCAGGGCGACGGCACTGATCTGGACTGGCAGTGCACCGCAGAGAGTGAGCATCAGTGGACGAACGGCGAAGGTGACGAACGTCGCGCGCAGGTGGCCGTCCTCGACGCGGCGGCAGTCACGCTCGGTGAAGATCGCGGCTGGTCAGTGCCGTAACCTGAAGGACGTGCCCGCCCCCACTCTCAAGATCGGCCCGTACGCCGTCGACCCGCCCGTTGTGCTCGCGCCCATGGCCGGCATCACCAACGTGGCGTTCCGGCAGCTGTGCCGTCAGTACGGGGCGGGGCTGTACGTCTGCGAGATGATCACGGCACGTGCGCTGGTCGAGCGCGACGCGATGACCATGCACATGATCACGTTCGACGAGGGCGAGAACCCGCGGTCGATGCAGCTCTACGGCGTCGACCCGAAGAACGTCGGCGAAGCCACCAAGATGATCGTCGACGAGAACCTCGCCGACCACATGGACATGAACTTCGGCTGTCCGGTGCCCAAGGTGACGCGCAAGGGTGGCGGGGCGGCGTTGCCGTACAAGCGCGAGCTGTTCCGTCAGATCGTCAGGTCAGCCGTGCGCAACGCCGGGGACATGCCGGTCACGGTCAAGTTCCGCATCGGGATCGACGACGAACACCTGACGTACCTCGACGCAGGGCGTATCGCGCAGGACGAGGGTGCACAGGCCGTGGCGCTGCACGCGCGCACGGCGTCGCAGCGCTACTCGGGCAAGGCGGACTGGGACGCCATCGCGCGACTCAAGGAAGCCGTGACGAACATTCCGGTGCTGGGCAACGGGGACATCTTCAGCGCGCAGGACGCGCTCGACATGGTCGCGAAGACGGGGTGCGACGGCGTGGTCGTCGGGCGGGGCTGTCTGGGGCGGCCGTGGTTGTTCCGGCGACCTGCAGGCGGCGTTTCGCGGCGAGCCGATGCCGGAAGGGCCGATCGCTCGGTGAGGTCGCCGAGATGCTCCGCACGCACGCGCGGCTGCTCGCGGCCCACGACGGTGAGCACAAGGGCCTGCGGGACCTGCGCAAGCACATGGCCTGGTACTGGCACGGGTTCCCGGTGGGCGGCGACACGCGGCGAGCGTTCGCGATGGTGTCGAGCCTGCAGGAGCTGGACGACCTGATCGGGCAGCTCGACGGCGACGTGCCGTTCCCCGAGAACGCCGAAGGGCCGCGGGGAAGACAGGGGTCGGCGGCCAAGGTGGTGCTTCCCGAGGGGTGGCTGGACGACCCCGAGGACGCGACCGTCCCCGCCGGGGCGGACGTGATGCACTCCGGTGGCTGAGCGGATCGCGGTCTTACTCGCCTCACTGGCGCTGCTCATGGGCTGCGCGGGTCCGGTCACGGGCACGGCTCGTCCGGTCGAGCTGACCGACTCCGATCGGACGAAGCTGCGCGAGTACTACGAACGGCTCAACAAGACGGGCGAACAGAGCCCGGCCGAGCAGCAGAAGTTGATGAAAGAGACGCAGCATCCGGACTTCCGGCAGAAGTCCTGCGACCTGCGCGGCGCCACCATCAAGGTGGAACCGACCTGGTCAACGCTTCGGATGGACGCCGACTGGGAACCTCCCGGCGAGAAGGCGCATCCACGCGGGCACGTCTACGTCGTCGCGGTCACGGTGACGCTGAGCCAGGAGACCGCGGTCATCGGCAGCCAGATCGGATCCCTCCACGTGGTGCTGCTCGACGACCAGGTCTACGGCTTCGCACCCTGTCTCGGTGGCTGAACGACGTGTTGATCACTTTCGCTCACTAGTTCGGAGCAGCCAACGGTCAACCGGACGGGGGAAATCCCACCCCCACCCGTCCTTCTTGCTCAAGCGCCGCCTCTCAGGGGACGACACCTGGCAAGTAAGGAGGTGACCGCGATGACCGCGCTGCGACCCGAAGTCGCCGACACCGAGCCGGCCGACGAGTCCGTGACCGTCGACCAGCAGGGTGCCGGACTGGTCGGGCTGCACGAGTCCATCGCGACGTTGCTCGCCTCCCGCGGTCAGTGGCGCCAGGCGTATCAGCACCTGCGTTCCGCGCTCGACCTGGTGTACGCCGACCAGGTCGAGGAGCCGCACGTTCCCGAGCAGCTGCGCCGCGAGGTCGACCGGCTGCGCAGGGAGCACGCCGAGGCGCGCGAGCAGAGCCTGCGCGACAGCCTCACCGACTCCTACAACCGCCGCTACCTCGACCAGCGGCTGATGGGCCTGCTGACCGAGCACGGCTCGCGCAGGCACGGGCTCGCCATCGCGTTGATAGACCTCGACTGGTTCAAGCAGGTCAACGACACTTTCGGCCACCTGCTCGGCGACCGTGTGCTCCAGCGCGTGGTGGAACTGCTGCAGGAGCAGCTGCCCGAGGGCGCGTTCTGCGCCCGCTACGGCGGCGAGGAGTTCGTGCTCGTACTGCCGCGGGTGGACGCGTCTACGGCGGTAGACGTGGCTGAGGCTGCCCGAGAACGTGTCGAGCGTCACCCGTGGCAGGAGATCGCACCGGGGCTGCGCGTGACGGTCAGCGGGGGTCTGGCCTACGAGCCGCCCGCGGACGAGGCGCCGGAGCGTCCGGCGGTCAGCGCTGAGCAGCAACTACTGCGGGCCGACAGTCTGCTGTACACCGCCAAGCAGTCGGGCCGCAACGCGGTGGCGTACCGTGCGGATGGGCGGGTCCGCCTCGCAGGCGCGGCGGCAGGCCGTCGTGCCATCACTGAGACACGTGTTCTCGGTTACTACTGAGTGAGCCGGCTCACCCGTTCAGGGCAGACAGACTGCGCGTAATCGCGTATATACCGCAGCTGGATCACCCGGAGTGGTCGTCAGAAGTCGGCTACATCCGTAGTATCGCGGGCGCAACTGACACGCCGGTGATGCAACCCTTGTGTCCCGGTCGTCGTCACTTCGTAATGACGAACCGCTAATCGCTTCTGACCCAGAAGGGAGATTGGGTGCCCGACGACCCCCGACGTGGCGGCCCCTCTTCCCGTGGTGATCAGGATCCCCAGGACCAGCCGACCGGCCGTAGACGTCGCTCGATGGAAGGTTCTGGGGGCCTGAGTGTCTCGGACCTCATCGAGCAGCACAGCAGGACGAACATCCCCCGGCCCGTCCCGCCAGGCTCGCCCGACGCTTCCACTACCGGCAGGCGTGCCCTGCCCGACGCTCCCACCACTGGCAGGCGTGCTCTTCCCGATCCGCCACCGGCACCGCCCCCGACAGGCGGCCAGAACGGCACCGGACCGCGCCCAGGCGTGGACCCGCGGCAGCAGCCGCCCGTCGCACACAGGTCAGCACCTGCGGAGCAGACGGGCACGCGCCCGCGTCCGCCGATGGGCGCCCCGCAGAACTTCGACCAGGCCGCCGACCAGAACAGCAGGCGGCGCAGGGCCGATGTCCCGCCGGAGCAGAACGGTGCTCGCCCGCACGTGGGAGAGCAGACCGGCACCCGCCCGCGGCCACCAGTGCCCGGCGAGCAGACCGGCCCGCGGCCGAGGCCCGTCCAGAACGGCGTGACGCCCCCGCGGCCTGACGCCCAGCGCCGCCCGGCTCCCGGAGAAGTGGCACCACGCCCGGCTCAGGCCGACGCGAACGGAACGCCGCGCCGCCCCGCAGGTCAGGAAGCGACCGGCATGCAGCGCCGGCCGGTCCCGAACGACGCGGCGGGCCAGCCGAACGGAACGCTGCGCCGCCCTGCTGCCCCGGCACCAGGGACGCCCGCCGAGGGTGTGCAGTCTCCGAACGGCGTACCGAGGCGGCTCGCGCCTGGCGACGCACCATCCTCCAACGGCATCGCCCGCCCGCAGCCACCCGAAGGCGCACCACGGCGGCCCGCACCAGGCGAGGCCGCACGTCCGCAGGCACCTGAAGGCACCCAACGCCGACTCGCCCCAGGCGACATGCCTTCGACCAACGGCATGCCACGCCCGCAGGCGCCCGGCGAGACGCCCGAAGGCGCGCCGCGCAGGCTCATGCCTGGCGACGCGCCCACGTCGAACGGCGTTCCCCGGCGTCCCGCGCCCGGTGACGCCGGGCCGGAAGGCACGCTGCGACGGCCCGCTCCCGGCGACGACGCGGCTCCGCGCCGGCTCCTCGCGGGCGAGGCGCCCTCCTCGACCAGCATTCCGCGTCCTCCCGCACCTGGCGAGGGGCCGGAAACGGCGCGGCGGCTCGCTCCCGGCGAAAGCCAGGACGCGACCGGACGCCGGCCCATGCCCCCGAACGGGGAGATGACCGGCAGGCAGCCCATGCCGTCGCGGGCGGAGTCCAGCGGACCCCGGCCGATGCCCCCCAGGGGTGAGACGACCGGACCGCGCCCGGCGCCGGGTGGCGCCATCGCGGCCAGGCTCGGTGCGGACGCTCCGGCAGAGGAAGTCAAGGCCGACAGCCCCGGTCCCGAGGCCACCCAGATCGCCTCGGCGGCGGGTGTGGCCAAGGTGGAGAAGCGCGAAGACATCGATCTGACGTGCCTCACCACCGAGATGGAGGCCATCGGCGACGAGGTGAAGAAGCGTCGCGAGGTGGACCACACGCTCGCGCGGTTCTCCGCCGTGCACGACGAGCTGCTTGAGCAGGAGCGCGTGCGCAAGGAACGGCGCGCCAAGCTCATGCCGTGGCGCAACGAGGAGGAAGACGAGGAGGCGACCCAGTTCGCCGACCCGGTCCTGCTCGGCCAGGAGGACGAAGAGCAACGGCCGGTCGGTCGTACACCGCAGCAGCGCAAGATGATGCGCGCTGCCAAGGTCGGTGCGATCGCCGCGGCGGCGGTGGTGTTCGTGTCGACCGGTATCGGCTGGGGCGCGATGCAGTGGGCCGACGGGCAGTTCCGCGACATCGACGCGCTCGGCGGCAACTCGCAGGCGGTACAGCAGGCCGAGAAGCAGCTGGGTGACGAGAACTTCCTGTTGGTCGGCTCGGACACCAGGGCGGGCGCGAAAGCCGGCGACAACGTCGGTACGACCAAGACCGAAAAGGGCGCGCGCTCGGACGTGATCATGCTCGCGCACATCCCGAAGGACCGTAAGCGCATGGTCGTCGTGTCGCTGCCGCGGGACGTCCGGGTGAACCGGCCCGCGTGCCGCAGCTGGAACTCCGACAACGGTGAGTACGGCGGCCCGCTGGCTCCCGCCAAGGAGGTCCAGGCGAACTCCGTCTACGCCGAGGGCGGGCCGGAGTGCGTCGCGAACATGATGACCGGGCTGACCGGTCTGCGAATCAACCACTTCGTGAGCATCGACTTCGTCGGGTTCCGCGAGATGGCGACCGCTGTCGGTGGCGTGGAGATCTGCACCCCCAAGGCGATCAAGGACGGCGAGCTCGGCGTCGTGATCGACAAGCCGGGCAAGCACGTCCTCAAGGGTGACCAGGCGCTGCAGTACGTGCGGGCCCGCAAGGTGATCGGCGACGACGCCTCGGACTTCGCGCGCATCACGCGCCAGCAGCAGTTCCTGTCGTCGATGATGCGCACCGCGCTGTCGAAGGAAGTCCTGCTGAGCCCGACCAGGCTCAACGACTTCATCAAGGCCTTCACGAAGTCCACCGTCGGCGACAACGTCGGCGTGGCACAGCTGCTCGAGCTCGCGCAGTCGTTGCAGGGCCTCGACGCGGGCCGGGTGACGTTCGTGACGATGCCGCACTGGACCGACGACAACAAGCTGATCAACAACCCGGACGACAACATCGAGCGGCTGGAGGACGACGGCGTCAAGGCGCTGTTCCAGTCGATCATCGAGGGAACGCCGCTGCCGCTGGAGAAGCCCGTCGAGCCGAAGCCCGGTGAGCAGAACACCCCGGCCAAGCCCGGCACCCTGATCGACCCCAAGACGGTCACCATCCAGGTGCTCAACGGCGACCCGACCAACGGCGGTGCCGCCGACCGGACGGCGAACGCCCTGCAGCAGAAGGGTTTCCAGGTCGCACGCCGGGGCAACGCGCCGGAGAACGCGGCGAAGACCACCATCAGGTTCGCCAAGGGCTCGGAGGACAAGGCGGCGACGCTCAAGGCCGCCGTGCCCAGCGCGGACCTGGTGGAGGCGCCGGAGATGGGCGGCGCGGTGCTGCTCACCCTCGGCGCGAACTTCGACGACAAGGTCATCGCCCCGCAGGCAGGCGGCAACAACACCCCACCGGCGAACCAGGCCCAGGGTCAGGGCGAGAACGATCTGTCCATTGTGAACGCGGGCCAGGACCCCTGCGCGAAGTGATTCGCCTGGGGTTCACCTGCGGTTCATTCGGGCATGTCGCTGCCGCGATGCTCTCGACGTAGGCTGAGCCTCATGCGCGAGGCCTACCATGACCAGCTAGAACAGCTCGCCGGACGACTTGCCGACATGACCGGCATGGTCGCCGAGGCGATGGACAACGCGACCGCTGCCCTGCTGCAGGCCGATCTGGGCCTCGCCGAGCAGGTCATCAGCGGTGACCAGAAGGTCGACGACGTCCGCTCCAGCATCGAGGAGCAGTCGTACGCGCTGCTCGCGCTGCAGGCGCCCGTCGCGACGGATCTCCGCACCGTGCTCGCGGTGATCCACGCGGCCGAGAGCGTCGAACGGATGGGCGACCTGGCGTTGCACGTGGCGAAGGCCGCGCGGCGCAGGCACCCGGCCTCGGCGCTGCCCGAGGACGTCCAGCCGTACTTCGCCGAGATGGGCCGCATCGCGGTCAAGCTCGCGACGGAGGCCGCGGTGATCATCCGCGAGAAGGACGTCGACCGCGCGCGTGCCCTCGAGGACGAGGACGACGCGATGGACGACATCCACCGCCACCTGTTCTCGGTGATCATGGACAAGGAGTGGCAGCACGGCGTCGCGGCCGCGGTGGACGTGACGCTGCTCGGCCGCTTCTACGAGCGCTACGGCGACCACGCCGTGTCGGTCGCCAAGCGCACGGTCTTCGTCGTCACCGGCCGGATGCCCGGCTACGGTGGCGACGAGAACCTCTAAGTCAGCTCAGCGGAACTGCCCATCGCGCTCGGCCTCGAGCTCCGGATCGGCGTAAGCCTCGGAGAACTCGGCGAGCACGGTGGGCAGTTCGCTGTCCCAGGCCTCCCGCGCTTCCTCGCGCGGCAGATCCCGTGCGTCGACGGTGAAGTAGGCCCACGCGTGCACGATCTCGGGCAGCAGTGCCAGGTCCGCGTCGGACATCCGCAGCCGCGCGGCCACGCTCATGATCAACGCACCGGTGAGTGAGGCGGGACCGTACTCGACCGCGTCACGGCCCAGCTCGGTCGCCGCACTGGCGAGCACGCGCGCGAGTGCCCGTGCCGCGTCGATGTCCGGCAGTTCCTTGGCGTAGACGGAAGCCGCGAACGCCTCGACCACCTCGTCCGTCCTGTCTGGACGGTCAGCGATCTCGTAGCCTTCGGGCACCAACGCCCGCACGCGCGAGTCCGCCAGCGCCATCAGCTGGATCGGGTGCCGGACCTCTTCGGAGTCGAGCAGGCCGGACTCCGCCTCCTCGTCGGGTTCCTCGTTCCAGAACGCCAGGACATCCGGCCAGACCAGGTCGTACGCCTCGCTGGCGCTCAACGGCGTCAGCAGGTCGCGGAACGCGCCCGGCGTCGAGGCGATCATGTCCTCCAGCAACGCGGTGGTGCCTTCCTCCGGCGTCGCGAAGAGCTCGATCGCGGTGGCGCCCAGCACCGGCTGCCGCATGAACAGCACGGTCTCCAGGTCGCCCGCACGTTCCTGGGTGATCGCGACGACCTCCACGTCCCCCAGCAGGTTCGTCACGAGGAACGCCTCGCGGAACTCGAACGAGGCACCCGGCACGTACCACTCCGGCGAGGCAACGCCCTGTGCCGCAAGATCTTCCGCGGCCTCGAAGGCCTCGTCGTCGGCCTCGACCCCGGACAGCGCACGCAACGCCGTCAGCCCGGCCTCGCCCGCGGCGCCACGCACGCCCGCGACCAGCTTGGTGTACTCCGAGGTGAAAGCAGCGCCGGGATCGGGAAAATGCCACGACCCGAGCCACAGCGACGCCACGACCTCGCTCGCCCACGCGTCGGCGAGCAGCCACGACTCCGAACGCAACGCGGCCGCCGACTCGAGCAGCGCCCCGTACGGGGACTGCTGCTCAGGCCGGCGGCCGGGGCGCGATCCTTGCTTCTTCTTACGGGGTTTGCTCTGCGGGCTCACCCGGAGGAACTTAGTGGTACGTCCACAATCCTCGCCAACCTGGTGGACGCACCACTAGCCGAACCGGCCGGAGATGTAGTCCTCGGTCGCCTTCTGGCCGGGGTTGGAGAAGATCTTCTCCGTGTCGTCCACCTCGATCAGCTGACCGGGTTGACCGACACCCAGCAGGTTGAAGAACGCGGTCTGGTCGGAGACGCGCGCGGCCTGCTGCATGTTGTGAGTCACGATGACGATCGTGTACTCCTTCTTCAGCTCCGTGATCAGGTCCTCGATCGCCAGCGTGGAGATCGGGTCCAGCGCGGAACACGGCTCGTCCATCAGCAGCACGTCCGGCTGCACCGCGATGGCACGCGCGATGCACAGACGCTGCTGCTGACCACCGGAGAGGCCGCCGCCCGGCTTGTCGAGGCGGTCCTTGACCTCGTTCCAGAGGTTGGCGCCGCGCAACGAGCGCTCGGCGGTCTCCTCGAGCTTCTTCTTGTCCTTCAGGCCCGCGAGGCGCAGCCCGGCCACCACGTTGTCGCGAATGGACATCGTGGGGAACGGGTTCGGTCGCTGGAACACCATGCCGATGGTGCGGCGCACCTCGACCGGGTCCACAGTGGACGCGTAGATGTCCTCGCCGTCGAGCAGCACCTTGCCCTCGACGCGCGCACCGGGCGCGACCTCGTGCATGCGGTTCAGCGAACGCAGCACCGTGGACTTGCCGCAACCGGAGGGGCCGATGAACGCGGTCACGTTGCGCGGCGGCACCGCGAGCGCGACGTTCTCGACGGCGTGGAACTTGCCGTAGAAGAGGTTCAGGTCCTTGATGTCGAGTCGCTTGGCCATGTCCGCCCGCTCACTTCGTCTTCGGCGCCAGCGCCCGCGAGATCACGGTAGCCAGCAGGTTGAACAGGGTGATGATCAGCACGAGCGTGATCGCCGCGCCCCAGATGCGCTCGAAGCCCGCCTGTGTCGGGTTGTTGCGCTCGTTCACCATCATCAACGGCAGCGAGGCCATCGGGCCGCTGAAGAGGTTGAAGTTGATGTACGGGGCGTACGCCGCGAGCACCAGGACCGGCGCGGTCTCACCCATGACACGGGCGAGCGCCAGCATGATGCCGGTCAGGATGCCGGAGAGCGCCGTCGGGATGACGATCTTGACGATCGTCTTCCACTTGGGGATGCCGAGCGCGTAGGAGGCCTCGCGCAGCTCGTCCGGGACGATCTTGAGCATCTCCTCGGTGGTGCGCACGACGACCGGGACCATCAGCAGCACCAACGCGATCGACACCGCCAGCGCACTTCGGCCGAGACCGAGGTACGTGATCCACACCGTGTAGATGAACAGCGCGGCGACGATCGACGGGACACCGGTGAGGATGTCGATCATGAACGTGGTGGCCTTCGACAGCCGCGAACGGCCGCCGTACTCCACGAGGTAGATCGCGATCATGATGCCGATGGGCACGGAGATGATGCCGCACACCAGGCCTTGGACCAGGGTGCCGTAGATCGCGTGGTACGCGCCGCCGCCCTGCTGGCGGGCCAGCAGACCGGAGAGCGACTTCGACCACCAGTCACCGTCCAGGATGACCGGGAACCCGCGCTGGACCACGGTGTAGAGCACCCACACCAGCGGGATGATCGCGATCAGGAAGGCGCCCCACACGAGTGCGGTGGCGAAGCCGTTCTTGAAGCGGCGGGAGAGGCTGACCGACTGGAAGGTCGGCGGCGTCGCCAGGCGCTGGGGATCCGCGAGATTCGTGCTCACTCGTACTCCTTGTGGCCGGCGACGATCGAGCGCGCGATGGCGTTGACGACGAAGGTCAGCACGAACAGCACGAGACCGGCGGCGATGTAGGCACCGGCCGAACGCGGGTCGTTGAACTCCGGCGCCGCCAGGGCGATCTTCGACGCGAACGTGCTGCCGCCGTCGAAGAGCGAGCCGGTGAAGGCGCTGGACGCGGTGCTCAGGATGATCGCCACGGCGATGGTCTCACCCAGCGCGCGGCCGAGACCGAGCATCGAGGCGCTGACGTAGCCCGCCTTGCCGAACGGCAGCACGGTGGTCCGCACGACCTCCCACTTGGTCGCGCCGAGCGCGATGGCGCCCTCGATGTGCATGGTGGGCGTGCGGTCGAACACCTCGCGGCTCACGGCCGTGATGATCGGCAGGATCATCACGGCGACGACGATGCCCGCGGTGAAGACGGTGCCGCCGAGCTGGACGTTCACGTTGCCCTTGGCGAAGATCGGGATCCAGCCGAGGCTGTCGATCAACCAGGTCGAGAACGGGTACAGCACCGGACCGAGCACGAACAGGCCCCACAGACCGAAGACGATCGAGGGCACGGCCGCGAGCAGGTCGATGACGTACGCGAACGGCCGGGCGAGGCTGCGCGGCGCGTACTGGGTGAGGAACAGCGCGATGCCCATCGCGATCGGCATGGCGATCAGCAGTGCCAGCAGCGCGACCACGACCGTGACGAGCGCGAGGTCGAGGATGCCGAACCGGAGGTTGGCCGCGTCGGTGGTGCTCCACTCGCGGCTGGTCAGGAAGTTGACCTGGTCGAGGCCGAGCGACGGGATGGCCTGCAGGATGAGGAACAGGCCGATCGCGCCGATGAGCACGACGGTGAAGACGCCCGAGCCCGTCGCCAGTCCCCGGAAGATCCGGTCGCCTGGCCGAACGTGGACTTTCTCAGGCAGTGCTGAAGCTTCCGGTGTCGGGGGAATCGGAGCCTCCGTGGCAGTGGGAGCAGCCGCAACGCCCCGCTCGGCTCCGGGGTCACCGGAGCCGGCGGGGCGCTTGGCCACGACGGGATCGTTCATCGCGTCAGCGTCGACCGAAGTTTCGCATCAACCTCAGGCGATCGCCTTCACAGCGGTCAGCAGCTTTTCCTGGAACGCCTTGGGCAGCGGCACGTAGCCGGCCTCGGCGAGCTGCTGCTGACCGGTGGTGGCGGCCACCGTGAGGAACGCCTTCACGGCCTTCGCGGTGTCGGCGTCGTAGCCCTTGGAGCAGACGATCTCGTAGGTCGCGAGCAGCAGCGGGTACGCGCCGGCGGCCTTGGAGCCGTAGATCGAGTCGAGGTCGAGGACCAGGTCGTTGCCCTCGCCCTTGATCTTCGCGCCGTCGATGGCCTTACCGGCCGACTCGGCGGTCAGCTCGACAGCGCCGGCACCGGAGTCGATCTTGGCGATCGAGAGCTTGTTGTCCTGCGCGAACGACCATTCGACGTAGGTGATCGCACCGTCGATGGAGCCGACGGCCTGCGCGACACCGGCGGACTTCTCCTTGCCCTCGCCGACACCACCCTTGAACTGCTTGCCGTCACCCTTGGACCAGCCGCCGGCGACCTTCAGGTACTTCTGGAAGTTGTCGGTCGTGCCCGACTCGTCCGAGCGGTAGATGACCGCGATGTCCTTGTCCGGCAGGGACGCGGAACCGTTGAGGGCCTTGATGGCCGGGTCGTTCCACTTCTTGACCGCGCCGCTGAAGATCGCGGAGGTGGTCTTGGCGTCCAGCACGAGGCTGTCGACACCCGCCACCTTGTAGCCGACGGCGACGGGGCCGAAGACCAGCGGGAGGTTCCACGCCGGGTTGGCCTGGCAGCGCTTCGCCGCCGCCTCGACCTCGGCGCCCGCCTTCAGCGCGGAGTCGGAGCCACCGAAGTCGACCTGGCCCGCGTTGAAGTTCTTGACGCCCGCACCGGAGCCGGAGGGGTTGTACGCAAGGTCGGTGCCGGGGCAGGCCTGCTTGTAGGCCTGGACGAACGCGTCGACGGCGTTCTTCTGCGCGGAAGAGCCCTCGGCGTTCAGCTTGGTCTTGCCACCACACTCGACACCGGAGGCGGCGGGCGTGTTGTTGCCGCCCGCACCCGTGTTGTTGTCACTGCCACACGCACTGAGCAGAAGCGCGCTGGCCGCAACGAGGCCGAGCACGGCGCCGTGCCGCTGGATCTTCACCTTGGTCCTCCACCTTGCGGAAGCATTTAGCGGTTTCGCGACGGACGTCGCCGCTCATTCCGGAAGGTAGGTAGCCATGGTGGACAACCCACCTAGTCGAGGTGAACGCGAGGTGAACACCCAACGGGAAGTGACGGGTCACACGGCCGAACGAGTGACGGCGTGACCTGCGCGTATGCGATTTGTGACGATCCGTTGACTACCGGGCGTACTGAACGTCCGCGTCCCAGAGGGTGAAGCCGAGCTTGGTGTAGACCCGCACAGCCGCCGCGTTGTCCGACTCCACGTAGAGCATGACCTCTTTAACGCCCTGGTCACGCAGGTGCCGCAGGCCCGCGAGCGTGAGCGCCCGGCCCAGTCCGCCACCCTGCCGGTCCGGGTCGACACCGACCACGTAGACCTCGCCGAGCTCCGGCGTGTGCACCTTCGTCCAGTGGAAACCGGCCAGCCGGCCGTCGTCGTCGAACGCGAGCAGGAACCCGGCCGGGTCGAACCAGTCTTCCTGCTCCTTGGCCCGGACGTCCTCGATGGACATCGCCCCCTGCTCGGGGTGCCAGTCGAACGCGCGGTGGTTGACGTAGACGACGGCGGCCTCGTCCTTGCCGGGCACGAACGCCCGGATCGAGATGCCGTCGGGCAGCTTCGGCTCGGGCAGGTCGTTCTCCACGCGCAAACGCATGCGCAGCAGCTCGCGGACCTTCTGGAAGCCGAGCTTGAGGGCGAGCTTCTCGGCGTCCGGGTGGCCGCCGTGCGCCCAGATCCGCAGGCCCTCCCGCGGGAGTTCGCTGACCAGTTCCGCGCCCACGCCCTGTTGGCGGTGCTTCGGATGCACGGCGAACTCGGCGACCTTGTTGCCGCCGGAGTCACCGAGCAGGTCGACGTGCGCGTAGCCGGCCAGTTCTTCACCGACGTGGGCGAGCAGGTGCCTGCTGCCGCGGGCGCCCGGACGCATCCGGAGCCGCACGGCCTCGCCGACCGGGGCCACACCGTCGGTCGCCTCGGCGGCCGCCAGCAACTGCCCGACTTCGGCAGCCTGGTCGGTGGTCAGCTCGTCGTACCAGCTCAGTTGCGCCACACAGGCGAACCTACCGCGCGATCAGACGGTCATCCATAACGTGGATGGAGTCGTTGATCTCCGCATCGGTGACCTCGGCCGAACGGCGGGAGGCGCCGGGACGCGGCGGGCGGACGAACTTGTAGCCGACGTTGCGAACGGTGCCGATCAACGCCTCGTGCTCGGGGCCGAGCTTGGCGCGCAGCCGCCGGACGTGGACGTCGACGGTCCGGGTGCCGCCGAAGAAGTCGTAGCCCCAGACCTCCTGCAGCAGCTGCGCGCGGGTGAACACCCGGCCCGCGTGCTGCGCGAGGTACTTGAGCAGCTCGAACTCCTTGTAGGTGAGGTCGAGCGGGCGGCCCTTGAGCCGCGCGGTGTAGGTGGCCTCGTCGATGACCAGGTCACCGAGCTGCAGCGCGCCGTCGCCACCGGGCTGGGTGGCGCCGCGGCGCGAGCGGACCAGGCGCAGACGGGCGTCGACCTCGGCGGGGCCGGAGGTCGGGAGCAGGATCTCGTCGACCGACCAGTCGGAGTTGACCGCGACCAGGCTGCCTTCGGTGACCACGGCCACCACCGGCACGTCGACACCGGAGGAGTCGAGCAGGCGGCACAGCGACCGGGCACCGACCAGGTCGGTGCGGGCGTCCACCAGAACGAGGTCGTGAGGACCTGCCTCAAGCAGTGCGGAGACCTCGGGACGGAGGGGACGCACGGCGTGCGGAAGCAGCGCCAGCGCGGGCAGCACAGCCTCCGGGTCGGGGTCTGTAGTCAGCAGCAGCACGTCGATGCTCATCGCGGCGCCCTCCATCTGTCGGCCGTGGTCTGGTCACCTCTGACCAGCACACGGGCGTACGGTGACCGGGCCCCGTTGCCTGCGGATGACGGAGACAATACCGGTGCAACCCGAGAAAGTCCCAGGTCAAGAAGTCGTGCTCACAGTTGTTTCCACAAGCGTCACGCCTGTTACATCCATGTCACATGATGGCGTGCGCCTGCACGGGGTCCACTACAAGAGTGAAAGTTCCCTTGCTTTCGTTGTGGGACATGGGTTTACCAACCACGTGCAGAAGCCGTACGTGGCACGGCTGCTGGCCCGGCTCGCCCAGCATGCGGGTGTCGTCGCGTTCGACTTTCGTGGGCACGGCCGGTCCGAAGGCAAGTCCACGGTCGGCCTGGACGAGGTCCACGACATCGAGGCGGCCGTCCGCACGGCCCGTGAACTGGGTTACCGCGACGTCGCCACGATCGGGTTCTCCATGGGCGCCTCGATCGTCATCCGGCACGCGGCCCTCGGTGAGAGCAAGCCCGACGCCGTCGTCTCCGTGAGCGCGCCTGCGCGGTGGTGGTCGCGGGAGACCGCGCCGATGCGGCGGGTGCACTGGTTGCTGGAGCAGCCGCACGGCAAGCTCGCGGCGCGGGCCATCGGGGTTCGGCTCGGCGACTCGTGGGTACAGCCTCCGGAGAGTCCGCTGGAGGTGGTGTCGCGCATCACGCCGACCCCACTGCTGATCGTGCACGGTGAGCTGGACCACTATTTCGGTCCGGAGCACGCCAAGTCACTGCACCGCGCGTCCCTTGGGCATGCCGAACTCTGGCTGGAGCCCGACATGAGGCACGCGGAATCAGCCGCGACTGGAGAACTGGTAGACCGGATGGCGGCATGGGTCGCCGCTAACGTCGAGGACGAGGGATGACTGCAGGAGTTTCTGGGACCGGCGCGCGGAAGACGAAGAAGAAGTCCCGGCGCGGGAAGTTCCTCATCATCACGGTGCTGGTGCTCGGCGTGCTGCTGGTGGCCGCCGACTTCGCGCTCGCCGCGGCCGGCGAGTACCAGATCGCCCAGCGGATGCGGGAGAAGCTGCAGCTCGACCAGGACCCGGAGGTCCGGATCACCGGCTTCCCGTTCATGCTGCAGGCGGTCCGCGGCGACTACACGAAGATCGAGATCGACGCGAACGGTGTGCCGATCAAGGACGAGCAGCAGGGCGTCGACCTGCGCGACCTCGACATCGAGGCCGACCTGCTGCACACCCGCGTCGAGCTGGCCGACCTGCTCGCCGGCGACGTCTCCAAGGCGAACATCGACCAGGTCAACGGCAGCGTCAAGGTCAAGGCGCTCGACCTGAACCGGCTCGCCAACCAGGTCACGCCGTTCGACAAGCTCTCCATCGAGCCCGACAACCGCGTCGCCACGCCCACCCCGACGCCCGCCGCGCCGGACGCCGCCAAGACCAAGACGACCGCCGCGATCAAGCTCTCCGGCCAGACCAACCTCGCGGGCAAGACCGTCACCGTCACCGCGTACGGGCAGGTCGTGTTGATCAACGGCGCCATCCAGATCAACATCGACGACATCCAGCTCGAGGACAACTCCCTCAAGCAGCTCATCCCGCAGCTGCGCAACGCGCTCGCCATCAAGATCGATCCCGGCAAGCTGCCGTTCGGCGCGACGCCCACGGCCGTAGAGGTGGAGAGCGGCTCGTTCAAGCTGAGCGGCACTGTGACGGATGTACCGTTGGCACAACGATGACTGGTGTGTGGGCGCTGCTGGGCGCGCTGGCCGTGGCCGGCGCGATCGGCGTGCTGCTCAAGGTCCGTGAGGGCCGCATCCGCACCACCGGTTCCATCATCGAACTTCCCACCCCCGTGCGCGACCTGCTCGCGCCGGGGGTGACCCTCGTCCAGCTCTCCACCACGTTCTGCGCGCCGTGCAGGCACGCGAAGGTGATCCTGCGCGACCTCGCCGACCGCACGGACGGCCTGACCCACGCCGAGCTGGACGTGACGAACCTGCCGGACGTCGCCGCGTCGTTGGGCGTCATGCGCACGCCGACCACGCTGGCCCTCTCCGCCGACGGCACCGAGCTGTTGCGAGTCGGTGGCGTGCCGAAACGCGACTCTTTACTCGCCGCGCTGCAACCACATCTAGGCCGCTCGAGGGCCTAATCCGGTCGAGTGAACCTGGGTTGTTCCACCCAGTGGACATACCTCCCGCACCGAGGGATCGCGTACTACCCTCGCTGGCATGACCATGCTGCTCACGAAGCGACTCGCGGTAGACCTGTGCCGCGTGCGCAGCAGCCTGTGTCGCACGACGAGCTGATCGGGCTGCTTGACGCCCATCAGCCTCCTCTGACGGACTGAATATCTCCTCGTCCGAATGTCCGGAGGTCGTCGTGCCCAAAGATGCCCCAGTAGACCCGCGCGGACCGCGCTTCTCCGCCTGGATGACCGTCGTCATCCTGGCCATCGTGTTGCTCACCGGCTGGTGGCGGCTGCTCGCCGCGCAGACGGTGCTCTTCGCGATGTGCGCGTTCATCTCGCTGAAGCTCAACCCGTGGGGTCACGTCTACCGCTACGCGATCCAGCCGCACGTCACCCCGACCACCGAACGCGAGGAAGCCGCCCCGCTGCGCTTCGCCCAGGGCGTCGGTTTCGTGTTCGCGCTGGTCGGCACGGTCGGCTACGCCTCGGGACTCACCACGCTCGGCACGGTCGCCACCGCCGGCGCCCTGGTCGCGGCGTTCCTCAACGCCGCGTTCGGCCTCTGTCTCGGGTGCGAGATGTACCTGCTGCTGCGCCGGTACGCACCCGCCCTTGCTCGCCCGCAATGACACGCACTACCTAACAGGAGCAACTTCCCATGAGCCGTGAAAACGTGCTGGTCTCGGCCGCCTGGTCCGAGGAGAACCTCCAGACCGCGGGCGTCGTGTTCGCGGAGGTCGACGAGGACACCACCGCCTACGAGGGCGGCCACATCCCCGGCGCCGTCAGGATCGACTGGAAGACCGAGCTGCAGGACCAGGTCCGCCGCGACTTCATCGACCGCGAGGGCTTCGAGAAGCTGCTCTCGGCCAAGGGAATCTCCAACGACGACCAGGTCGTCCTCTACGGCGGCAACAACAACTGGTTCGCCGCCTACGCCTACTGGTACTTCAAGCTCTACGGCCACACCAACGTCAAGCTCCTCGACGGCGGCCGCAAGAAGTGGGAGCTCGACGGCCGCCCCCTCGACAAGGACGAGGTCCGTCCGCGCCGAGACCTCCTACAAGGCACAGGAGCAGGACCTCTCGATCCGCGCCTTCCGCGACGAGGTCGTCGACGCCATCGGCAACAAGAACCTCGTCGACGTGCGCTCCCCCGACGAGTTCTCCGGCAAGCTCCTCGCCCCGGCCCACCTCCCGCAGGAGCAGGCCCAGCGCGGCGGCCACATCCCCTCGGCCGTGAACGTGCCGTGGAGCAAGGCCGCCAACGAGGACGGCACCTTCAAGTCCGACGACGAGCTCCGCGAGATCTACTCCGAGGCCGGCTTCGACGGCTCCCGCAAGACCATCGCCTACTGCCGCATCGGCGAGCGCTCGTCCCACACCTGGTTCGCCCTGCGCGAGCTGCTCGGCCACGACGACGTCAAGAACTACGACGGCTCCTGGACTGAATACGGCTCGCTCGTCGGCGTGCCGATCGAACTCGGCACCGGCAAGGAGGCCTGATCATCATGAGCAACGGCTGCGGCGCGCCCACCCAGGGCGCGCACGATCGAGTCTCGACCACCGAAACCGTCCTGCAGGGCAAGGTCCTGGCAGAGGGCGCACCCGTGGGCGGCGCCTACGTCCGCCTCCTCGACTCGACCGGCGAGTTCACCGCCGAGGTCGTCTCCTCCCCGGAGGGCGACTTCCGCTTCTTCGCCGCCCCCGGCTCCTGGACCGTCCGCGCCCTGCACCGCACCGGCAACGGCCAGGCCGACGTCTCCGCGTCCGGCCCCGGCATCCACGCCGTCGAAATCGCGGTCGCCTGACCCACAAATCCTGATCGGGACGGGAAGCACGTTCGTACGGCCATTTCGTACGAACGTGCTTTTCGCTCAGTATGCGAGGTTGCCCGGATGGGCGCGGCGTCCCGGAACGGCGGCGACCTCCGTGTTGTCCACCACCGCAACGCACAGGGTCTGATCAGCCGGGATATCCTCTCCCGGTGGAACACATCTTCACCGGACTTCTGGTGCTCGTGACCATCGCGGTCATGTGGTTCGCGGCCTACGTCGTCTACCGCCTCTACTCCGACCAGCGATGACCACTCCAACCAACGGCACCCCAGGAACCACCAGCGGCGACGAGGCCATCCGCCTCGCCGAGGAGCGCGCCGAAGCGACCCGCTCCCGTAACCTCCCGCAGTTCGACGACATGCCGATCCCCGGCGACACCGCGAACCTGCGCGAGGGCGCGAACCTGCACGACGCCCTCCTCTCGGTCCTCCCGCTGGTGGGCGTCTGGCGCGGCGAGGGCGAGATCGTCTACCCGACGATCGACGGCCCGTTCCGCTACGGCCAGCAGATCACCTTCGCGCACGACGGCCGTCCGTTCCTCATCTACGAGGCCCGGTCGTGGCTGCTCAACGAGGCAGGCGAGGTCATCCGCCCCGCGGCCCGCGAGAGCGGCTTCTGGCGCCCGCAGCCCGACGACACCATTGAAGTGCTGCTCACGCACAACACCGGCGTCATCGAGATGTACTACGGCAAGCCGATCAAGCAGACCGCCTGGGAATTCCAGACGGACGCGCTGATCCGCACCGTCACCGCCAAGGACGTCACCGCCGCGCAGCGCCTCTACGGCATCGTCAACGGCGACCTCGCCTACGTCGAGGAACGCGCCATGATGGGCCAGCCAATGCAGGCCCACGGCTCAGCCCAACTCAAGCGCATCGTCGGCTGACTCTTCCGGCGCGGACGAAAGCCGCAGCCGGCCGGCACGCCACGCAAACTCGGGTCGTGGGATTGTTCAACAATCCCACGATTCCCCGTAACATGTGCGCATGCTGCTGCGGCGTTGCGGTACTGACGCACTTCTCGTCGAGGTCGACTCACTGACCGAGGTCGCGGCCGTACGCGCAGCGCTCCAGGGCCTGCCCGGTATCGAGGAACTCGTCCCGGCAGCCCGCACCGTCCTCGTCAAGGGCGAGTTGACGCAGGTCAGAGCAGCCCTCAAGGACATCGACCTGACCCACGCGCCGGAAACACAGTCCCGCGAGGTCACCGTTCCGGTGATCTACGACGGCCCGGACCTCGCGCTCGTCGCCGAAACCGCGGGAATCACGACGGACGAGGTCGTGAGCCTCCACACCGGCGCCACCTACGAAGTGGCGTTCTGCGGCTTCGCCCCCGGCTTCGCCTACCTGACCGGCCTCCCGCCTCAACTCCAGCAGCCAAGACTCGACTCCCCGCGCACCAAGGTCCCCCAGGGCTCGGTCGGCATCGCGGGCGAGTTCACCGCCGCCTACCCGAGACCGACACCCGGCGGCTGGCGGTTGATCGGCCGCACCGAGATCACCCTGTTCGACGCCAAAGCCGAGACCCCCGCGCTGCTCGCGCCCGGCGACAAGGTCAGGTTCGTGATCGCATGAGCACGAGGCGCGTCACCATCCTCAAAACCGGCCCGCAGGCACTCGTCCAGGACCTCGGCCGCCCCGGCAACGCCCACCTCGGCGTGCCTCCGTCCGGCGCGGTCGACCCGCACTCGCTGACCCTGGCCAACCGCCTCGTCGGCAACGACGAACGCGCTGCCGGACTTGAACTTCTGCTCGGCGGAACCCACATCAGGGCCGAGGCGTCCTGCACGATCGCCGTCACCGGCCCACCCGTCCGCGTCTGGATCAACGGCAGGCTCGCCGACTCACACCAGCCCCTGCACGTGCCGACCGGCGCCACTCTCGAAATCGGCACCCCGGACACCGGCCTACGTACCTACCTCGCCATCTCCGGCGGCATCGACACCCCGAAGGAGCTCGGCAGCCGCTCCACCGACCTGCTCTCCGGAATCGGTCCGGACCCGTTGCGCGACAACGATGTCCTCGCAATAGGCGCACCCGGCCCGGCAAACGGCGCAGACGTGGTGCCGCCGACGCGGGCCCCGCAAACGCTCGACATCCCCGTGCGGCTCGGCCCCCGCGACGACTGGTTCGACGACCCGGGAACCCAGCTGCGGCAAGGATCTTGGACCGTGTCGGACCGCAGCAACCGGGTCGGCGCGAGACTCCAGGGCACCGCGCTGAATCGTCGTGACGGGGAGATTCCCAGCGAGGGAATGATCACCGGCGCGATCCAGGTGCCGCCGGACGGTCAGCCCGTGGTCTTCCTGAACGACCATCCGACGACCGGCGGTTACCCGGTCATCGCCGTGGTCGACCGTGATCACCTGCGGTTTCTCGGCCAGGCACGGCCGGGAACGACGGTGCGGTTCCGCCCGATGCGGGTCAGCTCGACGGGACCACTACGTTGACGGAAGTGGTCCAGACCACCTACCGTCAACGACAGGCCGCCGCGGACCTCTACCAACCTGGAGTTCCGCATGCGCCGGATCCCTGCCCTGCTAGCAGCTTTGGTCGCTGTGCTCGCCCTGGCCGTCCCCGCGACGGCCGCGACGGGCATCACCGCGACCTTCTCCCGCACCGGAACGAGCGGGAAGTTCGTGGTCGCCAACGCGAGCACGACCGCGCTCGCCAACTGGTCGATCAAGTTCGACCTGCCCGCCGGTGTGACCGTCAGCAACGTCCAGAACGCGACGACCACCCAGAACGGCACGAGAGTGACACTCACTCCGGCCTTCTACATCGCCACGATCCAGCCGGGACGCAACACCGAGCCGTACAGCCCCGCGTTCACGTTGAGTGCCGCGGCCGACCCGGTCACGTGCACGATCAACAACATGGCGTGCGACGGAAGTGGTGATCCCGCACCGGTACCGACCGGTGTCACCGCCGACTACTCGGTCGCGGGCGGCACCGCGAAGTTCATCGTGCGCAACCACACCACCAGCGCGGTGGCCGACTGGTCGATCGTCTTCACGCTGCCCTCCGGCGTGACCGTGAGCAACGGCCAGCACGGCACGGTCAGCCAGAACGGCACACAGGTCACGGTGACTCCCGCTCACTACAACAAGAGCGTGGCAGCCGGCGGAAGCACCGAGCCGTACAGCCCGACGTTCTCGATCAGCTCCAACGTCGAACCGGTGACCTGCCGGATCAACAACGCGAACTGCAACGGCAGCGCGGACACACCACCAAGTGCCCCAACGGGTCTCGCCTCACCGTCGAAGACCACGCGAACCGTGACGCTGCAGTGGAACGCGTCCACCGCGGGCTCGTTGCCGGTCGCCGGCTACGACGTCTACAACGGCTCGACCCTCGCGACCAGCTCCACCACGACGTCGACGATCGTGACGGCCCTGAACCCGAACACCACGTACTCGTTCACGGTGCGGGCCAAGGACACCAAGGGCACCCAGAGTGCTCCCAGCACGGCGTTGAGCATCACGACCAACAACCCGGCGAACGACACGACACCGCCGACGACACCGGGCAACCTGCGTGCCACGGCGAAGGACGCGGGCAGCATCACGTTGGCGTGGAATGCTTCCGCCGACAACAGCGGTGTGGCGAACTACGACGTCTACCAGGGCGCGATCGTGAAGATGACGGTCACCGGCACCACCGCGGTCGTGTCCGGCCTGGCGCCGTCGACGAGCTACACGTTCACCGTCCGGGCCCGCGACATCTACGACAACCTGTCCACGCCGAGCAACGCGCTGACCGAGCGGACCGGTGACATCGTCGCCGGGCACGCGAAGGTCGGCTACTTCGTGCAGTGGGGCATCTACGGCCGCCAGTACTTCGTGCGCAACATCGACACGTCCGGTTCAGCGGCCAAGCTCACGCATATCAACTACGCGTTCGCCAACATCGACCCGGTCAACCTGACGTGTCTGCAGGGCGTCACGAAGGGCACGTCGCCGAACCCGCAGGACCCGAACCAGGGCGACGGCGCCGGTGACGCGGAAGCCGACTACAGCAGGCCGATGGCGGCGTCACAGTCGGTCGACGGCGTCGCGGACACCGGCTTCGAACCGTTGCGCGGCAACTTCAACCAGCTCCGCAAGCTCAAGGCGAAGCACCCGCACCTGAAGATCCTGATCTCGCTCGGCGGGTGGACCTACTCGAAGTACTTCTCGCCCGCGGCGGCCACCGACGCGTCGCGCAAGAAGTTCGTCTCGTCGTGCATCGACACCTACATCTTGGGCAACCTGCCGTCCTACGGCGGCGCGGGTGGTGCCGGGGTCGCGGCGAACATCTTCGACGGCATCGACCTCGACTGGGAGTGGCCCGGCGCGGAAGGGCACGCGGGCAACATCGTCAGCCCCAACGACAAGGTCAACAACTCGCTGCTGATCGAGGAGTTCCGCCGTCAGCTCGACGCTCTCGGCGCCACGAACGGCAAGCGGTACCAGCTGACCGCGTTCACGCCTGCCGACCCGGCGAAGATGGACGCGGGCTGGGAGCTGGCACGGGTCGGGCAGTCGCTCGACATCTTCAACGTCCAGGGCTACGACTTCCACGGCGCGGGCAGCGACAACTCGTGGGAGCCGAACCGGACCGGTCATCAGGGCAACAACTACACCGACGTGGACGACCCGTACTCGTTCCACTTCAGCAACGAGGTGGCGATCCAGAAGTACCTGGACGCCGGAGTCAGTCCACGCAAGCTGACCATCGGGCTCGCGTTCTACGGCCGCGGCTGGCAGAACGTCACGGCGGGCGGGAAGAACGGGGAATGGCAGGCCGCCGGTGGAGCCGCACCTGGCCAGTTCGACGTGGAGATGGGCACCCGCGGGTACGCGAACCTGATCGCGAGCATCCCGAACTGCACGATCCACCACGACACCCAAGCCGTGGCGACCTACTGCTACCAGGGCAACGGCGGCCAGTGGTGGTCGTTCGACGACGCCTGGTCGATCCAGCAGAAGACCGCCTGGCTGCGCACCAAGGGCATGCTCGGCGCGATGGTCTGGGACATGTCCGGTGACACGGCCAACGGCACCCTGATGAACGCCGTCGCCACCGGCCTTCCGTAAAAGACGAAGGGCGCTTTCGTCCACCTGAGGTGAACGAAAGCGCCCTTCGTACTTTCAGTACTCGGACTCGTAGAGGCCCTGGAGTTCGGTGAGCAGGGCTGAGGAGTCGGGCAGTTGCTTGCCGTCCAGCGTGTGCACCCGCGTGATCTTGCGGACGCTGGACGCGAGGAACACGCCCTCGGCGTCGTAGAGCTCGCCGGTCTGGATCGGCTCGACAGTGACGGTCCACCCGGCGCGCTCGGCGGCCCGGAACAACGCGTACTGCGTGGTGCCGGGCAGGATGCCGAGCTTCGACGGCGGCGTCACGAGCGTCTTGCCGCGCACGAGGATCACCGTGGAGGTCGGGCCTTCGAGCACCGAACCGTTCGACGTCGTGAAGATGACCTCGGCGGCGCCACGGCGCTCGGCCTCGCGGATCGCGGCCATGTTGATCGCGTACGACAGCGACTTCGCGCCCAGCAGCAGCCACGGCGCGCGTTCGGCGAGGTCCGGCTCGATGCCGCGGTCCAGCGTCACGGCGGCGAGGCCCTCGCCGCGCTGCTTGAGCACCTTCGCGCCGATCTCCATGCCGAGCGCGAAACCGGTGCCGGTGCCGTCGCCGCCCTCGACGCCACGGGTGTAGACGAGCTTCAGCGCGAACTCGCGGCCGCCGGTCCAGTTGCCGATGACGAGCTCGACCGCGCGCTCGAACTCCGCACGCGGCGGAGCGGGCATGTCGAGCATGGCCGCGGACCGGTCGAGCCGCTCGAGGTGCGGCGTCAGTTCACGGGGCTTCCCGTCGACGACGAGGATGGTTTCGAACACGCCGTCGCCGCGCATGAGACCAAGGTCCTCTACGCGGATCTGCGGGACATCGGGGTCAGCGAGGGTTCCGTCGAGCAGTGCCAGCACGCGCATACCGCTGAGCCTACTAACATCGGTGTCGTGGAGACCGCAAGAGGGCTGCGCAAAACGCTGCATGACCGCGGCATGCGGATGACACCGCAGCGCCAGCTCGTGCTGGACGCCGTCAGGTCATTGGGGCACGCGACGCCGGAGCAGATCTGCGCACGGGTCCAGGAGACGGCGCCGACCGTCAACATCACCACCATCTACCGCACACTCGACCTGCTGGACCGGCTCGGGCTGGTGCGGCACACGCACCTCGGGCACGGTGCGCCGAGCTACTCCGCCGACGACCACCAGCACGTGCACCTGGTGTGCCATGTCTGCGGCCGGATCGACGAGATCCCGTGTGAGCTGCTCGAACCACTGGTCGGAACATTGCGGGAGCGCGACGGGTTCGAACTTGATGCAAGCCATCTCGCGCTGTCCGGCACGTGCCGCGACTGTGTAAAGCAGGAGCAGGAGACCGAGTGACCTTCCCAGGAGCCGTCCCACCGCCAGACGATTCCATCGACGCGGGTGTTGCCTGGCACTACGGCGACCCGTTCGCGGAGCAGCGTTCGGCTGCCCGTTCGGTCGTCGTGGTGGACCGCTCGAACCGCGGGATCATCGCGGTGCCCGGCGAGGACCGGCTCAAGTGGCTGCACACGCTGACGAGCCAGCATTTCGAGCAGCTCGGCGAGGACGCCACCACCGAGGCGCTGGTACTCGACGCGCAGGGCCGCCTTGAGCACCACATGGTCGTCGCGAACGTGGGCGGCACGGTGTTCCTCGACGTGGAGAAGGTCGACGACCTGCTCTCCTACCTGCAGAAGATGGTCTTCTGGTCCAAGGTCGAGCCGCGCGACGCCACGGCCGAGTTCGCACTGCTGTCGATCATCGGACCGGACACCGCAGCGCTGCTGGACAAGCTCGACATCCCACTGCCCGCCACGGTCGCCGCGCTGGGCGAGGGTTTCGTGCGCCGGGCGTCGTGGCCGGGTCAGAGCGCCGTCGAACTGCTGGTACCGCGCGCCGAGCTCGCCTCGTGGTGGCAGCGGATCACCGACGCGGGCGCCCGGCCGGCCGGAAGCTTCGCGTTCGAGGCGTTGCGGGTCGAGTCACTGAGGCCCCGGCTCGGCGTCGACACCGACGAGCGCACGATCCCGCACGAGGTCAACCTCATCGACCCGGCCGTGCACCTCAACAAGGGTTGCTACCGCGGTCAGGAGACGGTCGCGAAGGTCCACAACGTGGGACGCCCGCCGCGCCGGATGCTCCTACTCCACCTGGATGGTTCTGCGGACGGTGAGCCGGAGACCGGCGACCCGGTGACGCTGGACGGCCGCGTGGTCGGCCGGGTGGGCACCGTCGCACAGCACCACGAGCTCGGCCCGATCGCGTTGGCGCTGGTCAAACGGTCCGTGCCGCTCGATTCGGACCTCGTGGCAGGAACTGAGGAACAGTCCACGCAGGCACGCATCGACCCCGACTCGGTGCCCGTGGACACCCCAGGTCTGGGCCGGGAAGCCGTTCGCAACCTGAGGGGATAACGCCCTAGAGTCCCGGGACATGTCCTTGGGCACGCTGATCACGGTCGCTCCCACCGGAGCGGAACACTCGAAGGCCGACGTCCCGCAGCTTCCAGTGACCCTGGAAGAGCTGGTCGCGACGGCGCAGAGCTGCGAGCAGGTCGGCGCGGCGATGATCCACGTCCACATCCGCGGTGCGGACGCGAAACCGTCGCTGGACCTGGGTCTGTTGAAAGCGACGGTCGAGGCGTTGCGCGCGGAGACCAGCCTCGTCGTGCAGCTGTCGAGCGGCGGGTCGGTGCACGACCCGGAGTCGGACCGGCTGCGCGTGCTGGAGGCGATGCCGGACTCGGCGTCCTGCACGATGGGCACCGTCAACTTCGGCGACGACGTCTTCATGAACCGCTGGGAGTTCATCGTCGCCCTGCACAAGGGCATGCAGGAACGCGGCATCGTGCCCGAGTACGAGATCTTCGACATCGGCCAGCTGGCGTCGTTGAAGCGCCTGCTCGACCAGCACGGCCTGCCGGCGGGCGGCCATGTGCACGTCGATTTCGTGATGGGTGTGCCCGGCGGCATGCCCGGTGACGCGGCCACGCTGGTCGCCGCCGTCAACGCCCTGCCGGACGGCGCGACCTTCTCCGCCACCGGAATCGGCCGGACCACGCTGCCCGTAATGTTCACCGCACTGGGTGCGGGTGGCCACCTTCGAGTGGGTATGGAAGACACCATCAGCTACGCGCGAGGCATGCCGGTACGGGACAACGCACAGCTCGTGGCACGTGCCGCGGGTCTTGCCAAGATCGCTCAGAGGCCACCTTTGAGCCCGGACGAGGCACGCAAGGTGCTGGGTGTGCACATTTGAGACAACTTTGGAAGCTGGGATGTGTTGGCGGGTGAGGAGGATCTACCGCAGGATGGACACGTGATCGAGGTGCGTCCTGGCGGGCGCCGCCGTATCGACCGGGTGCTCGCCCCTGACTACACAGAGGGCGTCGAGCAACGCCCGCTCGTCGAGGTGCGCGAACTCCGCGACGAGGCAGCGCAGGAAGAGACCGATTTGTCCTACCTGCGGCGGCTGCTGCACGCGCGGATCGACATCGTGCGTGCCGAACAGCAGCGCCGCAGTTCCGGCGGCTCGGCGGTGGTCGAGCAGTTGGCCACGATCCTGTCCACCAATGCCGTTGGTCCGGCTACTGGCCTCGGCCGGTACCAGACCCATGAGCCCTCTCGTGCCGATGCGCATCAACGGCACGTGGAAGCGCTCATTTCCGACGTGGACCTTTCCGATGTGAGCAAGTTGGCCGACGATCGCCTCGGCGAGGTGTTGGAGACGTTCATCTCGGAAGAGGCCTCCGTGTCGGTGCGGCGGCGTGAGGTGCAGGTGGTGGTCGACCGGCTCAACGCCGAGATCGCTTCGCGCTACCAGCGTGGGAGCGCGTCGGTGGACGAGCTGCTGGCGGCGGAGCGTGGCCACCACCGTCCCAAGAGCTGAGACGAGCGTTCCACTTTCTGAACTGCCGACCTAGCGTGCCCCTATGGGGTACCGCTGGGTCGTGCTGTTCATCGGGGCTTTGGCGCAGGGCCTCAACGCAGCGGTGTTCCTCGGCCTGCCCGCGATCACCCCGCAGCTGCGTGATCACTTCGATCTGACGTTGCCCCAGGTCGGGCTGCTTCTCGGCGCCGTCAACCTGGGCACGATGATCGCGCTCGTGCCGTGGGGCTTCTTCGCGGACAAGCGCGGCGAACGGCTCGCCATGACGATCGGCGGCTTCGGTGCCGCGGGCTGTCTGGCCGCCGCGGCGCTCGGCAACGCGTGGCTCGCGGGTGTGGCCCTGCTCTGTGCGGGCCTCTTCGGGGCGAGTGTGAACGCGGCCAGCGGCCGGGCGGTGATGTCGTGGTTCCGCGCGGGCAAGCGCGGGCTCGCCATGGGCGTGCGGCAGACGGCGACACCGCTCGGTGCGGCGCTGACGGCCGCGTTCCTGCCTGGAATCGCGATCACCTCGGGTGTGCCGATGGCGTTCGTGGCACTGGCGTCGGTGACCGCCTTCGTGGCGCTGGCGGTCGCACTGCTGATCCGCGAGCCACCCGGCGCCACCCGTGGCGGCAGCGACCACGGGCTGATCCTCAAGGACCCGAGGCTGCTGCGGTTGTCGCTGGCCAGCGGCCTGCTCGTGGTGCCGCAGTTCACCGCGACGGCCCTGCTGGTGGCATTGCTGGTCGATCATCGTGGTCTGACCGTGACGGCCGCCGCGCTGGTGTTCGGCATCGCGCAGGCCCTGGGCGGCGCCGGCAGGCTGGCGGTGGGCGTCTGGTCGGATCGGGTCCGCAGCCGGGTGGGACCGCTGAAGATCGTCTCCGTCGCGACCGCGGTGGGGTTCGTGGTGGTCGCGGTGCTCGACCAGGCACCGGTGCCGGTGCTCCTCGCGGTCCTGGTGCCGACGAGTGCGCTGGCGCTGTGCTGGAACGGGCTCGCGGTCACCGAAGCGGGTGAGCTGGCCCCCGACGGCCGCAGCGCCACCGCGATCGCGATGCAGAACTCGGCCAACTACCTCAGCGCGGCGATCACGCCCGCCATCGCGGGATGGGTTGCCGTGCACGTGGCGTGGCCTGCGGCGATGGTGCTGGCAGCAGCGGCCGCGGTGGCGGCGCGGATGCTGCTTCAGCCGTGGCGTTCCCTGCGGGCCAGCTCGCCCCAGAACTCACGCAGCGTCTCGTAGCGCAACGCCACCTCCTCGGTGTCGCCTTCCTCCAGCGCGTCGACGATGGCGTTCACGTCGGTGGCCGAGGAGTCCTCCAGGAGGTCCTTGTCCTCGATCAGCTGGACCAGGCCGCCGTAGTCGAGCTCGACCGCCGAGTGCGGGTGGAAGTGCTCCAACCAGCGGCCCGTGTCGGCGAGAACCTTGGCCGGGCCGTCCTCGCCCAGTGCGGTGCGCACGACCTTGAGCGCGCGCGCCACCCTCCGTCGGGCGTCCGCCATCGCCACCCGCCACGACACCTGACGTTCCGGATCGTCCTGGGCACTCGCCAGCACGACACGGCGGTGGGCCGGGTCGACGATGGAGAACCAGGGCAGCGGCACCGTCCAGGTCGTGGAGATCACATGCACCGCACCCGCGGACAGTTCGGCCATCACCGCCGAGGCGCGCGATCGAACCGTTTCGGGGGCGATGTCCAGCGCCGCGTCCTGCAGAACGGGCTGTGACGAGGCCAGGAAGCCCACCAGGGCCGCTGCGGACCGGGCCCGAAGATCAAGAGGGCAGACGAGCGGTCCGGGGCCGACACGGGCCGCGTCAGACGTCGGAACCTCGGCGGGACTGATCGTCATCACGTCGAAGGGCGCCTCGCCCGGAAGCAGCTTCTTCGCCAACTGTGATCGCAACCACAGCTCCCGTTCCCGGTCGCCGACCTCCGCACGCGGGACAGGGCCGTTTTCCAGGGCTTTTCGGATCTTGTCACCCAACGGTGAGTCCAAGGCCGATAACGGTTCGTACACCCGGAGGTAGGCGACGAACGGTCTGGGCACGTGTGCATCCTTCCACGCGAGGGTGGCCGCGAGATTTGGCGGTACGTGTCACGCCTACCGCGTCGCGAGGAACCCCATCGGCACGGTACGGTAGTTACCAGGAACTAGTTGTCGAGACGAGTGGGGCCGCCGTTCCCCCGGCCGCCCCCGTCCCTGTGCGAGGGGGTCGAGCCATGGGGCGCGGCCGAGCTAAGGCCAAGCAGACGAAGGTCGCCAGGGAGCTCAAGTACAGCTCTCATGAGACCGACTTCGCTGCGCTGCAGCGCGAGCTGTCTGGTGACGAATTGTCGGCGTCATCGAACGGGAGTGGTGGTGGCGACGAGCCCCACGACGACCCGTACGACGACTACGACGACTACCGTCGCTGAATTCAGCCTTCGGAGTTCAAGGGTTGGGCCACCGGATCATCGGTGCCCAGCCCTTGAACTCTGAAGGCTCTCAGAACGCCCTGGCGTACTGCCTCGGTGCCTTGACCTCCACACCCAGCTGCTGTGCCGCGTGCAGCGGCCAGTACGGGTCGCGGAGCAACTCGCGCGCGAGCAGGACCAGGTCGGCGGAACCGTCCGTCAAAATCTGTTCGGCCTGTGTCGCCTCGGTGATCAGGCCGACCGCACCCGTGGGCACGTCTGCCTTGCGTCGCACCGCTTCGGCGAGCGGCACCTGGTAGCCGGGCCCGATCGGGATTTCCGCCTGCGCGGTGTTGCCGCCGCTGGACACGTCGATCAGGTCCGCACCCGCGGTCTTGAGCGCCTGTGCCAGCACAACGCTGTCGTCGGCGGTCCAGCCTCCTCGCTCCCAGTCGGTGCCGCTGATGCGCACGATGACGGCCACGTCCGGGCCGACCGCTGCCCTCACCGCGGCGGTGACCTCGACCGGGACGGCGATGCGCTCTTCGAGGCTGCCCTCGTTCGTCAGCGGCGAGTAGTACTCGTGCAGCAGGTAGCCGTGCGCCGCGTGGATCTCCAGCACCTCGAACCCGGCCTCGATCGCCCTGAGGGCGCCGTCGACGAACGCCTTGACGATCGCGGTGTGGTTCGTGAGCTTCTCCGGCGCGTTCAGGCCGGGGAACGGCTCGGTGGTCGGCGCGACCGGCACCCAGTCACCGAACGCCTTGCGACCCGCGTGCGCGAGCTGGATGCCGGGGACGGCGCCGTGCTCCTTGATGAACCTGGCGATCGGCTGCCAGGCCTCGACCTGCTCGTCGTTCCAGATGCCGACGTCCTGCGCCGAGATCCGGCCGCGCGCCTCGACGGCGGTGGCCTCGGCGATGACCAGCCCGGCACCGCCGACCGCGCGGGAACCCAGGTGGACTAGGTGCCAGTCGTTCGGCACGCCGTCGGCCGCCGAGTACATGCACATCGGGCTCACCGCGATGCGGTTGGGCAGCGTGACCGAGCGCAGTTGCAGCGGGGAGAAGAGCAAGCTCACGTGACGGCTCCTTGAACGTTCGTATGCCTACGAACTGTTCAAGGAACCTCTGGCCGTGTGTTGTTCCCTGATGTGAGGTTGTCTCAGTCACTGAGCGGTGACGCTCAGCTCAGGTAGCGCACCTGGCGAGCCTTGCCCTCCAGCACCTCTTCGCGGGCCTGGGCGATCTCGGACCGATGCGACGTTTCGGGCACGCCGACCTCCCACCACGCCCCGGCCTCGGTCCAGGACGACGGATGCGTCCGGATCACCACGACCGCCGGGTCGGCGTTCAGCCACCGCCACTTCGCGAGCCTTGCGGTACGCGCCGTAGAGGTCGGCCAGCGAGTCGACGGCGAAGACCGCGCAGCCCATCGCGGCGGCGTGGCCGGCGAAGTCGACGCGCGGGGGTTCGGCGTGGCTGGTGCGGCAGTCGGCGTAGAGGTTGTTGAAGCCCGCGCCGCCCTGGCCGCGTCTGCAGGCGGTGCGATCACCGCGTAGCCGTCGTTGTCGCAGACGACCGCGACGAAGCGGGTGGCCGGCGAAGGCCGCGGAGAACAGCTCGGAGTTCAGCATCAGGTACGAGCCGTCGCCGAGCAGGGTGGTGACCACGCCGTCGGGCAGCGCCATCGCGGCGCCCCAGGCGCCGGCCAGTTCGTAGCCCATGCAGGAGAAGCCGTACTCGACGTCCATGGTGGCCGTCGCCGGACGCGCGCCAGCCGCCGATGAGTTCGCCGGGCATGCCGCCGGACGCGGTCATCACGTAGTCGGTCGGGCCGCTGACGTCGTTCACGACGCCGACGACCTGCGCGTAGGTCGGCAGACCGTCCGGAAGGCGCGCGCAGCGAGGCGATGTGCGAGTCCCACTTCGCGCGTTCGGCGCGGGCGCCGGCGCGGCCCAGTCGGCGGGCGGCCTGCCAGGCGCCGAGTGCGTCGGTCAGTTCGCGCAGGCCCTCGTCGGCGTCGCCGACGACGGCCAGCGCGCCGTGCTTCACCGCGTCGAACCGGGCGGCGTTCAGCGTCACCAGCTGGACGTCCGGGGAGAACACCGTCCAGGACGCGGTGGTGAAGTCCTGCAGCCGGGTGCCGACGGCGAGGACCAGGTCGGCCTCGGCGGCCAGGCGTTCGCCGACGTCGAGCCGGTGATGCCGAGCGGACCGGCGTGCAGCGGGTGGTCGTGCGGCACCAGCGTGCGGCCCGCGGTGGTCTCGACGATCGGGATGCCGTGCTGCTGCGGCGAAAGCGCAGCGCCCGGCCGGCGGCACCCGAGTAGCGGACGCCGCCGCCGAGCACGAGCAGCGGGCGCTGAGGCCGCGCGGATGCCGCGGCGGCCTCGGCACAGGGCGCGCAGGTCGGGGCGCGGGCGCAGCAGCCGGTGCACGACCGGCTCGAACAGCGAGTCCGGGAAGTCGAAGGTCTCGGCCTGGACGTCCTGCGGCAGCGCCAGGGTGACCGGGCCGCGTCGGCCGGGTCGGTCAGCACCCGCGCGACCTGCGGCAACGTGCGAGACAGCTGCTCGGGCCGGGTGATCCGGTCGAAGTAGCGGCTGACCGCGCGGAACGCGTCGTTCACCGTCGCGGTCGGGTCGTCGAAGTGCTCGACCTGCTGCAGCACCGGATCGGGCGCGCGGCTGGTGAAGGTGTCGCCGGGCAGCAGCAGCAGCGGCAGCCGGTTCGCGTGCGCGACGCCGGCCGCGGTGACCATGTTCAGCGCGCCGGGCCCGATCGACGACGTGGCGACGCCGACCTGGCGGCGGTGGGTGGCCTTGCGCGAAGCCGACCGCGGCGAGCGCCATGCCCTGCTCGTTGTGCCCGCGCCAGACCGGAAGCTCGGTCGCGGACCTCCTCCAGCGCGGTGCCGAGGCCGAGCACGTTGCCGTGCCCGAAGATCGCGAACACGCCGGGGAACAGCGGCACTTCGCGAGCCGTCGAGCAGTTTCCGATGCGCTGGGCGAGCAGCCAGCGGACCAGCGCCTGCGCAGTCGTGAGCTTCACTCGACCCGTCCTTCCGCGGTCGTCACCGGGCAGCGCGGGTCGAGCGCCTGCGTCGCCCAGGTGTCCCGGACCCAGGTGTGCGCCGGGTCGTCGCAGAAGGCCATCGACCGCTCGTCGCGCCGGACCGGCGAGCACGTTCAGGTAGTACATCGGGTAACCCGGCGCCGCGACGCACGGGCCGTGATAGCCGCGCGGGATCAGGAAAACGTCGCCGTCGCGCACGGCCACGTCCTCGTCGATCGTGCCGTCGGCGGTGTAGGTCCGGTGCAGGCCGAAACCCGTGCGGGACGGGGTGACCGTCCCGGTCGGCGATCCGGAAGTAGTAGATCTCCTCGTTGACGACCTCGCACTCGGCTCGGCCTCGTCGTGCTTGTGCGGCGGGTACGACGACCAGTTGCCGTCCGGGGTGATCAGCTCGCACGCGTTGAGCTTGTCCGCGTGGTCCCACACGCCCGGCGCGCCGAAGTTCGTGACCTGCCGGGTGGCTTGCCGGCGCCGCGGACTTCGACCGGCACGTCTTCGGCCGGGCCGTACTTCGGGCGTCAGCCGGTTCGTGCACCGGGCCATCGGCAGCGCGACCTCACAGCCGTCCACAGTGGACAACACGACCTCGGCGTCGCGCGGCACGTAGGCGAAGTCGGTGACGCGGGTGAACACCGAATCGCGGCCCTGCAGCTCGAACCGCTCGCCGTCGACCTCGACCACGCAGCGACCCGCCAGCGGCAGCACGAACGCCTCGAACTCGCCGGTCTCGATCGTGCGCGGTGCCGCCCGCGTCCAGTCGCAGCACGCGCAGGCCCGGTGTAGGTCCAGCCCGCGTCCTCCGGGTCGAGGCGGAACGGGTCGTCCGC
Organism: uncultured Actinomycetota bacterium; assembly: GCA_963766275.1. Lineage (GTDB taxonomy): Bacteria > Actinomycetota > Actinomycetes > Mycobacteriales > Pseudonocardiaceae > Lentzea. The sequence goes on from CAVYAD010000008.1 coordinate 74,865, forward strand.
GTCGGTCGAGAGTGTCCCGATGTGGACGGTGCAAGGTCATACCGTGACTCCCTTGGCGGTCGCAGGATCTTCGGCGGCGGCGGCGACGGCGGACGCGACATCGCCGTCCGGCGGGTAGAGCAGCGCACGGCCGACGACCAGGCCGCGCACGGTCGGGTGGCGCAGCGAGCGGCCCCACGACGCGAGGTCGTCCTCCGGGTCGGCCGACGGCACGCCGCCGAGCACCAGCGCGGGCAACGTGGTGGTGTCCAGCACGATGTCGGGTTCCTCCGGCGCGGGCAGCTTCAGCCAGGTGTAGGCGGAGGTCGACGCCCAGGCCGGCGGCGACGGCCGACGGCACGGGACAGCGCGGCGGAGTCCTTCTGCAGCACCAGCTTGTCCGTTGTGATCACGCTTGTAGGGCAGCGGTTCGACCATCGCCATCAGGCCGTGCTCCGCGAGTTCGGTGACGGCTCGCGCGCAGCCTTCCAGCGTCGGGACGTGCCGGGGTCCGAGTCGACCAGGCGCAGCAGCATCTTGCCGCCGTCCAGCCCGAACGTCGCGATGGACGACGCGTCGTAGGCGGTGAACCGGTCGTCGATCTCCCAGTCCGCACCGGCCAGCCCGCCGCGGTTCATCGAGCCGATGACCACCTTGTCGTCCAGGGCGTCCAGCAGCAGCAGTTCCTCGATGACGTCCGGCGTGCCGAGCACGCCGTCGACCGCGGGGTTCGCCAGCGCGATCAGCAACCGGTCCAGCAGCGAGCGCCGATCGGCCATCGCCAGCGGGTCGCCGCCGACGCCCAGCGCGCCCCGTGCCGGGTGGTCGGCGGCGACCAGGAACAGCGTGGACTTGCCGTTCAGCAACGAGTTGCGCCGCTGCGCGCCTGCGTAGGCCCGGCTGATCGCAGCCGGGATCGGCTCGGCCCGCCGCCGCAGCAGTTCGCGCCACCGCGTCATCGGTGATCACAGCAGCGTCCTCGATCTCTTTCTGGTCGGGCATCGCGTCCGCGCAGGCCAGCCGGGACGCGACGATCGCGCCCGCCGCGTTGGCGTAGCGGGCGATCCGCACCGGGTCCCAGCCGGACAGCAGGCCGTGGATCAGCGCGCCGCCGAACGCGTCACCGGCGCCGAGCCCGCAGACCACCTCGACCGGTTGCGGCGCGCACCGTCCACGACCTTCCGGCGTGGCCACGAGCACGCCCGTCGGCGCCCTTCTTGATCACGCGCCAGCCGACACTCCGCGGGCCAGCAGCCGGTCCGCGCGCCTCGTCCGGGTCCGACGTGCCGACCGCGACCTCCACCTCGGTCCGGTTGCCGACCGCGACCGTGACGTGGTCGAGCATCCAGCCGATCTCGCGCCCGCGCGGTCTCCACGTCCGGCCAGAACATCGGCCGGTAGTCCAGGTCCAGCACGGTGTGCCTGCGCCGCCCCCGGTGCTCCAGGATCTTCGCGCTGGGTGCCGCGGGCGGGTTCGGCTGCGACACCCCGGTGCCGGTGACCCACAGCAGCGGCACATCTCGCACGACGTCCCACGGCACGTCCGTCATCGGTGAGCGTCAGGTCCGGCGCGATCGGCAGCCGGTAGAACAGCAGCGGCGGGTCCTCCGGCGGGTCGAGCGCGCAGAACACCACCGGTGTCAGCAGGTCCGGCGACGGTGCCGACGTGTTCCGGCGACACCCCGAACCCTGTCGAGCGCCTGGCGGACGTAGTCGCCGAAGCCGTCCGGGCCGACCTTGGTGAGCACCGCCGGCCCGGCGACCGAGCCGCGCGGCGGCGACCGCGACGTTGGTCGCGGTGCCGCCGAGCGACTTGGCGAACGTGCTGACCTCGGCCAGCGGCACCCCGCACTGCTCCGGGTAGAGGTCGACCCCGACCCGGCCGATGGTCAGCACTTCCAGAGACTGTCACGCCTCGACTACCTCGCAGTTCGTGCTCCAGCGCCTCGAGTTCGGCGCCACCGGCCATCTGCCGGGTCAGCTCGTCGATGTCGATCTCCGACTTCTCGTAGCTGCCGAGCGCACGCGCCGCGCTTGAGCAGCAGGAACCGGTCGGCCACCGGGTAGGCGTGGTGCGGGTTGTGCGTGATCAGCACGACGCCCAGCCCGCGATCACGGGCCTGCGCCACGTACTTGAGCACCACCCCGGCCTGCTTGACGCCCAGTGCGGCGGTCGGCTCGTCCAGGATCAGCACCTTCGCTCCGAAGTGCACGGCGCGGGCGATGGCGACGCACTGGCGTTCACCGCCGGACAGCGTGCCGACCGGCTGCTCCACGTCCCGCAGGTCGATGCCCATGTCGGCCAACGCCTTCTTGGTGACGTCGCGCGCCCTTCTTGCGGTCCAGCAGCCGGAACGGCCGAAGCCGGTGGTGGGCTCGGAACCGAGGAAGAAGTTGCGCCACACGCTACATCAGCGGCACGACCGCGAGGTCCTGGTACACCGTCGCGATGCCGCGGTCGAGCGCCTCGCGCGGCGAGGCGAACCGGACCGCCTCGCCCTCGACCCGGAACTCGCCCTGGTCGTGCTGGTGCACCCCGGCCAGGATCTTGATCAGCGTGGACTTGCCCGGCGCCGTTGTCGCCGAGCACGCAGGTGACCTCGCCCGCGTTGACCACAGTGGACACATCGCGCAGGGCGATGACGCTGCCGTAGGTCTTGCCGATGTCCGCGGTCTCGATGAGTGGACGTCATCGCCGTACCCTTTCCGCTCGCCGCCGCAGAAGTGTTGTTCACCAGCACCGCGGCCAGCAGCATCACGCCGAGGAACAGCTGGAACCAGTCGCTGTTCCAGCTGCGCGAAGACGATGCCCTGCCGGGCCATGCCGAAGATCAGCGCGCCGATCGCGGCGCCGATCGCCGAGCCGAAGCCGCCGGTGAGCAGGCAGCCGCCGATCACCGCGGCGATGATGTACTGGAACTCCAGGCCGATGCCCTGGTTCGCCTGCACGCTCGCGAACCGCAGGATGTTGATCGAGCCGACGAGCCACGCCGGCGAACGCGGTCGTCATGAACAGCAGGATCTTCGTGCGCACGCACCGGGACACCGACCGCGCGCGAGCTGTGCGCGGAGCCGCCGACCGCGAAGATCCAGTTGCCGAACTTGGTGCGCACCAGCACCGCCGACGCGACGACGGTGAAGACCAGGATCCACCAGAGGATCGAGATCGTGGAACGTCTGTGCCGCCGATCTGGAACGTCGACGCGAAGCAGGAACCCGGCCGACTCGTAGCCGGCCGCCTCCGCGCATCCCGGTCACCTGCACGGTGCCGGTGACCAGCCGCGTCACGCCGAGGTTCAGGCCCTGCAACGCGAGGAACGTGCCCAGCGTGACGATGAAGCTGGGCAGGCCCGTGCGCATCACCAGCCAGCCGTTGATCGCGCCGACCGACAGCGCGAACACCAGCGAGACCAGCAACGCCAGCCAGACGTTCAGGCCGAGCTGCGTGGCGAGGATCGCCGTGACGAGCGCGGTGGACGCGGTCATGACACCGGCGGAGAGGTCGAACTCGCCGCCGATCATGAGCAGCGCCACCGCCACCGCCATGATGCCGAGCGTGGAGGCGTCGTCCAGCCAGGTGGCCGCGCCCGCCGAGGCTGAGGAACTGCTCGGTGACCACCGAGAAGAACACGAACACCAGCAGTGCGCCGAGCAGCGCGCCGATCTCCGGCCGCACGATCAGCCGGTCAGTCAGCCGGGCTTGCCCACCCGTTCGTCGGCAAGCGGTGGAGCTTGGCCGTCACGGTCATCTCTCCGATTCCTCCTCAGCCTCAGCGCTTGCCGTTCTTGGCGTACTCCGCGACCTTGTCCACATTGGACTTGTCGACGAAGCCGGGGCCGGTCAGCACGGGCTTGCCGCCGCCGAGCGTGTTGGCGTTGTCCCGGTAGAGCTTGAGCATCACGATCGGCAGGTAGCCCTGCTCGTACTGCTGCTGGTCGACGGCGAACAGCACGTCGCCGGCCTTGATCGCAGCGACCACGTCGGCGTTCAGGTCGAACGTGGCGACCTGCGCCTTCGAGCTCGCGCCCTTGGCCGCGGCGGCCGCGTTCGCGGCGACCTGCGGGTTCAGCGCCAGCACCCGTCGATCGACGGGTCGGACTGCACTCGCCCTTGATGCGGGCCTCGACGTCGGTCGGGTTGCTGATGTCGACCTGGAGGTTCTGCACCGTGCGCCGAAGCCGGAGCGCGGCGCCGTCGCAGCGCTGGTTGAGGCCCGATGTTGCCGGCCTCGTGGATCACGCAGAGCAGCTTGGTCTTGCCCGCGGCCTTGAGCTTCTTGCCGGCTTCCTCACCGGCGATCGCCCTCGCTCTGGCCGACGTGGGCCAGCGCGCCGAACTCGGCGCTCTTCGCCTCGCCGGAGTTGATCGTGACCACCGGGATGCCCGCGCCTGACCGCGTTCTCGATCGACGTCTTGCAGCGCGTCCGGGTTCGCCATCGAGACCACGATGCCCGCCGACCTTCTGCGACGACCGCGTTGTCGATCAGCTTGGCCTGGGCGCCGGGGTCGCCGTCGGAGTTGTAGTCGACCGCGACGCCGAGCTGCTTGCCCGCGTCCTCGGCGCCGTTCTTCACGACGTTCCAGAACGCGTCGCCCGCGGTGCCGTGGGTGATGACGGCGACCTTGAGGTCACCGGTGGCCGGAGCGCTGTTGTTCTGCGTGTTCTGGGTGTTGGTTCCCGTGGGACCGCTGCAGGCGGCGAGTAGAGCAACACCGGCGAGCGCGGCGCCCGCACGAATGACCAAACGAGACTTCATCGTCTCCAGTCCCTTCAGAGGATCTTGCTGAGGTGCGAGAGGCTGCGCGCTGTGTCCTTGGTGGCGTATCCACCGGACTTCCATCCTTGAGCCGCGGTGTCCTGCTCAAGCACGAACCAGCCGGTGTAGCCCGCCTCCTGGACGAGCTTCACCAGCGCTTCCACGTCCACGTCGCCGTCCCCGAGCGGCACGTAGATGCCCTGTTCCACGGCATCGGTGTAACCGAGCTCGCCGCTGCGGACCTTCGCCGCGATCTCGTCACGCACGTCCTTGAGGTGCACGTGACCGATCCGGTCCGGGTAGCGGCGCGCCAGCTCGACCGGGTCCGTGCCACCGATGAGCAGGTGGCCGGTGTCCAGGCAGAGCTGCAGATCGGAGTCGGCGAGGAACCGGTCGACCTCCGCCTCCCGCTCGACGTGGGTGCCCACGTGCGGGTGCAGCACGGTGCTCAGGCCGTGCGTTGCGGCGATCTCCCGGATCTTCGCGCAGGTGTCGACCAGGGTCTGCCACTCGTCGTCGGTGAGCTGCGGGCCGTTCGTCGTAGCCGTCGAGCCCGGTCGCGGCGGCGAGCACGAGCACCTCGGCACCGCCCGCCTTGAGAATCGCGGCCACCCGGTCGGCTTCGTCCAGAGTGGACTGCACGTCCGTGTGCAGCGTGACGGCGAGGAAGCCGCCGACGAGGCTCAGGTCGTGGCCTTGGAGAAGAGTCTTGAGCTGCTCGGGGTCCGCAGGCAGGTAGTCGGGCGGGCCGAGTTCCGTTGCCTTGAGGCCCAACGACTGCATCTCGCTGAGAACCACGGCGGGTTCCAGCACGTTGCCCCAGCCCGGAACCTCGCACACACCCCAGGAGATCGGTGCCCCAGCGATCTTCGCCATGCCTAGTTCCCCTCGATCTTCACCGGCGCGCCGCTGCGACGCGACTTCTCACACGCTTCAGCCAGGCGGAGGCTGATCAGACTCTCCCGCGCCGGCGACGGGTTCGCGACTTCGCCGGCGATCACCTGGGTGAACAACGACATCTCGTTGACGTATGCCCGGTGGAAGCGCTCCGGGAAACCGGGATAGGCGTCCGGTCCGGCCACGTGGCCGCCGGGCTCGAGCGAGTTCAGCGGCGTGCGCGGATCGACGCCTGCGACCAGCGAGTCCTTGCTGCCCAGCACCTCGATGCGGTGGTCGTACCCGATCGGGTCGTGCCTGCCGCCGGCCAGCGTGGCATGCGCGCCGCCCGCGAACTTCAGCATCACGATGGCGTTGTCCACGTCGTCGGCGTCCGCGAACGCCTGGTGCACCAGCACCGAGCCGGATGCGTAGACCTCGACGACCGGCTCGCCGACCAGCCACGGCACGCAGTCCAGGTCGTGGATCAGCAGGTCGCGGAAGATGCCACCGGAGGCGGGCAGGTAGGAGAAGTCCGGTGGGTTGGCGTCGTTGCCGACCGCGCGGACCAGGTAGATGTCGCCGACCTCGCCCGCGCGGATGCGGCGGTGGAGCTCGTAGATCGCCGGGTCGAAGCGGCGCTGGAAGCCGACCAGCACCTCGACGCCGGACTTCTCGACGTCCTCGATCAACGCGGCCATCTCGGCGACGTCGCTCGCGATCGGCTTCTCACACAGCGTGGGGACACCCTTCGCGATGGCCGCGCGGAGCATCTCGGGGTGGGTGTTGGTCGGCGTCGCCAGCAGCACGCCGTCGACGTTGCTCAGCAGCGTGTCGAGGTCGTCGACCGCCTTCGTGCCGTTGACGTCAGCCGACGCCTGCGCGGCGCGACCGGGCACCGGGTCGAAGAGAAGTACCTCGTCGACTCGATCCAGCGCGGCGAGGTTGGTCGCGTGCATGGTGCCGATCCGGCCGACACCCGCTACTCCGATCCGCATCGCACGTTTCCCCTGTTCATCGCTGTGATGTGTTAGAGCGCTCTATTGGTTGGAGCGCTCTAATGCTGTAGCTTCGGTCACACGGGTGTCAAGGGCGGGTTTCTCGCCCGTGACGTGAGGGGAGGTGATTCCGGTGGTCAGGCCGACTATGGAAGACGTCGCATCGAGGGCGGGCGTGTCCCGCGCACTGGTGTCACTGGTGATGCGCGGTTCACCCAAGGTGAGCGAGCTGCGACGCACCGCTGTCCTGAAGGCGGCGGAAGAGCTCGGCTACTCGCCGCACGCGATGGCCAGGTCGTTGGCGTCACGCACGTCGACAGTGCTCGGCGTGATGGTGTCCGACCTGCACAACGCGTTCTTCGCCGAGGTCGTGGACGGCATCGACGAGGTGGCCAGCGCGCAGGGGTTCGACATCATCATCAACACGGGTGGCCGCTCGCCCACGCGTGAGCGCCGGGCGTTGGAGAGCCTGCTGTCCTTCCGTCCCGCCGGGCTCATCCTGCTGTCGCCCGTCGTGCCCGCGACCGCGATCGCCAAGGCCGCGGAACAACTTCCGGTCGTGCTGGTCGCACGGTCGTCACGGGTGTCCGACTGTGGACACGGTCAACGACGACGGCGAGATGGGCTGCCGTCTTGCCGTCGACCACCTGGTCTCACTGGGGCACAAGCGCATCGCGCATCTCGACGGCGGCGAGGGCACCCAGGCCGGACCCCGGCGTCGTGGCTACGTCACCGCCATGGAAGCGCACGGGCTCAAGCCGCAGATCGTGTCGTCCGAGTACACCGACGTGGCCGGCGCGCGGGCGATCCGTTCGTTGATCGCCGATGACGCTCTGCCTACGGCGATCTTGTCCTGCAACGACTTCAACGCCGTCGGCGCGATCTCCGCGCTGGAGGACGCCGGGCTGCGCGTGCCCGAGGACGTTTCCGTTGTGGGGTATGACAACACTTCGTTGGCTGCTTTGCGCCACGTTTCGTTGACCACCATCGACCAGCCCCGTGCCGAGTTCGGCCGGTTGGCTGCCGAGGCGCTTCTGCAGCGGGTTCGTGAAGAACGCACCGAACCCGTGCGTCATCTCCTCAATCCCTCGCTCGTAGTCCGTAACACGACAGCTCCCCCAGGAGGACCGCGTTGAGCACCATCCCGCACTGGATCGACGGCGCCCGCACCACGGGGGTGTCGTCCCGCAAGTCCGACGTCTTCAACCCGGCGACGGGCGAGGTCGCCGCGCAGGTCGTGCTCGCCGAGCAGGCCGACGTCGACCTGGCGGTGTCGTCCTCGCTGAAGGCCGCCGCAGTCCTGGTCCGAGTCGTCGCTGTCGACGCGTTCGCGGATCCTGTTCGCCTACCGCCACGCGCTGCACGAGGCACGCCGACGAGCTGGCCGAGATCATCACGTCCGAGCACGGCAAGGTGCTCTCCGACGCCGCCGGTGAGGTGCAGCGCGGGCTCGAGGTCGTCGAGTTCGCGTGCGGCATCCCGCAGCTGTTGAAGGGCGAGCACTCCGAGCAGGTCTCGCGCGGCGTCGACGCGTACTCGCTGCGCCAGCCGCTCGGCGTGGTCGCGGGCATCACGCCGTTCAACTTCCCCGTGATGGTGCCGATGTGGATGTTCCCCATCGCCATCGCGACCGGGAACACGTTCGTGCTCAAGCCTTCCGAGCGCGACCCGTCCGCGTCGCTCCGGCTGGCCGAGCTGTTCCAGGAGGCCGGGCTGCCCGACGGCGTGCTGAACGTCCTGCAGGGCGACGCCTTCGCGGTGAACGCGCTGCTCGACCACCCGGACGTGTCGGCGGCCTCGTTCGTCGGCTCGACGCCGATCGCGAAGCACGTCTACTCGCGCGGCACGGCGGCGGGCAAGCGCGTGCAGGCGTTGGGCGGCGCCAAGAACCACATGGTCGTGCTGCCGGACGCCGACCTCGATGTCGCCGCCGACGCCGCTGTTTCCGCTGGTTACGGCTCGGCCGGTGAGCGCTGCATGGCGATCTCCGTGGTCGTCGCGGTCGGTGAGACGGGCGACGAGCTGGTCTCGAAGATCGCTTCGCGGACCCGCGAGCTGCACCCGTCGGTCCTGCCCGGCACCAACGCCGATGCCCAGATGGGCCCGCTGGTCACCGGTGTGCACCGGGACAAGGTGCAGTCCTATGTGGACGCGGGCGAGGCGGCCGGTGCGTCACTCGTCGTCGACGGCCGTGGGTACGCCCCCGAAGGGCACGAGGGCGGGTTCTGGCTCGCGCCGACGTTGTTCGACCACGTCACGCGGGACATGACGATCTACACCGACGAGATCTTCGGGCCGGTGCTGACGGTCGTCCGGGTGGACACGTTCGAGGACGCGCTGGAGCTGGTGAACGCCAACCAGTACGGCAACGGCACCGCCATCTACACCGGTGACGGGCTCGCCGCCCGCGAGTACCAGCGGCGCGTGCACGTCGGCATGGTCGGCATCAACGTGCCGATCCCCGTGCCGATGGCCTACTACTCGTTCGGCGGCTGGAAGGACTCGCTGTTCGGCGACACCCACGTGCATGGCGCTGAGGGCGTGAAGTTCTACACCCGAGCCAAGGCCGTCACGGCTCGCTGGCCGCAGCAGCACGGCGTCAACCTGGGCTTCCCGACTCACGGCTGAGCACAGACGAAGGCCCCCGTCCTACCGCAAGGACGGGGCCTTCGCGCGCGGTCAGGCGTCGGCCTTCTCGCGCTCCTGCGCCGGAGCCGGAGGAGTCGGCTTCGGGAGGAACCTGCGGATGCAGCGGGAAGAACACGATCAGCCCGATGATCACGTAGACGATGATCGACATCGGGGTGTTGACCAGGCCGGTCAGCGAGCCGTCGGAAAGCTGCAGCGCGCGGCGCATCTGCTGTTCCGCGGCCGGGCCGAGGATCACGCCGATGATCGCGGGCAGCACCGGCAGGCCGTAGCGGCGCATTCCGAAGCCCAGCAGGCCGATCACGAACATCAGCAGCAGGTCGAAGATGTCCGCGTTCACCGCGTAGGCGCCGACCGAGGCGAAGAACAGGATGCCCGCGTAGAGGTACGGCCGCGGGATGCGCAGCAGCTTCGCCCACAACGGCGCCAGCGGCAGGTTCAGGATCAGCAGCAGCGTCAGGCCGATGAACAGTGAGGCGATCAACGCCCACACCAGGCCGGCTTCCCGTTGGAACAGCAGCGGTCCGGGCTGGATGCCGTACTGCTGGAACGCGGCGAGCATCACGGCCGCGACCGCCGTCGTCGGCAGGCCGAGCGTCAGCATCGTGACCAGGGTGCCCGCCGCGGAGGCGGAGGCGGTCGACTCCGGACCGGCGACACCCTCGATGGCGCCCTTGCCGAACTCGTCCTTGTGCTTGGAGAGCCGCTTTTCCGTCACGTAGGACAGGAACGTCGGGATCTCCGCGCCACCGGCCGGGATCGCGCCGAACGGGAAGCCGATCACCGGACCGCGCAGCCACGGCTTCCAGGTGCGCTTCAGGTCGGCCTTCGACAGCCACGGGCGGCCGACCGGGATCGGCACGAACGGCTTGCGCCGCAGGTGCGCCGCCACCCACAGGGCCTCGCCGACCGCGAACAACGCCACCGCGACGATGATGACGTCGATGCCGTCCGCGAGGTGCAGCGAGCCGAACGTCAGTCGTTGCTGGCCGGTCATCTCGTCCAGGCCGACCAGTCCGATGGACAGGCCGATCAACAGTGACGCCACGCCACGGATCCGGGACGCGCCGAGCACCGAGGTCACCGCGATGAACGACAGCACCATGATCGCGAACAGGTCCGGCGCACCGATGTCGACCGCGTGCTTGGCCACGAACGGCGCCAGCAGCACGATCAGGATGGTGCCGATGATGCCGCCGGTGAAGTGGCCGATGGCAGCGGCGGCAAGCGCTTGCGAACCACGTCCCTGGCGGGCCATGGGATTGCCTTCGAACGCTGTCACCACCGCGGCGCTCTCACCCGGTGTGTTCAGCAGGATCGAGGTCGTCGAGCCACCGAACATGCCGCCGTAGTAGATGCCGGCGAACATGATGAACGCGCCGGTCGGTTCCATGCCGTAGGTGACGGGCAGCAGCAGCGCCACCGCCATGGCCGGGCCGATGCCCGGCAGAACGCCGATCGCGGTGCCGAGCAGTACGCCGATCGCCGCGAACAGCAGGTGTGTCGGCGTCAGCGCGGTCGCGAAGCCGTCGAGCAGTTGTTCCATCTAGAACACCTCCATCAACGGGCCACCGGGGAGCGGGACACCGAGCAGGTTGTTGAACACCACGAACGTCAGGATCGACATGCCCGCGGCGATCAACGGGTCGCGCACCAGGTTCCGGCTGCCGAGCGCGTAGGCCGCGCCCCAGAACAGGATCGCGCCGGAGATCGGGAACCCGACCACGCCGATCAGCGCGGCGTTCGCGAGGAAAGCACCGCACAGCAACAGAACCGTGCGCCAGTCGGCGGGTTCGGACAGGTCGACGTCCTCGCCGCCCTCCGCCTCGCCGCGACCACCGCGCAGCACGTCACGGGCCAGCAGCACCGCGACGATCAACAGCAGCGAGCCGACCAGGATCGGCACCGCCTTCGGGCCGACCGGGCCCCGCTGGGCGAAGTCGGTGGGGATGCGCAGCGCGTCGGTCAGCACCAGCACGCCGAGCACCACGAGCAGGGCGCAGATGCCCAGCTCGGAGCGTTCCCGGAGCCACGACCTCGGCTCCGTCTTCGTCGCTGTCATGCGAGCCCCAAGTCCTTGAGCACCGTTGCCACCCGCTTGTTCTCGTTTTCCAAGAAGGTCTTGAACTGGTCCCCCGGTGCGAACGCGTCGGTCCAGCCGTTGCGCTGCAACGCCTCCGACCACTGCGGCGTCTTCTGGAGCCGCGCGAACAGGTCGACCAGCTTGTCGCGGTCGGTCTGTGTGATGCCCGGCGGCGCGACGATGCCGCGCCAGTTGGTGAACTCGACGTCCACGCCGGCCTCCTTGAGCGTGGGCGCGTCGATGCCCTTGATGCGGTCCTTGCTCGTCACCGCGAGCACGCGCAACGTGCCCGCCTGGATCTGGTCGCGGTACTCGCCGACACCGGAGACACCGAACGCGACCTTGCCGCCGAGCACTGAGGCCAGCAGTTCGCCACCACCGTCGAACGGGATGTAGTTGACGGTCTTCGGCTGCAGCCCGACGGCCTTGGCGATCAGCATCGGCGCCAGGTGGTCAGGGCCGCCGGGTGCCGAACCGCCGCCGACGGTCACCGTGCCGGGGTTGGCCTTCCACGCGTCCACCAGCTGCTGCATCGACGTGTACGGCGAGTCCTTGCCGACCACGACGATGTCCGGTTCCTCGATCAGCTTCGCGATCGGGGTCGTGTCCAGCAGCGAGTTCGGCGCCTTGTTCGTGTACACCGCGCCGACCACGCCAAGGCCCATCGACATGATCAGCTTGCCGTTGCCGCGTTCACCGACCGTGCGTCCGAGTCCGACCGTGCCGCCCGCGCCGGGCAGGTTGAACACCTCGGCGTTGCGCAGCAGGTCCGCGTCCTCCATGGCCTTCGCCGCCGTGCGTGCGGTGATGTCGTACCCGCCGCCCGGTGCGTTCGGCACCAGCACGCGCAACGCCCGTACCTGGCTGCCTTCGCCGCTGTCCGCACCCGGCGTCAGCAGCGGCGGCACCAGGAGGACGGCGAGCAACGCCGTCGCTCCCGCCACCCACACCTTCACCGACACTGTGATCCCCGCCTCTCATCCGCGTGGTTGGACATGTTGCACTCGTGTAAACCTGGATGTCCCTCTTGCGCTTCTAAGGTTTCTTTTGGTTCTTCTGGTCACGGGAGGTTTCATGCGTCGCCGCCGTTCCCTGGCCAGCCAGCTGCTCATATGGCAACTGGTAGTCGTCATGTGCCTACTCTGCGCGGTTGGCGCGCTGACGGTCGTTCAGACGGGCCGCAACTTTCGCTCGAACGAGGAACGGCGGATGCTGTCCGTCGCGGAGAACGTCGCCGCCACGAACGTCGTCCAAACACGGATGGGCGACCGAGACCTGCTGGCACCCGCCGCGGAGACGGCGCGCAGCCTGTCCGGCGCCACCTACGTGCTGATCCTCGACGTGAACCGGGTCGTGCTCACCTCGCCCGACCCGGCGCAGATCGGGTCCACACTGGACACTCCGACGTCCGCCTACGACGGCAAGGCCTGGGTCGGCACGGTCGAGGAGTCGATCGAGGCGCACGTGCCGGTGTTCAACGCCGAGACCCGCCGGATCAACGGGATCGTCGTCGCGGGCGTGCGCGAGCCGGGGGTGTGGGAAGGTGCGCTGAACCAGCCGGTCGACGTGCTGCGGTACCTGCTGATCGCGCTCGTCATCGGCGTCACCGGGTCGTTGTTGCTGGCCCGCCGGGTGAAGAACCAGACGCTCGGGCTGGAGCCGCACGAGATCACCGCGCTCGTCGAGAACCGTGAGGCGTTGCTGCACGGCATCAAGGAGGGCGTGGTCGGGCTCGACGCGCAGAACCGGATCACCCTGGTCAACGACCACGCGCGGGACCTGCTCGTGCTGCCGGAGGACGCGGTGGGCCGTTCGGTCGAGGAGCTGGAGCTCAACGAACGGCTGCGCGACGTGCTGACCGGGCGGGCGACCGGCGTCGACCAGCTGGTGCTGCGCCAGGGCGTCGTGCTCACGTTGAACCGCATGCCGATCGAGGGCGCGGGCGCGGTCGTGACGCTGCGGGACCGCACGGAACTACTTGCGCTGCAACACGAACTGGACGCGTCGCAGCACGCGACGGACACGCTGCGGGCGCAGGCGCACGAGTTCGCGAACCGCCTGCACACCATCGCCGGGCTGATCTCGCTGAAGGAGTACGACGAGGTCAGCAACTACATCCACCAGATCAGCTCGGCACAGGACCAGTGGCGCTCCGAGGTCGGCTCCAGCATCGGCGACCCCGCGGTGGCCGCCCTGCTGATCGCGAAGGCGTCGCTGGCCGCCGAGCGCGGGACGTCGTTGCGGATGGAGCCGGACAGCGTATTGGGACGCATGGATGAAGCTTTGTCTGCCGATTTGGTCATGGTGCTGGGAAATCTCGTCGACAACGCGTTGGATGCACTGGGTTCGCTGAACGGCGCCCAAAAGTGGATCGAGGTAGGTGTGCTGCAAATGGACGACGAGGTCCAGGTCGTGGTCCGCGACTCCGGCCCAGGGGTGGCACCCGAGCTCGCCGAAGAGGTGTTCCGGCACGGGTTCACGACCAAGGCCGCATCCCACGGCGAACGCGGCATCGGGCTCGCGCTGATCAGGCGGGCGTGTCTGCGGCGCGGTGGTTCGGTGAGCGTGTCCGGGTCGGTCTTCACCGCAAGGCTGCCCTGGTGATCCGGGTGCTCGTCGTCGACGACGACTTCATGGTGGCCAAGGTGCACAGCGGATACGTCGCACGCACCGAGGGTTTCGAGGTGACCGGGGTCGCGCACACCGGCGGCGACGCGTTGCGGCTGGCCGCGTCGTTGAAACCGGACCTCGTGCTGCTCGACATCTACCTGCCGGACATGAGCGGGTTGGACGTGCTGAAGTCGTTGCGCGCCAACGAGGACGTGGACGTCATCGTGATCACGGCGGCGACCGACGTCGACACCGTGCGCAGCGCGATGCGCGGCGGCGTGCTGCACTACCTGATCAAGCCGTTCGACTACGCGGCCCTGCGTGACCAGCTCGCGCACTTCGCGTCGTTGCGCGATCGGCTGCACCGGCTCGGGTCGGCCGGACAGGCGGACGTGGACCAGGTGTTCGGAGCGCGACCGACGTCGAAACCGTTGCTGCCCAAGGGTTTGACACCGGAGACCGCGAGGCTCGTCGAGACCGCGCTGAAGTCGCACCCGGAAGGGTTGTCGGCGTCGGAGTGCGCGTCGTCGACCGGCGTGGCACGGGTCAGCGCACGCCGGTACCTGGAGCACTTCGTTTCGTCCGGACGCGCGGAAGTGCGGTTGCGCTACGGCGGAACAGGCCGGCCGGAGCGGATCTACGGGCTAGTCCCAGGACCCTGAGCGACCGCGGCCGCGTTTGGTCTCCGCTCGCCGCTTCTTGCCGGCGATGCGACGTTCCTGCGAGCCCTTCGACGGCTTCGTCGGCCTGCGCACCGGCGGCGGCGCGGCAGCGGCACTCCGGAGGATCGCGGCGAGACGCTCCCGTGCGGCGCCACGGTTCTGCAGCTGGGCGCGGTGCTCGGAGGCGGCGATCGTGAGCACGCCGTCGACCAGCCTGCCCTCCAGCCGGGCGAGCATGCGGCTGCGCAGATGATCGGGGATCGACGGCGAGGCAGCCAGGTCGAACGAGAGCTCCACGCGGCTGTCCGCCGTGTTCACTCCCTGCCCGCCCGGCCCACCTGACCTGGAAAAACGTTCGCGCAACTCGGACGCCGGAATCACCAGCGTCCTCGTCACGGTCACGTCGTTCATGCCTCAAGGTTAAAGCTTGAGCCCCGGCAGTGTCGCGATCTTTATCAGCGCCTCGCGGTCGAGCACGTGGTCCGGCCGCTGCGGCGCGCCCGTCGGGTCGAGCTTGCCCCAGAAATCGGAGCGGAACCTGCCGATGTTGTCGCTGGTGACCTGGACGTGCGAGCCGTCGGGGTGCCACGCCTCCGCCGTCCACACCTTCTGCTCCGTCATCCCAGGTATGCGCCACTGCGAGACGGTCACCTTGATGCCGTTGCGCTCGAACACCTGACAGTCGGGCGGGGCGTTGCAGTCGCCGGCGGTGTACCTGCGTTGACGGTCGATCCAGATCGTGACGCCGCCGACGCCCTGCGCGTCCCGCAGCCGTGCCGCCGCCCAGACCTTGCTGTCTCGGGTGCGGAACTCGAACGCCTTCGCCTCGATCTCCGGCACGTCCTCTGCCTGGAAGCCGGGCGGGACGACGTTCGCCTCGCGCAGGATCCTGGTCAGCTCGGCGTTGCGGTCTCCCGTGAACACCGTCCCCTGATCCTGCATGTCCTTCATCGTCACCGTCTGGTTCAGGTACACGACCGTGCCCAGCGGGACCATCAGCACGAAGGCCATCGCCGTCGCGATCGCCGTCCGCCTGCGCACCAGCTTGACCTTGCCCGCGCGGATGACGTCGGCGCGGTGGATGTTCGACGTGGGTTCGTCCACCAGCAGATCGCGCAACGCGGCAAGCCCCTTGGCGGCCTGACTCTTCACCGTGCCCTCCGTCCTGCCGAGGATGCGGGCGGTCTCGGTGATGCTCAGGTCCTCCCAGTACCGCAGCACGACCACGGCACGTTGCCCAGGCGGCAACGCGTCGAGCGCCTCACGCAGGTCCAGGTCACTCGCCTGGTCCGCGATCGCGCGTTCGGGCACGGCCTCGACGGTCCGTTCACGCGAGAAGAACCCGCGCCGCTGCTCGTCGATGGCGGTGCGCACCAGCACCTTGCGCGCATAGGCGTCCACGCTGTCCTTGCGCACGCGCGGCCAGACCACGTACAGCTTGGTCAGCGCCGTCTGGACGATGTCCTCGGCGCGGTGCCAGTCGCCGCACAGCAGGAACGCCGTGCGGCGCATGACGAGAGCCCGTGCGTCGACGTACTCCCCGAACTCACGATCGCGGTCCAAGTCCCCCTCCTCGGTCGTCGCTTAGTACGCAACGACGACCGTGGGAGGTTGCCTCAGAATCGAGGGTGGTCGCCGACGAGGACGGCGCCGCCCTCCGGTGACTTGGTGATCTCGCCGAGCACCCACGCCGGGACGTGGCGCGCGGTCAGCACGGCCAGCGCGCGGTCGACGTCCTCGGGGGCGACGACGGCGACCATGCCGACGCCCATGTTGAACGCCTTCTCCATCTCCTCGCGCTCGACCCGGCCGCGCTGGGCGATGAGCTGGAACACCGCGGACGGCGTCCAGGCGCCCCGGTCGAGGCGGGCGTGCAGGCCCTCGGGAAGCACGCGGGCCAGGTTCGCGGCCAGGCCACCACCGGTGACGTGGGAGAAGCCGCGGACCTCGGTCTCGGCGATCAGCGCGAGGCAGTCCTTGGCGTAGATCTTGGTCGGCTCCAGCATCTCCTCGCCGAGGGTGCGGCCGAACTCCTCGACGTGGCCCTCGAGCGGCATGCGGGCGATCTCCAGCAGCACGTGGCGGGCCAGCGAGTAGCCGTTCGAGTGCAGGCCGGAGGAGCCCATCGCGATGACGACGTCGCCGTCGCGGACGCGGTCGGGGCCGAGGAGCTTCGAGTGCTCGACCACGCCGACGCCGGTGCCGGAGATGTCGTAGTCGTCGTCGCCCATCAGGCCGGGGTGCTCGGCCGTCTCGCCGCCGAGCAGCGCGCAGCCGGCCTGGACGCAGCCCTCGGCGATGCCCTTGACCAGTGCGGCGATCTTGTCCGGGACGACCTTGCCGACCGCGATGTAGTCCTGCACGAACAGCGGCTCGGCGCCACAGACGACCAGGTCGTCCACGATCATGGCGACCAGGTCGATGCCGATGGTGTCGTGCTTGTCGAGTGCCTGCGCCACCGCGATCTTGGTGCCGACGCCGTCGGTCGAGGACGCGAGGACCGGCTCCTTCCAGCGGTCGAGCTTGAGCTGGAACAGGCCCGCGAAGCCACCGATGCCACCGAGCACCTCGGGCCGGTGCGCCTTGGCAGCCCACGGCTTGAGCTTCTCCACCGCCTCGTCACCTGCGGCGATACTCACTCCGGCGGCGGCGTAGGTGGCCTTGGCGCTGTCGGTCACGTCAACTTCTTCCACTTGGTTCTGAAGCTAGCTCAGGGGCGACGCAGAGCGTCTTCGGCACCATATCCGTTCGCCAGGACGGGGGCGGCCGAGCCCGACACGCCCTTGAGGCCCTCGAGCAGGTGCTTGCCGATGAGCGCGTCCTGCGGCAGTTCGATCGGGTACTCGCCGTCGAAACAGGCCGAGCACAGCCGCGTCTTGGGCTGCTCGCGTGGCGGCGATCAGCTGCTCGAGGGACACGTACCCGAGCGAGTCGGCGCCGACCGAACGGCGGATGCCGTCGTCGTCCAGGCCGTTCGCGATGAGCTCGGCCCGCGAGGCGAAGTCGATGCCGTAGAAGCACGGCCAGTTGACCGGCGGCGACGCGATCCGGACGTGCACTTCGAGCGCACCGGCCTCACGCAGCATGCGGACGAGCGCCCGCTGGGTGTTGCCGCGCACGATCGAGTCGTCCACGACGACCAGGCGCTTGCCGCGGATGATGTCGCGCAACGGGTTCAGCTTCAGCCGGATGCCCAGCTGGCGGATGGTCTGCGACGGCTGGATGAACGTGCGGCCGACGTAGGCGTTCTTGACCAGGCCGGTGCCGTACGGGATGCCGGATGCCTGGGCGTAGCCGATCGCGGCCGGCGTGCCGGACTCCGGCACCGGGATGACCAGGTCGGCCTCGGCCGGATGCTCCTTGGCGAGGCGACGGCCGATCTCGACGCGCGTGGCATGCACGCCACGCCCGGAGATCGTCGTGTCCGGCCGGGCCAGGTAGACGTACTCGAAGATGCAGCCCTTGGGGTCGGGGTTGCCGAACCGGGACGACCGCAGCCCGTTCTCGTCGATCGCGATCAGCTCGCCGGGCTCGACCTCACGCACGAACGACGCGCCGACGATGTCCAGCGCCGCCGTCTCGCTCGCCACGACCCAGCCGCGGTCCAGCCGGCCGAGGACCAGCGGCCGCACACCGTGCGGGTCACGCGCCGCGTACAGCGTCGACTCGTCCGAGAAGGTCAGGCAGAACGCGCCCTTGACCGTGGGCAGCAGCTCCAGCGCGGCCTGCTCGATGCCCTTGTCGGCCGCCGCGTGCGCGAGCAGACCACAGAGGATGTCCGAGTCGGTCGTGGCGCCGTTGCGCTCCACGATGCCGAGCGACTTGGCCTTCTCCAGCAGCTCGGCGGTGTTCACCAGGTTGCCGTTGTGACCGAGGCTGAGCCCCGACCCGGCAGCCGTGGTCCGGAACGTCGGCTGCGCGTTCTCCCAGGTCGTGGACCCGGTGGTGGAGTAACGGCAGTGCCCGACGGCCACGTGGCCCTTGAGGCTCTGCAGGACCTGTTCGTCGAAAACCTGGCTGACGAGACCGAGGTCCTTGAAGACGACGACCTGCGAGCCGTCACCGACCGAGATACCCGCCGCCTCCTGGCCGCGGTGCTGCAGGGCGTACAGGCCGTAGTACGTCAGCTTCGAGACGTCTTCACCTGGAGCCCAGACGCCGAAGACGCCGCACTCCTCACGAGGATCCTGTTCGGGCTGGGACTGGTCGGCGACCACCGAGTTGGCTCCCTCACGACGGGGCAGGCTACTTCCCGAGTGTAAGTGGAGTACTGGGTGAACTACCCCTATCGAACCCCTGGTGGGGTGACCAAACTCATGCCTTCCGCACCTGAACAGCCCAGTTTGGATGCGACCGGTCTGAAGTGCCCCGATCGTGTGTCGTTCGGGGAGGCGCATCAGGCCTTCTTGCACCCGCTCAGCTCGGTCTGGACCGGGTTGGTCTGCGTCGCGCCCCGCGAATGCTGCTTGGCGGTGCACGTCACCTGGTCGTCCACCTCGACCGAGCCGCTGATCTCGGACAGGTCCACTGTCTGCGGCGACAATGAATCCTTGGCCAGCACGCCGCTGGGCACCGATCCGACGAGCTCCAGCCGGACCTTCTTCACGACGTCGGAGCTCACCGACATCTTGTAGTCGTAGACCTCGATGACCTTGTACGTGACCTCCTGCTGCCAGTCGGAGGCGCACCCGGTCAGCACGAGGCAGCCCAGCAGGGCCGCGGCCGGCTTGCGCATCAGTGCCCCCGTCCGACCTGCAGGACGTCCAGCACGCGCCGGTCGCCGGCCATCTCCTTGAGGTTCATCCGGCTCCATAGCCAGAAGTAGACGAGCTCGGCCTCACCGGTCACCTGAGCGTCACCCTCCTCGCCGGGAGCGGCGGCACGAACCTCGGGCACCTCGCCAGGAGCAAGGGCGAGCAGCCACGACTCGGGCACGTCGGTGGGCCGCACGACAGCGGTGCCGGAGACCTCGCTCGGCACGTCGCCCGCAACCTTGGCCGCGACGATCGTGGTCAACACCTCGTCGATGCCGTCGGCTGCCAGGTCGGAGTCGGTTGCGACGAGCTGCCGCATGGTCGCCTGGGCGTCGAACCGGCGGAGCACCGTCTCGTGCGCGATGCGGCGATGCCACACCCATGCGAGGTCGGATGCGGCGGGCGAGAACGTCCACACGGGGCGATTGCCCGGCACGGCGGCCAGGATCTCGTTCGCCACCGTGAGCTGCTGGTCCAGGTACTGCAGCGGCGCAAGGCCGGTAGGTGCGGGCGGTGGCTGCATCGGGTTGCGGCTGCCGGTGCGCAGGTACGCGGTCGAGGTCTCCAGGAAGCGCGCGAGGTGGATGACGAGATCCTGCACGGTCCAACCCGGACGGGTCGGCACCTCGACGGTCGGGTCCGCGTCTGCCACTGCCTTGCGGAACATCTCCGCCTGCTCGACGAACACAGCGGTCCATCGCTGGGCCGTCCACCCTGTCTGCACCATGGACGACATCGTGCCCGAAACGCTCCACGCGCGAGTGGGGAACCGGTCATGATGCTTCCGCGTCGCATGGATCAAGGAACCAACAGGGGGTGGCGATGTTCGGCGTTGAGCCTGAACTGCTGCGCAACGCGTCCAAGGAGTTCGGCAACGGCTCCGACGCGGTGCGAGAGGCAGCGGAGATGATCTCGATGCTCCAGCTCGACGCGGGCGCCCTCGGTGAGGTGGACGCGGCGGCCGAGTTCGCGGACGCGCTGTCCAAGTTCGTTGGCACGCACGGACAAGACCTCCAGCGCGGTTCCGCCTGGTTCACCGACGCCGCGGACGGCCTGACCTCGAACGCCGAGGCCTACCAGCGCACAGACGACGACCACGCGTCTGCGCTGTCGAAGCTGATGCAGGGACTCGGGCTTGGGGGCGGCAAGTGAGCTACACGGACCCTGAGGACCTCTACGGCAGGCTCGCTTCCGGCGACGCGGGCCGGATCGCCGCCGCTGCGGACCCGATCACTGGCGCGATCAGTGCCGTCGGACGCGCGGGTGAGTCGGTGGCCAAGGGCGGCAAGACCGCGGTCAGCAGCTGGGTCGGCGAGACGGCGACGAAGTTCACCGCGCGCGCCGAGCTCTCCGCGAGCGCCGCGAAGGCCGTGGGCGAACGCCTCGGCGCCGGCGTCGACATCGTGCAGGCCGCTTCCCGTGCCTACGGCCAGATGCGCGGCGCGGCCGACCAGGCGATCGGTGTGTGGCGCAGCCGTCCACCGGGCCTGGACGAGGAGCAGACCCGCACACTCGCCAACCAGGTCAACGACTCGCTGAACAAGGTGAAGTCGGGCTACGACAACGTGTTGCGTTCCTACGCGAGCGCCCTCACCAAGATCCCGCCGGGCTTCGAGGAGTCCGCGCGGACGGACTGCGGCTGGGGCCGCGCCGCTCAGCGCTCGGGCCCCGGCGGCGCGCTGCCCCCGTTGCCACCTCCCGGAAGTGATCCGAAGGCCGTCGCCGACTGGTGGAACAAGCTCAGCCAGGCGGAGAAGGACGCGCTGATCAAGGCGAAGCCCGAGGAGCTCAGCAAGCTCAAGGGCCTGCCTGCGGACGGACTCGACGGCGCCAACCGCGAGCGCGTCAATCAGGACAAGACCAGGTTCAACCAGCAGAAGAACGACCTGCAGCAGCGGCTGGCTGACCGCGCCCGCGAGCTGGGTGTCGACCCGAACTCCTCGGACGGCCAGCGCGCGCTGCGCAACGACCCGCAAGGGTCGCAGCTGATGTCGCAGTACGACGAGGCTGCACGCCGCGCCAAGAACGCGGACGACGCGTCCAAGGCCTTGAACGAAGCCGACATCAAAACGAGGGAGATCGGTAAGAAGG
This sequence comes from uncultured Actinomycetota bacterium, assembly GCA_963766275.1. GTDB lineage: Bacteria > Actinomycetota > Actinomycetes > Mycobacteriales > Pseudonocardiaceae > Lentzea. The sequence continues at coordinate 96,325 of CAVYAD010000008.1, forward strand.
CCTACGTCCTCACGTGGAGCCCTGACGGTCCCGGCGCCAAGGAAGGCGCGATCGCGGTCTCGTTCGGCAACCCGGACACCGCGAAGAACCTCGCGGTCGTCGTGCCAGGCACCACGTCCAAGCTCGACAGCTTCGGCCTGGACCAAGCCGCGAACCTCTCCGAGAAGATGGGGCCCGACGGCGCCGCCATCCAGTGGCTCGGCTACGACGCGCCGGAGTTCCTGCCCGGTCAGGTGGACGATCCGACGCAGGCGAAGGAGGGCGGGGCGCTTCTGGCCCAGGACGTCGCCGAATACCGCGACCGGAACCCCAATGCGCACGTCACGGTGATCGGGCACAGCTACGGCAGCACGGTCGTGGGCTACTCCGCCATGGACAACGGGTTGAAGGCGGACGACATCGCGTTCGTCGGGTCGCCCGGTGTCGGAGCGTCCAATGTGGACCAGCTGTCGGCCGGTCGAGGACATGTGTACGTCGGTGGCACGGAGCACGACCCGGTCATCCAGGCGACGAGTGGTGACTGGTTCACCAAGGACGGGTCGTCGACCGGGCCGTACGACTCCTCGTTCGGTGGGAAGACGTTCGGCACGTCAGGTGAGGCGTGGGTCGGGCACGCGCATTCTTCGTACTACGACAAGGGCAGTGAGTCGCTGGACAACCTGGCCAAGATCGCCACGGGCAATGGTGGTGCCGTCACGGAGCAGCGGTGGCAGGACTCGCCGACGCCCGTCGAGGTGCCTGGATCGGACCTGCCGGTGGCCGGCCCGATCATCGACTGGGGCGTCAACACCGGCAAGGAGGTCGTCGACATGGGCGAGGACATCTGGCGCGGTGGCGGTCAGGTCGTGGACGACGTCTCGAAGGGCAACTGGGGCGACGCGGCGGGCCATGCGGTGGACACGGTCGGCGAGGTGGCGAGCGATGCCGTCGACGTCGTCGCCGACACGGTGGGCAACACCATCGAGGCCGGGCGGGATGTGGTCGAGGGTGGCGTGAACATCGTCAAGGGTGTCGGCTCGACGATCGGGTCGTGGTTCTAGAACCGCACCACGGGCAGCAGGGCGGAGATGTCGGCTCGGGTGCCGGAGGCGGTGACCCGAGCGCCGTCGAGTGCGTCGGACCAGTCCAGGGCGCCGGTGGCGAGTTCCAGCCAGGTGCGCGGGTCGGTTTCGATGACGTTCGGGGGCGTGCCGCGGGTGTGGCGCGGGCCTTCGACGCACTGCACGGCGGCGAACGGGGGAACGCGGACCTCGACGCTGCGGCCGGGTGCGATCTGTTCGAGGGTGCGCAGGCTCAGGCGGACGGCGGCGGCGAGGACGGGGCGTTCGGGCTGGTCAGCGGCGCCCTGCAGCCAGGGGAGGACCGCCTGGACGGCCGCGCGCATCTCGGCCGGGGTGACGGGTTTGGCTGGCACGGTGCCCAGATTAGCGAAGTGACAGCAGCGGGTTCGGCGCTGTTGGTATATGTGGGCGGTGATCAGGAACTTCGCCGTCGTGGGTCCCGAGCAGGCGACCAGGGAACGGCTGGGTGCGGCGCTGGCGGCCGCACCGGACCTGGCCGTGTACCGGATAGGGCGTGGTGCGGACCCGCTGCCGGTCGCGGCCGGCTTCGATCCGGTCGACCAGCCGGGCTGTCGCAGCCTGCTGGACTGGTTCGAGCGCGGTGCGCCGAGCGGTGCGGTGCTCCTGGTCGACGACTGGGGGCTGTGCGCCGAGCAGGATCCGGAGCTCGGGCACGTCGTGCAGTGGATCGCGGCGTTCGGGCCGTCGCGGGGTGTGCAGACGGTGGTCACGGCGCGCAGGTGGGACGAGCTGCCGGTGCTGTTGAGGCGGCACATGCACGGGGAGCCGACGGATTTCCTTGCGTTGCAAGGGATATCGGATCTGGACGAGAAGTGGCAGCGCCGGGACTTCAGGACGGCGGTCGGCGTTGACGCGCTCGGGTGGCCGGTCCACCTCGACATCAGCGTTGACGGACACGGGCTCGGCGGCACGTACCTCGGCCCGGTCGAGCAGCGTGGGCAGCGGGTGCGGAGTGCGTTGCTGGGCCTCATGCTCACGCATTCGTCGAAGGATCTGAACGTCGCCTACTTCGACATGAAGAACACCGGGATGTTCGCGGATCTGGACAAGGGGCCGCACACGACGTTCATGCTCACTGGTCAGGACGACGACGAGTGGTTCGACCGGTACATGGCGGGGTTGCAGGGCGAGCTCAGCCGCAGGCAGCACGCGGTGGACCCGTCGCCCGATCTGCTGATCTGCGTGGACAGCGCGGAGGTGTTGATCGAACGGCAGCCCTGGTACCAGAACGTGCTGGAGCAGCTCACCCGCGCCGGCCGCACCCTCGGCATCCGGATGCTCTACTCCGGAGACACGTTCCCGGCGCAGCTGCCGTTCCAGCTCCCGGAGTGGCCGTCCGCCACCCCGCCGCACGACTTCGCGCAGATGACGGAAATGCTGCCGCACGCGCTGCTCGGCCCCGGCGGGCGCGTCCCACTGGAGATCGCGTTGCCGCCGCTGCACAAGAGCGGATTCGACCTCCGGCTCGAAGGACTTCCGCCCGGCGCCATCGGGCTGCTCGACAAGCCGTTCGAGCAACGCCGCGACCTGCTCACCCCGGCGTTCGGCGAGCTTCGGCACGGCGCGATCGTCGGCAAGGCGGGCACCGGCAAGAGCACGACGTTGCGCACGCTGGCAACGGTTCTCGGCGACGACATCGGCCGATACCAGCTGCTCGACGGGCCGGGTGAGCCACTCGACCAGCAGCGCCACATCGTGGTGACCGCCCGCTCGTGGGACCAGGTGCCGCAGTTCATCCGTGACAGCCTGGCGTTCGGCATCGAGTTCCGCCTCGACGACCCGGCGACCTCGCTCGTCGACGCCCGCGAGGCCGCCCGCGTACCGGACCGGCCGGGCTTCGGCCTGTCCGTGCCCGACCGCCTGCACACCCGGATCGCGCTCCCGTGAACCATCTCGCACTCATCGGCCCGCCACACGTCACGGCACCGCGAACCCAAGCAGCACAACGCATCCACCGCATCGGCCGGGGCAAGCCGACTAGCCCGGTCGTCGTGTCGTTCGACCCGGCGGACCAGCGGGCGTGCCGGGATCTGCTGGCGTGGTTCGAACGTGGCGGTCAGCGCGGGGCGACGTTGCTGATCGACGACTGGAAGCTGTGCGAGGAAAGCGATTCCGGGCTCACCGCAGCGGTGCGGTGGATCGCCGCGACGGCCAAGGACGTCCAGGTGATCATCACCGCGCGCACGTTGGCGGACTTGCCGAAGCGGGTGCGTCCGCTGGCACGCATCGAACTGCTGCACTTCCTCGCACTGCAAGGTAAGCCGAGCGGGTACGACGTGATCGCACCGGGCAACCGCCGCGCCGAGGGCATCAGCGCAGTCGTCCTCCCTGAGCTGGCCACGAACTCACCGGACTCGTTCCAGGTGCTGTTCATCGACTTCCACGGCACCGGGGTGTTCGCGGGCCTCGACCAGGCACCGCACGTCTACGGCTCGTTCAGCCGCCTCGCCGACGACCAGGCACTCGCAGACAGGGTCTGTGAAGCACTGAAGGGCGAAGCCGCACTCCGCGAAGAACTGCTGAAGAACGGCAACTTCAAGACCGTCTACCAGTACCGCAGAGCCTATGAGAACCAGGCTCCGCTCGATCCGCTGCCCAACCTGCTCGTCTGCGTCGATGGGCTGGACGACCTGGTCGAGCGATACCCCGGGTTCCAAGAACCCTTGCAGCAGCTGGCCTCGATGGCGAAGACCTGGGGTACGCATCTGCTGAGGTCGGCCGCGGAAACACCGGACGGCCGCACCGACCACCGGCTCGAACTCGCCGAAGAAGGCTGGCACTGGCAGGCCCACGCGGAGGAGCCGGTGCCGATCACCCTGCCCGCCGATCTCGCCGAGGTGGCGGCGACGCTTCCCGCCGCACTCGCGGACGGCGAGGCGATCCGCGACCAGATCCTCCTGGCACCACTGCACCAGCGCGAGATCACGCTGGACATGGTCGCTGGCGTGCTGCCGCCGGGCGCGATCGTCATGGGCCTGATCGACCGCCCGTTCGAGCACCGCACCGACATCTGGTTCGCCGACTTCAGGACGCGGCGGCACGGCGCGATCGTCGGCAAGCCCGGCTCGGGCCGGACGCACGCCTTGCAGGTTCTGCACAAGGCGCTCGTCGGCGCGTTCGGCTCAGCGGACGGCTACCGGCTGCTGGACGGGCCGCTCCCGGACCGTGCGGAGGCGCAGCACGTCGTCGTGACCGCCGAGACCTGGGACCAGGTGCCGCAGTTCGTCAGGGACGATCTCGCGCTGGGCATCGAGCTCAAGCTGGCGGACCCAGCCGGGTCGGTCGTGGGCGAACGCCAGGCGGCGAACGTCCCCGACCGGCCCGGGCTGGGCCTGTGCACTACGCCGGAACAGCACGTGCTGGTCGCGGGCTCATGAGCGCCGCAGCCGCCGTTGTGCGTCGTACAGGTTGCGAGGGGTGACGTCGGTGGTGCCGTAGAGCTCCAGGCGGGAGTTCAGCGCACCCGTGAAGTCCGGCTTGTCGATCTGGCCGAAGTCGCGGACCTCGGAGATCGCCACCGTGGCGCTGCACGGCGCCACCTGGTCGATGCGGACGTTGCCGGCGCGCTGGTTGGTGACGGTGACGTTCCAGTGCGCGAAACGGGCGCCGTACAGCGGGCCCGCGTTGGCGCTGCCGCCGTGCGCGCCGACGTTGTTGATGGTGATCTCGGTGCGGACGTTGGCGAACGGCAGCCCGCGGTGGGTGTCGAAGACGTCGTGGTCCATGCGGCCACGGGTCCAGACGTTGCCGCAGGACAGGCCTTCGACGTTCAGGCCGTGGTTGCCCGCGCCCGCCTGCGAGGGTTCGGACGGGGCCTCGATCACGAAGCCGTCGGTCAGGTTGTCGTGCGACTGCTCGCGGGTGGCGTAGGCGTGGTGGTGGCCGCGGCCGGAGACACGTGTCTTGAGCAGCGAGATGCCCTTGGAGGACACCAGCAGGAAGCCGTTGTCGACGTCCTGCACGTGCACGTCGTCGGCCCAGCAGTCCCACGCGCACTGGAACACGAGACCGTTGTAACCCTTGTCCTGCAGGTGCTTCGGAGTCGGCACCTTGAACATCTCGATCTTGATGCCCTCGACGCCCGCGCCCGTGATGACCGGCGCCATCGTGGTCAGGCGCGGCTTCCACTCGGGGCGGATCTCCAGCGGCAACGGCTGCGCGAGCTTCACCCTGTTGCCACGCACCCACTCGATGCGCACCGGCCACAGGAACGGGAAGTACGACAGGAGCTTGTCCTTGTCGTCCCACTTGTACGAGGTGGTGCCGGGGATGTCGCCGCACATGTGCTTGGGCAGCGAGTAGTTGTCGTCGTCCAGCCGCAGCAGCACGCGCTGGCCCGCACGCAGCCTCCGTCCATTCTCGACGGTCACGACGAACGCACCCCGTGCGGCGGAACCGGAAACGGCGGTCAGCGTCTCGCCCTGCTCCAGCTCGTTGCCCGTCCAGCCCTCGAACGGCCACTTGTGCGCCTTGATCGCGTCGACGAGCGGCTGGTAGCGGGCTCGGTGGCACACCCACACCAGTCCGCCCGACCAGCTCCACGCCGAGTTCTCCGAGCCGTAGCGGCTGCGGTTGATGCCGACGATCTGCTCCAGCGACCTGGTGGCGTAGAAGGTCGTCTTCGAGCTGCCCGCGCCGCGCAGCACGACGTTGTCGTAGCCGATGCGGATGATGTCGTCGATCCGGTAGCGGCCGGCAGGAACGAGAACGGTGCCGCCACCCAGCCTGCCCACGAACTCGATCGCCTTGTTGATCGCCGGAGCGGCATCCGCGGAGCCGTCGCGGCGGGCGCCGAAGAAGAGCACGTTGGCCAGGATCGGACGACGCGGCGGGCGCTCACCTGTGCGGTAGCCCGAAAAGGCGACGTTCGGAATCTGCGGGTGGTTGTACGGGTTGGCTACGAACTCCTGCCACAGCGAAGCGGAGGACGCTGCCGAAGCAGTCCCCGTCAACGCTGACGTTCCGACCAGTGCAACCCCTGTAGCCAGCAGGAATCGCCGTCTGTCGATGTTCATTTCGCCGTCTCCAAGGGGTCTTGGCCACGGCGGCGGTGGTCAGATCAAACCAGATATCTCCTCGCCTGCGGAACGAACTGCTTCCGCGACGAGCTCGTCGATCTGATGCATGAGCCGGCGAGCGTCGGTCGGCGTGAAGGTGCTCCACGGCGGCTGACCGTTCGAGGCACGGCGTTGCTGCAGGTAGCGGCCCTCTTCGGTGTCGAAGAACGCCACCACGCGCTCCGGGCGGCAGCGCTTGCCGTATTTGTCGCGAGCAGCGGCACCGAAGTTCCCGGTGTGCACCAGGCCGGTGAACATCTTCACCAGCGCCTTCGCGTCGTCCTCACGCAGGCCGATGCCGCGGAAGGCGAGCTCCATCGACTTCGGCGAACCGTCGGTCTTCGCGAGCGCCGACTCGATGTCCGCGCTGGGCAGCGTCACGGAGATACCGCTGCCGCTGGGGTGTGCGGGCAGGACCGACAGCACCGCCGAGGACAGACCGGAGCCCGCCCACGGCTGGAACGTCAGCTGGTTGTCCCGCAACGTCGCCAGCGCGCCGTAGTCACCGTTCCCGACGGCGAGGACGCGCAGGCTGTGGCCGAGCCAGAGGCGGCCGTCCGCCTCCCGCTCGGGTTTCACGAACATGCGCAGCAGACCGTCCAGTTCGGACGAGAGGCCGCGCGAGTTGCCAAGGCGACGCTGGTCGAGCTGCTGGTGGACGCGGTTCTCGAGCCCGATGCGCTCCTCGCGCGTCTTGCCGGGCGACGGAACCTTGAGCACCAGCGGCATGGGACCGACGTTCAGCCGGTCCCAGACCACGTCGAACTCTTCGGCGGAGAGGCTGATCGGTTCTTGCTCCGCCTGACCGCCGAACAAGCTCACTCCGGCAGACCCCCGATGACCGGAGGCGCGACCATGCGGTCGTCACCGAACACGTCATCGGTCTCGACGAGGTAGTCGGCCGACTTGTGCTCGATGTCGCCCTCGCCCTCGCCCCTCTGGCCCTGAGCGCCACCGGCGCCCATGCCCGCTCCGGCCGCGCCGCCCTTACCGGCCGCGCCGCCGGCGCCCATGGCACCGCCGCGCATGCCGTCAGGACCGGCGCCCATGCCGGGCGCGATGCCGACGGGCTTCATGTTGCCCTGGCCGGACGCACCGAGCGAGCCGGACATCGGGCCGAACGGCTTGCCGCCCATGGCTCCACCCTTGACCGCGCCGGAACCACCCTTGCCACCACCGGGAACGCCGGTGGACGGACGGGTGAAGACCGGTCCGGGCGTCGGCGTCGGCATCGCCCGCGGCGGCTCGTTGGCCGGCAGGTTCGTGGGGAGGTGCGTCGGCGGCGGGTTGGGCGTCGACGGCGGCTGCGTCCACGAGGTGTGCGTGGTGTCGCCGGGCGGCGTCCACGCCGGGAGGTGCTGCACCGGCGGCCCTGCGGGCGGCGGCGTCCACGACGGTGTCGTCGTGCCCGTGTTGCCGGACGGCCCCTGCACGCTCTTCGAGGTGTAGCCGACGTTGTGGCTGCCGTCGCCCGTCTGCGCGGGCGGCGGAGTGTCGATCACGATCTGCGGCGGGTCCGGGAACTCACCCAGCGTCGAGGAGTTCCAGCGGCTGTCCGACTCGTAGTCCTCCATGACCTTCACGGCCTGGGCGGCGGCGTTGTCCGCGGCCGCTTCCTGCCGTTCGTGGTCACGCTGCTGGTTGACGACGTCCAGGACGCCCACCGGACCGGTCGCCACGCCGCCCACGATGTCGAGGAAGCCGGGCTTCTCGGCCGTGACGGGAACGACCTCGGGCATCTTCTTGCGCGCGTCGGCGATGAACTCGCCCTGCAGCCGCGCGGAGTCCTTCATGGTGGTCGCGCCCTGCTCGGCGAAACCGGCCCAGTCGGCGAGCGGCGACAGCGCGGCGCCTGCGGCGTCGGCGGCGTCGGACTCCCAGTCCGCGCCCATCTTGGTCAGCGCGGTGTGCAGATCGCCGTCGATCTGGGCCAGCGTGTCCGCGATCGTCTTCCAGGCAGCCTCGACCGGGATCGAGACGGAGACGCCGGGGCCAGAGTTGATCATCTTGTACAGCTCGGGGTGGGCATACCCCTGGTAACGGTGCTCACTCATCGGTCAGTCTCCCCCTCTCAGTCCTGCAGGTGCTTTCCCCAGAGGGCGGTGTTGTCGCCCTCGACCTGGCGGTACTGCTCCTCGATCATCCTGAGCTGCTCGATGACACCGATGAGCTGTTTCTTGTAGAACGCCAGCGCCGTGAGCGCCTTCCCGGTGGTCTGCTCGTTGAAGGCCTTCGAGGTCTCACCGCTGATCGGGTCGCCCGCCCACGGCCGGGTAGGCAGCGCATCCACAATGGTGTCGATCTTGGCCTCGAACTCGTCGAGTGCGTGCTCGAACGCGGCTCTCGACTGCGGGATGGCGGACGGGTCCACCTTCAGCTTGCGCTGACCGAACTCAGGGGGCATCGATGAGTTACCCCCACCGTCCACGAGATACACGGCACACCCTCCTCAGTGACGGCCCAGGAGTGGACCGCGTGTGCATTTGAAACGACTTTAGCTCTGATGCATGACGCGAGTGACCGGTTCCCGGTAAAAGCGGAGTAGTTCTACTCACTTTGTCGCGAGCACGGTTCCGGCGGCTTCGGCCAGCGGTTTGGCCCGCTCACAGGCACCTTCCGCGGTCCCTTCGACCGCCAGTGGAACCGTCACCGAGACCAGCAGCAACTGCTCGTCGTTCGCATCGAGGTAGATCTCGCACTGGGGAGTCCTGAGCCCAGATATCCCAGTGGCGACGTAGGCGGGGTAGCCGGCGACCTTGAGCTCGGTGAGCTGGCTCGTCTTACCGACCGTCCTCTTCAACCGGTCGACGCCGCCGTTGAGCAGCGTGTCGATGCGCCAGATGAACTTGCGGTCCTCGAAGCTCGTGCCACAGGTCTTGCTGCCCTCGCCGTAGTCCTGGCCCGGCGGGCCGGACTGGACGTTGCGGATGGCGAGCGCGGCCTTGGTCTCCGGCGTGATCAGCGTGCATGGGTCGAGCGGCGCGAGGTCGACGGCCTTCGGCCTGTTCACCGGCGTGGACTTGGTGGAAGTTCCGGTCGTCGGTCCGGTCGAGCCCTGATCCGCAGCCGACGGCGTGCCGGACTCCTTCGAATTACACCCGCTCAGGACCGCTGCCAGCACGAACAGGACCGCAAGTCGACGCATGCGGGCCAAACTATCGGATCACCGGGCACGGAGTGTGGCGATCGGAGTGGCCCACGTCACCCATAAGGCGCATTGCCGGTGACCTCACGAAAAGGAAACCTTCTTTACGATACCCCGAGCGCCGCCGCCCCGATGCGTCGAGGAGCGACATGTTGCGCAACCGACCACTACCCACGTTGGTCGTGGCGGCGGTGGGTCTGGCCTTGCTCGTGCCAGGCACCTCAGCCAACGCGGGACCCGTGCCCGGCACGGGAGCGGCTCTCCAGGTCGCCGCCGCCCCCGGTCAGGTCTCCACCATCCCCGACTGGCGGATGCAGACCAGCAAGACCGCCACGCAGGCCGGTGACGTGATCTCCGGACCGACCTACTCGGACGCCGGCTGGCTCAGCGTGCCCGCCAGGTCGACCGTCATGGCCGGTCTCGTCGCGAACAACAAGTACCCGGACGTCCGGTACTCCGAGAACCTCAAGCAGGCCAACCGCGCCGACTTCAACGTCCCGTGGTGGTACCGGAAGGTGTTCACCGCGGACCCGCAGCCGGGCACGCACACGTTCCTGAAGCTCAACGGCGGCATCATCTCGCGCGGTGAGATCTGGTTGAACGGCAAGAAGGTCGCGGGCACGGACCAGGTCATCGGCGCCTACCCGACGCACGAGTTCGACGTGACCTCGTTGCTGCGCAAGGGCGACAACGCGCTCGCGATCAGGGCGTCGTCCTCGGACCCGCAGAACGACCTGCTGATCCACTTCATCGACTGGGCGCAGCTGCCGCCCGACCGCAACCAGGGCATCTTCCGCGACGTGCAGTTCACGCCGAGCGGACCGGTGTCGCTGCGCAACCCGCGCGTGGACTCCGACCTGCCGCTGCCGAGCCTGAGCAGCGCGAAGATCACCACCAAGGTCGACGCTCGCAACAACACCGGCGCCGCCGTGAACGCGGAGGTCACCGCGACCGTCGCGGGTCAGGTGCTCAAGCAGCAGGTGCAGCTGAACGCGAACCAGACCAAGACGCTGACGTTCACCCAGGACCTGCAGAACCCGCAGGTGTGGTGGCCGTTCCAGATGGGCGCGCAGCCGCTCTACGAGGCGACGCTCGCCGCGAACGTCGGCACCACCGCGTCCGACACGGCCAAGACGACGTTCGGCGTCCGCGAGGTCACGTCGAACATCCGCGGCAGCGGCCGCCAGTTCACCATCAACGGCAAGCCGTTCCTGGTCCGCGGCGGCGGCTGGGCCTCGGATCTGTTCCTGCGCACCGACCTTCGCTACATCGAGGACCAGCTCGACCTCGTGAAGGCCATGGGCATGAACACCATCCGGCTCGAAGGCAAGCCGGAGAACGACGAGCTCTACGACATGGCCGACCGCAAGGGCATCATGCTGCTGACGGGCTGGGAGTGCTGCTCCAAGTGGGAGAAGTACAGCTCGTTCGACGCCGAGGACAACCGCGTCGCCGGTGAGTCCGCGGAGAGCGAGGCCAAGCGCATCCGCAACCACCCGAGCATGATCGGCTTCATGATCGGCTCCGACGCGGCGCCCGGCGCGGGCCTCGAGAAGATCTACCTCGACGCGTTGAAGCGAGCCGAGTGGAACCTGCCGGTCATCTCGTCGGCGAAGAACATCAGCTCGCCGCAGCTCGGCAACCCCGGCATGAAGATGGACGGCCCCTACTGGTGGGAGCCGCCGGTCTACTGGTTCAACAAGCAGAAGGGCGGCGCGGCGGGCTTCGCCTCCGAGATCGGCCCCGGCGCGACCATCCCGGAGATGGACGAGCTGAAGAAGTTCCTGTCCCAGGGCGAGATCAACAAGCTGACCGACTACAACGCGACGCAGTACCACCTGTCGCCGTCGTCGACGTTCAACAAGCTGACCTTCTGGGGCACGGCGCTCGACAACCGCTACGGCAAGCCTTCGAACGTCGAGGACTTCGTCCGCAAGGCACAGCTCGCGAACTACGAGACCAACCGCTCGCAGTTCGAGGCGTTCGGCGACAACTTCAACGACTCCAGCAACCCCTCGACCGGCGTCATCTACTGGATGCTCAACAACGCGTGGCCGACGCTGTACTGGCACCTGTACGACTACTACCTCGCCACGGCGGGTTCGTACTTCGGCGCCAAGACCGGTCTGCGGCCGTTGCACGCCCAGTACTCCTACGACGACAAGTCGCTGGCCGTGATGAACACCAGCCTGCAGAGCTCGAACAACCACAAGCTGCAGATCACCCTGTTCAACACGGACGGCACGCAGAAGGCCGACGAGACGCGCAACGTGAACGCGGCAAGGCCAACGGTCCCACCAAGGTGGGCACGCTGCCGCAGCCCGCCGGGCTGTCCACGACGTACTTCGTGCGACTGCTGCTGAAGGACGCCGCGGGCAACGTGGTCGACCGCAACGTCTACTGGCTGTCCACCAAAGCCGACACGCTGAACTACGGCGGCTCCACGTGGTACCACACGCCGCAGTCCGGCTACGCGGACCTGAAGGGCCTCAACTCGTTGAAGCCCGGCACGGTGTCCTCCACCGTCACCACCGCTCCGGCCGGTGACGACAAGCTGGCCACCACGGTGACGTTGAAGAACACCGGCACCTCGGTCGCGTTCTTCGTCCGGGCGTCGCTGCGCAAGGGCCAGGGCGGACCCGAGGTGCTGCCGACGCAGTGGAGCGACAACTACGTGACGCTGTGGCCGGGCGAGACCCTCACGCTCACGGGCGAGTACCGGGCCTCGTCGCTCGGCGGCTCGACGCCGGTCGTGGAGATCTCCGGGCACAACGTGGCCAAGAAGTCCTTCAGCTAGTCCCGTAACGCCGCACCACCACGTCAGGTCGCTCGACCGGGCTGCCCCGGTCGAGCGACCAGGCGAGGCGCACGTACTGCGCGTGCGTCCAGGCGAGCGGCGTGGCCGACGTCGTGCCCTGTCCCCGCCACGCCTGCTCGGGCAACATCAGGCCGCTGTTCGCGGTCGCCGCGATCTCCCTCAACCGTTTCGCGGCCCTGGTCCGGTCACCCAGCAGTAGCTCGTACTCGCCGCGTTCGCCGGACAGCAGCGGCCACAACCGTCCGTACGTCCTGGTCGGCGTCGGCCAGTTGATGTTCCACGGCCTACCGTCCGCGGTCTCGCCGTAGCCGTCGTTCGTGAAGCGATGCCAGTAGCCCTGTTCCTTGAGCTGCTTGTCGACCACGGCGACGGTGTTGCGAACGGTCGGGTCGTCGGCGCTCTTCAGCCCGAGCCGCACCAGTTCCAGGAAGCTGGGATCCACGACCGCGCGCTGGTCGATGTCGTCCGGGTTGTTGTCGCCCAGGTTGTACGTCGTGCCGGCGTCGGGCCGACCGTCCTTGGTGAGCCGCAGGTAGTACGGCTTCGGCTCGTACGGGCCGGTCCGCGTCACGGTCCAGCCGTCCACCTTCCGCTGCCACTCGTCGGCCGCAGCGAGATAGCGGTCGGCGTTCTCCCCGTTGCGCCGCAGCAGATCAGCGAAGCACACGAGCCCCGAAACCACCGACGCGATCGTGGCGGGCGAGTAGCCGCTCTGGTTCTCCCACCGCTCCTGCTCGCTGAACGGCGCGTCCGGGTAGCCCAGCAGGTAGTCGGCGGCCTTCCGCAGCGAGTCCACAGTGGAGGGATCGCGGCGGTCGAGGTGCCACGCCAGCAGCAACGGCGCCGCCGTCTCGTCGAGCTGAACGCTGGTCCACACCGGTGTGCCGTCCACGCGCGTGTTCTGCGACAGGTGGCCGTCCGGCTGCTGTTGCCTGCGCAGCATGAAATCCAACGCCCGACCGGCGAACCCGCGATCTCCGGCGGAGATCATGGCGGTGGACACGTGGTAGAGGTCGCGCGGCCACACCAGCGCGTACGGGCCAAGCTCCGGCGTCAGCTCCCGGTCGAACCCGAACGCCCACGGGAAGCTCGGCGACGCGATCGACGCGCCTGGGTTGGCCTTGTCCTCCGTCGCCGCCAGCACCATCACGGACATGTCGTACAGCCGCCGGTCCGCGGACTCCGGCCTCCGCAACCCGTCCAGATAGGCGTGCCAGCCGCGTGCGTAGTCCCGCGCCACCGCACGGAAACCACGATCCAGCGACGCACGCGCGACGCCGTCACCGAACCCGACGGCGAACATGCCGCGTGCGTGCCGCACCGGTTCGACGGGCAGCGTGCTCTCGACCGAGCTGGCGCCCTTCATCGGCACGTGCTGCACCGAGAGCCGTGCCGGGCGGCTGGACAGGAACGCCACGTCCGCGAGCACAGCGGCCCGCTGCGGATCGGTGACGTAGGTGATCTCGGCGTGCCAGCCGTCACCGCGAAGGAGTTGCCGGAACGTCAGCGACCGGTCGTCAGCGGGCTCGGTGCGGGACTGAACAGCAGGTTTGCCGTCGACCAACAGCCGCGTCTCACGGGTCGCGGGCGTGCTGAGGTCCGGGTGGAAGATCTCGGACAGGCCCTGGTGGCCGAGCGTGAACCACACCGGGCTCGCCGCGGACCGAGCCGTGCCGAACGCCTGTTTGTCGGCCGGCAGCGGAACGACGTCATCTTTCTGAGCGCGCGCTACCGGGGCCATGCTCACCAGCAGGAGAACCACGAGGGCCAAGTACTTCATGCCCCACGGTGTTCCCCGAGCTAGAGATCACCACGCAGCAGGCTGTCGATGTCCTCCGGCGGCCCCGGCCGCGCGAAGAACCAGCCCTGGCCGGTGTCGCAGCCCAGCCGCAGCAACCGCGCCGCCTGAGCAGGCGTCTCCACACCTTCGGCGGTGACACCCAACGACAACGCGTGCGCGAGCTGGACAAGGGTTGCGACGATCTGCGAGTCGACCGGGTCTTCCTCGGACTCCGCCCGCAGCCCCTCCATGAACGAGCCGGCGATCTTGAGCTCGTGCACCGGCAGGTGCTTCAGGTAGGCCAGGTTCGAGTACCCGGTGCCGAAGTCGTCGATCGCGATGCGCACACCCATGTCGCACAACGCCCGCAGCGCCTCCAGCGGTTCGTCCGCGGTGCCCATGATCGCCGACTCGGTCAGTTCCAGCTGCAGGTGGTGCGGCGGCAGCGCGCACTCGTCGAGGATCCGTTTCACGTCCCGCACCAGCTCCGGGTCACGGGACTGCCGCACGGCCAGGTTCACCGACACGTACGGTGCCGCGTCACCGAACTCAACCAGCCAGCGCCGCGCCTCCTCGCACGCCTTGCGCAGCACCCACCGTCCTAATGGGACGATCAGGCCGGTCTCCTCGGCGAGCTCGATGAACCGGTCCGGCGCGAGCCGTCCGAACTCGGGGTGCTGCCAGCGCACCAACGCCTCGACGCCGATGACCGTGGAGTCCTCCAGCCGGACCAGCGGCTGGTAGTCGACGTAGAACTCGCCACGCTCCAGTGCCCGCGGCATCGTCGCGGACAGCGTGAACCGCGCGACCTCACGGGCGTTGCGCTCCGGGTCGTACAGCGCCCACCGGGCCTTGCCGTCCGCCTTCGCCCAGTACAGCGTGATGTCCGCGTCGCGCATCATGTCGGCCGAGGTCGTGCCGGACAGCTGCCGTTCCACGATGCCGATGGACGCCGACACCGACAGCTCGTGGCCCGCGATGCGGATCGGGGCCTCCAGCTCGGTGAGCACCCGGTCGGCGACGTCCACAATGTCCTGCTGGCCGGTCGAGCCCTCGACGAGGATCACGAACTCGTCGCCACCCATCCGCGCGACCAGCTTGCCCTCGCTGGACACCGAGTGGTCGAGCCTGCGCCCGACCTCGACCAGCAGCTGGTCGCCGATGTCGTGGCCGAGCGAGTCGTTGATGACCTTGAAACCGTCGAGGTCCAGGTAGCAGAGGCCGGCCCGCAGGTGCTTGCCGCGGTTGTTGAACACGCGGCCGAGGCGTTCGAGGAACAGCGCCCGGTTCGGCAGGCCGGTCAGCGGGTCGTGCAGCGCCTGGTACCGCAGGCGGTTCTGCAGGAGGTGCCGGTCGGTGACGTCCTCGATCATGGCGACCTGGTACTGCGGCTCGCCGTGGTCGTCACGGACCAGCGAGAGTGTCAGGTGGGTCCACACCTGCTCGCCGTCGGCGCGGTGGAACCGCTTCTCGGCCCGGTAGTGGTCGCACTCGCCCGCGATGAGCTGGTCGTAGAGGCGCCACACGCTGCCCGCGTCCTCGGGGTGCATGAGGTCGCGCACGTTGTACTGGCGCATCTCCTCGACGCTGAACCCGAGCATGTCCTGCAACGCCTGGTTGACGTCCAGTATCCGGCCGTCGATGTCGGCGATGCCGATGCCGATCGCGGCCTCGGTGAACATCGCGCGGAACCTGGCCTCCGACGCCCGCAGCATCGCCTCGGCCTGATCACGGGCGTCCAGCACCGCCGCCCTGATCGCCTCCTGCTCGGCCAGCGTCCGTTCCCGCAGCGCGCGGGCGTACCCGGCGGCGAGTGCGCCCTGCAGGGCGGCCAGACGTGACTGCAGGCGGTCGTCCCCGGCCGAACCCAGCTCGGCCAGCAGGTCGTCGCCGAGTAGCTGGATGGTGCGGCCGAGCGTGTCGGTCCCGGTGAAGTGCGCGTCGACGAGCCGCGAGCCGATCTCGTAGCCGGGCGCCGTGCGGAAAGGGCTCGCGAACAGCGCCTCGACCAGCATCTCGGTGAGGTCCTGCAGGTGCTGCGCGACCTCGGCACGGGTCATCGGCACGTAGCTCGACCCGATCACGGCCGTGGCCCAGCTACGCGCGAACGACTCGGCACCGGCCAAAACGGCCGGGTCCAAAGGCGAGCGGTCGTCACGCACCCGGTGGTCAACCCGTTCGGTCATCTGTTCGGCCCTAACGCCACGAACGCGCAGCATACGGCCGGTCGCCGTGCGCAGTCATCCCTAGGCCTTCCGGCCTACCGCGCCGAAGCCGGGGAACAGCGTGCCTCCCTCGTCGAGGTCGTCCGGTGACTCCGGGTGCCAGGCGGGCAGCCGCACGACACCGGGCTCGACCAGCTCGAACCCCTCGAACAGGCGGCTGACCTCGGCCTTGTTCCGGTAGGTCATCGGGGTCACGTTGCGGTCGTACATCGCCCGCGTCCTGAGGTAGGCCGCCGTCTCCTCGTCCGCCTCGTAGCCCGCGTGGGAGACCGCGAGGAAGCTGCCGGGAGCGAGCCGGTCCTGATATCCGTCGATGACGCCCTTCGGGTTCTCGTCGTCCGCCACGAAGTGCAGCAGCGCGATCATCAGCACCGCGATCGGCTCGTCGAAGTCGAGCAGGTCGTTCACCTCGGGCGAGGCCAGTACGAATGCCGGATCGCGCACGTCGGCCTGCAGCACGCTCACCCGCTCGTTGCCGTTCAGCAGCGACCGGCTGTGCGCGACGGCGACCGGGTCGATGTCGACGTAGACGACCTTCGCGGTCACGTCGGTGCCCTGGGCGATCTCGTGCACGTTGCCGACGGTGGGGATGCCGGAGCCGAGGTCGAGGAACTGCCGGACGCCCCGGTCCAGCAGGTGCCGGACGGACCGCCGCAGGAACGCGCGGTGGTTGAGGATGACGTTGCGCAGCTCCGGCATGGTCTCCAGAGCCTTCTGCCCGACCGCGCGGTCGGCCGCGAAGTTGTGGGCGCCCCCAAGCCAGTAGTCGTAGACCCGCGCGACGCTCGGCCGTTCCAGGTCGATGTCTCCCGGCGCCCAGTTCGGCCGCTCCACCCGCTCACCTCATCCGGTTTAGGACTTGTTCCAGCACATCATGAGCCAAACGACCGGCAGGGCACACCACTTGGTTGGCAGAATGCCGCTCTCGTGAGGTTCCTGTGGGTCGTCGGTGTGTGCGTCGTAGTTGTGGCACTAGTCATGCTCGCGCGCAAGCACCACCGCGAGAAAAATCTGCTGTTGTCCACCATTCTTGCGTCGCTCGGGACGTTCCTGCTGGTCGGCGGCGGCCTGCTGGTCCTCGACCCCGGCGCGCCGAAGAACGAGGCAATCAAGACGGGCGGCCTCGCCGGCGGCGCGATCGTGGCCCTCTACGCGCTGTGGCTCAACGACCGCAGGCGCAAGGTCGAGGAGGCCCGTCAGTCGCTCGACCGCGACCGCGCCGAACACGACCGCTCCCGAGTGGCCGACGAACGGTTCGCGCGCGCTGTGGAGCTGCTGGGGCACGAAACGGCACAGGTGCGGGTGGGCGCGATGCATGCGCTCGGCGGCCTGGCGAAGTCGCGGACCGAGTACACCCAGACCGTGCTGGACATCCTCTGCGCGTATTTGCGCAGGCCGTTCCACCGCGCGGACGACGACGACTTCGACGCGGAGCAGATCGAGATCGAGCTGGAGGTCCGGCTGACCTCGCAACGGCTGATCGAGGACCTGCTGCCGCGCATCGAGGAGCCGAACCCGGTCCTCTACGACCTCAACCTGACGAAAGCTCACCTGCAGTACATGGACCTGTCGTACCGGCACGTCGGCGACCTGGTCATGCGGGTCGCGCGGCTCAACGAGTCCAACGCGTTCCACCACATGGTCATCCACGGCGACGTGTACCTGACCGAGGTCGAGGGGAACGGCAGGCTCTACATGCACCACACCGAGGTGCGCGGCAAGGCGTGGTTCAGCCGGTTCAAGTCGCGTGCGCTCGCGGTGTTCACCGATTCGAAGTTCTTGGGGGAGACCAAGTTCACCGGCTCCGAGTGGACTGACGTGAAGGCGGACGGCTGTACGTTCGCGGTGGCAGCCGACCTGCCAGAGGCGTGGAGGAACTGAACGTGCGCAACCCCTGGCTGACCGCCGTGCTGGCGGCCTTGGTCGTGACGGCAGGCACCGGTGTCGCCCTGTGGCTGGTGAAGGCGCCCCCAATCGAGATCGTGAAGACGTCCGGTGTCGCGGGTGGCGCGGTCGTCGCGCTGTACGCGTTGTGGCTCAACGACCGGCGCCGCCGCGTCGAGGAGAAGCGGCACGACCTGGAGAGCGAGAAGATCGCGGACGAACGGTTCGCACGCTCGGTCGAACTGCTCGGCAACGACGCCGACCAGGTGCGCGTGGGCGCGATGCACTCGCTGGAGTGGCTCGCGAGGTCGACGCCGCGCTACCGGCAGACGGTGCTCGACGTGTTGTGCGCCTATCTGCGCAGGCCGTTCGAGCACAAGGCGCACGAGAAGCTCCCCGGCGACCCGGACCAGGTGCTCGTCGAGGACCGGCAGGACGTGCTGCTGGAGCACCAGGTCCGGCTCACCGCGCAACGGCTGATCAAGGACCTCCTGTCGTGGCGCGACATGCCCGAGGAGGAGCACGAGCACTACAACCTCGACCTGACCGGAGCGAGCCTCGACTACCTCTCCCTCGACGGCAGGCACGTGAACCGGCTCGTCGCCAGGCGCGCGCAGTTCTACGGCATCACGAACCTGCGCAACGTGCACGCGATCAAGCCCGCGCTGTTCTCCGGCGGCACCTTCCACGGCAGGGTGCAGTTCGAGAACGCGAGATTCGACGGCGGCGTCTCGTTCCAGGAGGTGACGTTCCTCGGCCTGGTCGAGCTGAACGCGACCGTCGGCACGTTCATCCACCCGTCGCAGCAGCCTCCCGCCGATCTGGCCGGTGAGCTGAAGGTGTTGCCGGGCACGGCTTTCCGGGCGCCGATGCCGGGCTGGCCGCTAACCGGCAGCACGGAGGCGGCCGGAGCGGGCCTCCAGAACCATGTCGAGCAGGACACCGGCGGCGGCGCTGACCGTGTGACCGGTGGCGACCACGGTCTCAGCGACGGGTACGTCCCCGCGAAGACCGACGAAGTGCGCGCGGGAAGACTTGACGGCGAAGGACTGCGGGACTAGCGCGACCCCAAGGCCGAACCCGACGAAGTCGAGCAGCGAGTGCACGTCGTTGACCTCGACCGCGACCCGCCGTTCGACACCAGCGGCGGTGAGCGCCCGGTCGACCTCGTCCCGGGTTCCCCAGTCAGCGTTGAAGTCGACGAACGACTGACCGGCGAGCTCGCTGAGGGAGATGCTTTCCCTTTCCGCGAAAGGGCTTTCCGGCGCGCACGCGAGCACCAGCGGTTCGGTGGCCAAAGTGGACACTCGCAGGTCGTCCGCGATCTTCGGCTGTCGCGTGACGAACGCGAGGTCGAGCCTGCCCGCGCGGACCTCCTCGACGAGCTCGGCGTTGCCGGACTGGCGCATCCGGATCTCCACGCCGGGGTGGATCTCGTGGAACCGTGAGAGCACCGCAGGCAGATGCACCACGTGCAGGCACTGCAGGCTGCCGACGGAGAGCGTGCCGCGCAGCAGGCCCTGCACGTCGGCGACCGCGTCACGGGCCGACTCGATGGCGCCGAGCGCGCGGCGTGCCTCGGGCAGCAACGCGCGGCCCGCCTGGGTGAGCTCGACCTGGCGGGTGGTGCGCAGGAACAGCGGCGCGCCGAGCTCGACCTCCAGCGCCCTGATGGACGCCGACAGGCCCGACTGGGCGACGTGCATCCGGCGCGCGGCGCGGGTGAAGTGACACTCCTCGGCGACCGCGACGAAGTACTCCAGCTGTCTGAGTTCCACTATTAATCACCGCTAGCGCTTAATGGGATCACTTCTTTGCGTTGGACAGCTTAATCCAGGTGGGCCAGAGTAGAGGTCATGCAGAAGCGTCGAATCGGAGAAGTCGAGGTCAGCGCCATCGGGCTGGGCGGCATGCCCATCTCGGTCCAGGGGCGGCCCGACCGCGCCCAGGCCATCCAGACCATCCACGCCGCGCTCGACGCCGGCGTGACGTTCATCGACACCGCTGACGCCTACTCGCTCGACGACACCGACTTCGGACACAACGAGGAGCTGATCGCCGAGGGCCTGCGCGGCCGTTCCGAGGAGGTGTTCGTCGCGACCAAGGGCGGCCACACCCGCGTACCGGGAGGCGGCTGGGCGCTCGACGGGCGCCCGGAGTACCTGCGTCGCGCGGTCGACGGGTCACTCCGGCGGCTCGGGGTCGACCAGATCTTCCTGTACCAGTTCCACCGGCCGGACCCGAAGACGCCGATCGCCGAGTCGGTCGGCGCGCTCAAGGAGCTGCTGGACAACGGCAAGATCCGCTATGCGGGCGTGTCGAACTTCAACCCGGAGGAGATCGTCCTGGCGAACGAGATCCTCGGCGGGCGCCTCGCGGCCGTGCAGAACCAGTTCTCGCCGTCGTTCCGGTCGAGCGAGCCCGAGCTGGAGCTGTGCGACAAGCTCGGCGTCGCGTTCCTGCCGTGGAGCCCGTTCGGCGGCATCGGCAAGGCGGGCTCGCTCAGCGGTCCGTTCAAGGAGGTCGGCGACGCGCACGGCGTGAGCCCCCACCAGGTGTGCCTCGCGTGGATGCTGGCGAAGTCCGAGGTGGTCATCCCCATTCCGGGTGCATCTCGGCCGGCGAGCGTCCAGGATTCATCGGCCGCCACCCACCTGGAGTTGACCGAGGAGGAGCTAACCCGCCTGGACGGGTGATGCCAGTGGCCGAATAGGACAAATGGTCGCACGATCTAGTCCATGCGGACCCTGATCAGCATCGTGGCGATCGTCGCCGGCCTGGCGCCGGCCCCCGCGTCCGCGGCGCCCTTGCCCGAGGGCTCCGCGGACAACTTCGCGGGCTCCCAGATCCTCAAACACGAAGGCCCCGGCACCCGAACAGCGGCGGCACCGCCCGCCGACGGCAAGGTGCCCGGCATGGACGTCAGCAGCCACCAGGGCGACGTCGACTGGAAGGCTTCCTGGAACAAGGGCGCCCGGTTCTCCTACGTGAAGGCGACCGAGGGCACCCACTACCGGAACCCGAAGTTCAACCAGCAGTACGGCGGCTCCTACGACGTCGGCATGATCCGCGGCGCGTACCACTTCGCGCTGCCCGACCGTGCCGACGGCGTGGCCCAGGCGAACTTCTTCGTCAACAACGGCGGCGGCTGGTCGCCGGACGGCCGGACACTGCCGCCCGCGCTGGACATGGAGTACAACCCGTACGGCGAGACCTGCTACGGCATGAACCAGGCCGCGATGACGACGTGGGTGCGCGCGTTCAGCGACACGGTGTTCAAGCGCACCAAGCGATATCCGGCCATCTACACGTCCACGAGCTGGTGGAACAAGTGTGTCGGCGGCTCGTACCACTTCGGCGAGAACAACCCGCTGTGGGTGGCGCACTACACCGACAAGCTCGGCCCGTTGCCCGTCGGCTTCGCCTTCCACACGATCTGGCAGTGGCAGGCGGCCGGGCTCTTCCCCGGCGACCAGAACCTGTTCAACGGCAAGTTCGAGCAGCTGCAGCGGATTGCGGCAAGCTAGCCCCCATGTCACTGCTGTTGCAGATCCTGGGGATCGCCGTGCTCATCCAGGGCGGCGGTTCGGCCATCGCGTCGTTCTACGGAGGGACGTGGAACTTCACGATGGCCTGGGCCTACGGGTACCAGCCGTACGCCGGCATCGCCCTCGCCCTGATCGGCGGCGCGATGGCACTGGCCGGCTCCCGCATGGAAAAGACGTCTGACTGACCGTCACGCGGGGGCCCCGCGTTTCCTCCAGGGAAACGCGGGGCCCCCGCGTGACGGAAAATGTCAGTCGAACAGCGCGGGGAGGGTGCCCTCCCAGGCTTCGCGGAGCTCGGCCAGCGGCAGCTCCCCGAGGCCCTGGATCTCCAGCGCGTGGGACTCCGGGTCGACGACGCCGACCTTGCGCCACGGCAGGGCGCGCGCGGTGCACATGTCGGTGAAGCGCTGCTCCTCCGTGCGCGGCACGGCGACGAGCACGCGACCGGCCGACTCGCTGAACAGCTCGGTGAACAGGTCGCCCGCGAGGAACACCCGCGCACCCGTCTCACCGATCAGGCACGTCTCGACCAGCGCCTGGGCCAGCCCGCCCTCGGAGAGGTCGTGCGCGGCGGAGACCATGCCGTCACGCGAGCCCGCGACGAGGACCTGCCCGAGCAGCTTCTCGCGCCGCAGGTCGACCTTCGGCGGCAATCCGCCGAGGTGGCCGTGGACGTGGTGCGCCCACTCCGACCCGCCGAACTCGTTCTTGGTCTCACCCAGCAGCAGCAGCGTCTCGCCCGCCTCGGCCCCGATCCCGGTGGGGATGCGGCGCCGCACGTCGTCGATCACGCCGAGCACGCCCACGACCGGCGTCGGCAGGATCGCCGTGGAACCGGTCTGGTTGTAGAAGCTGACGTTGCCGCCGGTCACCGGGATGCCCAGCTCCACACAGCCGTCCGCGAGGCCCTTCACTGCCTGCTCGAACTGCCACATGACACCTGGGTCCTCGGGCGAGCCGAAGTTGAGGCAGTTCGTGACGGCGACCGGCGTGGCACCGGTGGCCGCGACGTTGCGGTAGGCCTCGGCCAGCGCGAGCTGCGCACCCGCGTACGGGTCAAGCTTCGTGTAGCGGCCGTTGCAGTCCGTCGAGAGAGCGACACCGCGGTGCGTCTCCTCGTCGATCCGGATCATGCCGCCGTCGCTGGGCTGCGCGAGGACCGTGCCACCACGCACGTACCGGTCGTACTGGTCGGTGACCCACTTCTTGGAGGCCAGGTTCGGGCTGGCCGCCATGGTCTTGATCAGTTCGAGCAGGTTCTCCGGCCTCGCGAGCCCGTCCGGAGTGTTCGCCTGCAGCTCGTCCTGATCCGCCGGGCGCTCGATCGGCCGGTGGTACACCGGGCCCTCGTGGGCGACGGTGCGCGGCGGCACGTCCACGACGACCTCGTCGTGCCACGTGATGACCAGGCGGTCCCCGTCCGTCACCTCACCGATCTCGGTGGCGATGACGTCCCACTTCGCGCAGACCGCCATGAACTCGTCGACGTTGTGCGGCTCGACGACCGCGCACATGCGTTCCTGCGACTCGCTGGAGAGGATCTCCGCGGGCGTCATGCCGGTCGCCCGCAGCGGGACGCGTTCGAGGTTGATGTGCATGCCACCGTCGCCGGCGGACGCGAGCTCACTCGTGGCGCAGGACAGACCCGCGCCGCCGAGGTCCTGGATGCCGACGACGATGCCCTTCTCGAAGAGCTCCAACGAGCACTCGATCAGCACCTTCTCGGTGAACGGGTCGCCCACCTGGACACTCGGCAGCTTCTTGCGCTTGCCCGCCGTGTCGTCGAACGTCTCGCTGGCCAGCACGCTGACGCCGCCGATGCCGTCGAGACCGGTGCGCGCGCCGTAGAGAATGACCATGTTGCCGGTGCCGGACGCGTGCGCGAGGTGCAGGTCCTCGACGCGCATCGCACCCACGCACAGGGCGTTGACCAGCGGGTTTCCCTGGTAGGACTCGTCGAACACGACCTCGCCGCCGATGTTCGGCAGCCCGAGGCAGTTCCCGTACCCGCCGACGCCCGCGACGATGCCGGGGAGAACCCTGCGCGTGTCTGCCGCGTCCGGCCTGCCGAACCGCAGTGGGTCCATCACGGCCAGAGGGCGCGCGCCCATCGCAAGGATGTCGCGCACGATGCCACCCACACCGGTCGCCGCACCCTGGTAGGGCTCGACGTACGACGGGTGGTTGTGGCTCTCGGCCTTGAACGTGACCGCCCAGCCGTCCCCGACGTCGACGACGCCCGCGTTCTCGCCGATGCCCGCGAGCATCTTGCTGCGCATCTCGTCGGTCGTGGTGTCGCTGAAGTACTTCAGATGCACCTTGGACGACTTGTAGGAGCAGTGCTCGCTCCACATCACCGAGTACATCGCGAGCTCGGCGTCCGTAGGCCTGCGGCCGAGGATCTCCCTGATGCGCGCGTACTCGTCGTCCTTCAGGCCCAGCTCCCGGTAGGGCTGCTCCTGGTCGGGCGTGGTCTCCGCGTTCTTGACGGTGTCGATCATGCCTTCACCACCGAGTCGAGCAGGGACAGGAACATCCCGAGACCGTCGTCCGTCGGGCCGGTCAACGCGTCGATCGCGTGTTCCGGATGCGGCATGAGGCCGACCACATTGCCCTTGGCGTTCGAGATGCCCGCGATGTTGTTGCGGCTGCCGTTCGGGTTCTCGCCGACATACCGGAAGACGACCCTGTTGTTGTCTTCCAACTCTTTGAGGGTGTCTTCATCGGCCTGGTAGCCGCCCTCGCCCGACTTCAACGGCACGAGGATCTCGGCTTCGAGGTCGTAGCGGGTGGTCCACGCCGTGGTGTTGTTCTCGACGCTGAGCCACTGGTCGCGGCACACGAAGTGCAGCTTGTGGTTACGGGTGAGGGCACCGGGCAACAGGTGCGCCTCGGCGAGGATCTGGAAGCCGTTGCAGATGCCCAGCACGGGCATCCCCTTGTTCGCGGCCTCGATCACTTCCTGCATGACCGGCGCGAACCGCGCGATGGCGCCGCACCGCAGGTAATCGCCGTAGGAGAACCCACCGGGCACGATGACCGCGTCGACGCCCTTGAGGTCATGGTCGCCGTGCCACAACGGCACAGCCTCCCCGTCGGCGTACTTCACCGCCCGCTGGGCGTCCACATCGTCGAGCGTGCCGGGAAAGGTGATGACACCGACCCTCATGCCTCGACCCTGCGCACGGTCCAGTCCTCGATCACGGGGTTGGCGAGGAACGTCTCGGCGATCTTGGCGAGCGTCTCGTCGTCGACATCGTCGGCGACCTCCAGCTCGAAGTGCTTGCCCTGACGGACGGCCGCGACACCGTCGAAGCCAAGACGCGGCAGCGCGTTCGCCACCGCCTGACCTTGCGGGTCGAGAATTTCGGGCTTCGGCATGACGTCGACGACGACTCGGGCCACGACAGACTGCTCCCGGGTTTGAGGGGCTGGCGGTACCTCGGGAGCCTACCTGACCTGGGCGTTCATGAACTCGACAGGTGTTCGGGGGCACATGTTCTCCGTCGCGCCACCGTGTTCGCCGCGAGCGAGACCGGTGGCACAACGGCCGTCGGCGACGGATGCTGGAGATCATGAAGATCCTGGTGCTCGGAGGAACCGTGTTCCTCAGCAAGGCCGTCACGGTGGAGGCGGTCCGGCGGGGCCATGAGGTCGTCTGCGCCGCCCGCGGTGCGTCCGGCGGGGTGCCGGAAGGCGCCAGGCTGGTTCCGGTCGACCGCAACAGACCCGGCGCGTTCGACCAGCTCGCCGGTGAGCAGTTCGACGCTGTCATCGACGTCGCGAAGTACTCGGTGAACTGGGTGAGGGACGCGTTGGAGGCGTTCGGGCACACCACGCCGCACTGGACGTTCGTGTCCAGCATCTCGGTCTACGCGGACCATTCGACGTTGAACAACGAGTTGCTGCCGCCGCTGGAGGACGACCCGGCGGAGGAGTTCACGTCGGAGCGGTACGGCAGCGTGAAGGTCGCGAGTGAGAACACGGTGCGCGAGGCGATGCGAGGTCGCGAGTTCATCGTCAGGGCCGGGCTGATCACCGGGCCGGACGACCCGACGGACCGGTTCGGGTACTGGCCCGCGCGGCTCAGCCAGGGTGGCCGGGTCGTCGTGCCGGACAGCCCCGACCTGGCGTGTCAGCACATCGACGTGCGGGATCTGGCGCAGTGGATCGTGTACGCCGCGGAGGAACGGGTGACCGGCACCTTCGACGCGACCGGGCCCGCCGTGCCGTTCCAGCTGGCCATCGGCGAGATCGCCGGGGCGGTGGCGCCGGCGGGCACGCAGCTGGTCTCGGTGGCGGAGGGTGTGCTGGAGCGGTTGGAGATCAACCCGTGGTCCGGGCCGCGGTCGATTCCGCTGTGGCTGCCGCAGGAGTGGGCCAAGATGACCGGCCGCGACGTGAGTGCGGCGCTGGCGAACGGCCTGCGGACCAGGCCGCTGGCCGAGACCGCGCTCGACTCGCTGGAGTACGAGCGCGGCCTCGGGTTGGACCGGTCCCGCAAGGCCGGCCTGACGCCGGCCGAGGAGGAGGAGATCCTTACCGCGGTGGGTTGATCAGAGCAGCGAGCCGATCTGCGCGGCGACGAGGTCGATGCGCACGCCCTGGTTCGGGCAGCCGCCGAAGTGGTGGAGCCCGATCACCTTGTGCGTGCGCCTCGACAGCACCGGCGAACCGGACGAGCCGCCTTCGGTGTCGCACATGTAGCTGATGTCGGACTGCGACGAGCTGCCGTTCACGCGCACCGCGCGCACGATGCAGTAGCCGCCACCGTTGTTGTTGTCGCGCAACGACAACTTCTTGAGCTTCCCGGCCGGGTGGCCGACGACGTACATCTCCTCACCGACGGCGGGCACGCGCGCGTCCAGCTCAAGGAAGCCGAACGAGCTGATGGCCGCGAAGTTGTTCACGGTGAAGAGCGTGTAGTCGAGCGCGCGCGTTGGTCTTGAGTACCTGTGCCGCCAGCACCTTCGTGGGGGAGCCGACGCGGTGCCACCGCAGGTCGGGCACTGGTAGTTGAACCACACCTCGATGCCGCGCTGGTGCTGGTGAAGCAGTGGTTGTTGGTCAGCAGCCGGTTGTTGGGGCCGACCCGCCACGCGGTGCACAGCGAGCTGCCGTTGCGCAGCAGCTTCGCCACGGACTTGGTCTTCCGAACTCGGTCGGGTTGCTGGACTGGTAGCAGACCGCGTCCTTGTAGTCGTTCGTGCCGCAGATGCTCTGCACCGAAGGCTGCGCATCCATCTCGGCCTCGGTGTAGCCGCGCGTGATCTTGTCGATCCGCACCCGGCTGAGCGCGTTCTTCATCGACACGACGGCCTTGTCACCGGTGATCGACATGGCCCAGAAGCCGGTGGAGTCGATCGTGGCGGTCAGCGAGGTCTTGAGGTCTCTTGTGTACGTGTACTTCTCGGTGCCGTCAGGGTTCGACACCGTGAGCACGTCGCCCGGCAGGATCCGCAGGTCCGTGAAATGCAGCTTCACGTAGCCGGAGCCGGGCCGTTCGATCACCGTCGAACGGGTCGTGCCGCCCACACGCACCGAGAGCGCTTCCTCGGTGCCGATTTCCTGGCTCTGCGGCGACTGGGCCTGAGCAGGAGTAGATGTGGTGGTTGCAGGGATGATGGACGTCATCGGCAGGGCAAGCGCCAGTGCCGTGAGGAGTTGCAGGGTTTTCCTCATGCTTTTTGATACTTCCGACGTCACACATCCGTGTCAGCCCGCCAAACGTCGGTAATGGAGGAATCCATGCGAGTTGTCCATTTCGGTCATGCCTGCGTGCTGCTGGACAACGGCTCCACCCGGATCTTGATCGACCCCGGCACGTTCTCGACCGGGTTCGAGGACGTGAAAGACCTGGATGCGGTGCTGATCACGCACCAGCACGCCGATCACCTGGACACCGCGAGGCTGCCCGCGCTGCTCGCCGCCAACCCCCAGGCGCAGCTGATCGTCGACGAAGGCTCGGCGGACCAGAGCCGAAAATCCGACTGTCGCCCGTCCGGGTGACGTGTTCAAGGTCGGCGACACCACGGTGAAGGTCGTCAACGGGCAGCACGCCGTCATCCACCAGGACATCCCGATCGTGCCGAACGCCGGCTACGTGATCGGCGACGGCGCGTTCTACCACCCCGGCGACGCGCTGTTCGTGCCCGACGAGGACATCGACGTGCTCGGGCTGCCCGCCGGTGCGCCGTGGATGCGCACGGGTGAGGCCGTCGACTTCATGCGCGAGGTCAAGCCGCGCGTGGCCGTGCCGATCCACGAGGCCGTCCTGGCGATGCCGAAGATGGCCTACGGCCTGTTCGACATGCTCAAGCCCGCGGAGACGAGGTCAGGCCGCTGACGCCTGGCGAGGCGACGGCAGTTTGACGTAGGTGGTCGGCGTGGCGTCGTGGGCGAGCGCGACGTCAACGGCGTCGAGCACGGCCTGCCGTGACCCCGGCCGGTCCAGGTCGCGCGCGTCGACGGTGATCCGGGTGAGCCCGCCGCGCCGCGCGGACCGGGCCGTCGCGTAGACCAGCGCGAGGCAGCGCAGCTCACCGAAGCTGCTGCGCTCGGTCAACGCGTGCAGCCGCCCGAGCGTCGCGAGTCCCGTGCCGAGGTCCCGCACGGCGTGCGCGTCGGCACACCGGTTGAACCGGTGCTTGCGCAGCGCGATCAACGTCCCCGCTGACGCCACCCTCCGCCGCGGCGCGAACGTGTCGGCGTTGAGCCCGATGGCGTCCATCTGGACCCGCGCGCCCGTCAGCAGCAACCCGGCCTCGTACGCGGGCAACCGCCGCTGCCCGAGGCCGTGCAGCACGACGGCGTCGCCGAGCGCGGCCCGCTGCCGCACCCATTCCTGTGCGCTGCCGAGCTCGCGGGGGACCACGAGCAGCGACAACGGCACGCGCCGCGGCGTGAGGGCCGCGGCCAGATCAGCGCAACGGTCGAGTGTCTGCGGACCGATGCCGGACAGAGAGACCACGAGCTGTGAGTGCACAGAATGAGTGCGCCATGCCGTGGTGACATCCGCGTGAAACCAGAGCTAACTCACGCGAGCCAGTCAGCGAAAGACCGGCCAGTAAGCCGCTCGTAGGCCTCGACGTACCGCTGCCGGGTCGCCTCGACGACGTCCGCGGGCAGCGCGGGCGGCGGGGCGTCGCCGTTCCGGTCCCAGCCGGAGGCGGCGGAGGTCAGCCAGTCCCGCACGTACTGCTTGTCGAACGACGGCTGCACGCGACCCGGCTCGTAGCCCTCGGCCGGCCAGTACCGCGACGAGTCCGGCGTGAACACCTCGTCGGCCAGGATCAGCTCGCCGTGCGGCGTCCAGCCCGAACTCGAACTTCGTGTCCGCGAGGATCAGGCCACGCGTTCGGGCGTACGCGCGCGCCTCGCTGTACAGCTCGATCGTGCGGTCACGCAGCTTCGTTCGCCAGCTCGTCGCCGATGCTTCGCGGCGATGACGTCGAACGACACGTTCTCGTCGTGCGCACCGATCTCGGCCTTCGACGCGGGCGTGAAGATCGGCGGGTCGAGCTCGGCGGCCTCGACGAGACCCGGCCGGCAGCTCGATGCCGCAGACCGCGCCGGTGCGGCTGGTAGTCGGCCATGCCGGAGCCGGTGAGGTAGCCGCGCGCCACGCACTCGACGTCGACCATCTCCAGCTTGCGCACCAGCAGCGCCCGGCCCCGGACCTCGGCCGGAATGCGCGGGTCGTCGGCGGAGACCAGGTGGTTCGGGGCGAGCCGCTCGAACCAGAACACGCTCATCGCGGTGAGCACGCGGCCCTTGTCCGGGATCTCGGTGCGTCAGGACGTGGTCGTAGGCGGAGATCCGGTCGGAGGCGACGAACAGCAGCAGCTCGTCGTCGACGTCGTAGAGTCGCGAACCTTGCCGCGGGCGACGTGCTGGTAGTCAGCGAGCGTTGGCACGCTGGTCAGCCTACGTGCCCGGCAGCTCGAGCATGGGTACCCCCGGCCGGGGATCCCGTCGCAACCCGACTTACTCAGCAGGTCCGACAGATCGCCGCATTCGCCCCTACAGATCAAGGCGAAAGACCCTTAAGGTGCACCCCGTGCTCACCCGAAAGGCGCTGTGGATCCCGGCGTTGGCTAGCGCGGGACTGCTCATCGTGCTGGTCGTCGCAGGCTGGGGCAGCGACTCCACCGATGCGTCGTCCGGCCGTCCGTGTCCCCCAACACGAGCACGACCCGTCCGTCACCATCGTGCCGACCCCGGAAGTCGCCGACATCAAGGTCAAGACATCGACCTCGACGACGACGACCACCACCACGACGACGACCACGAGCCGGCGCCGCCGCCCGTGCAGGCGCCGCCGCCGGCTCAGCCGACGACGACCACCGAGACCCCGCAGCGGGGGCTGTTCGTCGAACGAGGGCGCGCGCTGCGATCCGGAAGGCGCGATCGGCGTCGGCACCAGGGGTGACCCGCTGATCTGCCGCAAGGACCCGCAACCGCGGCGACCGGCTGCGCTGGCGCAAGGCCTGACGCTTCAGGAGCGCCACTCCAGCACGTCGACCTTGTCGCCGACGGCGACGGTCCCCGTGCGTACGACGCCGGCCTTCATGCCGAAGATCACGCCGCCGTCGGGGTCACGGCGGTAGGTGGCCAGCGAGCGGATCGGCTCCGGGCCCGCACGCGCCCGGTCTCCTGGTCGACCATCGGCACCGCGCACCGCACGCAGTCCTTGGCGTAGCCGAGCTCCACGTCGCCGATCACCGCGCGCCGCACCCGGTCCTCGGTGTGCGGCTCGGGCCAGCCGGACACCACGACGTTCGGCCGGAACCGGTTCATCGGCACCGGCTCGCCGCCGCGCTCCAGGATCCGCTCGTTCAGCCCGTCCAATGAGGACAGCGAGATCACCAGCAGCGCGTTGCCGTCGGCGAAGCCGACCAGCCCGGCCGTCTCGCCGGTCGTCGCCCGGTGCTGGTCCGGGGGCGTCCGCACGAGCCGCACGGCTGGTCGAGCGCGGCGGAGAAGCACTCGGCGGCCGCGTCGCCCTGGTCGACGCCGGCGCCGTGCCACTTGTGCACGACGACCGGAACCCGTGGCCCGTCAACGACGATCTCGGCATCGACTCCCCGCCGACCACCAGCGCCGCGTCCACCAACGGACGGACGCAGCGCGGCCATCGCCGGCACCGTTGCGCTGGCGACAGGAACACGCCGTCGTCGTCGACCAGCATCATCATCCGGTCGTCCCGCAGGCCGGTGACGGTCGACCGCCGACGCTGCGACGGGGACCCCGCCGCAGCCCTTGATCGGGTAGACGTGACAGGCCGGACACGATCACAGGATCGGCTCCGGCTCGTACGCCGGGTACTTGTCGACCACCGCCGCGACCTGCTCCACCACGGCCGCGACCTGCGCCGCCGCCACGCCGGTGAACGACAGCCGGTCGGCGAGCAGCGCGTCCAGCGCGGCGCGGTCCAGCGGCAGGCGCTCGTCGGCGGCCAGCCGGTCCAGCAGGTCGTTCTGCGCCGAGGCCCTGCTCGCGCATGGCCAGCGCCACGGCGACCGCGTTCTCCTTGATCGCCTCGTGCGCGGTCTCCCGGCCGACACCCGCCCGCACCGCGGCCATCAGCACCTTGGTGGTGGCCAGGAACGGCAGGTAGCGGTCCAGCTCGCGCGCGACGACGGCCGGGTAGGCGCCGAACTCGTCCAGCACGGTCAGGAACGTCTCGAGCAGGCCGTCGAGCGCGAAGAACGCGTCCGGCAGCGCGACCCGGCGGACCACCGAGCAGGACACGTCGCCCTCGTTCCACTGGTCGCCGGCCAGCTCGCCGACCATCGACAGGTAGCCGCGCAGGATGACCGCGAGGCCGTTGACCCGCTCGCAGGAGCGGGTGTTCATCTTGTGCGGCATCGCGCAGGAGCCGACCTGGCCGGGCTTGAAGCCCTCGGTGACCAGCTCGTGGCCCGGCCATCAGCCGGATCGTCTTGGCCAGGCTGCGACGGCGCCGCGGCGAGCTGGACCAGCGTCGGACACCACGTCGAAGTCGAGCGAGCGCGGGTAGACCTGGCCGACGCTGGTCAGCACTCGGTCGAAGCCCGAGGTGGCGCGGCCACCGTGCGCTCCAGCTCGGCCAACTTCGCCGGATCGCCGCCGAGCAGGTCGAGCATGTCCTGCGCGGTGCCGACCGGGCCCTTGATGCCGCGCAGCGGGTAGCGCTCGATCAGGTTCGTCCAGCCGCGTCGAACGCCACCAGCAGCTCGTCGGCGGCGGTGGCGAACCGCTTGCCCAGCGTGGTGGCCTGCGCGGCGACGTTGTGCGAGCGGCCGGCCATCACCAGGTCGGCGTGCTCGGCGGCGAGCCGCGCCAGCCGCGCGAGCACGCGCCGACCGTCGCGGCCCGGACCAGTTCGAGCGACGCAGGACCTGCAGCTGCTCGACGTTCTCGGTGAGGTCGCGGGAGGTCATGCCCTTGTGCACGTGCTCGTGGCCGGCGAGCGCGTTGAACTCCTCGATGCGCGCCTTCACGTCGTGCCGGGTGACCCGCTCGCGCTCGGCGATCGAGGCCAGGTCGACCTGGTCGATCACGCGCTCGTAGTCGGCGATCGCCGTCGTCGGGCACCTCGATGCCCAGCTCGCGCCTGCGCGCGCAGCACCGCGAGCCACAGCTCGCGCTCGAGCACGACCTTGTGCTCGGGGGACCACAGCGTCGGCCAGCTCCGCCGAGGCGTAGCGGCCGGCGAGCACGTTCGGGATGCGCGGCTTGCTCACGTCACGCCAGATTAGTGCACGTCGGACTCACTCCGCAGTGGATGCTCGGGTCCGTGGCCAGCGTTGTGAGCACGTCCACGGACACCGGACGGCTGTCTCGCGCAGACCGCTCGCCTGGTCGCCGGGTTGTAGTTGTAGCCGGTGACTCGTGCACGGTGCAGCCGTCGGGAACACGCGGTACGTCACCGCGCGAGTGAGCTCCGGGCCGCCGTCCATGAACTCGGCCTGGGTGACCAGCGTGCCGTCCTTCTGCGGCACGCTCGTGACAGCTGACCGCACCGGAGCAGAAGCGTCCGAGTCCGGCATGGTCGTTCGCGGCCTGCACCTGGAGCGCGGTCGGCCCGACCTAGTCGTCAGGTGCACGAAGCCGGTGTGGTTCGGATCGACCGACCTGCTTCGGCGCGGCGTCGTCTCGTCGGCGACTGCGACGCGGGCGGCACCTGGAACATGCGGCCGGGGCGTGATGTCCGCGTAGACCTGTCATGCAGGCTCGGCAACGCTCGGCCCGAGGCGTTCGGCCAGCTCGTCGCCGATTCGCTCGGCCGGTGGTCCGTCCGAGTCGCTCGACGGTGGCGCTGGACGTCTGTGGCTGGTCCGACGCCAGCGGGTGCTGTCCGCGCCGCGCGGCAGCAGACTCGGCAACGCCAACGCCGCCACCACGATCATGGCGGTGGCGACTCCGACGCTGACCAGCGCTCGCCTGCGACTTTTTTTGTGCTCGGCCCGCCTCATCAGCTGCGTCGGGGTCGAAGTCCAGCGGCGGCTCGTCGCCACACGGCCAGCAGCAGTCCCTCGCGGATCTCCTGCTCACTCACGACGCGACCCTCCCCGAACTGCTGTCGAGCTTCTCCACGATGGCGCGCAGCGTCGCGAGACCGCGCGCCGTCTGGCTCTTGACCGTTCCTTCGCGTGCATCCCATGGCCACCGCCGCCTCGGCGACGGCAGGTCGTCGAAGTACCGCAGCACGAGCACCGCGCGTTGCCGGGGCGGCAACCTGCAGCAGAAGCGGTGTGCACCAGCTCGCGTGCCCACAGCTTCGCGCCCGTGCTGTCGGGGTCGCGGACTCGTCGGCGGCGTCCGGCAGCTCCCCGTCGCGCTGCTCGGCTCTGCGCCACGGCCTGCGCTTCTCGTCCAGCCAGGTGCGCAGCAGCACCTTGCGGGCGTAGGCGATCAGGTTGTCGAGGTCCTTGATGCGCTTCCAGGCCAGGTAGATCTTCATCAGCGTCGACTGCATCAGGTCTTCGGCTGTGTGCCAGTCGCCACAGAACAGGTACGCGGTGCGTCGCAAGCGACGCGGCATTGGCTGCCGCGAACTCGCGAAAGCCCTGTTCATCGGCCTTGCGCATGCGTTCCCCTCTCGCGTCCTCACTGAAGAGAACGCATCCGGGAAACGCGAGGTTGCATCACTCGTGACGCGAAAGGGCCTTTCGGAGCATCCTGGCGCGCGACGCCGCGCGGATCGGACGTCAGCTCGATGAACGCGTTCACCACCGAACCGTCGACCAGCGCGATCAGCTCCTCGACCCGGTCCGGGGCGATGTCACGGCCGGAGCGGGCGAAGATGTCGGCGATCAGCTCGTGCAGCTCCCTGGACAGCGACCAGCATCAACGGCCGCAGGTACGGGCGGCTGCCGGTCGCGACGAGGCGTTCGTAGCGCAGCAGCATCGCCTCGGTGTCGGTGACGTCCTGGCCGACGCAGCAGGTCGAGCACGAACTCGATCAGCTCGTCGTCGGACAGCTGCTCGCCGATCGCCGCCAGCCGTTCGCGGCAGCTCGCCAGCTCGGCGCGGCCGTGGAACTCCACGGCCGCGGTGATCAGCTCGTCCAGCGAGTCGAAGTAGTACGTGGTCGACGCGAGCGGCAGGCCTGCGCGTTCGGCGACCGCACGGTGGCGGATCGCGTCGAACCCGCCCTCGACGAGCAGTTCGGCCGCGGCCTCGACGAGCGCCTGTCGCCGGCGCTCGCCTTTGGGAGTTGCTGCCGTCATAGTCGCGCCAGAGTACTGTGCGCGGTACCGGCGTGATCAGAACTCGGGCGCGATGTCGTCCGCGAACCGCCTGGCCTGCCCTTCGCCTCGCCGTCACCCTGGGTGAACACGTAAAGGTCCTGGCCTTTCGCGGTCTTCACCTGCTGCGGCTCCGGCCGGTGCCGGTCGAAGCCGCCGGACGTGACGATCGCGGTGATCGTCAGGCCGTCGATCTTGAACGCGGCCGAGCGCGACGTTCGGCGAACAGGTCACGGTCGGCGGCACGGCGTATCCGGTGGGACCGAAAGCTCGACGGCGAGGGCGTCGGCGAGCTCTCGGTCCACCGCTGCGCAGCCCTGCACTGCGCGTGCTCACCGGCCTGAGGGCCGGTGCTTCCCGGCGTCGGACACGTCCCCCTGCGTGGACGGCGTCGCTCGGGAAGTTCTTCGTGGTCGACTGGCGCGGTCAGGAGCGGACATCGGCGATTGTGCCGAGTTGTCCTGCCGCCTGCCCAGAACCCAGGTGGTGCTGGCCGTTCGCGTCCTGGTTGATCCAGCCGGTAGCTCGCGACGACACCGCCGAAACCGAGCACCACGGCCAGCGTAGTGCCGCGCGGCGATCGAGTTGCGCCTGCGAGCGTGGCACGGTCGGGAGGCCGTGCGGACGTCGCCCGCGTCGAAGGACGCCGGTGGCGCGTCCTGCGCCGCGTCGCGGAACAGGTCCGCGAGCTTGTTCTCGTCCATCTACGTCCTCCTCCTCGTCCGGTCCCTCACGACGCCGGTCGCAGGTCGTCGATCGCGTCGCCCAGAGCTTCCCGCAGCGCGGTCAGCCCGCGAGCGGTCTGACTCTTCACAGTTCCTTCCGAGCACTTCAGCGCCTCGGCGGTGCCGCGTCACGTCGAGGCCCTCGAGGAACCTCAGCACGAGCACCGCCCGTTGCCTCGGCGGGACTCTGCGCAGGCCCTTCATCAACGCCTCGCGCGTCGCGACCGTGTCGCCGACCTCGGCGTCCTGCGTCGGTGGTCTCCGGCAGCTCGTCGGTGAACTTCTCGCGCCGCCACGGACGACGTGACTCGTCGATCACCGCGCGCACCACGCTGCGCCGCACATAGGCGTCAAGAGCCTGCTTGTCCCGGATCTTCCGCCACCTCCTGTGCAGCGCGACGAACGCTGTCTGCGCGAAGTCGTCAGCGCGGTGCCAGTCGCCGCACAGCAGGTATGCCGTTCGGCGCACAGCCTCACGGCGAGCCACGAAGTACTCCGCGAACTCCTGCTCGTCGCGCTGATCCACGCGGACTGCTCTCCGCTCGTTCCTCGAGTTGCACTGACCGGACGGAATCCGAGGCACCAACGGTTGCACGAACCATCGGCGAGAGCTACATCACCCCCTCGGTCGTTCGAGGCCGGATGTGATGTGATCGGAGTCGTGACCCCCATCGACCTGCGCTCGGACACCGTCACCCAGCCGGACGAGGAGATGCGCCGCGCGATGGCGGCGGCCGAGGTCGGCGACGACGTGCTCGACCACGACCCGACCATGGCTGCGCTGGAGGAACGGGTCGCCGCGCTGCTCGGCGTCGAGGCCGCGCTGTGGGTGCCGTCCGGGTCGATGGGCAACCTGATCGCGTTGTTCCTGCACCTTCGACCGCGGTGACCGGTTCCTCGCTCCGCTCGGCGCGCACGTGCTGGACGCCGAGCTGGGGACCGCCGCCTGGCTGGCCGGCGGGATGCCGCACGCGCTTGCCTGCGATGACCCCGGACGGCCGTCGGTGGCCGCCGGCGGTGGTGAGTCTCCTTATTACGGGCTGCGCACCACGTTGTTGTGCCTGGAGAACACGCACAACGCCTCCGGTGGCACGGTGACGCCGCCGGACGAGCACGCGCGCTGGTGGCGGCGGCACGGTAGATCGGGCTCGCCGTGCACCTGGACGGCGCCCGGCTGTGGAACGCCTCGGTGGCGCTGGGGGTGCCGCCCGCTGCGCTGGCCGCCGGCGTGGACACCGTTCAGGTGTGCCTGTCCAAGGGACTCGGCGCGCCGGTCGGGTCGGTGGTGGCCGGGTACGCGGTCGTTCGTCGTCGAGGCGCGGCGGGTGCGCAAGATGCTCGGCGGCGGGGTGCGGCAGGGCGGCGTGCTGGCCGCCGCGGGCCTGGTGGCGCTGGACCGGATCGACCGGCTTGGCCGACGATCACGCGAACGCCTCGGCGCTGGCCGCCGGGCTGCGCGACGCTGGGCTGGGAGGTGGCCGAGCCGGCGACGAACATCGTGCTGGCGTCGGTGCCCGACCTGGACAAGACGCTGCTGTCGCTGCGGGAGGTCGGGGTTTTCGCCAGTCCGATGTCCGGCAAGGTTCGGTTCGTGACGCACGGCGACGTGGACTCCGTCCGACATCGCTGAGGTGCTGCGCCGGCTACGAGAGGACGTCTGAGATGCGCTGGATCGTGTTCGACTTCGGCGAGGTCATCAGCCAGCGGAACCCGGGATGCCCGCGATGGCTGCGCGGCTCGGGGTGTCGTCTGCGAGGCTTCGAGTCCGCGTACTGGGACCGTGACGCCTACGACCGCGGCGGGTCGGACGCCGAGTACTGGGAGCTGATCGGCTCGCGGCTTGGGACAGTCGTTCGACGACGGACGCCGTGACGCGGCTGACCGCGCTCGGACAACGCCGGATGGCTGGACGACCCGGTGGCGGAAACCGTTGCGTTGATCGATGATCTGGACTCGCTCGGCGTTCCGCTGGCGTTGCTGTCGAACGCGCCGGTGACGTTCGCACGGCTGGCCGAGAAGGTGCCGTGGGCCAAGCACTTCCGGCACCTGATCTTCTCCGGCGACCTGCGGTTGCGCGAAGCCGGACGCGGCGATCTGGGAGCACCTCGTTGCCGTCCTGGGCGCCGCTCCTGCGGACTTGATCTTCTTCGACGACCGCCTGTCCAACGTGGAAGGCGCTCTGGTGGCGGGGATCGACGCGCGACTGTGGACGTCAGCCGTTGTTGCGCGAGCTGAGCTCCGCGCGGAGTTCGGCGATCTCGGCGCGTAGGTTCCGGAGCTCCTGCGCGGTCTCGAGCTCGGCTTCCTCGACACCGCGCAGCTTCTCCACGCAGCCAGCTGGCGATCGTGCCGGTGATGACACCGAGCAACGCGATGCCGCCGACCATGAGCAACCCCGCGACCAGCCGGCCCTCGGCCGTGACCGGATAGCGATCGCCGTAGCCGACCGTCGACATGGTCGTGAGCGTCCACCACAACGCGTCGCGGAAAGTGGTGATGCTGGCGTTTTCCGCGTGCCTTTCCGCGTCCAGCACGGCGAGGCTCGCGCAAAACGCGACGATGAGCGTCACGCCGGCGACGTAAATGCTGACCCGTTGCCGGATCTTGTCGCTGGAACTTCTTGTTCAGCATCGTGATGACGGTGATCAGCCGCAGGACCCTGAGCTGCCGCACCATCGGCAGGACGACCGCGGCAAGGTCGAACAGGTGGGTCTTCACGAAGTGCATCTTGTTGGCCGCCAGGCTGAACCGCGCCACGTAGTCGGCCGCGAACACTGCCCAGACCAGCCACAACACGATCTCGAGCGCGCAGATGCATCGCTCCGGTGGTCATCGAGCACCTGCCACGCGTACGGCGACGAGGAACAGCAGGGCGAGGCCGTCAGCGGCCACTCGACCTTTCGCTCCCACTGCTCGAGGCGGGCCTCGTTGGACTGCAACACCGCTTCATGGTGAATGCTGCTTCTCGGTTAGACCAGCGTTACTGCTTGGATTTGATCGCACCGTAAGCCGCCGTGCCTGCGAGGAGTAGTCCTCCAATCACAGCGAGCCAGAAAAGGCCTTTCACGACGGCTCCGACGACGGCCAGCATGATCCAGATCGCCACCAGCCACCCGATGATCGCCCACATGGTTCCCTCCCCCTTCTCCGCTCTGTGAACGTCCGGCCGGCCTGCTTTGTTGCGCTCAGAACCAGGCCTTGAGGCGTCGCAACGCCTCCTCGATGTCCTCTGTGGCACCCGGCGAACGACATCCGCACGAAGTGGTGCCCGTCGACGGGTCGAAGTCGATGCCGGGCACGATCGCGACCCCGGTGTCGTCCAGCAACTTGCGGCAGAACGCCCATCGAGTCGTCCGTGAGGTGCCGGACGTCGGCGTAGACGTAAAACGCCCCGTCCGCCGGCGCCAGCTTGTCGATTCCGAGGTTCGTCAGGCCTGTCGAGCAGCAGATCGCGGTTGATTTTGTACCTCTGGAGATGCTTCTCGGTCTCGGCGTAGGCGTCGGGATGAAACGCCTCAACCGCCGCGTACTGAGCGAGCGCCGGCGGACACAGCGTGAAGTTGCCCGGTCAGGCAGTCGACCGCCCGCCTGAGCCGCTCCGGCAGCAACATCCACCCCAGCCGCCACCCGGTCATGGCGAAAGCCTTCGAGAACGAGTTCACGACAATCGCTTCCCGCGACGTCTCCCACGCGCAGCGCAGCGGCTCCCCGTAGCTGATCCCGTGGTAGATCTCGTCGCTGACCAGCTGAACCCCGTTGTCCTCGCACCACCGCGCGATCGGCCCGACATCGACCGTCGTGCCGGTGGGATTCGCCGGACTGGCCACGATCACGCCCTTGAGCGGCGCTTGGCCGTGGGCCGCGGCGAGCATCTCCACCGTGGGCTGGAACCGCGTGTCCGGGCCGCACGGCAACTCGACGACCTCACACCCCAGCGCCCGCAGGATGTTGCGGTAGGCCGGATACCCCGGCCGCGCCAGCGCGACCCGGTCCCCGGCGTCGAAAGCGGCCAGGAACGCCAACGTGAACGCCCCCGACGACCCGGTCGTCACGACCACGTCGTCCGGCGCGACCTCGAGCCCGTACTGCCGCCGGTAGTGCCCCGCGATCGCACCCCGCAGCTCGGGAATCCCCAGCTGCTCGGTGTACCCCAGCGCATGCTCGCCCAACGCGCGCACCGCAGCGTCCCGCACCGGCTGCGGCGCCGGGCTCGACGGCTGCCCGGCGGCCAGCGAGATCACGTCCCCGTGGGTCCGCTGCCGGAGCGCGGCGGCGGAGAGCACGTCCATGACGTGGAACGGTGGGACGTCGGCGCGGGCAGCCACGGTCAGCATGTCGCCAGGCTAGCTCCCCATGAGGACTAGTAGCCCTGGTAACCGCCGCCCTGGTTCATCGCCTTCAGACCGGGGTGGCCCTCGAAGCCGCCGTAGCGCGAGAACGTGTAGCGGACGCCGGCGATGATGTTGTCCACCGGGTTCCAGATGTCGTCGTGGCCGGGCAGCTTGTGGGCGTTGAACGTCGAGTCGATGCACTGCATCAGGCCCTTCGACGGGGTGCCCTTCTGCGCGTTCGAGTCCCAGAGGTTGATGGCGTGCGGGTTGCCGCTGGACTCCTTCTCGATGATCTTCCAGATCTCGTCGATGTTGTCCTCGGTGACCGGGATGCCGTTGGCCTGCAGGATCTTGATGGCCTCGCGGATCCACTCCTGGACGTTGCCCGGAGGCGGACTGCCCGACGGCGGGCCGCCGCTGGAGCCGAGGCCACCCATGCCTCCGCCACCACCGCCGCCTCCGCCACCGGAAGCGCCGCCGCCACCTCCGCCACCGCCGCCGCCGTTGCGGTGCTCGGCAGGCTGGGGCTGGGGCTTCGAGTCCGACCCGGACGCTTTGGTCGAGTCATCCGGCGGCGGCGAGGCCGCCCATTCGACGGGCTTGCCGGGTGCGGGCGTGAAGGCCTGCGTGTTCGGGTCCTCGATGGACGAGAACTTCGGCGACAGCGCGCCGGGACGGCCCTTCAGCGTGCCCGCGGCGGCGTTCAGCGCGCTTTCTGCCTGGGAGATAACAGGTTTGGCGTCGCTCAGCGCCTCGGCGCACAGGCCGCGGATGATGCTGTCGACGTCCTCCTGCGGCTGGTTGCGCAGCTGCTGGCGCACCTGTCGGGCGCGGCTCAGCAGGTCCTCGCAGATGCGGCTCATCGAGGTCTTCGCGGTTTCCAACGCGTTCGCGGCCGCCTCCAGGTCGGCCGCGGCGCCGTTGAGCCCGTCGGCCATCGAGGTGCCGCACTTCGTGAGGTTGCCCATGTAGGCGACGAAGCCGTCCGCCGACGCGCCCTGCCAGGCGCCGTCGAGCTGCGACACCGACCGCTGCAGCACGTTCGTCTGGTCACCGCACTTGCCCGCCGCCTGCTTCCAGCGGTTCGCGATGTCGCGCACGGCCTGTGGTTGCGCGGTCTCGACCTTGTCCCCGAGCTGGGCGACCGCGGGGCCGCCCGGCAGTGCCGCGACCTCGTCCATCGCGCTCACGTCACACCGCCCTGAAGGAGTTCTTGTTGGCGTCTTCGACGCCTTCCACAGTGGACTGGATCGCGTCGAGCGCGCCCTCGACCTTGCGCAGCACCTTCTCCGCCGCCTCGAACTCCTGGGTACCCGCCTGATCCAAAGCGTTCACCGCGCCCGAGATCGCACCGGAGGCGCCGAGCTTTCCGAAAATGTCCGGATTGCCGTACTGATTGGAAAAGCCGTCACCGATCGCGCCGAATTGTCCGGCCTGACTGCTCACGGTCGTGCGGCACTGTTCCATGGCTTCGCTGTTGAACTTCGCCACAGCCATGCACGCCTACCCCCTTGATGTCTACTCGAAAACCTTAGAACGAATTGCGTCGAGCAGGGCGTCGATTCGCCCTTTCAACGCCGGTCGGGTGATGTCCTCGTCCACGATCGCGTCGATGTGCTGCCGATACCGAGGCGCAGGTCGAGGGCGAGCGTCGGGTGCGCGAGCTGGTCGAGGGCTTTGACGAGCCACGGATCAAGATCGACGTCGTACTCGCGAGCGGACCTGGGCACGTGCAGCACTATCGGCATGGCGCCCAGGTCGAGGTGATCCCACGCCGCGCGGAACGCGGACGGGGCGAGTACAGCTTTCACGCGGAACTCCCGGCATGCGGCGGGCGTCGACCCCTGGCCCCCAGGCCCGCGTCAACTACGGCGTAGGGACGCGCGCCGAAGTTCCGCGATCACACCTCTTGCAGGAGCTCCCAGATGGAACTGGCCAGCCGCGCGTTGTCGACCGGTGTGATGGTGATCCACCTGCGGCCGTCACTGCTCGGCTTGAGCTGACGCAGGTACCGCCCGTTGTGCGTGTCGTGGAACGAGACGACCCGGCCCGCCCGCCGTCCGTCGCGCTGCACACCGAACTGCCCGCGCGTGGAAGTGCCGTCGAGCATCCCGGCGAGCTCCTGCGCGTCGCCGAGCCGCATGCCCTGCCGTTCCAGCGTGGTGATCATCCGCTGCGCGTCCAGCCCGACATCCTTGGCAGCGGCCACCAGATCGTCGTAAGGCAGGCTGATCGAGCGCCCGTGCCCGGACGGCATCTCACCCGCGACGGACACCGCCGCCTCGGCGAGAGCGGTCCCACGCGCCTCGATCAACCACATCTCGTCACGGTCCTGCACCGCGAGGATCGCCTCGTCACCCACCGCCGCGGCCAGCCCGCTGATCTGCCGGTCGGCCCAGATCCACAGGTCGATCGACAACGGCGCGTTCGCGAGCAACGCGAACCCGTCCGCGAGCTCGGGCACGACCCGGCCGTTGCCGGCCAGGCCGCGCGCCTCGAGCGACTCCCAGGCCCGCTTCACCACCTCCGCCTTCTCGGTGTGGGTGATGGAGGGAATCCGCGTGTCGAGCGCGACGTGAGCGGCCGGAAGGCGTTGCGCCTCCCAGATCACGGCGAACTCCACTGTGGACAGAACCACGGAACCTGGTGAAGTCAAGGGATCTACTTGTCCTTCGGGTCTTCGCCGATGACGGACTGCACCACCATGCGGTCGTCACCGAACATGTCGTCGGAGTCGACGCCGTACTTGCGCACGTGCTCGCCGTCCTCCTCGCCCTCACCCTTGGCCGCACCGGCCGCGGGAGACATGAGCGAGCCAGAACCCTTGCCGCCGACAGCGCCACCCTTCGCCCCAGCCGCACCCGGCCGGTTCGCGTCAGGCCCGACACCGGTGGCGCCACCGGGCGTCATTATGCCCGGCGCACCGCCCTTGCCCGCCCCTGCACCAGCACCACCTGGCGCACCAGGTCCGCCGGCACCCGGCTTGCCACCGCCGGCGCCGATCGTGCTGGGCGCACCCTTCGGCCCGGCAGGCGCGATGGGCGTCTTCGGTGCCTGGCTGGGCCCACGGCCACCACCGACGACCTGCGCTCCACGCGCACCGCCCGTGGTGGCGGCGAGACCGGCTGCCGCAGCCGTTGCCGCCGTCGCGGCGATCGGGAACGGGCCGACCGCCTTGGGGAGACCGGTACCCGCAACGATCTGGCCGGGGGGCGGCGTGCCAGGCAGGATGCCCGTGCTGCCGCCGGGGAGGTTCGGGGTGGGGCCGACCGGGACGCCGGGTGAGCCGGGGCTGCCGGGGCCGCCGGTGAAGCCTGGGCCACCAGGAGTGCCGGGAGGGAGGCTGCTTGGCGGGCCGACAGGAGGGCCGACCGGAGTGGACACGGCGGCGCTGCTGACGACGATGTCCGGCGCCTGCTGCGGGGCACGGAAGCCGTCCAACGAGCCCTGGCTGTTCGAGTGATACCCGGTCAAGCTGTCGATCGCCTGCTGACGAGCCTTGTTCGTGGCCTCGACTTCAGCAGCGTGGTCAGTTTCGACGCCGAAGAAACCGCCGACCTTGTCCTTGAAGTTCTGCTCGGTGTCACCACGGAGAGTTTGCGACTCAGGCGTGCTGTGACGGGCAGCGCTGGTGCTCTCGCCCTGCTTGGCTACCGCGTCCGAGTTCTGCACAGTCGACTCGTTGGCATCGTTGAGGCCCTCAGCGGAGACCTTGGTCTTCTCCTGGGCCTGCTCACCCGCGGCACCTCGCCAGTCGATACCAAGCGCCTTCAGCTGAGTCCGCAGCTCCTCATCAACCCGCTCAAGGCTGTTCGCCAGGTCGCGCAGCGCGTTGGACGCGTTGGCGAACTTATGAGCGAGCTGGCCGCTGCTGAGCTTCTGGACCTCAGCGGCCAGCCGCTCGTTGGACCAACCGGGAAAGTTCCAGTCGTTCAGCTGTTCGTAACCCGACATGTCTCCCCCGTCACTTCAGCGTCTTGAGAGTCTCGAGTGCAAGCGCAGCGGCCTTCTTCGCATTGGCGCACAGCTGCTGCTGCGACTCGTCCTTCTTCGCACGAGGCTTGTAGGACACAAACAGCTGCTGACTGTCCGCCACGTCGACAGCAACAGCACAGTCGAATTTCTCGACGCCCGTAAACGTGACTTCGGCCGCGCCATACCCCGACACGTCGATCAACTTCGCCGTGACGTTACCGGAGCCTTCGAGCCAGTATTTGATGCCTTCATTCGTGACCGGAACAACGCCGTAGGCGTAGTCGGTCCGACTTTCGTAAAAGCAGCCGGGCTGCGGCTTGTCGTCTACCGCCTTGAACTGATCCGGAACCGTGGAGGTGACCTTGATTTCCTTCATTTGGCTCTCGGTGATCAGCTTGCAGGCGTCGACACCGGCCAGCTTGAGCGCTGCCGGCCGATCGGGCACCGTCGCCGTCGACTCAGGGTTCGAGGTAGGGGTCTGTGTCGGAGAAGGCTTGCCTGGCACATCACCGCTGCACGCCGAAATGGCCACCAAAACAACCGCAGCCGAAGCGAACGCAATCAGAGTCCTGCTCACGCCTATTTCCCGAACGTCGTAGTGATGTCGTCTTCAGTAAATCCGTACTGCTTGGCCGCTTCGCGCAGTTGCGCGGACAACGCGTCAAGGCTGATCACATAACTGTCAACCCGGCCAGCATAGGTGTCCGGACCACCGACAAGACGACTGTTCCAGGCTTTGGCGATGTCGGCGCCTACTTCGCCCTCAGAACCAGGGTCAGCCTTGATTCTCAGCTCATAGCTGACCCGCTCAAGTGCGCGGCTCAACTCCCCCGCTTGATCCTGGATGATCCTGCCGGCCTTGAGGATGTTGTCCTTGTTGACCTCGAACTTCTGGGTCGAGGGCCCTGCCATGCTGTCCAGGAAGGCCGTGGCCGTCCCGAGCAGGCCGACCGCGGCTCCGATCGCGCCACCGCCCAGCGCCGCAGCGGCACCGAGAACGGCATCCGCCCCCGCGTTCTCCTGTGTCACGACGTCGTACCCCCGTACGTTCGGTAACGGTTCGGTCCCGCTTCGCAGGCTACCAACGCCCGCGTAAGACATGCCTGTGGTTGGACGAAGACCACCCCTCCTCGGTTCCAGGTTCACGCCACGTTTCCGTTTCCGCTGGCAGCACGTGGTGGTTCGGGTACGTTCCGTTACCCAGGGGAGGATCAACCGAGCCCAGCATGGGGGAGCACGTGAGCGGTCCGCATCAGCCGCCGAAGAAGAAGCGGGCCGGGTTGATCATCACAGCCATCGTCGGC
Organism: uncultured Actinomycetota bacterium; assembly: GCA_963766275.1. Classification (GTDB taxonomy): domain Bacteria; phylum Actinomycetota; class Actinomycetes; order Mycobacteriales; family Pseudonocardiaceae; genus Lentzea. The sequence continues at coordinate 140,933 of CAVYAD010000008.1, forward strand.
GCGTTGGTGCTCGTGGGCGGCGGTGTCGCGGCGACTGTGCTGATCACGAAGGACGAGAAGCCGGCGGCGACTCAGAACCCTGAGCCCGCGGATGGGGATGTGCTTGAGCAGACGACCACGGCGGAGCAGATCAAGTACGGCGACATGCCCGTGGTCGACGCCTGCACGTTGATGTCGGTGGCGGTGCTCGAAGAGACCGGCTTCGGTGATGTGGCGCACGGTATGCACAGTCAGGCATATGTGCCGAAGTCGGTTCCGGCTGCGGAGGCCACCGTCACGGGCGCGAGCGACGGGATCTCGTCCTGCAGGTATGACGTGCAGAAGCCGGACCGGATCGACTTCCTCGCACTAACCGTGCAACAGGCGTCGTTCAACCGCCCACTGCCGCCAGAAGTGATCGGTGCAGACGACGACGCGATCACGGTCGGCGGGCTCAGGGCGTTCGCCAAGCGAGGCGAGAGGCCCGGCGCCTTCTTCACGCGCATCTACAGCGCGGACGGTCGGACCGCGGCGTACGTCAAAGCATCACACCTGAACGACAACAAGGAGCTCGACTACAAGGCTGCGCACGCGAAGCTGCTGGAGAAGGTCGCGCTCAACCTCGCCAAGCCCGCGGCGGACGAGGTGCGCAAGGCGATCGGACAGGGCACAGGAAGTCGGGCACCACGGCGGCCGAGCCCATAGCTTTGAACACGTGCTGGAACGACTCAACCAAGCCATGGCCCATATCGAGGACAACCTCGACGGCGACATCCAGGCCAAGGAGCTCGCGCGGATCGCGGGCTCATCGGAGTACCACTTCAGAAGGATGTTCTCGGCGCTCGCCGGGATTCCGCTGAGCGAGTACGTCCGCAGAAGGAAACTCACGAGAGCCGCGAGTGAAGTCCTCAGTGGACACGACTCGTTGCTCGACATCGCGGTCCGGTGGGGTTACGGGTCGAACGAGGCCTTCGCCAGGGCGTTCAGGGCCATGCACGGGGTGGGGCCGCAGGAGGCTCGCACCTCGAAGAAAGCGTTGCAGTCACAGCAGATTCTCACGTTCAAGCTGGTTGTCGAGGGGAGTACGAGCATGGAGTACCGGATCGTGGACAAGGAAGCGTTCCAGGTTGTCGGGCGGGGAACGCGCGTGCCGTTGGTGCACCTGGGGATGAACCCCGCGATCGTCGACTTCATCAAGGGCATCGGGATGCCGACGCTGGAACGGATGAAGGCGTTGGGCGACAGCGATCCCGAGGGGCTGGTCGCGGTCACCAGCAACCAGGAAGGGAATCAGGAGGGCGACCACCTGGACTACTTCCACGGGGTGGTCACCACGAAGGAAGCGCCGGAAGACCTCGAAGCCATGACGGTGCCGAAGCACACGTGGGCGGTGTTCCGCACCCAAGGCCCGTATCCGGAGACGATTCAGTACATGTGGCGGGACGTGTACACGCAGTGGTTCCCGTCGAACAGTTACGAGAGCGTCGAAGGGCCGTCGATGTTGCACACGCGGATCAACGGCGAGACGGCGACCGCGGAGCTGTGGATTCCGGTCACCAGCTGAGAACCAGGCGCTCCATCACGTCACGCAGTTCGAGAACGTCCAGCCACGCGGTGGGAATCACGGAGACGCCGTCGCGGGCGCCGAGGATGTTGCCGCAGATCGAGCCGGTCGAGTCGCTGTCACCGGAGTGGTTCACCGAGTAACGCAGCGCCGTGGCGAAGTCGGCGCCGACCAGGGCGGCGTGCAGGCCGATGGCGAGGGCTTCCTCGCCCACCCAGCCGCCGCCGAGCTCGGACTCGATCTCCTCGGGGGTCAACGGGCCGAGGCCCATCACCTTGTCCAGCAGGACTGTCTGTTCCTCGTGACCTTCCCAGCGCACGAGTTCAGCGCGCGCAGAAGCCACCGCGGACGGCAGGTCCGAGCCGCCGAACAAAGCAGCGACGATCACCGCGAGAGCGCCTGCTGACAGGTAGCCGCTGGGGTGGTGGTGCGTCATCTGCGCCGTCCCCACCGCCAACGTGAAGACCTCGCGCATGTCGCGGGACCACACGGCGACGGGGGCGGCGCGCATGACGCCGCCGCAGCCTTTGGAGTCGTTCTTTTCGTTGTGCTTCAACGCGGTGATGCACGTGTGACCCGGCGCTCGCCGTGAGTGCAGGCGCTGGTCCGCCATCAGCCAACCGTCGTCGGAAACCAGCGGGCCGCCCTGCGTGTGCAGCCAGCGGCCGTACGCGGCACGAACCGTCAGCAACGGGTCGACTCCGTGCTGGCGCGCCAAAAGCAGACCCTCAAGCGTGAAGAGCACCATCTGGGTGTCGTCGGTGATCTCCAGAACGGGCAGGTCGACGACACCGGCAGGCCCGTACTGGCGACGGATCGTGTCGATCGACGAGAACTCGATCGGCGCGCCGAGGCCGTCGCCGACGGCCCCGCCCAGTACGCAGCCCAGCAGGCTCACGGGAGTGTGATCTTGCCGTCGATGGCCTTCGAGGCGATGTCCGAACGGTGGTGGGAGCCGGTGAGGTGGATGTCCGCGACCTTCTTGTAGGCGCGGTCACGGGCCTTGGACAGCGACTTGCCGGTGCCCACGACCGACAGCACGCGGCCGCCCGCCGACACCACGGCGCCGTCCTCGCGGCGGCGGGTGCCCGCGTGCAGGACGCCGTCGGCCTCGGAGCCGGTGATCACGTCGCCGGTGCGCGGGCGGCCGGGGTAGCCCTCGGCGGCCAGGACGACGGTGACGGCGTAGCCGTTCTCCCACTCCAGGGCGGGCAGGTCCGAAAGCGTTCCGTTGGCCGCGGCCAGGAACAGGGCGGAGATCGGCGACTTCAAGAGAGCCAGCACGGACTGGGTTTCCGGGTCGCCGAAGCGGCAGTTGAACTCGATCACCTGCACGCCCGAAGACGTCAACGCCAGACCCGCGTACAGCAGGCCGACGAACGGCGTCTCACGCGCACGCAACTCGTCGACGACAGGCTGGACGCAACGCGCGACGATCTCGGAGACCAGGCCCTCGGGGGCCCACGGCAGCGGCGCGTAGGCGCCCATGCCGCCCGTGTTCGGCCCGTGGTCGCCGTCACCGACGCGCTTGAAGTCCTGCGCCGGGATCAACGGCACCACGGAGACACCGTCGGTGACGCAGAACAGCGACACCTCGGGTCCGTCCAGGAAGGACTCCAGCAACACGGGATGCCCGCCGTCGAGCAACGTCATGGCGTGCGCACGCGCCAGCGCCAGGTCGGCGGTCACGACGACGCCCTTGCCGGCGGCGAGGCCGTCGTCCTTCACGACCCACGTCGGGCCGAAACGAGCGAGAGCGGCGTCCAGGCGGGCCGGGTTGTCCACGACCTCGCTGTGCGCGGTCGGCACGCCGGCCGCGTTCATGACGTCCTTCGCGAACGCCTTCGAGCCCTCGATCCGGGCCGCGGGCTTCGAGGGGCCGAAGCACGGGATGCCGAGGGCACGGACCGCGTCAGCGGCCCCGACCACCAGCGGTTGTTCGGGGCCGATGACGACTAGGTCGGCCTTCCACTCCTTCGCGAGGGTGGCGACCGCCGAGGCATCTGCGACGTCGACGCCGTAGATCTCGGAGTGGCCTGCGATTCCCGCGTTGCCTGGCGCGCACGCCAGAGCGGTCAACTGCGGGTCGCGCGACAACGCGAGGACAAGGGCATGCTCACGGGCACCAGACCCGATCACCAGGACGCGCACGGTGCCCGAGCCTAGTTCAGCCGAGCGCCTGCTTCGCCCCTGGGTGCAGCGGGACGGGGTCCGAGTCGCTCGCCTTGTCCTTGGAGATGTCCTTCGCGGCCGGATGCACCTTCTCCAGGTCAGCCTTCTTCTCGAAGATCAGCTTGGTCAGCGCGCAGGCGTTGGCGGCCGAGAAGTCCTCCCGCACGAGCAGCAGGTTCGGCACCACGATCGTGGGAGTGTCGGCCAGCCCGTAGGTGGCAGCCGGGATCGTCGCCGTGTCGTAGACCTTGCTGATCTTCTGCAGCTCGCCCAGCTGCGGCGAGATGTCGAGCAGCTTGACCTTGCCCTTCATCGACGTGGAGATGTCGGTGATCTGCGGCGTGGGCAGGCCGCCCGACCAGATCAGACCGTCGATGCTGCCGTCCTTCATCCCGTCCGCGGTCTTGGTCAGGTCGAGGCGCTGGGCGGCGACGTCGGAGTCGATGTTCAGCCCGGCCGACTTCAGCAGGCGCCCGGCGATGACCTCGGTGCCGGACTTCGGCGAGCCGGTCGAGATCCGCTTGCCCTTCATGTCGGCGACGGAGTTGATCCCGGAGTCGGCCCGGACCAGCACCTGCGTGTAGTTCGGGTAGATCCGCGACAGCGCGGCGATCTTCTGCTTCTTGCCGTCGAACGCGCCGGTGCCGTTCACCGCGTCCGCCGCCGTGTCGGCCAGCGAGAACGCGATGTCGTAGGTGCCGTCCGCCAGCTGCTGGATGTTCTGCACCGACGCGCCGGTCTCGGCGGCGGACGCCTTCAGCTTCGTGTTGTCGCTGATCAGCTTCGCCAGCCCACCGCCGACCACGAAGTACACGCCACCGGAGTTGCCGGTCGCGATGGTGACCCGGCCTTCGGACGTCTCACACGACGCGCCGGAGGAAGCGTCCGGCGTGGTCGGCGTGCGCTTCCCGCCACATCCGGTAGCCGCCAGCGCGACCGCGACCAGACCGATCGCGAACTTACGCAGCATCACGAACCCTCCTACGAGTGACCAGGTGTACCGCGACGGCCACCACGAGGAACCCGGCCCCGATGGCGATCGTCAACGGCTGCAGATAGAGCAGGAACAACGCCGCCGGAATGCACAGAAGGCGTTCCGGCCAGCGCGCGGGACCGAACAACCAGCCGCCGGTCAGCACCGCGAGAGCGGCGACCCCCAGCGCGGACGCACCGAACGTCCACACCGAGTCCAGCAACGACCCGCGCAACAACAGCCCAGAGCCTTCGTCAGTCAGCACGAAGGCCAGCGGCACGAGGAACGCGGGCAACGTGTACTTCCACGTCTGCCACATCGTCTTCATGACATCGCCGCCGGTCAGCGCGGCAGCGGCGACCGCCGCCAGCGCGGTCGGCGGCGTCACCTCGGACAACACCGCGTAGTAGAAGATGAACATCGCGGTCTCGGCCGGCTCGACACCCAAGGTGATCAGCGCCGGCCCGATGATGACCCACGAGATGATGAACGACGCCGTCACCGGCACCGCCAAACCGAGCACCGACACCGCGATCGCCGCGAACACCGCCGTCAGCATCAAGACAACTGTGGGCGACGACGACAGCACCGAGGCCAGGTCGACCAACGAGCCCGCAAGCGCTTGCCCCAGCCCGGTCTTGGTGATCGTCGAGGTGATCACACCGGCCGCCGCACACACCGCGATCACCGGGAACGCCGAACGCACCCCCGTCGACAGCGAGTCCGCGATCAGCCGGAACCAGTCGCGCCGATGGTTGATCAGCGCGAACAACGCCGCCACCCCGGTCGCGTAGACGACCGCGCGGTAGACCGGAATGCCCAACGCCAGGAAGACGATGATGATCCCGAGCGACAGGAAGTGGTACCAGCCGAGCTTGAGCACGTCCCAGAACCGCGGCGCGTCCACGTCGACCGGCCGCGCCCCGAACCGCCGTGCGTCCGCCTCGACGGCCAGCGCGATGCCCAGGTAGTAGAGCAGCGTCGGGATGATCGCCCAGATCAGCACCTCCAGGTACGAGACCTGCAGGTACTCCGCGATGATGAACGCCGCCGCGCCCAGCGTGGGCGGCGACAGGATCGCGCCGATGCCAGAGGCCGCGAGCAGCCCGCCCGCGTTCTCCTTGGGATAACCGGCCTTCTGCAGCATCGGCCACGTCACGGCGCCCAGCGACACCGTGGTCGCGGTACCGGACCCGGAGACCGTGCCCAGCAGGAAGCCCGCCGTCGCCGCCGTCCGTCCGGGCGCGGTGCGCGACTTGCGGAAGGCTGCGAAGCTGATGTCGACGAAGAACTTCCCGGCACCCGAGGCGTTCAGCACGGCGCCGTAGATCGTGAACAGCACGATGTAGGTCGCCGCGACGTCCAGCGGCGTGCCGTAGAACCCGCTGGAGTCGTTGAAGAACCCGTTGATGATGTTCGCGAAGTCGACACCGGAGTGCGCGATCGCCCACGACGGCGGCAGGAACCCGCCGTAGTAGCCGTAGGCGATGAACACCAGGCACACCACCGGAAGCACCCACCCGGTCGTGCGCCTGCACGCCTCCAGCACCAGCACCAGCAGCACCGCGCCCGCGATCACGTCCAGCGTGGTCAGCTGCCCCTGCCGGTTCAGGAACGCGTCGAAGCCCCCGAACAGCGGATACGAGCCGGCGACGAACGCCAGCGCCGCCAGCACCCAGTCGAGCACCTTCGGCTGATGCCCGCGGCCGTAGCTCAGGAACACCAGCGGCAACGTCACCGCGAGGAAGATGATCAGGTAGTACTGGCTTCCCTTGGCGAACGGGAAGAAGACCTGCTTCAGCACCAGCAGCGCTATCAGCAGGCCGGCGATCCACAGCGCGCGCTCCCAGCGAGGGGAGAGCGAGCGCGACGGCATCTCCTCGTCGTGCTCCGCCACGATGCGGGCGAGGTCCGGGTTGGCCACGCTCGAACCGTACTGTGGCGGCTGTCACAAGGGCAGACGATCAATCCAAAGGAACTGCAAAGACTCAGACGATCGCACTGTCCACATAGCACCAGCGCCAGTCCTCGCCCGGCTCGAAGGACCGCATGACCGGATGCCGGGAACCCTTGAAGTGCGCGGTCGCGTGCTTGCCGGGACTCGAGTCGCAGCACGCCACGTGCCCGCAGCTCAGACACATCCGCAGGTGAGCCCAGTTGCGCTCACCCTCGGCCAGACAGTCGACACAGCCTGCGGTCGACTCAGGCGCCACCGACTGGGGCAGCGCTCCCACGTGCGAACAGGTCATGGGTTCCATCCTGACGCAAGATGAGCACATGCACGGGCCTGAACTTCTGCTGTTGTTGCTCGGGGCGCTGGTCGTCACGTCGATCGCCCGCCGGCTGAACTGGTCGGCTCCGCTGGTGCTGGTGGCCGTCGGCCTGGTGGTGTCGTTCATCCCGGGCGTGCCGGAGTTCGAGCTCGACCCCCACCTCATCCTGGTGCTGGTGCTGCCGCCGCTGCTCTACAGCGCCGCGCTGGACAGCTCCTACCTCAACATCCGCGCGAACCTGCAGCCGATCGGCCTGCTCGCGGTCGGGTTGGTGCTGTTCACGACGTTCGCGGTCGGGATCACCGCGAAGCTCGTCTTCCCCGACATGTCGTTCGCCGCGGCACTCGTGCTGGGCGCGGTCGTCGCCCCTCCGGACGCGGTGGCGGCGGTCGCGATCGGCCGCAAGCTCGGGTTGCAGCGCCGCGCGATGACGTTGCTGGTCGGCGAGAGCCTGATCAACGACGCGACGGCGCTGACGGCGTTCAAGGTGGCCACGGCGGCGGCCGCGGGCGCCGCGATGCACCCGGTCGAGAGCGTCTGGAAGTTCCTGTACATCACGGCGGGCGGCATCGCGGTCGGTCTCATCGTCGGCGTGGCCGTCCGGTTCCTGCGCAAACGGCTGTGCGAGGGCGTGCTGGAGAGTGCGCTCGGCCTGCTCGTGCCGTTCGGCGCCTACCTGCTCGCGGAAGAGGGCCTGCACGCCTTCGGCATCCAGTTCTCCGGAGTGCTCGCGGTCGTCGTGGCCGGCCTCTACGTCGGCCACCACTCGCCGCGTGGCACGTACACGACCCGGCTGCAGGACGCGGCCGTGTGGCGTTCGGCGGACGTGCTGCTGGAGTCGTTCGTCTTCGCGCTCATCGGGCTGCAGGTGTCGACGATCATCAGCGCCGTCGATCTCAACGCGAGCCTGCTGCTGGGCGCCGCGGCGGTGGTGCTGGCGACGATCGCCGCGCGGTTCGTGTGGATGTACCCGGCCACCTACCTGCCGAGGCTCCTCTTCCCCAAGCTCAAGGAACGCGAGGACCGGCCACCGCACCTCGGCCAGGTCACCGTGATCTCGTGGGCGGGCATGCGCGGCGTGGTCACGCTCGCCGCCGCGGCCGCGATTCCGCAGGACGTTCCTGGCCGCGACATCATCGTGTTCTGCGCTTTCGTGGTCACGATCACCACGCTGCTGCTGCAGGGCACGACGCTGCCGTGGGTGATCAACAAGATCGGGTTCGAGGGCGACGACGAACGCAAGGACGCGCTGGCCGAGGCACAGGTGCAGCACCGGGCGGCGCAGGCGGCGGTCGACCGGCTGGACGCGGAGATCGACGAGGTCCCGGACCACGTGCGCGACCAGCTGCGATCCCTCGCCGAGCACCGGGGCAACGCCGCGTGGGAACGCCTCGGACGGCAGGACGAGGAGAGCCCGGCCGCCGCGTACCGGCGGATGCGCAGGGTGATGCTGAGCGCCGAGCGGGACGAGTTCATCAAGGCCCGTGACAAGGGCGAGATCGACGACGAGGTGCTGTTCCGGGTGCTGCGCGAGCTGGACTTGGAGGAAGCAGCGCTCTCCCGTGAGTAACCGTTCACCTGCATTTCGTGTTGCGATGCTTGGGTGCGGTCCCAACACGATCCGGGAGGTCGAACGATGTACAGGAGAGGTCTAGCCGCCGTAGTCCTCGTTTTCGCGGGCGCGGTGGTGGCATCACTGCCCTCCGCGTCGGCGCACGACGGCAAGGGCCCGATCGTGATCGGGCACCGCGGCGCGTCGGCGTACCGGCCGGAGCACACGCTCGCGTCCTACGAGCTCGCCGCCCGCATGGGCGCCGACTACATCGAACCGGACCTGGTGTCCACGAAGGACGGCAAGCTGGTCGCGCGGCACGAGAACGAGATCGGCGGCACGACCGACGTCGACACCAAGCCCCAGTTCGCCGACCGCAAGAAGACCAAGACCATCGACGGCGTGCCGGTCACCGGCTGGTTCACCGAGGACTTCACGCTGGCCGAGCTGAAGACGTTGCGGGCCAAGGAACGCATCCCGGCGATCCGGCCGCGCAACACGCTCTACGACGGCCGCTTCGAGGTGCCGACGCTGCAGGAGGTCATCGACCTCTCCAAGCGCCTGTCCCGCGAGCTGGACCGGGAGATCGGCATCTACCCGGAGACCAAGCACCCGACGTACTTCAAGTCGATCGGTCTCGCGCTGGAGCCGAAGCTCGTCGACGCGCTGAACCGCAACGGCCTCAACCGCCGCAGCGCCAAGGTGTACGTGCAGTCGTTCGAGGTGGGCAACCTCAAGGAGCTCCGCAAGCACCTCCGCGTTCCGTTGGTACAGCTGATCAACGCCTCTGGTGCGCCGTACGACTTCGTCGCGAGCGGTGACAAGCGCACCTACAGCGACCTGATCACCCCGGCCGGGCTGAAGGAGATCGCGACCTACGCGGGCGGCATCGGCCCGACGAAGGACCGGATCATCCCGCGTGACGCCCTCGGTTTCCTGCAGCAGCCGACCACGCTGGTGCAGGACGCCCACAAGGCGCGTCTGATCGTGCACTCCTGGACGTTCCGCAACGAGAACTCGTTCCTGCCGGCGGACTTCCGCTCCTCCGCCGACCCGGCCGCGTACGGCCGGGCCTTCGAGGAGTACGACCGGTTCTTCAAGACCGGGATCGACGGCGTCTTCGCCGACAACCCGGACACGGCTGTCGAAGCCAAGATCAAGCGTTGACGAGTGAGAGCGTGCGGTCGGTGTCGAGCAGGCCTCGCTGCTTGAGGATCGGCCGCACGCCCTCACCGAACCAGTAGGCCTCCTCCAGGTGCGGGTAGCCGGAGAGGATGAACTCGCTGATGCCGATGGAGTGGTATTCCTGAGCGTCGGCGACAGCACGCCCGGCCGGAAGGCCACCAGGAACTTCAGCGTCGTGGTCTGGCTGATCAACGCGGCCGTGGTCAGCCACGCGTCCTCGCACCACGTGCCGGTCGGCGTGAGCACGCCGGTGAACCCGACCTGCTCAGCGGTGCGTGCGATCTGTGCCAGGTAGTCGATGTCCGGCTCACGGCGGGCTCCCGCAGCCGGCGCGCGGTTGGCGTGGAAGTGCTCCACGACCGTGCGCCCATCTCCGGAGGTCGGCAGGAACCAGTGCAGCGTGACGCTCATGTGAGATCTCCCTGGAACCTCTGGTCGACGAACTTCGCGAAGTCGACCTTGCCCGGCAACGTCTTGTCCTCGGTGAACGCGTCCGCGAGCTCCTGCTCGGAGCGGATCACCGTGTCGTCCAGCTTCACGACCTGGTCGCCGTTGCGTTCGACGGCGGCGCGGGCGACCTCAAGCTTCAGCCCGGTCTCGGCCGACCATGCCTTGGCCCACTCGTCGCGGTGCGTGTCGGCCCACCTCTGCGCCTTGTAGTAGCGGACCAGGTACTCCTTGAGCGCCGGGTTCTTCCCCTTGTCGTCCAAGGCTTTCCGGCCGGCGACATTGAAGCCGTCGCCGTTGGACCTGCCCTCGCCGGTGGTGAGCACGCGCGCCTTGGCCTCCTGCTGGGCCTGCGCGGTGTACGGGTCCCAGATGGCCCATGCGTCGACCTTGCCCTGGGTGAACGCGCCGTACGCGTCCGAGGGCTGCAGGAAGTTGAGCGTCACGTCCTTCGTCGTGAGCCCGGCCGAGCGCAACGTCAGCAGCACCTGCCCGTGCGCCGAACTTCCCTTGGCCACGGCGATGTTCTTGCCCTTCAACTCCGCCACGGACTTGAGCGGCGAGTTCTCGGGCACCAGGATCGCGTCCGCGTCGACCTGCCCCTTGGACACCCCGACCGCGGCGGTCTTGGCGTTCGCGGCGGCGGCGAAGATCGGCGGCGTGTTGCCGACCGCACCGACGTCGATCGCACCGGCGGAAGCGGCTTCCAAGAGGGGCGGCCCGGACGTGAACGTCGCCCACTCGATCTTGTACGGGAAGTCGTTCAACAGGCCGGCGGCGGTGAGCAGCGACTTCGCGCCGCCCTTCTGGTCGCCGACCTTCAGCACCACCTCGCCCTGGGCGGTCGCCGCGCAGCCGGTCGTGAGCAAAATCGCGGCGAGCAGCTAAGCAGCTGTTTCAACGCCCACTCCCAGATCAGCGAGCACGCGGGTGCGTTGCTCCACAACGGATACCCGGCGGCGCGGGCGAGGTAGATCGACGTGGTGCGTGACGACGATCCGGCCCTCGTCGAGCACGAGGATCCGGTCGGCCAGCAGCAATGCCTCGTCGACGTCGTGCGTCACGAGCAGCACGGCGGGCTGGTGCTTGACCCACAGGTCTTCCACCAGGTGGTGCATGGCGAGCCTGGTCAACGCGTCGAGTGCGCCGAACGGTTCGTCCAGCAGCAGGACATCGGGTTCGCGCACCAACGCCCGTGCGAGCGAGACCCGTTGCGCCTCACCGCCGGACAACGTCAGCGGCCACGCGTCGGCGTGGTCGGTCAGCCGCACTTCTTCGAGTGCTTTGAGTGCGACACCGTCCGGCCTGTGCAGGCCCAACGAGGTGTTCCGCCAGACCTTGCGCCACGGCAGCAGGCGCCACCGGGCTGATCCAGCGCAGTGGCAGCTTCAGTTTTCGCGTTGACGCGATTTTGGGCCGCGCGGTTTTCGGCCGCGCGGCCACGGCTGCAAAGGACACCGACATAGCCAGGGAGTACAGGCGCTCCCATGGCGTGAGTCAACGACGCCCAAATCGTGAAAAAGCGTCGTGCATCGAGATAGTCGGTGTCGCGTTGTATTTAGCCGAGCACGTCGTGACGGACGATCGTCTGGTCGCGGCCGGGGCCGACACCGATCGCGGACACGCGGGCGCCGATGATGCCTTCGAGGTACTCCACGTACGCCTTGGCGTTCGCGGGCAGCTCGTCGAACTCGCGGCAGCCCGAGATGTCCTCGAACCAGCCAGGCAGCTCCTCGTAGACCGGCACGGCGTGGTGCACGTCGGTCTGCGTCATCGGCATCTCGTTGACGCGACGACCGTCCACTTCGTACGCGACACAGACCGGGACCTTCTCCAGACCCGACAACACGTCGAGCTTGGTGAGGAAGTAGTCGGTGATGCCGTTGACCCGCGAGGCGTAGCGGGCGATCACGGCGTCGAACCAGCCGGTGCGGCGCGAACGTCCGGTGGTGACACCGAACTCACCGCCCTGCTTGCGCAGGTACTCGCCCATGTCGTCGTTGAGCTCGGTCGGGAAAGGACCGGAGCCGACGCGGGTCGTGTAGGCCTTGAGGATGCCGATCACGGTGCTGATCCGGGTCGGGCCGACACCCGAGCCGACCGTCGCGCCACCCGAGGTCGGGTTCGACGACGTGACGAACGGGTAGGTGCCGTGGTCGACGTCGAGGAGCGTGCCCTGCGAGCCTTCCAGCACCACGATCTCGCCGCGGTCGAGCGCCTCGTTGAGGAGCAGGCGGGTGTCCGCGATGCGGTGCACGAAGTGCTGACCGCGCTCCAGCACCTGCTCGACGACCTGGTCCGGGTCGAGCGCCTTGCGGTTGTAGACCTTGACCAGGACCTGGTTCTTGAAGTCCAGCGCGGCCTCGACCTTCTGCTGGAGGATCTTCTCGTCCAGCAGGTCCTGCACGCGGACGCCGACGCGGGCCAGCTTGTCCTGGTAGGCAGGACCGATGCCGCGACCGGTGGTGCCGATCTTCGCCTTGCCCAGGTAGCGCTCGGTCACCTTGTCGATGGCCACGTGGTACGGCATGATCAAGTGCGCGTCAGAGGAGATCAGCAGGTTGCTGGTGTCGACACCCTTCTCCTCCAGCCCCGAAAGCTCCTCCAGCAGCACACCGGGGTCGACCACGACACCGTTGCCGATGACGTTCTTCACACCGGGCGTGAGGATGCCGGACGGGATGAGGTGCAGGGCGAACTTCTGACCGCCAGGGAGGACGACGGTGTGGCCCGCGTTGTTACCACCCTGGTAACGAACGATCCACTGGACACGCTCACCGAGGATGTCGGTGGCCTTGCCCTTGCCCTCATCGCCCCACTGGGCACCGATCAGCACGACGGCCGGCATGTGAAACTCCAAGCGCTTGGACTGGTTCGAGCGAACGCCGGTAAGCGAGGGTAGACCAGGAGATGACCGTGCACGGAATCGTGTTGGCCTGCGGAAACACGCAGTTGCCAATGATCACCGAACGTGACGATGTGCAGGTCGTGCCTGCTCGCCCCGGCAAGGACCACGTGGACCCCCATCTGGACACCGACCGGCTCATCGTAGTCGGCACCGATGCGGACCTCGCCGCAGTGGGTGTTCGGTTGCTGCGCAAAGAGAAGCTCGCTTCCATCACCCTCGGATACGTCCCTGTCGGCAACTCGGCCGTCGCTGCGCTGTGGGGCCTCTCGACCGACCCTCGTCGCGCCCTGGACATCGCCATGAACGGTGACGTGGATCCCGTTCCGTTCGTGCGTGACGACGTCGGCGGCGTGCTGATGGGCCTCGGCGTGTTGTCGCCCGTACGTGGCGTTGGTTACAGCGACGCGGACAACGTGCTGCGCGGCCAGGCCAGCCGGATCGAGTGCACGCCCGACACCGAGGGCGGCTTGGGCCTCACGATCCGAATCGTCAACAAGCGGCTCCTCGGGTCACGCGTGAAGGAAAGCCGTCCGCGCGCTTTCCAGCTCGGCTGCCTGCCCACCACCGCCGTTCTCGATGGTCACAAGCATCCGCGCCCGGTCGACAAGTGGACCTGGTACCGGCACACCGAGGATCTGAGGCTCGTGCGAGGTGTCTAGCCGTGCGCTTGTCGTTCACTTGAGTGTCACCCAAAGGCATTGCCTAATTCCATAATGTCACCAAGGGTGGTCCCGAAACTTCCAACCAGGAAGGCCGGGATGATGTCAAAAGTTAACCGAACCATTGGTGTTTCAGTTGCCACGATGGCGCTCGCCATTGGTTTTGTTTCCCCTGCACTCGCGACTCCCAAGAACATCCCCACGCTCACCGAAGCACGCGCTCACCTGGCGGCTTTGACCGTGCGCGCGGAAGGCGCGATGACGGGCTATTCGCGCGACAAGTTCCCGCACTGGATCACACCGCCGGGCACCTCCTGCAACACGCGCGAGTCCGTGCTGATGCGCGACGGCACGAACGTGGTCACCGACTCCAGCTGCGCCGCCACCTCGGGCCGCTGGTACTCGCCCTACGACGGCGCGACCTGGACCGCGGCCTCCGATGTGGACATCGACCACATCGTGCCCCTGGCGGAAGCCTGGCGGTCCGGCGCGTCGTCCTGGGCGCAGTCCCGCCGCCAGACGTTCGCCAACGACACGAACAACCCACAGCTGATCGCGGTGACCGACAACGTCAACCAGGCAAAGGGCGACCAGGATCCGGCGTCCTGGTCCCCGCCGCTGCAGTCCTACAGGTGCACTTACGCCAAGATGTGGGTACGTACTAAGGACAACCACGACCTCACCGTGCAGCAGTCAGAAAAGGATGCGTTGACGGCAATGCTCGGAACCTGCTGATGGCAACACTCTCCTCGCTGTTCGTGGCGGGCCCCGGCGGCGTGATGACCGACGAGGTCGGCGTCGTCACGGGAGACCTGGAACTGTGCACGGAGCTTTCCGACGACGGGAAACTGCGCGCGCTGGTCCGCTACGAGGGCGCGGAAGAGTGGTACGCCATCACCGGCGCTACGTGCGCCCTTGCCGATCCTCGCGACCACGAGCCGGTTCACTCGCTGCTCCTTGGCCTGCTGAACCGCCCGGAGGGCTAAGGGGCGGCAACGCCTCCATCGCCTCACTCCTGCTCAACCCGGTCGCCTGCAACAGATCCACCGCCACACTCCGGATCTGCGCCAGCACCACCTTGGACGAGAACCCGTCCCCACCGAGACGCCGCGCGGTCAACGGCCGCGCGGCGTTTCTGATGGCCTCACGCGTCTCCTTGGGCTCCTTGCCCTTCTCCAGCTCCACCTTCAGGCAGTCCACCGCGTCCGCGTAATCCCTGAGCACGTCCGGCACCCCCTCCGGAATCGCCTCTTCCGCCTTGAGCGCCGCCATCGCCCTGCGCGCCAGCACCCTCGTATTGCGAATCGCGTAGTCCACCGGCCCCGCCACCATCTGGTACCGGCTCAACTCGTCTTTCGACCGCCACCGAATCGGCGCGATCTTCGCGATCTCCGACCCCGTCTGCAACGCCGACTTGTAATCGTCGATCGCCGTCTGGCTGGTCCGCAGTTCCGCCAGCACCCCCGCCGCCTTCACCGCGTCCTTCTCGGTGATGGCCTCGGCAATGTTCCGCAACGCCGCACTCAACGTGTTCGTCAGCGCCTTCGCCTGCCTCTGCGCGACCGTCACCGGATTGGCCGGAAGCAACGCCGCCACCGCCAGCCCCACCAGCCCACCGGTCAACGCATCGATCATGCGATCGAACCCGCCCCCGGCACTCGGCGGCAACAACGTCGCCACCAGCACCGCACTGCTCCCCGCCTGCAACGCGATGACCGAGCCACCGTCCAGCAACACCGCCGCCGACATGGCAAGCCCGACCACCAGCGCGATCTGCCATGGCCCCGCCCCGATCCAGCTGATCAGCGCGTCTCCGACACCAACGCCGACCGAAACGCCGACGACCAGCTCACCGACGCGCCTCAACCGTTGCCCCAGCGAAACCCCGAGGCATACGACAGCCGCGATCGGCGCGAAGAACGGATGCTCGTGTCCAATCACGAGCGTCGCCACCATCCAGGCGAGACCTGCCGACAGGGCACTTTGGACGATCGGCAACGCGGCTCCACGCCACCGCGTCAGCCCACGCCCCACCGCATCCCTGACCGCACTCACAGCTCACCCCGACCACTAGACCCGCGACTCAACCGCCAGTCTTGGTCCCACGCCCACTAACCACAACCGGCGACTCCGTCACCCTCGGCCCCTGGTCGGTTGTAGTTACGAGCCTGTTGATCATGAGTTGACAGTACTTGCAGACGCCATCAGATTGGCGGGGGCTGGGGCGGAGCCCCAGCTACCCGGTGAGTCAGACCAGCCCGAGCGCCGCAGGCGCCTTGGGGTCGGAGTCGGCAAGGAACTTCGAGCACCGCTCCCACTCCTCGTCCTCCCCGATCTCCCGGGCAGCACGCGCAAGAGCACCAAGTGCCCTCAAGAACCCCTGATTCGGCCGGTGATCCCACGGCACCGGCCCGAACCCCTTCCACCCCGACCGCCGCAACTGGTCAAGCCCCCGGTGATACCCCGTCCGGGCATACGCATAGGCAGCGACAGGGTCCCCGGCATGCAGCGCACGCTCGGCCAGCAACGCCCAAGCCTCGGAGAAGTCCGGGTAGGCACGCACGATCTTGCCCGGATCAGTGCCCCCATCCGCGGCAGCCTGCGCCTCCGGGCGCTCGGGCAGTCGGGTCGGTTCAGGGCCGAGAAGGTTGTCATGCATACGGCCATCGTGCCGCACGCCCACAAGCTACGAGATGAACACCCTCGTGAACCTACGAAATGAACAGCCGCAGGACGGCGGCCACAACGGCCAGCATCAGAGCAGTGACCAAAACACCCGCGATGATCTTCTTGCTCATGGCCGAGCATGCTCCCGCGCTAGACCAGGCAGATCAACGCCGTTCACCCGATCGAGCATACGAACTGGAAACATCAGGGTAAAACCAGGGTGGGTCGGCCTACCGACGATCGGGACCTCCACTCATCATGGTCGGCATGATTCAGGGGGTAAGGCAGTTCCGTGACCAGTACTGGGAGCGTGGTGCGCCGGGACGGGAGACACCGGCGACGCTCACCAGGCAGCTCTACCAGCTGTGGCTCGTAGGTCTGCTCCTGAAGTTGCTCGGCTCGTCGTGGGACGTGTCGTGGCACTTCAAGTGGCTGCGCGACGATCTCGCGCCGCCTCACCTGATCAACACCGTGGGCACGGTGATCGTGGTCGGGCTGACGTTGTTCCACACGTTCACCGGGTACGGCGTGGACAAGGCGACGTTGCGGCTGATGCAGGTCGGGTGCGGGATCTTCCTCGTCGCACTGCCGATCGACGTCATCAACCACCGCATCAACGGACTCGACATCACGAGCTGGTCCGGTTCGCACGCGCTGCTCTACCTGGGCACGGCGGTCATGCTCGCCGGGGCCGTCCGCGGGTGGATCAAGTACTTCCCCGGCGGGACCATGCGGACGTTCGGGCTGGTCGCGCTGTGGTTCTTCTTCCTGGAGAACGTCTGGTTCCCCAACCAGCACCAGGAGTACGGCGTGCGGGCGCTGCAGGCCTACGACAGCGGCAGGCCCGAGGCCGAGCCGATCCTGCTGCAGTTCGCGGCGGACCAGCTGGGCGTTCCGGCCGGGCGTGAGGCGGTGGTCAACTTCGCGCTGCCCATCGCGGACTGGGTCTACCCGGTCTGGGGCCTGGTCGCGGCCGCGCTCGTGCTGGTCATCGCCAGGCGCACGATCGACCGGCCGTGGGCGGCGACGGTCGTCGCCGGCGGGTACGTGGCGTACCGGTGCCTGATCTGGCCTGCTCTCGCGGGTATCGACTTCCCGAAGTCCGCGGTGCCGCTGTTCCTGATCCTCGTCGGCCTCGCGATCGATGCCGCGCACGTCGTCAAGATGCCGACGCCCGCGGCCGCGGTGCTCGGGTCGGCCGCCATCACCACGGTCGGCTACGTGGGCATCTGGGCGCAGCAGGAGTACCTGTGGGCGCCGCCCATCGCCTTCGCGTCGGCCGCGGTCACCGCCGTGCTCCTTGCGGTCCTCTGGACGGTCGGCGACATGCTCGTCCACCGCCCCGAGGTCCACTCGATCGCCGCCAGGCTCA
This sequence comes from uncultured Actinomycetota bacterium, assembly GCA_963766275.1. GTDB lineage: Bacteria > Actinomycetota > Actinomycetes > Mycobacteriales > Pseudonocardiaceae > Lentzea. The sequence continues at coordinate 158,684 of CAVYAD010000008.1, forward strand.
AACTCGGCTAGAACGCGACGAAGGGCGCTTTCGTCCACCTGAGGTGGACGAAAGCGCCCTTCGTCGATCGGTACCGGCCGGTCAGCCCGCGATCATGCGGCCCGACGACTTGAGGTGCTCGCACGCCTGCGCGATGCGGGCGCCCATGGCCTGCTCAGCCGCCTTGAGGTAGCTGCGCGGGTCGTAGGCCTTCTTGTTGCCGACCTCGCCGTCGATCTTCAGCACGCCGTCGTAGTTCGCGAACATGTGCGCCGCGATCGGGCGGGTGAAGGCGTACTGCGTGTCGGTGTCGATGTTCATCTTGATGACGCCGTACGTCACGGCCTCGTGGATCTCCTCCAGCAGCGAGCCGGAGCCGCCGTGGAACACCAGGTCGAACGGCTTCGAGCCGGCCGGGAGGCCCAGCTTCTCCGCCGCGACGTCCTGGCCCTGCTTGAGGATCTCCGGACGCAGCTTCACGTTGCCCGGCTTGTAGACGCCGTGCACGTTGCCGAAGGTCGCGGCGAGCAGGTAGCGGCCCTTCTCACCGGCTCCGAGCGCGTCGACCGTCTTCAGGTAGTCCTCGGCCGTCGTGTAGAGCTTGTCGTTGATCTCGTTGTCGACGCCGTCCTCCTCGCCACCGACGACACCGACCTCGATCTCGAGGACGATCTTCGCCTTGGCGGACAGGTCGAGCAGCTCGCTCGCGATCTGGAGGTTCTCGTCCAGAGCGACGGCCGAACCGTCCCACATGTGCGACTGGAAGAGCGGGTTGCCGCCCTTGTCGACCCGCTCCTGGCTGATGGCGATGAGCGGACGCACGTACCCGTCGAGCTTGTCCTTCGGGCAGTGGTCGGTGTGCAGCGCGATGTTCACCGGGTACTTCGCCGCAACGACGTGCGCGAACTCCGCGAGCGCCACAGCGCCGGTCACCATGTCCTTGACCTTCGTACCGGAGGCGAACTCAGCGCCGCCGGTCGAGACCTGGATGATGCCGTCGCTCTCGGCCTCGGCGAATCCGCGCAGAGCCGCGTTGAGAGTCTCCGACGAAGTGACGTTGATCGCGGGGTAGGCGAACTCGTTCGCCTTGGCCCGGTCCAGCATCTCCGCGTAGACCTCGGGGGTTGCGATGGGCATCGGTCGTCCTCCTCAGGTGCCCTGAACGCCGTGTCGTCCGCATCCTACGAGGCGAGGTCACAGGCCCAACGCGGCGGCCAACTCGGAGTAGTGCCCGTTCAACGACTGGATGGCCACATGGTCGGCCCCGGCGGCGACGTGCGCGCGCAGCTTCGCGGCCACCTGCTCCGGGCTGCCGTGCGCCACAAGTGCATCGATCAAGCGGTCCGAGCCGAGGTCAGCGACGTCCTCGGGCGAGAAACCCCAGCGCAACCAGTTGTTCGTGTAGTTGGTCAGCGTGAAGTAATACGCCAGCTGTTCGCGAGCGATGGCCCGTGCCGCCGCCGGGTCTTCCTCCACGACCACGGTGACTTCGGGCGCGAGAATCTTGTCCCCGAGAGTCCTGCGCGCCGCCGCGGTGTGCTCGACCGGGACGAGGTACGGGTGGGCGCCCGCGGTGCGGTCGGCCGCCAGCTTGAGCACCTTCGGGCCGAGTGCCGCGAGCAGGAGCTTGTCCGCGGGCACGTCCAGCCGGTCCAGGTAGCCGACGAGCGTGTCGTACGGCTTCTCGTAGGCCTGGTCGATCTGCTTGTGGCCGACGCCGACGCCGAGCACCAGCCGGTCGCTGCCGATGCGGTGGAACGACGCGGCCACGTCCTGCGGCTCGGTCTGCCACACGTTGACGATGCCGGTGGCGATGGTGATCGACTTCGTGACGCCCAGTGCCCGCTCGACCAGGCCGAGGTCCGACTCGGGCGAGCTCCCCAGCCAGAACGTGCCGAAGCCGAGCTCCTCGATCTCCGCGACCTCGTCGATCCTGTCGGCCCACAGGTACCGCGAGCCCCATACGCCGAACGTTCCCAACATGCAGACCCCAATCATCGCGACGGACTACTTTCGACGCATGCCGATCTTGAGTACCACTGATTTGACCGTGTCCCGACTTTGCCTGGGGGGCAACGTCTTCGGCTGGACCGCTGACGAGGACCAGTCGTTCTCGGTGCTCGACGCCTATGCGAACGCGGGCGGGAACTTCATCGATACCGCGGACGTGTACTCGGCCTGGGGCGAGGGCAACTCCGGCGGCGAGTCCGAAACGATCATCGGTAGGTGGCTGGCCACGCGTGACCGCGACCAGATCGTGGTGGCGACGAAGGTCGGTATGCTCGCCGGCTTCAACAACCAGAAGCGCGACACGGTCCTGACCAGCGCCGAACGGTCGCTGAAGCGGCTCGGCGTCGACCACATCGACCTGTACTACAACCACCTCGACGACGCGAACACGCCGCTCGAGGAGACGCTGGCCGCCTACGACCAGCTCGTGAAGGACGGCAAGGTCCGCCACATCGCGGCGTCCAACTTCTCCGCCGAACGGCTGGCGAAGGCGTTGGAGATCCAGGAGCGCGAGGGCTTCGCGAAGTTCGTGGCGTTGCAGCCCGAGTACAACCTGGTCAGCCGCGACAAGTTCGAGGGCGAGCTGCAGGACACCGTGGCGAAGCACGACCTGGCCACCGTGCCGTACTGGTCGCTCGCCAAGGGCTTCCTGACCGGCAAGTACCGGCCGGGCGTCGAGGTGCAGAGCGCGCGCGCCGGTGCCGCGTCGAAGTACCTGGACGAGCACGGGCTCCAGATCCTCGAGGTGCTCGACGAACTGGCCGAAACGCATGAAACGACGGTCGCCGCAGTGGCACTGGCGTGGCTCGCGCAGCAGCCGACGGTGGCGGCGCCGATCGCTTCGGCACGGACGTTGGAGCAGCTCAGCGACCTGCTGCCGCTGCTCACCCTCGAACTGACCCAGGCCGAGGTGGACCGGCTGAGCATAATTTAACTTGCCAGTAGCTTACTGAGAGTAGGTTGCGTTACCGTGGCGTCCATGGACGTCACGGGCAAGGTGGTACTGATCACCGGCGCGGCCAGGGGCATCGGCGCCGAGGTGGCGAGGCAACTGGCCGCGCGCGGGGCTCGGCTCGCGCTCGTCGGGCTTGAGAAGGCCCAGCTCGAAGAGGTCGCCGCGCAAACCGGCGGCAAGGCGTGGGAAGCCGATGTCACGGACTGGGACGTGCTCGAACGCGTCACGAACGAGGTCGCCGAGCACTTCGGCGGCATCGACGTCGTGGTGGCGAACGCGGGCATCGCCGCCACCGGATTCGTGCGCTCCATGGACCCGAAGGCGTTCGAACGGGTCATCGAGGTCAACCTGCTCGGTGTGTGGCGCACGGTTCGCACGGCGCTGCCGCACCTGATCAAGAGCCGTGGCTACTGCCTGGTGGTGTCGTCGCTGGCCGCGATCGTGCACATCCCCGGCAACGCGGCCTACTCGGCGGCGAAGGCGGGCTGCGAAGCGTTTGCGGACAGCCTGCGGGCCGAGGTCAGGCATCTGGGCGTGGGCGTCGGCACGGCGTACTTCTCGTGGATCGCCACGGACATGGTCAACAGCGCCGACGAGCACCCGGTTTTCGGCAGACTCCGCCAGGGCATGCCGGGCCTCGCGAGCAAGAAGTACCCGGTCCGCAACGTCGGCAGGGCCGTGGTCCGGGGCATCGAGAAGAGGGCGAAGGCGGTCCACGTCCCCGGCTGGGTGGGCGCGCTCAAGTACTTCCGCGCCCTCACGCCGCTGGTCGTGGACCGCCAGGCGGTCAAAGAGGTGGCCGAAGCCGACCGGCAGATGGCAGCGAGCGACACATCAGGCCTGGTCGGACCGGGCGGTCAAGCCGCTAGTCGGTGAGCCACGAACCCAGGAGGGCGTTCCAGACGCGGATCTCCCACTTGGTGATGACGTTCGCGGGCGTGTACGGGTCGGCGGAGATGATCTCCTTGAGCTCCGCCTCGTCCGCGGCTTCGTAGATGATCAACGCGCCGGTGTCGTCCGCGTACGGACCGGCGGCGAGCACCACGCCTTTCTCCGACAGAGACGCGATGTACTCGCGGTGCGCGGGACGCGCCGCGAGGCGCTTGTCACGGTCGGGACCGAACACCAATTCGACTGCAAAGCGGGCCATGCCACCACCGTATCGAGGGTGACCGGTACCGTCCTACCTTGTGGTTGGCGACGAAACCCCGCGCAGCGTGCAGGACACCCTGACCAACCTGCGGATCCAGGACGGCGTCGCAGGACCCCCCACAGGGCCCCTCACGCTCGAAGACCTCTACAAACAGCACCGCATGCGCCTCGTCAGGCTCGCGCTGCTGCTCGTTGACGAGCCCGCGACGGCCGAGGACGTGGTGCAGGAGGCGTTCGCCGGTCTGCACCGCAACTGGAAGGGTCTGCGGGACGCTCAGGCTGCCGTCGGCTACCTCCGCACGGCGGTGGTCAACGGGTCGCGCAGCGTGCTGCGCCGGCGCAAGACCGCCCGTGACTACATCCCGCCGCACGTGGCGAACGCGCGCTCGGCCGAGTCGCTCGCGATGCTGACCGCGGAGCACCAGGCCGTGGTCAAGGCGTTGCAGCAGCTGCCGCCGCGCCAGCGCGAGGTACTCGTGCTGCGCTACTACGGCGACCTGTCGGAAGCCGAGATCGCCGAGGCGACCGGAATTTCGAAGGGCACCGTCAAGTCGACGGCCTCGCGTGCGCTCGACGCACTTCAGAAGATCATGGCGGGCAAGCAGTAGGCGTTTTGCCCGGTGAGAGCGGTTTCACGTCGTAGGAACGCGCCCCCAATCCGGTACTTGGTATAGACCAATAGGGCTCCGATGCCGCAGGATCAGTCCTCGTGGCACGCAGACACGTGGTCGCCGTAGACATCGGTGGCACCGAAACGAAGGCGGCGCTGGTCGCCGGCACCTCGGCGGCAGTGGCGGCTGAGAAGCACGCGCGGCGGGCGACTCCGACCGAGCTGGAGCCATTGCTCGACATGCTCGCGGACCTCGTCGACGAACTCCGCCAGGCCTCTGAGCACGACATCGAGGCCGTCGGCATCGTCGCACCGGGCATTGTGGACGAGGTCAACGGCATCGGCGTGTACACGACGAACCTGCCGTGGGACCGCTTCCCGTTCAGCGAGAACCTCACGAAACGGCTCGGCGTCCCGGTCGCGTTCGGGCACGACGTGCGCGCGGCCGGACTGGCCGAGTGCCGGATGGGTGCCGCGAAGGGGCTGCGCAACGCGGTGATCCTGCCGATCGGCACGGGAATCGCGGGCGCGCTGCTGCTCGACGGGAAGATCTTCAGCGGCGACGGCTACGCGGGTGAGATAGGGCACGTGAACGTCGGCCATGGCGTGCCGTGCGCCTGTGGTCAGATCGGTTGCGTGGAGACGGTGGCGTCGTCCGCGGCGATCGCCCGCCGGTACACCGCACGTACCGGAACCGCGGTCAACGGAGCCGCTGAGGTTGCAAGCCTGGTGAAAGCCGGGGATGAGGACGCTGTCGCCGTGTGGCACGAGGCCGTGGACGCGCTCGCCAGGGGGATCCTGGTGCTGGCGACGTTGCTCGGCCCGGAGGCCGTTGTGCTCGGCGGCGGGCTCGCGCTGGCAGGGGACCTGCTGGTGGAACCGCTCAGGGACAGGCTGGACGGGCTGATCGCCTTCCAGCGCCGACCGGAGCTTCGGCTTGCGGCGCTCGGCGACGAGGCGGGCTTCCTCGGCGCGGCGCTGCTGGCCATCGACACGCTGGAGGCGAAATGAGCACGTGGGGAGGTCCCGTGGACGTGATCCTGACCAATGGTCGGGTCGTCACGCCGAACGGGGTGCTCGAGCAGGGGTGGGTCAGCGTGCGCGACGGCCGCATCGCCGCCGTGGGCGAAGGCGTCGCACCCGAGGGCCCGACGACCGATGTCAGCGGTTGCACGGTCGTGCCGGGGTTCGTCGACATCCACTGCCACGGTGGCGGCGGTGACGCGTTCACCAGCAAGGACCCGGTAAAGGTCCGCAAGGCCGCGGCCGCACACCGCAGACACGGCACGACGACGTTGCTCGCCTCGCTGGTCTCCCGGCCGGTGCCGGAGCTGGCCGACCAGGTGGCCGCACTGGCCGAGCTGGTCCAGGAGGGCGTGGTCGCGGGCGTCCACCTCGAAGGCCCCTTTCTGAGTGCCGCACGTTGTGGCGCGCACGACCCGGCGATCCTGTGCCCGCCGGAGCGGACCGCGGTGACGAAGCTGCTGGACGCGGGCAAGGGCACCGTCCGGATGATCACCATCGCGCCCGAGCTGGAGGGCGCGGTCTCCGCCGTCCGTCAGCTCGTGGACTCGGGCGTCCTTGCCGCCATCGGCCACACGGACGCGACCGAGGCGCAGGTCCGCCCGGCCGTCGACGCCGGCGCGACCGTGGCCACGCACCTGTTCAACGGCATGCGCCCGTTGCACCACCGTGAACCGGGCCCGATCGGCGCACTGCTCGACGACGAACGCGTCACCGTCGAGCTCATCTGCGACCTCGTGCACCTGCACCCGACCGCGGTCCGCCTCGCGGCACGCCACGCGGGCAAGCGGCGCACTGTGCTGATCACAGACGCCATCGCGGCGGCGGGTGTCGGCGACGGCGTGTACGACGTCGGCGGCCTGGAGGTGCGAGTGGTCGACGGCGTGCCGACGTTGGCCGGAGGCGCCTCACTGGCAGGCAGCACGCTGACCATGGACATGGCGTTCCGCAACGCCGTGAACTCGTGTGGACTGTCGCTCCTGGAGGCCGTCCACGCGAGCTCGACCCGTGGCGCGGAGCTGCTCGGCCTCGACACCGGCAAGCTCCAGGCCGGATGTGCGGCGGACATCGTGGTGCTCGATGCAGAATTGAAGCCGAGGGACGTGATGAGCAAGGGCGAGTGGGTCAAGGACTGAGGCATGGCGGACGATCCGGAACGGCTGGTCACCAACGCTTTGCGTGCGCAGGCAACCAGCACAAATGCCGGATTTGCCGTGCCTGCACCAGTTCCTGAGGAGCGCACCACGCCGATGTCGGTGTGGTGGGTGCTCGGTCTCGCGCTGCTTCTCGGCCTGGCCGCGGGCACGGTGGCCGCAGTGATCACGCTGGGCTGACCTGTACCGTTGTCCGCGTGACGATTGCATTGGGCCCTGACTGGCTGGACCCCACCGTTCTGCTGAACGGGCTCGGCCCGTACATGCTCATCGGGCTGTGCCTGATCATCTTCGCTGAGTGCGGACTGCTCGTCGGTTTCTTCCTGCCCGGCGACTCGCTGCTGTTCACGGCGGGTCTCTTCGTCGCGGCGGGCACGATCGACACCCCGCTCTGGCTCGTCTGCATCCTGCTGACGGTGTGCGCGTTCGTCGGCAACGTCGTCGGCTACTACATCGGCCAGAAGGCCGGTCCGGCGCTGTTCAGCAAGCCTGAGTCGAAGATCTTCAAGAAGGAGTACGTCGACAAGACGCAGGAGTTCTTCGACAAGTACGGCGCGCGCGCCATCGTCCTCGCCCGGTTCGTGCCGATCGTCCGCACGTTCATCACGGCGATGGCCGGTGTCGGCAAGATGGACCCCAAGAAGTACTTCACGTACTCCGCGATCGGCGGCGTGGCGTGGGCCGCGGGTCTGACGGTCCTGGGCTACTTCCTCGGCCAGGTCTCGTTCATCAAGAACAACCTCGAGATCACCCTGCTCGCCATCGTGTTCCTGTCGATCGTGCCGATCATCATCGAGGTGATCAAGGCGCGGCGCGAGAAGAAGTCGCTCGTGCAGGAGGAGGCCGACGACATCACCCAGGTCATGCAGGCCCAGCTTCAGGACGACTCTACGCAGATCATCCCCCGCGTCGAACGCTGACCGAACGTCACGCGGGGGCCCCGCGTTTCCTCCAGGGAAACGTGGGGCCCCCGCGTGACTGGCACCGGGCCCGCCTGTTCCGGCAGGCGGGCCTTTTGCTCCCCGCGACCCCGAGGCGTTCCCGCGCTGGAACCCGAGCGGATCGCCGTGGCCCCGGTCGAGGAGACCGTGCGGCACTACCCGGAGATGATGTCGTCGTCGCCGCAGACCATCCAGCTGCTGCGCCGGATCATCGGCGGCTCGGCCGACCACTTCCCGTTGGCGCAGCGGTACTGGGAGCTGTTCATCGCACCGCGCCGCGAGGCACTGCAGGAGGCCATGCGTCCCGGTTTTCCGGCCGGTACCGACCTGTCGCTGGTGATGGACATCCTCGGAGGTGCGTTTTTCTACCGCGCACTGACCCATCCGCAGCTGGCGACCGCCGACTCCTTGGAGGCATATCTCCACGCGGTCTTGCGACAGACCGGCTACCGGCCGTAGGTTGCTTTGGTCTAAACCACCTGGTGGAGGCCACTGATGTCGTTGTTGCGCAAGGGATTGGCGGTCTCACTGGCCGCTCTTTCCGTCTCACTTGGCGTTGTCCCGGCCGCTGACGCCGGACCACGCAAGATCGTCGGCGCCTACTACGGCAACTGGTACAGCGCCAGCAAGCCGATCTCGTCGATCCCCACGAACACCCCGGTCACGCACCTGTTCTACGCGTTCGCGCTGATCGAGAACGGCAAGTGCGTGATGCCGGCGGAAACGGCGGCCAAGGACTTCGCGGACATCCGCGACCTGAAGAAGCGCAAGCCGTCGCTCAAGGCGCTGATCTCGCTCGGCGGCTGGGGCGCGGGCGGTTTCTCCGACGCGGCACTGACCCCGGCCTCGCGTTCGACCCTGGTCAGGTCCTGTGTGGACCTGTTCTTCACGGACGGCACGTTCGACGGCATCGACCTAGACTGGGAGTTCCCGGTCTACGGCGGCCCGACGGAGATCAAGGACCGGCCGGAAGATCGCCGGAACATGACGTTGCTGACCAAGGACTTCCGCCGCGCGCTCGGCAGGAAGCTGGTCACCGCCGCACTGCCCACCGGCCGCCTGCAGACCGACGGCCCGTACGACCCGGCGAAGTCGTTCGAGCTCGGCGAGCTGTCGCGGATCATGGACTTCATCAACGTCATGACCTACGACATGGGCACCGGTTTCTCCCCGGTCTCCACGTTCAACGCGGGTTTCCGCGAGGTCTCCACCGACCCGATGCCGCGCGCCGACCGCAGGTGGAACAACGTCGTCGGCGCCATCGACTACTACCAGCGGCACGGCGTCTCGCCGCGCAAGATGGTGCTGGGCACGCCGTTCTACGGCCGCGGCTTCAACGTGAAGACCGAAGGCCCGCAGCACGGCCTCTACCAGGCCTACGACAGCGCGTTCTGGGTCGACGGCTACGAGGAGGCGCTGAAGCTGAAGGCTGCTCCGGGATGGAAGGAGTACTGGCACCCGGTGGCACAGTCGCCGTGGCTCTACAACGCGGCCGAGAAGAAGTTCGTCTCGTACGAGAACCCGCGGTCGATCGGAATCCGGGCGGACTTCGCTCGCTCACGCGGGCTGCTCGGCACGTTCATGTGGGAGCTCGGGCACGACGATGCGCAGTACTCGCTGCTGAAGGCGATGGCCCGCCAAAGGGTTTGAGTCTGACGTAACGTCAAGGTGTTGGTTGAACGGCATGACTGACACCACTCGACGTGAAGTGCTCGGCTGGCTGGCCGGGCTCGGTGCGGCAGCAGGAATCGGGCTGCTCGCACCGGGCCGGGCCACCGCCACTACCTCCGTCACGGCACTGCGCGGCGTCACGCTCATGGACTCGACCGGATCCCGCGCCGACTCGACCATCGTCCTGGCGGACAACAGGATTCTCGCGGTCGGCGGCTGCGACCTGCCGTTGCCGCGCGGATCGACGGTGCTCGACCTGGCCGGGAAGTTCGTCATCCCCGGCCTGTGGGACATGCACGTCCACGGCGCCTACCTGGAGCGGATCACGCTGCCGTTGTGCCTGGTCAACGGCGTGGTCGGGATCCGCGAGATGTGGGGCGTCCTGCAGATCTACGAGCTGCGCGAACGCATCGCCCGCGGCGAGGTGTTCGGCCCGGAACTGGTCGTCGCCAGCGCGATCATCGACGGCCCGCACTCGACGTTGCCCTTCGCGTTGATCGCCGCCAACCCCGACGAAGGCCGGCAGGCCGTGCGTGACGTCAAGGCCCAGGGCGCCGACTTCGTGAAGGTCTACTCGTACCTGGACCGTGCGACGCTCGCCGCCATCGCGGACGAGTGTTCAAGGCAGGACATCACGTTCGCCGGGCACTGCTCGAACCACGTGGCACTGGGCGACGCGAGTGACCTGGGGCAGCGCACGTTCGAGCACATGTACGGCCTGCCGCTCGCGACCAGCACGCGGGAGAACGAGCTGCGCCAAGCTATCGCGACGCTGCCGCTCGATCCGGCCAACTCGTTCGCGTGGTTCAAGCAGGTGCTGGAGTTCGAACGCCAGGCCGCTCTGTCGCCCAGCCGGTCCAAGGCGGTGCAGCTCGCGAAACGGTTGCGGCGCAACGGCTCCGCACTGTCGCCCACGATGGTCGCGATGCGGGTGTACTCCAGTCCGGCGGATCGGTTCGTGAACGATCCGCGGACGAAGTACATGCCCACGTCCTACCGGGACTTCTGGCGTGACGGCCTGAAGAACTGGGCTCCGGTGACGCCGCGGGAGATTCGGGAGCAGGCCGAGTTCTTCAAGCGGCGCATGGAACAGGTCGCCGAGATGCACTCGCACGGCGTGAAGGTACTGGTCGGCACGGACGCGGGAAACCCGTACGTGTTCTCCGGATTCTCGGTGCACGACGAGCTGGAGCTTCTGGTCGAGGCCGGGCTGTCGCCTCGGGCCGCGCTCAACGCCGGCACTCGCGGAGCCGCCCTCAAGACCGGAAGCGATGCGAACCTGGTCGTGCTGGACGGCAACCCGCTCAAGGACATCCGCAACACCCAGCGGATCCACACCGTGCTGACGCGAGGCAGGGTGCTCGGTCCGGCGGAACGGGCGAGCATGCTCGCCGACGTGGAAAAGGCTGCTCAGGAGCCATTTCCCACTGTGCAGAGGGCGTGCTGCTGAGTATCGTCTCCCCGATCCGGTAGGGGACCGGACCTTTCTTGGGGGAACACGCATGAGACGTGTGCTGAGCACGCTGCCGGGGCCACGGTGCTCACCGTGGTCCCGGCGTCCGCGGACCCGGTGCCACTGCCACTGCCGATCACCGGGCAGGGCTACACCGATCTCCGCACGCCGACCAAGACGTTGACGGGAAAGGACTTGCCGGTCGGCGCCTGGCGGGACGCGGAGAACCGGTTCCACTCCTCGAAGGCCTACTTCACCCTCGACCTGAAGCAGTTGCGCGGCACCAGGATCTTCACCGCGCGCGCCTACACGGGCGAGACCGCGGTCACCGGCTGCGCGAAGCCGCGGTCGGTCGAGCTCTGGCAGACGAAGCTCGCCGAGCAGCCCACCTGGCTCAAGGCGCCCAAGGAGCTCAGGCGGTTCGAGGGTGTCGTCGCGCAAAAAGACCTACGTCAAGGACTTCTAGAGGCTGAACATCGAACCGGGGTTGAACAGGTTCTCCGGGTCCAGCGCGCGTTTGATCTCGCGGTGGACCCGGAGCCCGACCGGGCCGATCTCCTTCGCCAGCCACTCCCGCTTGATCTTGCCGATGCCGTGCTCGCCGGTCACCGTGCCGCCCAGCGCGAGCCCGACGGCGAGGATGTCGTCGAACGCCTTCTGCGCACGGCGGAACTCGTCCTCGGAAGCCGGGTTGTAGACGATCGTGGGGTGCATGTTGCCGTCGCCAGCGTGGCCGACGACGGCGATCTTGAGGTCGACCTCCTTGGCGATCTCCTCGCAGCCCTGGATCAGCTCGGCGATACGGGTCCTGGGCACGCACACGTCGTCGGTGAGCCAGGAGCCGTAGACCTCCAGCGCGGTCAGCACGGCCCGGCGCGCGGTCAGCAGGTCGCGGCCCTCGTTGATGTCATCGGTGGCGTAGACGAGGTCGGCCTCGGCGCAGATCGTCTCGATCTGCTGGAGCTCGTGACGGGCCTGCTCGCCGCCCGCGTCGGACTGGCAGATCAGCAGCGCCGCGCAGCCGGGGCCGGCGCCGAGCTCGGTCTTGAGGTACTGCTCGACGGCCTCGATGGAGGTGCGGTCCATGATCTCCATCAACGACGGCACCAGGCCCTCGCGCACGATCCGGCTGACCGCCGCGCCCGCCGTCGCCGTGCTGCTGAACGCCGCGACCAGCGTGGCCGGGGCCTGCGGGAGCGGCCGCAGGGCCAGTGTCGCCTTGGTGATCACGCCGAGGGTGCCCTCGGAGCCGATGAAGAGCTTGGTGAGGTCGTAGCCCGCCACGCCCTTGACGGTGCGGCGGCCGGTCTTGAGCACCTCGCCGTCGGCCAGCACCACTTCGAGGCCGAGCACGGAGTCCGTGGTGACGCCGTACTTCACGCAGCACAGGCCACCCGCGTTGGTGGAGAGGTTGCCGCCGATCGTGCACCAGTCGTAGCTGCTCGGGTCCGGCGGGTAGAACAGGCCGTCCTTCTCCACGGCGCCGCGCAGGTCGAGGTTGATCACGCCGGGTTCGACGACGGCGAGACGGTTGTCGGCGTCGATCTCGATGATCGCGTCCATCTTCGTGGTGACGAGGACGACGCAGCCGTCGATGGCGTTCGCGGCGCCGGACAGGCCGCTGCCCGCGCCGCGCGGCACGATCGGGACCCGGTGCGCCGCGCACGCCCGCACCACCGCCTGGACCTGCTCGGTGTCCGTAGGGAACACCACCGCCAACGGGCTGCCGTGCGGCGCGAGCGGCATCATGTCGCGCTGGTAGCTGGCGGTGACATCCGCATCGGTGAGCACGCCTTGGGTACCCAGTGCCGTGCGGAGTTCGGCGAGCAGCGTCTCCATGCTCACCACGCTAGCCCGCTTCGACTGGTTCACTCGATAGTGATCACACGCGGGGGGAGTTCATGTGGTGACCGAGTGTGCTCAATCAAGATTTCGTCGTCCTGTTAGACCGATGTCGCCGTGCCGTCGGCGCACCACAACGTAGGCTGGCTCACCGTGGCGCATGCTTTCGCCTCGTTGGAGACCGCAGGTCCGGTGGCCGTGTGGGTCATCGTGCTGAGCTTCATCTTCTTCGAGTGCGCGTTCATCTTCGGGCTGTTCCTGCCCGGTGACTCGCTGTTGTTCGCTGCCGGGGTCGTCCTCGCGCAACACAACAGCGAGCTGTCGGCGTGGGCACTTTCCGGGGTGGCGCTCATCGTGGCAGTGGTCGGCAACCAGATCGGGTACTACATCGGCAAACACACCGGCACCCGCGTGCTCGCACGCAAGGGCGGCAAGGTGCTGAACCGGAAGAACCTGGACAAGGCCCGGCGATTCCTCGACGACCGCGGCTTCTGGGCCGTCGTCCTCGCCCGCTGGTTGCCGTGGATCCGCACGCTCGCGCCGATGATCGCCGGCGCGGCCCGCATGGACGTGCGGAGGTTCACGCTGGCGACGACCATCGGCGCCATCGCGTGGGTCCCGACGCTGGTGCTGGCCGGGTACTACGGCGCGGGCATCCTCCAGGAGTTCCCGTGGCTGGAGACGGCGGCGTTGCTCGTCAGCATCGCGTTCTTCCTCGGCGGCACCGGGTGGGGTATCTGGCGCTACCGGCAGGAGATGCGCAAGCCGATCGACGAGTCCAGCGACGACCTGGAGCACCTGGGCCAAGAGGCCCGCTGACCTCGTCAGATGAACGCGTGTGAGGCGTTCTCGTAGTAGGTCTTGGTGAGGTTGCGACAGGTGTTGGCCGGAACGGTGTCGAACACGCCCTTCTGGTTCCTGTTGAAGTACACGCGGACGTCCCGGTCGAACGTGTTGCACGCCGACGCGGCGTTGTTCTTGACGCACTTGAGGTAGCCCGCCGCGTTCGGCTTCTTGAACTCGAAGCACGTCGGCTGCGAGTCGCCATAGTCGTCGATGACGCCGCCGAAGTCCGACAGCGACCCACTGAAGTCGCTGAAGTGGAACAGGCAGAACTCGTTGTTGTTGCACGCGCCGTCTCGGAGCGCAGCCGAGGCGGTGGGTGCGGTGACGGTCACGAACACCGCGGCGAGCGCACTGGCCAAGGCCGCTGTGCGGACGAGTTTCTTCGTGTTGGTCATGACTGTCGATGGTCTCGACGACAACGCGATCACAACAGCGACAACCTCTACGTTCAACCTCCACAATCGGCGAGGTGCCGCCGCAGGCTCGCCTGCCTGCCGAGATCGCCGTACGCCTCCGCGACGGCCAGCCCACTGCGCCACGTCTCCCGCGCCGCGGTGAGGTCGTCGTGCAGCAGGTGCGCCAGTCCGAGCTCTTCCAGGCACTCGGCCTCGCCCGCCGGGTCGCTCTCCACGCGGAAGACCGCCAGGCTTTCCGACAGCACCGCGATCGCGTCCTCGGCCTGGCCGGACCGCCGGTGCAGCGTGCCGATCCGGGTCAGCACGCCGGCGCCGCCACGGTCGTTGCCTTCCTTCTCGTGCAGCCGCAGGCTGGTGCGGTAGCAGTCGAGCTCACGATCCTGGTCCCCGGTCCGGCCGTACGCGCTGCCGAGATGCTCGAGCACCTCCGCCTCGACGCAGTCGTGCCCCAGCTCGCGAGCCATGGCGAGGCACTTCTCGCCGGTCTCGATGGCGATGGCCACGTCACCGGTCTGCTCCAGCACCTCGCTCAGGTTGGTGAGGCAGGTGGCGACGCCGGCGGCGTTCCCGAGCGCGCGGAAGTCGTCGAGGCTGCGCCGCAGGTGCGCGACGTCGTCGAGGGCGAGGCCGAGGTCCATCTCGATGATCGCGTGGGCCAGGCCCGAGCTCGCGCCGAGCGCTGCCCGGCACACCTCCGCCCAGTCCAGCCGGAAGCCGCGGCTGAGGTAGAAGGTCATGAGGCCGGGCGCGAGCCGGACCAGCGGCACGCCTGGCGTCCGGCAGAGGTCGAGCAGGTGGACACGGTGCTCGTCGAGCCAGACGAACGCCTCCGCGGCGGTGGCGAAATCCGGCGCTCCATCCGCCCAGGCGGCGTCGGCCCAGGTCCCGCGGAAGCTGTGCGGCGACGACAACGTGGTCGCACGCCATGCGACCGCGACGAAGAAGTCGGCGACGCGGCTCACCGCTGTGATGTCGGCCGGTCGTTCCCGCGCGTAGGCACGGACGAGGTCGTGCATCCGGTACCGGCCAGGTGTGGTGGGCCGCAACAGGTGCAGGTCCGCCAGCCGTTCCAGCACGAGTTCGGCGTCGAACTCGTCGACGTCGAGCAGCCGCGCGGCCACCGGGAGCGAGACGTCCTCGAACACCCCGAACAGCGTGAACGCGGCCAGATCCGCCGGATCGAGCTGGTCGACGGACACGGCGAAGCTCGCGCGGATGCCCGCGTCGCCGCGGTCGAGCTCGTCGAGCCTGCGCAACGCCAGCCGTTCCGCGAGGTAGGAGAGTGGCCAGCCGGGACGTGAGGCGAGCCGGGCGCCTGCCAGGTGGACGGCGAGCGGCAACAGCCCGCACTGCCGCACCACCTCTCTCGCCGCGGCGGGGTCAGCCTCGGTTCGCTCGGCTCCCGCATAGGCCGTGAGCAGGTCGAGTGCCTCAGCCTCAGGCAACACCTCCATCCTGAAGTGGTGCGCCTGCGGAAGTGTGTCCAACGCCCGGCGGCTGGTCACGACGGTCGCGCAGGTGCCGAGCAGCGGCCGGATCTGGTCGACGGTCGCGGCGTCGTCCAGCACCAGCAGCATCCGCCGGCCGGCCAGTGCGGAACGGAAGCGCGCCGCCGTCTCGGCCAGGTCACCGCCGTGGTCGGGGATGCCGAGTGCGCGGAGCAGGTAGCCGAGCGCCTCGGCGGGCGGGAGGCTCGCGCGCAGGTCGAGGTACAGCTGGCCGTCGGGAAAACTGTCGGCCAGGCGATGGGCGACGTGCAGTGCCAGCGAGGTCTTGCCGACCCCTGCCATGCCCGCGATCACCACCACGGCGTCGCGCCGGAGCAGCTCGGTCAGCTCGCTGATCTCGTCCGCCCGCCCGGAGAACCGCACCGGCGGGGCGGGCAGCTGCCGGGCCAACGCCGGCCGCGCCTCGCGTGGCCGACGGGTGCGGGCGGCGGCCGCGGCGAAGTCCTCCCGCTGCTGTGAGCTGAGGCCGAGCGCGTCGGAGAGCACGTCGATGGTGTTGCGATGGGGATGACGGCGGACACCCCGTTCCAGGGCGCCGATCGCCTGGACGCTCAGCCCGGACTTCGCCGCCAACGTCTCCTGCGTGAGCCCGACGGCGATCCGGTGGTGGCGCAACAACGTGCCGAGCGCGGTGTCCATGCTCAGAGCACTTCGGTGATCAGCAGATCCGCCGATCCCTTCGACGAGTTCACCATCAGCGCGTTGACGTGGTCGGTGCCGTGCAGCACGCGTTCCTCGGCTTCCGACAGGGTGCGCCCGTACCGCAGGTGGCGGTCGATCAGCCGCTGCACCCGCACGTCCTCGTCGATGAACAGGAACCACGCCTCGTCCAGGATGATCCGGACGCGCTTCCACTTGTCGTAGTTGAGCAGCAGGTAGTTGCCCTCGGTCACGACGAGCGGGACGTCCGGGTGCACCGGCACCGCGCACGCGACCGGCTCCTCGATCTCGCGGCGGAACTCCGGCGCGTAGATCATGTCCGGCCCGCACGCCTTGATCCGGCCGAGCAGATCGACGTAACCGGGGATGTCGAACGTGTCCGGCGCGCCCTTGCGTTCGACCAGCCGCAACCGTTCCAGCTCTCGCTGGGCGAAGTGGAAGCCGTCCATCTCGACGAGCACGGCCTGACCGTCGAGCGCCTCGACCAGCCGCCGCGCGAGTGTCGACTTGCCCGATCCGGGTGCGCCGCCGATGCCGAGGATCTTGCGCTCACCCTGGTCGGTGAGCACCTTGGCCCTCTCTAGCAGCTCGTCGAACCTGACCTGCTGTCCTGCCACCGTGCCAACCTCTCAACCCAGTCCCCGACCGTGCCGACCCGGACGGCGGCCGCCGCCGACGCGAAGCCGATGGCCGCCACCGGTTCACAGCCCGACGCCAGCGCGTAGGCGTACGCGCCGTGCCAGACGTCACCGGCACCGTTCGTGTCCTTCACCTCCACCGCCGGCACGGGCACCACTCCGGACGAGCCGGCACGGGACCAGGTCACCGGTGCGGAACCGTTGGTGCGAATCACCAGCGGGACCCCGTACGAGTGCACCTCGGCATCGGACCGCTCGAACCCCGAAGCGCAGGCGACGACGTCGACCAGCGGCAACAGGTGATCGAGGACAGGTTTCCAGCTCCCGGCGTCGAGCACCACAGGCAATCCCGCGGCCTTCGCCTGCCGGGCGACCGGAATCACCAGCCCGTCATGGTGTCCGTCCAAGAGCACCACGTCCGCGGCGGCGAGCAGGCCGGACAAATCCGGTGCGGTGACCGGCACCGAGGCGTTGCGGGAGACGACAGTGCGCTCCCCATCAGCGTTTCTGACGACGACCATGCTCACCGGCGTCGTTCCCGGCACGGCGGTGACTTGGACCGGGGCCAAACCGGCGCGCACGAATTCACCCAGTGCGTCGGCACCCAACGCGGTGAGCAGTGCCGAAGATCCACCCAGTGCGGCGACGGCCCGTGCCGCGTTCGCCGCCGGTCCGCCGGGCGAGAGTTGCGCGTCGAGCGAGCGGATCTTCTGGCCCGGTTCCGGGAAGGCGTCCACCCGCTGGGTCACGTCCAGAGTTGTGAGCCCGACACACAGCACGGCTGCCATCTGGCCTTCCTCCAAACGGGTAAGGTCCCGGCCATGGTCACCATGCGGGATGTCGCGGCTCTCGCGGGGGTATCCATCACCACGGTGTCACACGTGATCAACGAGACAAGGCCGGTCGCCGGAGACACGCGCGACCGCGTGCAGAAGGCGATCGACGAGACCGGTTACACGGGCGACGCCATCGCGCGATCGCTGGTCATGGGCGGCACCAAGTCGCTGGGCCTCGCGGTGTCACTGGTCTCCCACCCGTACTTCGCCGAGCTGATCGCCGCCATCGAGTCCGAGGCGACCCGGTGCGGCTACTCGCTCGTGCTGATCGACACCAGGGACACCGCCGAATCCGAGCAGACCGCGGTCAGAATGCTGCGCTCACGCCGAGTCGACGGCCTGCTGCTGACACCGTCCGCCGGCGCGGGCAACCTGGTGCTGCCCGAGCTCAAACGCCTCGGTATCCCGACCGTGCTGGTCGACCGGCTGGTCGTGGCGAAGGACATCGACCAGGTCGGACCGGAGAACGTGCAGGCCACCTCGGGCCTCGTCCGCCACCTCGCCGAGCACGGCCACCGGCGGATCGGCATCGTCTGCGGCAAGGCGGGCGTGGCGACGACCGAGGAACGCATCCTCGGCTACCGCCTCGGCCTCGGCCGCGCGGGCCTGAAGTGGGACGAGGCGCTGGTGTCGCAGAGCGGCTGGCTCGCGCCGCTGCTCGACCACGACGACCCTGCGACCGCTGTCGTCGCGGCCGATCACCTGGTGACGGTCGGCATGCTGCACGAGGCACGCGCCCGTGGCCTGAAGCTCGGTACCGACCTCGCCGTCGTCGCGTACGACGAGGTGGAGTGGGCGACGTTGATCGAACCGCCGCTCACCACGCTCGCCCAGCCCGTCGAGGAGATCGGCCGGACCGCGGTGAAGCTGCTGCTCTCGCGCATCGCGGATCCCCTGCGGCCACCGGAGACCATCCGGCTCTCGCCCTCACTCATGCACAGGCAGTCCTGCGGATGCTGATCCCGGGGCTCGTCTCGGTGACGTTCCGGCAGCTGTCGATCGACGAGATCGGCGAGCTCGCACTGGAATGCGGGCTGCAGGCCGTGGAGTGGGGCGGCGACGTGCACGTGCCGCCCGGCGACTTCGCGGCGGCCCGGCGTGCGTTGGACACCGGACTGAAGGTCGCCGCCTACGGCTCGTACTACCGGGCGGGCGTCTCGGACCGCGGCGACCTGGCCGCGATCCTGGAGACCGCCGCCGAACTGGACGCGCCGCTGGTGCGGGTCTGGGCAGGCACCGCGGGTTCGGCCGAGTGCCCCGACCGCGGCCCGGTCATCGAGGCCCTGCAGCACGCCGTCGAGCACGCCGACGCGATGGGCACACGGATCGCGTTGGAGTACCACCGGAACACGCTGACCGACACGCTGGACTCGACAGTGCAGCTCCTCGACGAGGTCGACGGCGTCGTGTCCTACTGGCAGCCACGCGGCGGCCAGGACGTGTTCTCCGCGGTGCACGAGGTCCGGACGCTGGAACCGGTGACCGCACACGTCTTCTCGTGGGGCCCCGGCGGTTTCCAGGAACGGCTGCCGCTCTCCGCGCGCCGCGACATGTGGAAGCCCGTGCTGACCGAACTGGCCCGCGACGGCATCGACCGCAACGCGCTGCTGGAGTTCGTGATCGACGACTCGCCCGAGCAGTTCCGCGAGGACGCCAAGGCCCTGCTGAGCTACCTCAAGGCGCCGTGACGCTCCAGTAGCGCCGCCGCTTCGAGACACATCCAGCCGCCGAGCTGCACCGACAGGTCACGCCCTTCACGCTGCCCCGCCGGGATCGTCCATTCCGGACCGAACAACGGCCCGCTCACCGCCATCGTGCGGTTGAGCCACGCCGCCTCCGCCGAGGTGATCACCAGTTCCCTGGCCAGGTCCGCGGTCTCCGCATGGCTCTCGTCGATCTCGGGAATCGTGAGCGTCGCCTGTGCCAGGTACCGGACGAGAATGCCCGCGAACAACCCGCCGTCACCACCACCCTGCCCCTTGATCACACCGTTCGACGCCAGGTCGTCGTGCACCGCCGTGATCGTCCGCGCGGCCTTGTCGAGCCACTTGGTCGACTGGCCGTGCTTGGCCAGCTCCACGCACGCGCCGATCAGAACCCCTTGGCAGTACGTGTAGATGTTCTTCTCGTACTCCCGGATCGTGCCGTCCGGATGGACGTGCAGACCGTCCCACGCGAGGCCACTACCCGGATCGACGAGGTTGTCCTCGATCCAGTCCACCATGGACCTGGCGCGGGCGAGATCCGTGCGATCGTTCTGCCGGGCGAGGAAGATCGCGGCCGGCCCGTTCGCGGGCACGTTCTTGAAGTCGTCGTTGCGCTTCCACCAGATCCCGCCACCCGCGTGATCCGTCCAGCCGTCCCTGAGCCGTTCCGCGATCGCCGCGAGAGCCTTGGGCTTGGCGATGCCGACGTCGTTCTGCGCCCGTTGCAGCGCAAGCCCGAGCCACGCGATGTCGTCGTAGTAGTCGTTGGTCCAGCTCAGGACATTCCTTACTCGAACGCCTCTGACCAGCCGCGCCACCACGTCTTTGCGCGCCTCGGTAGGCGAGCGCAGGTAGGCGTCGATCTGGCAGTCGAGCAGATGCGCCTGCCACCAGTAGTTGAAGCTGACGTGCACCTTGTCCCTGAACAGCGGCGGCCACGCACACGCCCCGAGCAACGTCCCCGGCACACCCCAGACACGCCGCAGGTGCCTCGACTGCACCGCGCGCTCCGCAACACCCGCTCGCGCCGCCAGCAGTTTCGCGATCACCACTGCGTCATGGTGAGCGCTCGACGCCTAGAACGCTCGGTGAATCGCCCAGTGGTACAGGCCCATCGCCACAGAAGTTGTCAGGTTGTAACTGCTGACCTTCTCCCGCATCGGCAGCCGGACGATCCTGGCGGCCTTGTCCCGCACCTCCTGGGAGAGGCCGTGACGTTCCGAACCGAAGGCCAGCACGGCGTTGTCGGGGATCTTGCCCTGGAGTGGGTCGCCGTCGGCGTCGAAGGCGATGAGCTCGCCGTCGAAGTCCAGGGTCGTGGCCTTGGCTACCGGGAGGGCGAAGTGGAGGCCTGCGGAGCCGCGGAGGACGTTCGGGTGCCAGGGGTCGATGTCGCCGGTGGAGAGGACGCCGCCTGCGTCGAGACCGGCGGCCACGCGGATGGCGGCGCCGAAGTTGCCCAGGTTGCGGGGATTGTCCAGCAGGACAATGGGTGCGTTGCGGTCGAACGGAAGATTCGGCTGCTCGGCGAACCCGGCCACGCCGGTCGGATGGGTGCGGCCGACCTGACGGACGAACTCGGCCTGAACCACTTCCGTGGCTTTTCCGTAATACTCGATCAGGTCCGGTGCATGCGACTCGGCGAGCTTGACCGTGTCAGCAAGGCTGGTGGTGATCAACGGTCTCACTTGAGCGCCGAACCGCAACGCGTGCTTGACTGCGTGAAAACCTTCGAGTAGCAAGCGAGTCCTCCACGAAGTGTCAAGCTGACACTACTTAACGCGACAATGTTGAAACAAAAGATTCACCTGCGAGAGTAACGTAGAGTCCAGTTTGGCGACTTATTGGTCATGCGCTACGCTTCGGCCCCTAATCAGGGTCCGTCCCTACAACAGAAGGATCATCGTGATCTACGGCGGTGACGAGGTCAGCGGGGACAAGTAGCCCCGGTTCAAGACCTCTGCAGGCGGCGTCCCTGTTGGGACGCTGCTATTTCAGGCCGAGTCGCATACCGATGATGCGATCGGGCTTCACGTTCGTCGCGCGCAGCGTGATCTCCAGCTGGCCGCCTTCGTTTCGTGCCGCCGCCAGCGTGTAGGCCGGCTCCTCGCTCGGGTCGAATCCCAGGGGGTCGTAGGTCGCTTCACTCCCTGGCGGCAGGACGACTATGTATGCCAGCTCCTCCAACGGGCGCGAGGCGACGTAGCGAAAATCGTCGGGAGCTTTCTCCTTCATCAGTGGCCTGCACTTTCCCGGCCAGTCGAGTACGACCACGATCTTGAATCGCTTTCCACGCGACAAGAAGTCCGGAAAGTGGACAAGGACCTCCAGCTTTCCACCGGGCATCCAGACCGTCGTCACATCGACCTCGACGCTCCCGATCCCCTCCAGGTACGCGCTGCGGACGTGGACTTTCACGTTGTTCTGATATTTTCTCGGCTGGTTCCACCCGGCACCGACACTAAGTCGGTAGTAACTCAGCTTGGTCGACTTCACCGCCGCCTGCACGGTCATCGTCTGCCGGGTGTCGCCGTTGTTGCCAATGACGCTCTGCTGCTCCCATTTCAGCATGCGCCAGGCGCTGTGCGCCTGGGCCGACAGCACCTCGCAGTACCTGATCAACAGTTTCTGGTCGATGTCCATCCGCCGCCGGTAGGACGCACGGCCGGCTATCACCAGCGTCATCAGACCAGCCAGCCCGACAAAGAGCGCAACAAAGGAGACGGGCTCGACGCTGTCCGGTGCGAATATCAGGCTGAATATCCCGCACAGCGCGAGAATTCCGAATCCCACTTCTGCGGCGCCCACGACCCCGACTTCGGCGAGATATTCGTCAAGTCGGTCCAAGAAGCGCCGCACGCGAGCCCCCTCGCCATTGGAGTTCTGACGAGTTTAGGTCGAATCGGTATGCGCCGCACAGAGTTGGTACATACAGGTGAAAAGGGTGCTACTGAATGCCGACTCTCCGTGCAGCAGCTCGCGCACCCGCGAAGAACCCGACCCACGACCCGAGCACCACAGCCCCGAGCACGAGCTGCACGACCATCGAAGCGCTCTCCGGGTACCAGACCCCGTCGATGTAGTGGTCGATGAACCCGGTCTCCAACAGCGGCATGCCCGCGAGAGCGCGGAAGTGGTTCTCCCAGACCGTGATCGGGCAGGTGATGGGCATGAGCAGGCTCAGGATGGCCCAGACGCCGATCGCCAGGTGCGGGTAGATCACGCGGCGCCAGCGCCACGCGAGGAAGCCGCCGGCCAGCAGGAACGCCAGCACGGCAAAGTGCAGCAGCATGACCGCTTCGGCTAGGAACCTGGCCATTCGCACCACCCCGTCCTCCAGAAAGAAGCTGTCCTGGCAGGCATTTCGGCCTGGCCGGGCGGGAAGCGGGTCGCGGACCTGGCCGAGTAGCTGGAAGGGTTTCTCGTCCATGCATACGACCGGGCGGGCGGGGTTGTAGCGGGCGGGCGTAGACGGAGAGGACGTCTTCCATGCGGGCGGCGAACTCCGCGTTCGCCCGTGGCGGGATGTTCCAGCATTTCCTCAGATGAGGACGCAGTTCCGTTTTTTCAAAACCCGGCCGATGGTCGAGTGGTCCAGGTTCGGGATGTCCTCGGTGAGTTCGACGTGTTTTTCCAGCAGCCGCAACGACCACCGCGCATACCCCACGGGTGGCTGCGAGCACGCCAGGGCGATCAGCCGGGCCTCGACCTCGCCGGTCACCGGGGACGGCACCGGCGGAAGGTCACGCTTCTTGCGCGAGATCGTGGCGAGGACGTCACCACCGGTCTCGGCGAATCGCTTGGCGACCAGCCGCAGCGTCTCGCCCGAAACCCCGAGCCGGGCCGCGACCACCTCTTTCGAGTCCACCTCGCCCACCGAGGTGTCCAACGCGAGCAGCACCCGCGCCCGCATGATCGACGACGCCGGATGCACACCCGTCATAGTCCACCGGATCAACTCTTCACGATCCCGCACGCTCAGCGTGACCGGCCGCTTCTTCTGTGAGGGCACAACAACCGTCCTCGTCCAGCGGGTGACACGGACCTACTGGACGCCACTCTTCCATCCAGATATGCCAGAACTAAGTAGCGACACTACTAGTGGCGCGGCCCGAAACGTTGCCGTGGGAATTCGCGGTCAGACGGGTGCGAGGCGCCCTGCTGAGCGTGAATTCACCGCCGACGTTTCGGGCCGCGCCACCAGGACGGGGTGCCTCGAATCGCGCTGGATAAACCCGAACGGACCTCAGGCGAGGCCGAGGTCGTCCAGATCCAGCAGGTAGCGGTACTGCAGGCCCTCGGCTTCGATGACCTCCCGGGCACCGGTGCCGCGGTCGACGACGGTGACCACGCCGACCACCTCGGCGCCGTTCTCGCGAAGGGCGGCGACGGCGGTCATCACCGAGCCGCCGGTGGTGGAGGTGTCCTCGACGGCGAGTACACGCTGGCCGCGCACGTCGATGCCTTCGATCTGCCGCTGCATGCCGTGGGCCTTGGCGGCCTTGCGGACCACGAAGACGTCCAGCACGTCACCGGCGACGGCGGCGGAATGCATCATCGCGTAGGCGACGGGGTCGGCTCCCAGCGTCAGACCGCCGACGGCGACGAAGTCCCAGTCGCTGGTGAGCTGCCGGAGCAGTTTGCCGATCAGCGGCGCCGCCGCATGGTGCAGCGTTGCCCGCCGCAGGTCGACGTAGTAGTCGGCTTCCTTGCCACTAGAGAGGGTTACCTTGCCGTGCACGACGGCCAACTCGCTCACCAGACGGGCGAGTTCTGACTTCGCGTTCGCGTCCAAGACCACTTCGGTTCGCACGGGTCGCAAGCTTCGCACACCCGCGGGGCGGACGCCGCATACCCTTCGTCACCGTGAGCCTGATGAGTGCCGACAACCTCTTCGTCGAACAACCGTGGACGTCCATGAGCCTGCTGCTCCGCCGTCGTTATCGGACGGAGGTGTTCGACGAACGGGACATGCCGGTCGCGGTCGTCACTGAACGCCGGGGGCCGGGGCTGCAGGCACTGCCGCGGTACACCGGGTTCTCCGGATGGACGACGTTCGACCTCGTCGTCGTGGCGCCGAACGGGCAGCCGTTGCTGAACATCCACAAGCCGTTCGGGCGCAAACCGCGCATCAGGGTCACCACGGCGAACGGGCAGCCGCTCGGCTGGCTGCGCAAGGAAGGTGGCCGGCAGCAGTCGGTGCACGACGCGAACGGCGCGCGCGTCTGTCTGCTCGGGGATCTCCTGCACATCAACACCGGCAACCGCGCCAAGCGCAACGGCAAGCGAGTGCGCCGGGACGTGGTGCGGATCCGTCCCGGCCTCGCTGAACCACTGCGCTCACTCGCCGTCGCCGGAGCCGTCGCGTTCGACGTCGTGCGCGGGGTGGGCACGAGTCACACCGACGGCGACTTCGACTGGAGCGCGCTGGGCGGCTGACCTACCAGGCGTCCTGTTTGAAGACGTTCGGGCCGTCGTCGTCATCATCGTCGCGCGCCGGGCGGGCAGGCGGAGCCTGCTGCGCCTTGCCGGCGTCGATGATGTCGTCGATGTCCTGGCCTTCCTGGATCGCCGTGTAGGCGCGCTGCAGGTCGGGGACACCGGTCTCGAGCGCCTTCTGCACGCCCTCGTCCATGACCCGGCCCGCCGCGATGTCCTGCCAGCTGAACTCACCGGAGTCGATGCGCTGCTGGAGTTCCTTGAACTCCTTGGACGCCTTGCCACTGCGGGCGTAGCGCTCGATCTCGGCGAGGTCCTGCTCCGTCACGCCACGCGACCGCGGCTGGAACTGGGCGGCTTCCCGCCCGGTCTTCTCGGCCGAGGCCGTCTTGGCGTCGAAATCGTCGACCAGCGCCTGCAGGCGCGCCTGGTCGTAGGGAAACGTCACTGCTCTCCTCCGCCTTGACCACCCGAACTCGCCGAGCTGCTGCTCGCGGCGGACGAAGATGCCGCCGCGGGCGTGCTGCTGGTGTCGTAGCGGGTGGAGGCCTTGCCGACGTCCTTGTTCAGCTTGTAGCCGTTGAGACCGATGCTGATCGCTCCGGACTTGGCGGCCTTCTTGCCGTCGTCGAACTTCTCCTTGCCGTCCTGGTAGCCGTCGACGACGTCGAGCAGGTCACCGACGTCGCGGACGTCCTTCAGCTTCATCAGTGCGGTGCCCATGGCCTTGATGCCCTCGATCATGCCCTGGACGCCCTCGATCAACGTCTGCACCGCGATGATGATCTTGCGGATGCGGTCCACGATCTGGATGCAGTCGTAGACGACCCACACGGCCTTGCCCCAGCCGACCACCGGGATCGGCGCGAGGATCACGGCTTCCATCAGCTTCTGGCACAGGTAGTCGAGCAGCGACAGCGCGAGGCCGGTCAGCGTGCGGCACGTGTTCGCCATCGACTTGAACTTGTCACCGATGATCCGGGCGACCTGGGAGTCCGCCTCGATCGCGATGACCCACATGGTGTCCATGCGGCGCTCGAAAGCCTGGGCGGCGGAGCCGTTCCAGTGCGGGTTCATCTGGTCGGCACCCGCGTCGACGTTGTGCCGCACCGAGTCCAGCGCCTTCGACACGTTGTCCCACGCCTTGGCGTTGGCGTCGATCTTCTCGAAGTCGCCGAGCAACGGGTTGATCAACGACTCGACCAGGTTCTCACCGGTGACCTTCTCGTAGATCCAGTTGACGCCCTGGATCTTCCAGCCGGCCTTCTCGATGAGCTCCTTGGTGGACTGCCTGCCGGGGCGGTCCTCGGCTGCCTTGTCGAGCGCGACCGAGGGATCCTCGACGTCGGCGTAGGCCGTGGTCATCAGTTACCCCCCAGTTGCGGCGCCGACGAGACACCCGACAGCTTGTTCTGGACGCCGTCGAACAGCTTCAAACCGATGGTGTCGGCCTTGTCGTAGGAATCAGCGGTCTTCTTGAGCGCCTCGGAGTCCTTGACCATCATCTTGTTCGCGAAGTCCAACGTCTCCCCGTAGAGGCTCGCGACGCCGGTCACGACGGGGTGCAGCAACGTCAGCAGGCCGGTGAACCCGCTGGTGTCACCGCCCTTGGAGATCGCGTGATCTTTGATGGTCAGGAAGTGCTGGGCGTTGCGGTCCAGCAGTTCGCTGTACCCGCGCAGCTCGTCCGGGACGACATGGAACTGTTCACTCACGACCACTCCGACGCTTCGTTGGGCCGAATGGTTCCACTCACGTTCGCCCACGCCCTCCGGCGAACCGGGACGCGGCCTTGCGCACCAGCGCCCTCGGCAGCAGCTTCGTGAGTCCCACGATCGCCTTGTACTGGGCGCCGGGGATCGACAGGACCTTGCCGCGGCGCAGGTCACGCAGTCCTTCGTGGACGAGCCGGTCGGCGTCGACGTAGAGCCAGCTCGGCGTCGACGACATGTCGATGTTGGCCCGCTGGTGGAACTCGGTCTTCACGAAACCGGGGCAGAGGGCCATGATCCGCACGCCCGAGTGTCCAACCGCGAGGGACATCCCCTCGGAGAACGACGTCACCCACGCCTTGTCGGCGCTGTAGCTGGTGCCACGGCCGGGCAGGAAGCTCGCGACGCTGGACACGTTGATCACGTCGCCCTTGCCCCGCGCGATCATGCCGGGGATCGCCGCGCGACTCAGGCGCAGCACCGTGGCGACGTTGACGTCGAGCTGGGCCTGGAGCTTCTCCATGTCCGCGTCGACGAACTCGCCGGTGTTCGCGAAGCCGGCGTTGTTGACCAGCAGGTCGACGGGCGACTCGGCGAGGCGGGCCTCGACCTTGGCCCGTGCGTCGCGGTCGCTGAGATCGGCAGGCAGGACGTCGACGTGGACGCCGTGGCGATCATGCAGCTGCTTCGCGAGCTCTTCGAGTGCGGACGCGGTGCGTGCGACCAGAACGAGGTCATATCCCTCGGCGGCGAGCCGGCGGGCGAAGGCGGCCCCGATCCCGACGGTTGATCCGGTCACCAGTGCGGTAGGCATGCCATCGCACGCTAGTCGGAAAACCGCCGGGGTCGAAGCGTGCCGGGAACTATGCTCCGTCCTTCGTCGGACGACGCAGAACGACAAGACGCAGCGCGAGGCCGGACACGACCAGAGCTACTCCGCCGAACAGCAACCAACCGACCGATGCGCCCGTGTTGGCCAGCGTCACGACGGACGCCGTACCCGCGACAGCAACTGCCGGAACTACTACTACTTTTGCTCCGTACATCGTGGTTCCCTCCGTGGGGTTGGGGACACGACGCCTTACGCACGGAGTATCTGAATCAGCCTCAAATGTTTTACACAGAGTGAAGTGTGATGTGGATCACATCAGTTCTGCTTACGCCCGAACGAGGGACGGTAGACCTCGCCACCCTCATCCTCGGGATCTTCCGAAGGCTCTGCCTCCGCCGGATCGGCGTCGAACGGGTCGAGCACGTCCGCAAGCTCACCGACGTCGCGCAGCAGCCGTTCCAGGCGCGCGGGCGATGAGTTCGGCGGCGCGGCGGCCAGCACCCAGTCGTTCTCCAGCCAGACGACCGTGACGTCCCCACCGATCTCCTCGGCGGCGTCGATCAGGTCCGGCGTGATCAGCTTGCGCGCCGCGGGCACGTCCGTCACGAACGCGTACCGCGACCCGACGGGACCGAGCAGGTCCGGCATCTTGTCGCGCTGGAAGGGCACCGTCGACAGCCACAGCTCGATCACCACCGACAACGCCCGCCGGCAACGCACGCCGACCAGCACAGAGTTGACCTTGCCGCTCGTCTCGTGGTCGAGCACGTAGACCTGCCGGCGCCCGTCCGCGGTGAACGTGGAGCCCGCCACGACATCACGGGCGAGCCCGGTGCCGTAGTACGCGATGGCGCCCGCTTCCCAGCGTGTCGGCAGCACGTGGTCTGTCTCTTCGAACTGCCAGCCGCGCAGGGCAGCCCAACGGCGCCGCTCACGATTCCGAGCCGTTCGTTGCGCCCGGTCGGTCGCGAGCAGAGCGAACCCTGCCACCCCCGCCACCGCAGCGACGGTGAACCAGACCCACGCCGGTATGTCCACAGCAAGAGCGTAGTGGGTACGACCCTGAGAACGAAGATCACTTCCGCGCGTCGGCGCCAGTCGTGAACTGGTGGGGGACTTTCGACGTGGTTGAGGGCATGTCCGCCACGTTCCCGTTCACCACGCCGCGCTCATTGGACAACGAGCCGGAGGCGCAGGAACTCCTCGCCTCACAGGGACCCGTCGTACTCGCGAAGATGGGTCCGATCGACATCTGGCTGGCGCTCTCGTACGCCGCCTGCAGACAGGTCCTCACCGACTCGCGCTTCAGCCGTGAGGAGGCCACCCGCCCTGGTGGTCCCGTCACGATCCCCTCCGCCGCGAACCCCCTCGTCCTCACCTCCATGGAGGGCCGCAAGCACGCCCGCACCCGCAAACTCGTGGCCTCCGCGTTCAGCCCCCGCATGGTCGCCTCCCTCGAACCCCGCGTCCAAGCGATCGTCGACGACCTCCTCGACACCCTCGAATCCCCGGCCGACCTCGTCGAAGGCCTCTGCATGCCCCTCCCGACGATGGTCATCTGCGAGCTCCTCGGCGCCCCCTACTCCGACGCCCCCGACATCCGCCGCTGGACCGGCGTGCTGATGACCTCTGTCCTCACGCCCGAGGAACTCCTTCAGGCCGAGACCGACATGCAGGGCTACCTCGCCGACCTCGTCGAAGAAAAGCGCGTCCGCCCCGACAACGCCCTCATCACCGCCCTGGTCGCCGCCCACGACGAGGGCGGCCACCTCACCTCCGCCGAGCTGCTGGCGAACCTCCAGATGCTGCTCGCCGCCGGCCACGACACCACCGTCAACCAGCTGGGCAACTCACTGCTCACCCTGCTGCGCCACCCCACCGAGCTGCAACGCCTGATCGACGACCCCGCACTGATCAACTCAGCCGTCGACGAACTGCTTCGCTACTCCCGGCTGATGGCCGCGACCCTCCCACGCGTCACCACGGAGCCCGTCGAACTCGACGGCGTCTCGCTGCTGGCGGGCGCGGCCGTACTGCCGATCATCTCGTCCGCCAACCGGGACCCTGCCGTGTTCCCGGACCCCGATCGGCTGGACCTCTCCCGTGACGACGCCGCACCGGTGGCGATGGGCCACGGCCCGCACTACTGCCTGGGCGCACAGCTCGCGAAGATGGAACTGCGGGTAGCGATCACTTCGGTACTGAAGCGCTTCCCCGGCCTGCAACTGGCCGTGGACCCCTCAGACCTGACCTACCGCACGGAAACCAACGTCCGCGCCCTCCACCACCTACCCGTGACCTGGTGAAGTCGTGAGTGGTTTCCGTCGTTGGAGCGACGGAAACCACTCACGATGTTCTACGCGGAGCGCCCCACGATCAGGCCCGAGTTGTCGTCCAGCACGTCCACCCGCACGGTGTCACCGTCCCGAACCTCACCCGCCAGCAACTCCTTCGCCAGCTGGTCACCGATGGCCGACTGCACCAGCCGCCGCAACGGCCGAGCCCCGTACACCGGATCAAACCCGTTCAACGCCAACCAGTCCCGCGCCGACGCCGTCACATCCAACGTCAACCGCCGAGCCGCCAACCGATCCGCGAGCCGAGCGATCTGAATATCCACAATGGACGTCAGCTCCTCGGTGGCCAGCGCATGGAACACCACCACGTCGTCCAGCCGGTTCAGGAACTCCGGCTTGAAGTGCCGCTGCACCACCGACAACACGGCATCGCTCCGCTCCATCTCCGTCATCGACGGATTGGTGATGGCATGCGACCCAAGGTTCGACGTCAGCACCAGGATCGTGTTGCGGAAGTCGACGGTCCGCCCCTGACCGTCGGTCAGCCGCCCATCGTCCAGCACCTGCAACAGCACATCGAAAACATCCGGGTGCGCCTTCTCGACCTCATCCAGCAACACCACCGAGTACGGCCGCCGACGAACCGACTCCGTCAACTGCCCGCCCTGGTCATACCCGACATAGCCGGGAGGCGCCCCGACCAACCGGGCCACCGAGTGCTTCTCGGAGTACTCGCTCATGTCGATGCGGATCATCGCCCGCTCGTCGTCGAACAGAAACGCCGCCAGCGCCTTCGCCAGCTCCGTCTTACCCACACCCGTGGGCCCAAGGAACAGGAACGACCCAGTCGGCCGATCCGGATCGGCAACACCCGCGCGCGTCCGACGCACCGCATCCGACACCACTCGAACAGCCTCAGCCTGCCCGACCACGCGACGCGCGAGCTCGTCCTCCATGCGCAGCAGCTTGGCGGTCTCGCCTTCCAGCAACCGCCCGGCCGGAATACCGGTCCACGCCGCGACAACGTCAGCGACGTCGTCCGGCCCGACCTCCTCCTTCAGCATCGCATCGTCCTGAGTGGACTCCGAGGCGACCGCGAGTTCCTTCTCCAGCGCGGGAATCCGGCCATACCTCAACTCGGCGGCACGCCCGAGATCGCCATCACGCTCAGCCCGCTCGGACTCCCCGCGCAACGACTCCAGCTGCTCCTTCAAGCCGCGCACGCGGTCGATGGAACCCTTCTCGTTCTGCCACCGGGCGGTCAGCGCGGACAGGTCCTCACGCTTCTCCGCCA
Source organism: uncultured Actinomycetota bacterium (assembly GCA_963766275.1). GTDB lineage: Bacteria > Actinomycetota > Actinomycetes > Mycobacteriales > Pseudonocardiaceae > Lentzea. The sequence goes on from CAVYAD010000008.1 coordinate 189,658, forward strand.
GCTCGGCGCGCAGCGCGTGCAGCCGTTCCACGGAAGCCGCGTCGGATTCCTTGGACAGCGCCATCTCCTCGATCTCCAGCCGCCGCACGGCACGCTCGACGGTGTCGATCTCGACGGGCCGTGAGTCGATCTCCATGCGCAGCCGGGACGCGGCCTCGTCGACGAGGTCGATCGCCTTGTCCGGCAGGAAGCGCGCGGTGATGTAGCGGTCCGACAACGTGGACGCGGCAACGAGGGCGGCGTCCGTGATGCGCACGCCGTGGTGCACCTCGTAACGCTCCTTCAACCCCCGCAGGATGCCGACGGTGTCCTCCACCGAGGGCTCGCCGACCAGCACCTGCTGGAAGCGGCGTTCCAGTGCGGCGTCCTTCTCGATGTGCGAGCGGTACTCGTCCAGGGTCGTGGCACCGACCATGCGGAGTTCGCCGCGCGCCAGCATCGGCTTGATCATGTTGCCGGCGTCCATCGCCGACTCGCCGGTCGCGCCCGCGCCGACGATCGTGTGCAGCTCGTCGATGAACGTGATGACCTGGCCCGCGGAGTCGGTGATCTCCTTCAGCACGGCCTTGAGCCGCTCCTCGAACTCACCGCGGTACTTCGCGCCGGCGACCATCGAGCCGAGGTCCAGCGACACGACCCGCTTGCCGCGCAACGACTCCGGCACGTCGCCGGCCACCACGCGCTGCGCGAGGCCCTCGACGATGGCGGTCTTGCCGACGCCGGGTTCGCCGATCAGCACCGGGTTGTTCTTGGTGCGCCGGGACAGCACCTGGACGACGCGGCGGATCTCGGCGTCGCGGCCGATCACCGGGTCGAGCTCGCCCTTGCGGGCACGTTCGGTCAGGTCGACGCCGTACTTCTCCAGCGCCTTGTAGGTGCCCTCGGGGTCGGGCGACGTCACCCGCGCCGAGCCGCGCACCTTCGTGAAGGCATCCGCCAACGCGTCAGGCGTCGCGCCGTGCCTGCGCAGCAGGTCGGCCACCTGGCCACCGTGCTGCGCCAGCCCGACGAGCAGGTGCTCGGTGGACACGTACTCGTCACCCATCTCGGTGGCGAGCTCCTGTGCCTTGCCGAGCACCCGCACGGCGTCGCGCGAGAGTTGCGGGGCGGAGACCGTCGAGCCCGACGCGCTGGGCAGCCCTCGGGAGAGCTGCTCCAGCTCCTTGCGGACCAGCGTCGGGTCGGCGCCCACCGCGGAGAGCAACGGCGCGGTCAACCCGTCCGTCTGTGCCAGCAGCGCGCCGAGCAGGTGCGCCGACCCCACATCGGGGTTGCCATTGAGGGTCGCCGCCTGCACAGCCGCGGAAACAGCCTGCTGGGTCTTCGTCGTCGGGTTGAAAGCGTCCATTCCTCCACCTCGTGGTCAGCCTTCAGCATGGACCATCATCCCGCACAACGTCAGAAAAGTTGAGCGTGTTCCGCTCAACTATGAGAATGGGCCCACATCACTCACGGTCAGCGGCTTACGTACCGGCCGTGACCAGCTCGATGCTTCCACAGCCCCAACGTCCGGCGGGGACAGGCGGTTGCGTCCCAGCACGTCGTACTTGCCATGTCCGCGCACGCCCGCACGCAACGCCGGGCTGCCCTGACCCGGTTCCAAGAGCCCGTGCGAGCCCCTGACCAGCTTCGGATCCACAAGCACGAACCCTGGCCCGGAGACGCCCGGCTGCGGCGACCACACCAGGTTGCCACCGTACGACGGCCTGGTGACCGTGGCCGCGTTGCCGACACCGAGCCCACCGACCGCGCTGACCAGGTTGTTCGCGAACGTCAGGTCCTCCGGCGGCTTCACGCCACCACCAAAGTCGACGCCACGACCGGCCGTCGCGATGAACGAGTTGCCACTCACCACCGCCTTGCGCACCTGCGCGTGCCCGGTGAACGGACCCGACGGCGGCACACCCGGCGGCGGGTTGCCGGGCTTCTCGTCACCGGCGAACATCAGGAACGCGTCCTCCAGCGTCTCGACGTAGTTGTCGGTGATGACGTGGTCGTCCTCGCTCAACCGGATGCCGTGCGCGGCCTTGAGCCCATCGGCGAACACGAAGTTCCCGTGGATCACGTTGGCCTGCCCGGCGCGGATGTTGATCTCACCCGCCGACTCGCGGACCGTGTTGTAGCGGAAGGTGTTCGCCGAGCTCTTCAGCGACAGGATCTCCGCGTCGCCCGACAGCCTGACCAGCAGGTTGTACTCGAACACCGTGTTCGCGTGGAAGTAGTCGCCGGGCGGCCCGAAGCCACCGACGCGCAGCGCCTCACCGCCCTGCACCCCGGCGGCGAGGTCGTGCAGGTAGTTGTGGTCGACGAGGGTGTTCGTCGGCGTGAACGGGTTCCTGCCGATCTGCACCATGTGGCCCTGCTGCGCCTTCGGGCCCATCTCGTTGTGGTCGACCCTGTTCCGGTCCCCCTTCTGCCCGTGGACCTGCACGAACTCCGCTGCCGACGACCGGAACAGGCTGCGGGTGATCCGCGAGCCGACCGTGCCGTCGAGCCTGAAGTTCGCGCTGCCGGTGAACGTGAAGCCTTCGACGGTGACGCCCGAACCCGTGACGACCACGGTCCCGGTGGTGAACCCTGCGGCCAAGCGCTTGCGCGCCTTCAGGTGCACCCGGTCCACGGCGATCGTGACCGGTGCGTACGTGCCGTCTGCCACGACGACGCAGGCACCGGTTTTCGTGATCGCCGCGGCCAACGCCTCGTCGGTGGCCACCTCCATGCAGGGGCCTGCCGACGCAACGCCCGGTACGAGCAGGCCTGCGATGAGTGCGGCTGGTAGCAACAGCCTCATGAACGCGCCCTTTCCCGAAATTCGGGCGGCGGTTCGTCCAGGCTAGGCGAAGATCAGCCCCATGACCTCAACCGTTCACAACGTGACCGTCGACTGCCGCGACTCCTACCAGCTCGCCACCTGGTGGGCCGACGTGCTCGGCCTCTCGGTCCACCCCGACGACAACCCCGGCGACCCAGAGTGCATGGTTCTGCTGCCGAGCGGCATCCAGTACCTCTTCATCGAGGTCCCCGAAGGCAAGACGGTCAAGAACAGGATCCACATCTGCCTGCAGCCGACCGACGTGACCCGCGATCAGGAGGTCGAACGGCTGCTCGCACTCGGCGCGACCGTGCACGAGGACCACCGCAAGCCCGACGGCACCGGCTGGGCCACGCTCCGCGACCCCGAGGGCAACGAGTTCTGTGTGGAACGCAGCGCAGCCGAACGCGCCGCGACCTCCTGATCGCCGTCACCCACTCGTACCAACAGCTTGTCCACAGCAGATGTCGAGTTATCCACAATCCGCTGTTCAGTATCCACAGGTGAATCAAGTTCAGTGGCGACCGTCTGTGCACCAGAACCCGTTGGGGTGACATCCACTGAATCCCGAAGCGGCTGCTCCTTGATCAACAGCACCGCGATGACCGTGAAGACCGCGAGACCTGCGGCGATGAGGAACAACTCACCCATCGCGTCACCGTAGGAGTCCCGCACGACTGGGGAGAGGGAGCCACGGTCGAGCGACTTGGTGCTCACGTGGGCGGCAAGCACCGCCCCCAGCACCGAGACGCCGGCCGTCCCTCCCAGCGACCTCAGGAACGTCGCCGTCGAACTGGCCGCGCCGAGGTCCGCCATCCCCACGCCGTTCTGCACGGCGAGCACCAGGTTCTGCATCGTCAGCCCCACGCCGACACCGACCAGCAGCAGATAGCCGCCCATCAGCACGAGGTTCGTACGGTGATCGATCGTTCCGAGCAACGCCAACCCGATGACCAGCGAGAACGCACCCCAGACCAGGTAGTTCTTCCACCTGCCGTGCTTGGCGATGAGCTGACCGCTGACCGTGCTTGAGATGGACAGCCCCAACACCAACGGCACCGTGAGCAGCCCTGCCTTCGTAGGCGAGAACCCGCGCGCAATCTGGAAGTACTGCCCCATGAACACCGACGCCCCGAACATCGCCGTCCCGACCGCGATGCCACCGAGCATCGCCAGCACCACCGTCCGGTTGCGGAACAGGTGCAACGGGATCACCGGCGCACTGGCCCGGCGCTCAACGAAGTAGGCAGTGACGATCGCCAGCAACGCGCCACCCACGTACAGGGCGCTCTCCTTGCTGAACCACGCGAAGTCCTTGCCCGCGAACGACACCCACATCAACACCAGGCTGACCCCGCCGGTGATGAGCGTGGCACCCAAGTAGTCGATCTTCACGTGCTGCTTCTTGCTCGGCAGGTGCAACGTCTTGTGCAACACCGCGAGCGCGACCAGGGCGAGCGGCACACACACGAAGAAGCACCAGCGCCACCCCGGCCAGTCGACCAGGAACCCACCGACCAGCGGCCCGCCGACGGTGCCCGCGGAGATCACCATGCCGGTGTAACCGCTGTACCGGCCACGCTCACGCGGACTGAGCAGCGCACCGACCACGACCTGGCCGAGCGCCTGCACACCGCCCATGCCCAGGCCCTGGATCACCCGGAACGCGATGAGCTGCTCCATGTTCTGACTGAGCCCCGACAGCACGGAGCCGATCACGAAGATCACGATGCCGCTCTGCAGCAGCATCTTCTTGTCGAAGAGGTCCGCGAGCTTCCCCCACAACGGCGTGCTGGCCGTGGACGCAAGGAGCATCGACGTAATAACCCAGGTGTACTGCGTCTGTGTTCCGTGCAGCTCGGCCAGGATCGTCGGGAGAGCGTTGGACACGATCGTCGAGCTCAGGATGGCGACGAGCAGCGCCACCCAGATCCCGGACAGCGCTTCGAGGATCTCCCGATGCGACGTGGGCCGGTTCAAGCAGTACACCTCCAGCAGTTAGTTGATGCTATACAACTATATCTGGAGATAGTTAGCTACAGCAACTTTCGTGACGAAGGGCGCTTTCGTCCACCTCAAGTGGACGAAAGCGCCCTTCGTCCGGCATCCAGCGTCGCGGAACGCGGTCAAGGCGTGGTGCGGTCCGCCTTTACGCCGAAGTAGTCGCCGCCCTTGCGCTTCACGTCGTCTGTGCCCCAGTCACGGGTTCGCACCACCGGCACCATCCGCGGGATGTGCTTCCGGCAGTGGACGTAGGCCTCCTTGACCGACACCACCACCCACCGCTCCACCTTCCGATCCTCAGTCGGAATCTCCTCCCTCGGCGCGACCCGAGCCGACCCGTTGACATGCAGCCCGATCAGATCGTCCGTGAAGTCCAGCATCAGGATCCCGACGTGCGGGTTCTCCATGATGTTGCCCAACGAGGCCATCACCCCGTTCCCCCGATACTCCGGGTACGCCAGCGTCCGCGGATCAAGAACCCGCAGGAACCCCGCCGGCCCGGCCCGCAGGGTCGAGTCGCACTCCCCGTCCGCATCGGCGGTCGAGATGAACGCCATCTCCATCTTCGCGACGAACGCGGCCATGACCGGGTTCAGGTGATCGAGTACCTGGTCCTCGTAGAACCTGCTGGCGCGGTCTGCTGTTTCCAGGGCACATTGGAGGAAGTGCTCACCGCGTGAGCCAGGTTGCTCAACACGGTCGGGTGAGGTGGTTTCAGTCAGCTCAGGCGGGGACACGCGCCACACGGTTCCACGCAAGCGCGCAAGCCGGTACAGACGGACCCTCACATTCACACTGTTGCGGTAACAACCAGTTGCGTAGAGTAATCGGACTTAACTCGAAGGTGGCATCAAGGAACCAAACCCACCGATCAGGGGTTACTGTCCACTCTGTCGGGGGACGGATGCTTGACGAGGACTATCGCGCCTTGCTGGCGCCAATGAGAACGTGGAGACTGCGCGCGGACCATGACTGCGAACGCTGTGCTGAGCCCCATCCCTACCCCGCCACACCGTGAACCCCCGCCTGGCGTCACCGCGATGGTGCGGATGATCCGGGAGAGCTTCGCGGTAGTGGAGCCGCACGCCGAAGAAGTGGCGAAGTTCTTCTACGGCATGCTCTTCTCGCTCTCGCCTGCCACACGCGAGATGTTCCCCGCGAACATGGAGGTGCAGCGCAGCCGTCTGCTGCGCGCCCTCGTGCACGTGGTGCAGATGGTCGACCGTCCGGACGACCTGATCCCCTTCCTCCGCCAACTGGGCCGTGACCACCGCAAGTTCGGTGTCATCAACGTCCACTACGAGGCTGTCGGCACGGCGCTGCTCTCCGCGGTCAAGAAGTTCGCGGGTGCGGCGTGGACGCCGAAGGTCGAGATGGCGTGGGCCGAGGCCTACACGATCATGGCCCGCGCCATGCAGGAGGCGGCCGACGCTGACAACGGCCCCGCCTACTGGCACGCGACCGTGCTGGACCATCAGCGCGTGTCGTGGGACCTGGCCGTCGTCCGGCTGCAACCGGACCACCCGGTCAACTACCGCGCCGGTCAGTACGTGAGCGTGGAGACACCGCAACGCAAGAGGCTGTGGCGGTACTACTCACCCGCCAACGCCCCGCGCGAAGACGGCATCATCGAGTTCCACATCCGGTCCGTCGACGGCGGCTGGGTGTCTCGCTCGGTGGTCGGCCACACGCAAGCGGGCGACACGTGGCGCATCGGTCCGCCGATGGGCCGGCTCTCGGTCGACCGCACGGCCGGTCAGGACATCCTGATGGTGGCCGGTGGCACCGGCGTGGCGCCGATGCACGCGATCATCGACGAGATGGCGCAGTGGGGCGACAACCCCCGCGTGCACCTTTTCTACGGTGGCCGCACCCGCGAGGACCTCTACGACCTGGACAATCTGCAACGCATCGCGACCACGAACCCGTGGCTCACGGTCGTGCCGGTCCTGGAATCGGATCCCGGCGTCCGCGGTGTCGAGCAGGGCACCCTGGCCGACGTGGTCACCCGCTACGGCGCGTGGGAGGACCGCGACGTCCTGGTCTGCGGCAGTCCCGCGATGATCAGGTCGACGGTGTCCCGCATGCTGGTCGCCGGAACTCCCTTGGACCGGATCAAGTACGACCCGTTCACTCTGGACTAAACTCGGCACGTCGTAAGCGACTGGCGTGCCGAGGGTGGAACTGACCACCGGGAAGCGACGGCCGAGCGCACCGAACGCCTGGGTGCCCGGCGTGGAGAAGCGCCGTGCTCTCTGACGTCGATCCCGAGATCGCCACCCTGATCCAGGCCGAGGAACGCCGACAGTCCCGCAAGCTGCGCATGATCGCGTCCGAGAACGACGTGTCGGCGGCCGTGCTCGAAGCGACGGGTTCGGTCCTCACGAACAAGTACTCCGAGGGCTACCCCGGCAAGCGGTACTACGAGGGCCAGCAGGTCATCGACCAGGTCGAACAGCTCGCCATCGACCGGGCGAAAGCGCTGTTCGGCGTGGACCACGCCAACGTGCAGCCGCTCTCCGGAGCACCAGCGAACCTCGCCGTGTACCTGGCGTTCCTGCAGCCCGGCGACACCGTGATGGGCATGTCGCTCCCTATGGGCGGCCATCTCACACACGGGTGGAGCGTCTCGGCCACCGGCAAGTGGTTCCGCGCGGTCCAGTACGACGTCCGCAAGGACACCGGCGTCGTCGACCTGGACGAGGTCCGCGCGCTCGCACTCGCCGAACGCCCGAAGGTGATCTTCTGCGGCGGCACGGCGATCCCGCGCACGATCGATTTCCCGGCGTTCGCGGAGATCGCGAACGAGGTCGGCGCGATCCTGGTCGCCGACATCGCGCACATCGCCGGGCTCGTCGCCGGTGGCGCGCACCCGTCGCCGGTAGGGCACGCGCCGGTGATCACCACGACAACACACAAGACGTTGCGCGGGCCGCGGGGCGCCATGATCCTCACCGACGCCGAGCACGCGAAGGCGATCGACCGGGCGGTCTTCCCCGGTCTGCAGGGCGGTCCGCACGACCACACCACCGCCGCGATCGCCGTGGCACTGCACGAGGCATCGCAGCCGGAGTTCCGCGAGTACGCGCACACGATCGTCGCGAACGCCAAGGCGCTGGCGGACGCGTTGCTGGAACGCGGTTTCGACCTGGTGTCCGGCGGCACGGACAACCACCTGATCCTGATCGACCTGACGTCGAAGCTGATCGGCGGCAAGCCGGCGGCGCGAGCGCTGGACCGCGCGGGCATCGAGCTGAACTACAACGCCGTTCCCTACGACGTCCGCAAGCCGTTCGACCCGTCCGGCATCCGTCTGGGCACGGCGGGTGTCACGACCCGAGGCCTGAAGCCGGAGCAGATGCCGTCGATCGCGAACTGGATCGACCGGGCCATCGCCGCCCATGACAACGACCAGGCGCTGGACCGCATCGCCGCCGAGGTCGAAGAACTACTCAGCACTCTCTAGCGTCCTGAGCCGCGCACTTCCGCCATGAGGGGCGCATGGTGGGTCAGCTCACGCAGCGGCACCGTGGTGAACGGCGCGATGTCCGCCGGGTCCACGCAGTGGTCGCAGTAGTCGATCACCGCGGGACGCGGCGCGGCGAACGTCTCGTAAAGGCGCTCTACCTGAGCAGTCACTTGCGGGGCTTGGGTTTCCACACGACGAGTGCCGTCTCCTGCCGGATCGGGACCAGGTCCCGCCGGTAGGAGGCGTGCACCGCGGCAGCGGTGGAGTCCGCGACCGCCAGCGCCTGAGCCAGCTGCTGGGTCAACTCGTCGACGTGAGCCCGCAGAGCGTCGACCTGGTTCTCCAGCTCGATGATCCGCTTGATGCCGGCGAGGTTCACGCCCTCGTCCTGCGAGAGGCGCTGGACTTCGCGCAGCAGCACGATGTCCCGCATCGAGTAACGACGACCGCCGCCGGACGTGCGCCCCGGAGACACCAGACCCAACCGGTCATAGGACCGCAGGGTCTGCGCGTGCAGCCCGGACAGCTGCGCCGCCACCGAGATCACGAAGAACGGCGTGTCCTCGTCGGTCCCCGGAGGGAACGGAAACCCCACCAGAACTCACCGCCCTTCAAGCAGCGCGTTCAACTCACCACGCGGGTCATGATCGCCGGTCACGTCGGCATAGGCCTCAAGGGCCTTGCGTGCCTCGGAAGAGAGGTTGTTCGGCACCGCGACCTCCAGGGTGATCAGCAGATCACCAGCGGACCCGTCCCGCTTGGTGATCCCCTTGCCCCGCGCCCGCAGCACCCGCCCGGAGGCAGTACCCGCGGGCACCTTCAAGGTCACCTTGCCGTCCAGCGTCGGCACGGTCAACGTCGTTCCGAGCGCCAGCTCGGAGAACGTCATCGGCGCGGTCAACGTCAGATCGTTGCCCTGACGCCCGAAGACACTGTGCGGATTGACATGCACCCGCACGAAAAGATCGCCGTTCGGCCCACCGTTGCGGCCGGGTTCCCCTTGCCCCGCAAGGCGAATCCGTTGTCCGTCGTCAACCCCGGACGGGATCCGCACGGTCAGGGTGCGCGTACGGGTGCTGACTCCGTCTCCACCACATTCGGGGCACGGGTCGTCGATGATCCGGCCGGTGCCACGGCAGTCACGGCACGGCTCGCTGAACGCGAACGCGCCCTGGGACCGCGTGACCAGGCCGGAACCCGAACAGGTCGCACAGGTGTGCGGCGTGGTGCCGGGCTTGGCGCCGTTGCCGCCGCACGTCGTGCAGGCGGCGGGTGAGGACAGCCGCAGCGGCACGGTGGCGCCGCGGACCGCCTCGGTGAAGTCGATGCGGACGTCGGTCTCGACGTCCTCGCCGCGGCGAGGCCGGTTGGGCGAGCCGGCGCCACCGCCACCGCGGCGGTTGAAGAGGCCGCCGAGCAGGTCGCCGAGGCCGCCGGAGCCACCGGTGCCCTGTGCGGCGCGGCCGAACAGGTCGTTGACGTCGAAGCCGCCCGAACCGAAGCCGCCGGCGCCGGGGAAGCCGCCGCCGCCCGCGAACAGGCGGCGGGCCTCGTCGTACTGCTTGCGCTTGGCCGGGTCGGACAGCACGCCGTAGGCCTCGGACACCGACTTGAAGCGGGCCTCTGCCTTGGCGTCACCGGGGTTCGCGTCGGGGTGCAGCTCGCGGGCGAGCTTGCGGTACGACTTCTTGATCTCGTCCGCCGACGCCTCGGAGGAGACGCCCAGCTCGCGGTAGAAGTCCTTCTCGATCCAGTCCCTGGCACTCACCGGACGTCTCCTCCTCCCTAAGCGTCTTCGGCCGGTGCGGCAGGCTCGTGGTCCGTCACCGCGACGAGCGCGGGGCGGACGAGCTTGTCGCCGAACTTGTAGCCGCGCCGGAGCACGGCGGTGACGGTCGGGCCGTCGACGTCCGGGGACGTGCCGTGCTGCACGGCCTCGTGCACCGAAGGGTCGAACGCCTCGCCGTCGTGCGCGAACGCCTCCAGGCCCGTCTTCTGCAGCGTGGACACGAGCTTGTCCGCCACCGCCTTGAACGCGCCGGTCAGGTCGCCGTGCGCGGCGGCCCGCTCGACGTCGTCCAGCACCGAGAGCAGCTCGGCGGCGACGGACGCCTTCGCGTTGTTGATCACCGCTTCCCGGTCGCGTTCCACCCGCTTGCGGTAGTTCGCGTACTCGGCGGTGAGCCGCTGGAGATCCGCGGTGCGCTCGTCGAGCTGGGTCTTCAGCTCGGCGGCCACCTCGTCCACGATCTCGGTGACGATCTCCCCGTCCACGGGCTCGTCAGCAGCCGGAGCAGCGCTTGCCTCGGCGGCGCCGGCCGGCACGCGGACCTCACCCGTCTCGGGGTCGATCCGGCGCCGGTCGTTCACCACTACCTGAGGCTGCTCCTCGTCAGGGGCGGCGTGCCTCGGCTCAGTCACTTCTTCTCGTCCTCGTCCACGATCTCGGCGTCGACGACGTCGTCGTCCTGGCCGGACTTCGCACCGGCGGCACCCGGAGCCTCGCCACCGGGAGCCTGAGCACCCTCGGCGCCCGGCGCGTTGGCGTAGATCGCCTGGCCGATTGCCTGGGACTCGGTCGCGAGCTTCTCGACCGCCGTCTTGATGGCGTTGATGTCGGTGCCCTTGAGCGCCTCGTTCGCCTCGGCGATCGCGGCGTTGACCTTCTCCTTGATGTCGGCCGGGAGCTTCTCGTCGTTCTCCTTGACGACCTTCTCGGTCTGGTAGACGAGAGTCTCGGCCTGGTTGCGGACCTCGGCCTCCTCGCGGCGGCGCTTGTCCTCCTCGGCGTGGGCCTCGGCGTCCTTGACCATGCGGTCGATGTCGTCCTTCGGCAGCGCGGAGCCACCGGTGATCGTCATCGACTGCTCCTTGCCGGTGCCCAGGTCCTTCGCCGACACGTGGACGATGCCGTTCGCGTCGATGTCGAAGGTGACCTCGATCTGCGGCACGCCACGCGGGGCGGGCGGCAGGCCGGTCAGCTCGAACATGCCGAGCTTCTTGTTGTGCGCCGCGATCTCGCGCTCGCCCTGGAAGACCTGGATCTGCACGGACGGCTGGCTGTCGTCGGCCGTCGTGAAGGTCTCGGAACGCTTCGTCGGGATCGTGGTGTTGCGCTCGATCAGCTTGGTCATGATGCCGCCCTTGGTCTCGATACCAAGAGACAGCGGGGTGACGTCGAGCAGCAGGACGTCCTTGACCTCACCCTTGAGGACACCGGCCTGCAGTGCGGCGCCGACGGCGACGACCTCGTCCGGGTTCACGCCCTTGTTGGGCTCGCGACCGCCGGTCAGCTCCTTCACGAGCTCCGCGACGGCGGGCATGCGGGTCGAGCCACCGACGAGCACGACGTGGTCGATGTCGCCGACGGAGACGCCGGCGTCCTTGATCACGTTGTTGAACGGCGCGCGGGTGCGCTCGAGCAGGTCGTTCGTGATGCGCTGGAACTCGGCGCGCGAGAGCGTCTCGTCGAGGAACAGCGGGTTCTTGTCACCGTCGACGGTGATGTACGGCAGGTTGATCGACGCCTGCGAGGAGCTCGACAGCTCGATCTTGGCCTTCTCCGCAGCCTCACGGATGCGCTGCAGGGCCATCTTGTCCTTGGTCAGGTCGATGCCGTTGGCCGACTTGAAGCGCTCGACCAGCCAGTCGACGACGCGCTGGTCCCAGTCGTCGCCACCGAGGTGGTTGTCACCGGAGGTCGCGCGGACCTCGACGACGCCGTCGCCGAGCTCGAGCAGCGAGACGTCGAACGTGCCGCCACCGAGGTCGAAGACCAGGATGGTCTGTTCCTTCTCGCCCTTGTCGAGGCCGTAGGCCAGCGCGGCGGAGGTGGGCTCGTTGACGATGCGGAGCACGTTGAGGCCCGCGATCTGGCCGGCCTCCTTGGTGGCCTGGCGCTGCGCGTCCTCGAAGTAGGCCGGGACGGTGATGACGGCGTCGGTGATCTCCTCACCCAGGTACGCCTCGGCGTCGCGCTTGAGCTTCATCAGCACGCGCGCGCTGATCTCCTGCGAGGTGTACTTCTTGCCGTCGATCTCGTCGGTCTGCCAGTTCGTGCCGACGTGGCGCTTGACCGAGCGGATGGTGCGGTCCACGTTCGTGACGGCCTGGTTCTTCGCGGGCTGACCCACGAGCACCTCGCCGTTCTTGGCGAACGCGACGATGGACGGGGTCGTCCTGGAGCCCTCCGAGTTGGCGATGACCGTCGGCTCACCGCCTTCGAGGACTGCGACGACCGAGTTGGTCGTCCCGAGGTCGATGCCGACTGCACGCGCCATTGGAGTTCCTTCCGCTAGTACTTGTTGAGCGTTGCTGGCTCAAGTTTGCCATCCGCTCAAGATTGAGCCTACCCGACTCAAGCTTTCTGACTCACCCAACGGTCACGCAGGTCTGGTTGTTCCCCCACAACGCACTGAGGACCACCCCTTGTGGAGTGGTCCTCAGCACATCCCCCGGTCTCTCAGACGCCGAGCACGGTCACGTCCCCCGACCCCGTGGTCAGCTTGAGCTCCACCGACGCCGTGGGGTCGGTCGCGACGTCGATCTTGCGGTCACCGCTGCCCGACGTTCCGCTGACCTTGAACGGGCCCCCCGGAGCCCGCACCGTGACGTCACCGGAGCCGGTGTGCACCCGTACCGACCTGGCCGAGGTGAACATCAGGTCGACCCTGCCCGAGTCGGCATCGGCGACCGTGTCGTTGTCGAGCGCGGTGCCGCTGATGTCGCCCGAGCCGGTCTTGAGCAGCGTCTTGCCCTTCACCGCGTCCAGCGTCATACGACCGGAACCCAGATCTGCGAAGACCTCACCACCGACCCTGGTGGCCTCGAAGTCACCGGAACCGGTGATCGCCTTGACGCTCCCGGCGATGTCGCGGACCGTGACCCGGCCGGAGCCGGTCTTGTAGTCGACCGAGGCGAGCCCCTCGATGGTCGTGTCGCCCGACCCGACGTCACCGATCACGGTGATGTCCGCGGACGGCACGAGGATCTCGTAGTCGATCGAGCAGTCGTCTCCGCAGGTCTCCAGAGCCAGCGCGGAGCCCTCGACGCGGTGCGAGACCGTCGTCGGCTTGTTGTTCTTGTCGTGGTAGACCCTGCGGTGGATCGTCGTCTCGGTCAGCCCCTGCCGGTACCTGATCGACACGTCCCCCGAGCCGGCACGCGACCGCACCGACGTGATCTTTTCCGCGACGACATGGTCGTCCTGGAACTCGTACCTCTGAATGCGAATGCCACACGCGGAGAGGGAGAGCACCGCCCCCACCAGCAACGCCACCAACGCCGTCCTCAGCATGAGCACAAAACTAGAGGTGAGGGCGCTCAGCTACACGACGGTCAGCCCCCGAAGGCGGGGTGGGGTTGTCCCTACCCCGCTCAGACCAGGCTCTCGAGCACCGCGCGCAACGCGGGCGCCGTGCGTGCCGGGTCGTTCAGGAACCTCGTCGAGGCCAGCACGTGCCCCGGCCCGATCCGTTCCCACAGCAGGCCGTCGACCGGCAGTTCGGCGATGTGCAGCTCGCCCGGCTGCGTACGCCTGCCGATCTTGGCCTCCACCGCCGCGCATGACGTCGCCGATCGGCAGGGCGGACGAGCGCTTCGCCTCGCACAGCCTCTCGATGGCCGGCTTCAGCGCCAGCACGGCGGCACGGCAGGCAGGCCGAGTCAGCAGCGCCTCGGTGTGCTCCAGCTCGACGGCGGCGAGGTTCTGGGTGAACGCCTCCACCGCGTCCTCCCACCAGCCCGGCCACTCCAGCGCCACGGCGCGACGGTCGACACCCGCGGGCACCGCGACCGGCAGCGAGGGTTCCACGCCGGGGATGTGCGGGTCGGTGTCGGCCGAGAGTGCGAGCGTGTCGCGCACGAACAACGCGGAAACCAGGGCCCGGTCGATGCCGTAGCCCACGCTCCACGACTCGCGTGCGAACTTCATGGGTTCATTGTCCCTGCGTCGAAGGGGCCTGATCGTCGCGACCGCGGATCAAGAAGGACACGATTGGCTCCAGTTCGTCCTCGTTCGGAGCAACATCGGCGATCAGCCCCTGGATCAGCAGCCCGTCGATGGCGGCGAGGAACGCGCGGAACGCGACGGGATCGGCCGGCTGCACCACGTTCATCGCCAGGTCGAGCCACCTGCGCGCGGCCGCCCGCAGCTCCGGACGCCGCCCCGCGAGCAGGTACAGCTCGTACTCGGCGAGCGTGCGGCCACGGTTCTCGTTGACCGCCTTCGCCAAGGTAACCGCGATCTCGCGCGCGGTCCCGCCACGCGCGACCGTGTGCAGCATTTCGTCGCACGACTCTTCGGCGGCCCACAACAACGTCGCGATCAGCAGGTCGTCGAGCGTCGCGAAGTAGTAGGTCGGCGCCGTCGTCGGCACGCCGGCCTCACGGGCCACGCTGCGATGGGTCACGCCGGCGACGCCATCACGTTCGATGACCCGCAACGTGGCCTCGACGATCACGCGCCGCTTCTTCTCGCCGCGCGCCTTCCGGCCATCAACCACTGACTGCGGTCAGTGCATCCTCCCGAGCTCGAGCATCACCACGCCCCCGATGATCAAACCCAATCCGACGACCATCGTGGGGTTGAGGGTCTCACCCAGGAACTTCCAGCCGATCAGCGCAACGGCTGCAACGCCGATGGCGGACCACACGGCGTAGGCGACGCCCACCGGCATACCCAACTTCAACGCGCGCGAGAGTGCTGTGAAGGCGATCGCATATCCGACGACGACCACGGCCGACGGCCACGGTCTGGAGAAGCCGTCGGACAGCTTCAGTGAGACGGTGGCGGCGATCTCTCCGATGATCGCCGCGGCGAGATACAGGTACAGCACGGCGACCTCCGGGCGTTCAGACCAACTATTGGAACGATTGTTCCACAAGTTTCCTGCCAGATTCCCGGTTCTTGACCGGTACGTGACGAGACACCGGCCACGTCCAAGTGGTTACTGATCAGTAACGTGGCCTAGACTCCCGCCATGACCCTCCAGCTGGTTCTCGGACTCGTCGCGGTAGCGGTGAGCGTCGTCGCCTGGGGCGTGTTCGTCGCCGCCGTACTCAAGATGATCAAGATCATCAGGCTCGGTCAGCCGGACGCGACCCGCATGGGCCCGTTCTGGCCGCGGCTGAAGACGCTGATCGTCGAGTTCGTGGCACACACGAGGATGGCCAAGTTCCGTTCGGTCGCCCCGTGGCACTGGATGGTGATGTGGGGCTTCCTGATCGGCTCCGCAGTGCTGTTCGAGGCCTACGGCGAGGTCTTCGACCCGCACTTCCACTGGCCGATCATCGGCACGTGGTCGGTCTGGCTGCTGCTGATCGAACTGCTGGGCCTCGGCACCGTCGTCGGCGGTGTGGCGCTCGCGGTCATCCGCCAGCGCAACCACCCGCGCCGCGCCGACCGGCTCTCCCGCTTCGCGGGCTCCGACTTCAAGGCCGCCTACTTCGTCGAGGCGGTCGTGATCATCGAGGGTGTCGGCATCCTGATGGTCAAGGCGTTCAAGCAGTCGAGCGGCCTCGAGGTGGCCCCGCTGTGGACGTCGTTCGTGACGCAGCCGCTCGCGCAGATCCTGCCGTCCGCGCCCATCTGGGTGTCCGTGATGGCGCTGGTCAAGCTGCTGAGCGGGATGATCTGGCTGATCGTCGTCGGCCGGAACCTGACGATGGGTGTCGCCTGGCACCGGTTCTCGGCGTTCTTCAACATCTACTTCAAGCGTGAGGACGACGGCGGCGTCGCGTTGGGCGCGCTGAAGCCGATGATGTCCGGCGGCAAGGTCCTCGACCTCGAAGAGGCCGACCCGGACAAGGACGTCTTCGGCGTCGGCAAGGTCGAGGACTTCACCTGGAAGGGCGTGCTCGACTTCTCCACCTGCACCGAGTGCGGCCGCTGCCAGTCGCAGTGCCCCGCCTGGAACACCGGCAAGCCGTTGTCCCCCAAGCTGGTCATCACGCAGCTGCGCGATCACATGTACGCCAAGGCGCCGTACCTGCTCGCCGGCGGCTCGCGCGACATGGCCGGCGACGAGGTCGGCCTGGTCGAGGACAAGTACGAGGACTACAAGAAGCGCCTCGAAGGCATCGACGTGCTGGCGATGGCCGAGTCCGAGCGCCCGCTGATCGGCGGCCCGGACGAGCTGGGCGTCATCGACCCCGAGGTGCTGTGGTCGTGCACGACCTGCGGCGCCTGCGTCGAGCAGTGCCCCGTGGACATCGAGCACGTCGACCACATCGTCGACATGCGCCGCTACCAGGTCCTGATCGAGTCGAACTTCCCGTCCGAGCTCGGCGGCATGTTCAAGAACCTGGAGAACAAGGGCAACCCGTGGGGCCAGAACGCCAAGGACCGCCTGGCGTGGACCGAGGGCCTCGAGTTCGAGGTGCCGGTGTTCGACGGCGAGCTCGGCGACGCCGAGTACCTGTTCTGGGTCGGCTGCGCCGGCGCCTACGAGGACCGCGCGAAGAAGACCACCCGCGCCGTCGCCGAGCTGCTGCACACCGCGGGTGTGAAGTACACGGTGCTCGGCCCGGAGGAGACCTGCACCGGTGACCCGGCCCGCCGCGCGGGCAACGAGTTCCTGTTCCAGATGCTCGCGCAGCAGAACGTCGAAGTGTTGAACTCGGTCTTCGAGGACCGGCCGGTCGGCCAGCGCAAGATCGTCGTCACGTGTGCGCACTGCTTCAACACGTTGGCGAACGAGTACCCGCAGGTCGGTGGCACGTACGAGGTCGTGCACCACACGCAGCTGCTGAACAAGCTGGTGCGCGAACGCCGCCTGGTGCCGGTCGCCCCGGTCACCGAGGACGTCACCTACCACGACCCGTGCTACCTCGGCCGCCACAACAAGGTCTACGAGGCGCCGCGTGAGCTCATCGGGGCGTCGGGCGCGAAGCTGCGCGAGATGCCGCGGCACGAAGAGCGCTCCATGTGCTGTGGCGCCGGTGGCGCTCGCATGTGGATGGAGGAGCGGATCGGCAAGCGCATCAACGTCGACCGCGTCGACGAGGCACTCTCGACCGCACCGTCGAAGATCGCGACCGGCTGCCCGTTCTGCCGCGTGATGCTGACCGACGGCGTGACCGCGCGTCAGGCCGACGGCCTGGCCGGGGCGCATGTCGAGGTCGTCGACGTGGCGCAGATGCTGCTCGAGTCCGTGAAGCGCGGCCAGCCCGCTGCGACCGCGGAAGAAGCGAACGCGTAAGGGTTTCTCCCCAAGGGAAATGCCCTCGGTCCGATGTGGACCGGGGGCATTTTCCGTTCGGTGGGTCAGTCCTTGTCGGTGACCTTGTCCCAGATCACGTTCAGCAGCCAGCCGGTCAGCGCGACGATGATCGCGCCCCAGAACGCGGGCCAGAACCCGTCGACCCGGAACGGCAGGTCCAGCTGCTCGGCGATCCAGCCGGTGAACATGAACAGCAATGCGTTCACGACCAGCCCGATCAGGCCGAGCGTCACCAGGTAGAAGAGGCAGCCGAAGAACTTCACCAACGGCTTCACGACGGCGTTCACCAGGCCGAAGATCACCGCGACGCCGAGCAGCGTGAGGATCCGCGAGCCGGTGCTTCCCTCACCCAGATCGATACCGGGGAGCGCCGTCGACACCCAGACCGCCACGGCAGTCAGCAGCACATGCACCAAGATGCCCATGCCGCAGACTAACCGTGACGGTCCTCAGTGGTCAGGAACGGCGGCGGCGCGCCACCAGGAACGCGCCCGCGCCGGCGAGAAGCAGCAGGCTGCCCAGGGACAGGAAGCCGAGCGGCGAGGCGCCGGTCGACGCGAGGCCGTCCTTCTTGCTCACGTTCGCCACGGCCGGAGTGGTCGTGGTCGTGGTGGTCGGCGACGTGGTGGGAGTCGTGGTCTCCGCGCCCTTCTCCACGATCCTGACCGGCAGCTTCACGTTGTTGTTCGCCATCGGGTCGTTGCCCCACTTGCTGTGCACCACGATGACGTGGACGCTCTCCAGCTCGGTGGTCAGGAACTTCACGCGGAGCTTGACGTCCAGGGTCTGGCCGGGCGCGAGCGGCTCCTTCGCCTTGAAGGTGTCGCCGTTGTCGCGCGCGGACGTGACGTTGCCGCTGAAGGACAGCGTCTTCGCCGACGTACCCCACAGCATGAGCATGAACTCCGGCTGCTCGGCGGCGGTGCCCTTGTTGGTGATCTTGAGCTGGACGTCGACCTCGTCGCCGACCAGGTAGGCGTCCTTCGCGGGCAGCACGACCGGCGTCTCGATGGCGAGATCGCCCTTGATCCGCACGTTGCGGACGTCGACCAGCTTGTGGCTGTTCTCGAGCGACTCGAGCTTGAAGTTCAACGTGCGCGTCGCCTTGTCCACGTTGGTGCCGTCGACCAGCTGGTACTTCTTGGCCGAGTGGTCCGCCGCGACGAAGGTGAAGTCGCCGAAACGCAGGTCGTCGACGATGAACTTGCCGTCCTCGCCCGGCATCGGCACCGGCTTGCCGTTGAGCGTCCCGGGGTTGAGCAGCTCCTCGTCCGCCTGACGGACGTTGTCCTGGTTGGCGTCCAGGAAGGACGCGCCCTGGACGTTCCCGCCGAGGAACCGCAGGTCGACCGTGCCGCCCTCGGTGACGCGGTGCTTCGCGGGGACGAGGATGTGGAACTCGTTCTTCGCGATCGCGGCCAGCTCCACGCGGTACTTGCCGGCGGGCAGGTTCTCGACGCGGTACTTGCCGCCGGCGTCGGTGGAGAACTCGGCGACGGTCTCGCCGGTGTCCACCTTGACGATCGAGCCGCCCGGCTCGTTCGGCAGCACGACCTCGCCCGCGTCACGCACCTTGTTGCCGTTGCGGTCGATCCAGACCAGGCCGTCAATCGTGATCTTCTCGTCCTGCGCGGCGGCAACGCCGGTCGCGGGCAGGACGAGGGCAGCCGTCATCGCGACAGCAAGATACTTCCGCACTACTTCCCCCAGGGTTCAGACGTTCTGTGGTCAGGAACGGCGGCGGCGCGCCGCCAGGAACACGCCCGCGCCCGCGAGAAGCAACAGGCTGCCGAGCGCGATGAAGCCGAGCGGCGATGCGCCGGTCGACGCGAGGCCGGACCTGTTGCCCGCCTTCGCCACTGCCGGAGTGGTCGTGGTCGGCGTGGTGGTCTGGGTCGGCGACGTCGTGGGCGTGGTGGTCTCCGCGCCCTTCTCGACGACCTTCACCGGGCGCCGCAACGTGTTGTCGCCGAACGGGTCCCGGACACCCCACTGGCTGGGCCGCACGACGACCCAGGCCCACTCGACCGTGACGCCGGTGAGCTTCGCCTTGACCTCGACGTCGATGCTCTTGCCCGGCGCCAGCGGCTGCTTCAGGTCGAACTCGAACGGCGAGCCCGGCCGCTGCTCGACGTTGTCGCTGAAGGACAGGACCTCCACGTTCTCCGCACCCCAGCTCGCGAGCACGAACGACGGCCGGTTCTCCGTGGCCTCACTCTTGTTGATGATCTGGAAGGCCATCTCGACCTCGTCGCCGACGACGTAGGCGTCCTTGGCAGGCGACACGACCGGCTCGGTGGTGGCGAGGTCGCCCTTGGGCTTCCAGAACAGGAAGTCCACCGACTTGGGCTCCGAGTCGACGATCTCGAAGGTCCGCTTGGCCTCGCCGTCGAGCAGCAGGCGCTGCCTCCGGTACTCCGCCGCGACGAACTCGTACTTGACCCGCGGCAGGTCGACGAGCGCGAACCTGCCATCCGGCTGCACGTCGACGGCCTTGCCGTTGATCGTGCCAGGCGACAGCGCCTCTTCGCCCTCGTCCTTGGCGCCGTTGCGGTTGAGGTCCACAAAGGAGCGTCCGGTGAGAACGCCGCCGCGCTGGCCGAAGTTGAACGTGCCGCTCTCCTTGCGGAACCAGATGGGTTCCGTGGTGTTGCCGAACACGAACATGCCGAGGGTTTCCAGCCGGTACTCGGGGCCGGCGGGCAGGCTGACGGAGTAGCGGCCGTCCGCATCGGTGTCGACCCGCGCCACCTCCACCTTGGTGGCCGCGTCGAGCACCCGGACGCCGGGCACGTTGGCCCGCACCGGTTCGTCGGCTTCCTTCGTGGTGTTCCCGTTGCGGTCGAACCAGATCAGACCGTCGAAGGTGATCTTCTCGTCCTGCGCGACGGCGGGACTGCCCATCGCGGTCAACACAACCGCGGCCGTCATCGCGACGGCGATAATGTTCTTCACTGATCCCCCAGCGTCCTATTACTCCAAATGGGTAATCGGACGCCGAGGGCCAGGTGTTGCGTGAGCTGGCTCACTCAGTGGTCAGGCCGCGTTGACCATGATCGGCCCGATGTACGCGTTGTTGCTCGTGTTGGCCTCGCCCGACGGGCTCACGTCCACGATGACGTTCATCGCGGTGAAGCCCGGCTTCGCGAACTCGGCGCGGATCCTGATCTCGACGCTCTGCCCCGGCTGCAGCGGGTCCTTCACGACGTACCTGTCGCCGGCGCGCTCGAAGTTGTCGCTCCGGGAGAGGATCTTGTCCGCCCAGGTGCCGAGCCAGAACGACGGCCGCTCGACCACGTCTCCACGGTTGGCGATGACGAACGTCGCCTCCACCTGCTCGCCCACCACGTACGTGCCCTTGTTGGGCGTCCAGCGGAAGCTGTCGACCGCCAGGTTGCCCGCGTAGGGCTTGGCGTACCTGACGTCGACGTGCTTGGGCTCCTCGAAGCCGTCGACGGTGATGTACTCACTCTTCTGCCGCTCGTCGATGAGCACGTAGCCGTCCGCCGTGTTGTCGGCGGCTTCGAACAGGTGCTGGAACTTGCCGAGATCCTGGACCGTGAACCGGCCGTCGGCGTCCTGAACGATGTCCCGGTGGTCGAGCTTGCCCGCCTTGGCACCGGGCTCACCGGCGTCACGGACGCCGTTGTCGTTCAGGTCCGCGAAAGCGTGTCCGGTGATCGTGCCACCGCGCAGGCCGAAGTCGACGGTGGCGCTCTCCTTCAGGAACCGAGGAGGTTCCGTGGTCTGGACGTACGCGCCCTGACTGCGGGTCTCCAGCCGGTACTCCTGACCTGCGGGCACCGACACGGAATAGCGGCCGAAGACGTCGGCGTCAGCCGAGGCCACCTGCTGGTCGGTGGCCGTGTCGATGACCTTGACGCCGTGCCAGCTCGCCGGCGGCTCACCGGCGTCGACCACGCCGTTGCTGTTGCGATCGAACCAGAACAGCCCGTCGAACGTGATCTCGCTCTGCGCGACGGCCGTGCCGGTGGATGCCGTCGTGACGGCGAGTGCGGTCGCCAAAGCCACCGCAAAGTGCTTCTGCACAAAAGCCCCCAGATTGTGAAGATCCTTCACATGGAGAATCGCACAGCGGGCCCAGTGCCGTTTCGTGATCCAGCTCACTCGGACAGCGGATAGCCACCCATGTCGCACCCCTCCCTCTCGCACCGCAGTCAGTACGATATCGGATAGTACGAGTTCGTAGCAATCACTCTTTGCTGTCGAGTGCGAGCCGGGTACGGCGGTGCGCGGGACCGAGCTCGCCCGCCATGACCTCCATGACCTGTCGGAGCAGCTCTCGCAGGCTCTCCAGTTCGGCGGCGGGGAGCGTGGTGAAGAGTTCCTTCTCCCGTTCCGCCTGGCCGGCGACGATCTGCAGGAAGATCTCGCGGCCCTTGTCCGTCAGCGTCGCGGGCAACGAACGGCGGTCGCTGGGGTCGAGCTCACGGCTGACCAGCTCGGCCTTCTCCAGCCGGTCGAGCCTGCTGGTGATCGTCGTGGCCGGGCTCAGCGTGCCGTTCGCGAGCTGCTTGGGCGTGAGCCGATGCGGCGGCCCGATCCAGAAGAGCCGGGCGAGGATCTCGTAGTCGGCGCGGTTCAGCCCGTGCGGCGCGGCGATCTCCGTGGCGAGGAAGTCGAGGTACTTGCTGATCTGGTGCACCCGGTCGACCACGCCTTCGACCACCGGATCGATCGCCGGAACCATGGCCCTCCACGACTCGACCTCGGTGTCGGTGTCGTCCGCACCACGCTTGCCCATCCCACGATGGTAGTTGCGCCGGAACGCAGAACCGCCCGCGTCCTCTCGCTGGACGCGGGCGGTTCCGTCTTACCCCCTGGTGATCAGCGTCCCCCCGGAGCAGATCCCGACCTAAAGACACTCCTCGAGGGTGTGATGTTGCCTTCCCGCGCCGATCTCACTCGAATGCAGTAACGATCAGGCGCCGTGGCGGCGGCGAGCAGCGAAGAACACCAGGCCGCCGAGAGCCACGATGCCGAGGCCGGCCGCGCCCGTCACCGTTGAGGTCCTTGAAGACGACGCCGCCGATCTTCGAGCTCTCCTGCTGCTGCGCGAGCGCTGTGCCGCTGAGTGCCCGCGGCACCGCGACGAGCGAGGTGGCGACGACAACAGCAGCCGCACGGTACTTGAAACCCATTTCTGCTCCCCCAGGATTTACGCAGCACAAAATAGGCCCCGCATTTCTTTGCTTGATTCTTCCGACCACTTCAACGTCCGGTCGCTACAGAGTTGTTCGACGGACACGTGCGGTTGCCGTCCGACATCGAACCGTGATTTACGCCGGTCAACGGCAGGCTGTCCGGCGGCGCTGGGCCTAGGCTGATCGCCATGAGCGACAAGCCACAGGGCTCCGGCGAAAGCACGCTGACCGTCGTACTGGCCCTGCTGGTGAACCTGGCGATCGCCGTTATGAAGGCAATCGCGGGCGTTTTGACCGGTTCGGCGGCAATCCTTTCCGAGGCCGCCCACTCGGTCGCCGACACGTTCACCGAGGCCCTGCTGCTGACCGCATTGCGCCGCTCGGACCGTCCCGCCGACCGCCGCCATCCCTTCGGCTACGGCAAGGAGCGCTACTTCTGGTCCCTGCTGGCCGCCGTGTCGATCTTCGCCTCGGGCGCCATGTTCGCGTTCTACGAAGGCTTCCGCACGGTGTTCGGGGAGCCGGAGGAACAGACCCGGCCGCTGGTCGGCTACATCGTGCTCGGCCTGGCGTTCCTGCTGGAGTCGATCTCGTGGACGCAGGCGTTCCGGCAGGTGCGCACCGAGTCCGCCGCACACGGCAAGGGCTTCTGGGCGTTCCTGCGCGAGTCCGACGACCCGACCGTGAAGACGGTGTTCCTGGAGGACTCAGCCGCGTTGATCGGCCTCGTCCTCGCGTTCGCCGGTGTGGGCCTGCACCAGCTCACTGGTTCGTCGGTGTGGGACGGCGTGGCATCGCTGGCGATCGGCGTGCTGCTCGCCCTGGTCGCCTATGTCCTGGCCCGCACCAACCGCGGCCTGCTCATCGGCCGCCAGGCCGACCCCGTGATGGTCAAGGCGATCTGGCGCTCGTTGGCCGAGGTACCCGAGGTCGACGCCGTCGTGGACGTGCTGACCATGCTGATCGGCACCGACCGCGTACTGCTGTGCGCGCGCCTGGATTTCGACGACGCGCTCACCGCTTTTCAGCTGGAGAACGCGTGCGTGCGGATCTCCGCGGAACTGCGCGCGGAGTTCGGCGACCTCGACGAGATCTTCCTGGAGCCGGTCCCGCGCACAGATCCTGACCTGCGCAAGCGAGTGCTCGACCGGTACGGCTTCTAGCGACGGGTGTCCGTGCGGTGGAAGTTCAGGTAGGCCCGGCTCGGCGTCGGCCCGCGCTGCCCCTGGTACCGGCTGCCCGCCTGCGACGACCCGTACGGGTGCTCGGCCGGACTCGACAGCTTGAACAGGCACAGCTGCCCGATCTTCATGCCGGGGTGCAGCGTGATCGGCAGGTTCGCGACGTTCGACAGCTCCAGCGTGATGTGCCCGTTGAAGCCGGGGTCGATGAAGCCCGCCGTGGAGTGCGTGAGCAGCCCCAGCCTGCCAAGACTGGACTTGCCTTCGAGCCGCCCCGCCAGATCGTCCGGCAGCGAGACCATCTCGTAGGTCGAGCCGAGCACGAACTCGCCGGGGTGCAGCACGAACGGCTCGCCCTCCGCCGCCTCGATCAGACTCGTCAGATCGTCCTGCTGGATCGACGGGTCGATGTGCGTGTACTTCGTGTTGTTGAAGACTCGGAAGAACCGGTCCAGCCGCACGTCGATGCTCGACGGCTGGAGCATCTCGACGTCGAACGGGTCGAGTACGAGACGGCCCGACTCGACCTCTTTGCGCAGATCCTGGTCACTCAGCAGCACGCGGACAGGCTAGCTGAGTTGACTCCGTTGGCTAGTCAGGACGGAGGGACGTCACGTTGGTGCTCTGTGTATGATCGGCGGCGCACTACTCAAGCGGGTGTAGTTCATTGGTAGAACGACAGCTTCCCAAGCTGTAGAGGCGGGTTCGATTCCCGTCACCCGCTCCACCTCGAAGGCCCAGGTCACTCGACCTGGGCCTTCGTTTGTCGATCTGGTCTCTACGCACGTGCATCGCGGAACCTGCACGACTCAACGAACCTGAGTTCCGGCAGCGGTGATGAACGCCTTGATCTTCTCCTCGGACAGATCCTCGTGTTGCACCAGCTCAGCACGATCAGCCGAGGCGCGGATGGCGGTGATCGGCCCGAATGCGGCTTCCGCAAGTGCCACAAGATCAGCGTCCTCAGCCATGAGCTGCACCCTGAATCGGGCATGAGCGGCAGCGGCCCCCAAGCGATCCGACTCCACGTGAGCCGCGAGAAGTTCCGGATCTGCGGGGTCGTTGTTGCGACGCCGAACGAACCAGAGGCTGATGACCCCTCGCCGAAGTTCGGTGATCGCCCCGGCGAACGCGCTGTAAGCCGCTATCCGCTCCTGGCGCAGCCGTTCGTCGCGCGCGAACCGTTCGGCCCGCACTGCGTGAGAACGCTGAAACACGAAGGTGATGATCGATCCGAGGAGAGTGCCTGCCACAGCGATCACGCTGGCCAACCAAGCTGTCACGCCTACATAGTCTGCCGTCGGACGGAGCCTTCGGGTACCGATCAGGAACCACCGACAGGCCGGCCCGTGGCCAGGGGTGGCGTGCCCTCTCGGGCCACCACTTGCGCATCCTCCGCAAGCCACTGTGCGCGCGAGTGCGGCGGCGGAACTTCCCATCCCGCCAACCCGGCAGGTGCCGAGCACTCCTCCCGCAGCCTCCGCAGCAGCAGCGCGGCCTCCACAACCGGCTCCGGCGACACTGCTTCGCCGATGCTGAGGCCCAGCACTGCGGCACCTTCGACGGTGATCGTGCTCATGGCGGATGAATGAGCCCGTCCCTGTAGGTACAGGGTGAAAGCACCGCTTCCCGCCGGCCAGTTCTGCTCAGCCAGGCAGCGCACGTCCTCCTCCGTGCCGGTACCGGAGACATAGATCCGCTCGAAGGCACTCAGCCGCTGTTCCGCGGACCATCCCCGGCCACGTAGCCGGCGATGAAAGCCGCGAGCACTTCAGGAGTCGGTTCGGGCACCCACACGTACACGTCAAGGTCGAACGACATGCCGACACAGTACGTACGGTCGCCATCGCCTCAAACGTTGCGTTCGCCGCTAATGGCGGCAAAACCGCTGTTCGAATCGAATTTCGATCGAATGCAGTCGTGTGCAGGTTACTCGCGACGCGAGGATTGACTGCACAGATCGACCCTGTCATGTTGGAATAGGATTTCCGCCGCCCTGAAGACGCGGCGGGTAGGCCTACCTGATTTGCCGCCCCTCAGCGTCGAGGAGAGAGCAACCTATGGGTTCGAAAGCAAGAAGGATCAGGGTCAACTTCCTCGCCGCCGTGCTGGCGGTGGCCACATCTGCGTCCGGCCTTGCGGGCCAGGCATCCGCCGACACCATGAACCAGCTGAACGCGTCGCAGATCGTTGCCGGCATGGGCGCAGGCTGGAACCTGGGCAACCAGATGGAAGCCACCAACAACGGAACTCCAGGCGAAACCGCATGGGGTAATCCGACCGTCACGCAAGGCCTCATCGACAAAGTGAAGGCCGCCGGATTCAAAACCATCCGAATCCCGGTCTCCTACTTGAACCACATAGGCCCCGGACCGAACTACCCGCTCAACTCCTCCTGGCTGAACAGGATCCAGGCGGTCATCGACTACGCCTACCACCGCGGCCTGTACGTGCTGATCAACATGCACGGCGACGGCTACAAGACGGTCCAGGGCTCCTGGCTGATCTGCGACTCGTCCGGCCAGTCGACGATCAAGGCCAAGTACCAGAAGGTCTGGCAGCAGATCGCGCAGCGGTTCCAGGGCTACGACCAGCGCCTGATCATGGAGTCGATGAACGAGAACTTCGACGGGCAGTACGGCAACCCGACCCAACCGTGCTATTCGAACATCAACAGCTACAACCAGATCTTCGTGGACACCGTGCGGAGGGCCGGAGGGAACAACGGTTCGAGGTGGCTGCTCGTGCCCGGCTGGAACACGAACATCGACTACACCGCGGGGAACTACGGTTTCGTGATTCCGACCGACCAGTACCGATCTCCCTCGATCCCCGGCAACGAGAAGCGGATCATGATCTCCGTCCACTACTACAGCCCGTGGGACTTCGCCGGCGAGGAGAACGGCAACATCACGCAGTGGGGCCGAGGAGCGACCAACCCCTCGAAGAGGTCCACCTGGGGACAGGAGGACTACCTGGAATCACAGCTGAAGAAGATGTACGACACCTTTGTAGTGAAGGGCTATCCGGTAGTTGTCGGTGAATACGGCGCGGTCGACAAGTCGTCGTTCGACTCCTCAAGCAACAGGTACCGTGCGGACTTTGCACGCGCCGTCGTAGCCGTTTCAAAGAAGTACGGCGCGTCTACCGTCTACTGGGACAACGGCTACAACGGACAGTACGGGTTCGGCCTGTTCAACCGCGCGAACTACGCGGTGACGCAGCAGGGCATCATCAACGCCATCATGAGCGGCCTTCGGTAGCTGGTGATGGGATAGACAAGCAGCACCAAGAGGATCCGGCCGGGCGGGGGCGAAACCCTCATCCGGCCGTGGTCGTCGGCACGAGATCGCCAGGTTCCTCAAGTGGCTGTTTCCCAACGTGACCTGCTGCGCTGGCAGTTCAAGATGAGCTGACGAAGAACGTGGCCGAGATCGGGCAGCTAGGGCCCTCGTACCTCCCGTCAGCGCAGTTGGCGGTAGGTAGCGTGATCAACAAACGTTTCATTGGCGGTTTTCTACAACCAACCTGCCCCGGTGGGGCACCGCACTAGTCGACCGGTAGGCCCCACGGCCGGCGGTCCAGCTCAGCCCAGCCGCCACCGCGGGCCAGCGCGGCACGAACACCGGCGACGTGCGAGGCGAACGAGGCCAGATCGCCGTGCAACAACTCCGCGCGGTCCACGTCCAGCGGGTGGGTGTCGCCCTGCCAGAGGTCGACGGGGAACGACGCCACGAAGGCCATCGACTGCAGGAGTTGCAGGAGGGCGACCGAGGGGCGTGGGGACTCGGCGAGGTAGTCCGTGCGGATCTCCTCGCAGGCGGCCAGAAGTGACCGGACCTGGCGCATGGCGTCGGCCGGGGTGCCGTCCCAGGAGGGGTCGGGCCACACGCGGTCGACGAGCTCGAGCCAGAGGCGCCAGCCTGTAGCCAGCTCCGCGTCATCTGCAGGACACCACGTACCCATGGGTTCCACTGTGCATGCGTAACCTCGCATAGGTCTCGTGACGATGACGCACGCCACGGCAACCAACGAGTGATATGCGCGTCTTGAGCCGCATGAGGCGTAGTTCGCAAGGGCTCACTGTGCTGCTGAGTCTGGTGATCGGGCTCGTGGTCGGCGTGCTGCTGATGGTGCTCGCAGTGCCGGCGCTCAAGTACGAGGTGGTCGAGCACGCCAACCTGCTGACGCGGGTACTTGGCTACGGCTTCCTGCTCATCCCCATTGCCATCGTCACGGTGCTGCGCAGCCCGATGCCGGTGACGCACACGACAGGGATCGTCGCCGGTGCGACGGCGGTGCTGGCGATGACCGCCGGCGAGTACACCGGCACGCCGATGCCCTACATATGGCTCGCGGCGACGACCCTGTTCGGGTGCGCCGCCGCGAGGATCATCAGGAACGAACGGGTTGCTAGGCCTTCACCGGCTCAGCGGTCTCTGGCGTATCAGACCGCAGCGAGTCGATGAGCGCGTCGCGCTCGGCGGACTGTTCCGGCTTCGCGAAGCCGATCACCAGGTAGAGAACCAGGGAGACCAGCAGCGGGGTCGAGACGATCAGGGCCTGAGTGACGGCGAAGTCCTTCAGGAACTGCTGCTCGACGTAGAGGAACACCCAGGTGCTGAGGCCACCGACGGTCGACGAGAGTGCCGCCGTCGGGCCGAACTTGCGGAACCACGGCAGCAGGCCGAGCATCAGCGGGATCGCGATCGGGCCCATCGTGGCCGCCACGAGGGCGATCACGACCTTCAAGACGAAGCCCTTGGTGTCCGCGGTCAAAGCGATCGTCATCGACAGGCCGATGAACAGGAACGTCGTGATGCGCGCGAGCTTCAGCTGGGCGTCCGCTGTCATCGCCTTCGCGCCCTTCCACATGCGCGGAAGGATATCGCGGGTGATGACGGCGGTGATGACGTTCGCGTCGGAGGAGACCATCGCCATGGTGTGCGAGAAGAAGCCGGCGAGGACGAGTCCGATCATGCCCGCGGGGAGCATGGCCTCGCCCATCTCCACGTAGGCCTGCTCCGCGTTGGCCTCCATGCCCGGCACGATCAGCGGCGCCGCCCACATCGGGAAGAACAGGATGAGCGGCCACACGAGCCACAGGGCGGCGGAGAGCAGTGCCGAACGCTTGCGCGGCGAAGCCTGACGGGGCCGCCATGTAGCGCTGGGCGAGGTTCCACATGCCGCCGTTGTACTCGAGCGTCTTGATCAGGAAGAGCGCCATGAAGAACGTCAGCGTGTAGGGACCGGTCAGCGGGTCGCTGTGGCTCGGGGGGAGCTTGTCCCAGATCGTCCACATGAAGTCGATGCCGCCGAAGTGCGAGGCGACCGCGAAGAACATCGCGAAGCCCGCGACGGCCCTGGATGATGAACTGGCCGAAGTCGGTCAGCGCGTCGGCCCACAGTCCGCCGAGCACCGAGTAGACCATCGTGACGACGCCGACGAGGCCGATGCCCCAGCCGATCGGGACGCCCGCGAAGCCCTGCAGCAGCAACGCGACGGCCACCCACTTGGCGGCGATGTCGACGACCTTGAGACCGGCGCCCGCCCATGCCATGACCTGCTGGGTCGGCACGTTGTAGCGGATCGCCAGGTACTCGAGCGGCGACTTGACGTCGTGCTTGGCGCGCAGCCGGTTCCACGCCGGCGCCCAGAGGAACGCGCCGATGCCGACACCGATGCCGATCGTCAGCGACCACCAGATGTAGACCGTGAGGCCGAGCCGGTACGCCTCCGCCGCGAACGCGACGAACATGACGGCGCTGTAGCCGGACATGTGGTGCGAGATTCCCGACAACCACCACGGCATCTTGCCGCCCGCGGTGAAGAAGTCGGCGATGTTCTTGACCCGTCCGCGGGACCAGAGACCGATGCCGACCATCACCACGAAGTAACCGGCGACCACGATCCAATCGAGGGTGCCCATGTGACCTCCTTGCGTGCACACACGTGTGCCCGCGAGAGCACCAGGCCTCATGGCGGCGGGAACCTGGCACATCCGCACGGGATATGTGACGTAGGTCTTACGAGACTGTTGCCCCCGGTGGAAGACCTACGGCGGTCTTGAATCACATTCGTGACCCTTGTTCATACACATGAACCGGCTATTCCGCGTCACACGTCCAGGGGAACCACGTCACACCTCCGGAAGCACGAACGGAGGTGCTGATGCTCCCGCCCGGCCGCCCTGCCCCCGGCGTCGCACTGATCGACCCCGTCCCGCTCTACCGCGAGGGTCTGTCCGCCCTCATCCGGCGGACTCCCGGCCTGCGCTGGCTGGGCTCGACGGGTGATCTGCACGCCGCCATGCGGCTGCACGAGCAACTGCGTCCGAACGTGCTGCTCATCGACTCCGTCCTCGATCCGGTCGGCCATCTGGCCCGTCTGCTCGTCGAGAAGGACCCGAACCTGTTGGTCATCGGGCTGGTCCGGGACGCGCACTCACACGCGAACTACGTGACGACCGCGCTGGAGGCCGGCGTGCGCGGCGTCGTGCCGCGCAGCGCCCAGCCGGAGCAGATCGTGCGGGTGATCGCCGAGACCTTCCGGTCCCACGGTTACGTGCACCCGGATCTGCGGCCTACGGATCGCCCCACGCTGAGCCGGCGCGAGTACGAGGTGCTCACGCTCATCGCGGACGGGCTGGAGAACCAGCAGGTCGCGAACGAGCTGATCGTGTCCGTGGAGACCGTGCGGACCCACGTGAAGGGCATCCTGCGCAAGCTCAGCGCCCGCGACCGCACGCACGCGGTGTCGCTGGCCTACCGCTCAGGCCTGCTGATCGGCCGCCCAGCTGTGCTCGAGTAGCCCGAACAACTCGTCCGCGGTCCGCCCGCGGTCCGGCCGGTCGAAGAACACGTCACGGATGCCGCCGCTGGGCGTCGGAGCGAACCTCGCGATGGTCGACGCGGCCGAACTGGCGCTCGCGATCGCCGAGCACGGTGTCCGTGAGGGCGTGCGGACCTACGAATCTGTCATGGTGCCCCGCTCGATCGGGTTCGCGGAGCGGACGAGGACCGGACTTCCGGAGATGGTTCCCGAGCGCCCGGCACGCGTCTGACCGGCGCTCATGTCCGACTCAGGGCCCACGGAGGACTGTCTTGTTCGCCACCAGTGGGTGGTCGCCCTTGCCGGGGTTACTGTCGAGTAATACCCTGTTGTTACCGGTCAGTAGGCGACCCCGCCGGGACCTTGAGGAGTGAGCTGACGAGATGGGCCACTACAAGAGCAATGTTCGGGATCTCGAATTCAACCTGTTCGAGGTCTTCAACGTGCAGGACCACCTCGGCAAGGGGCCGTTCGAGCAGTCCGACGAGGACACCGCCCGCAGCGTGCTGGCCGAGGTGAAGAACCTCGCCGAAGGCGTGCTGGGGGACTCCTTCGTCGACGCCGACCGCAACCCGCCGGTGTTCGACCCTGCGACGCACTCGGCCACACTGCCGGAATCGCTGAAGAAGTCGTACCAGGCGTGTGGGACGGCGAGTGGTACCGCCTGTTCCTGCCGAACGAGCTGGGCGGCTTCGGCACCCCGCCGTCGGTGACCTGGGCCGCGTCCGAGCTGCTGCTCGGCGCCAACCCGGCGGTCTACATGTACCTGGCGGGTCCGAGCTTCGCGACGGTCGTCTACAACAACGGCACCGACCGCGACAAGCACTGGGCCAAGCTCATGATCGAGCGTGGCTGGGGCGCCACGATGGTGCTGACCGAGCCGGACGCCGGTTCCGACGTCGGTGCCGGCCGCACCAAGGCCTTCAAGCAGGAGGACGGTTCCTGGCACATCGACGGCGTGAAGCGCTTCATCACGTCCGGCGACCAGGACCTGACCGAGAACATCATGCACATGGTGCTGGCGCGTCCCGAGGGCGAAGGCATCGAGTCGAAGCCGGGCACCAAGGGCCTGTCGCTGTTCCTCGTGCCGAAGTTCCACTTCGACCCGGAGAGCGGCGAGCTGGGCGAGCGCAACGGCGCCTTCGTCACCAACGTCGAGCACAAGATGGGCCTCAAGGCGTCCACCACGTGTGAGCTGACCTTCGGCCAGCACGGCGTGCCCGCCAAGGGCTGGCTGCTCGGCGAGGTGCACGACGGCATCGCGCAGATGTTCGACGTCATCGAGTACGCCCGCATGATGGTCGGCACCAAGGCCATCGCGACGCTGTCGACCGGCTACCTGAACGCGCTGTCCTACGCCAAGGAGCGTGTGCAGAGCGCCGACCTGACGCGCATGACGGACAAGACCGCGCCGCGCGTCACCATCACCAACCACCCCGACGTGCGCCGCAGCCTGATGCTGCAGAAGGCGTACGCCGAGGGCCTGCGCGCCGTGTACCTGTACACCGCGACGCTGCAGGACAAGGTGATGCTCGGCGGCGACGACGCGGAGCTGGCGGCCAAGGTCAACGACCTGCTGCTGCCGATCGTCAAGGGTGTCGGCTCGGAGCGCGCGTACGAGCAGCTGGCGCAGTCGCTGCAGACGCTGGGCGGCTCGGGCTTCCTGCAGGAGTACCCGATCGAGCAGTACATCCGTGACGCGAAGATCGACTCGTTGTACGAGGGCACCACGGCCATCCAGTCGCTGGACTTCTTCTTCCGGAAGATCATCCGCGACAAGGGCCAGGCGCTCGGCTTCATCAACGGCGAGATCCAGAAGTTCCTCGACAACGAGGGCGGCAACGGCCGGCTGAAGGAGGAGCGCGAGCTCCTCAAGCAGGGTCTCGAGGACCTGCAGGGCATGCTGGGCGCCCTCGTCGGCTTCCTCACCACGTCGCAGGAGGACGTCCGCAACCTCTACAAGGTCGGCCAGAACTCGGTCCGCCTGTTGATGACCGCGGGTGACGTCCTCGTCGGCTGGCTGCTGCTGCGTCAGGCCGAGGTCGCGCTGCAGAAGCTCGCGGGCACGCCGTCGGCGAAGGACAAGGCGTTCTACGAGGGCAAGGTCGCCGTCGCGTCGTTCTTCGCGAAGAGCGTCCTGCCGGAACTGACCGCGCGTCGCAAGATCACCGAGCAGACCGACAACTCGCTGATGGACATCGACGAGAGCGTCTTCTAGGACGTCGCACAGACGACGGGTCCTCGCACCTCCTGCCCGAGGTGCGAGGACCCGTTTTTCATTCCTTCAAAGCCCTTGCGGCCACGAAGCAGTACACGCCGAACGCCGCGATGCCGATCGCGACGGCCGCGAGCAGGAACATGCCGTAAGGCTGTTCCGCCAACGTGTGCAGCGCCTTGTCCATACCGCCGGACTGCTCGGGATCCGCGTTGATCGCGGCCAGCCCGACCAGCACGCCGATCACGCCGTACGCGGTGCCCTTGCCGATCCACCCGATCCGGCCGACCGGCTCGATCCACGACGGCGCGCGGCTCATGTCGAGGTCCTTCTCGAACGACTTCTTGAAGCCCTTGTAGGCGATCACACCCGCCGTGACCAGAATGCCGATCGCGATCGCGCCGACGATGAACTGGCCGCCGGGCCACGCCAGCACCTGTGCGGTGAGCTCCTGCTGCTGCTGGGTCGAATCATCGGATTTGCCGCTGGTCGCGTACTTGAAGGCACCCAAGGCGATCGCGCTCGCGGTGATGGCGCGGGCGAGCGAGCCGATCCGCTTCGAGATCCGCTTCCGCTGCTTCTGCACGTAGGTGTAGCCGACACAGGCAAGAATCACCTGCCACAGCGCGAAGAAGACCAGTCCGATACCGACTGTCCACAACAGCCAGGCGCCGTTCTGCGCGAGTTCGCTCAGCGCGCCTTTCGAGTCCGTCTGCTCGGCATCCGTGCCGAACGCGACCTGGAGCGCCAGCCACGCGACGAGAACGTGGACCGCTCCGTACACAACCATCCCCACCCGCCCCAGAACCTGGACGACAGGGTGTCTTCGCGCCTCATGCGAACAGTGGCCACGAATGGGGGGCTACCCACTCGTGGCCACTGTCGAACGTGAAGCCGGGATCAGCCGCCTGGTGGTGGCTCGCAGACGATCTTGAACTGCGGGTCGTAGCGGACCGTGCGCGACTCGTTGCGGGACTGGCCGGAGCGGCGGTCCTTGATCGTGCGGGTGTCCGTCACCGAGAAGCCAGGGGAGCCGTTGCTCGGCGCGCACCCGGCCTTGTTGACCTTCTTCTCCTGCGGCTGGGTGGGGTTGAACTCGCCACTGGTGGAGCCGGTGACGTCGTAGTTCTTGGTGCCCCACAGAACGATCCGGATCGAGCCGGGCGACCAGATCGTCTGGATCGCGACGCCGGTGTCGTCCGGGTTCGTGAACGCGATGTCGATCAGGCTGTTGCCGTTGCCGTCCATGAACACGGTGGCCTCACGGCCCTTCGGGTACCGCGTGATCCAGTAGCTGTGCTCCCGGTGGCCCGCGTCCTTCATGCCCGCGTAGTAGTACGCGTTGTAGAGCGTGGTCGCGAACTGCGAGATGCCGCCGCCGACCGCCTTGCCGGGGATGCCGTTCTCGATGATGCCCGCCTCGACGTAGCCCTGCGCGGTGCCGCGAGGACCGGTGTACTTGTTGAGGCTGAACGTCTCCTTGGGCTTCACGATCGCGCCGTTGACCTTCTCGGCCACGACACGGATGTTGGTGCCCGACGCGGCGACGAAGCCACCGGTGGTGAACTCGCCGATGACCTCCTTGATGCCCATCTTGTTCGCCTGCTCGGTCGTGACCTTCGCGGGCGTGTGCTTGTACTCGAACTTCAGCTCACGCGGGTCGGCCTTCTTGAGCACCTCGAAGTAGGGCTGCAGGTTCTTGTCCCAGTCGACGTCGAGACCGTCCACCGACTCCTTGACGGTCGGCTTGCCGCCCTCGAAGACGATCTGGGCGTCCTTGCCTTCCTTGACCGTGGACTTGAGCTGCGGGCCCAGGGCCTCGGCGAGCTTGTCCTTGTTCGGCGTGACGTTGAGCGCGCCGCCGTCGCCGGGCGCGAAGGCCAGCGTGGTGGCGATCTGCTCGGGCGTCAGCGTGGCGTCCTTACCCTCACCCTTGACCTTGACCGGCGCGGACACGGCCTGCTTGACGATGTCGTTGAGCGCCTTCTCGACGCCTTCCTTGGTCGTCTTGACCGGGGTGAAGTCCATCGGGACCTCGACCGGGCTCCCGGAGGCCCAGTTGGCGACGACGGTCTTCACGGCCTCGTCGGCCTTGAGCTTCTGGCCGTCGTGCGGTTCGACGGCGGTCGGGTTCGCGCCCTCGAACTTGATGGTGCCCTCGATCGGCTCGTGGTCGAGCTTCGTGCGCATCGCCTCGAGCGCGCCGGAGACCTTCGAGTCGTCTGCCTTCGTCGCGACGCCGACCTCGCGGGAGGTGAAGAACGAGGTCACGCGCGTGATCGGGCTGAGCGGCTGGCTGCCCGCACGGTCGATCGTGCCCGTCCAGTCGAGCTCAAGACCCGCCGCCTTGGGGTCGAGCTCGGCGTTGACGTCACCGGCCTTGAGCGCGACCGGCTTGCTCAGCCGCGGTTCGATCACGTCACGCAGCTTCTTCTCGGCCGACTCGTGGCTGAGACCACCGACGTCGACACCCGCGACGGTCACGCCGCGCGGCACGTTGCCGCTGGAAACGAGCATGTCCAGGCCGTAGAGCAGCCCGAACGCGCCGACCACGGCCGCGGCCACGATCAGCGCCTTCTTCTTGCCGTTCCCGGGCTCGAGGTCGTCCTCGCCCGGCTCGATCATCACGGGCCCGTAGACGCCCGAGTCCTCAGGCTGCGGCTCCGGCGGGAGCACCGGCCGCATGTACTCGGTGGCGTCCTCGCCGGCAGGG
This sequence comes from uncultured Actinomycetota bacterium, assembly GCA_963766275.1. Taxonomy (GTDB): domain Bacteria; phylum Actinomycetota; class Actinomycetes; order Mycobacteriales; family Pseudonocardiaceae; genus Lentzea. The sequence goes on from CAVYAD010000008.1 coordinate 225,270, forward strand.
AAACCGACGCCGGGCACGGCCGCCGTAACGGTCGGCTCGTTGTCGGGCTCCTCCGACGGCCAGGCCGCGGTGGACGCCTCGACGTTCACCGGCGTGATCTTGGTCGTCTGCTCGGAGGCGGTGCCTCCAGGAGCGCCCGACGGCATCGCTCTCGTCTTGTCAGCGTCGTACGGCACAGCTCTCCCCGTTGCCCATGTCTTCCACTGAGGCGGCGTATACGTGTGTAGCTATCAGGCGCGGATCACGAACCGGCGGCTCACAGGTACAGACCAGTACCGTGCTCGGTCAGTTCGCTGGCAACAGCGTGCAGGTCTCGTTCCCTCATCACGAGATACGTACCGCCCTGCACCTCGACCTCAAGCTGATCTTCCGGGTTGAACAGAACCCGGTCCCCAACCTTCACGTGCCGAACGCTGGTGCCGACCCCGAACACGTCGCCCCACGCCAACCGCTTCGCCATCTGGGCCGTAGCGGGGATCACGATGCCACCGCTGGAACGCCGCTCGCCGTCCTCCGGCGAGATACGCACCATGACGCGGTCGTACAGCATCTGGATCTCGAGCTTGACATCAGGCACCCGCAGAGTCTACGTGGCCGCCGGAGGTGCCTCGTCCATGCCGCCCATCAGCAACGGGAGGCGGGTGGGTGCATCGGCAACCACTCGAATGGGCACTCCCCAGTCCTGCCTGGTCAGGCGGCAGACGGGGTGTTCGTCGGCCGGATCGTCACTGCAACTGGCCGCCTGCGCTACGACGTGCAGAACGCCGTTCGTGATCTGATCGTTGATCCGCAACGCCCGTACCAGATCGGTTCCGACACCCGCGCCCTCGATGATCAGCTCGGGCGGGGAGCTGGTGATCTCCAGCCGGGTCGACGGCCCATACCTTTCGTCCAGTTTCGTCCCGGTCGGCGGGGTGAAGATGACAGCCAGTTCAAGGTTCCCCGGCGCGATGTCCGTGGCCGGGCGCTTCACCTCGTGGGCTTCGCCGCTGATCTTCGTGACGCTCTGGGCGAACCGTTCGAGCTTGTGCGCCGCGCTCGCTACTACTACGAGCTCGCCATCTGCCAGGAGGGCGTCACTGGGCTCGGCGATGTCGGTCGCGATGGTGCTGATGACGTTGGTCGCCGGGTCGTACCGGCGGATGGCGTTGTTGTAGGTGTCCGAGATCGCCAGGGAGTGATCCGGGAGCACCGTGACGCCGAGCGGGTGCTGCAGCAGTGCCTCGTCCGCGTCACCGTCGCGGTGGCCGAACGCGAACAGCCCCTTGCCGATGACGGTGTGGACCTCACCGTTCTCCAGGTACCTCAGCGCACTCGTCTCCGAGTCGACCATCCACAGCCTGTCGCCGTCCGCGGCCAGGCCACTCGTCTGCGCGAAGAAGGCCTGGTCCTTCGGTCCGTCGTTGATGCCTTCGACCGTCGTGCCCGCCAGCCTGCTGGTCGTGTTGGTCCTCGGGTCGAAGAAGCCGAGCGTGTGGTTGCCCGCCATCGCGATCGCCACGCCACCGTTCCACCACGCGACGTCCCACGGACTCGTCAGGTCGATCTTGTCCGCCGGCCCGTCGGTCTCGCCGTCCCGCCACTGCTCACCCGTGCCGGCGAGCGTCGTGACCTCGCCGGTCTCCAGGTCGAGGCCCCGCAGCAGGTGGTTGACCGTGTCCGCGATGACGACGTCGTAGCTCTGGTCCGGCACGAGCGTGAGACCCGCGGGCTCGGAGAAGGTGGGGTTCAGCCCGTCCTGCCTGCCTCGCTCGCCGGTGCCGATGCGCCGGATGACCGTCTCGCCGTCGGATTCGAGCTCCACGATGCTGTGGTGCGCGGAGTCGCTGACCAGGATCGTGTTGTTCGGCGTCACGATCGCCTTGGCCGGGAACCGGAGCGTGGTGTTCGTCGGCTGCGGCGGCGACGTACGGCCCACTGCCGCGGTGCAGCGTGCCCTTGGCATCGTGCTCGTCGACGAGCTCTTTGATGATCGTGTCGAGCGCCTCGACGTGCCCTTCGCCCGCGGCAACGTGCACCACGTAGCCCTCGGGGTCCACCAGCACCAGCGTCGGCCACGCCTTGACCGCGTAGTTCTGCCAAGTGGTGAGCTCCGGGTCGTCCAGCACCGGGTGATGCACGTCGTACCGTTCGACGGCGGCTTTGAGCGCCTCCGGGTCTGCCTCATGCACGAACTTCGGCGAGTGCACGCCGATCGTCACCAGGACGTCCTCGTGTTCGCGTTCGAGGGGGCGCAGTTCGTCGAGGACGTGCAGGCAGTTGATGCAGCAGAAGGTCCAGAAGTCGAGCAGCACGATCTTGCCGCGCAGGCCCTTGAGGCTGATCTGCTCGCCGCCGGTGTTCAGCCAGCCCCGTCCTACCAGTTCAGGGGCACGGACACGGGCACGGCGCTTCACAGTCGTCACGCTGGAAGTCAACAACAGGTGGGACGTTTCCTGTTCCTGGTTCCACGATGTGGAACCAGGCGATCTTTCGTTTTGCTGCGCGGTATGAACACATGACCGCTGCGGCCAGTGAGCGAACGATCGTGCCGGACGGGGCTCACCTCGAACTTCCACCGGAAGTCTTCGAGGTACTGCGCCAAGTGGTCCTGGCAATGTCCCAGGGCCTGGCCATCACGGTCGCTCCGCAGCACACGGCTTCGTTGTGCGGGTTCGACGAGAAGTCGGCGGTCGCCTCCGCCGACAAGATTCGCTTTGAGGCGACGGGATCGGCGAAGGAGCCTTCGGTCGATCCGATCGCCTGCGCGTAGCGGTTGAGGCTGGCCGGGGCGGTCACGTCCCGGCCATCGTCGTGGCGGCTTGGGCGGCCCGTTCGACCTCGGCGCATCGGGCCTCCCAGAACTCCGCGTCCCGGTCCACCTCCACACGGCCGTCGAGTTGTTCGCGGAGGATGTCGGCGTGGCCGGCGTGCCGGGTCGTCTCGGTGAGCACGTGGATCATGACGTTGAAGAGCGTCACCTCGGGCTCTGGCCACCAGGGCACGTGGCCGGGTGCGTCGAGAGGAAGCGAGTCGATGGTCGCGTCGGCGTGGGCCCAGACGCGGTGGTAGCGGTCGATGATCTCGGCGCGGGTCTCGTCTTCGGTGGCCCAGAAGTCGGTGCCACGCGCGGAAAGGTCGTCCCAGCGCGGCAGGGGTTCGGGGAACGGGCGGCCGAAGACCTCGCCGAGGTAGCGGGAGTTGCCCAGTGACAGGTGCTTGATCAGGCCGAGCAGGTTGGTTCCGGTGCGGGTCAGCGGGCGGCGGAGCGAGTACTCGGGGAGGTCGTCGAGTTTCGAGAGCATCGAGTCGCGGGCCCAGTGCAGATTCTCGTGCAGGTGTGCCTTCGCGGATTGATCGATCATGGGATCCAGAGTAGGCCTGAACCATCCGCGGGCCGATGGCGTAGAGGACGCCGGGAGGTGCGTGATGGTGGAGTACCTGGTGGTCGGGGCGGGTCCGGCGGGTCTGCAGATGGGTCGGTTCCTGCATCGGGCAGGCCGCGACTACGTGATCGTCGAGGCGGGGGACAGGGCAGGCACGTTCTTTCGCACGTTTCCCAGGCATCGCGTGCTTGCCACGGGGGACAACTCGTTGTTCGAAGGGGTGCCGTTCTCGCGGTACAGCAAGCGTTCCTTTCCCAACGCGGACGATCTGGTGCGGTATCTGGAGGACTTCGCGCGGCCGTTGAACATCCGCTACAACACGCGGGTGACGCGGGAGGATCAGTGCCAGGCGCGGCACGTGATCGTCGCGACGGGCAAGAAGCCCTGTGTGCCGCAGATTCCCGGGGTCGAGCATGCCGAGACGTACGCGAGTGCCAGCACGGATCCCACGGAGTACGCGGGGAAGCGGGTGCTGATCATCGGGCGCGGGCACAGTGCGTTCGAGACGGCGGACAACATCGCGACGACGGCGAAGCTCACGCACACGGTGGGGCGGACGGTGCAGAGGATCGCCAAGGACGGCAAAGGGTTCGTGGCGACGATCGACGGCACGGGAGAGCTGAGCTACGACAAGGTCATCGTGTGCGCGGGGTTTCGCCGGGACACGAGCGTCGACTTTCCGAACGCGCACATCGCCCATGGCGACTCGATCAAGGCCATCAGGCACGCCACGAGAGCGCTCCACCGGACGCTGGAGGCCGAGAACCACGGGGTGCCGTGGCCGCATCGGAAGCTGCGTAACCGGCCGGACGCGTTGGCCGCCATGGTAGCGGCCAGGGCGCTGGAGATTCCGGAAGGGCTGGCGGATGTTGTTGTGCCGCAAGGACAGCACGCGCTCCACTACGACGAGATGCCCACGAGGAGACGCAACGGGTTCGTGGTCACGCGGACGCAGGTGCGGCACTACCGGCAGAACGAGCTGATCGCCGTGGAACGCAGGCTGCACCGCAAGCCGCTGGAGAGGTTCTTCTCCAGGCAGCTTGCGGTGCCGTGCATTGCGTGAAGATCAGCTCACCTGGAACTCGTGGAGCTTGGTGTTCTGGCCGGCCTTGACCACACACGGGTTGGTGATGGTGCCGAGGAACGTCGTGGAGCCGTCGGCGTGACGCGGGGTGATGATGAGGCTGGCGTTGCCGAGGGAGATCGAGGTGGTGCCGGCGTTGGCCAGGGTCAGTGACGGGAAGGTGCCGGTGGCGGTCACGTCGAACGTGTCGCCGGTGCCCACGCTGGTCTTCGGGATGGCCAACGACGAGGTGACCTGGGAGACCGTGCCGGCGTTGTCGACCGAGTTCGTGGTGTTCAAGGTGCCTTCGACGGTCGCGGCGCCGAGCCACTTGAGCACGTCGCTGGCCGACTTGGAGACGGTCGAGACGACCTTGGTCTGCGCCTCCGCGGTGGGCTGCCCGACGACGGCGGAGTCCGGGAGGCCGGTGGCGGTGACCTTCGACGGCTGATCCTGGGCGCCGATCAGCGTGAACGTGCAGGAGTAGGTGATGTTCAGTTCCACGTCGGCGGCGGCCGAACCGGTGCCCGCAGCAGCAATGCTCGTCGCTCCGGCGAACAAAACACAGACTGCGGCGCGTGCGATGAATCCGAGTTTCATGGCAGGGTTCTCCTGAGTGCGGCATCGAACTGCAGGGAAAGAGCTACTCCTCGGTAAAGTAGCGACGCCGATATGTTAGCGCAACCATTGTGAATTTTTTGTCATCCGCGTTCTAATTGTTTGGGCGCGATTTGTCAGTCGAGACCCAAAAAGTGGTGCGCGCGCAGCGCCAGTTCGAGGGTGAACCGCTCGTGCGCATCGTGCAAATGGTCGCCGAACAGCTCCTCCAACTGGTTCATCCGATAACGCACGGTCTGCGGATGCACATGCAGCCGGGCTGCGATCTCGGGCGCTCCACCGCGCGCGGACAGCCACTCGCGCAGCGTCTCGGCGAGCTTGGTGCGCTGCCGGGCGGTCAGCGGGGCCAGCGGGGCCAGTGCCCGTTCGGCCAGCTGCCGGGCCAGGAACTCGTCCGCGAGCAGAGTCAGTTCGACGAGGTGGTCGGCGCAGTAGAGGACGCGCTCATCGGGCAGAACTCCGGCGCGAGAGAGAGCGAGCACCCGGCGCGCGCACGCCAGTGACTTGCGTGCGTCAGCCGGATCCACGGTCAACCCGACCGCGGCTCGCCACCCCGGCAACGCCCGGAAGGCGTCGGTCGGCTGAGGGACCAGCAGGTACGGGGTCGCGTCCTCGAAGTTGACCAACACGTCCGGCGGCAGCAGCAGCTCGTCGACGGGCACGGCGGGCGGCTCCAAAGCGACCGCGCACAGCTGGTCGGGCATCGGCCACGCCGCCACCGCCGCCGCCTCGACGACCGCCTGCCACGGCACGGGCGGGTCGCCGGTCAGCAGCTCCATCAACCTGCGGCGCTTGCGTTCGAGCGTGCCTGCCGCACTCGCCTGCGCGGCCGCGTACCCGTCGACCGACAGGCTCACCAGCTCGTCGACGTGGGCGATCATCGCTTCACCCAGGATGCTCATCAGGTGCAACGACAGGTCCCGCCGCTCGGCGAACGCGCACACGTGCCGCCACGCGACCCGCGCGCCGATCCGGTAGGCCGCCTGGAGGCTGTCCAGGCTGCGGCCCGACTTGAACTCCCACGCGCCGAGCTTGCGGTGGATGTCGTGTTGCAGGTTTCCCCCGGACTCGGGCACGGCTATTCGGTCGGTGAACTTCACCAACGCCGTCTGGATTCCGTCGATCACGTTGTCCCGATACCTCTTGTATTCGGGAATCGATTTCTCGATGGCCTCGAAGATCTTCACGGCGAGCGGCGGAATCTCGACGCGCAGAAGCGGCGCGAGTTCGCGGGGCACCGAACTACGAGGATCGTCCGGTTGGCTCATTCATCCTCCCACTGCCCGGAGCGTACGGGGCAAATGAAAGAACGTCGTCAGCCAACCGGACCAAGCGGCCGCTAATACGATTGCAGTACTACGCCGGCAACGTTCGCGCGAGGAACGCCGCGGTGAGGTCCCACGCCCGCACGGCGGCTTCCTCGTCGTACCAGGGGGCGAGGTGGTTGAGGAACGCGTGGCCTGCCGCCTCCAGGTGGATCTCGGCGCCGTCGTGCTCGGCCACCGCGTCCGCGACCTTCTCGTACCCGGTGATGAACGAGTCCTCGGTGCCGAAGTGGAACAGGATCGGGCACGACACCTGGTCGAGCGTCTCGATCTGGTCCGGCACGCCCGAGCCGTAGAACGACACGGCGGTGTCCGGGTCGGCGGCGGCCGCGGCACCGTAGGCCAGGGTGCCGCCGAGGCAGAAGCCGAGCACACCGACACCACCGGTGACCTCGGGCAAACCGCGCAGGTACGCGGCCGATGCGACGACGTCCTGCACTGCCTGCGGGAAGTCCAGCTGCTGCACGACCTCCATCGACTTCTGGATGCCCGCCTCGTCGTGCTCGCCGACCCAGCCCGGCTGGAAGCGGTGGAACAGCTCGGGGACGGCCACGACGTAGCCGAGTGCGGTGAGCTTCTCGGCGATGCCCCGCAGGTATCCGTCCAGGCCGAAGATCTCCTGGATCAGGACGATGCCGGGACCGGACCCTCCCTCCGGCAGCAAGACGGGAAGCGGGATGTCGTCAACTCGATGGGTCATAGGAAGATCCTGCCCCATAATCGGCCGATGATCAGGCTGATCGCGACCGACCTCGACGGCACACTGCTCCAGCCGGGCGGGGTGCTCAGCGACCGCACCCGAGCGACGCTCAACGCGGTCGGGGCGGACGTCGTCGTGGTCACGGCGCGACCGCCGAGGTTCGTGCAGGACCTGGGGCTCGAAGGCACGGCGGTGTGCTCGAACGGCGCGATGATCTACGACCTGACGAACGACGACGTCACGCAGGCGCAGACTGTGCCGCTCGACGTGGTCCGGAAGGTGTCGGAGGCGTTGGCGGAGTGCATCCCGAATGTCGGCATCGCGGTCGAGACCGGGCTGGAAGTGTTGTGCGAACCGGCTTTCAAGGGGTTCAGCGCGAACAATCCACACAGGACCCTTGAGCTGCTCGACCACGTCTTCGAAGAAGCGCACCAGGTCGTGCAGATGCTCGCGTGGGCGCCGGATGCCGAGAGCGATCACATGATGGAGATCGCCAAGGAGGCGGTCGGGCAGCACGTGACGGTCACGCACTCCGGTGGGCTCGGGTTGCTGGAGATCAGCCCGCCGGGGGTGTCGAAGGCGGCGACGCTCGAAGCTCTCTGCGGCACAAGGGGAATCAGTGCTCACGAGGTGGTCGCGTTCGGTGACATGCCGAACGATCTGTCGGTGCTCGGGTGGGCGGGCACGGCGTACGCGATGGGCAACGCGCATCCGCTCGTCAAAGCGGCCTGCACCAACCACGCGCCGCCGAACACCGAGGACGGCGTCGCCCAGGTTCTCGAAAAGCTCTTCCGGCTCTAACGGCGCGGCACCGAGGTGGGTCCGGCCACCTCGGCACCGAGCGCCGTGACCCGCCGCCGCAGTTCGCGGTCGGCGGTCACGACGGTCACCTGTCGTCCGGCGCCGAGCTCCCGGACGACCTCCACGATCTTGTCGTCGCCGTCGCGTTCGGCGGCGACGACCTGGACGTCGTCGATGCTGGTCACGTTGCGCGCCTTGCCTTCCACGACGAGGACGACCTCCTCGTCGCGGCCGCGCAGTGCGTCACGGAGGCGTTCGGCCGCGCCCGCCCGGTCGCGCCACCACCCGTCGGGCACCGATCCCACGACGTTGGCTGCATCGACCACGAGCAACGGCTTCACGTCCTCAGCGTGCCTCAGCCCCGGCGGGCTCGCAGCGCGTCGAGCGAGTCCGGACCGGAATCCGCGGCTGTTGAAGAAGCCGCTGCATCCGAAGCCGCCGAAACAGGTGCGGACACGCCGGCCCAGCGCAGCACGGCGGCGGTCGCCGCGGCACGCTCGGTCGACGGCAGCTTGGCGATGTTCGCGCCGTGGTTGCCGCCCGGCACCACGAACGACAGCGAGTCACGAGTGCCAGGTCCGGTGCGGAACGGCTCGGCGCTCCACGGGTCGTTCTGCCCGTTCACGAACAGCAGCCTGCTGCCCTCGTAACGCACCCAGCGGTCGATGTCGCGCATGGCCGAGCGGTCGAAGCGCGGGAACTTGATCTCGGCGGGAACCATCGTGCGCGGCACCGAGGAACCGGGGTAGCGCAACTGGTCGCGCACCGCGGACTCGTCCGCCTCGGGCCAGCCGAGCTGCGTGCCCGCCTGGTAGTAGTACGCCGAGTAGGGCGCGACACCGGCGTCGTTGTAGAAGTCCCAGCCGACGGTCTTGTCGATGAACGTCCAGAGGTCGTCGACGGACGCGTCGGCGCCGGGCACCAGCGCGCAGTCGGCCTGGAGTCCGTACTGCCAGAAGGTGAACGGCGTGTCCAGCACCAGCACCTCGAGCGCCCGGTGGCCTCCGCCGAACTGCTTGAACGTGTAACCCTTGGCCTCCAACCGCTGCACGACGGCGTCGCGGTGTTGCAGGAGCTGCCGCTGCACGCCTTCGAGGCGGCGGTTGCACGTCGGGTCGTTGCCGACGTTGCGGATGAACTCGCCGTAGACGTCGCGGTCGTTCACCACGTCGTTCGGCGCCACGTACGCGATGGTCGCGTCGACGTCGCGCGGGAAGAAGCGGCGGTGGTAGATCGACGTCATGCCGCCCTTGCTGGCACCCGTCGAGAGCCACTTGGCGCCGTAGATCCTCTTGAACGCCGTGACGATCCGGTGGTGGTCGTTCGCCGCCTGCCAGATGTTCAGGTCGTCCCAGTCGGCGGGCGCGGGCCGCGAGGGCGTGAAGAACCGCTGTTCGACGCTGATCTGGTTGCCGTCGACGAGCCGGGCGGGCTCGGAGGCGCTGATCGTGCCGGACAGGTTGTAGCCGGAGGTGTGCAGCACCATCGGCTTGGCTTCCGCCTTGTGCAGCAACGAGAAGCGCTGCTCGAACTTCACGCCGCGCGACCTGCGGTGGTCTGCGGGCTGCTGGATGCCGAGCACGAACGTCCGCGCGGTGCCGGACGTGCCTTCGCTGATGATCCGCACGCCGGGGATGGCGGCGATGCGGTCCTTGATGTCCGGGGCGGCGGTCGCGACCGCCGCGACCGCGACGACCTGGCCGGCTGCCAGGCCGAACGCCAGCAGGGAGCGTACGAGTCTGTTCACCACGCCAAGCTATGCAGCGCGGGCAGCCCGCCGGACCGGCCGATCGGAGGGACCTGCAGATCGTTTGCAGTAGGTTTGCAGGTGCCTTGGAGACAAGGGCAAGCAGACGAACCGCGACGAGGCGCTGGCCCGCGCCCAGACGTGGATCAACGCCCGCGTGCCGTACAGCCAGTCCGCCTGCCACAACAACCAGTTCGGCTCGTATCGCACGGACTGCTCTGGTTTCGTCTCGATGGCGTGGGGTCTCGACCACTCCTACACCACGTCCACGCTGCACCTGGTCACGCACGACATCGCCAGGGGCGACCTGCAGCCCGGCGACGCGCTGAACCGGCCCGGCGAGCACACCGCGTTTTTCGTCGGCTGGGCGGACGCCGCGCGGACGAAGCCGCGGGTCAAGGAGCAGGCGAGACCGAACGGCTCGCCGACCGTGGAACGGGTCGAGGCCATGGCCACGTCCAGCTGCACGCCGCCCCGCACCGCCGCCTCCTGCACCAGCAACGCGTCCTTCAGCGCGTTCTGCACGGTGAACGCGGGCTCGAAGGACTTCGCCATGATCGCGTTGCCCTTCGTCTGCAGGTACGCGCAGTCCATCGCGCCGCCGGAGACGGCTTCCAGGAACAGTTTCGGGTCGATGCCGGACGACTCGGCCAGCGACACGGCCTCACCGACCGCCGCCGTCAGCGCGAGCACCCAGCTGTTCGCGACGAGCTTCAGCCGCGCCCGCCTCACCGACCCACATCGTGCGGGCGCCGATCACGTCGAACACCGGCTGCACGCGGTCCCGCAGCTCCTCGGCTGCCGCCGCGAGCACGACGAGCTTGCCCTCCTGGGCAGGTTTCACACTGCCCAGCACCGGGGCGTCGACGAACTCGAGCCCGAGCGAACGGGCCTGGATCCACACCGCGTCGTGCGGCAGGGAGTCGGCGGCGTCCTGGATGGTCGCGGTGACAGTGGGGCCGTCGTTGAGCATCGTCAGCACGATCTCGACGCCGTCCACGGCGGCAGCGGGCGTGTCCGTGACGGTGGCGCCCCTGGCGGCGAGCGGCTCGGCCTTCGCGCGGGTGCGGTTCCAGACGCGGACGTCGTGTCCGGCTGCGGCGAGGTTGGCTGCGATGGGAGCACCCATGAGGCCGGTGCCGAGCACGGCGATCTTCATGCCCCCAGCAAACAAGAAACCTCGCGGTGCTGCCAGGTCGGGGGTCCGACAGCACCGCGAGGTCAACCGTGAGATCGGCACACAGCCGTTCACCGTTACACGGTCAGCATACTGTGGCTTGGATCACGTTTAACAGAATGAAACCCCCTGGCGCGCGGGAGGTGCGCCAGGGGGTTCCCGTTGGGGAGGCACTCGCGATCGGGCGCGATCGAACGAGTGCCGGGTCTATCGTCGAGAGTTCAGCGCAGGGTGGTGACCTGAGCCTGGGCGATGGCCATCAGCTCGTGACGCATGGCCGGCGTGGTGGCCATGTCGATCGCGCGAGCCACGGCCTTCCGGTTGCGTGCCTCGACACGGCGGGCGCGGAGCTTCGCTGCGAAGTTCATCTCGGTCTGCACTTCCCTCTCGGAACGTCTTCTTGGTTGGTGACTTAAGTATGCACCTTCCGCAGCCCAAAAGCACGTGATTGTCCGGTGAGGTGGGGCACACGCCGATGAATCATCGGTTGACAACGTGAACAGCCGGACAACGGCAGTCAGTCCTCCCTGCCGAGCAGGAACCGGCCGAAGTGCGGGACGGTGAAGGCGATCTGACCCCGTTCCGCGCTGTAGACCAGGCCTTTCTTGATGAGCGAGTCCCGCGCGGGCGACAGCGACGAGGGCTTGCGGCTCAGGTGGTCTGCGACCTGGGCAGTGTTGACGCCCGCATCCTTTCCGTCGGTCAACTCGGCCATCGCCCGGAGATACTCGCGTTCAGCAGGGGTTGCACGCTCGTATCGGGAGCCGAAGAAGCCCACGGCGAGCTCCGCGTCGGCCTCGGGAGCCGCCACCGAGACGTCCATCGCGCTGATCGGGTCCGCCGGCGCGGCGTCCCAGGCGGCCTTGCCGTAGGCCTGGATGAAGTACGGGTAACCGCCGGAAGCGTCGTACAACGCGTCCAGCGCCTCGTCCGTGATGCCCGCGTCCTCCCGTTCGACGGGGGCGAGCACCGCGCGGTCGGCGTCCTCGCGGCTCAGCCGGTCGATGCGGACGTAGCGGAAGAGGCGTTCCGAGTACGACTTGCTCGCGGACAACACCGCGGGCAGGTGCGGCAGCCCGGCGCCTACTACTACGAGAGGCGCGCCCAGCTGCGACAGCTCGTGGCACGCCGCACACAACGCACTGATGTCGTCCGGTCTGAGGTCCTGCATCTCGTCGATGAGCAGCGCTACGCCCGTACCGACGTCCTGCGCCAGTTCGGCGACGTCCGTGAACAGCTCGACCAGGTCGATCTCGATGTCGCCGGAGTCCGCCCGGCCCTGTGCCGCCGGGACGTCGATGCCGGGCTGCCAGCGATCGCGCAGCTTGGCGTCGTCCGGGGCCGCTCGCAGCGCGAACGCCTTCAGCACGCCCAGGATCGACTCGACCCGGTCCGGCGCGCGGTGGCGTACGGCCAGCTCGCGGATCGCCCGGTGGAGTGCGGCGGACAGCGGTCGGCGCAGGTCAGCCTCCGGCCGGGCCTCGATCTTGCCCGCGCCCCAGCCGCGTTTGACCGCCATCGACCGCAGCTCGCCCAGCAGCACGGTCTTGCCGACCCCGCGCAGCCCGGTGAGGACGAGGCTGCGTTCGGGACGGCCGCGGGCCACGCGTTCGAGCACCACCTCGAACGCGCCGACCTCTTTGTCCCGCCCGGCGAGCTCAGGAGGCCGCTGGCCCGCACCGGGGGCGAACGGGTTGCGCACCGGGTCCATGCCTCGCACCGTATCGGCGTTTCTAGCGCCGCCTCTAGAGACACCCAGAAACGCCTCGTTTGTGTCACGCGGGGGCCCCGCGTTTCCCTGTGGGTAACGCGGGGCCCCCGCGTGGCCTTTGCGAGCGGAGTATTTGGGTTTCTAGGGTGGAAGGTAGAGAGGGGAATAGTTGCGGATGGATGGTGGTGGCGGAAGGGTGGGCGGCGTGGCTGAAGTCGTGACGAAGGGGACCGGCGAGGTCGAGCGCACCGCCGACCGCGCCCAGGTGGACGTGACGTTCGAGGCTGTCGGAGCCGAGCGTTCCGAGGCGGTGAGCATGCTCAACCAGCGCATTTCCACGGTCGAGCCGCTGCTGGAGAGCTTCGAGGTGCGATCGCGGCAGCTCTCCGTGCACGACAACTGGGACAACAACCATCGGGTCGGCAGCAAGGCGACCCAGCAGTACGTGATCTGGGTGAAGGACCTGGACCGGCTCGACGGGTTGCTGGCCGAGCTCGTGCAGGCCGAGCCGTCCTGGGTCAACGGACCGTCGTGGACCCTCGTCGACGACACCGAGGCGATCCGCGAGGCGCAGAAGGAAGCCGTGGCGGACGCGTTCCGCCGGGCCGAGGGCTACGCGAGTGCGCTGGGGCGGCGGCTCGGGCCGTTGCTGCGGATCGGCGACACCGACAACGGCGGCGGCTACTCGCCCCGGATGCGTGGCGCGGCGAGCTTCGAGATGGCCGGACCGGCCGGGATGGTCGACCAGCTGAACCTCAAGGCGCAGCAGATCACCGTCTCCGCGTCCTGCACGGCCGCCTGGTCGTTGCTCGACTAGTACTGAGGTCGGAGAGCGGATCAGCCGTCGGCATGATCCGCGCTGACGCCGTGTCTTCGTAGCGTTTCCGGGTCATGCGGAACTTGTTGATCGGGATGCTGGTCGGTGCGGCGGAGATGACGAGATCTGCGTCAAGGTGTCCGCCGATGCCACCGCGTGCCACGGCGACTCGGGCACGCCCGCTGTTGTCGGCGATGCGGTGGTCGCGGTGACCAGCCGTGGGCCGATCGGGCCGTGCGGCGGGGAAGGCTGGATCGTGTACACCGCCGTCGCGCCGCACCAGGCGTGGATCGAGAAGACGATCTCGGGTAGCTAGCGTTTGGCCCTGCGGCAGGCGTTGGCGCGGTACTCGAGGAACGTGCCCTTCGGGTCGTCGTAGCGGAACCACGGCGCCCCGTCCGCACGGCAGCCGAGGTGCTTGAACTGCTCGACCACCTCGGTGAACCGGTTCCGGTCGTACAGCGCGAGGATCACGTAGCCGCGGTCGTCGTTGGACAACTCGGTGCGCAGCAAGGCATCCAGCGCGTTCGTCACGTACTCCGAGCGCCAGACGAGCGGGTCGTCGTCCTCCGCCAGGAACGCCGCGTACAGCACCAGCGACGGGCTGGTCCGGACCGCGAGGTCGAACATCACCTCGTGCGACTCCTGCGCCCAGTACCGGAGCGCCTCCTCGTGAGCGACACGGTGCCGTGGCGCGCGGGTCACCACGCCGTGCCAGACCTCGGCGAACCTGGCCTGGTCGTAGCCGAGCCCACGGGCGACCTGCAGCAGCGTCCACCACGGCGTCGGATCGTCCGGGACGAGCTCGATCGCCTGCCGTGTCACCCGTTCCGCGCGGCGCAGCACCCGCTGACTGCCCTCGACGTGTTGCGGCTCGTCGCTGCCGCCGCGGATCTCGCGGGCCACCCGCGCCCAGGACGCAGCGTCGACGACGGCGAGATCCCGGTCATCGGGGCGTGCCTCACGCCAGTCCGCCAGCCACTCGTCGCTGCGCGCGCCTTCGCCCGCGAGCATCTCGGTCACGTGGGCGCGGCGATCCCAGTCACCCCAGGCCGACGCCATCGCTTCGGCGGCCGGGCGCCAGTCACCGCGGGCGGCGCCGGTGATCGCGTGGGCCAGGATCGGGTCCTCGTCGGGAAAACTCTCCTTGACGAGCGCGTCCGGCACCAGGCCCCAGCGCTCGGGATCAGCGTTGTTGAGCACCGTTTCTCCTAGCTCGTCAGGGCTTCGCGCAGCTTGGTGGTCGAGCCCCGGTCGTCGGCGGCCAGTTCGATCGCGGCGCTCACGTCGGGTCCGTGGAACGTGGTGGTGCCGAGCCAGTCGGTCTCCCAGCGCGCCCGGCCCGCGTCCACCAGCTCGATCTCGACCAGCCAGGCCAGCTCCTCGATGAACAGCCCCCTGGCGAACTCGCGCCGCACCCTCGGCCCGCCGAACGGGTTGCCGGGCTTGGCGTCCATGCGCAGGAACGGCGTGAGGTCGCCCGCGTCGAGCCGGTCGAGGATCCCGGTCAGCGACCCGCCGCCGAGCCGGACCGTCCGGCGCGTCTGATCGACCCTGCGGGCGCGGGCCGAGAGGGTCGCGAGTTCGGCCCAGTCGACGCGCCGCTTGACGCCGAGCTCTTCCATCAGCTCGCTGACCAGCGTTTTGTCCATCACGGCGCCGTTGTCCGCGAGCAACGCCCCGGCCGGCCGATCCGGGCCCGACTTGGCGATGTGGAGCGCGTTGACGGCGGCGATCCGTTGTTCGGTGTCGGCGTCCGGGGTGCGGCGAACCTCGTCGAGGTGCGCGTGCAGCTCGGGTGCGCCACGCAGCCGGGCGAACGCGTCGAAGATCGTCGTCGGCCGGTAGCCCGCTTCCCAGGCCGGGCGGAAGTGCTTGTCGTGGAACAGCTTCCAGGCCGTCTCGACGACCTTCTGCTCCCGCAGCGCGCTCTCCGCCGCGAGTGAACCGGTGACTTTCGCGGCAGCGGCGTCCGCGGCGGACACCTGCCAGCGCTGGAGGTTCTCCGTGACCTTGAAGTAGACCTTGGCGTACCACTGGAAGAACTCGCCGACGACCCGGTCGTACCGATTGCCCGCCAGCAGGGCGTCGACGGTCTTCTCCAACGCCTGACGGGCGTTCAGGGCGATGCTGACCAGTCGCGTGTCCCGGTTGCCGTGCACACCGAGCTCATGCGCCAGCACGAAACTCAGCTGCCGCTCGGTCATGCACGCGAGCAACGGCGCGCCCACCTGCAGCTTGCGGGTGACCGTGACCAGACCGAGCCACTTCGCGACCAGCGTCGTCCGCACCTCCGGCTGTGGGATCACGAAGATCTTGTCCGGCACCACCGCGTCTGCCTGGTCGGCCAGCCGCCGCACGAGCGCCCACAGCTCCGGCTCGTCGCGCTCACGCACCGACACGCCCTGCGCCGCCTCGTCACGCGAGCGGCTGAACGTGATCAGGGCGCTGATCGTGGCGAAGATCAGCACCGAGCCGATCACGAGCCACCACACGAAACTGAATCGCTGGTTCACCGCCAGCAGCACGCCGACGGCCACAACTCCGGCGATCAGCGCGAGCGCGAGGACATAGATCCCCACGAGCAACGAGACCGCGACAACGACAGGACGCATCACTTACCCCCAGGAGCCGCACGTTCGCGGCTCGGAGATTGTGCATGATGGACGGTCCTATCGCTCAATGATTGCCGTGATCCCCTGCCCGCCTGCGGCACAGATCGACACGAACCCGCGTCCGCTTCCCTTCTGGTGCAGCAACTTGGCCAGCGTGGCCACGATCCGCGCACCGGTCGCGGCGAACGGGTGCCCGGCCGCGAGCGAGGAGCCGTTGACGTTCAGCTTCGCCCGGTCGATCTCGCCGAGGTCGGTCTCCCAGGCCTTGAGCGTGGCGAGTACCTGCGACGCGAACGCCTCGTGCACCTCGTAGAAGTCGAACTCCTGGAGCTTGAGGCCTGCCTTGTCGAGCATGCGTGGCGCGGCGTGCACCGGTGCCATGAGCAGGCCCTCGTCGCCGTGCACGTAGTCGACGGCGGCGGTCTCGGCGAACGTCAGGTACGCGAGAACGGGGAGTTTGCGCTGCTGGGCCCACTCCTCGGTGGCGAGCAGGACCGCGGAGGCGCCGTCGGAGAGCGGGGTGGAGTTGCCGGCGGTCATGGTGTCGCCGAAGACGGGCTTGAGCTTGCCCAGCTTCTCGGCGCTGCTGTCCGGGCGGAGGTTCTGGTCGCGGGTGAGGCCGAGGTAGGGCGTGACCAGGTCGTCGAAGAAGCCCTCGTCGTAGGCGCGCGCGAGGTTCTGGTGGCTGCGGGCGGTGAGCTCGTCCTGGTCCTCGCGGGCGATGCCGTACTTGGCGGCGGTGATGGCCGCGTGCTCGCCCATGGACATGCCGGTGCGCGGTTCGCCGTTGCGCGGCAGGTGCGGCACGACGTGACCGGGGCGCAGCTTGGCCAGGAGGCTGACCTTGTGGGTGCGGTTGAACTCGAGCAGGAGCTTGCGGAAGTTCTCGTTCACCCCGATCGGCGCGTCGCTGGTGGTGTCGACGCCGCCAGCGATGCCCACCTCGATCTGGCCGAGCGCGATCTTGTTCGCCACCGCGATCACGGCCTGCAGGCCGGTGCCGCACGCCTGCTGGAGGTCGTAGGCGGGGGTCGCCGGGCTGAGCTTGCTGCCGAGGACGGACTCGCGGACGAGGTTGAAGTCGCGCGAGTGCTTGAGCACGGCGCCCGCCACGACCTCGCCGAGCCGCTCGCCCTGCAGGCCGAAGCGGCTGACCAGGCCGTCCAGCACGGCCGTGAACATGTCCTGGTTGGAGGCGGTGGCGTACGGGCCGTTCGAGCGGGCGAACGGGATGCGGTTGCCGCCGATGATCGCTACTCGCATGACCGGATACTACCTACTAGCGGGTAGACTTACTAGCGAGTAGGTTATTCGACGTGGACAGGTACCAGAAGTTCGCCTCTTCAGGGCTGGGGCGCCAGCTCGTACGCAGGCTCGGCCTGCCGAACCCGCATCCACTCCGCCGCGACGCCTCGCTGGCCACACCGGTGCTGGTCGGTGGCGCTTCCCGACTACCTTTTCTCAAGCAGCTCGAAACAGGCCCGACGCCCTATGGCGCGCTGGTGTTCGACGCGTCCGACATCGCGACGGTGGCGGACCTGCGGCAGCTGCACGACTTCTTCCACCCGGTGATCACCCAGCTCGGGCCGTGCGCGCGAGTGATCGTGATCGGGCGGTCGCCGGACTCCGTGGCACAGCGTGCGCTCGAAGGCTTCGTGCGGTCGGTCGGCAAGGAGCTGCGGCGCGGCGGGACGGCGAACCTCGTCTACGTGGCCGACGGTGCCGAGGACGGGGTCGAGTCCACGCTGCGGTTCCTGCTGTCCGGGCGGTCGGCTTACGTGTCCGGACAGGTCATCCGCGTGTCCGGGCCTGCCGCTGTCGGCACGCTGGAAGGCAAGGTCGCGCTCGTCACCGGCGCCTCACGCGGCATCGGCGAGGCGATCGCCGCGACGTTGGGACGCGAAGGCGCGCATGTCGTCTGCCTGGACGTGCCCGCGGCCGGCGAGGACCTGTCGAAGGTCGCGAACTCCGTTGGTGGATCGGCACTTCAGCTCGACATCACCGGCGCCCCCGCGAAGCTGACCTCGTACCTGAAGGAACGGCACGGCGGTGTGGACATCGTCGTGCACAACGCCGGAATCACGCGCGACAAGACGTTGGCACGCATGGACTCTTCGCTGTGGGACTCGGTGCTCGAAGTCAACCTCGCCTGCCAGGAGCGGATCAACGCGGCACTACTCGACGGCGATGTGCTGCGCGAGGGCGGGCGGATCATCGGGGTGTCGTCGATCGCGGGCATCGCGGGCAACGTCGGCCAGACCAACTACGCCACCTCGAAGGCGGGCGTGATCGGGATGGTGCAGACGATGGCGCCGGTGCTGGCCGGGCGCGGAGCGACGATCAACGCCGTCGCGCCGGGGTTCATCGAGACCAAGATGACCGCGGCCGTGCCGCTCGCGACCCGTGAGGTCGGGCGGCGGATGAACAGCCTCTCGCAGGGCGGGTTGCCTGCCGACGTGGCCGAGACCGTCGCGTGGTTCGCCGCGCCGGGATCCGGTGGCGTGAACGGGAACGTCGTGCGGGTGTGTGGCCAGATGCTGCTGGGGGCCTGAAATGTTGCTCAGAGCGGCGCTGACAACGTTCCGGCGCGGTGAATCCCTTTCCGCAGAACCGGTTTCAGCCACCTATGACGTGTCGTTGAAACACCTGTCGGCGTACAACGCGGTGTGCGGGTTCGGGCTGCGTGACGCGTTGCCGTTGACGTATCCGCACGTGCTGGGTTTTCCGTTGCAGATGAAGCTGATGTCGGGGTCCGGCTTTCCGTTTCCGTTGCCAGGCCTGGTCCACATCGCGAACCGGATCACGCAGTCGCGGCCGCTGACGTTGGACGAGCGGCTGGAGATCACGGTCTCCGCGCGCGATCTGCGGCCGCACCCGCAGGGCACCCAGATCGACGTGGTGACGTCGGTTTCCGGGGTCTGGGAAGGGGTTTCGACCTATCTGCGGCGCGCCGGCCAGGGCTCCTCCCCGAGCGAGGAGCTGCAGCGGCCGGTCGGGTCGGCGGTCTGGCGGGTGCCCGGCGACATCGGACGGCGGTACGGCGCGGTGTCGGGTGACCGCAACCCGATCCATCTGTATCCGTTGAGCGCCAGGCTGTTCGGGTTCAAGCAGGCGATCGCGCACGGGATGTGGACGAAGGCGCGCTGCCTCGCGGCTCTGGAGGGCAGGCTGCCCGAGTCCGTGACCGTGGACGTGCGGTTCAAGAAACCGCTGTTCATCCCCGGACGCGTCGAGTTCTCCGCGCGCGAGAACGGCACGGGCTGGGACTTCGCGGTGTGGGGCAAGGGACCCCACCTGGTGGGGTCAGCGGCGTGACGGCGGGTGCCAGATGTTGCCGTCGACGAGGTCGCCGAAGCCCATCCAGACGAGGTTCATGAGGCGGGCCGCGACGACGCCCGCGGGCTCCTCGGGGTGATCGAGCCACCACTCGGCGAGCGACTCACCTGCACCGACCAGCGCAGCGGCCAGCGACTCGGCCTCCAGCTTGGTCGCGGGCGCCTTGGTCGACTGGGTGAGCAGCGCCGCGACCAGTGACACGGCCCGGCCGCGCATGTCGGTGAGCTCGACCGCGAACGGCCCGCCCTGCGTCGAGGCCTGGCGGTGCAGCACGAGCCAGCTCGCCCGGTTCTCGCCGACGAAGCCGAAGAAGGCCCGCAGGCCGCTCCACAGCTGCACGTCGGGCTCCTGATCGGGCTCGACGCCGGTCGCGATGGCCTCCATCATCCTGGTGGCCTCGCGCCGGATGCAGGTGGCGAAGAGCTCCTCCTTGGACCCCAGGTAGGCGTACAGCATCGGCTTGGAGATGCCCGCGACCTCGGAGATCTCGTCCATCGACGACGCATGGAAGCCGAGGCGCGAGAACACGTCGACGGCGGCGTCCATGATCTGCCGCTCACGCACGGCGCGTGGCAAGCGCTTGGCTCGACCTTCTGTGCGCATCACTACCCCTCGGCTCAAGAGAACAAGATTATCCGATCGGCTTGCCGCTCTATCTACTCGCCAGTAGTCTTACTCGCCAGTAGGTACCAGGAGGTGTTCCCATGACGCTCGACCTCACGACCGAGGCGATCGCGAAGCTCAGCCCGGCCGAGCTGATCAGCACGTTGCAGCAGATCTCGCCGGACGACCCCGCGTTGAAGGACGTGAACATCGACGTCATCGCGCGCGGCATCGACCCGAGGAAGCTCGGCAAGGCCGACTTCGCCGCGCTGCTCACCGCGTTGGGCACGCTGGCCGACGGTGGCGCGGACCTCGACCTCGCCAAGATGGACCCCACGAACTTCGCGCGGATCATCTCGCGTGCCTCGAAGGACCAGATCGAGGGCGTCGTCGCCGACGCTCCGCTGCGTGCGCGCGTGCTGGACGAGGTGTTCCGCCGCATGGAGGTCCACTTCCGCGCGGACCGTGCGGGCGCGACCCGTGCCGTGGTGCACTTCCACGTGCTGGAAGATGTCTACGAGGCCATCATCGAAGACGCGCAGTGCACCATCAACAAGGGCGTGACGCGCGAGGCCCGTGCCGTGGTGACGTTGACGCCCGCCGACTTCCTGAAGCTCGCGACCGGCAACGCCTCCGCGCCCGTGCTGTTCATGACGGGCAAGCTGAAGGTGAAGGGCGACCTGGGGTTCGCGGCCGGGTTCATGAGCCTGTTCAACATCCCGAAGGCCTAGGAGAGTTCTCAGTGGGTGGCTTCTCGCTCGAACTGAACGAAGACCAGACCGACCTGCGCGACTGGGTGCACGGCTTCGCCCGCGACGTGATCAGGCCGGCCGCCTCCGAGTGGGACGAGCGCGAGGAGACGCCGTGGCCCGTCATCCAGGAGGCGGCGAAGATCGGCCTCTACGGCTTCGAGGCTCTCGCGACCTGGTTCGCCGACCCGATCGGGTTGTCTTTGCCGATCGCCACCGAGGAACTGTTCTGGGGTGACGCAGGCATCGCCCTCGCGCTGAT
This sequence comes from uncultured Actinomycetota bacterium, assembly GCA_963766275.1. GTDB lineage: Bacteria > Actinomycetota > Actinomycetes > Mycobacteriales > Pseudonocardiaceae > Lentzea. The sequence continues at coordinate 246,159 of CAVYAD010000008.1, forward strand.
GGGCACCGGTCTCGCCGTCGCGGGCATCTTCGCCGGTGGCGAGCCCGAGCAGCTGGCCGAGTGGGTGCCGGAGTGCTTCGGCGACGAGTCGGATCCGAAGCTGGCGGCGTTCTGCGCCTCCGAGCCCCAGGCCGGTTCGGACGTGGCCGGATACCGGACGCGGGCGCGGTATGACGAGGCCACCGACGAGTGGGTGCTGAACGGCCAGAAGGCCTGGGCCACCAACGGCGGCATCGCGAACGTGCACGTCGTCACGGCCGTCGTCGACGCTTCTCTGGGCGCACGCGGCCAGGCCGGTTTCATCATTCCGCCTGGCACGCCTGGGTTGTCGTCGCCAGGGAAGATCAAGAAGCACGGCATGCGCGCCTCCCACACCGCGGATGTCTTCTTGGACGACGTGCGGGTGCCGGGACGTTGTGTGCTCGGTGGCCGCGAACGGCTGGAGGCTCGGCTCGCGCGCGCTCGTGAGGGCCAGCGCGCCGGCGGGCAGGCCGCGATGGCGACCTTCGAGACCACGCGCCCGACCGTGGGCGCGATGGCCGTCGGTGTCGCCCGCGCCGCCTACGACTACTCGCTGGAGTACGCGAAGGACCGCGAGGCGTTCGGCCGGAAGATCATCGAGAACCAGTCGATCGCGTTCGACCTCGCGAACATGCGGATGGAGATCGACGCGTCCCGCCTGCTGGTGTGGCGGGCGGCCTGGATGGGGCGCAACAACGTGCCGTTCACCGCGGGCGAGGGCTCGATGTCGAAGCTCAAGGCGTCCGAGGTGTCGGTGTGGGCGACCGAGCGGGCGATCCACATCCTCGGCGGGGCCGGGTACACGCGGGAGCACCCGGTGGAGCGGATGCACCGGGACGCCAAGATCTTCACCATTTTCGAGGGCACGTCCGAGATCCAGCGACTCGTCGTGTCGCGGGCGATTTCCGGCATGCAGATCAGGTGACGGCAGGGGCGGGCCTGCGCCCGCCCCTTTCCTTTCGTCGCGTCTCGCCGACCGTTTGTAGTGTTCGACGATCTTGCGACGGAGTGCGTCCGAAAACGAACAACACGTCGGGCGGGCGGTCTCGCGGCCCGAGGTGAGGCCGCGGTTCGTGCCTGAGTGTGATGGCGGAGTAACGCCGCGTCCCACTACTCCGATCAGCTCAGTGGATCGGCGTTAGGGGGAATCTGGTGCTCCCGAATGTGTTCGCTCTCGCCGCAGCGGTCCTTGCCGGTGCCGCGGGCAGCGCGACGATGGTGATGATCGCGGAACGGCCGAAGCCGGTCGAGGTGAGCCGCGTGGTGCGGGTGGTCGACGCGGAGACCGTCGAGGTGCGTGTCGGTGATCGCGTCACCCTGGTCAGGCTCGTGAACGTTGCCGCGCCAGCCGCGGACGAGTGTCTGTACGCGGAGTCGAGGAAGAAGCTCGGCGAGTTGCTGCCGGAAGGCCGCGAGGTGACCGTCGTGCACGAGGGTCAGTTCGCCGCGCTGTCCACACAGGACGGACTCGTCGGCGCCGAGCTGATCAGGGCCGGGCTGGCGGTGCCCACCGTCAACGGACTGCGGTTCCTCGACCAGGCAAGGGAAGCCCATCACGCGGCGGCGGCCGCGCAGAAGGGGCTGCACTCGCCCGAGGTGCCGTGCACGTTGCCGGGGCAGGTGCGGGCGATCACCGAGGCCGCGGCCGTGGTGGAGGCGCAACCGCTCAAAGCCAGCAAGACCGAGCTGACGGTGGCGGCGGACACGGCGAAGAACGCGATCGGGCTGGTGGACGGGCTGGCCAAGCCCGGCGGGCTGACGTGGGACGCGGTGGCGCCGGTCGACCAGACGGTGTTGCTGGCGAAGGTGACCAAGGCGGTGCCGACGTTGTACCGCAAGGAGGCCGAGCTGCGGAACGTCGTGAAAGGACTGAGGTGAGGCCTTATCCTCCCGGCCATGAAGACGTTGCCGGTACAGCGGTTCGCCCTGGGTGCGGCCGTGCTCGACGCACTCGTAGTGGTCACCACCGTGCTGCCGGGCGCACCGCTGTTGCCGACGTGGCTGGTGATCGGCGCGCTGGTGCTCACCATGGCGGCACTCGTCCTCATGATCGCCGGGATTCGCGGCGTGCGGCTGCGGGTCGACGGGATCAAGGGCCTGTTCCGGGTGGTCGGGGAGACACTGCCGAAGTGGGTGATCGTGCTCGCGGCCGTGGCGTTCTACGGCGGCTGGATCCTCGGGCTGATCACGCTGGCGACCGAGACCAAGGGCAACCTGAAGTACGAGAACGGCCAGTACACGACCTCACAACGGCGCGTGGTGACCGTGCTGACCGAGGAGCAGTTCACCACCGCGACGGCGGCGAACCAGCGCGCGGCCGGCGCCATGGCGATGGCGGTGGCGGCGGGCGTCTTCGTGCTTTCCGGTGTGGCGCAGCGAATCAGACAGAATTAGGCAACTGCAGCACCTTGCCGATGTGCTCGAGGTCGTTGCGGTGCACGGCAAGCAGCACCAGGTCTTTGGCACGGCGGAAGTGCAGCACGACGAGGTTCGGCGCGACCTGCCACGCCTCGTCGTCGTCGGTGATCTTCTCGACGTGGCCCTCCTCAGGGCTGAAGATGATCCGCTTGTCCCAGATGATCTTCTCGTCGCCGAGGTACAGCGGCCCGTCCTCCCAGCGGTCGTCCACGTAGACGGCGCCGAGGCCGTTGCGGCTGTCGTCACCACCGGTGGCGAACAGTTCGACCAGTCCCCCGAGCAGTTCTGCGAGCACGGACATCACGATCCCCCTTCGTTGTCACAGGAACGAGCTGGGCGCCCAGCCGGTTCCCGTTGTGAGGTTGATCTAGCCCAGCGGCTGGCCTGCCGCGCGCAGCCAGGCGCGCTCGGCCGAGGTGTCCGGCATCGCGGGCCATCCGTTGATCTTCGCGATCAGCACCCAGTACCGCTCGGCACGCGGGTCGGCGAAGTCGGAGAACTGACGCAGCCGCTCGACGACGCGTTCGTCGTCCGGCACGCCCAGCGCCTCCGCCCACTTCGTGTTCACGCGAGCCGCGAACGCCTTCGCCTCCTCGGACTCCGGCGCGATGCCGGCGTCGAGCGCCTCACGGGCCTGGGCGATGGCGTGGTTGAAGGACTCCATCTGGTTGTCCGACGGCGGGCTCATGTCCGTGCCGTTGCGGCGACGTTCCTCGTGCTGGGCCGACATCCGCTTGACCGACTCGCGGAAGTCCGGGTCCTGCACGAGCTTCGCGAGCTCGACCCACGCCTCCAGCTGCTCGGTCGACGGATCGTCCGGCAGCTCGATCCGCACGGACCGCATGTGCTGCTCGAACTGCGGATCCAGCTGGTACGGGCCGAACACCTCCTCGAAGAAGTCGTCGAGGATCCGCTGGCGCTCCTCGTCCGACATGCGAGCCAACTCGTTCATCAGTTCCATCTCCCCTCCCTTGGCGACGGCGCGCAAGACGGCACGGCGGAGCCGCAACGTCCTCATCTGCGCGTCGATCGCGTCTGCATGGGTGCGCGCCACATCGGTCACCGACACCTCGCGGGACAGAATCCGTCCGGCGGTCGGCAGATCCACGCCCAGGTCTCTGAGCGTGCGAACCAGCTTGAGCTTGGCGACCGCCTCACCGTCGTACGTCCGGTAGCCGCCGACCGTTCTCGAGGTGGGCGGGATGAGGCCCTGGTCGGAGTAGAACCGGATCGTTCGGACGGTGAGGCCGGTCATCCTGGCCAGCTCGCCGATCTGGTAGCGCGTCACGGGGACAACTCTGAACCCTCCAGTAGCTGGAGAGTCAAACCGCATTAACCAGAAGGGTGGTTGAACAGCGAAAAGACGAAGGGCGCTTTCGTCCACCTGAGGTGGACGAAAGCGCCCTTCGTCTTCTAAAGGCTAGCTCAGTAGGTCATCGCGATGCCGGGCTCCGCGAGCAGAGCGCCGACGTCGGCGAGGAACTGCGAACCCTGCTGGCCGTCGACCACGCGGTGGTCGAAGGACAGCGCGAGCTGGCAGATCTTGCGGATCTTGATCTCGCCGTCGACCACCCACGGCATGTCGCGGATCGCGCCGAGCGCGAGGATCGCGGACTCACCGGGGTTGAGGATCGGCGTGCCGGTGTCGACGCCGAAGACGCCGACGTTGGTGATCGTGATCGTGCCGTTCATCATGTCGGCCGGAGAGGTCTTGCCGTCGCGGGCGACCGTCGCGAGCTCGTCGAGAGCGACCGCCAGTTCCTTCAACGACATCCGGTCGGCGTCACGGACCTTCGGGACCACCAGGCCGCGCGGCGTCGCGGCCGCGATGCCCAGGTGGACGTAGTCCTTGTAGACGATCTCGTTCGCGGCCGCGTCCCAGGTCGCGTTGACGTCCGGGGTGCGGCGCGCGGCCAGGATGATCGCCTTGGCGCAGAACGCCAGTGGCGTCAGCTTCACGCCACGGAACTCCGGGGCGTTCTTCAGGCGGGCACGCAGTTCCATCATCGGCGTGACGTCGACGGTGAGGAACTCGGTGACGTGCGGTGCGGTGAACGCGCTGTCCACCATCGCCTGCGCGGTCGCCTTGCGGACACCCTTGATCGGCACCCGGCGTTCGCGCGACCCGTTGTCCACAGAGGACACCGGGGCGGCGGCCGGTGCGGCCACCGCATTCTCGACGTCCGAGCGGGTGATCACGCCGTTCGGGCCGGAGCCCGTCAGCGCGTACAGGTCGACGCCGAGGTCCTTGGCCAGCTTGCGCACCGGCGGCTTGGCCAGTGGCACGTAGCCACCGGGAGCCGAAACCGGAACAGCAGGCGCCGCAACGGGTTCCGCGACGGGCGCGGGAGCCGGAGCAGGCGGCGCCACGACCGCGGCAGGCGTGATCGAGGCAGCGGCGGCGACAGCGACGGCCGGAGCGTCCTTGCGCGGGCGACGCTTGGCCGCACCGGACTTCGGGCCGTAGCCGACGAGCGTCGCGATGCGTCCGCCCGGCATCTCCTCGCCGATCTTGCCGGACGAGGTGCCGTTCGCTTCCGCTGCCGCGGGGGCAACGGGAGCGGGTGCGGCCGCGCCACCGGGGTCGGTGTCGATCGTGATGATCGGGACGCCGACCTCGACGGTCTGGCCCACCTCGGCGAGCAGTTCGGTCACCACGCCCGCCCACGGGCAGGGCAGCTCGACCGCGGCCTTGGCCGTCTCGATCTCGCAGATGATCTGGTTGACGGTGACCGTGTCGCCCGGCTTGACGTGCCAGGAGAGGATGTCGGCCTCGGTCAGCCCCTCAGCCGTGTCCGGCAGGGGGAATTGCTTGTACTGCGGCATTTCCGGTTGTCCCCTTACCAGGCGAGCGAGCGGTCGACGGCGTGCAGCACCCGGTCGAGGTCGGGGAGGAACTCCTCCTCGAGCTTCGAGGGCGGGTACGGGGTGTCGAAACCGGTCACCCGCAGCACCGGTGCCTGCAACGAGTAGAAGCACTCCTGCTGGACCTTGGCTGCAATCTCGCTGGCGATCGAGGACTCGGACGGCGCCTCGGACACCACGACCAGCCTGCCGGTACGTCGCACCGACTCGTACACCGGCGCCAGGTCCAGCGGGGACAACGAACGGAGGTCGATGACCTCCAGCGCGTTGCCGTCCTCGGCGGCCGCGGCGGCGGCGTCGAGAGCCGTGCGGACCATCGGGCCGTAGGCGACAAGCGTTGCCTTGTCACCGGAACGCAGCACGCGCGAGGCGAACAGCGGGCCGGGCGTGGCGGTCGTGTCGACCTCGCCCTTCTCGTAGTAGCGGCGCTTCGGCTCGAAGAACAGCACCGGGTCGTCGCAGTCGATGGCCTGCTGGATCATCCAGTAGGCGTCGGCCGGGTTCGAGCACGAGACGACCTTGAGGCCGGCGGTGTGCGCGAAGTACGACTCGGGCGACTCCGAGTGGTGCTCGACCGCGCCGATGCCGCCACCGAACGGCACGCGGATCACGATGGGCATCTTGATCTTGCCCTGCGTGCGGTAGTGCAACTTCGCGACCTGCGACACGATCTGGTCGAAGCCGGGGAAGATGAAGCCGTCGAACTGGATCTCGCACACCGGGCGGTAGCCGCGGATCGCGAGGCCGACGGCGGTGCCGATGATGCCGGACTCCGCGAGCGGCGTGTCGAGCACGCGCTGCTCACCGAAGTCCTTCTGCAGACCGTCGGTAATGCGGAAGACACCGCCGAGCTTGCCGATGTCCTCGCCCATCATGATGACCTTGGGGTTGGCTTCCATCGAAGCCCGCAGACCCATGTTCAAGGCCTTGGAGATCGTGAGCGTCTGCACCGGGGACGCCGCAGCGGCGGTCGACGAACGGTCCATGGTCGGAGCAGCCATCAGTGCTCACCTCCAGCAAAACCCGAGACGTAGTCGAGGAATTCGTCACGCTGCGCGTCGAGAGCGGGGCTGCCCTCGGCGTAGACGTTGCTGAAGATACGTTCAGCGGGCGGGTCCGGCATGTTCGTGCAGAACTCGCGCAGCTCCTCGCCCAGCGCGTCGGCGTCGGCCTCGACCTCGGCGAAGAACGCCTGGTCCGCCCACTGCTGCTTGACCAGGTAGACCTTGACCCGCTCGATCGGGTCCTTGAGCTTCCACAGCTCCAGCTCGTCCGACAGCCGGTAGCGCGTCGGGTCGTCGGAGGTGGTGTGCGCGTCCATCCGGTAGGTGAACGCCTCGATCAGGATCGGGCCGTTGCCGTGGCGGCACTCCTCCAGCGCCCAACGCGTGACGGCCAGCGTGGCCAGCACGTCGTTGCCGTCGACGCGGATGCCGGGGAAGCCGTAGCCACGCGCACGCTGGTACAGCGGCAGACGCGACTGGCGCTCGGTGGGCTCGGAGATGGCCCACTGGTTGTTCTGGCAGAAGAAGACCAGCGGCGCGTCGTAGACCGCGGCCCACACGAAGCCCTCGTGGACGTCACCCTGCGAGGTCGCGCCATCGCCGAAGAAGCACATGGTGGCTTCGCCGTCGTCGTCGCCGACCTTGCCGTCGAACTTCTGGCCCATCGCGTACCCGGCCGCGTTGAGGACCTGGTTGCCGATGACGATCGTGTACGGGTGGAACCGCTTCTCCATCGGGTCCCACGTGCCCTGGTCGGTGCCGCGGAAAATGCCCAGCAGCTCCGTCGGGTTGATGCCGCGGGTCCACGCGATGCCGTGCTCGCGGTAGCTCGGGAACGCCATGTCGGTCGGCCGCATCGCGCGGCCGGCGCCGATCTGCGCCGCCTCCTGGCCGAGCAGCGGCACCCAGATGCCGAGCTGACCCTTGCGCTGCAAGGCGTTCGCCTCGCGGTCGACGCGGCGGATCAGGACCATGTCGCGGTACAGGCCGCGCAGTTCCTCCGCCGAGATGTCGATGTCGAAGTCCGGGTGGGCTACTCGCTCACCCTCGGGAGTCAGGAGCTGCACCAGGTCGGCGCCGCCCTCGTCGGTTGCTCGCAAGCCTGCGATCACCTGTTCCGCTGTCGGTTTTGCGGCAGTGGCGGCCGGCGCTGCATCCGGCTCAGGGTGCGTCCATTGCTCAGGGGACGACATGCGCCTTCTCCTCTGTCTTCTCCGACCGCCTGATCGCTCGTGACGACCACGTGCGGCGACGCCGGCGGTCGCCGCTGACCCTGTGGGGCCGGAGGCAGCCGTCGACGGTGACGGTGGCTTACGACCACATCCTGACACGACCTCACCCGAGTTGGTGAGACCCGCCCCACTTCGTAACACACAAGTCAACGTTCTGATCAGCGACAACAGTTGGAGGGTCGACCTTTTGCCCTCCGACTAGGCCGTCCGATTACCGGACGATGCTGTCCCGGTTACCGATCGTTAACTTAGACAGGGGCCTTCGGGTAAGAGGTTACGGACGCGGACGGAGGCGGAGTCGTGACAGGATCGAGAGGTGGACCGCTCAGTTGTGACCAGCACCGTCAGGACGCTCTGGGACGACGACATCGTTCCGAGCCTGTCTCAGCTCGTTGCCGTGCCTGCCATCTCGCCGGCGTTCGATCCCGCCTGGGAATCGCACGGCGAACTGGCCGCCGCCATCGAGCACGTGCGCCTCTGGATCGCCTCGCGAAACCTGCCCGAAGTGGGCATCGAGGTTGTCCAGTTGGCGGGACGCACGCCGCTTCTGCTCGTCGACGTACCGGCGTCCGGTAACTCGGGCGACGACACGGTGTTGCTTTACGGACACCTCGACAAGCAGCCGCCGGTGGCCGACTGGAGCGAAGGGCTCGGCCCGTGGACCCCGGTGCTGCGTGACGGACGTCTCTACGGCCGCGGCTCGGCCGATGACGGATATTCCGGTTATGCCGCGATCGCGGCGATCGAGGCCGTCCGCGCGGCCGGCGGTTCGCACGCACGCTGTGTCGTGCTGCTGGAGACCGGCGAGGAGTCGGGCTCTCCCGACCTCCCCGCGTACCTCGAACACCTCGGCGACCGGCTCGGCACCGTCTCGCTGGTCATCTGCCTCGACTCGGGCGGCTCCGACTACGACCGCATGTGGCTGACCACGTCGCTGCGCGGGTTGGTGCAGGTCACCATGACCGTGCGCGTGCTGGCGAGCGGCCTGCACTCGGGCATGGCGTCCGGCATGGTGCCGTCGTCGTTCCGCATCGCTCGCGCCCTGCTGGACCGCGTCGAGGACTCGGCGACCGGCGAGGTGCTGATCCCGGAGATGCACGTCGAGATCCCCGCCCACCGCCTGACCGAGGTCCGCGAGGCCGTCGAAACGGCACCGGGCGCGCTGTGGGGCACCGTGCCGCGGGTCGGCGACCTCCAGCCGATGTCCGACGACGAGGTCGAGCAGGCGCTCGGACTGGGCTGGCGCCCGACGCTGTCGATCACGGGCGCGGACGGCCTGCCGTCGCCGGACGACGCGGGCAACGTGCTGCGGCCCTTCACCACCTTCGTGCTGTCGTTCCGCCTGCCGCCGACCGCGTCCTCCGCGGCCGCACTTGAGTCGCTGAAGGAGCGCCTGACCACCGACGTGCCCTACGGCGCGACGGTGGAGCTGTCCCGTGTCGAGGCGGCCGACGGCTGGAACGCCCCGGAGCTCGCGCCATGGCTCGCCGCGACGCTCGATGACACGGGCAAGGAGGTCTTCGGCGCACCGTGGCGGACCGTGTCGCTTGGCGGGTCGATCCCGTTCATGGGGCTGCTGCACGAGGCGTACCCGGACGCGCAGTTCCTGGTGACCGGCGCGGTGGGGCCGGACAGCAACATGCACGTGCCGGACGAGTGGCTCAACCTGGCGCACGCGGCCCGGATCACCGAAGCGGTGGCGCTGGTCCTCGACTCGCACTCCAAGCACGCGTGACCCATCCCTTAGTGAGCAATGACTCAGTGCTGACCCAGAGCTGACCAGGGCTCTGAATCGATAGCCCACACTGGGTCGATGGGCGAAGAAGCGGAACGGGCGCGTCTCGCGGAGTCGGAGAACCCGACCTCGCCGTGGCGGCTGTGGGGGCCGTACCTGTCTGGTCGCCAGTGGGGCACGGTCCGCGAGGACTACTCGGCCGGGGGCGACGCGTGGGCGTCGTTCCCGTTCGACCATGCCCGTGCGCGCGCCTACCGGTGGGGTGAGGACGGCATCGCGGGCATCTGCGACGTCCACGGCTTCATGAACCTCGCCCTCGCACTGTGGAACGGCAACGACCCGATCCTCAAGGAGCGGTACTTCGGCCTCGCCAACGAAGAGGGCAACCACGGCGAGGACGTCAAGGAGCACTGGTGGGTGACCGACGGGACGCCCACCCACTCCTGGATGCAGGTGCTCTACCGCTACCCGCAGCGCGAGTACCCGTACGGGCTGCTCAGAGAGATGTCGCGCAACGCGGGGCGGGAGAACCGCGAGCCCGAGCTGAGTGACACCGGGGTGCTCGACGAGAACCGGTTCTTCGACGTGACCGTCACCTACGCGAAGGCAGAGACGGACGACATCTGCGTCGAGATCAGCGCGACCAATCAAGGCCCCGAGGACGCGCCGCTGCACCTGTTGCCGCAGCTGTGGTTTCGCAACACGTGGGCGTGGGGGCGGGACCAGCGGCCGTGTCAGCTGGTGGCGAGCACGATCACCGGGCGCAAGGTCACCGCGGACCACGGCAACCTCGGCCGGTACACGCTGCACCTCGACGACTCGCCGTCGATGCTCATGACGGACAACGAGAGCAACGAGATGTCGCTCTTCGGCGCCGATAGCAACCCGTCGCCGTGGACCAAGGACGGCATCTGCAACTACGTGGTGCACGGGTCCACGTCGACGTGCCAGGTGGTCGGGCCGGACGACCCCGGTGCGGCGGGCACGAAGTTCGCGGCCTGGTACTCGTTCGACCCGGTCGAGCCGGGCGAGACCGTGACGATCCGGCTGCGGCTGGTCGGCGGTGACGGGCACATGGACCCGTTCGGGCCGAGCTTCACCGAGACCATGCAGGCGCGCAAGCTCGAAGCCGACGAGTTCCACGACTCCATCGCGCCCGAGGCGGGGATCGAGCAGAAGCACGTGCTGCGGCGCGCGCTCGCCGGTCTGATGTGGACGAAGCAGCACTACCGGTTCCGCACGCGGGACTGGCTCGACGGCGACCCGACCAAGCCCGAGGCGCCCTCGTCCCGCAGAACGCCTGAGGCGCGCAACGTGCACTGGCGGCACCTCGACGTGGCCGACGTGATCTCCATGCCGGACGAGTGGGAGTACCCGTGGTTCGCGGCGTGGGACCTCGCGTTCCACACCATCCCGTTCGCGCTGGTCGACCCCGCGTTCGCGAAGGAGCAGCTGCTGCTGTTCTGCCGAGAGTGGATGATGCACCCGAACGGCCAGATTCCCGCCTATGAGTGGGAGTTCGGCGACGTGAACCCGCCCGTGCACGCGTGGGCGGCGCTGCAGGTCTACCGCGCGGACGGCAGCAGGGACCGGCAGTTCCTCGCGAAGGTCTTCCACAAGCTGCTGCTGAACTTCTCGTGGTGGGTGAACCGCAAGGACGCCGACGGCAGCTACCTGTTCGAGGGCGGGTTCCTCGGCATGGACAACATCGGGCCGGTCAACAGGTCCGAGCCGATGCTGGGCGAGTGGCGGCTGGAACAGTCCGACGCCACGTCGTGGATGGCCGCGTACAGCCTGCACCTCATGCAGATGGCGCTGGAGCTGGCGCGAGACGACGAGTCGTACGAGGACGTGGCGACGAAGTTCGTCGAGCACTTCCTGTCGATCGCGGAGGCCTTCACGCACTTCGGTTCGTCGGGCAGCGGTATCTGGCACGACGAGGACGGCTTCTGCTACGACCGGGTCTCGCGCCGCCGCCCCGACGGCTCGGTCGAGTCCGAACCGGTCCGCGTGCGGTCGATGGTCGGGCTGATCCCGCTGCTGGCGTCGGCGGTGCTGGAGCCGTGGGTGCTCAGCGACCTGCACGGGTTCACCTCACGCCTGGAGCACCTGCTCAAGCGCAGGCCCGAGCTGCGGCAGTTCATCACGTTCCACTACGAGCGCGGCGCGTTCGTGTCGTTGCTCGACGAGCACAAGCTCCGGCGGGTGCTGCACCGGATGCTCGACGAGCAGGAGTTCCTTTCGCCGCACGGGATCCGGTCGCTCTCGGCCGCGCACCGCGAGGGCCTGGAGGTCAACGTCGCGGGCCAGGACCACCGGATGGGCTACGAGCCCGGCGAGTCGCACACGCCGATGTTCGGCGGCAACTCCAACTGGCGCGGCCCGGTCTGGCTGCCCACCAACGCGTTGCTCGTCGAGGCACTGCGCACCGTCGACGCGTTCCACGACGGCACGTTCCAGGTCGAGATGCCGACGAACTCGGGCCGCTCGCTCACGGCCGCGCAGGTCGCGGACGAGCTGTCGGACCGGTTGATCGGGCTCTTCCTGCCCGATCACGACGGTCGCAGGCCGTCGGACGGCAAGCGGATCGAGGCTTCGGAGTCAGCGCTGTGGCGCCGGCACATCACGTTCAGCGAGTACTTCGACGGTGATACGGGCGAGGGGCTGGGCGCGACGCACCAGACGGGGTGGACGGCGCTCGTCGCCGGGCTGCTGCAGGACCGCTACTGATGTTCAACTGAGGTTGACGTAACTCCTTGGTGTGCAAGGCTTTTGCCCTCATCCGAGCACCTGGGGGTAATCGAATGCGCAAGGTAGTAGCAGTGGCCGCCGTCGTCTCGGCGCTGGCGCTCGGCGGGTATGCCGGATCCGCGAGTGCGGCGGGCGGCGGCTGTCAGGGCCTGCTCAGCGGGGTCACGCTGCACCCCGACGGCGTTGGCGGCAGCGTCCACATCGCGTGCACCGCGCCGGCGGACAAGGCCTCGACCTACAAGGGGCACGTCGAGATCAGGCAGGCCGACGGGACCTGGAAGCAGATCGACGAGTCGTCGCAGGGTGACACGCAGTACGGATCGTTCCAGGTGACGCTGACGCTCCGGGCGACCTGTGTGCCCGGCACCCACGCCTACCGGATCTTCGGAGCGTCGGGGACCGAGGACGGCAGCGGCGGGCAGGCTGCGGGCGGTGACGTGACGTTCACCTGCTGACACGTCCTCAGGCGGGCCGTGGCGCGTCCACGGCCCGTTCGCCACGCCTCGTGACAGTTGACACGTACTTTCTGTAACGCCTACGTGCTGTGCAGGTCGCACGCGAGATGGCAGGATCCCGTTCACTCGTCCGCGACAGTTACGAGGAGTGACGCAGTGGCTCGTCGAACCAGGCACGTGCTCGCCCTACTGCCCGCAGCGGCCCTAGCGCTGACCGCGCTTGCCGGCTGTGCGACGAGCACCAACAGTGGCAGCGGCACCAGCGCAGACGGTGGGGTGAAGCTCGTCAAGGAAGGCAAGCTCGTCACCTGCACCCACCTGTCCTACAAGCCCTTCCAGTACAGCGAAGGCGACAAGACCGTCGGCTTCGACGTCGACCTCGTCGACCTGGTCGCGAAGAAGCTGGGTGCGCAGCAGGAGATCCTCGACACGGCGTTCGAGGGCATCACGAACGGCCAGAGTCTCAACGTCGGTGACTGCGACGTCGCCGCGGCGGCGATGACCATCACCGACGAGCGCAAGCAGGCGATCGACTTCTCCGACTCCTACTTCGACGCCGAGCAGGCGCTGCTCGTGAAGAAGGGCGCCGGGTACAAGGACCTTGCCGCGCTCAAGGGCAAGCGGCTCGGCGTGCAGCAGGCGACGACCGGTGAGGAGTACGCGAACAAGAACAAGGACCAGTTCGGGTACGAGGTCATCCAGTTCGAGGACCTGACGCTGCAGGAGACCGCGGTCCGCACCGGCACGATCGACGCCGCGATCAACGACAACGGCCCGCTGTACGACTACGCCAAGGAGTTCCCCGACACCGAGGTGACGACGGAGTTCTCGACCGGCGACAAGTACGGCATCGGTGTCAAGAAGGGCAACAAGGCGCTGCTCGACACCGTCAACCAGGTGTTGAAGGACGCGAAGAGCAGCGGCCAGTACGACACGATCTACGAGAAGTGGTTCGGAAAGAAGCCGTCATCGAAGTAAGCGGCTCGCAGCGGGGTCGGCAGCAGGTCTGCCGACCCCGTCTTACGTTCGGACCTACCCGCTAGGAGCCATTCATGGCGCTGTCCAAGCGAAAGCGCGCCAGGTACTTCGTTCTCGCCCAGTACGGCCTGCTGGTGCTGATCGCCGTGGTCGTGGCGTTCAGCGCGAACTGGTCGGAGATCGGGCGCACGTTCTTCAACGTGAAGACCGCGGGGCAGATGTTCCCCGACCTCATCACGGTCGCACTGAAGAACACCATTCTCTACAGCGTTTTCGGGTTCGGGTTCGCACTGGCGCTCGGCCTCGTACTGGCGCTGATGAAGCTCTCCTCGGTGGCGCCGTACCGGTGGCTGGCCACCATCTACATCGAGTTCTTCCGCGGTGTCCCGGCCCTGCTGGTGTTCCTCGCGTTCACCGTCGCGGTGCCGCTGGCGTTCCAGCTGAAGTTCAGCGATCTCTCCGTCGTGAGCCTGGCGCTCGGCCTCGTCGGTGCCGCCTACATCGCGGAGACGGTCCGCGCGGGCATTCAGGCGGTGCCGAAGGGCCAGATCGAGGCGGCACGGTCACTCGGCATGTCACCCGGCCGCACGACGATCACGGTCGTGATCCCACAGGCGTTCCGGATCATCCTGCCGCCGCTCACCAACGAGATGATCCTGCTCGTCAAGGACTCGTCGCTGGTCTACATCATCGGCCTGGCGCGCGACCAGTACGAGCTGCTCAAGTTCGGCCGCGAGTTCCTCAGCCGCAGCCCGACGCTGACGCCGATCCTGGTCGTCGGCGTAACTTACCTGATCATCACGCTGCCGCTCGGCTACCTGTCGCGGTACCTGGAGCGCCGCACCGGCGGGAAGAAGGTGTCCGTCCTATGAGCGCCGCCTGCGTAGACATCATCGGCCTGAAGAAGTCGTTCGGCCCGCTCGAGGTGCTCAAGGGCATCGACGTCGAGGTCGACCGCGGAGACGTGGTCTGCATCATCGGGCCGTCCGGCTCGGGCAAGTCGACGTTGCTGCGCTGCGTCAACCTCCTGGAGGAGCCGAACGCCGGCAAGATCATCGTCAACGGCGTCGAGCTCACCGACCCGGACGTCGACATCGACCGGGAGCGCACGAAGATCGGCATGGTCTTCCAGTCGTTCAACCTGTTCTCGCACCTGACCGTGCTGAACAACCTCACGGTCGCCCAGCGCAAGGTGCTCAAGCGCGGGGAGAAGGAGGCGCAGGAGATCGCGCTGCGCAACCTGGAGCGCGTGGGCCTGAGCGAGAAGGCCAACGCGATGCCCGCGCAGCTCTCCGGCGGCCAGCAGCAGCGCGCGGCGATCGCCCGCGCGCTGTCGATGGACCCCGAGGTGATGCTGTTCGACGAGCCGACCTCGGCGCTCGACCCCGAGCTCGTCGGCGACGTCCTCGGCGTGATGCGCCAGCTCGCCGACGAGGGTATGACCATGCTGGTCGTGACGCACGAGATGCAGTTCGCCCGTGAGGTCGCGGACAAGGTGATCTTCATGGACGGCGGCTACATCGTCGAGGAAGGTCCCGCGGCCGAGGTGATCGGCAACCCGCAGGAGGAACGCACCAAGGAGTTCCTGGCCCGCGTGCTCGACCCGACGCACCAGGGTCAGAGCGACCCGGGGTAAGCAGGGTGGCGAGGGGGAAAGTCGCCGCGGCCCTGTTGCTGCGGGGGCTCATGGGGGAGAACGACAACTCGGGTGGGGGCGGGTGGCGGTTGCCTCGGCGCAAGCCGAGCACCCCGCCCGTCATCCGCGTGATCGACCGCGAGGTCACCGGTGTGCTCGATCTGCGCGCGGTCGACGTGCCGTACGTGCTCGAGTTCGAACGCTGCCAGTTCGAGGAGCCACCGGACCTGCGGCAGGCGAACCTCGCGGGCATCTCGTTCGCCGACTGCGACCTGCCCGGTCTCGAGGCGCGCAATCTCAGCAGCAGCAACGACGTCTCGTTGATCGGCTGCCGGGTGACCGGGCTCGTCGACCTGACCGACGCCGATCTCGCGGGCTCGGTCGTGTTGCGCGACAGCAGGTTCAGCGTGCCGGGCGCGCTGTGCGTGCACGGCGACCGGCTGAAGGTCGCGGGTGCGCTGCTCGGGTTCGGTGTTCACACCGAGGGTGAGCTGCGGTTCGCAGGCGCGCACATCGGCGGCAACTTCAACCTCGGCAGCGCCGTGCTGGAGAACCCCGACGGCATCACGTTGAACGGCAACGGCATGCAGGTCGGCGGCAACCTGCTCGGCGCGTTCACCTCGCACGGCATCGTGTTCCTCGCCAACGCGCGGATCAGCTCGGCGTTGTCGATGCGCGGCGCGATGCTCTCGCGCGGATCGGACTTCGAGGAGACCACCGACCCGCACGCGGACCCGTCCGCGACGCTGGTCCTTGACCGGGTCGACGTGTCCGGTGACGTGGAGCTGGACGGCGGCTTCACCAGCGCGGGCACCGTTCGCGCCGTGAACGCCCGCATCGGTGGCACGTTGTCGCTGGCAGATGCCGTGCTGGACGCCGTGTCACCGCCCGCCGTCGGCACCGAGCCGACCGGGTCAGGGCGCGCGTTGCACGTCGACGGCGCCGAGATCGGCGGCGACGTGGTAGGGCGTGGTGTGCGGATCAAGGGCCAGTTGCGCATGGTCGACACGCACGTGCGCGGCAGCATCACCGTCGAACGCGCCACTGTGGACAATCCGTTCGCGGACGCCGTATTGGCGAACCGCAGTCGCGTCGGCAGCAACTTCGTGGTGCGGGAGTCCGACATCTCCGGCGGGCTCGAACTTCGCGGGGTGACCGTCGGCGCGAACCTCGACCTGCGCGGCAGCAGGCTGATCAAGCCCGGCACGTACCGGCACCAGCCGCGGGAGAAACCGTCGCTCGACATCGGCGGCGCCACGATCGGCCGCGACCTCGTCTGCGCCAGGGGTGAGAAGGAGTTCGTCGCGCACGGCGGCGTGCGGTGCCGTCGCGCCACGATCGGCCGCATGGCGAACTTCAACGGCGCGGTGCTCGGCTACAAGCTGGACAGCCACGCGCTGAACGCCATGGGCATGCAGGTCCAGGAGTTGATGCTGAGCGTCGTCTCGCCGCCGAAGGGCCTGGTGACGCTGCGGCAGGCGCGCTGCACCTCGTTGGAGGACAACGAGAACTTCTGGAACACCACCGGATTCATCGACCTCGACGACTTCCGCTACGACTCGCTGGCCTACCCGATCGACCTGCGCGACGACGAACAGGTCGAGCAGCGCCTGCGCTGGCTGCGGCGGGCGATGCGGCGCAGCTACCGCCCGCGCCCGTACGACCAGTTCGCCGAGATGCTCACGGCGACGGGCAACGAGGAGCACGCTTCCACGGTGCTGATCGAGAAGCAGCGGCTCCGCTACCGCGCGGTCGCCGAGGGCATGCGCTTCTTCGGCCCGCTGGTGCTGCTGTGGAGCTTCCTGCAGCGTTCGATGGTCGGCTACGGCTACCGACCGGCGCGCGCACTGGGGTGGCTGATCGCGGCGTGGCTGGTGGGCAGCATGTGGTTCCAGTTCAAGGGGCCGCTGGTAGAGATCAACGCCGACGACCACCTGCCGTGGAACGCATGGCTGTTCACCATCGACCTGGTGGTGCCGATCGTCGACTTCGGCAACAAGAACCGCTGGCAGACGCCCGGTGGATCGCAGTGGATCGCCTCGGGGTTGATCGTGACCGGGTGGATCTTGGCTACCACTGTCGCCGCTGGTCTTACCCGGATGTTGAAGCGATGACCCCACCATCGGGGTATTTCGTCCGGGTCTGAACGATGGTGCGATCGTCCGGTGATCGCCGCCGAGTCCACCGAGCTGTTCGTCGGGCCTCGGACCGCGCTGCTCCAGGTGGTGCGGGTGACTGCGCCCGACGTCGCGGGGCCGATGCACGCGCACGTGTCGGGCCCCGGCCTGCACTCGGCGCGGCACGGCGGCTCGCTGCGTCTCGGACCGTTCGGCTTCGAGGTCGGCGTCGACGTCTCCGGCCACTCTCCTGGTGACGTGGTGCCCGCGGTGGCCGTCGTGCGGTCGCCGGAAGGCGAGGCGTCGTGCGCGTTCTCGCTGGTCGTGGGCTCGCCAGGGTGGACGATGCACCTGGTCGGGCAGGTGTCCGGGGACGCGCCGTTCGAGGTGCTGCGGGCACATCTGGACCTGGCGCTGACCGATCCCGCGTACCGGTTCGCCGTGACCTCCGTGGAGCTGCTGCAGCCGTACTGGGACACGTTCCCGCAGCACCGTTCGCTGCTGCTGCGATTGATCGCAGAGGGCCGGGTCGAGGTGGTCGGCGATCCGTCCAATGTGGTCGGTGTCGAGCCACTGCTGCCGTCGCTGCCTTCGGGGTGCGCGCTGGCGGCCACGTCGCTGGGTGAGGCGGAGCGGTCGGTCTACACGTCGTTCCTGCGGCTGCGGGACGAGGCGTCGTCCCCACACGTGATGCTGCCGGTGGGCTCGCCGCGGTCGCTGCCGAACCGCTGGGTCACCGCGATCCACCACGACTGGAACTCGCGCTACACCTGGCCGCGGATCATGTGCTCGTTGCCGCGGGACTACTACCTGCGCGGGTCGGTGCCGGTTCCCGCTTCCGATCCGGCCGGTTCGGCCGAGGTAGAACGAGCGGCTGCCTTCGCCGCGGAGGCTTCGCGGTTGACCGGGGCGCCTCGTCCGGAGGCGGCGCTGGCCCGTGCTCGGGTGGCGCATCCGCGGGAGGCCTTCGACCTGTGCTCGGAGGTGACCCGGCGATCCCTGGCGGCGTTGACGTCCACTATGGACTCCTCGGTGGTGGTGTGGAATCCGTTGCCTGTTCCGTGCACTGACATCGTTTCCGTGCATCTTCCTGCGCGCCGGAACGTACATGTTTCTGATGGCGCGGCCTTGCCCACGTTGGTCGACGGGACAACGGTGACCTTCCTGGCGCGGGACGTGCCGGCTTTGGGTTGGCGGACGTTCTCTCTCGTTGCGGACGGCGTTGATCATGGGTGGAAACGCGGGTACGGCACGGAGATCGCGTCCACGCACTTCGTTCTGTCGTGTGATCCGGTTGCATCACTGACCGGGGTGGACGGTTCGGTTTTCGATCCGCCCGAGTTGGAGGGACCGGTCACCGTCTGGCACAGCGAGGTCGGCGAGAAGATGGTCGGGTCGTCCACTTACGTCCTCTGGAACGAGGTCGCGCACCTGGGACCTTCCTCGTTGGTCGGGGTACCGGGTTCACGCACGCCCGCGTCCGGTTCGCTGCCTTCGGTGCCGTCACGGCTGTCTCTGGCGGGTCCGTCGTTGGGGCCGTCTGAGCCTTTGTCGCCGGTGTTCGCGCGGTACTGGCTGCACGAGCCCGCGCCGTTGGGCGGGCTGCCGGCGAACGTGCACCTGGAGGTGCTGAGCCCGACCCAGCTGCGGGTGGTCGCGGTGTCGGACGGCTCGGCCTTCTCCGGTGTCGTGCGGCTGTCACTGCCTGATGGCTGGTCAGCGTCGTGGACGTCGCTGCCTGTGTCGCTGCCTGCCGGCGGCTACGTGTCGACCGACGTGCGGTTGCGGCGATCGTTGACGCCTGGCTGCTACCCGGTGCGGGCGTCGCTGCACGGGTTGCCGTTCGTGGTCGAGGACGTCGTGCTGCTCTCCGTGCCGGAGTGGGACTTCGAGGGCCCGGTCGAGGTGCTGTGGGTGGCGTCGTCGCCTTCGGTGGTGCGGGTGTCGCCTGGCTCGTCGGCTTCGCTGCAGGTCACGGTCGCGTCCGGCGCACACGGCTCGCTGCCGGTTCGCGCATGGGTGCTGTCGCCGCGTTCGACGTGGGAGCTGGTCGGACCGTTCAGCTTGAGCGGCACCTTGCCCGCGCAGGGGCGGGTGACCTTGGACTTCACGGTGTCGGCGCCGGTGTGGGCCTCTCCCGGTTCCTGGCCGGCCGTTGTGAAGATCGCCGCAGGTGAGTTGGTCAGGCACACACCGGCGATCAGGCTGGAAGTGGCTAGCATGGATCATCGTGACTGATCTGGTGCTGGCACTGGACTTCGGCGGCACCAAGATCGCTGCTGGTCTGGTGGACTCCTCGGGCTCCGTGCTGCGTTCCGCCCGCGTCCCCACTCCCACCGTTTCCCCTTGGGACGCCGTGGTCTCGGTGATCTCGTCGGCGGTCGGGGACGCTCCGGTCGCCGGTGTCGGCATCGCCTCCGCAGGGCCGGTCGACGCCTCGCGCGGCACCGTGTCGCCGATCAACGTGCCTTCCTGGCAGGACTTCCCGCTTCGCTCGTCCGTGGCGTCGCTGTTCCCGGACGTGCCGGTGGAGCTGGCAGGCGACGGCGTGTGCATGGCGCTCGGTGAGTACTGGCGCGGGGCCGGGCGGGGCAGCACGTTCATGGTCGGACTCGTCGTGTCGACCGGTGTCGGCGGCGGGCTGGTGTTCGACGGCAAGCCGTTCGGTGGGCGGACCGGGAACGCCGGGCACATCGGCCACATCGTCGTGGAGCCCGATGGTGAGGCTTGTACCTGTGGTGGGCGTGGGTGTGCCGAGACCGTTGCCGGTGGGCCACGGATGGTGGCCTGGGCGCGGCACAAGGGGTGGCTCGCTCCGGATGGGGCCGACGCGGCAACGCTGGCCGCGGCCGCGCTGGCCGGGGAGGAGATTGCGCTCGCGGCCTTCGAACGTGCCGGTCAGGCCGTCGGGATGGCGATCGCCGGGGCGGCTGCGGTGTGCGACCTCGATCTCGCGGTCATCGGGGGTGGGGTGGCTCAGGCCGGGGAGCTGTTGTTCGAGCCGGTGCGGCGGGCGTTGAAGACCCATGCCGGGTTGTCGTACCTGGCGGGGCTGGAGGTGCGGGCGGCTGAGCTGGGTGGGCAGGCCGGGCTGGTGGGCGCGGCGGCGTTGGTGCAGCCGCGTTGAGCTGGGCTTGGTCGCGCTGATGGCGTGTGCAAGTACCGCTCAGTATCAAGATCGACAAGCGCTTTTCTGCAACTGGTCTTCGCGGCGGCGTCCGCCCGAGGTCTGGTCGGCGAACACTGCGGGGATGAGCTGGCCGCACGAGTTGTCCACAGATCGCCGAGCGGTGGGTTGACAGGCTGTTTTCGCAGGTAGGGTCGGTGACAGTGTGGCTGGCTGGTGCCCCCTGGGTGGGTGGGGCCTGCGCGCGGCCGAGCTTTTCGGGCTGCTTGGCGGCTCCGAGCGTTCAGACGGCCTGGCGGGTGTGGCGGAGTGGGGATTCCACGCGCGCGACGGCGACGCCGGCCGATTCCAGGGCTGATCGGACGGTGCGAGCGATCTCCACGGCGTTCGGGGTGTCGCCGTGGACGCAGATCGAGTCGGCCTGGATGTGCACACGTCCGCGGCGGCGAGTGCGCAGGTCTGCGTTCAGGTCTATGACCGCCCCCTTCGATGCGTCTGCCAGGTTCTTGTTGGATCGTAGGATTGTTGAACGATTCTACGATACTGCAATAGAACGATCCTGCAATAGACTGGCGGGGTGACGGAGACGTGGGTGTCGACGCTGGCGCAGGGCAAAGCCGATCTGGAGCGCGCGAGCACCGCGCAGAAGGTCGCCGACATGCTGCGTGAACGGGTGCTCGACGGCGAGCTGGCGCCCGGCCTGCGACTGTCGGAGGAAGCGATCGGCGGAGCGCTCGGCGTCAGCCGCAACACGCTCCGGGAAGCGTTCCGGCTGCTCACCCACGACCGGCTGCTGGTGCACGAGCACAGCCGCGGGGTGTTCGTGCGCAGCCCTTCGACCGAGGATGTCCAGGACCTCTACGCGGCGCGGCGAGTGATCGAGTGCGGTGCGCTGCAGAAGTGGCCCGAGGTCGGGGAGGCCGCCAGGAACGCGGTTCGGAAGCCGATCGAAGACGCGGCCAGGCACGGCGACAACAAGGACTGGGCGAAGGTCGGGGCGGCCAACATCAGGTTCCACCGCGGGATCGTCGGGCTGGCGCAGAGCAAGCGGCTCAGCGAGGAGTCGGATCGGCTGTTCGCAGAGCTCATGCTCGCGTTCCGGGTGGTCAGCGACCCCAAGCGGCTGCACATGGCGTACCTGCCACTCAACCGGAAGATCGTCGAGCTGCTGGGCGAGGGAGCGGTGGACAGCGCGACCGAGCGGCTGCGCGAGTACTTCGACCTGGCCGAAGCTGATCTGGTGAGCCAGCTCCAGGAACGTCAAGCCAAAGAAACTGTTAAGTAGCGCACAACGATTCCGATCACCGGGCTGACGGCTCGTCTCATCAGGCCTAACATCCGCGCAACACCGCGTACACGGAGGGCCACCATGCCGTCGCAACCCAGGACCGGCTTGCGCTGGAGCAACTGGAACCTGCTGCTCCTAGTTCCGCTGCTCATGCTGATCACGCCGTGGTTCAACATCGACCAGCCTCGGCTGTTCGGAATGCCGTTCTTCTACTGGTACCAGTTCGCGTTCATCCCGCTCGGCGTGCTCTGCGTCGGGCTCGTCTACATCAAGACCAAGGACGAGCCGGTGGTCACGGGCAAGCCCGACAAGCTCGGCGTGGACGACCTGGACGAGGGAGCGAACTGATGCAGTGGACTGAGCTGATTGTCTTCAGCACCCTCTTCCTGCTGGTCACGGTCTTGGGCTTCGTGGCGGCGAAATGGCAGAAGGGCGACACGCTCGAACACCTCGACGAGTGGGGGCTCGGCGGCCGCAAGTTCGGCAGCTGGATCACGTGGTTCCTGGTCGGCGGTGACCTCTACACCGCGTACACGTTCGTCGCGGTGCCCGCGCTGATGTTCGGTGCGGGCGCGATGGGCTTCTTCGCGCTGCCGTACACGGTGATCCTCTACCCGCTCGTGTTCCTGCCGCTGGTGCGCATGTGGTCGGTCAGCCGCGTGCACGGGTACGTGACGCCCGCCGACTTCGTGAAGGGCCGATACGGCTCGCACTGGCTGGCGTTGATCATCGCGATCACCGGCATCATCGCGACGATGCCCTACATCGCGCTGCAGCTCGTCGGTCTAGAGGCCGTGTTGCGGTCCATGGGCCTCAACGGCAGCGGCATCCTCGGGCACGCGCCGCTGTTCGTCGCGTTCGTGATCCTCGCGGTCTACACGTACCAGTCGGGGCTGCGCGCGCCGGCGCTGATCGCGTTCGTCAAGGACATCCTGATCTACATCGTCATCCTCGTCGCGATCGTGTACCTGCCGACCAAGTTCGGCGGCTGGGGCGAGATCTTCAACGACGCGCAGGCGAAGTTCGACGCGACGCCTGCCAAGACCGACGGCATCCTGCTCAACGGCAACAACCAGCTGCAGTACGCGACGCTGGCACTGGGCAGCGCGCTCGCGCTGTTCATCTACCCGCACTCGCTGACCGGCATCCTGGCGAGCCGCGGCCGCAACGTCATCAAGCGCAACATGGTGGCGCTGCCGGCGTATTCGCTGGTGCTGGGCCTGCTGGCACTGCTCGGCTACGTCGCGATCAGCGCGGGCACCAAGCCGATCGTCAACCAGGCGACCGGACGGCCCGACACCAACACGATCGTGCCCGAGCTGTTCGGCGCGAACTTCCCGTCGTGGTTCGCGGGCATCGCGTTCGCGGCCATCGGCATCGGTGCGCTGGTGCCCGCGGCGATCATGTCGATCGCGGCGGCGAACCTGTGGACGCGCAACGTCTACAAGGAGTACGTGAAGAAGAACGCCACGCCGGCGGAGGAGGCCAAGCAGGCCAAGCTCGCATCGCTGGTGGTGAAGTTCGGCGCGGTCGCGTTCATCGTGTTCGTCGACCCGCAGTTCTCCATCGATCTGCAGCTCATCGGCGGTGTGATGATCCTGCAGACGCTGCCGGCGGTCGCGATCGCGCTCTACACCCGCTGGTTCCACAAGTGGGGCCTCATCGCGGGCTGGTTCGGCGGCATGGGCTACGGCATGTGGCTGCTCTACGGCATCGGCAACCCGGCCATCGGCAAGGCGCACTTCGCCGGGTCGGCACTGCCGCTGAGCAAGCTGTCGCTCTTCGGCTGGCACCCGTTCGGCGACTCGGCCATGACGATCTACGTCGGCATCGTCGCGCTGGCGGTGAACCTGATCGTCGCGGTGATCGTCACGCTGATCGCCAAGAAGGCCAAGGTCTTCAACGGCACCGACCAGACCGACCCGTCCGACTACCACGTCGACGAGGACAGCCCTCGCGTCAAGCCGGTCGCGGCGCACTGATCCCAATCAAGACGCCTTCAGTGAATGGAATGGGCCACCCGCCGGGTTCCGGCGGGTGGTCTGTTCCATTCAGGATCAGGCACGTGAAACTCATCGCCGGACTCGTCATCGCCGCAGGCTTCGCCGTGCTGCCAGGCGTCGCCCACGCGCAGGACGCGAACTGCTACGACGCCAAAGCCCCGCTCACGGTCGAGGAACAACGCCTCGACGACACGCTCGTCGCTGGCGGACCCGCCGTGGGGCCCGCGCTCGTGAAGCTCGCCGGGTTCGACGGCCGCGTCACGGACTTCACCGCGAAGCTCTGCCGCCAGATCGTGCCGAAGCAGGCCCAGCAGTTCGTTCAACGCGAGGGCAACGCGCTGTGGAAGGCCGCCATCGCCCGTGCGCAGAGCACGAAACCGCTTGCCCATGACGCCTACGACGACCGCCCGCTCTACTGGGCACGGCTGCAGCTCTCGACGGCACTGCGCCAGTGGCAGCCGCGGTTCGCTCTCTCCGTCAACGACCGCGCGAAGCTGATCCAGCGGTTCGACTGGGCCTCCCGCGGACTGGGCGACGCGGCGTTCCCCGCGAAGCCCGGCGTGCGGCGCATCGCGGTCACCGGCTTCGACCCGTTCCAGCTCACCGGCACGAACGTGCGCCGCGCGAACCCGGCGGGTGCGGCGGCGTTGCAGCTCGACGGCCGTGAGATCAGCACGCCGAACGGCAAGGTCGTGCTGCAGGCCGCGGTACTGCCGGTGCTGTGGGGCGGGTTCGACGAGGGGATCGTCGAGCAGTTCTACGGTTCCGCGCTGGAGCACAAGAACAAGCCCGACGCGTTCGTGACGATCAGCCAGGGCAGGCCGGACCGCTTCGACATCGAGCGGTGGGCGGCGCGCTGGCGTGGCGGCTCGCCGGACAACAACGACGCGAGGACGTTCGGCAGCGTGCCGAACGCCGCGGGCTGGCCGCAGCCGGCGAACGAGTTCATCGAGACCTCGCTGCCGTTCCAGAAGATGATCGACGCGGGCACCGGCCCGTTCGGCGTCGTGCTCAACCGCAGCTTCTGCGAGTGGAAGGTCGGCACGCCGGTCGGCACGCAGCAGGACTGCCGCACGGACAACCCGACGCCGGGCGCGATCGCGGCTGTCGGTGGCGGCGGCAACTACCTCTCCAACGAGAGCATGTACCGGGCCAACCGGGTGCGAATCGGTTACGGCGCAACGAATGTCCTTGGTGGACACCTGCACACTCCAGTGCTCGGACAGCCCGCCGATCCGGCCGCGCTGACCGACTCGACGTTCGAAACTCAGCGTCGGGCCATCGCCGATCAGGTCAAGGCCCTAGTCTCTATGGTGTGACTCGTGTGCGGCTGGCGGTGGGAATCTTCCTGAGCGTGTGGGCGATGTCCGCCTGCACGATCAACGTGGGCGGGCAGGCGATCCCCGGACCGGCGCCCTCCACCGCCGCCGGCGACACGCTGACACTGCCGAAGGCGGGGCAGTGCATGAACTCCTCCGAGATCAAGCCCGTCGACTGCGCCGCGAGCCACGACGCCGAGGTGATGACCGTCGGCGAGATCTCCGGCCTGCCCACGGCGTACCCGGACACGCAGACGCTGCGCAAGGCGGCGCTACCACCCTGTTACGCGACGATCAACGACTACCTGGGCAGCCAGGACGCGGGTGCGACCCGGTTGCAGATCTGGTCGTTCTGGCCGAACGAGCAGGGGTGGAAGAAGGGTGAGCGCTGGCGGCTGTGCGCAGTCGTGGAGCTCGCACCCGAAGGGAAACCCCTTCCCCGCAAGGGTTCTCTGAAGGCGGTCCTCAAGGGCGCCAGCTTCAACACCTACCAGCTCTGCCTCGGGGGCTCGCCCTCGAAGGACCCTGACGTGAAGCCCACCGCCTGCAACGGGGCGCACATGGCCGAGGCCGTGCCCGCGGGCATCGTCCCGCTGGGCAAGTTCAGCGACCCGACGCCGTCCAAAGAGCAGATGAGCGCCGTCGCCAAGGACAAGTGCACGAAAGCGGTCCACGACTACGTGGGCTCGGACAAGCGCAGCGACGTGTTCCCCGCGTGGCGCATGCCCGGTTCCCAGGGCTGGTCAGAGGGTTGGACCTACGCGATCTGCTACGCGGAGGCCACCAAGGCCTTCAACGGCACTCTCCTCGGCATCCGCGACAACCCGCTCCCGAACTAGCTCGGCGCCCACGACCATCAACACGGCGGCCAGGGACAGCACCAGCATCGCGATTCCTGCGATCCCCACGGCACACCTCCCTCGACTCCGGTGACGATCTTTGTGACCGCCCTCACATGTAGGACGCACCCGGAGGGGTCGAGGTTCATTCCTGCCTCAAGACCGTTTTGAGCAGTCCCCAGCGCTGTCCACAGCTATCCACAACCTGTGCACAGAGCAATCCACACCTGTGGACAACTTCGTCTCAAATGGACGGAGACCTGGGGAAAGTCAGAGCACAAGCGTGCACAGGGCAACGCCGGCAGCGACGCCGATGGCTAAACCGACGACGAACACGAGGGTGTAGCGCCACCACGGCGTGCGAGCCGGCGGCGGGGGCGGCACCGGGTAGTAGCGCACGATGCCCTTCATCGGGCCGACCTCGACATCGCGCTTCGTACCGTCGTAGTGGAGTCCGCCGAGGAAGTCCTCGTCCTGCGTCACACCACTAGTAGTACCTCACCCAGGCGACCCCGTCACACACCGTGCCTGCTTAGAAGCCACGCGGGGGCCCCGCGTTTCCCTGGAGGAAACGCGGGGCCCCCGCGTGAAAAAAGAATCAGCCTAGGCGCTGCTTCAGGGAGGCGAGCTCGTCGCGGAGCGTGGTCGGCACCTTCTCGCCGATCTTCGCGAACCACTCCTCGACCAGCGGGATCTCGGCACGCCACTCGTCGACGTCGACCTTCAGCGACGCCTCGATGTCCTCACGCGACGCGTCCAGACCCTCGAGGTCGAGGTCAGCCGCGGTCGGCACGTAGCCGATCGGCGTCTCGACAGCGGCGGCCTTGCCCTCGAGGCGCTCGATGGCCCACTTCAGGACACGCGAGTTCTCGCCGAATCCGGGCCACAGGAAGCGCTTGTCCTCGCCACGGCGGAACCAGTTGACGTAGAAGATCTTCGGCAGCTTGTCGGCGTCGGCGCGCTTGCCGAGGTCGACCCAGTGCTGGAAGTAGTCACCGGCGTTGTAACCGATGAACGGCAGCATCGCCATCGGGTCGCGACGCACGACACCGGTCTTGCCGACCGCGGCGGCCGTGGTCTCCGACGACAGCGTGGCGCCCATGTAGGTGCCGTGCTGCCAGTCGCGGGACTCGGTGACCAGCGGGATGGTCGTGGCGCGACGGCCGCCGAAGAAGATCGCCGAGATCGGCACGCCGTTCGGGTCGTCCCACTCCGGCGCCTTGATGTCGCACTGCTCGATCGGCGTGCAGTAGCGCGAGTTCGGGTGCGACGACAGCTCTTCGCTGTCAGGCGTCCAGTCCTGGTGCTTCCACGAGGTGAGGTGGGCCGGGGGCTCGCCCATGCCCTCCCACCAGATGTCGCCGTCGTCGGTCAGCGCGACGTTCGTGAACAGCGAGTTGCCCTTGGCGATGGTGCGCATCGCGTTCGGGTTCGTGTGGTAGTCGGTGCCGGGCGCGACGCCGAAGAAGCCGTTCTCCGGGTTCACCGCGTACAGGCGGCCGTCCTCACCGAAACGCATCCAGGCGATGTCGTCGCCGAGCGTCTCGACCTTCCAGCCAGGGATGGTCGGCTCGAGCATCGCGAGGTTCGTCTTGCCACAGGCCGACGGGAACGCGGCGGCGATGTAGTACGCCTTGTTCTCCGGCGAGGTGAGCTTGAGGATCAGCATGTGCTCGGCGAGCCAGCCCTCGTCGCGCGCCATGGCCGAGGCGATGCGCAGCGAGAAGCACTTCTTGCCCAGCAGGGCGTTGCCGCCGTAGCCGGAGCCGTAGCTCCAGATCTCACGCGTCTCCGGGAAGTGCGAGATGTACTTGGTCTCGTTGCACGGCCACTGGACGTCTTCCTGGCCGGCCTCGAGCGGTGCGCCGAGCGAGTGCAGCGCGGGCACGAACGGCGCGTCCTCACCGAAGAGGTTCAGCGCCTTGGTGCCCATGCGGGTCATGATGTGCATCGAGATGACGACGTACTCCGAGTCGGTGATCTCGACACCGAGCATCGGCTTCTCCGCGGTCAGCGGGCCCATGCAGAACGGGATGACGTACATCGTGCGGCCACGCATGCAGCCCCGGTAGAGCTCGGTCATGATGGCCTTCATCTCTGAAGGGTCCATCCAGTTGTTCGTGGCGCCCGAGTCCTCCTCGCGCACGGAACAGATGTACGTCCGCTCCTCGACGCGCGCGACGTCGCTCGGGTCCGAGGCAGCCCAGAACGAGTTCTGCTTCTTCTTCAGCGGCACGAAGGTGCCGGCGTCGACGAGCTTCTGCGTCAGACGGTCCCACTCCTCCTGGGTCCCGTCCGCCCAAACAACCTCATCGGGGCAGGTCAGCTCTGCGACTTCCTGAACCCATGCGAGCAAGCGCGCGTGGTTGGTAGGTGCGTGTTCGAGACCGGGAATGGTCACTGCCGTCATCTCGTCTCGTCTCCTGACTGAACGCCTCGGCCGCCCGAGGACGTAGCTGGGTCCCGTTCAGGACTTCGTCGTCCTCAGGAATAGCTCCAGACGCCCGGTGGGGCCGGGCGTGCGTGGAAGGGGATGGATCGAGGTTAGCCCGGTGAATGGCAGGTAAAGCACCCCTGGCCTGTCGGTTCCCTCACAAAACCGATTCTGGAATCGATTCAGCACCCGGACGGCGTTAAGGCTGACTTGAGGTGGGAAAAACACAAGAGGCCCCGGTGCGGTTCTCACCACACCGGGGCCTGTGACCTGCGCATCAGTTCGGGCTGATCCACTGCCCGGTGGTGGAATCGATTCGGACGACGCCGTCGAACCGCTCTTCCTCCAACCAGTCGTCCGAGTCGTCCAAAATGCCGCTCTTGCTGTCGGTCACGTAACGGCCGTCGGACTCGATGTGCCCGTGCTCGACCTCGACCCAGTCGTCGCCCCGGTGCTCGGACATCGTGACCTCGCCCGATCGTGTGATCTCGGTCGCCGAGTCGGCCCGTCCGTCGCCGTTCTTGTCGGTGAACAACCAGGTGTCGCCGGCGTCGTCCCGAACCACCGCGGTGTCGGCCTTGCCGTCCCCGTCGGTGTCCTCGGTCGCCTGCCCGACCTTTCGGTCGCCTTCGTCGGTGTCCACGACAATCGTCTGCTCGTGCGACGAATTCGTCTTTTGTTGCTGCGGATCGTTCGGGTCTACCGAGACCCACTCACCCGAATTCTCCTCGAACCGAGCCTGGCTCAGCAGATTGCCGTCCTTGTCGAACGTGCTCATCAGATCGGCGTCGCCATCGCCGTTCGTGTCGGTGAACGCGAGGTGACCACCGTCGTCCGTCTCGACCACGGCGGAGTCGTTCACGCCGTCCTCGTCGAGGTCGAAGGTGACGTCGGCGGTGTACTCCTCATCCTCGACGGTGACCTTCAGCTCGGCGTCGGCCGCACCGTTCTCGTCGATGTACACCGGGACACACCTCCTACACCTCTGCGTACCGGTATGACCCACGTTATGCCGGTTTGGTTCCCCGGCCAACCTCGCGGCCGGTCTGGGCGCGATCCGATCAGCAGCAGGCCGAGCATTGGTCACGGCCGCGACGAGACCGGCGAGCAGCAACATCGGAGGCAGTCCCACCGGCTTCTGCTCCGGTGCGACCGCCGCGACGACGGTGATCCGGGCTCTCATATCGGGGTGGATCGAGCAGACGTAGTCGAACGTGCCCAGCTGGGTGAACGTGTAGCTCCACGACTGCCCGGTCTGCAGCATGGGTGAGCGGAACGTGCCTGCCGCGACGTCGTGCGGGGCCTGGTCATGGTTGGTCCAGGTCACCACGTCACCGACGCGCACGGTCATCGACGCCGGCATGTACGCGAACTGGGAGATGGGGATCTGGTGGGGTTCGGCGCCGGCTGAGCATCGTCAGCACGGCGAACGCGGCCAGGACAGCGCTGGCCAGGCCGCGCCGCATCAGCAGATCGCCTGGTTGAGCGCGGGGTCGAGCATCTGCTCGATCAACACCGTGTGAGCCTTGATGTAGTTGTCGAACGCCAGCGCGTCGTTCACCTGCTGCAGCGGCGAAGTCTCCAGGTGCGCCGCCTTCAGGTGGGCGACGAACGGGGCCAGCGACTCCTTCGGCACGCACTCACCGCTGCTCGGCGGTGTGGTGGCAGTCTCTGAGCAGCAAAAATGAGCAATGCTCGATTAACTTGAATCGGGCTTCGTAACCTGTCGACGGAACGGTCGTTATTGCACTTTCAGGCCCGGTCCCGCACCGATCGGATCCGTCCGAGCAGCTCCTCGGCCTTGGCCTGCCCGGACTCCACCTCGGCAAGCTGCCGCGTCACCGCGGACAGCTCACGCCCCCGCTCCCCGGCCTCCATCCGCAACGCCCGGTCCACCTCGCGCAGCTCCACCTCGATGGCCTCGATCCGCTTGGCCAACGCCTCGTCGAGCGCCAGCGACAGGGCCTGTTCGGCCTCGATCAGCTGCTCGGCGGCAATCTGGTCGACCGTGGAGCGGGCGTCGGCGATGGCGTCCGAGAGCCACTGCTTGACGTGCTGTTTCTCGGCCGTGTGGGTGCGGGTGCGGGCCATCCACCAGCCTGCGCCCAGCCCCAGCGCGATGGTCACGGGCAGAACGATCGGGTTCAGCGCGGCGATGCCGAGGCCGGCCAGCGGCATGACGGCGAGCTTGCCGGCGCCCAGCCCTCCGGAGACGCCCATGAACACCAGCAGTTTGTCCTCGGCGGTCGGCGGACGCTTCTCTTTGGGGCGCAACACGATCGGCGGTTGCTGGCCGCGGGCGAACTGGCCGCGGATCAGCGTGAGCTCGTCGCGGCTGAACATGGTGGCCAGTACGGCGTCGGTCACGGTGGCCAGGCGGACGGACAACGCCGTGGAGATACGGCCGCCGACGACCTGGAGTGCGGTGTCGACCTGCTGGGGCAAGGCAGCCAGCGCGGTGCGGTCGGCGGTGTCGATGGCCTGGCGGTACCAGGTCTGGAGGTCGCGCATCTGGCGGGAGATCTCGTGGGAGTTCTCGACGCGGGCGCGTTGGATCTCGCCGCGCAGGCGGACCTGCCAGCCGCGGGTCGAGGAACGGCGTTCGGTCTGCAGCTCGTCGCGGCGGGCCCTCAGCGTGGCGGCCTCGTCCTCGCCAACGGACAGGGCGCGCTTCTCGTGTTCCAGGCGCACCACGAGTTCGTCCAGCACCGTCGACAACGCGCGCAGGGCGTTGGCCTCGGCCAGCATTCCGGCGCGGCCCGACACGAGTTCCTGCAGGGTGATCTGCAGGTGGGAGATGCCGGAACGTTCGCGGAGCATGGAGGCGGCGTCGGGGTTCGGTGCCTGCGCGGCCATGTCGAACATGCGGGACGAGACCGGGTAGAAGGTGGCGTCGGCGAAGCGTGGGGCGTGTTCGGCGAGCAGTGCGCGGTCGGCGTCGAGGACCTGACGCCAGCCTCGGTACTGGTCGGTCTTGGTCAGGGCGAAGGCGACGGTCTCGACGCGGTCGCCGACCCGTTTCAGGAAGTCCAGCTCGCCGCGCGTGAACGGGGCGGAGGCATCGACGACGAAGACCAGTGCCGTGGCGGAGGTGACGGCTTCCAGTGCCAGTTCACCGTGGACGGACTCGAGGCCGCCGACGCCGGGAGTGTCCACAACGGACATGCGTTCCAGCAGCGGGATCGGGGCGTCCACCTCGACGTAACGGGGCGGGAGCTCGCCGTCGGGGAGGTCGTGGGCGGCGGACACCCAGTTGATCAGGGCGGGCAGCGGGAACGTCACCGGGGCCAGCAGGCCGGGGTAGCAGGCGCGGGCGGCCCAGGTGGGGCCGTGCTGGAAGACCAGGTAGGTCGAGGTGGCGACGTCGGCGTCGACCGGGGACAGGCCCGGGGTGGCCAGCAGTGCGTTGACCAGGGAGGACTTGCCTCGGTTCGTCTCGCCCACGATCACGACGGAGGACACGTCCGGGACCGCGCGGCGAGCGACCCAGTCGGCCATCGCCGGATCGAGGTCGCGGACGACGGCGGTCAGGCGTTCCCGCGTCTGGCGGACGGTCTGCGAGAGGGTGCTCATCGGGCCGTGTAGACCGTCACGATCGGGGCGCGCAGCACTCGGCCACGATCGCAGAAGCCGGGGACCTCGGTCTCGGCGACCAGGCCCTGCAACGACAGGTCGTCCGTCGGCACGGCACCGCCTGCCTCGTGCAACGACGGGTCGAAGCGCTCGCCGTCGGCACGCACGGCCACCACACCTATGGAAGTCAGACCGTCCTCGATGCGTTCGACCACGCCCGCACTGGCGCGGTCCAGCGCGTACAGGCAGAGCTGGACGAGAGCGCGGCGTTCGGCCAGCGCCTGGTCCAGCAGCTCGTCGGCAATGGTCTCCACACCCGCGTCCGACGCCCCACCGGTGGGATCGGTTCCACTCACACTCATCGGTGCCCCCCAGCACGTAGTTGCTGCCAGATCAGGAAATACGCCCGGTGGACGACATGCGCCACTCGAGCCTGCGCCGGAGTCGCCCCGAACGAGGCGAACGAACGCCACCACCCGGCACGTTCCAGCGCGTAGGCCACCAGATCCGAGGCCGGCCGACCGGCCAGCCCGAGCCGTCCGGGCACGTCCGGGGTGCTGCCGACGCGCAGCACCTCCTCGGTCAGGTCGGGAGCCAGCGTCACGGCGCCGGACGACACCAGGGTGAGTGCTTCGAGCAGCCGGAGCTGGTGCGCCTCCGGCCGGGCCAGCAGCACCTCGATCGCGTCGTGCACGCGCTGCCGTTCACCGGCATCGCCCGAGGCCAGCGACGCCACCGACGCCAACGCCGCGGCAGCCTTGATGCCGTCGGCCCGCGCCCGGAACACCGCGTCCAGCCGGGCCCGGACCGCGGCGAACCCGGAAGCGTCGAAGAGCACGCGGCGCAGCGCACCCGCCGTCAGTGCAGGTTCGGCGTCCAACGCCACCAAAGCGCGCTCGATGCCGTACAGGTCGAGCTTCTCCAGCAACCGGGAGCGCACGCCCGCCGCGACCTCGCAGTCCCACGAGGTGAAGAGGTCGCCGGACATCAGCATCATCGTGCGGGTGTCCTGGTCCAGCGTCGCGAGCTGCCGCAACGCCTCCGCGTCGGCCGAGGTGAACTCCCCGGTCTCGGCGGACTCGGCGAGCAGGCTGATCACCGGCAGCACGTCGGCGACCCGTGGCTTCAACAGCGCGGCCTGCTTCGAGGCCAAGATCTCCGCGGCACGCCAGACGTCGCCCTCAGAGCCCTCCACGGTCTCCGGTGCGACAGCGTCGACCTTGTTCAGCGCGGCGACGGCGTTGACCGGCCCGGCCTCGCGTGACGCGGTGGCGGCGGTGAAGGCGGCGAGCGTCTGGTGGTCGTCCGCGCGCACGCCCTGCGTCACGACGTACAGCACGGCTTCCGCACCCGCGACCGCGTTGCGGGACACGGGATCCAGCAGTTCCTCGGTGCGTGCGACCGAAGCCGCGTCCAGCGAACCGAGCCCTGGCGTGTCGATGACGGTGAAGTCGCGCAGCACGGCGTTCGTCAGGTACGCCTCGATGTGCGAAACGCCTTCGACGCCGAGAGAAGCGGGGATCATGCCGTTCGCGTCGAACGGCAACACCTGCCGCCGGCCGTCCTTGAGCACGACTTCGATGCGGTCGACCGTTCCGTACTGATAGCGCGTGACCAGCCGCGTGCACTCGCCGATGTCGGTGGGCGCCACCCGGCGGCCGATCAGCGCGTTCACCAACGTCGACTTGCCGGACTTGATCCGGCCGGCGACCGCGACCTGCAACGGCGCGTGCAGGCGGCGCAGCACCTCCTGGAAACCGGCGGCGGTCTGCGGGGAGACCTGTGGCTGCAGTGCGGTGCACAAATGGGCGACCGCCGCGCACAGCGGTCCGGCCAGTTGTTGTCCCTGCAACGCCGTCACGGGAACTGATCGTGCCACGGTTTGTGTGCGTGCGTGCGCGGGTAGCCACAGTGCATGGAGGACAGCTACGTGACGTTCCTGGTGCTGGGGATCGTCCTGGTCGTCATTGACGGCCAGCTGATCTACCACAGCGGCAAGGGATATCTCAGGCGTGCGTACGACGACGAACGGGCCGTCGGCATGATCCGGCTGACAGCGGTCCTGTTCCACCTCGTCGTGCTCGGTCTGCTGGCACTCGTGTCGATCATCGAGGTCGATACCGGCGACCCGGTGAAGAACGTTGTCGTGAAGCTGGGTGTCGTGTTGCTGCTACTGGCACTCGCCCACGGCGTCACGATGGCGATCCTCGCCCGGATGCGGGATCGCCAGGTGCAACAGCAGATGGCCGACCAGATGGCAGAGGAACACCGCATCTACGAGGAACGCCACGCACATGTCGGCGAACCGCGACCCACACCCCAGATCGAATCGCCTCACTCCGCGACGTAGTGCGCGCGAACGGCGTCGAGTGCCTCCCCCTCACCGGCGCCGAGAGACCGGGCAACTGCGACGAACTCCGCCGCGGCGGCGGCAAGTGGGTCCGGTGCATGCGAAGGCAGGGCAGCCACCACGGTGCCCTGCCTTCGTCCTGTCGTGAGCACGCCTTCGGTCTCCAGCTCCCGGTACGCCCGCGCCACCGTGCCCGCCGCGAGCCCGAGGTCGGCCGCGAGCTGCCGGATCGTCGGTAACCGAGCGCCGACCGGCAACACGCCGCCGATGATCAACCGGGCGAGCTGGTCGCGCACCTGACGCCAGGGCGCGACCCCGTTCTCGACGTCGACGACGATTCGCGGAGCGTTCATCCCCTGATCTTCGTCAGCATCGGTTTGGTGTTGGCCATCGCGATCCACGCCAGCACACCGACGAACGCCGGAATGCCGCCGACCAGGGCACCGGCCACCGCAGCGCCGAGCCCAGCTGACACGTGCACGCTGCGGGTGCGCAGCGCCATGTCGACGCGCTGCTGCCCGCTCGCCGGCCGGGCGAGGGCAGCCCAGGTGATCACCGTGACCGCCAGCACGGAGAGCCCGAGCAACCCGAGCTGCGACCACCGCTCGTGGATGCCGAGGTAGCCCGCCGCGGCGACGGCGCCGACGACGTAGCTGCCCAGCACCCACTTCGACGCGATGTCGAACAGGCCGCGCGGCGTCAGCGTGGCTTCACGGCGTGAGTGCCGACGCGGGCGCAACGCCAGCAGTTCGGCCAGCAGCGTGCCGGACAGCACGACGACCACGATGC
Source organism: uncultured Actinomycetota bacterium (assembly GCA_963766275.1). Classification (GTDB taxonomy): domain Bacteria; phylum Actinomycetota; class Actinomycetes; order Mycobacteriales; family Pseudonocardiaceae; genus Lentzea. Next base: position 281,093 of record CAVYAD010000008.1, read on the forward strand.
CGGACGTGAACTCACCGCCGACGACCGTGCCCAGGCCCATGTACAGGAACGGATACAGCAGCCGGCGGCGCTTGAGGTAGCGCACCGCCTCCTCGATCTCCTCGAGTGACGGGTCTGGCACCTCCCAGCGCTTCAACAGTCGCGTGCCGTTGCTGATCGTCGGCCACAATGCGACGAGCAACATCAGACCCCATGCGCCGACGATCGCGACTTCGACCACGGTGCACCCCCTCCAGCTTTGTACCAACCCCTCGATACAATAACTCACACTGAAGTCGTACGCAGCGTCAACCCGTGGCGCGACGCGCGGAAGTTCGACCCGCACCTAACCTTGACCGGTGCGGCGGTTCAGTCTGTGGATGAAGGCTCACCCAGCGTTCGGGGACTCCCTGATCGCCGGGATTTTGCTGATCTTCGACATGGGCTTCGGCGTCACCATCGTCGACCGCGGCGTGAGCTTCTCGGCGTTCTTCGCCGTCACCCTGCTGATGCTCGGCCCGCTGCCGTTCCGGCGCTACCACCCGGTCGGCACCAGCTACCTGATCCTCGGCGGCGCGTTCCTGCAGCTCTTCACCCACGGCACCGTCGACACCGGCATCCCGGCCCGCATGTCGGACTTCGCCCTGGCCATCGCGCTGTACACCCTCGTCGCCTACGTCGGCCGCAAGGCTGCGCTGATCTACTCCGGCTGGCTCGTCGCGGGCACCCTGCTCTGGGCGATCTTCCAGATCGGCGAGTTGCAGGCCGTGTTCCTCGTCTTCATGGTCTTCGTGATCTTCGGCTTCAGCTGGGCCATGGGCGAGTTCATCGGCGCACGCCGCGCCTACCACAGCGAGATGGAACAACGCTTGAAGCTGCTCGAAACCGAACGCGACCAACAGGCCCGCCTCGCCGTCGGCGAGGAACGCTCCCGCATCGCCCGCGAACTGCACGACATCGTCGCCCACGCCGTGAGCGTCATGATCGTCCACGCCGACGGCGCCGCCTACACGGTCCGCACCCAACCCGAGGTCGCCGAAAACGCCGTCCGCACCATCGCCGACACCGGCCGCCAGGCACTCACCGAGATGCGCAGGCTCCTCGGCGTCCTGCGCAGCGAAGACACCGAAACCCAATGGGCCCCACAGCCCGACGCACGCGGCGTCGTCGAACTGGCCGAGAACACGCGCGCCGCAGGCGTCCCCGTCCGCCTGGAGATCACCGGCGACGTCGACGACCTCCCCGTGGGCGTCGGCCTGAGCGTCTACCGCATCGTGCAGGAAGCACTGACGAACACCATCAAGCACGCCGGCACCGGCACCACCGCGATCGTCCGCCTGGCACGCTCGCCGGACGAACTGCGGCTCGAAGTCGTCGACAACGGCTTCGGCACCCCGCACGACGTGGTCAAGGTGTCCGGCGGCAACGGACTGATCGGCATGAGAGAAAGGGCAGCGGTCCTTGGCGGCGAGCTCGAAGCAGGCCCCGACCCCGGCGGTGGCTGGCGGGTCCGCGCGATCTTCCCGCTGGCCGCATAGGGTGATCGAGTGATTCGGGTGCTGCTGGTCGACGACCAGGAACTCATGCGCATGGGCTTTCGCATGGTTCTTGGCGCGCAAGAGGACATCGATGTGGTCGGCGAAGCCGCCGACGGCCTCGACGCCGTGCAAATGGCCGACAAACTACGCCCCGACGTCGTCCTCATGGACGTCCGCATGCCGGTACTGGACGGCGTCGAGGCAACCAAGCGCATCACCGAGGCCGAGACCGCCAAAGTCCTGGTCATGACCACCTTCGACATGGACGAGTACGCCCTGTCCGCCCTCCGTAACGGCGCCAGCGGCTTCCTGCTGAAGGACACCCCACCCAGCGACCTCGTCTCCGCCCTCCGCGCCGTCGCCTCCGGCGACGCCGTCGTCTCGCCTTCGGTCACCAAGCGCCTACTGGGCCGCTTCCTCGGCGAGGGCGGCGGCGAACTCCGCGACGCCACCGTCCTCGACGTCCTCACCGAACGCGAACGCGAGGTCCTCGTCCTCATCGCCAAGGGCCTCTCGAACACCGAGCTCGCCCGCAAGCTCTTCCTGTCCGAGGCGACGGTCAAAACCCACGTCGGCCGCATCCTCGCGAAGCTCGAACTCCGCGACCGCGTCCAGGCCGTCGTCCTCGCCTACGAAACCGGCCTGGTCCGCCCCGGCGACGTCTAGCCCGGCCCGACCCCGCTCGTGATGAAGGGCGCTTTTGTCCACCTGAGGTGGACAAAAGCGCCCCTCGTCACGGTCAGCGGTATTTCGAGGCGTCCACAGTGGAGGGGTCGGTGCCAGGCTTCACGACCTCGTCGTACCAGCGGCCCCAGTCGGGCTGTGAACCGTCGAGGTCGGTGAAGCCGTACTCACGCATGAGCCGCCACGACGACAGGCACTGCCCGGAGAACCTCGCCCGATCCTTGTCCGCGGCAAGGCGTGCCAAGCCGCGCCCCAGGTAGTGCGGCGTCTCCGAAATCGCGTAATCCGGCACTCGCTCCACCGCATCCCGCCAGTTCTCCTCGGCCACCCCGAAGGTCTCCAGCATCTGCTCGGACCGGAGGAACCCCGGCGTGGCCGAAACGGCAGTCACGTTCGGGTGGTCCTTCAGGTCCTTCGCGAGGATCTCGCCGAACCGTCGCACCGACGACTTCACGGCGTCATAGGTGAGGTTCACGAAGTACGCCTCACCGTCCTCACCATCGGTCACCTCGACCACGAGCCCGTCGTCGGACCGCAGCAGGATCGGCATCAACTTGTGCGTCGCAACCAGGTGCGACTCGATGCCGTTGCGCCACATCCGAAGCTGCTTCTCAAGGTCGTGTTCCCAGAACTTGCCCCACTCGACGAGATGGTCGCCGCCCCAGACATCGTTGACGAAGATGTCGAGCCGCTCGATCCGCGCGGCGAAAGCGTCCACATCGGACGGTGCGGTGAAGTCGCACCTGATCGCGATCCCCTCACCACCAGCCGCGGTGACCAGCTCAGCGGTCTCCTCGATCGTCTCCGACCGCCCCACCTCGGACTGCTGCTCACGCGTGGTCCGCCCACCAACGAACACTGTCGCCCCAGCCGCCCCCAGCTCGACCGCGATCGCCCGCCCAGCCCCGCGAGTCGCCCCGGTGACCACCGCGACCTTGCCACTCAGATCAGGTTCACTTCTTTGCGACACGACGAACTCCCCTTCCCTCATGCCAGGACAGCACGACCATCTCGTCCCCCTCGACGGTGATCGACACCACCTCCGTGACGTTCAACCGGAACAGGTCGAGCCCCTCGGGCGTCCACCCGGTCCGCTCGAACAGGTCCTTCAGATAGTCGTCTTTCTCGGCCCAGAACTCAGCGGTCCCGGAGACCTTCGCGTCCCCCGCCTCCGTCATCGACGCCGTCGTCGTCGGACAGTGCAACGAGAACCGCGGATCACGACGCAGATCACGTGACTTCAACGAGTCGACCATCATCCCGACCCACAGCTCACCGCGCGTGAAGTCCGGTTCCACGCCACTGATCCGCGGCGCCCCGTCCTTGCGCAGGGTCGCGATCAACGCGTGCCGGTCCGCCGCGAACCTGCCCTGCACGTACGCGGCGAGGTCAGGTTGCTCGGCCGCGAACTCCGCCCAGGTAGCCATCAGCGCATCCCTTTCAGCACCAGATCGATGTCCTCCGCCGTGCGTGCCAGCAGTTCGCCCCGTGGCCGAACCGACCAGTCCATCGAGATCCCGTACACGAGCGCGGCCAGCACGCGAGCCGCGTTCGCAGGCAGTTCCTCGGTCCTGCACAGGATCTCCAGCTCGGCCTCCAGCACCGTGTAGTGCCGAGCCAGCAGCGCCCGCAGCTGCGGATCGATGAGGTCGACCCCGAGCTGCGCGAGGTTGTTCGTGGCCACGACCGGGTCGGCCAGGCGGTCGAACCAGGTCAGCAACGCCTCGCGAACAGACCCCGCATCACGCATCCGGCGCACGACCTCTTCCGTTCCGGCTCGCGTCAACGCCTGAAGCAGCCCGCTCTTCGATCCGAACCGCTTCGCCACCGCGCCGACCGAGACCCCGGCCTCCGCGGCGACGTCGGCCACCGTGAACTCCGGGCCGCGCCGGTCGATCACGGCGGCGAGCGCGGCGAGAATCCGCTCGTCGGTGATGGTTCGAGGTCGTGCCACCCAGTTAGTGAACCACAATTCACTAACCTTCGCATAGTGTGGCGTCACGTGAACTGGAGACCGCGCCTGGTCGCGCTGGACATCGACGGAACCATCACCGGAGTCGGCTCGAACGACATCTCACCCGCTGTCAAAGCCGCCATCACCCGCGTGATCGAGCACGGCACCCACGTCGTGCTGTGCACGGGTCGCAGCCTCATCGGGACCACACCGGTCGCCGCGCAGCTGCCCGTCTCGTCGGCGATCTGCTCGAACGGCGCGGTGTGGTGGGATCCCAAGACGAACACCGTCACCAAGCGCACGACGTTCGACCCCGGCCCGACGATCAAGACTCTCCAGGCCCTGCTGCCCGGCGCGGTGTTCGCGATCGAGCAGACCGGTGTCGGCAACATGTCGCTCGGGCGGTTCCTGCCGAACGACCTGTGGGGCGTGACGACGGAGGCGACGTTCGACGAGATCGCCGCGACGCCGACGCCGCGACTGGTCATGCGCTGGCTCGACCACACGCCGCCGGAGCTGGCGTTCGCGGTGCGGGAACTGGAGCTGCCCGGTGTCGCGTGGCACGTCGACCACACCGAGGCGTGGCTGACCGCGGTGCCGCAGGACACCACGAAGGGCACGGCACTGGAGGAGCTCCGCAAGCAACTCGGCATCAGCGCCGAGGACACGCTCGCGATCGGCGACGGCACCAACGACCTCGAAATGCTGAAGTGGGCCGCGCTCGGCATCGCGATGGGCCAGGCGCCCGCGGTCGTTCAGGCGGCGGCCGACGAGGTCACCGGCACCGTGCTGGAGGACGGCGCGGTGCAGGCGTTGTCACTGTTCTTCCCCGCGTGAGAACAGACGCGCCAACGTGCGCAGTTCGAGGCGCAGTCCTGCCAGCCGCCGTTCGAAGTCCACATCGGACTCTCCTGGCAGCTGTGTCTTGTGCACGCGCACAACCGAGTCGTCCATGACCTCGGCGCAGACCTTCTGCTCCTGACCATTGGGCTGCCACAGGAGGAACTCGACGAGTCGGCGGTGCGGGTCGGCCTCGAGCCGCACCTGCACGTCGGTCGGGATCCGCGACGCCCACGAGCTCAACGTGTCGATGTCGGCGAGGAACTCGTAGATCTCCTCCGGCGGCGCGTCGACCACGATCTGCTCGAACGTGGTCCGGCCACCCGGCGAACCCAGGGTGTACCGGCTGGCTGACAGCACCTCGGCGACCTCGACGTCGTAGAACGGAACCAGCGCTCCCGGCCGGCTTCTTCACCGCCCGGTGGCGCAGGTCCTGCGCCAGATCTCCAGCGTCTCGCGATCACGCCACCACACGACCGTCATCAGTTCGCCGTCGTCGGCCTGGTACGTGCGGATGGCCTCGAACCCCGAGCCGGGGATCGCCTTCGCCGCTTCGAGCATCCGATCGCTCACGCGCTCGAAGTCGTCGCCTGCCTCAGGAGTGAGGCGCGAGCGGAAGAGGATCACGTACACACGAGAACCACAGCACTCGGCGCCGGGCGACGCAATCGTCCTGACCAGCTGAGCAAGGTGAGGCCGAACGTGGAACCGTCGAGCCGTCCGGAGCCGCCGCCCTTCGAGACGACGCACGCGTCAGTCGGAGACGTTCATCTTGGCGACGATCTTGTCGATCTTCACCCGGACGACCATCTCGCCCGGCACACCGTTGCGGTCGGCGTAGCGGTTGGCCTGGTCGTCGCCCATGTAGCGGGCCGCTGTCCGGCCTGCCCAGTACTTCAGCTGCTCCGGGTCCTCGTCGGTGACCGCCTGGCCGGTGATCGTGACGAAGCCGAACGGCGGCTGCTCGTCGTCGAAGCACAGCGCCACCCGGCCGTCGCGCAGGATCGACTTGCCCTTGATGGTGTCGCGCGCGGTCAGGAAGACGACGTCAGGACCGTCAAGATCCACCCAGACGGGTGCGACGTGCGGGGAGCCGTCCTTGCGGGTGACCGCGAGCTTGCCGGTGCGGGCGGGCTTGGCCAGCACGAACTCGCGCCACCAGCCTTCCGGAGCTTCCGTGTATCCCATGTGGCTCATTCAACTACGACGGAGGTAGCGGCACCGGTCGACGGAAGTTGACGGGTTTCGGCTACCGCAGGGCGATGTGCCGTACCCCTTGGACCAGCAGAGTTGTCCCTGTCACCGAGAGGGGAAACCAATGATCGAGGCAGTCGGCCTCACCAAGAGATACGGCAGGACGGTCGCGGTCGACGACCTGTCGTTCACCGTCCAGCCTGGACGGGTGACCGGATTCCTCGGTCCGAACGGCGCGGGCAAGTCCACCACCATGCGGATGATCCTGGGGCTCGACCGACCGACGGCAGGCCGCGTGCTGATCGACGGGAAGCCCTACTCCGAGCTCGCACCGTCCACTGCGGACCGTCGGTGCGCTGCTCGACGCGAAGTGGGTGCACCCCAACCGTTCCGCCCGTTCGCACCTGCGCTGGCTCGCCACGTCCAACGGGCTGCCGAACAAGCGGGTCGACGAGGTGCTGGAGTCGGTCGGCCTCACGCAGGTCGCGGGCAAGAAGGCCGGCGGGTTCTCGCTCGGCATGTCGCAGCGGCTGGGGATCGCCGCGGCACTGCTCGGCGACCCGCGCGTGCTGCTGTTCGACGAGCCGGTCAACGGCCTGGACCCCGAGGGCATCCTCTGGATCCGCACGTTCATGCAGAACCTCGCCGCCGAGGGCCGCACGGTCCTGGTGTCGAGCCACCTGCTGTCCGAGATGGCGCTCACGGCCAGCGAGCTCGTGGTGATCGGCCGGGGGAAGCTGATCACGCAGAGCACCACGGCGGAGTTCATCGACCGCTCGACGGGGAACTCCGTCCTCGTGCGCAGCCCTCAGTTGTTCAAGCTCGGACCGCTTTTGGTGGACAAGGGCTTCACGGTTCGTGACGGCGCGGACGACGCGTTGTCCGTATCGGGTGCCACCAGTGACCAGATCGGGGACATCGCGGCAGCGAACGGTGTCGTACTGCACGAGCTGAGCCCGCAGCGCGGCTCGCTTGAAGAGGCGTTCATGCAGCTCACCGGCGATGCTGTCGAGTACCACGCAGAGATCGGGAAGTGACACCATGACCCTGTTGGCAGTCGAGAGAATCAAGCTCTTCTCCACCCGCTCGCCCTACTGGTGCGCGGCACTCGCCCTGGTACTGGGCGTCGGGACTCACCGCGATCATCGCTGCGACGACGAACAACGGCGAGATGTCGATCGGGCTCACCCAGTTCGGCAGCAGCCAGCTCGCGCTCGCCGTGGTGCTGGTGATGGCGGCGCTCTCGGTCACCACCGAGTACCGCTTCAGCACGATCCGCGCCACGTTCCTCGCGGTGCCGAACCGGACCTCCGCGCTCGTCGCGAAGACGGTCTTCGTCGCGTTCGTCGCGGCCGTGCTCGGCGAGATCGTCGCGTTCGGCTCGTGGGGCATCGCGGAACTGATGTCACCGGCCTCCGACCTCGCGATCAACACCGGCGGCGAGTGGCGGCACGTCGCGGGCGTCGGCCTGCTCTACGGAATCGGCGCGGTCCTCGCGATCGCGGTCGGCATCCTGGTCCGGCAGACCGCGGGCGCCGTGGCGATCCTGCTCGTCTGGAACATGCTCCTCGAAGGCCTGATCGGGATCATCCCGAAGGTCGGCGTGAAGATCCAGGCGTGGTTGCCGTTCATGAACGCCAACCACTTCCTCCAGCTCGGCGGCGACAACGCGGCCGAACAGGCGGGGGCGGGGATCGACTTCAAGCTGAGCCAGTGGGGTTCGCTCGGCTACTTCGCCGGCATCGCGGTCGCGCTGCTCGTGGTCGCACTGATCGTCGCGAAACGGCGGGACGCGTGACCTGTTCCAAATAAAGGGGGAGCGGGACCTGGGTCATCCATCGGGGGATGACCCAGGTCCCGATCATTACTTCTGGAGCTTTGTTCCAAGGGAGAGGCCCATGATCGAAGCAGTGCGGTTGAAGAAGCACTACGGCCGGACCAAGGCCGTCGACGACCTGTCGTTCACCGTCCGGCCCGGCCGCGTGACCGGGTTCCTCGGCCCGAACGGCGCGGGCAAGTCCACGACCATGCGGATGATCCTCGGCCTCGACACTCCCACCGCGGGAGACGTCACGATCGACGGGCTGCACTACGCCCAGCTCAAGCAGCCGCTGCGCAAGGTCGGCGCGTTGCTCGACGCGAAGTGGGTGCACCCCAACCGTTCCGCGCGTTCGCACCTGAAATGGCTCGCGGTCTCCAACAACATCCCGGTCAGCCGCGTCAAGGACGTGCTGGACATCGTCGGCCTCGCCGAGGTGGCGCACAAGAACGCCGGCGGGTTCTCGCTCGGCATGTCGCAGCGGCTCGGCATCGCGGGCGCGCTGCTCGGCGACCCCGAGGTGCTGCTGTTCGACGAACCGGTCAACGGCCTCGACCCCGAGGGCATCCTGTGGATCCGGCAGTTCCTGCACCGGCTCGCGGACGAGGGCCGCACGGTGTTCGTGTCGAGCCACCTGCTCTCGGAGATGGCGCAGACCGCGCAGGACCTCATCGTGATCGGCAAGGGTCAGCTGATCGCGCAGACCACCACCGAGCAGTTCATCGCCGACGCCACCCAGGACCACGTCCGGGTGCGGTCACCGCACGCGGTGAAGCTGCGCGAGATCCTCGTGGCGCACGCGACGGTGACCGACGACGCGGTGGACGGAGCCCTTGTGGTGCATGGACTTCCGGCTCCGCAGATCGGTGAGATCGCGGCGGACAACCAGATCGTGCTGCACGAGCTCAGCCCTCAGCGCGGCTCGCTGGAAGAGGCGTTCATGCAGCTCACCAAGGAGTCGGTGGAGTATCAGGCACATTGACGTGCCCCGGGACGTGCCCAGTGGTGGGCCGGCGGCGTGACCTGATGGCGGGCAACGCGATCAGCAACGCCGTCACCACCGCCATCCCGCCCACCGTGGCGGCGACGAACGGCAGCCGGTCCTGCACCCGCACGGCCGGCTGCTCGGTGCGTTGCTGCTGCGCGGCCACGGTCGGTGTGGTGACCGGTTTGGGCGGCGGCAGCAGCGGATTGCGTTCCACCGGAGGAAGTTGCGCGTTCAGCGCGCCGACCGGATTGATCATGCCGAACCCGGTCGAGATGTCCCGGCCCGGTTCCGCGAGGTCCTTCGCGGTCTTGATCAACGCGTTGACGACGTCCTTGGCCGGCAGGTCCGGGTGTTTCGCGCGCACCAGCGCCGCGACGCCCGCGACGATCGCCGAGGCCGCGCTCGTCCCGTCCATCTCGGCATAGCCGCTCTCGTACACACTTTCCGGCGAGGCGGTGACGATGCCTTCCGCAGGTGCGGCGAGCACCGTGTCGTCGCCGGTGTTCGACGACTTCCACGGCAAGCCGGCACGGTTCGTGCCGGCGACCGCGATCACGCCGCCGATGTTGGCGGGCGCGGAGACCTCCTTGGCCTCGTTGCCGGTGGCGGCGACGAGCACGACGTCCTTCTCGATCGCGTAGTTCACGGCCTTGACCAGGCTCGGGGTCATCGAGCTGGTGAAGCCGAGCGACAGGTTGATGACCTTGGCACCGTGGTCGGTGGCCCACCTGATGCTCTCCGCGACGACATCGAGCGAGAACTGCGTCTTCTCCGCACTCGCGATCGGGAGGATCTTGGCGCCGGGGGCGATGCCGAGCGCGCCGCCGTTCTTGCCGGTCCCCGCGATGATCGCCGCCATGCCGGTGCCGTGGCCGTCGGCGTCGGTCGTGCCGTCCGTGCCGGTGGAGCTGCCGAACCCGGTGCCGGGTAGGACTCGGCCCGCGAGGTCCGGGTGCGTGGAGTCGACGCCGGAGTCGATCACGCCGACGATCACGCCTTCACCACGGGTCTGCGCCTGCGCCGTGTAGATGTCGAGCGCGTCGAGGTGCCACTCCTGCTCCTCGATCGACTGCGCGGCGAGCAGCAACGGCAGCACGACGGCGAGGGCGGGAAGCAGGGGCACGTCAGCTACATCGTGTTTCCACGCCGAGGCGCAACGTGCCTGGGGTCACACCCTGCGTAAGAACGTTGTTAACAAGCCGTGAAAAGCCACTATCCAGACAACACCGGCGTTTGGATTCGCGTTCAATTGGGTCATCCCGGTGCCGGAGGTGGCCAGTGGCGGTTCATGTCGAAGCAATGCTCGGCCTCGAGTGGGCAAGCGCGCTCGAGGTTCCCAACTCCCCCGGTCTGGTCCAGACCCCGGCAGAGGCTCGCCGCTCCTGGGTGAACCGCGCCGACGAACAGCAGGTGCTCGCGACGTACCGCGCGGTGCGGGCGGGCGGAGACGCGCCCGCACCGTGGTGGCTGCGCGCGCTCGACCGCGGCAAGCTCCGCTCCCGTGCCGAAGGTCACGCCGTCGAGGACGCGGTGACCGAACTGCTGTCGTCCCGTCCCGGCTGGGTCTACGTGCCGTGGGTGGATCTCGGCGAGGTCGGCTACTGGGAGTTCGTGCCGTCCGAGAGCGGTGTCTACGGGCCGGCGACACCGACAACGGTGCAGTTCACAGACTCGCACCGGGGCTTCGTCCACCTGGTGCCCGCCCATCGCGGGCCCGGCCAGTCGCAGCCCATCGACTTCACCGTCGCCGACCTGCGCACGCAGATCGAGGACATCGAACTGATTGCCTAGAATGACCGGTCGTGACCAGGCCTGAGCACCACCGTTCCATCGTCAGCTTCGTCCAGCGCGGCGAGCGCATGACCGTGGGGCAGGAGCGCGCCTGGGACACGTACTGGGAGAAGATGGGCAACGACGTGAAGTCGTTGCCCGAGGGGCCGCTGGACTTCGACTCGTGGTTCGGCCGTTCCGCGCCCGTGCTGCTGGAGATCGGGTCCGGCATGGGCGAGACGACCTCGCAGCTCGTGGCCGCCGCGCCGGAGCTGAACTACGTCGCCGTCGAGGTCTACAAGCCTGGTCTCGCCCAGCTGCTGCTGCGCGGCGAGCACCTCGGCGGGTTGGACAACCTGCGCGTGCTGCGCGGTGACGCCGTCGATCTGCTGACCGACCACATCGCGCCAGGGTCGTTGCACGGCGCGAGGATCTTCTTCCCGGACCCGTGGCCGAAGAAGAAGCACCAGAAGCGTCGGCTGGTGCAGCCGGAGTTCGTGTCGCTGCTCGCGTCGCGGCTCGCTGAGGGCGGCGTGCTGCACCTCGCGACCGACTGGGAGGACTACGCGAACCAGATGCTCGCGGTGTGTTCCGGCGAGCGGTTGCTGACCAACATGTTCGACGGCTGGGCGCCACGACCGGACTGGCGACCCGTCACGAAGTTCGAGCAGCGGGCCGTGAACGAGGACCGCGTGTCCCACGACCTGATGTTCCGGCGGAACGACCTCACCTGATCGAGGTCTCAAGCCGTTCGAGTGAACACACTGGGTCGAGCGTTCACTCGATGGAGTGGTGGGTGTTGATCACCCGAAATGCCCCGAGTGGCAGTGACGCGTGAGGTCGTTCCGGCCTTAGGTTCTCGCTCCGTGACCCCCGACGTCCTCCCCGTTGCGGAGGAGTTCGTCCGCATGTTCCACGCGGCGCACTCCGATGCAGGCTCGCTGTCCGCCCGCATCGCTCAGGTGCGCGCCGAGATCGCCGAGACCGGAACCTACCGCCACACCACCAACGAACTCGCGTACGGCGCGCGGATCGCGTTGCGAGATTCCGGTTGGTGCACCTCTGGTGTGCCGTGGCGGCGGCTGAAGGTCCGTGATCTGCGCGGCTATCGCAACGCCGCGGCCGTCGCCGGCGAGTGCGTCGAGCACCTGCGCCTGGCCACCAACGGCGGCGAGATCCGGCCTCTCGTCACGGTGTTCGCGCCGGACGCACCGGGTTCGCCCGGTCCGTTGATCTGGAACGAGCAGCTGCTCCGGTACGCGGGCTACTCGGACGGGATGGGGGACCGCCGGTACACCCAGTTCACCGAAACCATGCAGGGCATGGGATGGCGGCCGCCCACCCGGCGTTCCCGCTTCGACCTGCTGCCGTTGGTGGTGGAGACCGAGCACGAAGGACCGCGGCTGTTCACGCTGCCTTCGGAGATCGTGCACGAGGTGCCGTTGGAGCATCCCTCGTTGCCGTGGTTCGGCGAGATGGGCCTGCGCTGGCACGCCGTTCCGGTGATCTCGAACATGAAGCTGTCGATCGGCGGCGTGAACTACCCGGCGGCGCCGTTCAACTCGTGGTTCGTCGGCGCCGAGATCGGCACGCGTTCATTGGCCGAAGAGGGTGCGTACGGTGTGGCCCGCGCGGTCGCCGACGCGTTGGGTTTGGACACTTCGTCCGAACGCACGCTGTGGCGGGACCTCGCGACGGTTCACCTGAACGCGGCAGTGCTGCACTCGTTCGACAAGGCTTCCGTCACCATCACCGACCACCACGCGGAAGCGCTCCACCGGCTCGCGTGGTTGCGCTCCCGCCAGCGTCCCTCCGCGGCCAGGCCCGCGTTCCGGCTGGACCCGGCCGCCGCGGCACGTGCTCGCACCGGAGCGCCGGCTCGTTTCACCGCCGCGCTGGACGAGACCCGTCCACAACCGACAAGCAGGCTGGCCGAACTGCTGCGCCAACAGAACTCCCTGACCAGCGTCTGACTTCCCCATCACACGCTGGTAGCGGAAGGTGTCAGCGCTGAGAGTCGATCATCACGCCCGACAGGGCCATCAGCGCAAGGACCAACAGGCCGACCACAGCGGCGGCCCAGGTGAACACGACTGTCAACATGGCGTCCTCCAAATTCCCCGACTTTCGCTACTCCAGAGTCCGTTACCGCAACGTCATCCGGCATCCGCCGGGAGGGTATTTCCGCAGGTCGCTCCCTCAGCCTTATGGCTGACCCATGGGTAGACCCCGGACGGACGCGATGTCAGCCTTTCGGCCTTACCGTGTACCGCGTGGAGAGCACAGACTTGAATTGGCGGTTGCTCGCCAAACGCCAGTGGCCACTGGCGCTCTCGCTGGCCTTCATCGCCTCGCTCGAACTCTTCACCGCGGACTACGTCAACTCGTGGTGGCAGGCACCCGGTGTCGCGGTGATCTGCGCGATCGCGGTGCTGGCGCCCCGCCGCCCGTTCGACGCGACGCTCGCACTGGCCGCCGCCATCGCCTTCACCGCCATCTACCTGCGGATTCTCGGCGTGCCGATGCAGCCGCACTTCTTCGTCAGCGGTGCGTCGATCTCCGTGACGGGCGCGGCGATGGCGACCATCGCAGTCGTCATCCGGGAGGCGCGGCGCTGGTACGCGGTGACCGGCACCGCGTTCGTCGTCGTGGCGATGCTGGCCGCGGAGTTCATCGGCTATCCGATCGTGGCGGCGCGGGACTACGACACCTACGCACCCGACACTTCGGGCTATCTGTTCGGCGCGGTCCTCATGTTCGTGGTGGCGGTCGGGACGGGCCTGTACTTCCGGGCCCGTGACGCCGAACGCGCGTCGCTGCTCGCGGCTTCCGTTGCGGCGGCACAGAACGCGGAACGTCTCGCCCTGGCGCGCGAACTGCACGACGTGGTGGCGCACTACGTGACGGCCATCGTGGTGCAAGCTCAGGCGGGCCAGATGAACCGGGAGTTCGCCGAGCAGGTACTGCCGATCATCGCCAGTTCCGGGACCGAGGCGTTGACCGCGATGCGCCGGCTGGTGGGGACGATGCGCGACGAGATCTCGTCCGGCCCGGCCGCGTCTTCGTCCCTGGAGGACGACGTACGTGCGTTGGCGACGGAATCCGGGCTGCCGGTGCGGCTTTCGTTCGACCTGCAGGACGCGGTGCCGCAGGAGCTGGCGCGTTCGGTGCTGCGGCTCGTGCAGGAATCCCTGACGAACACCCAGAAGCACGCGCTTTCCGTGTCCTCAGTGGATGTTTCACTGTCCTCACGCGATGGGGTGCTGCACCTGGCGGTCGAGGACGACGGTGTCGCGTCCGGCGTTCCTGTCGGCGGCTCGGGAGGTTACGGCCTCGTCGGCATGCGCGAGCGCGCGGACCTGCTCGGCGGCACGTTCTTCGCAGGCCGACGCGAACCGACAGGATGGACGGTTCGCGCCGAACTGCCGATCGCCTAGAGCTTGATGTCGTCGCGGATGACGTCGAACTCCTGCGTCATCTCGACATCGCTGAACTGGTCATCGTTCTGAGGGTCGATGTCGGCCACTGATGCCTCCGCATGATCACGCCGTACCGGGCGAAGTGATCATGCCAACTCAGCGCCGGGTCGGCGGCCTGGGGGTGGTGGGCTTCTGCGCGCGCCGGAAGTCTCCACTGGACGTGCACGGCTTCTTCGACATGATCATGTGACGCCCCTGTCCGGTCCGTGGTTGCGTGCGGATGCGTTGTGGATGTGCTGTGGATGCACAAAGGGCCCGCCGTGGTGCGCACGACGAGCCCTTTGGTTGGGGGGAAGTTTTGTGCCGAGTGCGAACCCTGGGGGTCGGCTCGCACCCGACGGGACCAGGATTCCCCGCGTTCAGCAGACTATGCATGCTTGTGACTGCCATCACAATGGCAGGATTCTTCGCATGTCACTGCGCCTGCATGCCCCGGTCGTCCTGCCCTGCGACGCGTCCTGCTCCGTGTTGCGTGACGCGGTCGTGGACGTCGTCGACGGCCGCATCACCTATGTGGGTGGCGCTGCTGACGCCCCGGCTTTCTCCGGCGAGGTCCGGCGGCTGACCGGGATCCTGCTGCCCGGCCTGGTGAACACGCATGCCCACAGCCCCATGACCGTCCTGCGCGGATTGGGTTCCGACCTGCCGCTGCTGCGGTGGCTGCAGGAGCAGATGTGGCCGAACGAGGCGCGGATGACCGCTGCCGACGTCGGCGCCGGGATGCTCCTCGGCGCCGTGGAGATGCTGCGGCACGGCGTGACCACCTCCGCCGAGATGTACTTCCACGGCGAGGAACTGGCCACTTCGGTCCTCGCCGCCGGATCCCGCGTGGTGTTCGGCGGGGCGATCCTCGACGTGCCCGGCATGTCGTGGCGTTCGCTGACTGACTCTGTCTCGAAGTGGATCGACGCCGACGGGCTGAGGTTCGGACCGTTCGACCGGATCGAGCTGGGCTACGGGCCGCACTCCGCCTACACCCTCTCGCCTGCTCAGCTCGGCGCCGTCGCGGAGGAGGCACGGTCGCGAGGGGCGTTGCTGCAGGTCCACGTGGCGGAGTCGCCGGAGGAGGATCTGGCGCAGCGGGCCGAGTTCGGATCGGTACCGTCGTTGCTGGCGTCTTCCGGGGTTCTGAGTGGGCGGGTGTTGTCCGCGCACTCCGTTCATCTGTCCGATGACGACATCGCGCTGTATGCGTTGCACGGCGTTGGTGTCGCGCACTGCCCTGGGTCCAACGCGAAGCTGGCCTCGGGGATCGCGCGGGTGCCTGCTCTCGTCGCCGCGGGGGTGAACGTCGGACTCGGTACCGACGGGCCCGCGTCCAACGATGACCTGGACCTGTTCGAGGAAGCTCGGCTCGCGGGGTTGTTCGCGCGGGTCTCGGCGATGGACGCGACCGTGTTCGGGGCGGCTCAGGCGTTGTTGATGGCGACCCGAGGTGGGGCGGCGGCGTTGTCGCGCGATGACATCGGGGTGCTGGAGGCGGGGCGTTGGGGCGATGTCGTGCACATCGATGCTGATGACCCTGCGTTCGCGACCGGGTTGGATGCGCCGGACTCGCAACTGCTGGCGAACCTGGTGTGGGCTTCGGGGGCTCGTCGGGTTTCTGATGTGTGGGTGGCTGGGGAGCATGTTGTCGCTGGTGGGGAGTCGACGAAGGTGGATCGCCGCGAAGCCCAGGCGGGCGTTGCTGCCGTGGCTCAGCGCCTGCGCTCAGCCTGAGCTCTGCGAGCGCCATGAAAGGAGCTTTCATGGACCTGAGGTCCATGGCGAACTCGACTGCCTGCGCGTAGGCGCTGATAGCGGCTCGCAGCAGTAGGTGGCCGCCGGGGTTCCCCCAGGTTTCAATTTTACTGTGAGTTAGACGCTGGCGACAGGGTGTTGATGGAGCTGTGGATAACTCAGCGCGGTTGTGGACGGACGACCAGCTCGGTGATGTGGGCGTCCGGCGTCGCCAGCACGGCGGACGCCACCGCCCGGCCGACCGATGCCGGGTCCAGGTACTGCGAGGCGTCGTAGGAGCCACCCTCGTGGCGGCGCACCTCGCGCTGCATCGGCGTGTCGGTGCGGCCGGGGAAGACCGAGGTCACGCGGAGGGCGGGTTCGTCGGCGCGCAGGGCGTCGGCGTAGGCGCGCAGGGCGAACTTCGAGGCGGCGTAGACGCCCCAGCCGGGGTTGGCGCGCAGGCCGGCGCCGGAGTTGATCAGGACGACCTGGCCTGCCGAGGCGCGGAGCTGGGGCAGGAGCAGGTTGGTCAGTTCGGCGACGGCGAAGACGTTCAGTTCGAAGGTCTGGCGCCAGTCGCCAACAGAAGCCTCGGACAAGGGGCCGAGCAGGGCGATGCCGGCGCTGTGGACGAGGACGTCCAAACGTGAGAGGGCGCCGAGGTCCGCGCTGGCGACGTTCGTGAGGTCGAAGGGCCAGGCTTGTGCGCCGGGGAGTTCGGCGGCGACCAGTGAGAGGGACGTTTCGTCGCGTCCGCCTAGCAGAAGATCGTGAGTTGGGGCCAGACTGCGGGCGATGGCCGAACCGATTCCGCTGGATGCCCCGGTGACCAGGGCGACCGGACGAGCTGTGTCCATCGGTGACTCCGCTGGGGAGCTCACGTCGTCACGCATGGGGGAAACATAGCGTGCCCAAGAAACTCCTGGTTCCGTATCTGTGCCTGCTGTACTTCATCAACTACCTGGACCGCGTCAACATCGGGTTCGCCGGACCGAACGGGATGTCCGACGAGCTGAAGCTCACGGCCACCGCGTTCGGGTTCGCGTCCGGGGTGTTCTTCATCGGGTACCTGCTCCTCGAGGTCCCCAGCAACCTGGCGCTGCACAAGTACGGCGCGCGCAGGTGGATCGCACGGATCATGATCACGTGGGGATCGTGGCGAGCGCGATGGCGTTCGTGCCCAACGGGACCGTGCTGATCGTGCTGCGGTTTCTGCTGGGGGTGGCGGAGGCCGGGTTCTTTCCCGGGATCCTGCTGTACCTGACGTACTGGTTCGCGGAGAAGGATCGCGCGCGGATCGTCGCGCTGTTCATGGTGGCGGTGCCGATCTCGACGGCGCTGGGGGCGCCGCTCAGCGGGTTGCTGATCCAGTGGACGGACTGGCGCACGATGTTCCTGATCGAGGGGCTGCCCGCGATCGCGCTGGCGTTCGTCACGTGGTTCTGGTTGCCGGACAAGCCGGAACAGGCCCCTGAGGAACCCGTGCAGAAGGAGCACTGGCCGCTCAGGAAGGCGCTCACGCACCCGCGGATCCTGGCGCTCGCGTTCGTCTACTTCGGGATCGTGTACGGGCTGTACACGCTGGGGTTCTTCCTGCCGACGATCATCAAGGGACTGGCGCCGGGAGCGGGCATCGTCGAGCGCGGGTTGATCAACGCGATCCCGTACGTCCTCGGTGCGGTCGCCATGATCCTGTGGGCCAGGCATGGAGACCGCACCGGAGAACGGAAGTGGCACGTCGCCGCGCCCATGTTGCTCGGTGGAGCGGCCATCCCCGTGGCCCTCTACCTCGACAACCCCGTCGCCGCGATGGTCGCCGTCTCGGTCTGCGCCATCGGTGTCTGTGCCGCCCTGCCCACGTTCTGGGCACTCCCCACGAGTTTCCTGGGCGGCACGGCCGCGGCGGGCGGGATAGCGTTGATCAACTCGCTTGGCAACGTGAGCGGGTTCGTCGCGCCCTACGTCACCGGCTGGCTGCGTGACCTCACCGGGACCCAGAAGACCGGACTCTGGGTCGTCGGCATCACGATGGTCAGCGCAGCGGTGGTCGCGCTGGTTCAGCCGGCCGGAGCGAAGAAGGTGTAGAGAGCCTTGTAGGGCACGGAGGTCTGGGCGCCGGCGGTGCAGCCGCCGGACGGGGCGACGCCGCCCTCGGTCGCGAGGCGCTGGACGTAGTTGACCTTGCCGAACAGGCCGTCACCGCGCACGGCCTTGGTCTTCAGCAGGAGCTCGGGCACGGCGCCCTTGACGTCGTTCTTGGCGCCGTCGACCGGTGCCGCCTCGACCGCACTGCCGTCCACAGTGGACACCCAGATCGGACCCTTGGAGTGCAGGATGATCGGCTTGCCGTCCTTGTCGACCAGCGTCGCGGCGGGTTCTAGGCCCTTCCAGGCGTTGGCGGTGCAGGCGTACGTCTGCACACCGGTGGCCTGGTACTTGCCGACGAGCTTGCTCCCGGCGGGCACCTGAACGGCGGCGGCGACGGGCGTGTTCCGTGGCGGCGACGGGTGGGCGAACCGAGTCTGCTGAGCAGTACCGCAAGCCAGTAAGACCGAGAAGAGCAGCAGTACCAACAAAAAGAGCAACGCGCTTCACAGCTCACTCCAAAGTAGACAGCCAAAGTGGACGGTTCCCTCGGCTGTCCGCGGTGCAGCCACCCATCACACGGACAGGTGGCCGCACCGGTTCATTCAAGCGAGTGAGCCAGCACACAGACGATCAGTCGCAGATGCGGCGACGGTCCTTGCGCCACGCCACGGCGACGGAGGACGCGGCTGCGAGGTGCCGCCGTCCGGCCAGTGCGACAGCGGGTTGTTCGCCGAAGCACCGTCGAGCTCACCGGGGTGCTGCACGGACACCAGCACGAAGTCGTCGGTCACGACCGGGCCGCAGGTCTCCGCGCCCTTCGGCACCGTGAGGAACTGCTTCACGAAGCCACGCGCGCGGCCGTCGACGGGCAGCGCGAAGATGCCGTCGTTGGACGCCAGCGCGTTGCCGTCGGTGGAGATCCACAGGTTGCCCTGCGAGTCGAACGCGACGTTGTCCGGGCAGGAGATCGCGCTGACCTGCGACTTGTCGTAACCGCCGAAGTACGTGTCCGGCGGACTTCGGGTCACCGCAGACGAGCAGCAGCTTCCACGAGAACGTCAGCGCCGTGTTGTCGGAGCGACGCTCCTCGATCTCCAGCACGTGGCCGTGCTTGTTGTTGATGCGTGGCGCGACCTCGGTCGGCGCCTTCCTTGCCGGGCTTCAGCCGCGGTCGGTGTTGTTGGTCAGCGCGGCGTAGATGCGGCGGTTCTTCAACGACGGCTCGACGTCTTCCGGACGGTCCATCTTCGTGGCGCCCACCTTGTCGGCGGCGAGACGCGTGAAGACGTAGACCTCCTCGGCGGTGAAGCCAGGGACGAACGACTTGTCGTTGTGCGCCAACGGGATCCACTTGCCCGAGCCGTCGAACGAACCGTCGGCGGGCAGCTTGCCGGTGCCGTCGATCTCCGCGGCCGGGCTGTCGCCGGTGAACTTGCGCGACGTAGAGCGTGCCCGAGTCGAGCAGCCGCTTGTTGTGCTCACGGGCGCGCTTCGAGTCACCGCGCTGGTAGCAGCCGTCCGTGACGAACTTGTACATGTAGTCGAAGCGCTCGTCGTCACCCATGTACGCGACGACGCGGCCGTCGCGGGCGACGATGACGTTCGCACCCTCGTGCTTGAAACGGCCGAGCGCGGTGTGCTTGACCGGCGTCGACGTCGGGTCGAGCGGGTCGATCTCGACGATGTAGCCGAAGCGGTTCGGCCTCGTTCGGCTCCTGCGCGAGGTCGAAGCGCTTGTCGTAGCGCTCCCACTTGCGCAGCGACGCCTTGCCGCTGAAGCCGTAGCGGCCGAGCTTCGCCTTGGTGTCGGCGTCGGTGACCAGGTCCGCGTTCGCGAAGTACTGGTTGAAGTTCTCCTCGCCGGACAGGATCGTGCCCCACGGCGTGACGCCGCCCGCGCAGTTGTTCTGCGTGCCCAGCACGACCTTGCCGGACGGGTCGGCGGAGGTCCTGAGGAACTTCGAACCGGCGGCCGGGCCACGCACCTCGAACGGCGTGGTCAGCGTGATGCGGCGGTTGTAGCGCTTCTTGTCCTTCGAGCACCAACAGCTTGCCGGAGCGGTGGTCGCGGTCGACCTGCACGACCGACAGGCCGTGCGCGGCCCACGCGATCTTGGCGTGTCGCTCGGTGGCGGTGGCCGTCGTCCAGTCCTTGAACATGAACGACTCGGTCGTGTACTCGTGGTTGCTCACCATGAGCCAGCGGTCTCAGCCGGGCAGCGGGACGAGGCCGCAGAAGTCGTTGTTGAAGCCGAACTGCTTGGCCTGCGCCTCGGGCGTCTGGTTGTCGAAGTCGAACTTCGGCGCGTCCGGCAGCACCGCGTCACCCCAGCGGATGACGACGTCGGACTGGTAACCCTTCGGCACCACGATCTCGTCGAGGGTGTTGGGCTGCACCGGCTCGAAGTTGAGTCCGTCGCGGTCGCGGCCGAACTTCAGGTCCAGGTCAGATCGAGGTCGACATCGACGTTGACCGGGGCAGCGGCGGCCGCACCGGAGAACGCCAGCGCGCCGGCACCGGCGGCGGCGACGACCGCACCGGCCTTCAGCATGCCGCGGCGGCTCACGACCTCCTTGACGACGTCACCGAAGTACGCGTTGGCGGAGCAGTTGGGCGCATCGTGCGAACAGGCGTTGCCGCAGCGGAACTCGCAGGTGACCGCCTGACGCCCGAGCGGGTGGTTCGTCGGGAGCAGGGGCAGCAGGCGGCGGCCCCGACCGGTGGGTGAGGACACGCAGGCCTCCGGGATCGGTGTCAGTGTGGGAACTGGCCGAACCTAAGAGCCCAACGAGTTCACCTGCTGTCCACAGGGTGAACGGCAGGCGAACTCGTTCTACACCCGAACGATCAGGACACGGACCGTGATCAGCCGATTTCACCCAGCTGACGACGGCCCTTCCGCCAGACCGCGACGACCGACGGACGAGGTCGCGAGGTACCCCGGTCCGGCCAGTTGGACGCGGGCTTGTCGGCACTCGCGCCGTCCACCTCACCGGGGTGCTGGACGCACACGGTGATCACCCGCTCGCCGATCACCGGACCGCACGTCTCACCACCGCGCGGCACCGTGAGGAACAGCTTGAGATGGCCGCGCTCCGGCCCCTCCAGCGGCACGCCGTAGAGACCGTCGTTCAGCCCGTCCAGCTTGCCGTCGGCGTCCGTGGAGATCCACAGGTTGCCGTGCCGGTCGAACGCCACGTTGTCCGGACTGGAGATCGGGCTGACCTGCGACTTGTCGTACCGCCGAAGTAGGTGTTCGGGTCCTCCGGGAAGCCGCACACCATGAACAGGCCCCAGTTGAACGTCAGCGCGAGCGCGTCACCACGGCGTTCGACAGCTCCAGCACCTGCCCGTGCCGGTTGTTGATCCGCGGGTTCGGCTCGGTCGCGCCTTCCTTGCCCGCGGTGACGCCGCGCTCGACGTTGTTGCTGAGCGCGCAGTAGACCGTGCCGGTGCGCGGGTGCGTCTGGATGTCCTCGGGACGGTCCATCTTCGTCGCGCCGACCTTGTCCGCCGCGATACGCGTGAAGACGTACACCTCCTCGGCGGTCATTCCGGGCACAAAGGACTTCTTGCCCGCCGCCAACGGAATCCACTCGCCGGTGCCGTCGAACTTCCCGTCGCTGGGCAGCTTTCCGGTGCCGTCGATCTCGGACACCGGGCTGTCGCCCTTGAAGCGCCCGACGTAGAGCGTGCCGTCGTCGAGCAGCGTCATGTTGTGGCGGCGCGCGGCCTTGCTGTTGCCGCGCTTCATCTTGCCGTTCGAGATGAACTTGTAGATGTACTCGAACCGCTCGTCGTCACCGGAGTACGCGACCACCCGGCCGTCCTCGGCGATGCGCACGTTCGCGGTCTCGTGCTTGAACCGGCCGAGGTGCGTGTGCTTGACCGGCGTGGAGTCCGGGTCGTTGGGGTCGAGCTCGATGACCCAGCCGAACCTGTTGACCTCGTTGGGTTCCTGCGCGAGATCCCAGCGCTTGTCGAACCGCTCCCACTTGCGCGTCGTCGCGGTACCGGTGACGCCGTAGCGGGTCAGCCTCGGGTCGTTGCGGCCCGCTGCGTTGGCGAAGTACTGGTTGAAGTTCTCCTCGCCGGACAGGATCGTGCCCCACGGCGTGACGCCACCGGCGCAGTTGTTGATCGTGCCGAGGATCCTCTTGCCCGTCGGGTCGACGGAGGTCTTCAACAGGTCGCTGCCCGCCGCCGGACCACGCACCTCGAACGGCGTGTGCAGCGTGATGCGGCGGTTGTACTTGCTGAACCTCGCCTTGTAGTGGCCGGAGAACAGCGAGCGCTTGATCATGAAGACCGACAGGCCGTGCGCGGCCCAGCCGATCTTCACCTGTTCCTCGGTGGGATTCGCGGCGTCGTAGCCGCTGAACATGAACGTCTCGCTGGTGTACTCGTGGTTGGTGACCATGATTCCGGTCAGGTCCAACGGGTCCAGCGGCAGGATCGCGGCGAAGTCGCAGTTGAAGCCGAACTGCTTCGCCTGCTTCGCCGCGGTCTGGTTCGTCGAAGTCGAACTCGGGGACACCGGGGAAGAGCGGGTCGCCCCAGCGGATCACGATCCCCTGCTCGTACCCCTCCGGGACGACGACCTCGTCCTTGGTGTTGACCTGGACGGGCTTGAAGTCGAGTCCTCTGGGTGGGCGGCCCTTGGACTCGGGTTCGGCGGCAGCCGTGGCCGGTATCGCGACGGTCGCGGCGGCGGCCACCACGGCACCGGCCTTGAGCGCGGTGCGCCGGCTGACCAGGTCGCCGAAGTAGGGGTTGTCCGAGGTGTTCGGGACGTCGTGGAAGCACGCGTCCCCGCAGCGGTACTCGCATGTCACCGCTGCTCTGCCGATCCGATGGTTGACGAGCGGCAGGGGAATCATGTGGTGGCCTCCTACGGTCGGTGCGGGAACCGGCACCGACCGTAGTTCACCTTCCGTTAACCGACTAGCTGTTCGCTCGCGATCACGACTTCCGTCGGTACCTCGTGCTCGTCGGTCCGGTTGAGCGTGAGCAGACCCGCGGCGAGGACACACAGGACGGCCGCGACGACGAACGGTGCGGCGAGGTGGCTGACGAACGTCGCCGCCAGTGCTCCGCCGAGCCACCGCAGGAAGTCGCTATGCCAACAAATATTGGTTAGCATAGCGAAGTATCGTGCGCCACAAGGTACGGTTCGAGGGTGGATGCGGTGATCTTCGACCTCGACGGCGTGCTGATCGACTCCGAGCAGGTGTGGGACGAGGTGCGCCAGGAGTTCGCACGCACGCACGGCGGCACATGGACTCCCGAGGCGACGCGCGCCATGCAGGGGATGTCGACGCCCGAATGGGGCTCGTACCTGGTTTCCGCGGTCGGGGTGTCGTTGTCACCCGCTGAGGCTTCGGCTGGTGTCATCGCGGAGATGGAGAAGGCCTACGCCTCGCACCTTCCCGTGATCCCCGGCGCCGTGGAAGCGGTTCGTGCGGTCGCCGAGCGCTTTCCGGTGGCCATCGCGTCGTCGGCGCCGGCCGTGCTGATCAAGGTGTTCCTCGATGTGACCGGGCTGCCGGTGCCTGTCGCGGTTTCTTCGGAAGAGTGCGCCGCGGGCAAGCCGTCGCCCGACGTGTACCTGTTGGCGGCGTCACGACTCGGTGTTTCCGCTTCCGCGTCTTACGCCGTCGAGGATTCGACGAACGGGCTGAAGGCGGCGCTGGCGGCGGGGATGACCGTGCTCGCCGTGCCGAACCCGCACTTCCCGCCTGCTCCCGACGTGCTGGATCAGGTGACGGTGCTGTCCTCGATCGCCGACCTGCCGGGCGCGCTGACGTAGCTGATCGCCGCCATACCGACGGCGAGGCACGTACAGGCGATCACGCCCTTCGGCCAGTAGATGTGGCTGCTGAGGAACAGGAAACTGCCGGTGAGCAGGAAAGCAGCTCCCGGGATCGCCTTGAGTTTGTGCTTGATCAACGCGCAGACCACGATCGCGATGCTCGCCGCGAAGAAGCACCACGCGCCGACGTGGCCGAGCTGGTTGCCGATCTTGAACACCGGCAGGCTCGCGTCGGTGCGGCCGTTCGTCGCCATCGTCATCGCGCCGCCGCCGATGCCGGCCAGCGCGTCCAGTGCGCCGTAGAAGACGACGTAACCGAAGGCGGCCGCGCGACCGAGCCAGCGGACGGGTTTCGGAGTGTCTTCGAGCAGAACCCATTGCGCCGCACCGAGGAGCGGAAACACCACAGCCAGGATGATGTGCATGTCGCGCCACCACTGGGCCGTCGAGGCGTCCAGGTTGTGTGGATGGGACAGGCCGATGGCGGCGAGGACCAGGCCGGGGAGGGCGACGAGCAGGGTGCGCACCGCGCCGAACCTAGCGGTGATCATCGGTTCTCCGGCTAGACTCGCCCACTTTCGGGCGATTCGACCGAGCGCATCGAACCTGTGTTCGATAGCCGTGGAAGAAGCTGGTTCCGCGCTGTTGGTGCTGCGGGAACTGCTCACGCCGGACCAGCCCACACTGGGCCACGTCATCCCTGACCTGACCGTCCGGCTCGATCTGATCGAGAAGGAGATCGAGTCCTGGGCGGACGAGGGCATTCATCTGGTCACCGTGCTGGACGAGCAGTACCCGGTCCAGCTGCTTATGGTGCACCAGCGGCCTCCTTTTCTGACCTGTAAAGGCTTTCTCGACCCTGCCGACCAGTTCGGCGTGGCCGTCGTCGGAAGCAGGCGCGCGAGTGCTCGTGGGCTCCACATCACCCGCGAGATCGCCACGACGCTCACGCAAGCACGACATCACGGTGTTCAGCGGGCTGGCGACAGGGGTCGACACAGCAGCGCATCGAGCCGCGGTGGACGCAGGCGGCCGAACTGTGTCGGTGGTCGGCACGGGCCTGCGTCACAGCTACCCGGTGGAGAACGCGGATCTCCAGCAGGAGATCGCCCGGACGGGAGCCGTGCTGTCCCAGTTCTGGCCGGACGCCGGTCCCGCGAAGCACCATTTCCCGATGCGCAACGCGGTGATGAGCGGTTGTAGCGTCGCGACCGTCGTCGTAGAAGCGGGCGAACACAGTGGCACCCGGATCCAGGCGCGGCTCGCACTGGAGCACGGCCGCCATGTCTTCCTGCTGCCCGAGGTCGTATCGGATACGACGTGGGGCCGGGAGATGGCCGACCGTCCGAACACGACGGTGCTCGAGAACCCGGACCATCTGCTGAGAGTGCTGGACGAGCTTCGCGCCGAGGTGCCGGACCTGATCGACATCTGACGTGAGTCCGCTCAGCCGCATTGTCGAGCGCTACCGCAACATCCTCGTTCCGCCACCTGCTCGTGGACCGAACGTGTGCGTCACCTGCCGTCGGTCTACCGACGGCTACGCGCGTTGCTGGCAGTGCAACCGGCAACTGCGACCAGATGGGTACTCCGTCCGGGTCGCGGGTAGACGTGTTCTGCTCATCGACGATCAGTGGACGTCGGGTGCGAGCTTCCAGTCTTCAGCTATCGCGCTCAAACGCGCTGGAGCTGCACGCGTCGTCGGTCTGGTGGTGGGGCGAAGAGTCGAAACTCGATCATCAGGCGCGTTCGACTGGGACGTCTGCTGTCTCTGCCGACCCGCTGAGCACCAGAAGTGATTGGCCTCAGACGTGCAGCCGCCGGTGGGCTCTGTCGCTCAGGCCCGAACGCTGCCTAGCCTCGCGCTCATGACGCAACGAGTGGCTGTGGTGACCGGTACGGCGCAGGGCATGGGGCTGCGGATCGCGGACGTGCTGCGCGAGGACGGGTTCGCCGTCGTCGGGTTCGACCTGCAGGAAAGCAAGGACGGGATCGTCGGCAGCGTCACGAGCCCCGAGGACGTCGCCCGCCTCACCGAGCACGTGGTCAGCACCTACGGCCGGGTGGACGTGCTGGTGAACAACGCCGGGATCGCGGGCATCGTGCCGTTCGAGGAGACCACCCTCGAACAGTGGGAACGGATCATGGCGGTCAACCTGACCGGGCCGTTCCTGCTCACCCAGTCACTCGGCAAGGTCATGCTCGCGCAGGGCAGCGGCGCGGTCGTCAACATCGCGTCGGTCGCCGGGCTGCAGGGTGTGGCGGACCGGGCCGCGTACAACACGACGAAGCACGGGCTGATCGGACTGACCCGGACGCTGAGCGTCGAGTGGGGTGGCCGCGGCGTGCGGGTCAACGCGGTGTGTCCCGGCTGGGTCAAGACCGAGATGGACGTCGAGTCGCAGGCGGGCGGGTACTACGTCGACGAGGACATCACGAACCACGTGCCGAGCGGCCGGTTCGCGGTGCCGGACGACATCGCACAGGCCGTGCGGTTCCTTGCGTCAGACAACGCCCGCTATATCAACGGCGTCGCACTGCCCGTGGACGGCGGGTGGACCGCCGACGGCTCCTGGCAGAAGCTCCGCCTCTCCAAGCGCTGAAAGCCATGAACGGAGCTTTCATGGACGGTCCATGAAAGCTCCGTTCATGGATGTATCAGGCCTCGCCGCGGATGAAGGCCTCGACGGCCTCGTGGGCCGCGGAGTCCGAGTACTGCACGGGCGGGGACTTCATGAAGTACGACGACGCCGACAGGATCGGGCCGCCGATGCCCCGGTCCAGTGCGATCTTCGCCGCGCGAACCGCGTCGATGATGATGCCCGCGGAGTTCGGGGAGTCCCAGACCTCGAGCTTGTACTCCAGGTTCAGCGGGACGTCGCCGAACGCACGACCCTCCAGGCGCACGTAGGCCCACTTGCGGTCGTCGAGCCATGCGACGTAGTCCGACGGGCCGATGTGGACGTTGCGCTTGCCGAGGTCGCGGTCGACCTGGGAGGTGACGGCCTGGGTCTTGGAGACCTTCTTGGACTCCAGGCGCTCCAGCTCCTTCATGTTGAGGAAGTCCATGTTGCCGCCCACGTTCAGCTGCATGGTGCGGTCGAGCTGGACGCCGCGGTCCTCGAAGAGCTTGGCCAGCACGCGGTGCGTGATGGTGGCGCCGACCTGGGACTTGATGTCGTCACCGACGATCGGCACGCCGGCCGCGCGGAACTTCTCGGCCCACACCGGGTCGGAGGCGATGAACACCGGCAGTGCGTTGACGAAGCCGACACCCGCGTCGATCGCGCACTGGGCGTAGAAGCGGTCGGCGTCCTCGGAACCCACCGGCAGGTAGGACACCAGCACGTCGACCTCGGCCTCGCGCAGCGCCGCGACGACGTCGACCGGCTCGGCGTCGGACTCGTCGATGGTCTCGCGGTAGAACTTCCCGAGGCCGTCGAGCGTGTGCCCGCGCTGCACGACGACGCCCAGCGGCGGCACGTCGGCGATCTTGATGGTGTTGTTCTCACTGGCGCCGATCGCCTCGGCCAGGTCGACCCCGACCTTCTTGGCGTCCACGTCGAACGCGGCGACGAACTCGACATCGCGCACGTGGTAGTCACCGAACTGCACGTGCATCAGGCCGGGCACCCGGCTGTTCGGGTCGGCGTCCCGGTAGAAGTGGACGCCCTGCACCAGCGATGCGGCGCAGTTGCCGACCCCGACGATGGCCACTCGAACGGTGCGGCGGTTTCCGCCCATTGCCGAGTCCTCCTTGATCAACGGTGAGTACTACTCGTCCTGCTCGGACTCTTCGTGCGCGATGAGCTCGTTGAGCCACCGCACCTCGCGCTCCGTGCTCTCCAGACCCATCCGGTGCAGCTCGCGGGTGTAGCGGTCGATCTGCTCACCTCTCTTGGCGAGCCGCTCGCGGAGCCCTTCCCTGCGTTCTTCGACACAGCGCCGGCGACCTTCCAGGATGCGAATCCTGATGTCTGCCGGTGTGCGCGAGAAGAACGCCAGGTGGACGCCGAACGAGTCGTCGTCCCAGGTCTGCGGGCCGGCGTTGGCGAGGAGGTCGGCGAACCGCTCCTTGCCTTCGGGGGTCAGCTTGTAGACCTTGCGTGCCCGACGTCCCCAAGAAAGTGCCGACTCCTCCGGCCCTTCCTCCACGATCAGGCCCGCACGTTGGAGTCGCCGCAGTGTTGGGTACAGCGATCCGTAGGAGAACGCGCGAAACGCTCCGAGCAGGTCATGCAAACGCTTGCGCAGCTCGTAGCCGTGCATGGGCGCCTCGTGCAGCAGGCCGAGCAGTGCGAACTCGAACACGAGTCACCTCCTCGCACCTGCACCGATAGGTGAGGTGATTATATCGCCGCGATACATCGATGGGCCCTTCTCGTTGTGGCATGTGGCACACCGTGATACCGCTTGGACCCCCGCTGCCCTGAACGGCCCATCGCCGGAAAGCGGTCGGCACGTACTCTGGTGACGTGTTGACCCAACGGCAGATCGTGGACTACTCGCTGCAGCGGCGTGCGCTGCTGGCGGAGGTCTACTCTGGCCGAACGGGCACGATGGAGGTCTGCGACGCGAGTCCATACCTGCTGCGAGCTGCGAAGTTCCACGGGACGCAGACCCAGGTGCCCTGCCCGGTATGCCGTAAGGAACCGCTCACGCAGGTCTCGTGGGTCTACGGTGACGAGCTCAAGCACGCGACCGGTTCGGCACGCGCACCTGAAGAACTCGTCAGGATGGCAACCCTCTTCGACGAGTTCACCGTGTACGTAGTTGAAGTCTGTCGCACATGCAGTTGGAACCACCTGGTGCAGTCATACGTCCTGGGGAAGCGTGGGCTGGAAAAGCCGCGCAGGAGGACTGCAGCGGAATGAACCACAGGTGACACTGCTCCGGATGAAGTACGACCACCGAACCGCGTGCTGATGCGCGCCGGTCTGGGAGGCCTTTTCACGTGAACGACCAGCACGATGACAGGCAGCGCGGCGGCGAGCCGCAGTGGCCCACCGGGGACGACCCGGACGGCGGGGGCAGGCGCGACGCCCCGAATCAGCCACGACCGGGCACCCCGCCCGGCGGTTTCGCACGCCCTCCCCAGGGTGGCACGCCACCCGGTGGTTTCCCACAGCAACAGCCACCACGCCGCCCGAACGGACCAGGCGGTCCTCAGGGAGGGCCCCAGGGCGGGCCTGGCCGTCCCCCTGGCCCGCAGGGCCCGGTAGGCGGCCCTGGTGGCCGTCCGCCCACTCCGCCCGGTGGCGTGCCCATGGCACCGCCGCCCGGTGGCCGTCGCCCCGGTGGCCCGAACGGCCCCGGCGGTCCGGGTGGCCCAGGTGGTCCCCAGGGCGGCCCCGGCCGTCCCGGTGTGCCCCCGCGCGGCCCCGATCAGGCGACCACGCAGCTGCCGCCGGTCAGCCGGCCGACGCAGCGCGAGCCTGACCTGCTGACGCACCGTGAGCCCGCCGACGAGTTCCTGCTCGCCGAGGGCATCGACGACGACGATTACTACGACGACGACGAGCCGGAGCTCACCGAAGAGGAGGAGCGTCGCCTGCGTAAGAAGAAGATCTGGAAGCGCGTCCGAATCGGTGCGTTCGTCGCGCTCGGCCTGATGATCCTCGGCCCGGTGCTGGCAATCGCGATCGCGTACCCGCTGGTCGACTGGCCGAAGCCGAGCGAGATCGCGGCGAAGCAGAACAAGACGATCACGCTGCAGTACGCCGACGGCAACGAGATGACCAAGATCACCTCGCCTGGTGAGAACCGGACGGCGCTGACGTACGAGGAGATTCCGGAAACCGTGAAGCGGGCCGTCATGGCCGCGGAGGACGCGGACTTCTACGACAACCCCGGCTTCGACGCCAAGGCGATCGTGCGCGCCGTCTGGATCCAGGCGACCGGCGGCAGCAGTGGTGGTTCCGGTCTGACGCAGCAGTACATCAAGAAGGCGACCGGCAACGAGGCGCCGACGCTGACTCGTAAGTTCACCGAGCTCGTCCAGGCCTTCAAGATGAGCAACGAGTCGGACCACAACACGATCATCACCGCGTACCTGAACACGGTGTACTTCGGCCGCGGCGCGAACGGCTTCAAGGCTGCGTCGCAGGTCTACTACAAGAAGGACATGGACAAGCTCACGCCGTCCGAGGCGGCGCTGATCGCGGGCATGATCCAGCTCCCCTCCTACTCGGAGGACAAGGAGCACGCGCAGAAGCGCTGGAAGTTCGTGATGGGGCAGATGCTCCAGAAGAAGTGGATCGACCAGGCCTACTACGACTCGGAGCAGTACCCGACTCCGCTGTCGTTCGCCGAGACCCAGCCGAAGTCCCTGGACGGCCCGCGCGGCCTGATCGTCGACCAGGTCCAGGAAGCCCTCGAGTCCGAGCAGACCACCGTCTCGTTCGAGGATGCCCAGAAGACCGGCGTCACGATCACGACCACGATCGACCAGAAGATGCAGGGCGCGGCCGAAGAGGCCGTGGACGAGATCATGATCAAGGGCAAGCAGCCTGAGGCGTTGAAGACCTCGCTGACGGCGATCGACCCGGCGACGGGTGCGGTGCGCGCCTACTGGGGCGGCAGAGATGGCCGCGGCTCGTTCGACTACGCCAAGGGCACGCTCCAGGAGCCCGGCTCGTCGTTCAAGCCGTTCGACCTGGTCGCCGCACTCAAGAAGGGCAGGGGACTCGGCTCGACCTAC
The DNA here is from genome assembly GCA_963766275.1 of uncultured Actinomycetota bacterium. Lineage (GTDB taxonomy): Bacteria > Actinomycetota > Actinomycetes > Mycobacteriales > Pseudonocardiaceae > Lentzea. Next base: position 311,661 of record CAVYAD010000008.1, read on the forward strand.
GACGGGTCGTCCCCGCGCACCTTCGGCAGCGGTGACGCCGCCGTCACGATCAGGAACTCCGAGAACAACAACACCTGCCGCAAGGACTGTCCGGTCCGCGAGGCGATGGAGAAGTCGCTCAACACCGTGTTCTACGACATGGTCGTGAACGACGTCGGCGTCAACGCGGCCGCCAGGGCCGCACACGAGGCAGGCATCCCCGACGCCGTCAACGTCGGAAACGGCGACACGAAGCTGCTCGTCGGTGAGGGCGGTGGCCCGCCGAACGGTGGTATCTCGCTGGGTGGTGGTGACGCCCGCGTCCGGCCGTTCGACATGGCCTCGGCCTACGCGACGTTCGCCGCACGAGGTGTCTACCGGGCGCCGTTCTTCATCACGAAGATCACCGCCCCCAACGGCGACGTGCTCTACCAGCACACGGACAAGCCGATCTCGGCGTTCGACCCGGACCAGACGAAGAGCCAGGACATCGCCGACAACGTCACCGACGTGCTGAAGGCGATCCCGCAGAAGTCCTCGGTCGGGTGTGCGGGTGGCCGCGAGTGCGCCGGCAAGACCGGTACGCACGAGCTCGACCCGAAGGTGGCGCCGGGCGGCAAGGCGGGCCTGAACTCCAAGGCCTGGATGGTCGGCTACACGCCATCGGTCGCCGCGGCGGTGTGGGTCGGCCGCAACGAGGGCAATCTGCCGATCACGGACGCCAAGGGCACCAACATCTTCGGCTCCGGCGTGCCGGGCAAGATCTGGCAGGTGTTCATGAACAAGGCGCTCGCCGGGTCGCAGATGGAGAGGTTCGCGAAGGCCAAGCCTCTCGGCCAGTACAACCCGCCGAAGAAGTCCGAGCCGCCGGCATCGAGCCAGCCGTCGAACACGCCGTCCAACACGCCGTCGGACGACCCCACGAAGCCGAGCAACACCAAGCCGACGCGGCCCACCGAGCCGTGCGAAGGCTTCCTGTGCCCGCCGACGGGGACGACGACGACCACACCGAAGACGCCACCCAACCCCAATCCCGGTAATCCCGGAAACGGGATCCGAGATCCTGGAGACACCTAAGAGTTGAACGGACGAAGGGGCCTGGTGCACACGCACCGGGCCCCTTCGCTGTTGTGTCGAGGGATGCTGACCACGGCGAAACGGTCTTGGCCGTAACATCGCGCCTCGTGGCCAGCAGCCCTGCCGAGCTCCCCGCCGAGGACACCGACTCGCTCACGCACGAAGAGCGGGTCGCCCCCACCTGGACCGAACCGCTCGCTCGCGCACTGAGCAGACCGTTCGGCGGTCCGCTCGGCGAGCACGCGCAGATCGGCAGGCACTGGTTCTGGTCGGCGCTGCGGGTGATCCTCCTGCTCGCCGTGCTGACGTTGCTGGCGGGCTGGGTGCAGAAGTCGCCGTGCATTCAGCAGTACGTGGACGACAAGGGTGTCGTGCAGCTGGACTGGCGGGGGAGCAAGCAGTTCACCGCGCTCTGCTACTCGGACACGGTGCCGCTCTACACCGCGGAACGGCTCGACCAGCGTGGCGCCTTCCCGTACATCACGTCCTGGAAGGACGACGAGGGCAAGCCGACCGAGCACGTCCGGTACATGGAGTACCCGGTGGTCACGGGGATCTTCCAGTGGCTCAACGCACGGGTGGCGCAGGGACTCGTGGCGCTCGTGCCGGGACTGCCGATGACGGTGATCGTGTACTTCAACGTCACGGCGTTCTGGCTGGCGATGGCGTGGCTCGTCACGGTCTTCTCGGTGGCGCGGATCGCCCGGCGGCGGATGTGGGACGCGGCGATCGTGGCGGTGTCGCCGCTGGTCATCGTGCACGCGTTCACGAACTTCGACACGATCGCGACCGCGCTCGCCACGGCCGGGTTGCTGGCGTGGGCACGGAAGAAACCGGTGCTGGCCGGTGCGCTCATCGGGCTCGGTGGCGCGGCGAAGCTCTATCCGTTGTTCCTGCTCGGGCCACTTCTTCTGCTCTGCTGGCGTTCTGACCGGATGAAGGCAGGGCTCACCACCACTGCGTCGGCCATTGGCGCGTGGGTGCTCGTCAACGCGCCGCTCGCGTTGTATCCGGCCTCGCACACAGGGTGGAGAGAGTTCTTCCGCCTGAACACCGAGCGCAACGCCGACCCGGACACGATCTACAACGTCCTCGTGCAGTGGACCGGGTGGCAGGGCTTCGACCCAGGTCTCACCCAGGGCCAGCCGCCGACGGTGCTCAACACGGTCAGCTCGGTGCTGTTCCTCGCCTGCTGCGCCGGGATCGCCTACGTGGCGTTGACCGCGCCGACCCGGCCACGGCTCGCGCAGCTCGGGTTCCTGGTGGTGGCGGCGTTCCTGCTGACGAACAAGGTGTGGAGCCCGCAGTACTCGCTGTGGCTGGTGCCGCTCGCCGTGCTCGCCCTGCCGCGCTGGAAGCTGCTGCTGGCGTGGATGACGGTCGACGCGCTCGTGTGGGTGCCGCGGATGTACTTCTACCTCGGCACCGAGAACAAGGGCCTGCCGATCGACTGGTTCCTCGGCACCGTGCTGCTACGGGACGCGGCCGTGGTGCTGTTGTGCGTGATCATCCTGAAGGAGATCTACCACCCGGAGCGCGACGTCGTGCGTCAGGCGGGCGACGATCCGCTCGCCGGCGTGCTCGAGGGCGCGCCGGACCGGCGGATCGTCACACCCGCACGAGGCGAGCCATCGCACCGAATGCGGCCACATTCGGATGCAGGTGATCACCGGAGTCGAACTCCGGACGCAGTCTGAGCGGGTCGTCGGGGTCGCGCAGGGCCGCGTCGAAGTCGATCGCCTCGGGGAACGTGGCACGGATCCACGCGTTCACCTTCGCGCGCTGCTGCTCACGTTCGTCGGTCCAGTTCACCCAGCCGCGCCACGGCGTGACGGTGCCGACGATCACCTGCACGCCCTCGTTCTGGCACCGCAGCAGAACGGTGCGGATGCCGGCGATGACGTTGTCCGCGCTGAGGCCGTTCTGGATGTCGTTGATGCCGCCCAACAACACGACCTTGCGCACCTGGTCGCTGTAGAGCACGTCCCGGTACAGACGCGCGATCATCGGTGCGTTGCCGGTCAACAGGCCGTTGCCGCTGACGCCTGCGTTCAGTACGGCGTAGTCGCTCTGGACCATGGACGGCCACGTGCCGTCCGCGTTCCCCTCGGTGATCGAGTCGCCGAACATCACCGCAGCCCCAGGAGCGGTGAACCCCGCTACCTCAACGGCTGACACCAAACAGATGTGTGTGCGTGCCGACGTGATGGTGCGCAGTGCGCGCGCGTGGCACGGCGTGCCCGCCGGTGTGTACGTGCGGATGTCCAATGTGGTCGTGACCGCCATCCGCACGGCATCGCTGTAAACCTCGTTGCGCGCCCCGATCGTGACGCCGCGGGAGCCGCGGAACGACAGCTGCCGGGTCTCGCCGTTCGCGGTGACCGTCACCTGCTCGACACGGACGGGCTTGATCCCCATCAGGTTCGACAGCCGCACCCGGACGGACGTGCCGCCCGCGGTGAGGTCGACGGTGGTCCGCACGCTCTGGTCCGGCACCGCGGCCGACACCGTCGGCACGGCCTGCCACACGGGCAGCCAGCGAACCGCCTCCGGCCGGACGTGTGGCCCGGAGGCGCCGCAGACCAGCAACAACGCCAGCACGACGATCACCCTCACAGGTGAAGTGTGCGGTCAAGATCAGCGATCTACCAGGCTCCGAACGAACTAGGCCTTCGCAGTGCTGCGCAGGAACTTCGTGTCGCTCACGCGGTCGTCCTCGGTCACGGCACGAGCCTTGAGGAACGCGACGAACAACGCCACCAGCAACGCCGCCCGGCCCCACACGCCGATCATCACGGCCTGCGCGGAGAAGCTGTCGTAGATCCCGGCAGGCTGCCCGAACTCGATCGCCCAGAACCAGCGGAAGATCCCGATCCCCATCGCCAGGTCGACCGCGAAGTAGGCGTACGCCCAGGCCAGCGGCACGCGCAGGAGCACGAGCATCGGCACGAGCCACAGCGTGTACTGCGGCGAGTGGACCTTGTGCAGCAACATGAACCCGCACAGCATCGCGCCGGACACCGCGATCCACGGGTAGCTGCCCTCGCGCTGGAACCGCACCCAGCCGTAGCCGGCCGCGATGGCGAACGACACCAGGATCAGGATCGGCGAGAGAACGCCGACCAGTGACTGCATCGCGTCGTCGCCGATGAACGGCCGCAGGCCCCAGTACCAGATCGAGTTCGTCGTGATGTCGACCCGGCGCAGCTGCTGGAACTCGAACGACGCGAGCCAGCCGTCCCAGCCCGCGACCGCGAACGGCAGGTTGACCAGCACGACCGTGACGATCGACGCGAGGCCGACCTTGAGCGCGCCGACGATGTCGGCCTTCTTGCGGGTGCCCTGGAATCTGGCGGGCAGCTCCTGGCCGCGCCAGCCGCCGGTGGCGACGTAGAGCATCAGCGGCAGCACGAAGATCGCCGGATAGACCTTGAACGCGAACCCGAGTCCGAGCAGGACCGAGGCGACCGTCGCCCGTTCGACGAGTGGCCGGTTCCACCGGTGCACCACGAAGACCGCGGCCACCGAGCACAGCACGACCGGCAGGTCCCAGTTGTGGAAGGCATAGAGGATCAACGGTGGACCGATCGCCCACAGCAGTGCGCGCCAGCGGGCGAGCTTGCCCAGCAGCCAGCCTGTGAGCAGGCCGAACGGCGCCATCAGCAGCGAGGAGAAGAGCAGGTACTGCGCGTCGTTCTCCGCGAAGATCGCACCGGCCCAGATCAGCAGGCCGCTGAGCACCGGGTACTCGACCGAGCCGCCGACGAGGACGCCCTTGTCGTTGATGCCGCCGTCGACGTACGGGAAGACGTGCCGGTCGATGTCACGCCCGATCCAGAGGTGCTGGATGTCGGAGTAACAGACCTCTTGTTTGTTGCGTTCGTCGTAGTCGGGCTGGGTGCGGCCCCACTGGTCGAACGCCGGACCGGTGCAGCGGTCCTTGTTGATGAAGCCCAGCAGCAGCGTGAACCCGCACAGCAGCACGAGCACGACCGCGGCCGGCTTCCCGAAGCGGTTCACGAAACGCCCGGCATCGCCTCGCTCGGGCGTCACGCTCACCACCTCGTGCACGGTCTTCACCGGCCGGCGTGGTCGCGCAGGTACGCGATGTCGTCGGCCTGGCCCTCGTCCGGTGTCTCCACCACGACGGGGCATCCGGCGCTCGCGGCGACGGCCACGAGCTGATCGGCGTCGATGGTGCCAGTCTTGATGTTGTCATGCCGATCGCGCGATGAACCGAACTCGTCGCGCGAGCTGTTGAGGTGCACAAGATCGATCCGGCCGGTGATCGCTTTCACCCGTTCGACGATGCCGACGAGGTCCTCACCGGCGGCGAACGCGTGGCAGGTGTCGAGGCAGAAGCCCGCACCGAACTCGCCGACCGCGTCCCAGAGCATCTTGAGCGAGTCGAACGTGCGGGCCATGGCGTTGTCGCCGCCCGCGGTGTTCTCGATCAGGATCGGCACCGCGAAGCCGCCGTCGGCGACCTGCCGCTCGAAGAACTTGCGCCAGTTCGCGAAGCCCTCCGCCGGGTCCTCGCCCTTCGTGACGTGCCCGCCGTGCACGATCAGGCCCTTGGCGCCCACCTCGGCAGCCGAGACCGCGTGCTGGATCACGTTCTTCCTGGACGGAATCCGGATCTTGTTGTTCAGCGACGCAATGTTGATCATGTACGGGGCGTGGACGAACACCTCCAGATCGGATGCGAGCAGTGCCTCCGTCTGCGGATGAGGTTTGGGTTTCTTCCACCCCTGGGGATCCGACAGGAAGAACTGGACGACCTCGGCACCGCGTTCGGCCGCGGCGCCGACCGGGTCGTCGTCGCGGACATGGGCCCCGATGCGCATGACCAGGAGGGTAGTCGGCGTCCATAACGCCATCGCAGCCGCCGCCGATAGGAGCAATTGCGAAAAGTGGGGATGGTCTGCGTCACGACCAGGACCTACGGTCGTTACTTGAGAGTAGGAAAGGGGTTCGCATGCGACTGCTGAGCGTCACCGCCGCGACGCTGCTGGCGCTGGCCTCCGCCTCGGTGGGACCGGTGACCGCCACGGCGGCCGAGCCCATCGTGATCGGCAGTTGCGCCACGAGTGTGCAGGGCACACCCGGCACACCCGTCTCGCTCAGCCCGAACGCCGTTCTGCAGCCGGTGACCGATCTCGTGCGTGCCGTCCCGTTGCTCGGGCCGCCGCTCGCGGAACCGTTCAAACAGGCGTTCTCGCAGCTCAAGCCCATCCCGATCGGTGCGGTGCAGGTCGGGACGACCACGATCAGCGGCGGCACGATCGCGACCGCGGTGATCACCGAGCTGAACAAGATCCCGCTGCTCGGGCCGATCCTCGGCACGCTGACCGGAACCGTGCGCACGACCCTGACCCAGGGCTGCGGCGTCGTCGTCACCGGCGTGAACAAGGTCGCGGCGCCCGTCCAGGACGGTGTCGGGGCGATCGCGGACAACTCTCAGAAGCTGGTGCCGCCGTTGCCCGGCCAGCCGAAGCCGCCCGCGGGCCAGCCCCAGCCGAATCCGGGCACACCGCCCGGCCAGCCCGGCGTGAACCCCGGTGCGCCCGGCAGCCCGCAGGGCACGCCGATCAACCGCGACTTCCCGCTGTACTCGCTCGGCACGAACTTCGGCCGCGTCCCGCTCTTCAGCTACGGCTCGCTGCCGTTCGCGATGCCCGGCCTGTACTCGCCGTCACCCGGCGTGCGGTACGGCTCGCAGGTGCCGCGCGCGTCCAACGGCAACGGTCTGGACAGCGACCCGGTGCAGGCCGCCGGCCTCGCGACCGCGTTGCCCAGGCTCGGCGGCCCCGGCGGTGTCGGGCTCCCGGTTCTGGTGGCGGTGCTGCTGCTGGCCTGTGTGACGGGTGCGCTGGTGCGAACCTGGGTGCTCCGCCGCACCCCTGCGTAGTCGCCGGACGCGCTCTGTTAACCTTCACCAGTTGCTGACGCGACGACCCTCCTGCCACGGAAAGCCCGTGGCCGCGAGTCCACAGGAGGTGAGTGGTCCTCATGCGTCATTACGAAGTGATGGTCATCCTCGACCCCAGTCTCGACGAGCGCACGATCGCGCCGTCACTCGACACGTTCCTCAACGTCATCCGCACCACGGGCGGAAACGTTGAGAAGGTCGAGGTGTGGGGCAAGCGCCGGTTGAGCTTCGAGATCAACAAGAACAGCGAGGGCATCTACGCGGTGCTCGACCTGACCTCGACGCCCGAAGCGGTGAAGGAACTGGACCGCCAGCTCGGTCTGCAGGAGACGGTGCTCCGGACGAAGGTCCTGCGCCGCGAGCCCGCCAAGGCCGCCAAGTTGGCTGCCAAGGCTGCGGCCAAGGCGGACGCCAAGTCGGTCAAGTCGGCGGCCAGGGCCGCCGCCAGGGCCTGACGAACCTCGATTAGGGGAGCTCCCAAGACATGGCTGGTGAGACGACGATCACGGTAGTCGGAAACCTGACTGCCGACCCCGAACTCCGCTTTACCCAGTCCGGGGCGGCGGTGGCCAGTTTCACGGTCGCCTCGACCCCCCGCACGTTCGACAAGCAGTCGGGCGAGTGGAAGGACGGCGAAGCGCTGTTCCTGCGGTGCAACGTGTGGCGTCAGGTCGCCGAGAACGTGGCCGAGTCGCTCACCCGCGGTTCGCGAGTGCTCGTCTCCGGACGACTGCGCCAGCGTTCCTTCGAGACGAAGGAAGGCGAGAAGCGCACCGTCGTGGAGCTTGAGGTCGACGAGATCGGCCCCTCGCTGCGCTACGCGACCGCGAAGGTCAACAAGGTCAGCCGTGGAGACGGCGGCGGTGGCGGCGGCTTCGGCGGCGGCGGCGGTCAGCAGTCTCGCGGCGGCGGCGGCGGTGGCGCACCGGCAGACGACCCGTGGGGTTCCGCCCCGCCGGCCGGCTCTGCTGGCGGCTTCGCCGACGAGCCCCCCTTCTAGACCGACTGCACCGGTCATCCAGTACTTCATTCACCGCGTATTCAGGAGTTAGAGACACATGGCCAAGCCGCCTGTGCGCAAGCCCAAGAAGAAGGTCTGCGCCTTCTGCAAGGACAAGAGCGCGAGCCTGATCGACTACAAGGACACGACGCTGCTTCGGAAGTTCATCTCCGACCGCGGCAAGATCCGTGCCCGCCGCGTCACGGGCAACTGCTCGCAGCACCAGCGCGACGTCGCTGTTGCCGTGAAGAACGCCCGTGAGATGGCCCTGCTGCCCTACACCTCGACCGCCCGCTAAGAGAAGGGAACATTCGCGATGAAGCTCATCCTCACCGCTGACGTTTCCGGCCTTGGCGCGCCCGGCGACATCGTCGAGGTCAAGGACGGCTACGGCCGCAACTACCTGCTCCCGCGTGGCCTCGCGATCGTGGCGACCCGCGGCGCGCAGAAGCAGATCCAGGTCATCACCCGCGCGCAGGACACCCGCCGCGTGCGCGACCTGGACCACGCCAAGGAGATCAAGACCGCGCTCGAGGGTCTCTCCGTGACGCTCAAAGCCAAGGCCGCTTCGGGCAGCACCAAGCTGTTCGGCTCGGTCACCGCCGCGGACGTGGCGGCTGCCGTCAAGTCCGCCGGTGGTCCGGTCCTGGACAAGCGCGCCATCGAGCTGCCGGGTCACATCAAGACCGTCGGCAAGCACTCGGTCACCGTTCGCCTGCACCCTGAGGTCACCCTCGCGCTGCCGGTGAACGTCACGACGGCGCGACGTCAGCTCGCTGCTGACGCAGCTTCGCCGTTGCTTCGCCGTGTCTGTTACGGGGCCGACCCCGCATACCCCGAGAGACTAGCGCGGCGACGTCGTTCGAGCGCGTTGCGACACACTCGTTGGTGGGGTTCGCCTACGGTCGGTTTGCCGAAGCGCCGCCTACCCGGAATGCTCCGGGTGGGTGGCGCTTTCGCTCGTTTGCCGTAGCGGCGCCCTGTCCACGACCTGTGGATAAACTGCTCGTGCAGGTGCGCGACACGCCGAAGAAGGCGTTTTTCGCGACACGCCGAGGGTGTGGCGCACAACTTTTTCCACAACTTGTGCACAGCCGTTGAGCTGGGGTTATTTCTGTCACTCCACCGGTTGTCCCCAGGTTGTCCCCAGCGCCTCCAGCCCTGTGCGCAGCCATCCACAGGTTGTCCCCCACTTGTCCACAGGGCGATCCACACACCGGTTTGCTTGCTCCGGACGGGTCCCTCTAGCGTCGCGACGCGGGTGATGACCATCGCGCAGCGTGGCCGCCCGAAATTGTCGGTGCCGCGCGGTACAACTAGGTGACCGACACCGGCTCTCGACTTTTCGCAGGGGTGATTTGGCAGTGGCGCTGGTCGATGACCGGGGTATGGCGGAGCAGACAGTTCGAGCGTCAGCCGCCGCAGGACCTCGCCGCTGAACAGTCGGTGCTCGGCGGCATGCTGCTGTCCAAGGACGCGATCGCGGACGTGATCGAGGCGCTCGCGCCGAACGACTTCTACCGTCCCGCGCACCAGGCGATCTACGACTGCATCCTCGACCTGTACGGCCGCGGCGAGCCTGCCGACCCGATCACGATCTCGGCGGAGCTCGAGCGGCGCGGCGAGCTGCTGCGCGTGGGAGGCGCGCCGTACCTGCACACGTTGATCGCGACGGTGCCGACGGCCGCGAACGCCGGTTACTACGCGGAGATCGTGGCGGAGAAGGCGGTGCTGCGCCGCCTGGTCGAGGCGGGCACGCGCATCGTGCAGCTCGGGTACAACGGTGCCGAGGGCGCGGACGTCGACGAGGTGGTCGACCGCGCGCAGGCCGCCATCTACGAGGTCACCGACCGCCGCACGACCGAGGACTACGTGGCCCTGGAGGACCTGCTCCAGCCGACGATGGACGAGATCGACGCGATCGCGTCGCGCGGTGGCATCTCGCAGGGCATCCCGACGGGCTTCGCCGACCTCGACGAGCTGACGAACGGCCTGCACGGCGGCCAGATGATCATCGTCGCCGCACGTCCCGGTGTCGGCAAGGCGCTGGCGCTGGACACTCCGCTGCCCACCCCGTCCGGCTGGACCACGATGGGCGCGGTGGCCGCGGGCGACCAGCTGATCGGCGCCGACGGCCGTCCGACCCGCGTGGTCGCCACCACCGAGGTGATGACCGGCCGCCCGTGTTTCGAGGTCGAGTTCTCCGACGGCACGGTGATCGTCGCCGACGCCGAGCACCAGTGGCTGACCGAGTCGTGCAGCGAGACCGGCGGCTTCTGGGCGATCCGCACGACGCAGCAGCTGTTCCACCGCGTCGGCGTGTGCCGCCACTTCATCCGCCTGTCCGCCGCGTGGGAGCTGCCCGCCGCCTCGTTGCCGCTGACGCCGTCCTCGCTGGGCAAGTTCCTCTCGGGACTGGGCGACCTGGAGCTCACGGACGACGAGCAGCGCACGGCCAAGAAGCTCGGCCTCGCCGACGAGCCGCACATCCCCGCGATGTACCTGCGCGCCTCCCGCGCGCAGCGGGCCGAACTGCTCGCGGCCCTGACCGTCGACGGCCGCTTCGCCCGCCTGCGCCGCGACGTCGACGAGCTGATCGCCGGCCTCGGCACGCAGGACCAGGTGGAGATCGTCGCGGTCCGCCCGATCGCGTCCGTGCCGGTGCGGTGCGTGGAGGTCGACAACCACGACCACCTCTACCTCGCGGGCGAGACGATGATCCCGACCCACAACTCGACGCTGGGCCTCGACTTCGCCCGCTCCTGCTCCATCAAGCACGGCCTGACCAGCGCCATCTTCAGCCTGGAAATGAGCCGCACCGAGATCGTGATGCGCATGCTCTCCGCCGAGGCCCGCATCCGCCTCGGCGACATGCGCGGCGGCAAGATGAGCGACGACGACTGGACCCGCCTCGCCCGCCGGATGAGCGAGATCAGCGAGGCGCCCCTCTTCGTCGACGACAGCCCGAACCTCACGATGATGGAGATCCGCGCCAAGGCCCGCCGCCTCAAGCAGCGCCACGACCTCAGGCTCGTGGTCGTCGACTACCTCCAGCTGATGAGCTCCGGCAAGAAGACCGAGTCCCGCCAGCAGGAAGTCTCGGAGTTCTCGCGAAACCTGAAGCTGATCGCCAAGGAGCTCGACGTCCCGGTCATCGCGATCTCCCAGCTGAACCGTGGCCCGGAGCAGCGCACGGACAAGAAGCCGATGCTCTCCGACCTCCGTGAGTCCGGCTCGCTCGAGCAGGACGCCGACATGGTCATCATGATCAACCGCCCGGACGCCTGGGAACGCGACGACCCGCGCGCGGGCGAGGCCGACCTGATCGTCGCCAAGCACCGCGCCGGCCCGACCGCCACCATCGTCGTCGCCCACCAGCTGCACTACAGCCGTTTCACCGACCTCGCCCAGGCCTAGTCCCAGTTCTGAATACTGTGCGGCATGACCCGCTTCTCGCACGTCGTGACGCTGGAGCCAGTTCCGCGCCGGTGGTTCGACCAGTCCGTGGCGACGCTGCACGAGACCATCGGGAGCCTGCGGCCCGAAGGCGACGGGTTCGTCGCCGAGGACGGCCGCACGGTGTCGGCCGTCAAGCTCGTCGAGGGACGGCACGCGAATCCCGGCGCGCGGTACGTCCTCGCCGACGGTGCCGGAAACGTGGCAGTCACCGCGTGGAACCCCAGGACCGGCACTGCCGCTCAGGTCGAGATCGACGACGACGAGATGTCTTTCGCCTGGGACGGGACATTGCGGCCCAACCAGCTGAACGCGGCCGGAACGATAGTGCTCAAGCAGCACCGACGCCTGTCCGGTCTCTCCTGGAGCGGCGCGGCGGAGCTGGACCGCTGGTGGGCGGGCGGCCGCGGTGCCGCACCGATCACGGCAAGCGCCAAGCACATGTTCGCCGTCGCACGCGCGACGATCTCGCAGCGACCGACCACCGACGGCCGCTGGGAGGTCCGGGTGGCGGTCAAGCTGCGTGGGCGCTCCGTCTTCTGGCCGTTCATGGCGCTGGGGATGTTGTTCGCGAGAGGCAAGGTGCAGAAGTCGATCGAGGAGGCTCTCGCGGCCTTCGCGGTGAAGTGGAACGCGGAGGTTCCTCCGTTGCTGCGGAAGAGCTCCGACGAACTGCGCGCCATGGTGATCGACGCGATCGCGGACGAGCCACCCTCAGAGAAGACCGCGTAGTGCGACCATGAACGCGTGGCTCTTCTCGTCGGCCCCGCCCATCCCGCCGGTTCGCTGCGGAGCCTGAAGCAACCCTGCCTCGATATCGGCGGTCGTCTGGTGCTGCGGCCGTGGCGCCAGAGCGATGCCGAGACGGTGAGGTCGGCATTCGACTGCCCTGACATCCAGCGCTGGCATGTGCGGCGCATGGACTCCCAGGACGAAGCCCTCGCCTGGATAGCAGGCTGGGACATGCGCTGGGACAACGAGACGGATGCCAGTTGGGCGATCACCGACGCTCACGATGACCAACCGATCGGCCAAGTCGGTCTGCGCACCATCTCGCTGTTCGAAGGATCGGCACAGTTGTCGTACTGGGTGTTGCCCGATGCGCGAGGAACCGGGATCGCCGCACGCGCTGCGCTCGCCCTGACTCAGTGGACCTTCGACATCGTTCGCTTGCACCGGGTCTTCCTGCAGCACTCGACGGCCAATCCGGCATCGTGCCGCGTCGCCGCCAAACTCGGGTTCCGCGTCGAAGGCACCCTGCGGGGCGCAATGCTCCACGCGGACGGATGGCATGACGTACACACGCACGCGCGCCTTCGCACCGATGCCGGTCAGCTCGCCTGATAGCGGACGGGTGCGTGCGGCCTACCGCTCGCGCGGCTGGAGGCCGCGCAGTGCGGTGTCCACCACCTGATCCGCATAGTCACGGGTCAGCGGAGCGGTGCGCTGCAACCACCGGTTCTGGATCAGCCCGAACAGCATGTCGACGGCCAGGTCGAGGTCGACGTCCTCGGCGAGTTGCCCAACGCGCTGGGCAGAGCGCAGGCGCACTTTCTTCAGCTCCCGCATCGGCCCGTCCAGGCGCTTCTCGTAGTCGGCGGCCAGGGCCGGGTCGTGGACGATCTCGGTGTGCAGGGCGCGCATGGCCTGGTCGAGGCGCGGGTCGTTGAGCTCGTCGACCGTGGCGCGCAGGACGAGCTTCATGTCGGCCGCGAGGTCGCCGGTGTCGGGCAGGGCCGCGGCCTCGCCTTCGCCGGCGAGGGTGAGGAAGGCGTCGAAGAGCAGTGAGCCCTTTGACGGCCACCACCGGTAGATCGTCTGTTTGCCGACGCCCGCGGCCTGGGCGATTCCCTCGATGCTGAGCTTCGCGTAGCCCACCTGCCCGACCAGTTCGAGTGCTGCGGCAAGGATGGCGCGCCGCGCGGTCTCGCTGCGGCGGCTGGGATCCGGGGAGACCTTGGTGGACACGGGGTCAATCTAGCAAAGACGAGACGGTCCGTCTTGACAGCCGGGACCGACCGGGGGCAAGCTATTGCAATCAACGAGACGGTTCGGTTCGTCTCGTTAAGACGGAGGGAACAGCAATGGAAGCTCGTGTCTGGTTCATCACCGGTGCCAGCCGTGGCCTCGGCCGCGCCTTCACCGAGGCCGCGCTCGCCGCCGGTGACCGGGTCGTCGGCGCGGCCCGCGATGTCACACCGCTCGACGATCTCGCCGCACGACATCCAGACCGGTTGTTGACACTGCGGCTGGATGTCACGGACCGGGCGGCGGTCTTCGATGTCGTCGCGCGGGCGGTCGGGTACTTCGGCCGGCTCGATGTCGTCGTGAACAACGCCGGAGCATTGTTCGCCGGGATGGTGGAGGAGTTCACCGAAGCGCAGGCCCGCGCCCAGCTGGAGGTCAACTTCTTCGGTGCGCTGTGGGTCAGCCAGGCCGTGCTGCCGCAGCTGCGAGCCCAGGGCAACGGGCACATCGTGCAGATCTCCAGCATCGGCGCGCTTGGCGGTTTCCCCAGCACCGGGCTCTACAGCGCGAGCAAGTTCGCGCTGGAAGGCATGAGTGAGGCGCTCGCCGCCGAGGCCGCCGAGTTCGGTGTCAAAGTCACCATCGTCCAGCCGGGTGGCTACTGGACCGACCTCTACGCCAGCACGACGGCGACCAGCCCGAACCCGGCTTACGACCAGCTTCGCGCGGAGCTGGAGAAGCAGTGGGCGGAAGGGTCGGTCGACAGCGAGCCGCGCCTGGCCGCCGAAGCGGTGATGACGTTGGTCGCGAGCGACGACCCGCCGCTGCGGTTGCTGTTGGGCAGCATGGTCTACGACCTGGCCTTCGACATCTCGCGGCGGCGCATGGACACGTGGGCAGGCTGGGAACAGACCAGCCGCGCCGCCGAGAAGGCCGTCGCGGCACCGACCACGCAGGAGGTCTGATGGAGGTGACCGTTCTCGGCAGCTGCGGGGCCTACCCGGAACCGGGCCGGGCGTGCAGTGGCTTCGCGGTGGAGTCCGCAGGCTTTCGCCTGGTCCTGGACCTCGGCTACGGCACGCTGCCGCGGTTGATGGAGCTGTGGCCGGACCGGGTGGACGCCGTGGTGATCACCCACGAGCATCCGGATCACTGCGCTGACCTGCACGGACTGTTTCGCGCCCACCACTACGGGTGCCGCACGGGTGGTGCGGGCGGGGCTGCGTCCGGACTACACCGTCGCCCGCTACCGGGACAGCGTGCTGGCGGTGCTCGCCGAACACGACTTCGGTGACGGCTCGCCGGTCGCGGCGCTGGTCCGGCAGCTCGTCGGCGAGAGCCCGCGGATCCACTGGGTGACGAGCGACGGTGAGACCACACCGGACGACGTGATCACCACGGCCGAAAACTCCTGAGAACGCACCGAAGCCCGGCGACACCGTGGTGTCGCCGGGCTTCGGCTTCTTACCGGAGGAGGGTGTTACAACTGCGGGGGTGTTACAGGGTGCCGGTCACGGTCTCGAACACCTTGGCGGTGTCGAGCGCCGAGATCGCCGGAACCATGGGGAGGGACGGCAGCGAACGCTCGCCGGCCGGAACCAGGCCCGAGGTGGGGTTCAGGTTCAGACCCGAGATGTCAGCCGGCACGGCCGGGACGGCCGGGACGGCGGGCAGCGCACGCTCGGTCGGCACGGGCAGACCGATCGGCAGCGAGGGCAGCGCAGGGAGGGCAACCGGGAGGGACGGCAGCGAACGCTGGGTCGCACCGGCGGGGACCAGGCCCTTGGCCGCTTCGAGCAGACCGGAAACCGGCAGGCCCTGCACGTTCGGGGTCACGCTGGCAACGCCGTTGGGGCCCAGGGGCAGGTTGGAACGCTCCTGAGCGATCGGCAGAGCCGGCGCGGCGGGCAGGCTGCCGAGGGGCAGCTGGCCGGCCATCGCGGTGAGGCCCTCGGTGCTGGGCAGCGCGTTCACGGGCAGCGAGCTCGCGGAAAGCGAGTCGACGCCGTTGAACGCGGGAACCTCGGTGGCACCCATGAGCTTGTCGATGCCCTTGGGGAGCTCGATGCCCTTGAGCTGCGTGGCGCGCAGGGTGCCGGCGTCCTCGCCGGTCAGCTGCGTGTCGTCGCTCGTGCCCGTGGTGATCGCCTGGCCGACGACCTCGACGGGGATACGCGCGACGTTGGCGGCAGCCTCGACCGGGACGGTCATCTCGCGGGCGGTCAGCGGTCCGCTGCCCTCCGTGAGCATCTCGCCGCCGGCGACGGTGTTCGACGTCTTGTCGGTGGCCGTCGTGGCGTTGCCCGCAGCCGCGACCGCGTCCGCGTACACGCCGGCGACGGCGGTGGCGGGGACGTGGATCAGGTTGCCGGAGACCGACGCGTCGTCGGCCGTGGAGTAGCTGTCGGCACCCGACACGACGTTGGTGGAGCTGACCACGTCGGAGTTGGTGATGCCCGCCGCGGAGACAGTGTTGCCCGGAACGGCCGGGAGCACTGCCGGCTGCGCGCCGATCAGGTTGCCCGAGACCGAGCCGCCGTCACCGTTGCTGTTGACGTCGCCACCGGCGACCGAGCTGAGGTCGTTGGTGGTGGCGGAGTCGACGTTGCCCGCGCCGCCGACGGTCCAGCCGAGCACCTGGGTGCCGGTCGCGACCGGAGCGGAGACGACGTTGCCCGCGACCGAACCCTGCTCACCGGAGGTGAGCGCGTCGCCGCCGGCCTTCATGTCGGTGGCGTTGTCGGCCACGGCCGAGTTGTTGCCGACCAGCGTGGCGGCAACGCCGAAGACCTGCGCCGGCGTCGTGGACGGGGCCTGGACGATGTTGCCCGACACCGACCCCTTCTTGCCGGTCGCGTGCGGCGGCTGGCCCGCGGTGACCGTGGTGTCGTTCGCCGTGTCGGTCGTGGTGTTGCCGACGACACCGGCCGTGTCGCCGAAGACCTGCGCGGCGACGGCGGTGGGCGCGGTCACGATGTTGCTGGAGACCGTGCCGTGGTCGTCTTCGGTGTTCGGCTGACCGCTGGAACGAACGTCCTTGGTCTCGTCCGCCGAGCCCGCTGCGGTGCCCGCGGCGGCCGCGGCCAGGCCGAAGACCTCGGCGGGGGCGGCGAGCGGGGTCTGCGCGATGTTGCCGGACGCGACCGAGTTGTCGCCGAAGGTGCCCTGGTAGCCACCGGTCTCCGACTTGACGTCGTTGACGCAGGTGCCCGAGGCCTGGCCGCCACCGGCAGCACCGTTGCCGCACACGTCCACGGCCGTGGCCGGGGGAACGTTCGCGAGGTTGCCGGACAGGACGCCGTTGTCGCCGAGGGTGTAGCTGTCGCCACCGGCGACGGAGTCCACGGTGTTGCTGTGGTCGGTCCCGCTGTTGCCGATCAGCGAAGCGGCGTTGCCGCCCGCCGCGACGGGGAGCGAGATGGGCGTGTCGGCGACGTTGCCGGCCGCCGTCGAGCCGTGGCCCGAGGTGTTGGTGTCGCCACCGGCGGTCGACTCGTTGGTCGTGTCGCTCGTGGCGTACGAGTTGCCACCAGCGGCGGCGGCGTTGTCGTCGACCGTGATCGGGCCGGCGAGCGGCGTCTTGGCGACGTTGCCCGCGAGGGTGGCCGGGTCACCGTTGGTCGCGACCTTGTCGCCCGCGACGGCGGTGCCGCTCTGGGTCGAGTCGGTGGCGGCGTTGCCCGCACCGGCGGCCGAGTTGCCGTTGACCTCGAACAGCGGGGCCAGCGGGATCTGCGCGACGTTGCCCGAGACCGAGCTGTCCTTGCCGCTGGTCTCGATGACGCCGGACGAGTCGGCCTTCGTGTCGGCGGTCGACAGGACATCGGCGATACCCGCCGCGCCCACGCCGTTGCCGGTGATCTGAACCGGGGTCGCACCCTGCTCGGCGACGACGTTGCCGGAGATGGCGCCCTTGTCACCGTTGGTGGTGAGGTCGCCGCCGGTGGTGGCTTCCTGCGTCGCGGTCGTGTCGGTGGCGGCGTTGCCGCCCGCCGCGATCGCGTTGCCGGTGATCTGGACCGGGAGCACGTGGTTGACGGCGACGATGTTGCCGGCGAGAGCCTGGCCCGCGCCGGTCGTCGTGATGCTGCCGTCACGGTGCGACGACTGCTCGCAGTCGGCGGTCGTCGAGCCGTCGGCCAGGACCGAGATCTGGTTCCCGCAGATGTTGATCGGCACATCGACGTGCGCCTGGATCGTGTTGCCGCGGGCGATGCTGGAGAGCGCGGTGCCCTGCACCCTGTCGCTCACCGTGCGGACCAACGGGTGGGCGACCGGTGCGGCCGTCCGGGTCGGCGCCACGCTGGTGACGCGGTCCGTGCTGATCGTGCGGTCGACCTTCGGCACGTTCAGCTGCTTGACCGGGGTGGCCAGGTTGTTCTGGTCGATCTTCACCGGAACCGTGGCGCCCGCGTCGACGACCGGAGGAGCTGCATCCGGGTTGACGTTCTCCTGGGCAGAAGCGATGCCAGTACCGAGCATCAGCAAACCACCAGTGACAAACGCGGACTGAATTCCGCGCTTTGCCCAGGTCTGCATTAGATCTCCTTTTCCAAAATCCCCTGTGATCAGGGGAGGTTCTTGGGGGGTGGGCCGGGACGCGTGGGGACGACGCGTCATCACCGGGGGGAGAGCACGCGGTGATCGACCGAAAGGAGCGCAAGAAAAAAGCGCGACGGTCGACTTCCGGAACAGCCAGGGGAGAGGGCTGCCGCGGACCGCGCGCTTAGGTCAGTCGGGGTTGGTGCCAGGCTGCTTGCCGGCAGACACGGTCACCTCGTCGGTGGACGGCGCGAGAGCGCTTGCCACCGTGGTGCCGTGAGCATTACCGGACGCAGCCAGAGCAGCAGACTTGCTGCCGCTTGCAGAACCGGAACCGTCCGAACTGCAGCTGCACTGCACCGGCGCGGGGGCCGGGACGGGCAGCTTCGGGGACGGGTCGGCGGGGAGAGACGGGTGCTGTTCGGAGGGCGCCACGAAGTGGTGCTTCTCCAGCAGTGCCGTCCACTTGGCACCGGACGGGCCGGTGAACTGCGACTTCGGGGCCGGCGACTGTCCGGTCTCGAAGGTGGGCGCCGGGGTCTCCACGTACGTCACGTCCAGCGCCCGCGAAGTCGCGGGGGTGCTGGTGCGAACGGACTTGGTGACACTGGGCAGGATCCGCGCGGCGATCTGTTCGACCGCCTTCTGGACCTGAACCTCCGGCAGAGCGGCGCGAGCCTTCTGCTGCTCGGCGCGCAGCGTTTCGTCGAGCTTGTCGACGGCCTTGCCAGCGGGAACGACAACCGGCAACTTCTCGTCAACGGAGACGATCCTGGTGACGACGTCGAACTGCTGAGTCTCGTCGGCCGCATTGGCCGACGAGGTGCTGAGTGCCCAGGCGATGGCCGTACCCGCGACAGCTCCACCGACGGCGAGCAGCGCTCGGGTGGCGAACCGGCGAATGCCGTTCGCTCCCGTCTTCGCTCGCAGATCGGCAGATGACAACGCGGGAACCTCGCTTGTTCGTGTCACTCAAGGGAATCGCCGACGATCAAGTGATCAAGTCGACGGGGCCGACTGTGCCAGTCGAGCCACCCTGAATGCACGTTCAGCGCGCCCTGTTAACTACATCGTGTGACGAACACAGCGTGCAAGTCGATCTCACACGCCGTGATCGCCACGCGTCCGCCCGCACAAGATCAAATTCTCTTGAGCACCCGCGTCGCCCCCGCGGCAGCGGTCGAGGCGAGCACCCAGCCGACCGCGACGAGCAGCGACGAGATCCACTGCGACGCGCCGGTGAACTGCCACTTCCCGTCGTGGCCGAAGTCGACGATCGGGATGAGCAGGTCGAGCGAGAGGAGCCAGGCGTTCCACACCGGGTCCTCGTCCTTGTTGAGCTTGACCATCGGATGCCAGTTGAACCAGAGCGAGCCGCCCAGCCAGAACACGCCGAGCCAGCAGATCGCGAGCCACGGCCGGTAGCCGTAGCCGACCGTCCACCGCTGCACGTAACCCCAGACCCGACCGGCCCGGCCGAGCTCGGAGTAGCGGCGGCGTTGTTTCTCCAGCTGGACCTTCTGCGCGAGCTCCTCCTCACCGCCCTGCTGGTAGACGGCGGCGAGTTGCTCGTACGGACCCGGTGCGAAGTCCGGCTGCACCTTGAGCAGCCACTCCAGGCGGGCCTGCACCGGCACGTCGGGGTCGGCGGTGATGCCCTCGAAGGTGAAGTCGTCGACGGCGACCCCGCCCGCCGCGTCCCACAGCCCCGGCCCGTCGGTCACCGACACGGCCTTCAGCCGGCTCAGCACGATCTTGCCCTTGGGCGCCTGGCCCTCCGGGATGTGCAGCCGGAACTGGTGCACGGTGAGGCCGTAGGCGTTGAGCGCGATGTCCGCCTCGGTGGAGCCGAGGTGCGAGTCGCTGAACGTCGCCATCTTGCCGACCTCGCCCAGCCGGATCCGCACGCCGCCGACCGCGGTGAAGCCGCGGCTGCACAGGAGGTCCTTGCCGATCGTGATGGCACGGGCGTCGAGCGACGGCTTCTGCGTGCCGTTCCCGCGCAGTCGCGGCAGGGTCAGCTCGGCGCCCGAGCAGTCGAGTGTGGAGCCGATGTTCGCGTTCTGGAGCCGGATCGAGCCCTTGGCCTTCAGCTCGCGCAGGAACAGCGTGCCGCCGATCTGCAGCCGGTCGGCGAACAGGACGTCGATGCCCGGACCGTGCAGCGAGACTCCCGACATGCTGGCGCTGCCCTGGATCTGCGCGTTCGACAGCCGGACCTGCCCGTAGGTCTGCAGCGGGAGCGATCGGTGGCCCGCGCCGTTGACCGCGCTGCGGGCCTCGACGTCGCCACGCACCTGAAGGCCGTCCGCGTGCAGGGCGACCGGGATGCGGTTGGTGACGTCGCCGGCGAGCTCCTCGGCCACCTCGCGCGGCCCGATCACCGCGCCCGACAACCTGAAGTACCCGCCGATGATCGCGTTCGGCAGCCGCACGGTGCCGGTGCTGGTGAAGCCGTCGTCCAGCTCGACGTTGCCCTCGACCCGGATGCGGTCGGCGACCAGCGTCGCGGCCTCGTCGGCCAGCCCGTGCGGCAGGACCAGCACCTGGTTGTCGACGCGGTGGCTCGAATGCAGCCGGGCACCGGTGAACTCCAGGTTGCCACCGACCCGCGCGCCGTCGAGCAGCACCCGGCCGTCCGCGGTGAAGCGGCCGCCCTCGGCGTTGCAGAAGACGTTGCCCGAGACCACGATGCCGGACGCCTCCAGCGCGTCCCGGCCGGTGTTGATCAGGCGCGCGCCACCGAGGTGCACGCTGCCGCCGACGATCGCGCCGCGCAGCCGCACCTCACCCTTGGCGCGCATCGCGATGGCCTGGATCGAGCCGGAGACCCGCAGGCGCGCGGCGAGCAGTGCGTGGTCGGTGTCGCCGCGCAGCACGGCGCCGGCGAGCCTGAGGGTGCCGTCGACCGCGGCGTCGGTGAGATCGACCGTGCCGGTGCAGGTGAACCCGGCTTCGAGCACGAGATCGCTGAACACCCGGAGGTTGCGGCCCTGGAAGCCCGGCACGCGGGTGCCGCGCAGCCGCAGGCCGATCAGCCGGGCCATCCGCAGGTCCAGCGGGTTCTCGAACGTGCAGTGCGTCAGGTCGATGACCCGCGTGACGCGTGTGCCCTCCAGCTCGAACATCCCGGTGACGCGGGCGTTGCGCAGCCGCAGCGCGGGCAGTCCCTTGCGTGGCACCCGGTACATGCCGGTCAGCAACCCGGTGAGCACCTCACCGCGGACGCTCTGTCCGGTCAGGTCGATCTCGGTGCCTCCCGCATAGGCCCCGGCGACCTGGCGTTCGACGTCGGTCAGCTCTTCCGGCTTGATCACGTTTGGGCCCTCCCGTGACGGATCATCCCCATCAGGTTCCGCATTGGCCAGGGGTTCAGCGGTTAACGTGAGGCCCGTGAACGCCAAGGAGACGGAGATCAGCGGCCGCGTTCCCCTACTACTGCGGGTGAGTGCCGCGCTGAGCTGGCGATTCGTCGTCGTGATCGCCGCGCTGTACGTGGTCGCGTACGTGCTCGGCTTCCTCGCGACGATCGTGATCCCCGTCGCAATCGCCCTGCTGCTGGCCGCGCTGCTGTCTCCCGGTGTGGCGAAGCTCGTCGAATGGCGGGTGCCGCGCGGCGTCGCGACCACCGCGATGATGATCGTCGGCATCGGCGTGCTCGGTGGCGTGCTGACGTTCGTGATCAGCGAGTTCTCCCGCGGCCTTCCCGAACTCCAGACGCAGGTGTCGGCGTCGCTCGACACGATCCAGCAGTGGCTGAAGGACGGGCCCGCGCACCTCTCCGACGCGCAGCTGCGGAACTACCTCGACGAGATCGTGAAGACGATCAAGGAGAACCAGGCCGAGATCACGTCCGGCGCGCTCACCACGGCCGCCACGGTCGGTGAGGCGCTGACCGGACTGTTGCTCGCCCTGTTCACACTGATCTTCTTCCTGCACGACGGCGACGGCATCTGGCGGTTCACGATCCGCGCTGTGCCTCGCGACGTGCGTGCGCGCGTCGACGTGGCGGGCCGTCGCGGGTTCGCCTCTCTCGTTTCTTATGTGCGCGCGACGGCGGCGGTCGCGATCGTCGACGCGGTGGGTGTCGGCATCGGACTCGCGATCGTAGGCGTGCCACTGGTGGTGCCGCTGTCGGCGCTGGTGTTCCTCGGTGCGTTCATCCCGATCATCGGCGCGGTGTTCACCGGTGTCGTGTCGGTGTTGGTGGCGCTGGTCGCCAAGGGACCGATCGCGGCGCTGGTCGTGCTCGCGGTGCTCATCGGCGTGATGCAGCTGGAGTCGCACGTGCTGCAGCCGCTGCTGCTGGGGCGCGCGGTGAAGCTGCACCCGTTGGCCGTCGTGCTGGCGATCACGACCGGGTTGGTCGTCGGTGGGATTGCCGGGGCGTTGCTCGCGGTGCCGCTGCTGGCGGTGCTGAACTCCGGGATCCGGTCGCTGGTGTCCGATGCGGATTCGGAGCAGAAACCGGAGAAGGTCGACGTGCTGGAGCCACAGGAGACCGCACCCAAAGACGACACGAGCGAACGGGTCGACGACCGCTAGGCCCCGCCCAAGCAACCTTGTTTACTGAGCGAAAAGCACGTTCGTACGATATGGCCGTATCTTCAGTCTCAGCTGATGTGACACAGTTTGTGTCCCGCAGCAAGTGACACACCCAGATCGGGTGATGTTGCACGATCTGCCGCCTGACCGGCGTTGTGGTCTCGGCCATGACGCGGAAACGGCCGATCATGCAGCTGATGGACGCGATGTTTGCAGCCGGGGCCGAGGTCCCGAACGTGTCAGAGTGGTGCCGGGTCAACGGTGTCGATAGGCGCACGTTCTATCGGCACCGGGCCCGCGCCCGCGCCGAGGGCCAGTGGCGACCACGGTCACGGCGGCCGAAAACGATCCCGCACACCACCTCTGAGCTGGTAGTAGCCGAGATCGTGCGGCTGCGGCAGGAACTGGCCCCGGACAACGGGGCCGACTTCATCCGCGACGAACTGGTGGTGATCGCGGCCGCCACCGGCTGGGGCGCCCGTGGCTGGCGGGTGCCCGCACGAGCCACCATCAACCGGATCCTGGCCCGGCGCGGCCTGCTCGAGACCAACCCCCGCAAACGGCCCCGTTCCTCCTGGCGGCGCTTCTCCTATGCCCAGCCCCGCGACTGCTACCAGATCGACGCCACCGAAACCACGCTCGCCGACAGCACCAAGGTCGTGATCTTCGACGTGCTCGACGACTGCACCCGCACCCTGGTGGCCTGCCACGCCGCCACCGGCGAGACCACCGCCGCCGCGATCGCCGCGTTCACCGCCGCCGTTATTGAGTATGGTGCACCCGCACTCGCGTTGTCCGACAACGGATCCGCCTTCACCAGCCGCGGCGCCACGACAACACCGGACCATCCAAGTTCGCCCGCACCCTCACCGACGCCGGCACCAGGCTGATCCACTCCAGCCCCTACCACCCGCAAACCTGCGGCAAGGTCGAGCGCCACCACCAAACCCTCAAGAAATGGCTGGCAACCCACCCCACCGCAGCCACCCTGCCCGACCTGCAAGCACTGCTGAACCGCTACCGCGAGCACTACAACACCCGCCGCCGGCACAGCGCGATCGGCCGCCGCACCCCGCAACAAGCCTGGGACCAGGCCACCACCCACGGCGGCCCCCGCCACCTCCCCGTCCAGACAGACGCCACCGTCCACCAACTCAAAGTCAGCACCCTCGGCACCGTCAACCTCGGCCGGCACCACCAGATCCGCATCGGCCGCGACTACGCCGGACACGCCATCACCATGATCCGCGACGGCGACCGGGCCACCGCCTACACCACCAACGGCGACCCGATCGGCCACATCCACCTCGACCACACCAAGCGCTACCAGGGCACCCTCACCCCAGCCGCATAACATGTGTCACAACATCCGAGACAAACCTGCGGCAGATCTACCGAGACACGACATACGATATGGCCGTACGAACGTGCTTTTCGCTCAGTCACCGCAGAGTGAACGGGGCGGGGACTAGGCCATCGAGACGAGGTTGCGGCCGTAGGCCTTGGCCGCCAGCAGCGCCGCGTCGGCCGCCACCAACAGGTCCGGCAGCTCGTAGCCGAACCGGATCGTGGTCGAGACGCCGATGCTCACGGTCAGGCCGCGCAGCTCGTGCGGCTTGCCGTCGGTGCCCATCGTCGGTACCCGCAGCGCCGCCACGGCCTTGCGCACCCGTTCGGCGACGGACTCGGCCTCGTCGGGGGTGGCCTCGGGCAGCAGGACCACGAACTCCTCGCCGCCGAACCGGCCGACGAGGTCGCCGCGGCGGACGGTGCCGCGCAGCAGCAGGGAGATGGCGGCCAGTGCGGCGTCGCCGGCGAGGTGGCCGACCTCGTCGTTGACGCGCTTGAAGTGGTCGAGGTCGAGCAGCATCACGGCCATCGGGCGGGTGCGGGTGCCGCCCTTGTCCAGTTCGTAGCGGGCGCGGCTGTCCCAGTGCACGGCGTTCGCGAGGCCGGTCTTCGCGTCACGTTGGGCGGAGCGGCGCCACTGCGGGAGCTGGGCGGCGCGTTCGAGCAGGGCCAGCGGCGGGCCGGCGATCAGGGCGTGGATGGCGTTCGACTCGGCGACGCAGCCCATGAGGCCGCCGATCGACACAGCCACCACGCCGAGTACGACGTCTATGGGTTCGCCGACGTTCTGTTCGAAGGTGTCGGAGGGGCGGCGCAGCTTCAGGCCCAGTGCGATCAGGCCCGCGCGCAGGACCAGCAGCACGGCCGCGCCGAGAACCATGAACATCAGGCTGGCGTGCGGGTTCGTCCAGCCGAGGAGGTAGCGGGTGGCGAACACGGCGAGGGTGGTGGCGCTCAGCGTGAAGATCCAGCGGTGGTTCTCGGGGCGCTGGGCCAGCAGGCAGTGCAGTGCCGGGCCGAAGAGCAGCAGGACCAACAGGTTCGGCGGCAACGCCAGGATGCCCGCGGTCAGGTAGCAGAGGTGCGCGGCCCACGGGTTGCGCTCGGTCTCACGGAGGCGGTGGCTGTAGATCGAACTGCCGATGATCACCGCGCCGGCGGTGCCCGCGATGGCGGCGAAGCGGCCGATCTCGGAGGGTGACGGCTGCTGAGACGAGACGATCACCGAGATCACGACGGCGAGCGCCGCCGCGTCGATGAGCAGCCAGTAGCAGAGCGCAGGCCGCCGCAAGTTCCACACCGGCCAATCGCGCACCTGAATTGCCCTCCCCCACACCGGGAGCGCTGCCCCGAACCCCGAGAGCGTCGCACATTCCTCCGTTCGGCAGAAGACGGCCACCTGGGGGTTAGCCAGCGCACGTTCACGCGGCAGGATGGGGTGCGAAAGGAGCACAGAGTGCCCAAGGAGCCTGCCGAACGTGTGACGAAGATGATCGATGACCCGGCCACGCCCCTGTGGCGCGGGACTATTGCGCTACGGATAGTCACATTTCTCTTCGCGGCGGCCAACGTGATCGCGAACCAACCTGGCTACATTCGCCCGTGGCTCGCGTGGGCCACGCTCGGGGTGATGGCGCTGTGGTCGGTCTTCACCAGCCGCGCGTACAACGCGACGTGGGGCAGGCGGTGGCCGTTCGTACTGGGTGACCTGGCGCTGACCTGCGGACTCATGTCGCTCTCGCCCCTGATCATGTCGAGTCACCAGCTGCTGACCGAGAACGTGCCGCTGATCACCACGATCTGGGCCTGCGTTCCGGCGGTCGCGCTCGGTGCGCTGGGCGGGTCGGCGGCCGGGTTCGCGGGCGGGCTGACGGTCGGCCTGTTCACCTACCTTTCCAAGGGCGTGCCGAGCCTCGACCTGCTGCGTGACGTGGTGCTGCTGGCGGGCGCGGGCATGGTCGTCGGCATGGCGTCGGCCACCGCGCGGCGATCGGCGGTGCGGCTCGCGCAGGCGTTGCGCACGGAAGCGGCGACGGCGGAACGGGAACGGCTCGCGCGCTCGATCCACGACAGCGTGCTCCAGGTGCTGGCCCGCGTGCGCAAGCGCGGCATGGAGGTCGGTGGCGAGGCGGCCGAACTGGCGCAGCTCGCCGGTGAGCAGGAGGTCGCGCTGCGGAACCTGGTCGCCGCCGCGCCCACGGACACCACAGTGGACGGTGAGATCGATCTGCGGCCAGGTCTGCAGATGCTCGCCACGCCGAGGATCCAGGTCTCCACGCCGGCCACGCAGGTCATGGTCAACGCGGCCGCGGCCGGCGAGCTCACCTCGCTGATCCGCGAGGCGCTGTCCAACGTGGACAAACACGCGGGCCGCGACGCCAAGGCGTGGGTGCTGCTGGAAGACCTCGGGGACGAGGTGGTGCTGAGCGTCAGGGACGATGGGCCGGGGATCCCGGACGGCCGGATCGCCGACGCCGAGGCGGAGGGCAGGCTGGGTATCGCCAAGTCGATCAGGGGCCGGGTGGCGTCGCTTGGCGGCACGCTGGAGCTCCAGACCGGGCCGGGGGAGGGCACGGAGTGGGAGGTTCGAGTGTTCAGGAAGGGGGCGGTGCAGTGACGGTCTCGGTGATGGTGGTCGACGACCACCCGATGTGGCGTGAAGGTGTCGCACGCGACCTGCAGGAGCGCGGGTTCGAAATCGTGGCGACCGCGGGTGACGCGGCATCGGCCTTCCGCATCGCGAAGGCCGTGCGGCCGAACGTGGTGTTGATGGACCTGAACCTGGGCGAGCTGTCCGGTGTCGACGCCACCCTGATGATCACCGGCGAGCTGCCGGAGACGCGGGTGCTGGTGCTCTCCGCCTCGGGCGAGCACGACGACGTGCTGCAGGCCGTGAAGGCGGGCGCGTCCGGCTACCTGGTGAAGTCGGCGTCCGCCGACGAGCTGGTCGAGGCCGTGACCCGCACGGCCGCCGGTGACGCCGTGTTCACCGCGGGTCTCGCGGGGCTGGTTCTCGGCGAGTACCGGCGGATGGCCGCCGCGCCGGACGGCTCGGAGGAGAAGCCGCAACTGACCGAACGCGAGACCGAGGTGCTTCGGCTCGTGGCCAAGGGACTGACCGCCCGTCAGATCGCCAACCGCCTGGTGATCTCCCACCGCACGGTCGAAAATCACGTCCAGTCGACTTTGCGGAAACTCCAACTGCACAACCGGGTGGAGCTGGCGCGTTATGCAATCGAGCACGGGCTCGACAGCGAACCGGAGGCAGAGAAATGACCGACCCCAGAGACTTGCGCGTGTCCGACGCGGAACGTGAGCACGTGGTCAGCCTGCTGAACAAGGCCGTGGGCCGCGGCCTCATCACGCTCGACGAGTTCACGACGCGGACGGACACCGCGTTGGGCGCCGTGACCAGGTCCGATCTGAACGCCGTTCTGCTCGACCTGCCCGGGATGGTCAACTCCGACCCCTCCTCTGTGGGCTCACGCGTCGAGCTGAAGAACACCATGGGCACGACGGTCCGCAAGGGCGTCTGGATCGTGCCGCCGGAGCTCGTCGTGCGAAACACCCTCGGGTCGACGGACCTCGACTTCACCCAGGCCACCATGCCTCCGGTGGTGACGATCGACCTCGACGTGTCGCTCGGGTCCGTGAAGCTCGTCCTGCCGGAGGGCGCGTCGGTCGACATCAACGCCGTCGAGATCACCGCGGGCGACATCAAGGACAAGGTCCGCAACGGGATCGGCGAGCCGCACTTCACGCTCAAGGGCTCGGTGCGCGGCGGTTCGGTGCTGATCAAGCACAAGAAGAAGGCGCTCTGGCGCTGAGTTTGGCCCCGAATTCACTTTGGTGGACGTCGCACGAAGGCCAGGTGACAACGGATGCTCGGCGACGACCCAGGCGACCCGGTGATCGCACCGGCGGGCAGCATCGCGTGCTTCGCCAGCACGGTCCTGCATCGCAGCGGGGCGAACACCACCGACCGGTTCCGGCGCGTCTACCTGGCGCAGTACTCGGCCGAGCCGATCCTCAACGCCGACCAGACGCTGAAGCACCTCGCGGAACCGTTGTCGGTGCGCTGATCTGCGGGCGGTCCGGCGGGCGGTCAGGATCGAGGCATGCGGTGTCTCGTGACCGGCGCGACCGGATATCTCGGCGGACGGCTCGTACCACGGCTTCTCGCTGACGGCCATCAGGTGCGCTGCCTGGTGCGATCGCCGGAGAAGCTGCGGGACGTGCCGTGGGCGGCCGACGTCGAGATCGTCCGAGGCGATGTGCTCGACGACCTCGACGAGGCGATGCGCGACATCGAGGTCGTGCACTATCTCGTGCACTCGTTGAACTCCGACGACTTCGCGGACGCGGACCGCAAGGCTGCCGGGAACACCGCGGCCGCCGCCGAACGGGCCGGTGTGCGGCGGATCGTCTACCTGGGCGGGCTGCACCCGGCGGGCGTGCCGTTGTCACCGCACCTGGCGTCGCGCAAGGAGGTCGGCGAGGTCTTCCTGCGGTCGGGTGTGCCCGCGGTGGTGCTGCAGGCGGCGGTGATCATCGGTTCGGGGTCGGCGTCGTTCGAGATGCTGCGGTACCTGACCGAACGGCTGCCGGTCATGGTCACGCCGCGCTGGGTGCACAACCGGATCCAGCCGATCGCTGTCCGGGACGTGCTGCGGTACCTGGTCGGCGCGACGACGCTGGACGCGAACCGGACGTTCGACATCGGTGGGCCGGACGTGCTGACCTACCTGGAGATGATGCTCCGGTACGCGCGGGTGGCCGGGCTGCCCAAGCGGCGCGTGCTGCCGGTGCCCGTGCTGACGCCGGGCCTGTCCTCGCACTGGGTCAACCTGGTCACGCCCGTCCCTGGGTCGATCGCGAAGCCGTTGATCGAGTCGCTGGTGCACGAGGTGGTGTGCCGCGAGCAGGACATCCGCGAGGTGCTGCCCGGCGAGAACGTCGGCTACGACAAGGCGGTCGAGCTCGCGCTGGCCAAGATCCGCGACGCCGACGTGGAGACCCGCTGGTCCGGGGCTTCGGTGCCGGGTGCGCCGAGTGAGCCGCTGCCGACCGACCCCGGCTGGTCCGGCGGTTCCATCTACACCGACGAACGCGAGCGCCGGACCAATGCGACACCAGACCGCTTGTGGGAGGTCGTCGAAGGCATCGGCGGCGAACGTGGCTGGTACTCGTTTCCGCTGGCCTGGGCGATCCGCGGGTGGCTGGACCGGCTCGTCGGCGGGGTCGGGCTGCGGCGCGGCCGGCGTGATCCGCAGCGGTTGCACGTGGGTGACGCGCTCGACTTCTGGCGGGTCGAGGAGATCGAACGCGGACGCCTGCTGCGACTCAGAGCCGAGATGAAGGTGCCGGGCAAGGCATGGCTGGAGCTTCGAGTGGCGGGCGGTGAGGGTGACGGGTCCACTTACCGCCAACGCGCCGTGTTCGTGCCGAAAGGGCTCGCCGGACACCTCTATTGGGCGGTGGTCTGGCCGTTCCACGGCGTGGTGTTCGGCGGCATGGTGCGCAACATCGCCAATGAAGCTGAGCTGCACAAGAACTTCAGAAAGTCCTGATGGACTGCACAAGCAGCAAAGGGTGAGACTTCCCGCATGAAGGCTCTCGTCAAGGTCGCCGCTGGGCCTGGTCTGGAACTGACCGACGTGCCGGACCCGACTCCGGGTCCGAACGACGTGCTGGTCAGGGTCCTGCGCACCGGCATCTGCGGTACCGACCTGCACATCGACTCGTGGGACGACTGGGCCGCGCAGAACATCAAGGCGCCGCTCGTCCTCGGCCACGAGTTCGTGGGTGAAGTGGTCGAGATCGGTGCTGCCGTGACCGGCGTCAAGACAGGTGACCTCGTCAGCGGCGAGGGCCACCTCGTGTGTGGGACGTGCCGCAACTGCAAGGCCGGGCGCCGGCACCTGTGTGCCAACACGCGTGGTCTCGGCGTGCACTCCAACGGCGCGTTCGCGCAGTACGTGGTGCTGCCCGAGCAGAACGCGTGGGTGCACCGCACGCCCGTCGACCTGGACGTGGCCGCGATCTTCGACCCGTTCGGCAACGCCGTGCACACCGCGTTGAGTTTCCCGGTCATCGGCGAGGACGTGATCATCACGGGCGCCGGGCCGATCGGCATCATGGCCGCGGCCGTGGCGAAGCACGCGGGTGCGCGCAACGTCGTGATCACCGACATCTCCGAGCACCGGCTCGACCTGGCCCGCAAGGTCGGCGTCGACCTCGCGGTGAACGTCGCCGAGAAGACGATCGCCGACGCGCAGGCCGAGCTGGGCATGGCTGAGGGCTTCGACGTCGGCATGGAGATGTCCGGCAAGCCCGTGGCGCTCAGGGACATGATCACGAACATGGCGCACGGCGGTCGCATCGCGATGCTGGGGCTGCCCGCGGAGGAGTTCCCCGTCGACTGGAGCAGCGTCGTGCTGAAGATGCTGCACATCAAGGGGATCTACGGCCGCGAGATGTTCGAGACCTGGTACTCGATGACGGTGTTGTTGCAGCGCGGGCTCGACCTCGCGCCGGTGATCACGCATCGGTACGACCACACGCAGCACGCGGAGGCGTTCGCCACCGCGCGTGAAGGCAAGTGCGGCAAGGTCATCCTCGACTGGACGGGAGCCTGATGTACGGCGACATGAAGAGCGATCTCCGCAGGAGCATCGAGGAGATCCGCGAAGCCGGGCTCTACAAGGCCGAGCGCGTGATCGGCACCCCGCAGAACGCCGCCGTCCGCGTCGGCAAGGGCGACGAGGTGCTGAACTTCTGCGCCAACAACTACCTCGGTCTCGCCGACCACCCGACGCTCATCGAGGCGGCGAAGAACGCGCTCGACGAGTGGGGCTTCGGCATGGCCTCCGTGCGGTTCATCTGCGGCACGCAGGAGCCGCACAAGGAACTGGAGCGCAAGCTCAGCGAGTTCCTCGGCACCGAGGACACGATCCTCTACAGCTCGTGCTTCGACGCGAACGGCGGCCTGTTCGAGACGCTGCTCGGCGCCGAGGACGCGATCATCTCCGACGAGCTGAACCACGCGTCGATCATCGACGGCGTTCGGCTGTCGAAGGCCAGGCGCTTCCGCTACAAGAACCGCGACATGGACGACCTGGAGCGCCAGCTCAAGGACTCCGCCGACGCCCGCTACCGGCTGATCGCGACCGACGGCGTGTTCTCGATGGACGGCTACCTCGCGCCGCTCGACGAGATCTGCGACCTGGCCGAGCGGTACAACGCGCTGGTCATGGTCGACGACTCGCACGCCGTGGGCTTCACCGGCCCGACCGGCCGCGGCACGCCGGAGCTGTTCGGTGTCCAGGACCGCGTCGACATCGTCACCGGCACCCTCGGCAAGGCTCTGGGCGGCGCTTCCGGCGGTTACACGTCGGGCCGCGCGGAGATCGTCGAGATGCTGCGGCAGCGGTCGCGCCCGTACCTGTTCTCGAACTCGCTGGCGCCGTCGATCACCATGGCCGCGATCGCCACGCTCGACATGCTGTCGTCGTCGTCCGAGCTGCTCACCCAGCTCAGGGAGAACACCGAGCTGTTCCGGCGGCGGATGACCGAGGAGGGCTTCGACCTGCTGCCCGGCGAGCACCCGATCATCCCGGTGATGATCGGCGACGCGGCCGAAGCCGGCCGGTTGGCGGATCTGCTGCTGGAACAGGGCATTTACGTCATCGGCTTCTCGTACCCGGTGGTGCCGCACGGCAAGGCCCGCATCCGCACGCAGATGTCGGCCGCACACTCCACCGAGGACGTGAACCGCGCGGTGGACGCGTTCGTCGCCGCTCGCGCCAAGATGTGAGTCATACCCCAACGGCGAAGTGGAATCCGTTACCTGAATTGTGAGCGAACGCGTGTTCGCACTGTTTCGGTAGCCGTCACCTTGCGGTGCGGCGTTGAGCCGGCCGAGTGGCTGGGTCTTCCCGTGGCGGTACCCGTTGCCCGCGCTGGGCGGGTCTGATGTGGGTTTCCATCGGGCTCGTTTCGCGTCGCCCCGCAACTGTCTTGGAACTGGG
Organism: uncultured Actinomycetota bacterium; assembly: GCA_963766275.1. Classification (GTDB taxonomy): domain Bacteria; phylum Actinomycetota; class Actinomycetes; order Mycobacteriales; family Pseudonocardiaceae; genus Lentzea. Next base: position 343,540 of record CAVYAD010000008.1, read on the forward strand.
GAACCAGCGCTCCAGGTGCCGAGCCAGTTTGCGGGTCGACTCGTGGGTACGTACGACTCCGATGCGCGGCAGTCGCACGTGCCTGCGGTCAGCGTCGGTGAGGCCGATAGCACCGGGGGAGGACTGGGTACCGCGCTTGCCCTTGAACCGTGGGAACCGGATCTTCGGACCGTGCTCTGGGGTCGCGTCGAGCGCGTGTCGGTACGCCTGGATCACCGTGATCATGGTGTCGCCACGGTAGCGCCAGACACCGGCAATTCCATTGGGCATGATTGAGAAGTGATCGACCCACGACGGCTGCGCGTGTTGCGCGCGCTCGCCGACCACGGCACCGTGACCGCGGCGGCATCCGCACTGCACCTCACACCGTCAGCGGTGTCGCAGCAGCTCGCCGCCCTGGAGTCGGAGGCCGGGCATCCGTTGCTCCTGCGCAAGGGTCGGCGGGTCTCGCTGACCCCGGCGGGCGAGCTGCTCGTCGTACACGCCCACGTCGTCGCGGCTGAGCTGGAACGCGCACAGGCCACTTTGGACGCTCTCGCCTCCGGAACGGCCGGGCGGGTGGCGGTCGCGGCCTTCGCCTCGGCGATCACCCAGGTGGTGGCGCCCGCCTTGAAAGCGTTGCGGGAAAGGTCGATCGAGCTGTCCGTGCGCGATGCCGAGGGGCACGAGAGCGTGCGGCTCCTGCTCGACGGCGAGATCGACGTGGCGATCACCGAGGAGCACCGGGCGACCGAGCGCTTCACCCGGTTTCCGCTCTACACCGAGCCGTTCGACGTCGTGTTGCCGCCGGGGCACGCGCTCAACGGAGGGCCGGTCGACCTCGCGGCGCTGGCGGACGAGGACTGGGTGGTGACGTTGCCCGGCAACCCGTTGCGTGACGTCGTGGAGATGGCGTGCGCGCAGGCCGGGTTCACGCCTCGGATTCGGCACACGTCAGACGACTTCCGGGCGATCGAGGCGTTGGTCGCGGCGGGAGCCGGGGTGGCTTTGGCGCCACGGAATGCGGTGCGTGGAGTGCCGGTCGCCGGTGTGGCGCCATTGCGTCGAGTGGTGGCGGCCGTGCGTAGAGGGTCCGAGGACCACCCATTGATTCACACGGTGCTGGGCGAGCTTCAAAGGTAGGACTTGTACCGCTTCCAAAAACTACTTCCTTCAGGGAGATTCGGACGGAAACGATAGAGGCGACGAAGCCGTTCTCCTAGCTTCTTCGCCATGCCACGACGAAAGTCCAGCGTGGTGGGACGGGAGTTCGGCGAGGGCGTCCGGCACGCCATCGAGCAGACCCGGCTGACCCACCGCAAGCTCGCCGAGGAACTCGACTGGGACGAGTCCAAGCTCTCCGACCTGGTGCGCGGCAAGGGCGGCGTCGACGAGGGCGAACTGAAGCACCTGCTCGGATACTGCCGCGTCAAGCCCGAGGAGATCCGCCACCTGCTCACGCTATTACCACGAGACGCGCGAGAACGGGTACCTCAAGATCCCCGAAGACGGGCTACCTGACCAGGTGCGCATCCTGATCGACCAGGAGCGCCTCGCCAACGCGATCACGGTCTGGTCGATGGATCTCATCCCTGGCCACCTCCAGACCGCCGACTACATGCGTGCACTTCTCAAAGGAGCAGCTCGCAACGAGTCAGTCGACTACGAGAAAGTCATCACCGCGAAGCTCGCGCGCCGCGAACTCTTTCACTGGAGCCGCACGTTCTTGTTCTTCATCCACGAACAGGCTCTGCACCTACCGGTCGGTGGACCAGACGTGATGAAGGACCAGTACCTCCATCTCCTGGCGATGGCGCAGCGCCCCTACATCACGACGCGCATCGTGCCTACCGCGATCGGCGCGCACGCAGGGACCTCTGGCTCGTTCGTCCAACTCGGCTACGAGAAGTTCGAGCCCGGTCATCTTCCTCGGAGGGAAGAACTCCTGCCTCCTCCTCGAGGACAACGCGATCGCTCGCTCTCTACACCGACGTCCTGAAGCTGCTCGACCGGCAGGCACTGAATGAGGAAGACTCGAAGGAGCTGATCACCAGCATCCTTGTCTGAGGAGGCGTTCCGCATGTCGAGCTGGCGCAAGAGCTCCTACAGCCCCGATGACAGTGATTGCGTCGAGGTCGGTCGTGGCATCGGCGTCCGGGACAGCAAAGCGCCGACCACGCACGTACCGGTGTCGGCAGATGCGTGGTCGGCGTTCCTCGAACTAGTGCGGGGCGCGCGCCGCTAGCTTCGCGGTGCCGGGGTCGGACGCGGCGAGCGCGCCACGGGCCGCGAGCTGGCAGATGTCCATGCTCGAAGTCGCGAGCTTGGCGCCGACATCGGCGAGAGCCGTGTGGTTCATGGACAACGACGTCACGCCCATGCCGATGAGCACGCACGCCAGCAACGGGTCGGCCGCAGCCTCGCCACAGACGCCGATGGGCTTCCCGGCAGCGGTGGCCGCCTCGCCGACCTGGGCGATCAGGCGGAGCAGTGCGGGCTGCCACGGGTCGTTCAACGCGGCCACGCCACCGAGCTGGCGGTCGGCGGCGAAGACGTACTGGGCCAGGTCGTTGGTGCCGATCGAGATGAAGTCGACGACCTGCAGGATCTCCCGCGCGGACAACGCAGCAGACGGCACCTCGACCATGACACCGGCGCGTTCGATGCCTGCCTGACGGGCTCGCGCGACGAACCACGAAGCTTCGGCGGCGGTGGCGACCATGGGTGCCATGACCGAGACCTCCGCGCCGGACTCCACGGCCGCGGCGGCGATGGCCTGGAGCTGGCGGTCGAGGACTTCCGGGCGGTCGAAGGCGACGCGCAGGCCGCGGACGCCGAGTGCCGGGTTGGGCTCGGGGTCCGGGCTCAGAAACGCCAGCGGCTTGTCGGCGCCGGCGTCCAGCGTGCGCACGACGACCGGTTTGCCCTTGAACGGCGCCAGTACGGCCGCATACGCAGCAGTCTGCTCAGCAACGGACGGTTCCTCCGCGGCATCCAGGAAACAGAACTCCGTGCGGAAGAGGCCGACGCCTTCGGCACCCGCGGCGGCAGCGGCCGCTGCGTCACCAGGGGAGCCGACGTTGCCGAGCACCTTCACGCGGTGGCCGTCCTTGAGGACGCCGACGCCGTTCCACACGGACTTCTTGCCGATGCCGGCGGCGCGGACCTTGCCGTCGGACACGCGAACGACGCCGGTGTCGCCGTCGACCTCGAGGCCGTCGACCTCCAGCGCCAGCACGCCGCGGCAGGCGACGACGGCCGGAATCCCGAGGGAGCGGGCCAAAATCGCGGTGTGCGAGGTGGGGCCGCCCTCTTCGGTGACCAGGGCGAGGACCTTCGACGGGTCGAGGCCTGCGGTGTCGGCGGGCGCCAGGTCGCGCGCCACCAGCACGGACGGCGACGTCAGGTCGGGAACGCCGGGAGAGGGCAGGCCGAGGAGTTCGGCCACCACGCGGTCACGGACGTCCTGGACGTCGCGGGCGCGTTCGGCCATGTAGCCACCGGCTGCCTGCAGTGCCGTGACGAACTTCTGGGCGGCCTGGTGCACGGCGCGGGCGGCCGGGAGCGACTCGTCGATGACGAGTTTCTCGGCCGACTTGATCAGGGAGGGGTCGCTGGCCATCGCCGCGGTCGTTTCGAGAACGGAGCGAGCCTCGCCCTCGACGGTCTTCGCGCGCTCCATCAGGCGCTGCGCGACGACCTCGGTCGCCGGGCGGATGCGCGACGCTTCTTCCTTGGGGTCCGCGGGCCGCGGCCCCAGCGGAGGTTCCGGCAGGGCCTCGGCGACCCTGACTACAGGACCGGAAGCCCGGCCGCTGCTGACACCGACACCGCTCAGCCGCGCGCTCGACATGGTCTAGACCATACCCTTCCACCGGGAACCGAGGACAGCTCAGTGTGACTAACTCAGCGGCGGAATGCGGAAAGCCGCCGAGCTGGTGGTCGTGGCGTAACGCAACAGGGCATCTCCGTCGGTCATCCGATACATCGTGTTCACAAACGTCCTCAGCTCGCGCTGGTACGAGATGAACAGCAGGCCCTCGGCGTAGTTGTACGAACGGCGCAGCATCAGGCCCGCGCCCGCCATCATCGGGTGGGCGCGCCGGACGTGCGCGTCGATCGGGATGACGTACTCGCCGTCCGGGGTCTTTGCCGACAGGTCGACCTCCTCGCCGCCGGACAACGGCACGGCGTCGTGCTTGCGTCGCCCGAAGACCCGTTCCTGGTCTGCCACCGACAACGCACCGAACGCGGTCATGTCCAGCTTCATCCGGCGTACGACCGCGATGGTCGACCCGTCCGGCAGCCAGACCTCCTGGTCGAACTCCTCGCGCGTCTTCGGCACCACGATGCCGTCCTTGAACCCGAGCGAGTTCGTCCGGTCGGCGTTGCAGAAGCCCTGCTCACGCCACTTCAACCGACCGTCGGGACGCAGCCGGGACGCCGCGTCGCGCACGGCGTCCGGGTCGTCGCCGCAGATCTGCAGGAACAGCTGCCCGCCAAGATCCTGCGGGCGTACCGCGTCGCCGGGGAACTCGGGCAGGCCGTCGATCCCGTGCCCGTAGGTGACGGTCACCACCGAGCTGACCTGCGCGGACGGCGGTTCGACCGCATCCCACACGGAGATGTCGGAATGCAGTTGCTGCGGCGTGGCGATCCCCGCCTGCCGCTCGTCGAAACCGCAGCCGCCGAGTAGTCCGATCGCCGCAGCGCCGTACAACAGACGGCGGCGTGAGATGTGGCCCACAGGGGCAGTGTGTCACTAGACCGAACGGCGCAGTACGGTGACCGGCTGTGCGCGCTCCGTACGTCCTTTTCGCAGTGCTTCTGGTCGCCGGATGTTCACCGGCGGCGCCACCCAAGCTCGGGCCCGAGATCACCGTGCCCGCGCAGCTGAACACGATCCAGGCCGCCGTGGACGCGGCGCGGGAGGGTGCGACGATTGTCGTGGCGCCCGGCGTCTACAAGGAGTCGGTGCAGGTCAGGACCAAGGGCCTGACGATCAGGGGCACCGAGCGCGGCAGTGTGATCATCGACGGCGAGGTCAAGCGCGCCAACGGGATCGTGGTCACCGCGCCGGAGGTGTCGATCCAGAACCTGACGGTCCGCAACCACACGTTGAACGGCGTGCTGGTCACCGGGCTCAGCCAGGACGGCGGGATGGGCCGCGGCAGCAACGGCTACACGAAGCTCGACACGCAGAAATTCCCGCCGTTGCAGGGGTTCCGCGTCTCGTATGTGACGGCGAGCAACAACGCGCTGTACGGGATCTACGCGTTCGACGCCCAGCACGGCGTGATCGAGCAGAGCTACGCCTCGGGCAGCGCGGACTCCGGGTTCTACGTCGGCCAGTGCAAGCCGTGCGACATCGTCGTGCGCGGCAACGTCGCCGAACGCAATGCCGTCGGCTACGAGGGCACGAACTCGTCCGGTCAGATGTACGTGCTGGGCAACAGGTTCAGCGGCAACCGGGTCGGCATGACCTCGAACTCCGACTACCAGGAGGCGTTCGTGCCGCAGGAGGACGCCGTGTTCGCGGGCAACCTCGTCTCCGACAACGCCGAGGCGCTCTCGCCCGCGCAGGCCGACGGGGCGTTCGGGCTGGGTGTCGGCATCGCGGGCGGCACCCGGAACCTGCTGTCCCGCAACCTGATCACCGGCAACCCCGGCACCGGCATCGCGTTGGCCTCCAGCGAGGACCTGGCGCCGCTGGACAACCGCTTCGAGGGCAACGTGATCACGCACAACGGCCAGGACGTGCTGTACGCGGCCACGAAACGCGCGCCCGGCCGGGGCAACTGCTTCGACGACGGCCGCTGCTTCACCGGCGTCGGCGACCCGCTGCCGAGACCCGCGGCACCGCGCGGAATCCCGTTCAACCAGGTCGCCGCGCCGCCTGCCCAGCCGGACATGCCGGGCGAGCTGCCGGACCGGGCGCCGAACGTCGAGAAGTACGCGGTTCCGACCGAAGACCTGTTCTCCGACCGTGCGGCGGTGCGCTCGTGAAGAAGACGATTCTGTTGCTGGCGTTGGCTCTGACCGCGTGCAGCTCGACGCCGGACCCGCGGTCGTTGTCCGTGTCCGAAGCCGAACGTCTGGCGCTGGTGCGGTTCTCGAACTACACGGCCGGGGTCTCCGGGTTCACCGCGTCCGTGCCGTCACCCGGCGGCAAGCTGGTGCTGGACGGCCGGGTCGACTTCGTGAACCACCTCGGGTACGCGGGAATGCGCACGGACGGCCGTGACGACGAGTTCTCCACCGGCCTGGTGCAGTGGAACCTGGGGCGGATGGCGTTCGCGATGTCGCCGTCGACCCGGACCGTCGACCCGGTTCCGGTGGTCGACTGGCAGGTCAGGGAGCTGCAGGAACGCGGATCCGAGCTGGACGGCGCCCTGCGGCTGCTGGTGAACCTCGGCGCGGACCGGCCGGAGAACGCCCAGCTGCTGTTGCAGAGCTCGGCGCGCTGGCTGCGTTCCGACAAGATCGGCGAGACGACCGTCGACGTGCTGGAAGGCCCGAAGCAGCGCGGCAAAGAGTCCGACGACGCGCGGCTGCGCTACTGGGTCGACGCTGACGGCAAACTCCGCCGCCTGGAAGCCAAGCTCGGCAACCAGGAGGAGCTCGCCGTCTTCACCTTCACCGACTCCACCCAACCGGTAAAAGTCATCCCGCCACTGGGTTCATAACTCTCTGTGTTTGGTGCGAAAAGCACGTTCGTACGAACAGGCCGTACGAACGTGCTTTTCGCACCAATCAGAGAACGCTCACTTCGGCGGCGGTGGGGTAGGAGGGTTGGGCGCCGGGCTTCGTGACGGAGAGGGCGGCGACCTTCACGGCGTACTCGGCCGCCTTGACGATCGTGTCGCCCTCGGCGAGCCGGGCGGAGAGCGCGCCGGCGAACGCGTCACCGGCTCCGGTCGTGTCCACGACCTCGGCGACAGCAAAGGCCGGAACCTCGATGGTGCCCGCCATCGTGACGACGGCGACGCCGCGCGAGCCGAGGGTGACGATCGCGGCCTTGGGACCGAGCTTGAGCAGGTTCTGCCAGGTCGGCGCGAGCTGCGCGGCCTCGTGCTCGTTGACGATCAGCACGGCGAGCTGACACAGGGTCTCGGTGGGCAGGTCGGCGACCGGCGACAGGTTCAGCACCGACCACACGCCTGCCTTGTCGGCTGCGTCGATCGCGTGGATCACCGTCTCCAGCGGCACTTCCAGCGAGCACGCCAGCACGCGCGCGCCGTCGAACGAGACAGCGTCCACATCGGACGTTGAGACGTCGGCGTTGGCACCGGGCGAGACGACGATGGAGTTCTCACCATCCGGCGTCACGGTGATGTACGCGATGCCGGTCGGGCGTTCGGAGGTCTTCACCAGTGCGGTGTCGACTCCGGACTGTTGCAACGAATCACGAAGTAGTGCGCCATAACCGTCACCACCGAGAGCACCCACCAGTGCGACGGATCCGCCGACGCGAGCGGCGGCGACGGCGGTGTTCGCACCCTTGCCGCCGGGCAGCACGACGGTGTCGCCGCCGAGGACGGTCTCACCGCCCGCGGGCCGCCTGCCGACCTCGACCACGAGGTCGGCGTTGGCGGACCCGAGTACAAGCAGAGTGTTCGTCACTTGCTGAACTCTGCCACGTTCTTCTTCGTCACGACCTTGACCTCGACGTCGACGACCTGCTGGACGGCCTCGCCCTTCGCCGCCTTGACGGCCTGCTCGACGGCCTGCTCGCCGAGCACCTTCGGCTGCTGCGCGATGGTGGCGGTGAGCGTGCCGTCCTGGATCGCCTTCAGGCCGTCCGGCGTGCCGTCGAAGCCGACGACCATGACGTCCTTGCCCGCGCGGGCGCCGAGGGCCTTGATCGCGCCGAGCGCCATCTCGTCGTTCTCGGCGAAGATGCCCTTCAGGTTCGGGTGGCCCTGCAGCAGGTTCGTGGTCTCGTTGAGGCCCTTGGCGCGGTCGAAGTCGGCGACGGCGGTAGCGGCCACCTTGATGTTGCCGCTGTTCAGGCCCTGCTCGAAGCCCTGACCACGGTCACGTGAAGCCGAGGCGCCGGAGATGCCCTTGAGGTGCGCGACCTCACCGGAGGTCGCGCGGCCGAGCTCGATGGCGGCGAGGCTGCCGCCCTGCACGTTGTTGGACGCGACCTCGGCGACGACCTTGCCGTCGACCGCGCGGTCGACCGAGATCAGCGGGATGTTCGCCATCTCGGCGGCCTTGGCGGCCGGTGCGGACTGCTTGGAGTCGACCGGGTTGATGATGATCGCCTTGACGCCCTGGGTCACCAACGTCTGCACCTGGTTGACCTGGTTCGTCGCGTCGTTCTGCGCGTCGACCACGGTCAGCTTCGCGCCGAGCTTGTCCGCCATCTCCTGTGCGCCCTGCTGGAGCTGCACGAAGAACGGGTTGTTCAAAGTGGACACCGCGAGGCCGATCGTGATGCTTCCTCCGGACGCCCCAGTTCCGCTGCACCCGGACGCCAGCAGAGCTGCGGCACCGAGGGTCAGCGCGATCCGTCGGGTCACCTTCATTGGTGTTTTCCTTTACCTGTTGCGGGATTTCTCAGCGACGGCGAAGTGAGTCGAGCAACGCGGCAAGAGCGATCACCGCGCCGATGACGACCTGCTGCCAGAACGGCGGCACTTGCAGCAGGTTGAGGCCGTTGCGCAGGACGGCGAGCACAAGTGCGCCGACCAACGTTCCGGTGGCCCGGCCAACGCCACCGGACAGCGACGCACCACCGATGACGACAGCGGCGATGGCGTCGAGCTCGTAGCCGACCGCTGCCTGCGGACCGGCGGACCCGAGCCGTCCCGCGAGCACGAGGCCCGCGGCGGCGGCGAACAGGCCGGAGAGTGCGTAGATCCACAGCTTCTGCCTGCGCACGTCGATGCCGCTGAGCTTCGCGGCCTCCTCGTTGCCGCCGATCGCGAACATGCGGCGGCCGAGGTTGGTGCGCGTGAGGATCAGGCCCGTGATGCCGAAGAACAGCAGCATCAACAGGAGCGGCAACGGAAGGGACGGCGTGAGGTTCGAGCCGAGGAACGTGACCAGCGCGTCGGTCTCGTGCGGCTGGCCTTCGGAGAACACCAGCGTGAGGCCGCGGGCGACGCTCAGCATGGCCAGCGTCGCGATGAACGGCGGCAACTTGCCGTAGCTGACGAGTGCGCCGTTGACGAGACCGCACAGTGCGCCGACGACAAGGCCGATCGGTCCGGCCGTGAGTGCGCCGACCATGGCGGCCAGTGCGGCGATACTGCCGACGGACAGGTCGATGCCGCCCGCGACGACCACGAACGTCATACCGAACGCCATGATCGCGATGACCGCGGCCTGCACGCCGACGTTGAGCAGGTTCTGCGCGGAGAGAAACGCCGGTTGCATGATCGCGATGACCAACGCGAGCAGAAGAAGCCCTGCCAACGCGCCGTTCTCTGCCAAGAACTTTTTGGGCGCGTACTTACGAATGCTGATCGCGGTCATGCTGAAATCTCCTGCACGGCGAGTGCCATCACCTGGTCTTGTGTCGCGCCCTTCGGCAGAACGCCTGCGACTTGTCCGTGCGCCATCACAATGACGCGGTCGCTCATCCCGATCACCTCGGGCAGATCGCTGGACACGAGCAGCACGGCTCGGCCCTGCGCGGTCATGCGGTTGATGAGCTCGTAGATCTCGACCTTCGCGCCCACGTCCACGCCTCGGGTCGGTTCGTCGAGGATCAGCACCCTCGGGTCGGCCAGCAGCCACTTGCCGATGACGACCTTCTGCTGGTTGCCGCCCGACAGTTCCTTGACCGGCTGCTCGACCTTGCCCTTGATACGGAGCTTGCCCGCGATGTCGTGCAGGCGCTTCTGGTCGCGGTTCTCCAAGGTCACCAGTTCGAGGTTCTGGCCGACCGTCGCCGTCAGCACCAGGCCCTGCCCCTTGCGATCCTCGGGGACCAGGCCGAGACCTGCCTTGATGGCGGCCTGGACGTTGTGGCGCGGCAACGGTTTCCCGTCGACCTCGACCGTGCCGTGGTCGTAGTCGTCCACGCCGAACGCCGCCCTGGCGACCTCGGTGCGACCGGCGCCGACCAGGCCGGCGATGCCGACGACCTCGCCCGCATGCACCTCGATGTTGATGTCACGGAAGACGCCGCGCTTGGTGAGGTTCGAGATGCTCAGCAGCGGCTGGCCAGCGTTTTGCGTTGCGCGCGGGTACTGCTCGTCGATCGGACGGCCGACCATCAGCTCGATCATGTGCTGCGTGCTCGCTCGTGGCCCGAGCACGCCAACACTGCGACCGTCGCGCAGAACCGTGATGCGGTCGGCGATGCGCTGGATCTCGTCCAGGTGGTGGGTGATGAAGACGAGGCCGACGCCGTTTTCGCGCAGCTGAGCCATGATCTGCAGCAGGCGGTCGGTCTCGGTGTCGGTGAGCACCGCCGTCGGCTCGTCGAGGATGAGCACGCCGGCGTTCTTGTCGAGCGCGCGAGCGATCTCGATCATCTGCTGCTGGGCGATGCCGAGGTCGCGGACCTTGGCGTTCGGGTCGACGTTCAGGCCGACGCGTTCCAGCAGCAGCGGTGCCCTGCGGCGCATCTCGGCCCGGTCGACGAAGCCGTACTTGCGCGGAAGCCGGTTGAGGAACAGGTTCTCGGCGACGCTCAGCTCGGGGACCAGCGCCAGTTCCTGGTGGATGACGGCGAGGCTGGCCCGGCCCTCGATCGTGCCCGCGTCCTGGCTGTGGATGCCCGCGAGGACCTTGACCAGTGTGGACTTGCCCGCGCCGTTCTCGCCGAGCAGGACGTGGACCTCGCTCGCGTTGATGTCGAGGTCGACGCCGTCCAACGCCCTGGTGGGGCCGAAGTGCTTGGTGATGCCGCGGGCGGTGATCAACGCGGTCACAGCTCGGCCTCCCCGCACGAGCCACGCAGCACGAGCTTCGCGGTCAGCTGGACGTCGTCGGGCTGCTGGCCGTTGATGAGAGCGAGCAGGCTGCGAGCGGCCGCGCGGCCCATCTCCACGGTCGGCTGGGCGATGACCGTGATCGGCGGGTCGAGCAGCGGGAACCACGGCTGGTCGTCGAACACGGCGACCGAGATGTCGTGCGGGATATGCAGGCCACGAGCCTTGATCTCGCCCAACGCGCCGAGGCCCATCAGGTTGTCCATCGCGACGAGTGCGGTGGCGCCGTCGTCGATCAGCTTGGCCGCGGCCTGGCTGCCGCTCTCCTGGCGGAAGTCGCCGTGCACGACCTGCGCCCGGTCACCGAGCGCGGCGGTGAACACGTCACTTCGCTCTCTTCCGGTGGAGGTGTCCAACGGGCCCGCGATCACGCCGATGCGGGTGTGGCCGGCGCCGACGAGCCGCCGGGCGAGCGCGGTCAATGCCTCGCTGCCGTCGGCACGGACGACGGGGCATGTCGCGCCCCTGACCGTCCGGTCCAGCAGGACAAGCGGAACGCCGCCTGCGCTCACTTCGCGAACCAAGCTCGGGTCGTCGGTCGCGGGGCACAGCAGGAGGCCGTCCACCCGGCGGTCGAGCAGGGTGCGCACATAGGTCGCTTCCTGCTCGGCGCTCTCGTCGGCGTTCCCGATCACGACGCAGTAGCCGTGTGACCGGGCTTCGTCCTCGACCGCTCGGGCGATCTCGGCGAAGAAGGGGTTCAGCAGGTCGCTGATGACCAGACCGAGGGTCTGGGTGCTGGTGGTGCGGAGAGATCTCGCGAGAGCGTTCGGCCGGTAGCCCAGCTCCTCGATCGCGGCGAGCACCCGGCTGCGGGTCTCGGGGGTCGGCGCGGCATGGCCGTTGAGCACGCGCGACACGGTGGCCGTCGAGACGCCTGCGTGCTGCGCAACGTCCTTCATGGTCGTCACGGGCGTGAAGTTAATCGATTACACACCTATCTAGTCAAGCCACTACGCCCGACTGAGTAGGTGTACGGATGTCACCTGGCGTGTTCTGCCTCACTCTGATGCCATGAACGGACAGGAGCGCCTCGGGGACGAGCAGCGCCTCGCGCTGGAGCTCGCCGCGATCGGTCAGCGGCTGGTGAACATCAGCACGGAGCTACGGCAGCAGAACACCGCTGTCGCGACGGCGGTGGCGGAGGCCATCGCACCGCCGCCGACTCTCACCGAGCCGGTCTCGGTTCCGGTGCAGGCTCCCCCGCAGCGGCCGGAGGAGTGGGCCGACAGGGCCGCCGCCTTTGTGCACGCCGGGCCCTCACCGACGCAGCCCAGTCCGTGGTCGCAGCAACAGCAAGGCCCCCCGATGCCTCCGCCGCAGGGGCAGTGGCGGCAGCAGGCGCCGTGGCCGCCGCCCCCGCCGCGCGAGACCCTGTTCGAGAAGCTCGGCAAGGACGGCGCCGGCTCCAAGCTGCTCGCCTGGGTCGGTGGCGCGATCACCGTGCTCGGCGTGGTCCTGCTGCTGGTTCTCGCCGTCCAGCGCGGCTGGCTCGGCCCGCTGCCCCGCGTGCTCGGCGGTGCGGTGCTGAGCGCCGCCATGGTCGGCATCGGCATATGGCTGCACCGCAACCCGCACAACCGCACGGGTGCGTTCGCGGTCGCGGCGACCGGTTTCGCCGGCCTCTACCTCGACGTCATCGCCTCGACGAGCCTCTACGAGTACCTGCCGCCGTGGGCCGGTCTGGTGGTCGGGCTCGGGGTCGCAGCGGGCGGTGTCGTGCTCGCGCTGAAGTGGGAGTCGCAAGCGCTCGCGGTCAGTGTTGTCGCAGCGTGTGCCGTGTGCTCGCCGATCATCACCGAAGGCTTCACGGTGCTGCTCGTCGCCTTCCTGCTGGTGCTGAAGATGGCCAGCACGCCGGTCCAGATCCAGCGGAACTGGCCGGGCCTCGCGATCGCCGGTGGCTTCCCGCCGATCGTCGCGTCGCTGTTCGTCACCGCGAAGACCATCCCGAACGACTTCGAGTGGACCGTTGTCGCCGTCGCGGGCGCCACGACCGTCGTCGGCATCGCGGTCGCATTGCTCACGATTCGTAAGCGGCCGGAGGACATCGTCGCGATCGCGCTCGTCGCCGGGTCGGCGTTGCCCGCGATGTTCGCGACCACGCTGCTGGAGAAGAGCTCCGCGTCGATGCTCGCTGGGGGCGTCGCCGCGGTGCTGCTGGCGATCTGGATGGTGCCGGACCTGCCGAGGACGTTCGCGACGGCAGCGGGGGCGACGGGCATGCTCGCGTTGTTCCAGACGACGGTGATCGCGCTCGACGGCACGGTGCGCGCGGCGGTGATCCTCGCCGAGGCGGTGCTGCTGGCCTACCTCGCGGCGAAGCTGAACAAGAAGAGCGCGCTGGTCGGCTCCATCGCGTTCGGTGCGATCGGGATGCTGATGGCGATCTCGCAGGCCGTGCCGATCACGTGGTTGCTCGAGGAGCCACGCTTCCTGAACTCCGTCACGCCCGGCGACTACGCGGCCGGTCTGGTCACCGCGCTGGTGCTCGCCGTGTTCGCCGCGGCTGTGCCGTGGGCGGCGTTGAAGATGCAGGTGCTGCGGGAGCCGGCGGAGCACCCGTTCTCGTGGATCGTCGCCGGGCTGGTGCTGCTCTACGGCGCGGCCGGTGTGGTGCTGTGCGCGGCGTTGCTGGTGTCGCCGGACGAGAGCGGGTTCCTGTTCGGACACTCGGTCGTCACCGTGTCGTGGACGATTGCCGCACTGTTCCTGCTGGTCAGGGGCATCAACGTGACCGCGCTGCGGATCTGCGGGCTCATCCTGGTCGGGGCGGCGGTGTTGAAGCTCGTGCTGTTCGACCTGGCCGCGCTGGACGGGATCGCCCGCGTACTGGCGTTCCTCGGTGCCGGGCTCGTCCTGCTCACCGCTGGAGCCCGCTACGCCAAACTGGTGGCAAGCCGGAAAAACCCGGATTCATCTGAATCCAAACCAGTGGCTCCGCCGTCCTATTAGAGGGAGGGGTCGGGGGACTCCACTCAGTCGACCGTCGTCCGCGCCGCCGTCGCGGGCGACGGTCGTACTACAACCGGGCAAAGATTTCCCTCTACGGGGTGACGGAAGTAGATCGAAAGCACCCGGAAGTGTTCCCATTCGGCCATGGCAAAGCCACGCCTCGTGGCCGCGATTTTGACGCTCTCAGCGGTCATCGCGGCGATGGGTGTCGAGCCACAGCACGACGTCACCCCAACCTCGTCCGGTACCGCGGCTCCTCGTGCGTACGTGGTCGGAAAAACCGGGCTCGTGCAGGTAGTCGACACGAAGAGCGGTCACGTGCTGACCGAGACAGACACCGCCGGTCGCGCGACAGGAGTCGCCGTGTCACCGGACGGTGAGCGCGTCTACGTGGTCAACGGCTGGTCCGGCGCGATCACCGAGGTCGACCCGTACTCGGGGGCGGTGATCGACCGGCTCTTCACCGACGTCCAGCTCTCGCACGCCGCGATGCGCCCTGACGGCGAGCGCCTCTACGTCAGCGCGAGCGGCAGCGTGGCCGTCGTCGATCCGCAGGCGTTCCGGGTGGTCGCCGCGGTCAAGGTGCCCGGTCAGCCACAGGGTCTCGCGGTGCACCCGAACAACAAGATCCTCTACGTGGCGAACGCGCAGGACGGCACGGTCGGCCTCGTCGACACGGCGACCGCGTTCCAGAGCTCGAAGATCCAGGTCGGCGGAATGCCGCAGTACCTGGCGATCTCGCCCGACGGCAAGCGCCTCTACGTCAGCGGCATGCGCCTCGGCGAGAAGACGCCGGGCACGCTCACGGTGATCGACACGACCACGAACAAGGTCGTCGGCTCGATGAGCGTCGGCAGGGGAGCCGGCCATATCGCCGTCACCCCGGACGGAGCGACGGTCTACGTGGCGCTGACGAAGGAGGGCTCGGTCGCGGTCATCGACACGGCGATCCTCACGTTGCGCCAGCGCCTGCCGATCAACGCGCCGAGCGTCGCCATCGCACCGGGAGACCCGAGGGTTTTCCTCGCGACCGGGACGACGACGACGGTGCTGGACAGTTCGAACGCGGTCCTCGCCACCTACCGGATGCGCTCAGGCGCGTTGGAAGAAGCGAAAAGGCCGCGCCAGTTCGACGCGGCCATGATCGCTTTCCCGCCCGTTCAGCCCACCGCGACGGGCTCGCGGACCTCTTCGTCGAAGTCGTCGTCACTCGGCTCGTCGTGAAGCGCGAGGCGCTCCTGGATCCGCTTGAGCGGACCGGGAGCCCACCACGCGGCGTTGCCGAGCAGCTTCATCACCGCGGGCACGAGCAGCATGCGCACGACGGTGGCGTCCAGCGCCAGCGCCAGGATCATGCCGACACCGACGAACCGCATCATCGCGACCTGCGAGAACGCGAACGCTCCCGTCACGACGATCAGCAGCAGTGCCGCTGAGGTGATCACCCGGCCGGTCTTGGCGAGACCGGTGGTGACCGCCTCCTCGGTCGTCGCGCCGTTGCCGCGCGCCTCGACCATCCTGCTGAGCAGGAAGACCTCGTAGTCCGTCGACAGACCGAACACGATGGCCGCCATCAGCACGACGATGCCGGACTCCAGCGGACCGGGCGTGACACCGAGCAGGTCGGCGCCGTGGCCCTCCTGGAAGATCCACACCAGCACGCCGAACGTCGCGGACAACGACAGCGCGCTCATCACCACGGCCTTGATCGGCAGCACGACCGAGCCGAACGCCAGGAACATCAAGATGAGTGTCGCGCCGAGCAGCAGCACGATCATCAACGGCAGCCCGTCCGCGATGGCGTCGAGCGAGTCGCTGACCGTGGCGGTGTTGCCGCCGACCAGCACCTCGGCTCCACCGGGCGGGGTGATCGCGCGGACGTCCTTGAGCGCCTGCTTCGACTCGTCGCTCAGCGCGTCCTGCTCCAGCCCGGCGGCCGCGGACGTGACGCCCTTGTCCTGGCCGAGCGGCTGGACGTCGCCGACGCCCCGCACGTCCTTGACCTTGCCCAGGTAGTCCTGGATCGCGGTCTGGTCGCCACCCTTGATGACGATCTTGAAGCCGGTGTTGGAGAGCGCGGAGAAGTTCTGGTTGATCGTCTCGGTGGCCACGCGCACGGCGTTGCCCTCGGGCAGCACCTTCTCCGTGACCTGGCCGAACTGCACGCCGAGGAACGGCGCACCGAGCGCGAGCAGCACACCGACGATCGGCACGGCGATCAGCAGCGGCCGCTTCATGACCTTGCCGCTGAGCCTGCGCCAGCCGCGTTCGCTCGGCTCCTTCTTGCGCCACGGCATGGCGAGCTTGTCGACGCGGTGGCCGATGACGCCGAGCAGCGCGGGCAGCAACGTGAGCGAGACCAGTGCGGCGATCGCGACCGCCGCCACCCCGCCGTACGCGAGTGACTTCAGGAACCCGTGCGGGAAGATCAGCAGTCCCGCCAGGGCGATGACCAGCAACGTCGCGCTGAACATCACCGTGCGGCCCGCGCTCGCGACCGTGCGGCCGACGGCCTGTTCGGTGCTGCGGCCCGCCGCGAGCTCCTCGCGGAAACGGCCGACCATGAAGAGCCCGTAGTCGATCGCCATACCGAGGCCGAGCAGTGAGGCGACGTTGACGGCGAACGAGTTGACCTCGGTGAAGATCGCGATGGCGTGCAGCACGCCGAGCGCGCCCATGATCGCGAGACCGCCGACCGCAACGGGCAGTGACGCCGCGACCAGGCCGCCGAAGATGATCACGAGTAGCAGCAGGACCAGCGGCAACGAGAACATCTCGGCGCGCGTCAGGTCGTCCTGCGACATGTCGTTGATGGCCTTCTGGGTCGGCACGAGTCCGCCGACCTGCTGGCTGAACCCGTCAATCGCCAGCTGGCTCTGGATGTTCTCAAGCTGCTTGATCTGCTCGTTCGAGTCACTGCTGGTCAGCGTGATCGCGACGAGCGCCTGCTGCTTGTCGTCGCTCGGCACCGGCCCGAGGACCTTGAGCACGTCGTCCTTGGGGAAGCCGCTGATGTGGTCGGCGACCTTCTTGAGTTCGAGCTGGTTGGCGAAGTCGCCGCGGTAGATGACGATGACGTCGCCGTTCTGCCGCCCGAACGCCTCCTCCGCGATCTTGTCCGCCCGCGCCGCCTCACTGCTGGGCGCTTCGTAGCCACCTTGGCTGAGCTTGTCGAACACGCCGATGCCCCACACGCCACCGAGGACGGCTAGCAGTACGGTCGCGACCAGCACCACCCATCGGCGGCGATATGCGATCGAGCCCCACTTCGCGAACATCGGCGGCGGCCTCCTGGGTTACCGTGCTGTGAATCCTGTGAACTCTTGTAAACACCGTTCACTGAAACCGTACGGGGCCGTGGACAGGGTCTACAACCCGATGGAGTGACATATGACCGAGGCCACTCGCCGGGAACGCCTACGAGCCGACACCGAGCGTGAAATACGACAGGCGGCTCGCGCCCTTTTGGTGGAACGCGGCCGCGACGCAGTGACCCTGCGTGCGATCGCACGCGAACTGGGCATCACCGCGCCGGCGTTGTACCGCTACTACGACTCCCACGACGCGCTGTTGCGGCAGCTCTGCGACGACATCTGCGCGGACATGGCAGGCGCTTTGTATGCGGCCATCGCCGCGGACACCTCAGGGCAGGTCGGCTGCCAGGTGCGGGTGGTCTGCCACAGCTTCCGCCGCTGGGCCTTGGCGCACCCGCAGGAGTTCGCGCTGGTTTTCGCGTCGCCGCGGGACCCTCTGGGCGCGGACCAGTTCGGGTCGGTGTTCCTGGAGCTGGCAGGGAGGCTGATCGCCTCGAACCTGGTGGCGAACCACGCGGACGACCCGGTGCCCGCCGCCCTGCACGAAGACCTGGCGAAGTTCCAACAGACCCTGGTCGACGCGGTGCAGACACACGGCGTCAGCGTCGGAGACGACGTGCTGAACCTCGGGAAGATCTACCACATCGTGCAGTCGTGGGTCCGGCTCTACGGACACGTCGCGCTGGAGGTGTTCGGGCGGTTCCCGTTCGCCGTGAGCAACCCGGAGCCGATGTTCGACAGCATGATCGACCAGCTACTCACCGACATCGGCTTCGACGACGAGCCCTAACTTTTTCCGAGCGAAAAGCACGTTCGTACGGCCATTTCGTACGAACGTGCTTTTCGCTCCAAACACAGAGAGTTACAGGACGACGTTCACCAGGCGGCCGGGGACGACGATCACCTTGCGCGGCTCGCCACCGGCGACCAGCTCGGCGATCTTCTCCTCGGCCAGTGCGGCGGCCTTGATCTCGTCCTGCGACGCGTCGGCCGCGACGACCACACGGGACCGGACCTTGCCGTTGACCTGGATCGGATACTCGACGGTGTCCTCGACCAGGTACTGCTCGTCTGCCGCGGGGAACGGGCCGTGCGCCAGCGAGTCGGCGTGGCCCAGCTTGTCCCACAGCTCCTCGGCCACGTGCGGGGCCTGCGGCGCCAGCATCAGCACCAGCGGCTCGGCCAGTGCGCGAGGCGTGCCGGCCGAGTAGTGCTTGGTGACGAAGTTGTTCAGCTCGATCAGCTTCGCGCCCGCCGTGTTGTAGCGCAGGTGCTTGTAGTCGTCGTGCACACCGGCGATCGTCTTGTGCAGCAACCGCAGCGCTTCGACCGAGGGCTCCTCGTCGGTGACCCGCAGCGACCCGTCGGTCTCGTCGACCAGGTTGCGCCACAACCGCTGCATGAACCGCTGCGCGCCGACGACGTCCTTCGTGGCCCACGGACGGGACACGTCCATCGGTCCCATGGACATCTCGTAGAACCGGAAGGTGTCGGCGCCGTACTTCTCGCACATCTCGTCCGGCGTGACGACGTTCTTCAGGCTCTTGCCCATTTTCCCGTACTCACGGCGGACTTCTTCGCCGTTGTGGAAGAACTTGCCGTCGTCCTCGACGATCTCGTCCGCGGGCACGTAGACGTCACGCGCGTCCTTGTAGGCGTACGCCTGGATGTAGCCCTGGTTGAACAGGCGGCGGTACGGCTCGTCGCCGGACACGTGACCCAGGTCGAACAGCACCTTCTGCCAGAAGCGCGAATACAGCAGGTGCAGCACCGCGTGCTCGACGCCGCCGATGTACAGGTCGACGCCGCCGGGGTCGTTCGCGCCGTGCTCAGCCGTGCGCGGACCCAGCCAGTACTTCTCGTTCTCCGGGTCGACGAACCGCTCGGTCTCGACCGGGTCGACGTAGCGCAGCTGGTACCAGCACGAACCCGCCCAGTTCGGCATCGTGTTCGTGTCGCGGCGGTAGGACTTCGGCCCGTCGCCCAGGTCCAGCTCGACGGTCGTCCACTCGGTGGCGCGCGACAGCGGCGGCGACGGCTCGGTGTCCGCGTCCTCCGGCGCGAAGGTGCGCGGCGAGTAGTCGTCGACCTCGGGCAGCTCGATCGGCAGCATCGACTCGGGCAGCGCGATCGGCGCGCCGTCCTCGTCGTAGACGATCGGGAACGGCTCGCCCCAGTAGCGCTGGCGGCTGAACAGCCAGTCACGCAGCTTGAACTGGACGGTGCCCTGGCCGTGGCCGTTGGACTCCAGCCAGTCGATCGTCGTCTTCTTGGCCTCGGCGATGGCCATGCCGTCCAGGAAGCCCGAGTTGATCGCGGGCCCCTCGCCCGTGAACGCCTCGCCCTCGAAGTCCGGGGTCGGCTCGACCGTGCGGATGATCGGCAGCTCGAACTTCTTCGCGAAGTCCCAGTCGCGCTGGTCCTGGCCGGGCACGGCCATGATCGCGCCGGTGCCGTAGCCCATCAGCACGTAGTCGGCGATGTAGACGGGAATTTCCTTGCCGTTCACCGGGTTCGTCGCATACGCGCCGGTGAAGACGCCGGTCTTCTCCTTGTTCTCCTGACGGTCCAGTTCGGACTTCAGGGACGCGGCCCGTCGGTACGCCGCGATGTCTGCCACGCGTTCGGGCGTCGCAATCTGGTCCACCAGCTCGTGTTCCGGTGCCAGGACCATGTAGGTCGCGCCGAACAGCGTGTCCGGGCGGGTCGTGAAGACCTCAATGTTCTCGTCTCCCACCGCAAATCGGACACGGGCACCATGCGAGCGCCCGATCCAGTTGCGCTGCATGGCCTTGACCTTGTCCGGCCAGTCCAGCCGGTCCAAGTCGTCGATCAGCCGGTCCGAGTACGCGGTGATGCGCATCATCCACTGGCGCAGGTTTTTCCTGAACACAGGGAAGTTGCCACGCTCACTGCGACCGTCCGCGGTGACCTCTTCGTTCGCCAGCACAGTACCCAGTCCGGGACACCAGTTGACGGGCGCCTCCGACAAGTAGGCCAGCCGGAATTCGCCCAAGATCCTTTGCTGGTCGGCAAAAGACAGCTCAGACCACTTGCGACCGTCCTCCGTCGCGCGCTCGCCGGAGCCGAACTGGGCCTCCAGTTCGGCGATCGGACGAGCCTTGCCCGCGTCGACGTCGTACCAGGAGTTGAAGATCTGCAGGAAGATCCACTGAGTCCACTTGTAGTAGCCCGGATCGATCGTCGCGATGCGGCGCCGTTCGTCGTGACCCAGCCCCAGCCTGCGGATCTGGCGCAGGTAGGTGTTCATGTTGGCTTCGGTGGTCTTGCGCGGGTGCTGGCCGGTCTGCACCGCGTACTGCTCGGCGGGCAGCCCGAACGCGTCGAAGCCCATCGTGTGCAGCACGTTGCGACCCTGCATGCGGTGATACCGCGCGTACACGTCCGTGCCGATGAAGCCCAGCGGGTGGCCGACGTGCAGGCCGGCGCCACTCGGGTACGGGAACATGTCCTGCACGAACAGCTTGTCGTCGGGAACGTCACCCTTGAGCGCACCGACCGGGTTCGGCGCGTGGTAGGTGCCGTTGTTCTCCCAGTACCGCTGCCACCGTTCCTCGATCTGGTTCGCCAGGTCGGCGGTGTAGCGGTAGGCGGGGATCTCCGCCGCGTCCGTGCTCATTTCAAGGTCCCTCTCACATCGGATCCTGCCCCTGACATGACGAAACCCCCCAGCCCAGACAGGGCATGGAGGGCTGCCGCGCCGACCGTCTTTCGATCAGGTCGTCGCGGCTAACTAAGGAGCAGGCGGGCCGTGCTCATGTCGTCAACGGTATCAGCGGACCGCAAGCGCGATGGACCCGGCGGTGGCGTGCGGCACATCAGGCCGGGGTGACCGAGAGGTGAACGCGGCTCCCGGCTTACCCTCATAGGGTGAACATCGTGCTCTCGGTCGTCCTCGGTGTGCTCGGCGTCGCTCTGGGCGCGGTCGGTCTGCTGGGTCTGCAGGGCAAGCTGCGGCGCAACCGCTTCGTCGGCGTGCGCACGGCGGCGTCGCTGCGTGACGACGAGACGTTCGTGCTGGCCAACCGGGTCGCCGGGATTCCGAACGTCGCGGCCGGTGTGGTCGCGGTCGTGTCGGGCGCCGTGGCGTTCGTGGTGACCGACCTGGCCATCACGGCCGGGATCATCGGGCTGGTCGGCGCGCTCGCCATCGCGGTGGCCGGTGGGCTGATGGGGCACCGGGCAGCCGAGGCGCTGCCGGAGCCGGTCAAGCCCAAGGGCTGCGGTGGCTGTGCCTGCGGTGGTGGCGGTTGCTCGCCGCTCGCCGGGCTGTAACCCGACGTTTCACGTGAATCAGTTGTTCCGGACGTCCGTCGGATAGGTGGACAGCAGCGCCAGCGGCATGCCCTGCCTGCGCAGCACCCGTCCCCACAGGTCGACGTTGGCCCCGACGAGCACGTCGTCGGCCAGTCCGGTCACCACGATCCAGTCGCCGCGCTCGATCTCGCCGTCCAGCTGACCCTCGCCCCAGCCCGCGTACCCGGCGAACACCCGTAGCCCGCGTACCAGTGGCATCAGGTCGTCCGGTTCGGCGTCGAGGTCGATCAACGCCACCAGCCCCTGCACGCCGACCAGGCCCTCTACCTCGGCCGGATCGGTGCCCGGCTTCAGCGACGCCAGGCACAACGCCGTCTTCTGCTCGACCGGGCCGCCGATGTGGATGCACTGCGGTTTGGTCACCTGCGAGCCCCACGGCGGGAGGACGTCGGCGACGGCTATCTCGGAGGGGCGGTTGAGCACGACGCCGAGGGTTCCCTCTGGGCGTTGATCGATGATGTAGACGACGGTGCGCGTGAAGTTCGGGTCGTTCAGGCTCGGGGCGGCAACCAACAGGGAGCCTGGCTCGACCTCGGCATCGGGACGCACGTCACCATGAAATCATCCGTGATCGCCGGAACAACGCAGGGCCGCTCCCCGTTAGACTTGGATGTCGGATGTCTTTGTGTCCCCCGGGCTCAACAGACAACTGCCTTTGCGGAATACCGTCCGGCTGGAGCCGCTCAGTGCACCGCGCCGTGAGGCGACCTGGCATCCGATCCAGGGGAGCCGGACCGAGAGGTCCGGCTTTCGTGGTTTTCACCCAGGCGCGCATAGAGTGCAACGGTGACAACGGTTGCGGTGGAGAAGCACCACTGGGGCTCACGCCGGTTCCTCGGAATCCCGGAGTACCGCAGGCTTCTCGCGACCCGTCTCGCCTCGCAGTGGGGTGACGGCCTCTTCCAGGCCGGACTCGCCGGGGCCGTGCTCTTCAACCCCGAACGGCAGGCCGATCCGGCCGCCATCGCCGCCGGGTTCGCCGTGCTCCTGCTGCCGTACTCGGTCATCGGGCCGTTCACCGGGGCGTTGCTCGACCGGTGGGACCGCAAGCGGGTCATTGTCGTGGCCAACCTCACGCGGGCCACGTTCGTGCTGCTCACGGCACTCGCCGTCGGAGCAGGGCTGAGCGGGCTGCCGCTCTACGTCTTCGCTCTCGTCGTCATGGGGATCGGCCGGTTCGTCGGCTCGGGCCTGTCCGCGGGACTGCCGCACGTGGTGGACGAGGACCACCTGGTCGAGGCGAACGCACTGGCCACGACCGCGGGTGCGATCACGGCCGTGTTCGGTGCCGCGTGTGCGATCGGGTTCCGCACCGTGCTCGGCGCGGGGGACGGTGGGTCCGGCTGGACGACCAGCATCGCCGTGGCCGGGATGCTGCTCAGCGCGTTCATCGCGAGCAGGTTCAAGGCGGGTGTGCTCGGGCCGGACGAGGTCGACGAGCCGCCCAACGCCTTCAAGGCCGTCGCACGTGGCCTGCTCGACGGCGCGAGGGCCACCTGGCGCACGCCGAGTGTCACCGCGGGCCTCGCCGCGTTGCTCGCGCACCGGGCGGCGTTCGGCATCAGCCTGATGATCACGTTGCTGCTGATGCGCTACAGCCTGCAGGACGTCGGCATCCTCAAGGCAGGCATCGGCGGGCTCGGCGAGGTCGCGATCGCGGGCGGCGCCGGCATCCTGCTCGCCGGGATCCTGACTGACCGGATCGTCGACAGGTTCGGCGTCAAGAAGACGATCTGCGGCGCACTGCTGCTCACCTCGGCGGCGCAGATCGGGCTCGGGCTGCCGATGACGTTGCCGACCATCCTCGCGGCCGCCTTCGTGATCATCTTCGCCGGGCAGATCGTGAAGCTCTGCGTGGACACCGCGGTGCAGCACGACGTCGGCGACGAGGTGCGTGGACGGGTCTTCGCCCTCTACGACACCCTCTTCAACATCGCGCAGGTCACCGCGGTGTCCATCACGGCGACGGTGATCCCCCTGGACGGGCGCTCCCACGCGCTCATCCTCGTCGCCGCCGGCCTCTACCTGGTCGGACTGGCCGCCTACCTGCTCCTGCTAGCGCGGAAACGGCAGGCGCAGCATCCCGGTCTCGTGCGCGAAAACGACGGCGGCCACCCGATCGGGTAGATCCAGCCTGCGCAGGATGTCGGCGACCTCGTCGGCCACCCGTTGCTGCCCCACGCCGAGCACGCGAGCGATCTCGTGGTCGGCATGACCCCTCGCGAGACAGCGCAGCACGGCACGCTGATCGTCGGTCAGCTCGTCCAGGTCGTGTACCGCCGGACCAGCGGAAAGTCCCCACGTAAACATCTGCACCACCCCCGGTGCGCTCCCCTAGCGCACTACCCATGGTGCAGCTCGCCGCTGTCAGTTCGCTAACGCGGGGATTTCATGCGCTCACGATGAGTCACGCGGACGGGGGAGTGATCCCCTGTTCGCGTGCCCAGTCGAGCAGTGCCGCCTCGGCCTCGTCGCGGTCGAGCGGGCCCCGGTCGAGCCGCAGCTCCTTGAGGAACTTCCACGCGGCGCCGACCTCCCTGCCCGGAGGCAGCCCGAGCAGTTTCATGATCTCGTTGCCGTCGAGGTCCGGCCGCACGCGCGCGAGGTCTTCCTCGGCCGCGATGCGCGCGATGCGTTCCTCAAGAGAGTCGTAGGTCCGGCGCAGGAGGTTCGCCTTGCGCCTGTTGCGCGTCGTGCAGTCGGCGCGGACGAGCTTGTGCAACCGCTCCAGCATGTCCCCGGCGTCGGTCACGTACCGGCGCACGGCTGAGTCCGTCCACTCGCCGCTGCCGTAGCCGTGGAAGCGAAGGTGCAGGTAGACGAGCTTGGCGACGTCCTCGGTGATCTCCTTCGAGAACCGCAACGCCCGCAAGCGCTTGCGGACCATCTTCGCGCCCACGACCTCGTGGTGGTGGAACGAGACACCGCCGCCCGCCTCGAACTTGCGGGTGGCCGGCTTGCCGATGTCGTGCAGTAGCGCGGCGATCCTCAGCACCAGATCGGGCGATTGATCAACTTCTTCAAGATCAATTGCCTGTTCCAGCACAACCAGCGAGTGGTCGAAGACGTCCTTGTGCTGATGGTGTTCGTCGATTTCGAGCTTCATGGCCGTGAGCTCTGGCAGCACGATGTCTGCCAGGCCGGTCTCGACCATGAGCTCGATCCCGCGGCGGGGGTGCGCCCCGCACAGGAGCTTCGAGAGCTCGACCTGCACACGCTCCGGCGTGATGCGGGCGATTTGGCCTGCCATCGAGCTCATCGCCTCGACCACCCTCGGCGCGGGCGTGAAGCCGAGCTGGGAGACGAACCGCGCCGCACGCAACATCCGCAGCGGGTCGTCACCGAACGACTCCTGCGGGGTCGCCGGCGTGTCCAGCACGCCCTCACGTGCGGCCTGAAGTCCGCCGGTCGGGTCGACGAACTGGGCCGCGGCCACGTCGAACGCCATGGCGTTGACCGTGAAGTCACGGCGGAGGAGGTCACCGTCGATGTTGTCGCCGAACGTCACCTCGGGATTGCGGGTGACGCCGTCGTAGACGTCCGCGCGGAACGTCGTGATCTCGATGATCTCGCCCTGTTTGGACGCGCCGACGGTGCCGAACGCGATCCCGGTGTCCCACAGGGCGTCGGCCCAGCCGGACAGAATCCGCTGGATCTCGGCCGGACGCGCGTCCGTGGTGAAGTCGAAGTCGTTCGTCGGGCGCCCCAAGACGGCGTCGCGCACACTGCCACCTACGAGGTAGAGGCGCTTGCCCTCGGCGGTGAACCGAGCGGCGAGTTCGGCGACGACAGGTGTGATGGCTGGAGCTTCCACCACCGCATTCTGCTGGAGCGATCGAGACACGAGAAACCAGCGTACTTAACGTTCGTAAGTACGATCGGCCGTATGCCCCCGTCAGCCGGACGAACCGGAGGTGCCAAGCCGGGCCGCCGCAAGCGGCGCCGGGGTCGGCGGCTCAAGACGGTCGACGAGACATCGGCCGGTGGCCTGGTGCTCGACGGAGAGCAACGGGCTGCGGTGATCGGCAGACTTGACCGGCGAGGCCGGTTGCTGTGGTCTTTGCCCAAGGGTCACATCGAGGACGGCGAGACCGCGGAACAGACCGCGGTGCGCGAGGTCGCCGAGGAGACCGGTATTCATAGCAGGGTGCTTCGCCCGCTCGGGTCGATCGACTACTGGTTCATCGCCGACGACCGCCGGGTGCACAAGACGGTTCACCACTTCCTCCTCGAAGCGCTGGGGGGAGAGCTTTCCGACGAAGACGTGGAGGTCACCGAGGTGGCGTGGGTGCCACTCGGCGAGCTGGACGAGCGACTCGCGTACTCCGACGAGCGCCGTTTGGTCCGCCGAGCCGCCGAGCTTCTCGCCGAACGCAGCCTGAACGGGGCTGAGTCGGCGTGAGCCTGAGGAAGCTCTTCTGCACAGCTGCCGTCGCCGGTTTCCTGCTGGCCTTCGCGCCCGCCGCGCTGGCCATCGAGCAGGATCCCCCGGACGAGTTCGACGCGCTGCCGTTCGCGCCTGCCACCCAGGTGTGGGCGACCCGGCCGCTCTCGGCGCAGCCCGGCCAGCAGCCGCAGCAGTTCCTGCGGCTCGAGATCTCCCAGCTGACCCCCCGGTTCGTGACCAGCGACTCCCCGGACAAGGTCACGATCACCGGAAAGATCATCAACATCGGTGACCGGAAGGTCTCCGACATCGTGCTGCGCCTCGAGCGCGGCGAGTCGCTCGACTCCGAGGACGACGTGCGCAAGGCGGTGCGGGAACCCGCGGCCGCCGAGTTCATCCAGCCCAAGTTCACCGAGGTCGCCGACGAGCTGCAGCCTGGCCAGCAGAAGGACTTCACGCTCGAGGTGCCGTTGCGCGGGACCGCGCCCACCTCGCTCGCGGTCGACCAGCCGGGCATCTACCCGATCCTCGCCAACGTCAACGGCAAGCCCGACTACGGCGGCCAGGCCCGGCTCGCGGCGCTCTCCACGCTGTTGCCCGTGCTCGGCGTGCCCGGTGGCGACACGAAGGGCAAGCCCGGTGCGCCCGCGAAGCTCACGATGCTGTGGCCGATCGCGGACAAGCCCAAGCTGGTCCGGGTCGCCGCCGACGGCAGGTCCGAGCTGGTCGACGACGAGTTCGCCACGTCGCTCTCGGTCAACGGCAGGCTGGACAGCCTGCTGCTGGCCTACGAGCGGGCGGTCTCGTCGATGAGCACCTCGCTGTGCCTCGCCATCGACCCCGACCTGCTGCGCACCGTCGAGGCGATGACCAACGGGTACCAGATCCACGGTGGCACCGAGGGCAAGGGCAAGGCCGAGGCACAGCTGTGGCTCGACCGGCTCAAGCTCGCGGTCGCCGGCCGCTGTGTCGTCGCGATGCCCGACGCCGACGCCGACCTTGTGGCGTTGAACCGGGCGAAGCTGGTCGGGCTGCGCAACCTCGCGCTCACCGGTGGCGCCGAGACGGTCAAACGGATCCTCGGCGTGCAGCCGCTGCCCGACCTGGTGTGGCCGGAAGACGGCCTGATGGACCAGGCGACGTTCGAGGAGCTGGCGAACCCGCAGGACAACCAGCAGAACGACAGCTTCGACTACAACGGCATGAAAGCCGCGCTGCTCGACCCGTCCGGCGTCACCGACGCGCCGGGCACCGGTCCCACCCGGATCACCTCCAACGGGCACCAGGTCACCGTGGTCCGGACCGACTCGATGGTCTCCAACGCGCTGCAGGGCAGCGAGTCCCGGCCACGCACCCTCTCAGGCGTGACCACGCCGGTGGAGAACCAGCCGGTGTCGGTGCAGAACGCGCTCGCCTCGCTGGTGTTCCGTGCCGGCTGGCAGGGTGACGGCCGGCAACGTGCTGGTCACGCCGCCGCGCCGGTGGAACGCGCCGCTGCCGGAGATGACCGAGTTCCTCAGCGCCGCGCAGAAGCTCCTCACCAGTGGCTACGCCGCCCAGAGCGGGCTCGAGGAGCTCGTCAGGGCGACACCGGCCGCGACGAACGCCAAGATCACCTACCCGGCGGAGGCAGGCGCGCGGGAGCTCCCGGGCACCGTCGCCGACTCCGTCATCAAGCAGAGCGTCGCGCTGGACGGCCTGGTCAAGGCGATGCAGCAGGAGGACCGCGAGCACGCTGCACCCGCCGACCTCGCCGACCCGCAGCGGC
The DNA here is from genome assembly GCA_963766275.1 of uncultured Actinomycetota bacterium. Lineage (GTDB taxonomy): Bacteria > Actinomycetota > Actinomycetes > Mycobacteriales > Pseudonocardiaceae > Lentzea. The sequence continues at coordinate 371,233 of CAVYAD010000008.1, forward strand.
TCGGCCAGCTGCGCACGATGTCCAGCGCGTGGCGTTCGAACACCGAGGGCGCACTGGCCGCCGCCGCCATCAGCGACGGCGAGCTCAACTCGCTGTCCGGCATGGTGAGCGTCACGCCGCCGACCAGCCCGATCCTGCTCGGTTCCGGCGACAGCCCGATCCCGGTCACCATCACGAACAAGCTCGACGTGCGCGTGACCGTGCGGATCGTGCTGGCCGACACGCCGGGCATCCGGCCGCGTGAGCTGGCTGACCAGGTGCTTCCCGCCCGCGGTGAACGAGTGGTGCGCGTCCCGGTCGAGGTGCTGCGCTCCGGCCGGTTCCCGCTCAACGTCCGGCTGACCACTCCCGACGGCGTCGCTCTCGGTGACACTGTCAAGCTGGAGGTGTCGTCGTCCGCCTACGGCACCATCACGGTGATCGTCACCGTGGTGGCCGCGATCGCGCTCGTCCTGCTCTCCGGGCGACGCATCATCCGGCGGGTCCGCGCTCGCAACGGCGAGGGCGGCGACGGCGCACCGTCCATCGAAAACGTGACACCGGAGAAGTCGAGCGCGTGAGCGAGACAGCCACGACCACCGAACCTGAGAAGCAGCAGCAAGCACCTTCGGTAGCCAGGGCCAGCGGCTCGATGGCGATCGCGACGATCGTCAGCCGAGTCACCGGACTGCTCTCGAAGGTGATTCTGCTCGCCGTGATCGGCGGTGCCACGCTCGGCGACTCCTACCAGGCGGCGTCGACGCTGCCCACGATGATCAACGAGCTGCTCCTCGGCGGCATCCTGACCAGCGTGGCGATCCCGCTGCTGGTCCGTGCAGAGAAGGAGGACGCGGACGGCGGTGAGTCGTACGCCCAGTGGCTGATCACCATGGGCACGTTGATCCTCGGGGTCGGCACGCTGCTGGCCATGGCCGCCGCGCCGCTGCTCACCGACATCTACATCGCCGATTCGAAGTACGCGAACGCACCGCTGGTCACCGCGTTCGCGTACTTGGTGCTGCCGGGCATCGTGTTCTACGGACTGACGGCGCTGCTCAGCGCCGTGTTGAACGCACGCCACGTGTTCGGCCTGCCCACCTGGGCGCCGGTGCTGAACAACGTCGTGGTGATGATCGTCCTCGGTGTCTACGCGCTGCTGCCCGGCGAGCTGACGCTCAACCCGGTCCGCATGACCGACACGCACCTGCTGGTGCTCGGTCTCGGCACCGCGCTCGGTGTGGCCGTGCAGGCGTCCGTGCTGGTCCCGGCGCTGCGCAAGACCGGTTTCCGGTTCAAGTGGCGGTTCGGCTGGGACTCGCGTCTCTCGGAGTTCGGCGGTCTCGCGTTCTGGGTGCTGCTCTACGTCGGGCTCGGCCTGGCCAGCATGACGGTGCTGACGAACGTGGCGACGAACGCCGAGGGCACGCTCATCGCGTTCAACTTCCAGTGGCTCATCGCCCAGGTGCCCTATGGCGTCCTCGGCGTCTCGCTGCTCACGGCACTGATGCCGAAGATGAGCCGGGCCGCGGCGCACAACGACAACGACTCGATCGTGCGCGACCTGCTGTTCGGCAACCGCATGTCGGCGATCCTGCTGATGCCGTTCAGCGCGCTGATGACCGTGTCGGGTGTGGCGGTCGGCCTGGCCGCGTTCTCGCTGGGCGAGGCCGGGACCCAGACCGGCACCCGGATCGGCATCGCGCTCGCGCTCTCCGCGTTCGGTCTCGTGCCGTACGCGATCACGCTGCTGCAGCTGCGCGTCTTCTACGCGATGAAGGACGCCCGGACGCCGACGTACATCCAGGCGCTGATGGTGGCGATCCGGATCGGACTGCTCCAGCTGTTCCTCGCGGTGTCCGAACCCGGTGACGCCACCCAGCTCGCCGTCGGCGTGTCGCTGGCCATGTCGCTCAGCTTCGTTTTCGGCGCGATCGTCGGTCAGATCTGGCTGCGGGTCCGCCTCGGCCGGCTCCGCACGGGCTTCACCATCTGGACCGTCTGCCTGACCGTGGTCGCCTCTTCGCTCGCCTTCGCGGTGGCCAAGGGAGCGAACATGCTGCTCCAGGGCTTGATCGGGTTCTCCGAGCCGGTTGTAGCCGCCTGGTTCGAGGTCATTCTGGTGACGATGATCGGTTTGCCACTCGCGTTCGGCCTTTTGGCCGTATTCCGCGTACCCGAAATGAAGCCGGCGATCGACAAGGTCATCCGGTTGGTGCGGCGGCGGTGACTCCAGTCGGTGAGCGTCGTCCCGTACCCTCGTGCCCGTGAGTAGCGGAGTTCACGCCGCCCTGGTTCCCGGCGGCGTCATCGGCAATGGCCGATACCGGCTGCTCGCGAAATCCGGCGCGGACGCCCGATCCAACGCGGAACTGTGGCGCGCGCGGGATGGTCAGCTCAACCGCGACGTGGCGCTGACGATCCTGCTGGGCGACCTGGCGGACAACGACGCAGCCGCCCGCGCCCGCCGGACCGTCGAGCGCGCCATGCACGCCGCGTCGTTCACGCACCCCGGTGTGTCGAGGGTGATCGACGTGCTGACGCCCGGCACCGGCATCCGCCCGGACGAGGGCATCCTCGGCATGGTCATCGCCGAGTGGACCCAGGGCACCGACCTGATGGACCTGATCGTGGACGGCCCGCTGCCGGCGGGCGCCGCGACCCGTCTGCTCGAACCGCTGGGCGCCGCCATCGAGGGCGCGCACCACGCCGGCCTCGTGCTGGGCGCCGATCACCCGCAGCGCATCCGCGTCACCTCGGACGGCCGTCTGCGCCTCGCGTTCCCCGGCCCGCGGCCGGACGCGATCGCGCGCGACGACGTCAAGGGCCTCGGCGCGATCCTGTACCTGCTGCTCACCGGCCGGTGGGCACTGCCGGGCGGGCCGGACGGCGTTCCTGTCGCCCCGACCGGGCCAGACGGGTCCGTGGTCGCACCGAACGCGTTGCACCCGTATCTGCCGCATGAACTCTCGTCGGTCGCCGTACGGTCGTTGGAAGACACGAGCGTGGGCGGCATCCGCACGTCCGCGGCGATCCTGCAGGTGCTCGACCAGATCGCCGCCGAGGAAGCCGAGACCTCGATGATCCCCGCCGTCTCGGCGGCGTCGCGTGACGATGACGACGAGGTCGTGTGGACCACGCAGAAGCCGAGGTCCGACCGGCAGCAGAAGAAGAAGCTGTGGATCAGCGTCGGTGTGCTCGCGGCCGCGACGCTGGCCGTGATCGTGTGGCTGAGCGTGCAGATCGTCGGGTTCTTCAGCGACGAGCCGTCCAAGGGCGGCGGCCCGACCGTGGTGATCAACCAGCCGGGGTCGAACGGTCAGACCGCGCCTCCTGCCGCCGCGGCCGGACCGGTGTCGCCGGGCCGGATCGGCGTCTACGACATGACGAACCAGCCCGACAACGCGAACCAGGCGAGCCGGGCCGTCGACAACAACGCCTCCACGTTCTGGCGGACCGACAACTACTTCCAGCAGTTCCCGGCCCTGAAGCCGGGCATCGGGCTGATGGCGTCGTTCGCCGAGCCGGTGCGGCTCGCGTCGATCACCATCACCTCGCCCAGCGCGAAGACTCACGTCCAGATCCGCGTCGCTTCCTCGCCGGACGCGCCGCTGGAGGAGACCAAGGTCATCGGTGAGGGCGACCTGTCCGACGGGCAGACGCAGATCCAGCTCAGCGAGCACGAACCGACCGGGCACGTGCTGATCTGGATCACGCAGCTGACGAACTCCGGCGGCGGCAACAACCGCTCCGAAATCCGAGAGATCCTCTACACACGCGCCCAATGACCGTCACGCGGGGGCCCTACGTTTCCCCTAAGGAAACGTAGGGCCCCCGCGTGACTTGCACAGTGATCCCGACCGGGTGATCTGTGATCACTCTCGCTATCCTCGGGCCGTGACCGCCGCAGCCAGCTCGGACGCCGAACTCATCTCGGCACATGCCGCAGGTGACCCGTACGCGTTCTCGGAGCTGGTCAAACGGCACCGGGACCGGATGTGGGCGGTGGCGTTGCGCACGCTGCGGGATCCCGAGGAGGCCGCGGACGCGCTCCAGGAGGCGTTCATCTCGGCCTTCCGCGCGGCGGCGTCGTTCCGCGCGGAGTCACAGGTCACCACCTGGCTTCACCGGATCGTGGTCAACGCCTGCCTCGACCGGATGAGACGACGGCAGTCAAGACCCACAGTGCCGTTGCCCGAGGCCGGTCCTGGCGAGCCCATCGCTCCCCGTGACGCGATGAGCGACCGCGAGACCAGCCTGATGGTGCAGCAGGCGCTGATGGAGCTGCCCGAAGAGCAGCGCGCTCCCATCGTGCTCGTGGACGTCGAGGGGTACTCCGTTGCCGAAACGGCCCAGATGCTGGGCATCGCGGAAGGCACGGTGAAGAGCAGGTGCGCGCGCGGCCGCGCGAAGCTCGCCAAAGTTCTCGGGCACCTCAGGAACCGAATCGCAGATGCGAACGTCCCAGCTGACGGTGTGAATGTGCAAGAGCAACGTCAGTGGGAGGGCCGATGACCGGCATGGAGCGCGTGCCGATGGGTCCGCCGTGGTCAGTTGACCTCATCGCGGATCTGCACGCGGGCGTGCTGCCCCCTGAGGTCGCCGCACAGCTGCGTCCGCGGGTCGAGGCGGACCCTGAGTCCAGAGAGATCCTGGCGGCGCTGGACGCGACTCTGGCGGACCTGCACTCGTTGCCCGTGATCCCGATGCCCGATCACGTCGCGGCACGGATCGACGCGGCACTCGCGGCCGAGGCCCGCCCGGCGGCGCCCGTGGTGTCGCTGGCCGAGGCCCGCAAGCGCCGCAACCGCAGGCTCGGCCTCGGCAGTGGCGTGCTGGTCGCGGCCGCCGCGGCGTTCGGCATCGTGTTCGCCGTTTCCCCTGATGGGAAGCAGGCCGAACACTCCTGGCGACGTCGGTGCCGCACCGACGCCGACGAACTCGAACGTCTCCGCGCCGCTCGCCGTCGAAGGGCTCAGAGCTGGGCTCCGCGGTCGGCGACGTGCTCAAGGCGCAGAACTACGGCCCGCTGGAGACCCCGGATCGCCTCGCGGGCTGTCTGAAGGGCGGCGGCATCACGACCACGTCGAAGCCGCTCGGAATCAGCCCGATCAGCCTCGACGGCAAGGACGCGGTGATGGCGATCCTGCCGAGCGGCGTCGCGGGCCAGTTCCGGCTGGTCGTGCTGGATCCGAACACCTGCGGGCCGGACAAGCCCGAGGGCGTTCTGGCCGACACCACGATCAAGCCGAGGTAGTCGTTCAAGTCACGGAATTAGCTACACCTACGATCCGTTGAGCCAGTCAGACGACGAGATCGAGGAGTTGCAGAGCCGTGAGCGTGCGCAACGTGATCATCATTGGATCGGGACCGGCGGGTTACACCGCGGCGGTCTACGCGGCGCGCGCGCAGCTGGAGCCCCTGGTCTTCGAGGGTTCCCAGTACGGCGGCGCCCTGATGACCACCACCGAGGTCGAGAACTACCCCGGCTTCCGCGACGGCATCATGGGCCCCGAGCTCATGGAGCAGATGCGTGAGCAGGCGCAGCGCTTCGGCGCCGAGCTGCGGGCCGAGGACGTCGAGTCCGTCGAGCTGACCGGTGAGATCAAGAAGGTCGTCGCGAACGGCGTCGAGTACGAGGCCAAGGCCGTCATCCTCGCGATGGGCGCGGCAGCTCGTTACCTGAACATCCCCGGCGAGCAGGAGCTGCTCGGCCGCGGTGTGTCGGCCTGTGCGACGTGTGACGGCTTCTTCTTCCGCGACCACGACATCGCGGTGGTCGGCGGCGGCGACACGGCGATGGAGGAGGCGACCTTCCTCACCCGCTTCGCCAAGTCGGTCACGGTCATCCACCGCCGCGAGGAGTTCCGCGCCTCCAAGGTCATGCTCGAGCGCGCCCGCGCCAACGAGAAGATCAGGTGGCAGCTGAACACGCAGGTCACCGACGTGCTGGGTGACGGCACCGTGTCCTCGATCAAGATCAAGGACACGCAGACCGGCGCCGAGTCCGAGATGCCGGTCACCGGCTTCTTCCTGGCGATCGGCCACGACCCGCGCTCGGCGCTGGTCAAGGGCCAGGTCGACCTCGACGCGGAGGGCTACGTCCTGACCAAGGACAGGTCCTCCTTCACGAACTTGGACGGCGTGTTCGCCGCAGGCGACCTCGTCGACCACGAGTACCGACAGGCCATCACTGCCGCCGGCTCGGGCTGCTCCGCCGCGATCGACGCGGAACGGTGGCTCGCCGAGCACGGTGAGAAGCACGCCGAGATCGCCGCCGAGGCCGTCGGTGGCGGCTACGGCTCCTCGGCCAACTGAAGTTTCCGCAGCTAGTTCAGGGAGAGAACCATGGCAGGCGCCACCGTCACGGTGACCGACAAGTCGTTCGCGGACGACGTTCTGACCAGCGAGAAGCCCGTGCTGGTCGACTTCTGGGCGACCTGGTGCGGCCCGTGCAAGATGGTTGCGCCGGTGCTGGAGGAGATCGCCGCCGAGCACGGCGAGAAGCTCACCATCGCCAAGGTCGACATCGACGCGAACCCGGCGATCGCCCGCGACTACCAGATCATGTCCGTGCCGACCCTGATCCTGTTCCAGGGTGGCCGTCCGGTGAAGCAGATCGTCGGCGCGAAGCCCAAGGGCGCGCTGCTGAAGGACCTGGAAGACATCATCGGCTGATCGTTCGCGTGGGAGTTTGATTATTCCCGTGCAACGCGCAACGTGACCCGCCCGTCTATCGATAAGACGAGCGGGTCACGTTTTTTGGTACTCGAACGTGATCCACAAGCCACTGTGAGTAGCCCTGCATCGATCACTAAGCGCAGCAGGGCACAATAAGGGCTTCCCACCTACCGCGCCGACGAGAGTTCGGCGCCCTAGTCGAGCGAGGGTGCATGCAGCTGCTCCGCCGCGGGGACGTCGGAAGTGATGTTGCCGAGATCCGGTCGACCCTGACCCGTCTCGGTCTGCTTCCGCCGGCCGACCCACAGGCGCCGCCGGTGTTCGACCAGCAGGTCGAGCATTCCGTGCGAGCGTTCCAGCAGCAGCGGGGGCTGATCATCGACGGCATCGTCGGCCCGGCTACCTACCGCGCGCTGCGTGACGCGACGTTCTCACTCGGCGACCGTCCGCTCGCCTTCCTGATGTCGCAGCCGACCACCGGCGACGACGTGCTGATGCTCCAGGAACGCATGCTCGAGCTCGGCTACGACGCCGGGCGGGCGAACGGCGTGTTCGGCCAGCAGACCGAACAGGCACTGAAGAACTTCCAGCGCGACTACGGCCTGATCGTTGACGGCATGTGCGGTCCCGACACCGTGCGCGCGTTGCGCCAGCTCCAGCCGAAGGTCCGTGGTGGCCGTCCCGTGCTGCTGCGTGAGCAGGAACGGCTCCGTGGCGCCGGTTCGCGGCTGTCCGGCAAGCGCATCGTCATCGACCCCGGCCACGGCGGCCAGGACCGCGGTGTCGTCGCGGACGGTGTCTCCGAGGCCGACCTGATGCTCGACCTGGCGCGCAGGCTGGAAGGCAAGATGGCCGCCACCGGCATGGAGGCGCTGCTCACGCGTGGGCCCGCCAACTGCCCGGACGAGGCCGAACGCGCCCGGTTCGCCAACGAGGCAGGCGCGGACCTGATCCTGTCGCTGCACGCCGACGGCAACTCCTCGCCGAACGCCCAGGGCGTCGCGACGTTCCACTACGGCAACGGCACCGGCACCGCGTCCACCGTCGGTGAGGCGCTGGCCGGGTTCATCCAGCGTGAGGTCGCCGCCCGCACGTCCATGCGGAACTGCGGCACGCACGGCAAGACGTGGGACCTGCTGCGGCTCACCCGTTGCACGGCCGTCCGCGTCGAGGTCGGCTACCTGACGAACGCCGAGGACCGCGCACGTCTGGCCACGCCGGGGTTCCGCGACATCGTGGCCGAGGGCATTCTCGTCGCCGTGAAGCGCCTGTACCTGCTCGGCAAAGACGACCAGCCCACCGGCACCTTCACGTTCAACGACCTCCTCCGCTACGAGATGGCCAAGGGCTGATTTTTGTTCTGAGCGAAAAGCACGTTCGTACGGCCAGTCCGTACGAACGTGCTTTTCGCTCAGTTCAGACGGGGCGGAAGCTGGGTTCCGCGGTGGAGACGGTGACGCTGTTCAGGAGGCGTTCGAGGGCGGCCTCGACGTCTTCCTTCCAGGTGATGGCGCTGCGCAGCTCAAGGCGCAACCGGGGCCAGCGCGAGTGCGGCCGCACGGTCTTGAAGCCGACGCTCGTCAGGAAGTCCGCCGGCGTGACGCAGCTGTTCTCCTCGTCGGGCCGCATGTCGCCGAACGCCTCGACGGCCTTCACTCCGCGTCGCGTCAGATCCTTCGCCACGGCCTGGACAAGTACCCGTGCGAGTCCTCCGCCACGGAACTCGGGAAGGACCTCCAGAGACGTCATGAGGACCGCGTCCGGGCTCACCGGGGACGTGGGGAACGCCGCACTGCGCGGAACGGCGGCAGGCGGTGCGTAAAAGACCGAACCGGCGGGAATGCCATCGCAGTAGATGATGCGGCCGCACGAGCCCCACTCGAGCAGGACGCTGGAGACCCAGGCTTCCTTCTCGAACTCGGTGTCGCCGTACTCCTCAGCCTGTTCGCGCAGGTGAGGGGCCAGTTCCCAGAAAACGCACGTCCTGCTGTGCTTGGACAGATTCTCCAGGTTGTCCAGCGTGACGCCTACGACGCGACGGGACACCCCGACCTCCACCCGTTAACACACACAGTGAACCCATACGAGGGTAGACGGATGTGACGGAACCGGGAAGGCACGTGCCCTGAACGGGACGACGGTTACACTCGCTCGGGACGTTTCCCATTCAGGAGTCCCACATGACGATGCCCGGACAACCCGCTAAGCAGGGCCCCAGAAGCCTTGATCCCCACATGCGCCGTTACGCAGCGCGCACGGCAGGGATGACGGCATCGGAGATCCGGGCACTTTTCGCAGTCGCGTCCCGTCCCGAGGTCGTCTCGCTGGCCGGCGGCATGCCGCACCTGGCCGCGTTGCCACTGGAGCAGCTCTCCGCGGAGATCGGCCAGCTGGTCGCCACGGACGGTCTGGTGGCGTTGCAGTACGGCTCGGCGCACGGCGTTCCGATGCTGCGCGAGCAGATCTGCGACGTGATGGCCATGGAGGGGATCAACGGCCACCCGGACGACGTGGTGGTGACCGTCGGCTCGCAGATGGGCCTGGACATGGTCACCCGGATCTTCTGCGACCCCGGTGACGTGGTGATCGCCGAGGGGCCGTCGTACGTGGGCGCTCTCGGGTCCTTCACGGCCTACCAGGCGCACGTCGTGCACGTGGCGATGGACGCTGACGGGCTCGTGCCGTCGTTGCTGCAAGAGGCGCTGGAGGCCTGTAAGCGGGCCGGTCAGCGGGTCAAGTTCCTCTACACGATCCCGAACTTCCACAACCCGGCCGGCGTGACGCTGGCGGTGTCCCGGCGAGCCGAGATCCTGGAGATCTGCCGCACGTACGGCGTGCTGGTCGTCGAGGACAACCCGTACGGGCTGCTCGGCTTCGACGGTCAGACGTACCCGGCGCTGCGGTCCATGGACCCGGACAACGTGGTGTACCTCGGCTCGTTCTCCAAGACGTTCGCCGCCGGACTGCGGGTCGGCTGGGTGCTGGCGCCGCACGCCGTGCGCGAGAAGCTGGTGCTGGCGGCCGAGTCGGCCACGCTGTGCCCACCCACGCTGAACCAGATGATCGTGTCGCGCTACCTGTCCACCCAGGACTGGAAGGGCCAGATCAAGACCTACCGTGAGGCCTACCGCGAGCGGCGGGACGCGGCGGTGTCCGCTCTGGAGCAGCACATGCCGCAAGGTTCCACGTGGAACATTCCCGATGGCGGCTTCTACGTCTGGGTGACGGTGCCCGAGGGCATCGACACGAAGGCAATGCTGCCCCGCGCCGTGACCGCTCGTGTGGCCTACGCGTCCGGCACCGGCTTCTACGCGGACGGGTTCGGTTCTCGCCAGCTCCGCATCTCGTACTGCTACCCGACCCCGGAGCGCATCCGCGAGGGCGTCCGCCGCCTGGCGAACGTCATCGAAGAGGAAACGCAGCTCCACGCGACGTTCGGCGCGACAGCGGGTCGTCAGCTGTCCGGACCACAGACTCCGTCGCCCGACACCGCCTGAATCTCGTACAGGAGTTTTGCTGTGGCTGACCGCATGGTCGCTGTGCTGTCCGGTGGGCTCTCCCACGAACGCGAAGTCTCACTCCGCTCCGGCCGTCGTCTGTCGGCTGCCCTGCGGTCGGTGGGGCTGACCGTGGAGGAGTGGGACGCCGACGCGTCGTTCCTGACCCGGCTTCGCGAGAGCCGTCCCGATGCCGTCGTGGTGGCCCTGCACGGTGGTGAGGGAGAGAACGGGTCGGTGCAGGCGATCCTGGAGATGCTCAAGATCCCCTTCGTGGGCACCGACTCGCGCGCCTGCCGCCGGGCGTGGGACAAGCCCACCGCGAAGGCCGAGCTGGCCCGTGCCGGGCTGGCCACGCCGGAATGGGTCGTGCTGCCGCACGCGACGTTCCGGGAGCTGGGTGCCCAGCCGGTTCTGGATGCGATGGTCTCGACCCTCGGGCTGCCGTTGATGCTGAAGCCGGACCAGGGTGGCTCGGCGCTCGGCGCTCAGGTGGTTCGGAACGCCGCCGAACTCCCGCCCGCCATGGTCGGCTGTCTGGCATACGGCGACACCGTCCTGGCCGAGCAGTTCATCGAAGGCGTCGAGGTGGCCGTGGCGGTCGTCGACACCGCCGACGGTCCCATGGCGCTGCCGGCCGTCGAGATCGTTCCGGAGACCGGTGTCTACGACTACACCGCTCGGTACACCGCGGGGCTGACCGACTTCCACGCGCCGGCTCGGCTCGACCCTGCCGCGGCGAAGACGGTCGGCGAGCTCGCGGTCGCGGCGCACCGGTTGCTCGGACTGCGGGACGTCTCGCGGACCGACGCGGTCGTGGCGGCGGACGGCACCGTCTACTTCCTCGAAGTGAACGTGTCGCCGGGACTCACCGAGACCTCGTTGCTGCCGATGGCCGTCGAGGCGGCGGGGCAGTCGTTGGGTGAGATCTACGCCGGGTTGATCGAGCGCGCGGTCGCTCGCTGAGTTTTCTTCCTACGAGCGCGGCATCGGGTGACTCCGATGCCGCGCTCTTTTGGTTCAAAATAACACTACGCCCCGCAACTTTTCAGTTGCGGGGCGTCATCGTCACCGTGACATAAGGCCCTAGGGGGATCCTATGGGCCTACTCCGATGTCGGAATTGTCGCTTTTGTGTTCATCAGTCCGACGATCCGTTCAAGATCGTCAACTGACCCGAACTCGACGACAATTCGGCCTTTTCGCTGCCCGAGTTCGACCTTCACACGGGTGTCGAAGCTGTCCGACAGTCGCTCGGCGAGCTCCTGCAGTCCCGGCGCGTGCATCTGCTTGCGGGGAGCCTGCTTGGCTTTCGGCGGCTTCTCATTCTTGGCGAGAGTGACGACTTCTTCGGTCGCGCGGACCGACATGCCCTCCGCGATGATCCGCGCCGCGAGCTCTTCCTGTGCGCCGGCATCGTCGAGACCGAGCAACGCGCGAGCGTGACCCGCCGACAGAACGCCCGCCGCGACCCTGCGCTGCACGGGGAGGGGGAGCTTCAGCAGCCGGATGGTGTTCGTGACGACGGGGCGGCTGCGGCCGATGCGGTCCGCGAGCTCCTCGTGCGTGACGCCGAACTCCTCCAGCAGCTGCTGGTACGCCGATGCCTCTTCGAGGGGGTTGAGCTGGACGCGGTGGATGTTCTCCAGCAACGCGTCGCGCAGCATCACGTCGTCGGCGGTCTGCCGCACGATCGCCGGGATGGTCTTGAGCCCCGCCTGCTGGGTGGCACGCCACCGGCGCTCGCCCATGACGAGCTCGAAGGTGTCGCCACCGAGCTCGCGGACGACGATCGGCTGCATGAGCCCGAACTCCTTGATGGAGAACGACAGCTCGTCGATCGCGTCCTGGTCGAACACCTGGCGCGGCTGCTTGGCGTTGGTCCTGATCGCGGTGACCGCGATCTCCCGGTAGACCGCGCCCGCGACCTCACCGGTCGGCGCTTTCGTCCTCGCGCCGTTGCCCGCGGCACCCGGACGGACGGCGCTGGGCGCACCGGCCGGGGGACCCTGGGGGATGAGCGCGGCAAGCCCGCGCCCGAGTCCACCCTTGCGCTGCTCCGTCATGCGCCCACCTCCGTGGCCCCGCGAACCGCGATCTCCTTGGCGGCGTCGAGGTAGCTCATCGACCCCCGCGAACCGGGGTCGTACGTCAACACCGTCTGCCCGAATCCTGGTGCCTCGGAGACCTTCACGCTGCGTGGAATCACCGTCTTGAGGGCGACATCGCCGAAGTGACCGCGCACCTCACTGGTCACCTGGTCCGCGAGCTTCGTGCGGCCGTCGTACATCGTGAGGAGGATCGTCGAGATCGCGAGGTCCGGGTTGAGGTGCTGCTGCACGAGCTCGATGTTGCGCAGCAGCTGGCTCAGACCTTCCAGCGCGTAGTACTCGCACTGGATCGGGATGAGCACCTCCTGCGCTGCCACCATCGCGTTGACGGTCAGCAGGCCGAGGCTCGGCGGGCAGTCGATGAAGACGTAGTCGGGCTGCAGCTCGTCCAGCGCCTCGGGGCTGAGCGCCTCCTTGAGTCGGGACTCGCGGGCGACCATCGAGACGAGCTCGATCTCCGCGCCGGCGAGGTCGATCGTCGCCGGGACACAGAAGAGGTTCGGCGAGGTCGGGCTGACCTGAGCCGCCTCGGCGATCGAGATTTCGCCGATCAGCACCTCGTAGACGCTGGGCGTGCCGGAGCGGTGCTCGACGGAGAGCGCCGTGCTCGCGTTGCCCTGCGGGTCGAGGTCGATCACGAGCACCTTGAGCCCGTGGATGGCGAGCGCCGCGGCCAGGTTCACCGTGCTCGTCGTCTTGCCGACGCCGCCCTTCTGGTTGGCGACGGTCAGCACCCGGCGGTGGATCGGCCGGGGGAGCAGTGACTCGTCGGGGTGCAGCACGCTTGCCGCACGAGCCGCCTCTTCTGCAATCGGGGTCCACACCACGGCGCTGTCATCTCCGTTGTTGGTCGGCTTCGACTTCGGCTTCGGTTTGGGCTCGGTTTCACGTGAAACGTCGGCAGGCTGAAACTCCGGGTACACGCTCACCGTTCCCTCCTCGTCTGGCGCTCGACGATCAGCACCGTCGTAGGCACCTCAAGTACATCCGCTCCCACGACCACGACCCTGGCGCGCGCGGCTCCTGCCCGCTGCACCGCCTTCCAGTCGCGGTCAAGCTCTTCCTCGGCACGCTCACCCTTGAGTGCGACCATCTGCCCGCCGCCCTTGAGCAGGGGCAGGCACCACCGCGCCAGCTTCTCCAGCGGGGCCACTGCCCGCGCGGTCACCACGTCGCAGTTCTTGAGGCGATCCCGGATCGGACCTTCCTCCGCACGGCCGCGGATGACCGTCACGTTGTCGAGCTCCAGCCGCTCGACGACTTCCTCGAGCCACGCGATCCGGCGCGCCATCGGCTCCAGCAACGTGACCCGCAGATCGGGCCGCGCGATGGCCAGCGGCACGCCCGGCAGTCCCGCACCCGAGCCGACGTCGACCACCCTCAGATGTGGCGGGATCACTTCCTCGATGACCGCCGAGTTGAGCACGTGCCGATCCCAAATCTTGTCGACCTCGCGGGGCCCAATGAGCCCACGCTCGACGCCATGCTCCTCCAAGAGCCTGACGAACTCCGTGGCACGCTCAACGTGCTCCCCGAAGACGAGCTTCGCGTTGTCGGGCAACTCCCCGGCCATGTTCTCCGTCCGCAACGTTTCACGTGAAACCACGCGGCGGCGACGTTCCGGCGGCCGGTGGAAAAGCTGGCGAATGCCAGGGCACCATCATGACGGATCCACCGTGCGCTTCGCCAAATCCTGAGCGCCGTTTCACGTGAAACTTGGGGGAAAGTTGCGTCCAACCATCTATACGGTCTCTCATCCGGGTCCCGGCGTCGTCTCCACGATGGCTCGCCCGCCCGGCGGTGGATCGCTTGAGCCCTACATCCGCGGCCTCCGTCGACTCGGTGTGGACGTACTGGTGTCCGCACAGACCGATTCCGAACGTGCCGAGTGCGACCTCGTGGATCAGGCGGCGACCGTGGTGGCTGCCGGACTGCGGTACGCGTGCGTGCCGATCGAGGACAGGACCGCACCGCTCGGGGATGAGGTCATCGCGCCGCTGCGGGAGCTCCACTCCTTGTATCGGGGTGGGGCGCATGTGGTGTTCCACTGCTGGGCCGGGATTGGGCGGTCATCGTTGTTGGCGGCGGTGTTGCTGGGGATGGAGGGCGTGGAGCCGGACGCGGCCTGGGAGCTGATCTCTGAGGCGCGTGGGTTTCCGGTGCCCGATACGCGGGACCAGCAGACGTGGCTGGCGTCGTGGTGGGAGTCGGAGGGGCGGGGGTTTCACGTGGAACAGTCGTGAGCTGTCGCCCTGTCGACATGTCACCACGGCGACTCGTGGGTAGACCGACAACCACCGAAGCAAAGCAAACGGCCCCTGGTTCCACGTGGAACCAGGGGCCGTGCGGCAGGTGGAGCTGTCAGGGCTTCGGGAAGATGATGACCCGACGCTGCGGCTCCTCGCCCTCGCTCTCGCTGTGCACACCGGCGACGGCGGCGACAGCGTCGTGGACGACCTTGCGCTCGAAGGGCGTCATCGGGTGCAGACGGGCACGTTCACTCGAGGCAAGCACCTTCTCGGCGGTGGAGCGGCCGAGCTCGGCCAGTTCGGCCCGGCGGCCGGCGCGCCACCCGGCGATGTCCAGCATCAGGCGGGAACGGACGCCGGTCTCCTGCTGGACGGCGAGGCGGGTGAGTTCCTGAAGGGACTCCAGGATGTTTCCGCGTGGGCCCACGAGCTTGGACAGGTCCTCGCCGCCGTCGATGCTGACGATGGCGCGGCCGCTCTCGACGTCCAGGTCGATGTCGCCGTCGTAGTCCAGCAGGTCGAGCAGGCGCTCGAGGTAGTCGCCTGCGATGTCGCCCTCCTGGACGAGCAGGTCCTCGGTCTTGCTCTGCGACTGCGGCTCGGCCTCGTCTGACGACGGGGCCTCCACGTCGTCGGTCGCCTGCAAGGTCTCCGACACGATGTCTCCTCTCCGGGGCAACGGCTCAGCGGCGCTTCTTGCTGCCCGGTTTCTTGCTGGTGGATCGACCTGGGGTCAGGCCGGGGATCTCGGTGTTGGCGGTGCCGTTGGTGGAGTCAGGCGAAGGCGAGGCGCCGCCGGGGCCCGCGGTGGGCATGCGCTTCGCGCCGTTGGCCGGCTTGGCGCCGGGGGCGGGCTTCTTCGGGGGATGCACCGGCTTCGCGCCCGGCTTGGGGGCGAGGGCCTGGCGGGTTTCGACCGCGGTGGTCTTCTTTTCCTCTTCCTCGGAGTCGATCTTCTTGTAGACGACGTGCTGCTGGCCGAGGGTCCACGCGTTGTTGGACAGCCAGTACAGCAGGATCGCGACGGGGAAGAAGAAGCCACCGACCAGGACGCCCACGGGGAAGATGTAGAGCGTCAGCTTGTTCATGATGGCGGTCTGCGGGTTGTCCAGGGCGGACTGGTTCTGGCGGGCGACCGAGTGGCGAGCCGTGAAGTGGGTCGCGATGGACGCCACGATCATCAGCGGCACGGACAGAAGGATGACGTTCAACCGCTCAGTGCCGTACTGCGCGAGCTGGTCGGCGGGCATCGTGATGAACGTCGAGAGGTTCGTGCCGAAGAGCTTGGCGTTGACGAACGAGTCAACGCCCTGCTTGTCGAAGAAGTAGACCTCGCCCCAGCCGGGCTTGAACGAGCGCAGCACGTGGAAAAGGCCGATGAACACCGGGATCTGCACCAGCATCGGCAGGCAGCCGCCGAGCGGGTTCACGCCGTGCTCGGACTGCAGCTTCTGCATCTCCTGAGCCTGGCGCTGCTTGTCGTTCGGGAACTTCTTCTTGATCTTCTGCATCTCCGGTGCGAACTCCTGCATCTTTCGCATGGAGCGCACCTGGCCGACGAACGGCTTGTAGAGGATGGCGCGGAGGCTGAAGACCAGGAAGATGACGGCCAGCGCCCAGGCGAAGCCGCTCGACTCACCGAACACCTTGCCGAACACCCAGTGCCAACACCACAAGATGAAGGACACCGGGTAGTAGATGAAGTTGAGCACGGAGCTACTCCTCGGTGGTTACATCGGGGACCTGCCGCCTCGGCGGAACGGGGTCCAGGCCTCCAGGGTGCCAGGGTCCGCAGCGAAGCAACCGGCGGATGGTCAGCCAGGTGCCGCGCAACGCGCCGTGGACGGTCAACGCCTCGACCGCGTACGCGCTGCAGCTTGGGTAGAAGCGGCACGTGGGCGGCAGCAGTGGAGAGATGAAGCGCCGGTAGAAGTGCACCGGCAGCAGGACGACCTTCGCGGCCAACGTGGTCATCGCAGCACCTTGCGCAGAGCGGAAGAGAGGTCGGCGGCCAGGTCGGAACTCGAAGCGTCCGCCGCAGGTGCCAACGCTCGCACGACCACGAGAGTTCCAGGTGGAAGTGACTGCAGCTGCTCACGAACGATGTGACGGAGCCGGCGGGAAACACGGTGGCGGACCACCGAGTTGCCAACGGTCTTGCTCACGACGAAGCCCACCTTGGACGAATCCAAGGTGGGCACGTCAGGCGTCAAGGCGTGGACGACCAACCGGGGCCGTCCTGCGCGGCGGCCTCGGCGAACCACCAGGCCGAAGTCCTGGCTGCGGGTGAGCCGGGCGGCCGCGGGTAGCACGACGTCGCTGCGCTTACCAGCCGCGGTCAGGCGGACAGAGTGGTACGGCCCTTGCTGCGGCGTGCGGCCAGAATCGCGCGGCCGGCGCGGGTCCGCATGCGCAGCCGGAAGCCGTGCGTCTTCGCGCGGCGGCGGTTGTTGGGCTGGAAGGTGCGCTTACCCTTGCTCACGGCTGGTTCTCCCGGTGCTTCACTGCTTACAAAGCTCTGAGTGGTAGTCCCCAACGAGCAATGGACGTAGGCGCGACAAAGGCGCCCGTCGCAAGCGGGAGACTCCTCTGAGGGTACGCACCCCCGGGTGCCCCGACCAAATCGGGGTGGCCGAGCCCACGTCCGGGGAGTGGCCCAGGCCACGTCTTGTGAGGCGTGTCGACCCTTGTTACCGTTCTTCCCTCGCGCATGCCGGGCCTGGCGTGGGAGCCGCCACCTGCCCGAGACGTTAGATGCAGGCAACACAACGCACCGTTCAGTGCACAGTTGTGGATAACTCTGTGGATGCCTCTATTCTCCGTGTCCACACGTGGAGTCACGGACTCTGGTGGAGGGGAGGGGAGCGCAGAGGTGTCGAACCAGCAGGTCGACCTTGGTCTTGTGTGGGCCGAGGTGGTGCAGGAACTAGCTGCGAGCCATCTGTCCCCCCAACAACGCGCGTGGATGAGGGTCACCCGTCCGATTGGTCTGCTGGACGGGACCGCACTCCTCGCGGCGCCGAGCGACTTCGCGAAGGAGGCGATCGAACGCGCACTGCGCGATCCCATCACCGCGGCACTCTCCCGCAGGCTCGGCCGCACGGTCTCGCTCGCGGTGAAGGTCGACTCGCCGGACCCGGTGAGCCCGCCGACCACCCCGATCCCGGTGCACGGCATCCCGAACGGCGACGCGTCCGTTCTTACTGAGGACACGGGTACCGAGACCGCGGAGAACGACTCGGACGAGGTCGACGAAGCCGGCGACGCGCTCGCCGCCGTCACCGAGATCTGGCCGACGTTCAACACCGCCAACGCGGCAGGTGGTGCGACGCCGAACGGGAACCTCCCGTACACCCGGCCCGCCAACCCGTCGCCGTCGCAGACCCGGCTGAACGAGAAGTACAACTTCGACACGTTCGTCATCGGCGCGTCGAACAGGTTCGCGCACGCCGCCGCCGTCGCGGTGGCCGAAGCGCCCGCTCGTGCGTACAACCCGCTCTTCATCTGGGGTGAGAGCGGCCTCGGCAAGACACACCTGCTGCACGCCGTCGGGCACTACGCCCAGCGTCTGTTCCCCGGCATGCGCGTGCGGTACGTGTCGACCGAGGAGTTCACCAACGACTTCATCAACTCACTGCGTGACGACCGCAAGGTCGCCTTCCAGCGCCGGTACCGGGACATCGACGTTCTTCTCGTCGACGACATCCAGTTCCTGGAGGGCAAGGAAGGTACGCAGGAGGAGTTCTTCCATACGTTCAACACGCTCCACAACACGAACAAGCAGATCGTGGTGTCGAGCGACCGGCCGCCCAAGCGGCTGGAGACGCTGGAAGACCGCCTGCGCACGCGGTTCGAGTGGGGTCTGATCACGGACATCCAGCCACCCGAGCTGGAGACCCGGATCGCGATCCTCCGCAAGAAGGCGGCGCAGGACCGGCTCGCGGCTCCGGCCGACGTGCTGGAGTTCATCGCCTCCCGGATCGAGCGGAACATCCGCGAGCTCGAAGGCGCGCTCATCCGCGTCACGGCGTTCGCGTCGCTCAACCGCCAGCCCGTCGACATCCAGCTCGCCGAGATCGTGCTCCGCGACCTCATCCCGGACTCGCACGCGCCGGAGATCACCGCCCCGACGATCATGGCGGTCACCGCCGAGTTCTTCGGTGTGTCGATCGACGACCTCTGCGGCCCCGGTAAGACGAAGGCGCTCGCGCAGGCGCGGCAGATCTCCATGTACCTGTGCCGCGAGCTGACGGACCTGTCGCTGCCGAAGATCGGCCAGACGTTCGGCGGCCGCGACCACACGACGGTGATGCACGCGGACAAGAAGATCCGCAAGGAGATGGCCGAGCGTCGCCGGATCTACGACCAGGTTCAGGAACTGACGTCGCGGATCAAGCAGCGCGCTCGCCACGCTCCCTGATCCACCCGGGTACGAACGAGAGGTCCTCCGACACGGAGGGCCTCTTTTTTGTTCGCACGCAACGGACGCACCTGGGAGGCGATGGACGTACATCGGTCCGTGTCGCCTCACCCACCACCACGCGTCGCACACGTACCCGGGTAGTCGAGGGATCCTCGGCCACGCGGAGGGGCCTACCGTTCACCCGCAGCACTCGATGGGGTGGGGACAACTGGGAAAGACTGTGGCCCCGGCCACGATCTGGCCACAGAAGCCTGTTGAACACCCGGGTACAACTGCCCCGCACCCGGGGACGCACCCGGGGACAACTGTGGACGATCTGTGGATCGAGAGGTGTGCACAACTGGTTGTCCCCGGGTGCGTCGATCTGTCCCCGGGTGCCATCCCCCCTTAGTCCACATGGACGATGGTGTCCTGACCTGCATGTTTAAGGGCAGTCCACACAATCCACAACCCCTACTGTTACTGCTGTTTGATCTCTTCTAGGAAGAACTTAAAAGCAAAACAGCGTGGACAGCTCCCGTGGATCGGTGGCCGAACCCCGAAGTGACGGGAAGGGCCAGGACGCTCTAACGTGGTTGCTCCGCACCTCGGGTCAGACCGAGGTCGAGGCTCCCTAACCCCCACTGGCACGTTGTCGTGGTTGGGCTTGTCGACTGTCGAGGAAAGGACGCCTCATGAAGATCCGCGTCGAACGCGACGGCCTGGCCGACGCCGTCGCCTGGGTCGCTCGCAGCCTTCCGTCCCGTCCGCCGGTTCCCGTGCTGGGCGGAGTGCTGCTCGACGCGGAGTCGGAGGAGTCGCTGACGGTCTCCGGGTTCGACTACGAGGTCTCCGCTCAGGTCGGCGTCCCGGCCACGATCGCCGACCAGGGGCGAGCTCTCGTCTCCGGCCGTCTGCTCGCCGACATCACCAAGTCGCTGCCGAACCACCCCGTCGAGATCGCGGTCGACGGCGCGCGCATGATGATCAGCTGTGGTAGCGCCAGGTTCAGCCTCCCGACGATGCCGGTCGAGGACTATCCCGCGCTGCCGTCGATGCCGCAGTTGATCGGTGAGCTTCCCGGCGAGGTCTTCGGTGAGGCCGTCGGTCAGGTCGCCGTCGCGGCCGGCAAGGACGACACGCTCCCGATGCTGACCGGTGTCCGCGTGGAGATCGGCGAGGGCAAGCTCGTTCTCGTTGCCACGGACCGGTTCCGGCTCGCGATGCGCGAGTTCCCGTGGGAGCCGGACGCATCGCTCGGCGAGGTCGCCGTGCTCGTCCCGGCCCGCACTCTGGGCGACGCGGCCAAGACGCTCGGCTCGTCCGGCGCCAAGGTCGAGATGTCGCTCGCGGCGAACGACGGTCTGCTCGGCCTGTCCGGCTCCGGCAAGCGGACGACGACCCGGCTGCTCGACGCGGACTTCCCGAAGTACCGCCAGCTTCTGCCGAGCGAGCACTCGGCCGCGGCCATCATCGAGATCGACACCCTGGTCCAGGCGATCAAGCGCGTGTCGCTGGTCGCCGAGCGCGGCACCCAGGTGCGCCTCGAGTTCGTCGACGGCGGCCTGCGCCTGTCCGCCGGTGGCGACGACGAGGGTTCGGCCGAGGAAGAGCTGCCCGTCGAGTACACCGGCGACCCGGTGACGATCGCGTTCAACCCCGGTTACCTCCTCGACGGTCTCGGCGCGGTGCGGACGCAGAAGGTGCACCTCTCGTTCACGACCCCGAGCCGCCCGGCGTTGCTCAAGCCGGTGGACGAGGATGGGAACGTGGCGCCGGGCTACCTGTACCTGCTGATGCCCGTCCGCCTGCCTGGCTGAGAAACCCTTCTCGGGCAAACAGAAACTCTTAGGGGAGAACACCGTGCAGCTCGGACTCGTCGGCCTCGGCAAGATGGGTTTCAACATGCGCGAGCGGGTGCGTCGCGCCGGTCACGAGGTGATCGGCTACGACCGCAACCCGGAGGTCACCGACTCGGAGTCGTTGGCGGACATGGTGTCCAAGCTCGAAGCACCGCGCACCGTGTGGGTCATGGTGCCCGCGGGTGAGATCACCAGGAACACGGTGAACGAGCTCGGCGAGCTCCTCGAACCCGGCGACCTCGTCGTCGACGGCGGCAACTCCAAGTTCACCGACGACAAGATCCATGCGGATCTGTTGGCGGAGAAGGGGATCGGCTACCTCGACTGCGGTGTGTCCGGCGGCGTGTGGGGCCTCGACAACGGCTACGCGCTGATGGTCGGCGGCGACGCGAAGCACGTCGAGCAGGCGATGCCGATCTTCGACGCGCTGCGTCCGGAGGGTCCGCGCGAGGAAGGCTTCGCGCACGCGGGCAAGGCCGGCGCCGGTCACTACTCGAAGATGGTGCACAACGGCATCGAGTACGGGCTGATGCAGGCGTACGCCGAGGGCTTCGAGCTGCTGGACAAGACCGATGTCGTCGACAACGTGGGCGCGGTGATCACGGCGTGGCAGCGCGGAACCGTCGTTCGGTCCTGGCTGCTCGACCTGCTGGTGCGCGCGCTGGAGTCCGACCCGGAGCTCGACGATCTTCGCGGGTACGTCGAGGACTCGGGCGAGGGCCGCTGGACCGTCGAGGAGGGCATCAACAACGCGGTGCCGCTCCCGGTGATCTCGGCGGCGCTGTTCGCCCGGTTCCAGTCGCGGCAGGACGACTCGCCCGCGATGCGTGCGGTCGCGGCGCTGCGCAACCAGTTCGGCGGCCACTCGGTCCAGAAGGCATAAGTGCACGTCAGACACCTCCAGGTCAGCGACTTCCGCTCATGGGAGCTCGCTGACCTGGAGTTCGAGCCCGGCGTCTCGGTGCTCGTCGGACGCAACGGCCAGGGCAAGACGAACCTGGTCGAGGCGATCGGGTACACGGCGACCCTGGGTTCGCACCGCGTCGCCACCGATGCGCCGCTGGTCCGGCACGGGGCACAGCGCGCCGTCGTACGGACGGCCGTGGTCAACGACGGCCGCGAGCTGCTCGTCGAACTCGAGATCACCGCGGGCAAGGCGAACCGGGCGCGGATCAACCGCGGTCCGGTGCCTCGGCCGCGTGACGTGCTCGGGATTCTGCGCACGGTGTTGTTCGCACCCGAGGACCTCTCTCTTGTGCGTGGCGATCCCGGCGACCGGCGGCGGTACCTCGACGAGATGCTGGTGTTGCGCGCGCCGCGGTTCGCCGGCGTTCGCAGTGACTACGACCGTGTCCTGAAGCAGCGCAGCGCGTTGTTGAAGACGGTGAAGCACAGCAGATCGGCGGACCTGTCGACGCTCGACGTCTGGGACGGCCACCTCGCGAAGCACGGCGCGGAGCTACTGGCCGCGCGGATGAAGCTCGTCCGCGACATGGCGGACCACGTGACGACGGCGTACGCGGAGGTCGCTCCGGAGTCACGGCCGGCGCTCATCTCGTACCGGTCGAGCGTCGGCGAACTTCCGGAAGACCGGGAGAGCATCGAGGACCTGTTGCTCGCGGAGCTCGACCGGGTGCGCCGGCAGGAGATCGAACGTGGGGTGTGTCTGGTCGGACCGCACCGCGACGACCTCGACCTGACCCTCGGCGAACTCCCCGCGAAGGGCTACGCCAGTCACGGAGAGTCATGGTCTTTCGCGCTCGCCCTGCGGCTCGGCGGATACGAACTGATGCGTGTCGACGGGGTCGAACCGGTGCTGATCCTGGACGATGTCTTTGCCGAGCTCGACCGCGGCCGAAGGCAGCAACTGGCCAAGGTCGCGGCCGCCGCGGAGCAGGTGCTGATCACCGCCGCGGTGGCGGAGGACGTGCCGGAAGAGCTCAGCGGTGCCCGGTTCGACGTGAACGGCGGGGAGGTCCGGCGTGTCTGACTCTGATCCCCAAGACGTAGCTCGATCGGGTGTGTCCGCCCACACATCTGGGGACAAGTCTGTGGATGGTGTGGATAACTCCGTCACAAATCCGGACTTGTCCACAGGTTCATTCACACCTGAGGGTGAGCCACTGAAGGGTTCTGACCTCGCACGGGCCGCACTCGACGCAGCGAGGGCGAGCGCCAAGGCCCGTGGACGCACTCCAGGCAGCAAGTCGAAGGGCCGTCCGGCCACCCGTCGCCGGCGTCGCTGGTCGGGTCCGGGACCGGACGACCGCGACCCGCAGCCGCTCGGCCGGATCGCTTCCAGGATCGCCGCCGACCGCGGCTGGGTCGAGCAGCTCCAGGGTGGCCAGGTGTTCGGTCGATGGGCCAAACTTGTCGGTGAGGACGTCGCCGAGCACGCGGAACCGATCACTCTCAGCGACGGGGAACTGACGGTCCAGGCGTCGTCGACGGCATGGGCCACCCAGCTGCGCCTGCTGCAGCGCGACCTCTTGAAGAGGATCGCCGCGGGCGTCGGCCACGGCGTCGTCAAGAAGCTCAAGATCAAGGGACCGGACGCGCCGAGCTGGCGACACGGCCCCAGGCATGCGCCTGGGCGCGGTCCGCGTGACACCTACGGGTGAGGTCCTGTCAAGGGCTCAGCGGCCGTTCTGTGGCTCAATGAGCGTTCACCAGCGGATTTGAACCCCCTTTTCGGCCGTCCGCACCCCTGTAGGACCGCTTGAGGGCGTCTGTGACCGAATCAAAGGTGTCCTTGGCCCCTTTCTGTCGGGGTGGCCCGGTAGAATCGCGGGAGCGTCACCAATCAACGTGCGGGCCGGTCCCGCATCAGTCGAGGAGACTCCAGGCCCGTGTCAGCAAAGAAGAATGAGTACGGCGCGTCCTCGATCACCGTCCTCGAAGGCTTGGAGGCGGTTCGTAAGAGGCCGGGCATGTACATCGGCTCGACCGGCGAGCGGGGTCTGCACCACCTGGTCCAGGAGGTTGTGGACAACTCGGTCGACGAGGCTATGGCCGGCTACGCGACGAAGGTCGACGTCACTCTGCTGGCCAACGGCGGCGTCCGGGTGATCGACGACGGTCGTGGCATCCCGATCGACATGCACCCGGTCGAGAACGTGCCGACCGTCGAGGTCGTCATGACCAAGCTGCACGCGGGCGGCAAGTTCGACAGCGACTCCTACGCGGTGTCCGGCGGTCTGCACGGCGTCGGCATCTCCGTGGTGAACGCGCTGTCCACCGCTGTCGACCTGGAGATCAGGCGCCAGGGTCACGTCTGGACCCAGCGCTACGAGGCTTCCAAGCCCGCGCACGAGCTGCGCCAGGGCGAGGCGACCGAGGACACCGGCACCACCACCACGTTCTGGGCCGACCCGGAGATCTTCGAGACCACGACGTACAACGTCGAGACGATCTCGCGCCGCCTGCAGGAGATGGCGTTCCTCAACAAGGGGATCACGATCATCCTGCGCGACGAGCGCGTCTCGGAGGAGGACGAGGTCGCCGACGCCGAGGGCCACGCGGCCGCGGTGAAGGAGCGTGTCTTCCACTACCCCGGTGGCCTTGAGGACTTCGTCCGCCACATCAACCACACGCGCGACGCGGTGCACCAGAAAGTGATCGCGTTCGAGGCGAAGGGCGAGGACCTCGAGGTCGAGGTCGCGATGCAGTGGAACACGGGCTACACGCCGTCGGTCTACACCTTCGCGAACACGATCAACACGCACGAGGGCGGCACCCACGAGGAGGGCTTCCGCGCGGCGCTCACCCGTGTCGTCAACGAGTACGCGCGCGAGAAGAAGCTGCTCAAGGAGAAGGACACCAACCTCACCGGTGACGACATCCGCGAGGGTCTCGCGGCGATCATCTCGGTGAAGTTGAAGGAGCCCCAGTTCGAGGGCCAGACGAAGACCAAGCTGGGCAACAGCGAGGCGAAGTCGTTCGTGCAGAAGTCTACGAACGAGCACCTGGCCGACTGGTTCGAGCGCCACCCCAACGAGGCGAAGACGATCGTCACCAAGGCGGTCTCGTCGGCGCAGGCCCGCATGGCCGCCCGCAAGGCCCGTGAGCTGGTGCGCCGCAAGGGCGCGCTGGACATCGGCGGCCTGCCCGGCAAGCTGAAGGACTGCCGCTCCACCAACCCGGAGGAGTGCGAGCTCTACGTCGTCGAGGGTGACTCCGCAGGCGGCTCGGCCAAGGAAGGTCGGGACTCCATGTACCAGGCGATCCTGCCGATCCGCGGCAAGATCATCAACGTGGAGAAGGCACGCATCGACCGCGTGCTGAAGAACAACGAGGTCCAGAGCATGATCACCGCTCTGGGCACGAGCATCCACGACGAGTTCGACCTGTCGAAGCTGCGCTATCACAAGATCATCCTGATGGCGGACGCCGACGTCGACGGTCAGCACATCCGCACGCTGCTGCTGACGCTGCTGTTCCGCTTCATGCAGCCGCTGATCGAGCACGGCCACGTGTACCTCGCGCAGCCGCCGCTCTACAAGATCAAGTGGCAGCGCATCGAGCCGGAGTACGCCTACTCCGACCGCGAGCGCGACGGCCTGATCAAGGAAGGTCTCGCCGCGGGCAAGAAGCTCGGCAAGGAAGACAACATCCAGCGTTACAAGGGTCTTGGCGAGATGAACGCCGAGGAGCTGTGGGAGACCACGATGGATCCGGCGAACCGGGTGCTGCTCCAGGTGACCATGGACGACGCCGCCACCGCCGACGAGCTGTTCAGCGTCCTCATGGGCGAGGACGTCGAGGCGCGCCGCTCGTTCATCACGCGCAACGCCAAGGGAGTCCGCTTCCTCGATGTCTGATCTCGTCCGTCCCGCTTGTGGTGGTACTGGTAGCGGCCGCAGCGCGCGGTCATCGGAAAGGAACGACCAGCCGTGACCGACACGACCCTGCCCCCTCCTGCCTCGCACGACCGCGTCGAACCGGTCGACATCCAGCAGGAGATGCAGAACTCGTACATCAACTACGCGATGAGCGTCATCGTCGGTCGCGCGTTGCCGGACGTGCGCGACGGCCTGAAGCCGGTGCACATCCGCGTGCTCTACTCGATGTTCGACTCGGGCTTCCGTCCCGACCGCGGCTACAACAAGTGCGCGCGCGTCGTCGGCGACGTGATGGGCAACTACCACCCGCACGGTGACTCGTCGATCTACGACGCGCTCGTGCGGCTCGCCCAGCCGTGGGCCCTGCGGTACCCGCTGATCGACGGCCAGGGCAACTTCGGCTCGCCGGGCAACGACCCGGCTGCCGCGATGCGCTACACAGAATGCCGCCTCACCCCGCTGGCCATGCACATGCTGGCGGACATCGAGGAAGAGACCGTCGACTTCCGCGGCAACTACGACGGCCGCATCGAGGAGCCGACGGTCCTGCCGTCGCGCATCCCGAACCTTCTGATCAACGGCAGCGCGGGCATCGCGGTCGGCATGGCGACCAACATCCCGCCGCACAACCTGCGCGAGGTCGCGTCGGGTGTGGTGTGGGCGCTCGACAACTGGGAGGCCTCCGACGAGGAGACCCTCGAGGCCATGATCGAGCGGATCAAGGGCCCGGACTTCCCGACGTACGGCCAGATCCTCGGCAACTCGGGCATCCAGGACGCCTACCGCACCGGCCGTGGCGCGGTGAAGATGCGTGCCGTCGTCGAGATCGACGAGGACTCCAAGGGCCGCACGATCCTGGTCGTCACCGAGCTGCCGTACCAGGTCAACCCGGACAACCTGGTCGAGAACATCGCGGCGCTCGTGCGTGACGCCAAGCTCACCGGCATCGCGAACATCGCCGACGAGTCGAACAGCCGCCGCGGCATGCGCATCGTGGTCACGCTCAAGCGCGACGCGGTGGCGAAGGTCGTGCTGAACAACCTCTACAAGCACACCCAGCTGCAGTACTCGTTCGGTGTGAACATGCTGGCCCTGGTCGACGGCGTGCCGCGCACGCTGCGGCATCGACCAGATGATCCGGCACTACGTGAAGCACCAGATCGAAGTGATCGTCCGGCGGACCAAGTTCCGCCTGCGCAAGGCCGAGGAACGTGCCCACGTCCTGCGTGGTCTGGTCAAGGCGCTCGACCACCTCGACGAGGTGATCGCGTTGATCCGCCGGTCGCAGACCCCGGACATCGCGCGCACGGGCCTGATGGAGCTGCTCGACGTCGACGAGATCCAGGCCAACGCGATCCTCGAGATGCAGCTCCGCCGGCTCGCCGCACTGGAGCGCCAGAAGATCGTCGACACCCTGGCCGAGATCGAGATCGAGATCGCGGACCTCAAGGACATCCTCGACAAGCCGGAGCGCCAGCGCCAGATCGTCCGCGACGAGCTCATGGCGATCGTCGACAAGCACGGCGACGACCGGCGCACGAAGATCATCCCGTTCGACGGCGACGTGTCCATGGAGGACCTGATCGCGGTCGAGGACGTGGTCGTCACGATCACTCGCACCGGCTACGCAAAGCGGACCAAGACCGACCTCTACCGGGCGCAGAAGCGTGGCGGCAAGGGCGTGCAGGGTGCGCAGCTCAAGCAGGACGACATCGTCCAGCACTTCTTCGTGTGCTCGACGCACGACTGGATCCTGTTCTTCACGAACAAGGGCCGCGTGTACCGGGCGAAGGCGTACGAGCTGCCCGAGGCGAACCGCAACGCGCGCGGCCAGCACGTGGCGAACCTCCTGGCGTTCCAGCCCGAGGAGGAGATCGCGCAGGTCATCCAGATCAAGAACTACGAGGTCTCGCCGTACCTCGTGCTGGCCACCCGCAAGGGTCTGGTGAAGAAGTCGAGGCTCACCGACTTCGATTCCAACCGATCGGGTGGACTTATCGGCATCAACCTTCGTGAGGACGACGAGCTGGTCGGCGCCGTGCTCTGCTCGGCCGACGACGACCTGCTGATGGTCTCCACCGACGGCCAGTCGATCCGCTTCCACGCGACCGACGACGTGCTGCGCCCGATGGGTCGTGCGACGTCAGGTGTGCAGGGCATGCGATTCAACGCCGACGACGAGCTGCTCTCGGTCGGAGTCGTGCAGGAAGGCCTGTTCGTTTTGGTCGCCACCGACGGTGGGTATTCGAAGCGGACGCCGATCGAGGACTACCCGGTCCAGGGTCGCGGGGGCAAGGGCGTGCTGACCATTCAGCACGACCGCCGACGTGGCAGGCTGGTGGGCGCGCTCATCGTTGACGTGGACGACGAGCTCTACGCCATCACCTCGAGCGGCGGGGTCATCCGGACCCGAGCCGAGCAGGTGCGCAAGGCTGGACGGCAGACGAAGGGCGTGCGGCTGATGAACCTCGGCGAAAGCACCACTTTGATCGCCGTCGCACGCAACGCGGATGAGCCCAGCGACGTCATCAACGGTGAGACGTCTGTCGCGGAGGACTCTGCCGCCGACCAGCCCGTCACCCCGACCGACTCGGCTGAGTAGTCGGACTTCAGCGAGAGGCCAAGGACAAGCTCGTGACTCCACCCGAGAACCGCGAAGGCCGGGACGCGGACAAGACCGCGGTGATCACCAAGCCGACTCCGCAGAAGGCGGACAAGGCAGACTCGGCCGCGCCCGCATCCTCCGGTTCCTCGGGTGGGAACGCGCAGGACAAGACGAAGCCCGTCACGGCGGAGAAGGCAGCTGAAGCTGCCGCTCCCACCGCTGCCCCGGAGGCTCCGGCCGCCGAGCAGAAGACGGTCGCCGTCGAGACCCCTGCCGTCGAGCCCGCGGCCCCGACCGCATCGGCTCCCGCAGCACCGGCTCCTGCCACACCGGCTCCTGCTGCGGCGGCCACCCCGGCTCCGGCTGCCGCTCCGGCTGCCGAGGAACCGGTGGTCGTCGCCGCGCCGCCGCCCTGGCAGCGCGTGACGAACGACACGGAGGCCGCCCAGGGTGACTCGACCGAGGCGTACGTGGCACCGGCCGCGCCGCCCGTGCCGTCCACTCCTGAGCCGGCTTTCCCGTCGACCGACCCGGACACCGTCAAGGTGCAGAAGCCCGTGGTCACGGGCTCGGCCGTGCCGGTCGGCCTGGGCAGTAGCCGCACGTCGGTGAACATGGGCAGCGGCGCCACCCGCCCCGCCGCCTCCACCCCGTCGGCCCGTCGCCCCGGCCGTGGCCCCCGTCGCGCCTCGCTCCAGGTGAAGCGCGTCGACCCGTGGTCGGTGCTGAAGCTGGCACTGGTGCTGGGCGTGGCGCTGTTCTTCGTCTGGCTCGTGGCCGTCGGCGTGCTCTACGGCGTCCTGCACGGCATGGGTGTCTGGGACAAGATCAACAGCACCGCGAACGACCTGCTCCAGGCCAACGAGCCGGGCGAGCCGTTGATCAGTGCCGGTCGCGTCTTCGGCGTCTCGGCGATCATCGGAGCGGTCAACATCGTGCTCTTCACCGCGCTCGCGACCGTCGGTGCGTTTGTGTACAACGTGTCCGCGGATCTGGCTGGTGGCTTGGAGTTGACGCTCTCCGAGCGGGAGTGACCCCCGATTTGGGGGCGGCGCGGACGATCCTGTAAGGTTCTCCCCGTCGCCCCAAGGGGTGACAGTTGATCGAGGGCCTATAGCTCAGGCGGTTAGAGCGCTTCACTGATAATGAAGAGGTCGGAGGTTCAAGTCCTCCTAGGCCCACTCGATTCGAACTTCTCTCGAATCATCGTCGTTTCCCTCTGGTGTTCCATCCCGGAGCCCATCACCTGCATCGAGAAGCCTGTAGGCTGGTCCGGTAGGTCGGGGCATCAGAGAGTCTCTTGGAGGGGTTCAGAGTGGCAAAGAAGATCATCGCACTCGTCGTGGTCGCCGGTGCGGTCCTTTTCTTCGTGAAGCGCAGCCGTTCGGCCAAGGCCGACGCGGACCTGTGGCGCGAGGCCACCGCTCCCACTGACTGATCTCGCGGGCGGCCTGCCGCCCCCAAGATCTTGGGGACGTAGCTCAATTGGCAGAGCACCGCCTTTGCAAGGCGGGGGTTAGGGGTTCGATTCCCCTCGTCTCCACGTATGGATGGCTCGTGCTCGTAGAGAGCACGAGCCTTTTACGTTTCGTAGTGTCTTCTGGGGGCCGAGCCCCCAGACCCCCAGCCGGCGGGCTTCGCCCCCGGACCCCCGGCGATGCGGCGCTGCGCGCCGGCACCGCCCACCTAATAAATGATCCGACCTGGTGAAGTTGTTCGCTTAAGACCGAGGCCCTGTTCGCCGTAACGCGAACAGGGCCTTGGCTATTCGGGGGCGTTGGCTTGCGGGTTAGGCGTTGGCGAGGGACTTCTTGGAGGACTGGCGGAGTTTGTCGATGCTCCAGGCGCCGGCGCCGGTGAAGGCGAGGAGGAGGAAGGCCCAGGAGTAGACGGCGGCGAGTTCGCCGCCGTTCTGGATGGGCAGTAGGCCGCGGGGCTGGTGGACTACGAAGTAGGCGTAGGCCATGGCACCGGAGCTGATCAGGGCGGCCCAGCGGGTCCAGAGGCCGATGAGGATGAGGGCGCCCCCGATTAACTCGATGAGCATCATCGGCCCGGAGGGCCAGGAGAGCAGGGATGCTCCCTTGAGGACCTTCTGCGCGCCGTGGATCACGAAGAACAGACCTATGACGATGCGGAACAGGGCCAGGACGTGATCACGTCGTTGCTCGAGGAACTGCATGGTCAGGAGGTCCTTCCGGGCAGGGGCAAAGAAGTTGAATGATCACACAGCGTGCTGCTCAAGGGCCTGTCGCGATCTGGTTGACTGTTGCTCCTATGAAACGAGCACTGTTGCTGCCGCTGCTCGGCGTCCTTGCCGCGTGTGGCTCCGAGGTTGCCCAGAACGTGCCGGTTCCCACGACGCAGCCGCAGGCGGTTGTGACCACGACCAGCGCGGCTCCGACGGTGCCGCCCGCGCCCCAGCCCGGGAAAGACGGCACCTGCCCGTACCTCGCGACCAGTTTCGTGGCCGAGGCGAACGGGCAGCGCGTGCCTAAAGTGAAACTGTCAACGGACGAGCCCCATCCCGCGTGCTTCTTCTACGCCAACGCGACTGAGATCCAGTTGACCGTGCGCGTCTATGTGGGCGACGAGCGCATCGCGAAGACGATCGTGAACGAGGCGGCGCCGGACGGTTCGCAGCCCGCGAGCTCGCCGACGGGGTGGGCCGGAGGATATGTGAACGCCAACAGCGGCGTCACCTACGCCGTGGCGAAGGGCAACGCCGCTGTCGTGGTCACGACCAATCAGAAGCAGTCGATCAAGGCCCGCCGCATCACCGAGACGGCGATCGCGAACCTGAAGCTCTGACTGGCTCTGACTACCTGATCGGTTCCTTCTGGGTGGGGAGCTGCCCGTTGAGGACGGCCTCCGCGGGCGGGGCCTGCTCCTCGTCCTGCAGGTGCACCTCTTCCGGCCTGCGCGTCAGCGCGACGTAACCGGCTGCCGCGGCCGCCACCAGGAGACCGAGCACCCACGGCCAGCGGCGGCGCTTCGGTGCGCCGGCACCGAGGTTCGCTGCGGCCTTGCGGATCTCCTTGGCGCGGGACTTGGCGTCCTTGCGCGCGTGCTTGGCAGCCTTGCGGACTTCCTTGCGCACCTCTTCGGCCCTGCCGATGAGCTCGGCGCGGGTCTGTGCGCTCTTCTTGGCGAGGCGTTTGCGGGACTTGCGGGTCTGCTTCTCCCAGCCCTCGGCCTTGTCCATCAAATGGTCGGCACGATCAACGAGCGCGCCGCGGACCTGGTCAGCCGTGATGCCGCGCTCCGCGAGCTTCACCTCAGCCACGTGACCAGCGCGAACGACGCCCTGACGCGCGGCCTTCAGGCCAGTGCCGACAGCCTTGCCAACGGTTTCGCCAGCGCGGGTCATGACGTCCACCTCGTCCATCCTGTGCTCCACACGTTGTCGTCCGGTGATGTCTAGGGAGTACCCATCGTGCCCCTTCCTGAACATCCCTGCCCGTGGATGGCACGATGGGGTGGTGGCTGACAGCAACGAATCCTTCGTCGGGACCAAGGTGACGGCGACCCTGCACACCACGCAGGGCGACATCCGCATCAACCTGTTCCCCGACCACGCCCCCAAGACGGTGGCAAACTTCGTCGGGCTCGCCGAGGGCACGAAGAACTACACCGAGGCGAACGCGAGTGGCACGAAGACGGGTCCGTTCTACGACGGCACCCTCTTCCACCGCGTCATCGCGGGCTTCATGCTCCAGACCGGTGACCCGACCGGCACGGGTCGCGGTGGCCCCGGCTACCGCTTCGCGGACGAGTTCAACCCGGAACTCCAGTTCAACCGCCCGTACCTGCTCGCGATGGCGAACGCGGGGCCCAACACCAACGGCTCCCAGTTCTTCGTCACGGTGGCGCCGACGACGTGGCTGAACTTCAAGCACACGATCTTCGGTGAGGTGGCGGACCAGGAGTCGCGTGACGTCGTCGACGCGATCGGCGGCACCGCGACCGGTGCGGGCGACCGTCCCGTGAACGACATCTCGATCGAGCGGGTCACGATCGAACGCGCGTGACGTGAGCAACGCTCCCGTTCCACCGGACGGGCCGATCGGAGCGCAGCCGGAAACCCCGGTCTGCGCACGTCATTCCGATCGGCCCACCCGGCTGCGCTGCACCAGGTGCGACCGTCCGGCGTGTCCGGACTGTCTGCGCGACGCCGCGGTCGGCATGCAGTGCGTCGACTGCGTGAACGAAGGCAGTCGCACGATTCGTCGTGCGCGCACGCTCACGGGCGCCGAGGTGTCGGACGCCAAACCGATCGTCACGCCGATCCTCATCGCGCTCAACGTGATCGCGTACGTGGTCACGGTCGTGCAGTCGGGGAGCGTGCAGAACAACGACCGCTCGGACTTCTTCACGTCGTTCTCGCTGATTCCGCCCTTCGCCGCCAGTGGCGAGTGGTGGCGGTTCCTCACTTCGGGCTTCCTGCACTTCGGCGTCTTCCACCTGCTGCTGAACATGGCCGTGCTCTACGTCGTGGGCAAGCAGATGGAGCCCGAGCTCGGCAGGCTTCGCTTCATCGGCGTCTACTTCCTGTCACTGCTCGGTGGCAGCGCGGCGGCCTTCTACTTCGGCTCGGCGTGCCAGAACCTCGCAGGCGCCTCCGGGGCGGTGTTCGGCCTCATGGGCGCGTTGCTGATCGTGTGGAAGCGCAAGCAGCGGGACATCTCGTCGATCGTCGTGATCGTCGTGATCAACCTGGTGTCGAACTTCTTCACCAACGCCTCGCTGCTCGGGCACCTCGGCGGGTTCGTGATCGGCGGCCTGTTGACGCTCGCGATGGTGAAGGCGCCACGAGAGACCCGGCACGTCTACACGATCGTCGCCGTGATGGCCGCGCTCGCGTTGGTCGTCGGGATGTTCGCGCTGCGTACCGCTCAGCTCGACACGCTTGCCGAGGTCTCCGCGGAGATCCTGCAAACCTGCCGCTGAACAATTAGGGCCGCAGTGCGTGCAGAACTCCGGCCACTTCTTCGGGATCGGCGCCGAGGTCCAGTTTCGTGAGCACCACGAGCCGGTCTTCGGCGTCGAGTTCCAAACTCTGCTGTTCCCGGCCGAGCCGCCGCGTCTGCTGCAGCTTGACCTTCACCTCGTGCCACGGCAGGTGCGTGGTGTTCATGAACCCCCGCACGGCGAGCCCGTTCTCGTCGGCGGACAGCCGTGGCCGCGCGATCGTCGCGAACGCCGCGAGGTAGGTGACCAGGAGCGTTGCCAGTCCGATGAGCAGCCGGCCGGCGTTCTCGGTGGTGATGACCGTCGCGACCGCGAGCATGAGTGCGAGCACCCAGGCGCCTGCGACGAGTGGGGCTGGAGTGGACCAGGAGCGAGTCACACTGTCGAGTGTCCCGCATTGAATGTGGACAACTGAACGGGTCCGCACCGAGGGGAAACGACCGCTTGTGCAATTTCGCGCAAAGTTGTCCACAGGACTTGTCCCCAATGGGGATGACTTACAGCCGTGTGCTTCGGTGACGCTGGGATGAACCAGGTGAACGTGGTGCTAACAAAGCTCGGCCCGGACGTGTGACGTCCGGGCCGAGCGTACGAACGGTGACGAATCGCAGCTGGTAGTGCCTAGCGCCAGCGCATCGTCATGAACAGGCCGATGATCATCAGTGCGAAGCCGATGGCGAAGTTCCACGCGCCCAGCTCGAGCATGAACGGGATCTTCTCGGCCGCGATGTAGTTCACGACCAGCCATGCGAGGCCCAGCAGCATGAAGCCGAGCATGATGACGACGTAGACCGGGTGAGACGGCCCCGCTGCCTTGACCTTGACCGGCGTGCGGCGGTCAGTGGGTGCGGTGTAGACCGCCTTCTTCCGGACCTTGGACTTGGGCATGCTGTCCTCGCCTGCGTGGATATCCCTCAGTGACGTGAGTTTACGTGCACTACTCGGGAGACACGTTAACGTAGCCGAGGTGGTGAGCGAACCACCTGGCAGACGTAGTTGTAATCCGTTCACAGTCCGCGCGGAGGTTCTCAGGTGAACTCGGGACCGCAGCAGCCGCCACCAAGGCGCCCTGCACCCCGTCGTGACGACCTGCGGCACGTGCAGGCGTCCCCGCCGCCGCGCCCGCAGCCGCCTGCCGACGCGACCCAGTTCACCAGCGCTTTCTCCGGAAGCCTGCAACCGCCAGGCGCACCACCGCGCCGCCCCGGCGTGCCGCAGGGAGCTCCGCCGCGTCCCCGTCCCCGCCCGGTCGACCCTCCCACCGAGGTCATCCCGGTCGTCGAGGACGTCTTCGACGACTACGACGAGGAAGACGAGTACTACGACGACGAGGCCGACAAGGCCCCACCGCCGCCGCCCGAGAGTTTCGCCCGCAAGGCGGTCCGCGGTTTCGGTGAAGTCCTCATCACCATGGGTCTCGTCGTGCTGCTCTTCGTCGTCTACGAGGTCTACGTGACCGACCTGCTCTCCGCCGAGAAGCAGAGCGAGGCCACCGCCGCGCTCGACTCGGAATGGAGTGCGAACGTCGTCGCGCCACCCCCGGCCGACCCGAACCGCCAGACGAAGCTGAACCTCATCGAGGGCAAGGCCTTCGCGAAGATGTACATCCCCGTCTTCGGCAACGACTGGAAGTTCTCCGTCGTCGAGGGCACCACCGACAAGCACCTCGAGGTCGGCCCCGGCCACTACAAGGACACCGCGCAGCCGGGCGAACCGGGCAACGTCTCCATCGCCGGCCATCGCGTCGGCAAGGGCGCCCCGTTCAACGACCTCGACCTGCTCCAGTCCTGCAACGCCATCGTCGTGCAGACCCAGACCCAGTGGTTCGTCTACCGCGTCCTGCCGATGCGCGACGAGGTGGCCGGTTGGGCCTCGAACCCGCGGGCGAAGGAAGCCCCCTGCGCCGGCGTGGCCCCGCTCTCGACCACCCTCGGCGACGTCTACGCCAAGACCGTCGGCCAGGAGATCGTGGTGCCGACCCAGGGCGAGGTGATCGCCCCCATCCCGCACCAGGTGAGCGCCACCGTGGCACCCGAACAGCAGGCCCGGCTGCTCACCCTGACGACCTGCCATCCTCGCTTCTCCGACCGGCAGCGCCTGATCGTGCACGCCGTCGAAACCAAGAGCTACCCGGCGGCCGACGGCTTCGTGCCGCCCGAGATGACGGAGGGCTGATGTACGGCTGGGTCTGGCGGCACCTGCCCGGTCCGCTGTTCCTGCGGGTCATCCAGGCGCTCGTGCTGGTGACCGGCATCGTGGCGCTGCTGATGTTCGTGGTGTTTCCGTGGGCGGAGCCGA
This sequence comes from uncultured Actinomycetota bacterium, assembly GCA_963766275.1. Classification (GTDB taxonomy): domain Bacteria; phylum Actinomycetota; class Actinomycetes; order Mycobacteriales; family Pseudonocardiaceae; genus Lentzea. Next base: position 406,725 of record CAVYAD010000008.1, read on the forward strand.
AGCTGCCGTTCAACAACGTCACCACCCAGTGAGCTGATCCTCGGCGATCTGCAGGTACTTCCGGACGAAATCGAGGAACGGGCCGGGGTCCGCGTCGAAGTTCGCCGATGCCGCGAAGACGTCATCGTTTTTGAGGTACTCCGAGGCCAACCTGACGGTGATGCGCCAGACATCGTTGTCCCACTCGGAGCTGGGTGCCCCGGCGAGGACCTTGCGGGCGGTTTCGCGGCCGATGAACCAGTCGGCCTGCTCGTGGGTCATGGGCTCCATGCCGAGCTCCACAAGGAACTGCCTGACCAGCGCGCCTGCCTCGCCCTTCTCCAGCCGCGTCGGCGACTCACCGGCCAACTCGCACAGCGCCGGGGTGTCGAGGCCCGCGATCAGGAGGTCGCAGGCCAGCCACACCACGCGCTCAGGCTCGATGTTGTGGTCGGCCTGGTCGGCGTTGAGGCGCAGCAGCTGTTCGCGAAGCTCGGGGTCCACGGATCAAGTGTCCGCACGACCGCCACCGAAATAGCTGAAGCCGCCACCGCGCCCACCGCGGTGGCGGCTCCATTAGTGGAACGGCGCTCAGTCGTTGAGACCCTGGCCGTTCGAGACTGCGGTCATGTCCTCACGGGACACGACCTTCACGCGCTCACGGCCCTGTTCGTTGCCCAGAGCGATCTCGTGCGCGTCGAGCCTGCGCCAGCCGTCGTTGGTCACGAACGGAACGGCGCGCTGTTCGAGGAACTCGACGATCGCCTCCGGGCTCGGAGCCGTGGCGCGGGGGAGTGAGTCGGCGTCTTCCAGCAGGCTGTTGATGGTCTCCAGCGCGTCGCCCTTGGTGTGGCCGATGAGGCCGATCGGGCCGCGCTTGATCCAGCCGGTCGTGTAGATGCCGGGCATCGGCACCTCGTCGAGGTCGAGCACGCGGCCGGCGAGGTGCGGGATCGTGCCGGAGACGTGGTCGAACGGGATGTCGGCGATGTGCGTGGAGAGGTAGCCGACGGCGCGGTAGACGGCCTGGACGTCCCAGTCGGTGAACTGGCCGGTGCCGCGGACGTTGCCGTCGCCGGTCAGTTCCTGGGTCTCGGTGCGCAGACCCGTGACCGACGAAGTCCCGAGCACCTCGACCGGCGCTTCGAGGAAGTGCAGATGCAGGCGGCGCGGGCGGGAGCCGACGTCGCGGATCGCCCACTCCTGCAGGGTTTTGACGATCATCTCGACCTGCTTGTTGGAGCGGATCGCCGCCATCGAGGCCTCGTCGAACTCGATGCCCTCGGGGTGGACGATCACCTCGACGTTCGGCGAGTGGTCGAGCTCGCGCAGTTCCAGCGGCGTGAACTTGGCCTGGGCCGGGCCTCGGCGGCCGAAGATGTGGACGTCGGTGACCGGGGACTGGGCGAGGCCCGCGTAGACGTTGCCGGGGATCTCGGTGACCAGGAGCTCGTCGGCGGTCTTGGCCAGGATCCGTGCGACGTCCAGTGCGACGTTGCCGACGCCGAGCACCGCGACGGAGGAAGCGGTCAGAGGCCAGGTGCGCGGGACGTCGGGGTGGCCGTCGTACCAGGACACGAAGTCGGCGGCGCCGTAGCTGCCGGGCAGGTCGATGCCGGGGATGTCGAGGGGACGGTCGGCGGCGGCGCCGGTGGAGAAGACGACGGCGTCGTAGAACTGGCGCAGGTCGTCGAGCTTGATGTCGACGCCGTACTCGACGTTGCCGAAGAAACGCACGGCCGGCTTGTCGAGGACCTTCTGCAGGGCGGTGACGATGCCCTTGATGCGTGGGTGGTCGGGCGCGACGCCGTAGCGGACGAGGCCGTAGGGAGCGGGCAGCTTGTCGAAGAGATCGATCCGCACGTCGACGTCGGACTTGGTGAGGATGTCGGCGGCGTAGACACCGGCCGGACCCGCGCCGACCACCGCGACGCGCAAGGGATGACTCATGACACCTATTTTAGGGTAGCCTTACCTTATCCCAGACGAGAGCTAACTCACTCGACGGCACCGACTAGGCTCACCACATGCGCGTGCTCGTGGTCGACAACTACGACAGCTTCGTCTACAACCTGGTCCAGTACCTCGCCCAGCTGGGCGCCGAGTGCATTGTGCGGCGCAACGACGAGGTGGACCTCGACGAGATCACCAAGGTCGATGGCGTGCTCGTGAGCCCTGGGCCCGGTACGCCGGAGCGGGCGGGCGCCAGCATCGACGTCATCAAGAAGTGCGCCGACATCGGCAAGCCGGTCTTCGGCGTGTGCCTCGGCCATCAGGCCATCGGGGTGGTGTGGGGCGGCACGGTCGACCGCGCGCCTGAGCTCCTGCACGGCAAGACGAGCATCGTCTTCCACGAGGGCAAGGGTGTGCTCGATGGCGTGTCGCAGCCGTTCATCGCGACGCGGTACCACTCGCTGACGGTGTTGCCGGAGACGGTCCCTGCCGAGTTCGAGGTCACCGGCAAGACCGAGACCGGCATCGTGATGGCCATGCGGCACAAGGAACTCCCCGTCGAGGGTGTGCAGTTCCACCCCGAGTCGGTGCTCACCGACGGCGGTCACCGGATGCTCGCGAACTGGCTGAAGGTCTGCGGGTTCGAGGTGCCGGAGACGACGGTCGCGCAGCTCGAGAACGGCATGCGCACGCTCGCCGCCGCAGCCCGCCAGTAAGCAGTCCAAGCAAAAGGGCGGCTCCCACGAGGAGCCGCCCTTTTCTGCATCACAACGTCAGTTCGTCGGGATGATGCTCTACTTGCCGACGTCACGTTCACCGTGGCGCCCTTGGTGATCGCCGAACCCTTGGCCGGCTGCTGCGTGAGCACCTTGTTGGCCTGAGAGTCGTCGGAAACGGGCTGGTCCTGCGTGTTGAAGTTGCCGTTCCAGCCGAGCGCCTTCAACCGGTTCTCCGCGTCCTTCGCGGAGAGGCCCTGTCAGATCGGGCATCTCGATCATGTTGCCCTTGGACACCTTCAGCGTGACCAAGGTGTCCTTGGCCGCCTTGCTGTTGGCCGATGGGTTCTGCGAGATGACCTCGTTCTGCGGCTTGGCGCTGTCGGTGAGCTCGATGTTGACCTTGAAGCCGGAACCCTCCAGCGTCTGCTTGGCGTCGGCCACGTCGTCGCCCACGACGCCCGGCACGTTCTGCTTGTCCGGCGCCTTGCCGAGCTGGATGGTGATCGTGCCGCCCTTCTTGAGCTTCACGCCGGCGCCGGGGTTCTGCTGAGCGACCTTGCCGACCTTGTTCGTGTCGTCGACCTCGACGGTCTCGGTGCTCTGCTGCAGCTTGAAGCCGTTCGGGTCCTTGTCGAGGATCGTCTGGGCCTCCTGCGGAGTCTTGCCCAACAGGTCCGGTGCGCCGGCCTCACCCGGCGGCGAACCGACCTGGATGGTGACCTCCGAGCCCTTGAGCACCGGGTGCCCTCGACCGGGTTGGTGCCGGATCACCTTCGTGATCTGCTCGGACGTGCACGTTGCGGTGGCGCCGTTCGGGCCGGGCTCGCAGGCGACGTGCTCCTGCTTGGGCGTCAGGCCCGCCTGCGTGACCTTGTCCGAGGCCGTCAACGGGCCCATACCGACGATGGACGGCACGCCCACCTTCTGGCTGGCGTCGCTGCCGGTGTTCATCAAGCTTGTGGTGATCCACGCGGCCAGGCCGAGCACGGCGATGCACAGGATGACGACCAACGCGATCATGATCGTCTTCTTGCGCTTCGCCCGACGCTCTTCTTCCTCGTCGGCGATCGGGTCGTAGTCGTCTTCCGGCTCCGACTTCAGCGCCGCCGGGCGGTGCCTGCCGCCGCCGTTCATCATCTGCGTGCGCTGCGCACGCGGGGATGACTGCTCGTTCATCACGGCGGTGCGGTCCTCGGCCGTCATCACGGCCGGGGCGGACGGACGCTGACCCGAGAGCACCCGCACCAGGTCCGCGCGCATCTCCGCGGCGGACTGGTAGCGGTTCGCCGGGCCCTTCGACATCGCCTTCAGCACGATCGCGTCGAGCTGCGGCGACACCTTGGGGTTCAGCTGTGACGGCGCCTTCGGGTCCTCCCGCACGTGCTGGTACGCGACCGCGACGGGCGAGTCGCCGGTGAACGGAGGCTCGCCGGTCAGCAGCTCGAACAGCACGCAGCCGGCCGCGTAGACGTCGGAACGGGCGTCGACGGACTCGCCGCGCGCCTGCTCCGGCGACAGGTACTGGGCGGTGCCGATCACCGCGGCGGTCTGGGTGACCGCGGCCTGCCCGTCGTGCAGAGCGCGGGCGATGCCGAAGTCCATCACCTTCACGGCGCCGGACTTCGTGATCATCACGTTCGCCGGCTTCACGTCGCGGTGGACGATGCCGTGCCGGTGGCTGAAGTCGAGTGCGGCCGAGACGTCGGCCATGACCTCCATCGCGCGCTTGCCCGACAGCGGGCCTTGGGTCTTCACCATGTCGCGCAGCGTTCGTCCGTCGACGAACTCCATCACGATGTAGGGCAGCGGGCCGTACTCGGTCTGCGTCTCGCCGGTGTCGTAGACGGCGACGATCGCCGGGTGGTTCAGTGCGGCGGAGTTCTGCGCCTCGCGCCGGAAGCGTTCCTGGAACTGGGCGTCACGGGCGAGATCTGCGCGCAGCACCTTGATCGCCACGTCTCTGCCGAGCCGGACGTCCCGCCCCTTGTGGACCTCGGACATACCGCCGTAGCCGAGAGTCTCACCCAGTTCGTAGCGGTTTGAGAGCAGTCGTGGGGTGCTCATCGGTGCTTCGTCCCGCTCCTCATCGACGGTGTACCCATCTCGGTTCTGGTCTTGCTCATGGCGCGCACGTCACCTTCACCTGCGTGCCGGCCGACACCTCGCCAGTCGGCGAGATGGCGTCGACCCGGCATTTCTTCAGGTCTCCCGGCGACGTGCCCTGCGGGCTCAGCACCTTCGGCTCAAGGCCACGGTCGATCAGTTGCGTCCTGACCTCTTCGCCGCTTCGACCGATGAAGTCGTCCTCGTCGATCCGGGTCGCCGGGTTGCCTGGTATCCGGTCGGCGGAGTCGGGCTTGGGCTGTTGTCCGTTCGGGCTGCTCGAACTCGTGGTCTGCGAGCCACTCTGGTCGCCACCGGCGTTCTGCTTCACAGTCAACTTCCACAGGACGACCACACCCAGCACCACCAGCACGGTCACCAGGAGAGCGACCATAACCCACACCACAGTTCGGTTTCTCGCGGGTGGCGGTGGCATCGGGGCGAACGAGCCGGTCTGGTGCACCGGCTGGATGCCCGGATGGGTGCCGGGGCGACCCGGCCCTCCAGGGTGGTGCGGCATCTGCGGCGGCACGGGCAACGGCTGCGACGCCTGGGGGGCGGCGGCTGCTGCACCACCTGGGGCATGACCTGGGGTGCAACCTGCTGCTGCGGAATCTGCTGTGAATGCTGCTGTGAATGCTGCTGCGCGAATGTTGCTGCGGGAGCTGTTGTGGAAGCTGCTGCTGGATCTGCTGTGGGATCGGCGGCATCGTGAACCCGGACGGCGTCGGCAGCGGCTGGCCCACCCGCACCGCGCTGACCGCCGCGGCGAACTCGCCACCGGTGCGGTAGCGCTGCCTCGGGTCCTTCACCAGCGTCGCCTCGATCAACGCCCGCGCACCCGGCGGCACGTCCGGCGGCAACGGCGGCGCGATGTCGCGGATGTGCATCATCGCGACGGTCACCGCGTTGTCCGACAGGAAAGGCCGGTGTCCCGCGAGGCATTCGTAGCCACACACTGCCAACGAGTAAACGTCGCTCGCGGGTTCGGCCTCGCCACCGAGCGCCTGCTCGGGAGCGATGTAGTGGGCGGTGCCCATGACCATGCCCGACCGCGTCACCGGCGCCGCGTCCACGGCCTTCGCGATGCCGAAGTCGGTGATCTTCACCTTGCCCGACGGCGTGACCATGATGTTGCCCGGCTTCACGTCGCGGTGCACGAGACCGCGTTCGTGGGCCGCCTGCAACGCGTTGCCGGTCTGCTCGAGCAGGTCCATCGTGACCTCGGCGGTGAGCCGGCCCCGCGAGATGATCGTCGCGAGCGGTTCGCCCTCGACGAGCTCCATCACGAGGTACGCCGTGTCCTCCGGGCCGTCGGTGACCGACGCGGTCTCGCCGTAGTCGTGCACCGACGCGATGCCGGGGTGGTTGAGCGACGCGGTCATCCGCGCCTCGACGCGGAAGCGGTGCAGGAACTCGGGATCGCCGGACAGCTCGGCCTTGAGCACCTTCACGGCGACCCGGCGGTCGAGCCGTTCGTCCGCGCCTTCCCAGACCTCGCCCATGCCACCGACCGCGATCCGCCTGGTGAGGCGGTAGCGGTCGGCGAGGAGTTGGCCCGTGGTCAGCATCAGCGACCCTGCAGGTAGGTGTTCATCACGGCACGGCCGATCGGCGCGGCCACCTTGCCGCCGGTCGCGCCGAGGCCGCGGTCACCACCGTTCTCCACGATGACCGCGATCGCGATCTCCGGCTTCTGCGCCGGGGCGAACGCGATGTACCAGGCGTGCGGCGGCTGGGTCTGCTCCTTGGTCCCGCCGACCTCCGCGGTGCCCGTCTTCGAGGCCACCTGGACGTTCGACAGACGACCCTCGCCGCCGGTGTTGATCTCCGACTGGATCATCATGTCGCGCAGCGTGGCCGCGTTGGCCGAGCTCATGGGTGCGTTCAGCTCGTCGGGGTCGGTCTCGTCGATCGACTTGAGGTCCGGCCCGAGGATCTTCGACACCAGGTACGGCTGCATCCGCTTGCCGCCGTTGGCGATCGTCGCCGCGATCATGGCGTTCTGCAGCGGCGTCACGCGCACGTCGCGCTGGCCGATGCCGCTCTGGTAGAGCGCGGGCTCGTCCGGGATCGCGCCGAGGGTCGAGTTCTCGACCGGCATCGGCACCTTCAGGTCGTTGTCGTTGAAGCCGAACTTGTCCGACTGCGCCTGCAGCTTGGTCTTGCCGAGCTTCGCCGCCATCTCACCGAACGCCGTGTTGCACGACTTGGCGAGTGCGAGCTCCATCGACGCCGTCTGGCCGCCGCCGCAGGGCTGGCCGTTGTAGTTCGGGAACGGGAAGTTGTTCGTGCCCGGCAACGGGATGGAGCCCGCCGCCGTGTACTGCGACTCCTTGGTGTCGCCGTTGGCCAGCGCGGCCGCCGCGACCACGACCTTGTAGGTCGAACCGGGCGGGTAGATGCCCTGGATCGCGCGGTTGATCAACGGGTCGCCGTTGTTCTCCGCGGTGAGCTGCTTCCACGTGGTCTGCTGCGCGTTGATGTCGTGGCTCGCGAGCAGGTTCGGGTCGTAGGACGGCGTGCTCGCCATCGCGAGGATCTCGCCGGTGTCCGGCTTGATCGCGACGACCGAGCCGCGGAAGCCCTTCGCCGTCAGCTGGTCGTAGGCGACCTGCTGGACCTTCGGCGCCAGGGTCAGCTGCACGTTGCCGCCGACCGGGTCGCGACCGGTGATCAACGCGGAGACGCGGCGCGCGAACAGCCGGTCGTCCGAGCCGTTCAGCAGGTCGTTCTCCGCGCGTTCCATGCCGGCGGTGCCGTACGTGACGGACAGGTACCCGGTCACCGGCGCGTACGCCGGGCCGCTGTTGTAGACGCGCAGGTACCGGAGACGGTCCGTCGTCTCCTTGACGTCCGCGATCACCGTGCCGTCGGTGGCCATGATCAGTCCGCGCTTGCGGGCGTACTCGTCGAGCAGCACGCGGCGGTTGTGCGGGTCCTTGCGCCACTGGTCGGCGTTGATCACCTGAATCCAGGTGGCATTGCCCAGTAGCAGCAGGATCATCACCATCATGGCGATGCCGACGCGGCGGAGCGGTGTGTTCATTTGGGACGCTCCACCATGACAGTGTGCTGGTCGGCGATGGCCGGCTGCTGCGGTTTCGGCTTGGCGGCCCGCTGCGGCGCACGTGCGGCGGCAGAAATCCGAAGCAGCAGCGCGACCAGGATGTAGTTCGCGAGCAGCGACGAACCGCCGTAGGACAGGAACGGCGCGGTGATACCCGTCATCGGGATCAGCTTGGTGACACCGCCGACGACGATGAACACCTGGAAACACACCGCGAACGCGAGACCGCCGCCGAGCAGCTTGCCGAAGCTGTCCCGCACGGAGATGGCGCTGCGCAGGCCGCGCATCGCGAAGACCATGTAGATCAGCAGCAACGCCGCGAAGCCGACGAACCCGAGCTCCTCGCCGATCACGGCGGTGATGAAGTCCGTGTTGGACTCCGGGATCATCTCCGGGCGGCCCGCGCCGAGTCCGGCGCCACCGATGCCGCCGGTCGAGAGACCGAAGAGCGACTGCGCGATCTGGTAGCCGCCGCCGTCGTCGTTGTAGGTGGCGATCGGGTCGGACCAGTTCGCCACGCGCTGCTGGACGTGCGTGAAGAGCTTCCACGCGATCGTCGCGCCGCCGGCGAACAGGCCGAGACCCAGCACGACCCACGCCGCGCGTTCGGTGGCGACGTAGAGCAACACCAGCACGATGCCGAAGAACAGCAGCGAGGAGCCGAGGTCCTTCTGCAGCACCATGACGGCGACCGTGACGCCCCACGCCGCGAACAGCGGGCCGAGGTCGCGGGCGCGCGGCAGGTCCATGCCGAGGAACCGGCGGCCCGCGGTGGTGAAGAGGTCCCGCTTCGACACGAGGAACGCGGCGAAGAAGACCATCAGCAGGATCTTGGCGAACTCACCCGGCTGGATGGACAACGGGCCGACACGCAGCCAGATCTTCGCGCCGTTGATCGTCGGCGCGATGAAGCCCGGCAGCACACCGGGCAGCAGCAGCGCGACGAGGCCGACGAGGCCGAACGTGTAGCCGAACCGGGCCAGCGTGCGGTGGTCGGTCAGGAACTTCAGCGTGGCCGCGAAGAGCAGCAACCCGATGCCGGTCCAGATGACCTGCTTGAACGCCACGGGATCCCACGTCGAGCCGTCCAGGAAGACGGTGCCCTCCATGGCGAGGTCGATCCGGTGGATGACCACCAGACCGAGCCCGTTGAGCAACGCGACGCACGGCAGGATCGCCGGGTCGGCGTAGGGAGCCCAGCGGCGCACGGCGAGGTGCGCGCAGCCGAACAGCGCGAGGTAGGCGAGACCCAGGTAGAGGATCCGCAGGCTGAGCGAGCGTTCCTGGTTCAGCTCGACCAGGATCAGCGCGAGCGTCACCAGACCGGCGGCGAACGCGAGCATCACCAGTTCGGTGCCGCGTCGCGTCGGCGGCCGCAGACCCGGTGACGTGCTGGTCGCCACCGGCGCGACTGGTGAGCCTTCCCCGACGGGGGCGGGCGAGCCCTTCAACTACGGACCCTCCCGGCAATCCACGCCGGCCTTCTGCGCGGGCGCGGTGAGCGAAGGCTCCACGCTCCCGTTCTCCGACGACGGCGGTGTCGAGGTCGGCGTGCCGTTGGCGGGCGGCGTCGGCGTCGGTGAAGGCGTCGTCGAGGTGTCCTTGCACAGCGGCAGCATGTGCGCGCTGCGCAGCATGCGGACCGCGGCGCGCGCGCCCTCGATGCCGTTGTCGCTGCGGATGCCGTCGGAGATCGTCTTCCGGCCGCCTTCCTGCAGGTCCTTCACCGTGATCTGCGTGCAGCCCGTCGAGCCGGGCGGGCACGAGTCCTCGACCTTCGACGAGAGCTTGAAACCGAGCACGGTGCCGTTGAGGCCGCGGAAGATCGCGATCTGGCCGGTCTCGGTCGCCCCGACGTAGAACTGGGTGTTCAGCCAGAGCTTGCCGCCGACACCTGCCGCGCCGACGAGGACCAGCAGCAGGAAGATGATCGCGAATGCCTTGATCGCGGTCCGCTTCTTGCGCTTGGGATCCGGCGCGGGGGCGGGCGGCGCCTCCATCCGCTGCGGCATCTGCGGGCGCTGCTGCGTGATCGCGCTCGCCCGTGAGGCCGCGGAGTCCGGCGGCGGCGTGTGGTCCTCGCTGCCGTCTCCGGCCGCGCCACCGACGATCGGGTAGTCGTCACCGAAGTCGACGTCCTGGACGTCCGCCACGATCACCGTGACGTTGTCGGGGCCGCCGCCCTTCAGCGCGAGCTCGATCATCCGGTCCGCGCAGGCCTGGGGGTCCGGGATGCGGATCGCCTCGTCCAGGGTCTCCTGGGTGACGACACCGGACAGACCGTCCGAGCACAGCAGGAACCGGTCGCCGGCCCGTGCTTCGCGCACGGTCAGGCTCGGCTCGAACTCGTGCCCGGTGAGCGCACGCAGCAGCAACGACCGTTGCGGGTGCGTGGCGGCCTCGTCCGGCGTGATCCGGCCCTCGTCGATCAGCGACTGGACGAACGTGTCGTCGTGCGTGATCTGCGCGAACATGCTTTCTCGCAACAGGTACGCACGGGAGTCGCCGATGTGGACGAGGCCCAGCCGGTTGCCCGCGAACAGGACGGCGGTGAGCGTGGTGCCCATGCCCTCCAGGTCGGGGTCACTCGCGACGAGCTCGGAGATGGCGCCGTTGCCGGCCGCGACCGCGTCGCGGAGCTTGCCGAGAAGGTCGTCGCCGGGCTCGTCGTCGTCGACGTGCGCCAGCGAGGCGATGACCACCTTGCTCGCGACTTCACCGGCGGCGTGGCCACCCATGCCGTCGGCTACTGCGAGCAGGCGGGGGCCCGCGTACACGGAGTCCTGGTTGTTGTTGCGAACCAGGCCCCTGTCGCTTCGGGCCGCGTATCGAAGAACCAAGGTCATGAGCGCAGCTCGATCACCGTTTTGCCAATGCGGATCGGGGTGCCGAGCGGTACGCGCAGGGGTGCGGTGACCTTGGCTCGGTCTAGGTAGGTGCCGTTCGTGGAGCCGAGGTCTTCCACGTACCAGTCGGTGCCGCGCATGGACAGCCTCGCGTGCCTGGTCGACGCGAAGTCGTCGTCCAGCACGAGAGTCGAGTCGTCAGCGCGGCCGATCAGGATCGGCCTGCCGTCGAGTGAGATGCGGGTACCGGTGAGCGCCCCGTGGGTGACCACGAGCGTCCTCGGCGCCTTGCTTCCTCTCGCCGACTTCTCAGACCTCCGGAATCCGGGCAGACCTGAAGCCCGAAGTCCCGAGGCAGCGTAGAGATCAGAGCGGACCACACGTAGGGCGGCCAGCACGAACAGCCAGAGGAGCACGAGAAAGCCCGCTCTGGTCAGCTGCATCACCAGCTCTGGCACCGGTTGTAACCGCTCCTGCCTATGAGTTGCTTACCGACGCCCGTACCGACCTCAGCCCGCGGTGCGGAAGACCAGTGACGAGTGGCCGATGCGGACGACGTCGCCCTCCGCGAGCTGCCAAGTCTGCACTGGTGTGCCGTTCACCGTCGTGCCGTTGGTCGAACCGAGATCAGCGAGCATCGCATTCTGCCCGTCCCACGAAATTTCCAGGTGGCGCCTGGAGACTCCGGTGTCCGGGAGGCGGAAGTCGGCTTCCTGCCCACGTCCTACGACGTTTCCACCCTGCTTGAGGTTGTACGTCCGGTTGGATCCGTCGTCGAGGTGCAGCGTCGCGTTGAGCTGACGGTTGGCGCCCTGGGTGGCAGGGGGAGCGTATCCGCCCTGGTTGTAGCTCTGGTCATAGCCGCCCTGCTGGCCGTAACCCTGGTCGTAGCCGCCTTGCTGCTGCTGGCCGGCGTAACCCTGGTCGTAGCCCTGCTGGCCGTAGCCCTGCTGCTGGCCGTAACCCTGGTCGTAGCCGCCGCCGCCCTGCTGGCCGCCGGCGTAACCCTGGTCGTAGCCCTGCTGGCCGTAGCCCTGCTGCTGCGGCTGCTGGCCGCCGGCGTAACCCTGGTCATAGCCCTGTTGCTGGCCATAGCCCTGGTCGTAGCCCTGCTGGCCGTAGCCCTGCTGCTGCTGGCCGTAACCCTGGTCGTAGCCGCCTTGCTGCTGCTGGCCGCCGTAACCCTGGTCATAGCCCTGCTGGCCGTAGCCCTGTTGCTGGCCATATCCCTGGTCGTAGCCGCCCTGCTGACCATAAGGGTCCTGGCCGGGCTGGCCCTGTCCTTGTCCGTAGCCGGGTGGCTGGCTCATGGATCGGTCTCCTGCGGTGCGAGGTGGTGCTGACCGTCGGCTGGCCGCTTTCACGTCGGGGTCGACGGACGAGCTGGTTCGGAACTGTCCGGTGTGCAGCGCCTCGGAGCGCTCCAGGGAGACTACGACGTCACCATAGGTATCCCATCCGGACTCGGCCAGGTGCTCCTGCAGGCCCTCTGCGAGAAGCTGGGTGATGCGTAGTTCATCCTGCTCGTCCCCCGCAAGACGCTCGTGGTCCTGGGGTCCGAGCAACACTTGGTAGTGGTTGGGGGCTAGCAGTCTGCCACCCGCGAGTTCACGGATGTTGCTGTCACCCTCCCGTTGCAGTGCCTGTGCCACCTCTTGGGGCACGACGCTGCCGCCGAACACACGCGCGAAGGTGTTGCCGACCAGCCCTTCCAACTTGCGTTCGAAGCGTTGCAGGCCCATGTCAACTCCCTCCGCTCGGTCGGTCCTGTACCGATCGTATCCGGGTACGACCGGGCCTACAGGGGCGATTAGGAACCCGTTCCGCGCGCGTGCTAGTGTTTCCAACGTCTCCAGGGGCAAGTGGCGGAATGGCAGACGCGCACGGTTCAGGTCCGTGTGTCCGAAAGGACGTGGGGGTTCAACTCCCCCCTTGCCCATACGACAGATAGATGGAACCCCTCTCGCGTGAATCCGCGAGAGGGGTTCTTTCGTTGATCGGCAGTATTGGGATTCCTTGATCCAACAGGTGACGTCTGTCACTCGTTTGGGGGTCGGCATGTGGGCGATAGCGGCGCCGGATTTCGGTGCGGAGCTCGAAGTCATGGAGCTTCCCGAGCCTGAACCGGGACCAAACGAGCTCAAGGTGCGGTTGTTCGCGGCGAGTGTGAACCCGTACGACCGCAAAGTCGTCAACGGGATGCTCCGGGATTCCGCGCCGCATGTGTTCCCGTTGGTTCCAGGAACGGACGGGGCGGGTGAGGTCGTCGGTTCCGGAGAGAGGATTTTCGGCACCTTCGCGCACCGCCCGGTCGGCATCGGAACATACGCCGAGTACGTCACAGTTCCGGCCGGGAACGCGTTGGCTCCGTTGCCCGAAGACCTCGATCCGGCAGTCGCCGCCGCATTGCCGACCGCGGGCATGACCGCGTTGCAGTTGGTCGAGTCGCTGGGGCCGGCAGAGTCCGTGCTGATCATCGGACCGAACGGCGGCGTCGGGTCGTTCGCCGTCCAGATCGCTCGTGCGGCCGGCAAGCGGGTGATCCCGGTCGGGCGCGGGGACTCGTTGGTCGAGGCGGATGCCCTCATCGACCTCGTGAGCGCCGACCGTTCGTCGTTCGAGGCGAACGCGCGCTACGCGCCGTTGGCGTTCAACACCAACTACCTCTCGTCGGATCCGGCGCAGAACTTCGGCATGAAGGGGTCGCGGGAAACACTCGCCCTGCTCGCGTCGATGGTCCTTGCGGGAGACCTCGACGTGCCGATCTCCCGGCGCGTCCCCCTTCGCGAGGCTTCCGGTGTTTTCGCAGGTCACGGGCCCGGAAAGACCGTGATCATCATGTAGGTGGTCGTTCTGGCGCGGTGAACGGTCAGCGTTCGGTGACCCGCGCCGCTGACCGCCGTTTTGTCGCCACGCCTGGCGCACACACTCTGAGCAGCACTTTTGGTGCGTCCATCCGGATTAACGTCACCCGGACGGCAGCACCGCCGGACCGAACTCGCCGCGACACTCATCGACCGGTCACCGACCCGTTCTCGCCGTCGATCGCAGGAGGCTCTGCGACCTGGGGGCGGGCCGCGCGCTTCCTGGTACGCCTTATGAGCACGAGTCGAATCGCGGCGGAACGACCGCCGCGGGTGGCGAGGGAGGCCCTGGCGTGAGCAGCACCCCAGCAAGGATCGCGGCACTCGACAGCGCACGAGGACTGTCGACGACCGCGGTCCCGGTTCCGGAACTGCCCGCGTCCGTCGAGGAGCTGGCCGCGGCCGCAGCGATCCGCCTCGGCTGGCACGGCGTGGTTCTGCCCGAGATGGTTCTCATGGGCCGCAAGGTCGTCGTCGTGGCCGAGCTCCTGGCCGACGCGCACGCCGAGCGGGTCTGCGTCGGCGCGGGCCCCGAAGCCGACAAGACCACCGTCTCCACGTGGGTGTGGCCGGAGATGGAAGGCCGCGTCCCGCCTGCCGCCGTCCGCATCGTCGGCGTCCTGGCCGTCGCCCGCCACTGGCGCACCGCTTTGGCCTCCGCGGTTCCCTTCGCCCGCTACGGCAACGCGGCCGTCGTCCTCCCGGACTCCGTCGCCTTCACACACGACTACCTGGCGAACTGCCTGCCGCGCGTCCGTCGTTACGGCGTCTCGGTTCTGCTTGCGGACGACGAGAAGGACCTGTCGGTCGACGTGTCCGGTCGTTCGGAGAACGTGCCTGTCGAGGACACCGCGATCACACGTTGGGTCAACGAGCTGGTCTACGAGCAGGTGCTCGCCACCGCTTCCTGATCTACGGTCGGGGTATGCGAGTAGTCATAGCCGGCGGACACGGGCAGATCGCGTTGCTTCTCGAGCAGCTGCTGGCCACCCGTGGGGACGCGGCGACAGCGTTGGTGCGCAACCCTGATCACTTTGCCGATGTGCAGGAAGCCGGAGCCGTTCCGGTGCTGTGCGACCTGGAGTCCGCTTCCGTGGACTCGGTCGCCGAATATTTGAACGGCGCGGACGCCGCGGTGTTTGCCGCAGGCGCCGGAGCGGCCTCAGGGGCCGCGCGAAAGGACACTGTGGACTTCGGGGCCGCCGCCCTGTTCGCCTCGGCCGCGGTCGAGGCGGGAGTGCGGCGGTTCCTTCAGGTGTCGACGGTGGGGATCGAGCTTGCCGACTCGGCTGAGGTGGATCCGGAGTTCGCTGTCTACCTCAAGGCCAAGGGGTTGGCTGAGGAAGACCTCAAGGCGCGGTCGTTGGATTGGACGATTCTGAGGCCTGGGCCGTTGACGAACGATGCGGCGACCGGTCTCGTGACGCTTGCTCCTTCACTGCCACGAGCGTCGGTCACGCGGGCGGATGTGGCGGCGGTTCTCGCCGAGCTGCTGAACGCTCCGGGGACTGTCGGTAAGACGCTGGAGCTGACGAACGGCGAGACGCCGGTCGCCGAAGCGGTTCGAGCGGTTCTCTAACCGAGCACCCGGTCCAGGTAGGCGTTGGTGAACGTCCTGCCTGGGTCGACCTCGTCCCGCACCCGCAGGAAGTCGTCGAAGTGCGGGTACAGCGGGCGTAGCTCCTCCGCCGTGAGGTCGTGCATCTTGCCCCAGTGCGGGCGCCCGCCGACGGAAGCCGCGATGCGGGCGTAGGCGTCGAAGAAAGCCTTGTACTCCATGCCGAGCGCCTGGTGCATCGAGATGTACGCGGTGTCCCGGCCGGAGGCGGTCGACAGCCAGATGTCGTCGGCCTGGGCGATTCGCACCTCGCACGGCACGATCAACGCGTCCCGGTCGCCGAGCTTGTTCGCGACCGCTCGCAGTTCGGCGATCACGTCCAGCAGTGACTCTCGCGGGATCGAGAA
The DNA here is from genome assembly GCA_963766275.1 of uncultured Actinomycetota bacterium. Lineage (GTDB taxonomy): Bacteria > Actinomycetota > Actinomycetes > Mycobacteriales > Pseudonocardiaceae > Lentzea. The sequence goes on from CAVYAD010000008.1 coordinate 422,224, forward strand.
CTCGGTCTCCACGAAGCGCACGCGTCGGGGTGTCACGAAGACGTTGTGCGAGTAGTCGGAGTAGGAGCGTTCGGAGATCAGGGAGCCGCAGATCTCGTTGAGTTTGCGGGTGTAGCGCGGGAAAGTCTTGGCCACCTTGCACACCGCGCCGAACGCGGCGTTCTCCATGACCTCGTACTCCCAGAGCTGGCGGGCCTTCGAGAGTGGCTGCGCGGGCTCGGGGATTCGGTTGTTGCGCTTGAGGATCACGCGGTCGGAGTGGGTGAACCAGTGGAACTCGACGTGGTCCTCGACGGCGCACAGGTCGTCGAACTGTTCCAGTACGGCGTCCAGGCGGCCCGGTGTCTCGGAGGCGCGCAGTACGAACGACTTCACGCACTGCAGCGTGATCGTGCTGATGATGCCCAACGCGCCGAGGCCGACGCGTGCGGCGTTGAAGAGGTCGGGGCGTTCGTTGCGGAGCAGGTGACGACGGAGCCGTCGGCGAGTACCAGTTCCAGGGCGGTGATGGCGGTGGCGAGGACGCCGAGCTTCGCGCCGGTGCCGTGGGTGGAGGTGGAGACGGCGCCGGCGATGGTCTGGGCGTCGATGTCGCCGAGGTTCGGCATGGCGAGGCCGAGGCGGTGCAGGTCGGCGTTCAGCTCGTAGAGCGGTGTGCCTGAGCGGACGGTGACCAGGCCGGTTTCGGCGTCGGCGCGGATGATGCCGGTCCAGCGGTCCAAGTCCATCGCGGCCTCAGGGGCGACGGCGATGTCGTTGAACGAGTGGCCGCTGCCCCGCGCGCGCACGCGACCGCCGGCGATGACGGCCGCTGCGATCTCATCCGTGCTCGACGGGTGGGCGACGCGCGTCGGCGCGCAAGAAGCGGTGCGAGCCCAGTTCGTCCACACACGGACCTCCACGAAAAGTGTGACCTGAGTCAGCAACGTAGGTGAAAGCTCTTCACGTTTCAAGGTTTCAGGACGTACCGTGCTCTACATGCGCCGAACTCGACTCGATGCCGCGACGAAGGATCTCGATCCTCCGTTCGCGATCGTCGACCTGGATGCCTTCGACCACAACGCGGCGGACCTCGCCCGTCGCGCTGCCGGTCATCCGATCCGGGTGGCGAGCAAGTCGATTCGGGTGCGTGAACTGGTCGAGCCGGGCCCTTGAGCGGCCCGGCTACTCCGGGGTGATGTGTTACTCGCTGGCCGAGGCGCTGTGGCTGTCCGAGCAGAACGTGAGCGAAGACCTGCTGGTCGCGTATCCGACCGCTGACCGCGCATCGTTGCAGAAGCTCGCGGCGAACGAAACCGCACGTCAGCGCGTCACGATCATGGTCGACTCGATCGAACACCTCGACTTCGTGGACGCGGCGATCGGGCCGCACGCCGACCTTCGCGTGTGCCTTGAGCTCGATGTCTCGTGGCGGCCGTTGCCCGGTGTCCACATCGGGCCGCGCCGTTCGCCGATCCACACGCCCGCGCAGGCGAAGGCACTTGCCGCCAAGATCGTCAGACGGCGTGGCTTCACGCTCGTCGCGGTGATGGCGTACGAGGGGCAGATCGCCGGCCTTGGCGACAACCCGCCTGGTCAGCCGTTGCGCGCGCTCGGAATCCGGGCCATCCAGCGCAAGTCCGGGCCCGAGCTGGTCGCCCGCCGGACCGCAGTGGTCACCGCGGTCAGGCAGGTCGCCGATCTGGAGTTCGTCAACGGTGGCGGCACCGGCAGTCTGGAACTGACGGGCAGCGACCCGTCGGTCACCGAGCTCGCGGCGGGCTCCGGTCTCTTCGGTCCGACGCTGTTCGACGCCTACCAGGCGTTCCGGCCGGAACCGGCGGCGCTGTTCGCGTTGTCCGTGGTCCGCAAGCCGACGCGGAAGATCGCCACGCTCTTCGCCGGCGGGTACATCGCGTCCGGCACGCCCACGCCGGACCGCCAGCCGTCGCCCTACCTGCCGGAGGGCCTCAAGCTGGTCGGGCTGGAGGGCGCGGGCGAGGTGCAGACACCCGTGACCGGCAAGGCGGCCGAGTTCCTGCACGTCGGCGACCGCGTCTGGCTGCGGCACGCCAAGGCGGGCGAGCTGTTCGAGCGGTTCGACGAGGTGCACCTGGTGCGTGGTGACAACATCGAACGGACCGTGCCGACCTACCGCGGCGAGCGCCGCAACTTCGGTTAGGCGGGAAGCCTGGCGGACAGGTAGCCCCTGACCAGTGCTCTCGCTTCGGTCAGGATCGACTGGTCGCCCATCGGGCTGTTGCGGAACGCCATCTTCATCACGGCGTCAGCGGCCTCGACGGCGATCGCGATCGGCAGCTGGACCTCGCCCATCGGAATGCCGAACTTCCCCGAGATCAGCTCGGAGATCTTGTCGGAGATGACGGCGTTGTTGTCGCGGCGGTCGTCCAGCAGCCGCATGTCCACGACGTCGCCGAAGTGCAGCTTCCCGAACGCGGGGATCTCGCGGTGCATCGTCACGTAGACGTCGAACACCGTGTCCACGGCATCCCACCAGTGCGCGAGTGTCGCCTGCTCGAGCCGGTCGTTGATGCCTTGGGAGAACCTGTCGACGTTGCGCAGTGTCAGTGCCTGCACGACGGCTCTCTTGTCCGGGAAGAACTGGTACAGCGAACCGACCGCCACACCCGCTCTTTCCGCGATCAACGTCGTGGTCACGCCGTCGTAGCCCACCTCGTCGATGAGTGACGCGCATGCTTCGAGCATGCGCTCGACTCTCTTGGCGCTGCGCTGCTGGACAGGCTGACGGCGAAGCGGGGTGGTGCTCGTCACGGCGACTCCCAGGAGTTCGGGTACTTCCATCTTGCCTGTTGTACGGCGTCTTCACTTCCTTGAAGCCGTCAACACGCCTACGATCCGAACAAGTTTCACATTTTGGAGGATCGATGAACGGCTTCCTCTGGGGAGTGTCGACGTCCGCGTTCCAGATCGAGGGCGCGTTCAGTGCAGGCGGCCGGGGTCCCTCGGTGTGGGACGACGTTCGCTCCGGTACACGAGAACCACAACGCGTCGGTTGCGTGCGACCACTACAACAGGTGGCGCGAGGACGTGGCGCTGATGACCCAGCTCGGGGTCAACGCCTACCGGTTCTCCATCGCGTGGCCGCGCATCCAGCCCTCCGGCAAGGGCCCGGTCAACGCCGAAGGACTCGACTTCTACGACCGGCTCGTCGACGCGCTCGTCGACGTCGGCATCGCCCCCGTCGTGACGCTCTACCACTGGGATACGCCCACTGAGCTGGAGTCGGAGGGTGGTTGGCTCAACCGCGACATCGCCGACCGGTTCGCCGACTACACGGCTCTGGTCGCGGAGCGGCTGGCCGACCGGGTGAAGATGTGGATCCCGATCAACGAGCCCGCGATGGTCACGTTGCAGGGCTACGCGATCGGTCAGCACGCCCCCGGCAAGACGTTGCTCTTCGACGCGATGCCGACCGCCCACCACCTGAACCTGGCACACGGCCGTTCGGTGGAAGTGCTGCGGTCGTTCAACGCGCAGGCGGTCGGCACGGCGAACAACCACACGCCCGCGTGGCCCGAAAATCCGGCCGACCAGGCCGCGGCCGACGCGTACAGCGACATCCACAACTGGGTGTTCGCGGACCCGATGCTCGCCGGCCGGTATCCGGACTCGATCGCCGATCAGATGCCGATCGTCGACGGCGACCTGGAGACCATCCACCAGCCGCTCGACTTCTACGGCGTGAACTACTACAACCCGACCCGGCTGCGGTCGCCGTCCGAGGGCAACCCGCTGCCGTTCGATCTGGTCGACATCGAGGAGTACCCGAAGACCGGGTTCGACTGGCCGGTCGTCCCGGCCGGGCTCAGCGAGATGATCTCGGCTTTGCGCGAACGTCATCCGGCGCTGCCACCGGTGCACGTGACCGAGAGCGGCTGCAGCTTCCCGGACGAGATCCAGGACTCTGAGCGGATCTCCTACCTGGACGGGCACCTCAAGGCGGCACTGGAGTCCGACGTCGCCGGCTACTTCGTGTGGTCGCTGCTCGACAACTTCGAGTGGGAGGCCGGATATTCGCAGCGCTTCGGCCTGGTGCAGGTCGACTACGAGACGCAGCGCCGTACGCCGCGCGACTCCTTCCACTGGTACAGAAAGGTGATCAGCGGTGAGTGAGGCACTGGCCGAGCCGATCGTCAGAGTCCGCCGAGGGTGGATGACGTGGCTGTTCTGCGCGAACCTCGGGCTCTGGCTCGCGATCTACGCACCGATCCAGGTGCTGCTGCCACAACAGGCCGAGCTGCTCGACCGCGCCAACAAGGAGCTGGTGTTCGGCATCGTCACCGGTGTCGGCGGTGCGGTGTCGTTGCTCGTCGTGCCGTTGATCGGCTTCCTGTCCGACCGCACGACCTCACGGTTCGGTCGTCGCCACCCGTGGACGCTGGCCGGCGCCGTCGTCGGTGCTCTCGGTCTGGCCGTTCTTTCCAACGCGCCTTCGATTCTCGTGATGACGATCGGCTGGTGCCTCGTGCAGGCGGGCATCGGCGGCATGCTCGCCGCGCTCACCTCGGCGGTGCCGGACCGCGTGCCCGTCGAGCAACGCGCGCAGGTCGGCGGCCTGATCGGGATCAGCCAGATGCTCGGCACCGTGCTGGGCGCCGTCGTGGTGACGGTGCTGGTCAGCGGACTGACCGCCGGATACCTGGCGTGCGCGGTGATTGTGGTGGCCGGCGCGTTGTTCTTCGTTCTCCGGACGCCGGACTCGCAGCTCATCGTGAAGCCGGTGCGGCCGACGTTCTGGATCTCGCCCCGTGAGCACCCCGACTTCGCGTGGGCGTGGGCCGGGCACCTGATGATCAATCTCGGCAACGCCTTCGGCACGTTGTACCTGCTGTACTTCCTCGCCGACGTGGTCCACCACCCGTCGCCCGAGGACGGTCTGCTGGTGATGATGGCGCTGTACGGGGTGGCACTCGCCGCAGGAGCGGTGCTGTTCGGCGCACGAAGTGATCGTTCCGGCCGCCGGAAGCCGTATGTCTACCTCGCGGCCTTCGTCATGGCCCTGGCCGCGTTGTTGCTGGCCGTTTGGCCGACGTGGACCGTCGCGCTGATCGCCGCGCCACTGCTCGGCGTCGGTTTCGGCATCTACTGGGCCGTCGCCATCGCGTTGCTGACCCAGGTCCTGCCCGCCGCCTCCGATCGCGCCAAGGATCTGGGCGTGCTGAACGTCGCCAACGCGTTGCCCCAGGTCATCGCCCCCTTGCTGACCGCCTTGATCTTGGCCAACCTAGGTGGCTACCGCGGCCTGTTCGCGGTGTCGGCGTTGGCGACGACGCTGGCGGCGTTGTTGATGAGTCGAGTGCGATCGGTGGTCTGATGCAGCTGTCCGGCAAGAGTGTTCTGGTCACGGGGGCGTCCCAGGGAATCGGTGCGGAGACCGCCTTCCGCTTCGCTGCCCATGGCGCACACGTCCACCTTGTGGCCCGAAGCGCCGAACTGCTCGATCTACAGGTCAAACGGATCATCGAGTTCGGTGGCTCCGCGACCGCCCACCCGGCCGATCTCGCGGACGCCGCGCAGATCCACGCGCTCGCCGAGTCCCTGGAAACCCCGGATGTGCTCGTGAACAACGCCGGTGTGGGCCGCTGGCTGTTCCTCGACGAGTGCTCCCAGGACGACCTGACCACGATGACGGCCGTCCCCTTCATGGCCGCCATGCTGCTGACCAGGGAGTACCTGGGCGCGATGCGTTCTCGCGGCTCCGGCTGGATCGTGAACGTCAACTCGCCGGTATCGCGGCTGCCCATTCCCGGCGCCGTTGGCTACCAGTCGTCGCGGTGGGCGTTGCGCGGTCTGACGGCGTCGTTGCGGCTTGATCTGCGCGGTACCGGCGTGGGGATCAGCGAGGTCGTGCCCGGCAAGGTGTCCAGCCAGTACTTCGAGAACAACCCCGGTGCGGAGGAACGGATCCCAGCCATCGCCCGGCTGATTCCGACCGTGACGCCGGAGCAGTGCGCGAAGGCGATCGTCGACGCGGTGGAGAAGGAACGGTCCGAGCACCTGTTCCCGTGGCAGCTCAAGGCGTTCGAGCTCTCCGGGCGGCTGTTCCCCGGCCTGACCTCGTACCTCACCTGGCGCACCGGCACCCACCACTAACCTCTGCTGCTCGCCGCACGCGGGGAGCTTTCGTACGCCCAGACCGCACGAAAGCTCCCCGCGTGCGGTCTGGAAGCCGCCGGCCTGTGGACAGGTTGAGATCTTGGCGCGGGGCTGTCGGTGTTGCCTGGGAGAATTGAAACAAGGGGTCCCCCTTCGCGGGGACCCCTGCGTGAGCATGGAAACGGCCCCTTGCCTGCGCGGGAGGTGCAGACAAGGGGCCGGTGCTTGGTAACCGCGGACCGGTGCCGGTCGGGGAGGGAAGGTGCACGTCACCGGCCCGCGGGAATCTATGGAGTTGAGCTGGCCGGGGTCCGCGATGTCGCGGTCGGGGGTTCGCACATCGCGGACCACCGGCCAGTAGGCGGTTTGCAGACCTGGTCGTGTCGGGGGGACGCCAGGTCAGTCGCAAACGCCCGTTAGTGGGCTCGAGCCACCGCGCGTCGGGTCCGGGTGACAGGAGGGGTCACCGGGGCCTCGCGCAGATGGCGAGCCGGGCGCGGGGCGAGTCCGCCCGCGACCAGGTGTTCGTACGCGGCGCGCCACACCGAGCAAGGTGACTTCTGCTGGCGCCAACGGCCGGAACATTCGGGGCAGTTGCCCTTCTCGTCCGGCTCGTGCGCTGCCAGCAGAGCACGCCATCCCTCGGTCAGCCGAGGGAGCTCGGATCGAGCCACCGACAGGAGGGACGGGGCGTCAGCGCGGCTCGCCAGCTCTGTGAGCAGGTCGAGGCGTTCCCACACAGCGTTGCGAAGAACCTGTCCTAGGATCGCGTCCATCGAAACGTCACCGTCACCTTTCCGCCTGGTCGGCGGCTTCGCGTAGCGCAGCCCTGAGCTGTACGAGCTGGTCCTGGGACAAGACTGCCGTCTCACCCGGAGGTCCGACCAGAACCACTTGGCCCTGAACGACCTTCACGGTGAGGCACCTGTCCCGGTCGACCACATCGCCGCAGCTGATCTGCCACGTCCGACGTTGCCCGGTCATGCCGCGCCATGTGGATTCGGTGTCACCCGTCTCCACAATGGAGGTCGAGCCTGGGGAGGAGCTGTCCACTATCGGTCGTTCCTCTCCGTGCTCACTCGCTTACCGGAATCTAGATTGCGATGATTCATGCCGGAACGGGACGTCACAGCGCTGACCGGTGGAAGTCTTACGGTGAGCGGTAAGCGGTTATCGGTAGAGCCGATCAGCTCCGCCGAAGAGGACTTCTCGGGCTCGGGGACCTGCCCCTAGTCTGCGGATGACGCCCAACGGACTGTGAGGGTGCGCGATGAACACCATGAGTACCCAGGGCTCTCCTATCCCCACCGACGTGTGGGACCAGCAGGAGATGCGGGACGCACTGGCACGCCGTGAGATCAGCTCGGTTTACCGGCTGCTCCGAAGGCACGGTGTGTCCCAGCGCCAGATCGCGGCGCTCACGGGTCAGTCACAGTCCGAGGTCTCCGAGATTCTCAAGGGACGCCAGGTGATGGCGTACGACGTCCTGACGAGGATCGCCGGTGGCTTGGGTGTCCCACGTGGATACATGGGTCTCGCCTATGACGAGACAACGGCAGTGAGGGTCGCCGCAACCGCGGACGCACCCCATCCTGAGGAGGACGAGTCGGTGAAGCGTCGGAAGTTCCTCGCGCACGCCGCCGCCGTAACAGTTGGCGCGGCCGTGTTCGGAGCGGACTCCGGGTCGTGGGTTTCACACCCCACACAGACTCCGGCTCCGGGACGCATCGGTATGACCGATGTGCGCCAGGTCGAAGCGGCGACGCGAGCGTTGCGTGCACTGGACTACCAGTACGGCGGCGGTTCGTGCCGCGACGCGGTGGTCGCCCAGCTGTCCTGGGGACAGCAGATGCTCGGCGCAAGCTCTACCGATGTGGTCCGCACGCGGCTCTACGTCGCGTTGGCAGACCTGCACAACCTTGCCGGCTGGACGTCGTTCGACACGGGTCTGATGGACTCGGCCCGCAACCACTTCGGCCAGGCCCTCGACCTCGCGAAGCAGGGCGAGAACGAGGCCCTGATGGCGAACATCCTGTACCGCATGGGCCGCGTCTACTTGCACCAGAACGCCCCCGACGACGCGCTCAAGGTGTTCCAGCTGGGCCAGCTGGCCGCGCAGAACTCCGGTTCCGAGCTCGCGGTGGGCATCCTCTGCGCCAACGAGGCGTGGGCCTACGCGAAGATGGGTTCCGACACGCAGGCGCTCAAACTGCTCGGCCGTGCGCGCGACGAGTTCTCCCGCGCGAACGTCACCGAAGCCCCCGCCTGGGCGAAGTTCTTCAACGAGATCGACCTCTCGTCCATGATCGGCACGGTGCACACGGAGCTGGCGCAGACGGTGGACGCGAAGTACACGAGGACCGCCATCCCGGCGCTGTCCAAGGCCATCAACAACTTCGGTGACGAATACGCGCGCAGCCGCTCGTTCAACCTCACCTCGATGGCGATCAACCACCTGCTCGAGGGCGACATCGACCACGGCGCCAAGGTCGGCCGCCAGGCAGTCGACCTGTCGGAGAGCCTGAAGTCGGTCCGCACCAAGCAGCGCATGGAGCCGTTGCGCCAGGAAGCCGAAAAGCGCCGCAACAACCCCGAGGCCCGTGAGCTGGCCGATCGCGTCGCTCGCTTCACCGGAGCTGACACCGCCGCCTGACATCTCGTTTGGGCCCCATAGCACCACCATCGGATGGCGTGGGACACGAACCGGTAACGCCAGACCCTTCTGACACGAATGCAGCATCGACGGGCGAGAAATCCAGGCCTAAGGTGCGCAGGTCGGGGCGAAGGGCGAGGTGCGGCGCGTGATCCTTACTCGGAGGTGGCGTTCCCGGAGAGCGCTGCGGTCCGCGCAGCTGCTCGACGAGGTCGTTGACACCCAGTTGCCGCTGCTGGCGGCGTTCGATGAGGACCGCAGGCGGCGCTCGGCCGACTACCTGGCGGAGCTCGTGGCGCTGGCCCAGGACTACCGCTACTACGCGAACGGCTGGATCGACAGCCGTGAGCTCGACCGCCGCGGTCAGAAGACGATGAACCGGCTGGCTCGCATGCGTGAAGAATCTTCGGCTCGACTGATCACCGATTAGTCCGTTCGTGCGCAGCTCATCGCGCCGATCGGACCGCTCGCCGAGTCCGGCAATGTTTCACGTTGAACGAGACTCAGCTCACAGGGGCGCGGCTCAGCACCACTGCCAGGCCGAACGCCAGTCCCATGATCGTCACTTCCAGGATCGCCCACTGCACGATCGCGGTCGTCCGGTGCTGTGAGATCTGCGGCAGCAGTTTCCACCGGATGTGCGCGCCCAGGATGGCGACGGCAATGGCGCAGACCGCCTTGCCGATGAACAGCAGCCCGTAGCCGGTCGTGAACATCGACTGCGGGAACGGGACGATCGGGTTGAGGACCAGCTCCAGCAGCCCGTTGAAGAGGCCCGTCACCGTGACTACGACGAGGCTGATGGTCGCGATCTTCGAGAACTTCGGCAGCGCGACCGCCAGCAGCCCCTTGCGGTAGGCGACCAGCGCGATCAACGCCCCGAGCCCGCCGGTCCACGCGGCCGCACCCAGCACGTGCAGCTCCATGGAGACCATCGAGTAGTCGTGGTACTTCCAGTTGGAGGCGTGCCCGGTCACCGGGATCGGCAGCAGACCGAACATCGAGATGAGAATCCGCAGCTCAGCGGGTACGGACTCGCCGCTGCGCACGGCCATCACGCCGATCACCACGTAGACGAACGCGCAGCCCGCGCTGAACAGCAGTCCCTTGCCCGCGCCGACCGTGGCGATGTAGTCGATGGCGTTGCCGATGCTGACGTCGCTGCCGGGCCGCAGCTCGGCGGCCTGCAGGATGATCGCGAGCAACGCCGTGACCACCCAGACCGCCGCGGCGACCACGGCGGCGGGCCTGGCGAGTTTCATGACCGGCTCGGTGTGCGTCGGCCGGTCGAAGCCGAGCAGCTTCGGCAGGAGCGACAGCCCGACGACGATCGTCGCCGAGATGTCGAGCAGCACGCGCGTGACCGGTAGGCCGTACCGGACCGCCGCCCCGGCGTCCACGACCCCGGCGACCACCAGCGGTGGTGCCAGCACGAGGCCGAGCCCGATACCGGCCAGAGCTCCTGTGACGAGCCCGGCCAGTACGCGGTAGTGGGTGGGGGCGGCGGTCCGGACGTCGCTCATGCCTTCGAGCCTCCGGTGCGCAGCGCGAAGAACACGCCACCGCCGAGCAGCACCACGGCGCCGACGATCCAGACCCACAGCGGGATGCCGCCGCCGGAGTCGCTGCCGGTCGCGGCGTTCGCGTTCGCCGGCGTGGTGGGCGTGCCCGTGCCGTCCTTGGTCAGCGTGAACGTCAGCTCACCGGACACCGGGTGGCCGTCCGCGGAGAGAATGCGGTAGCCAATCTTGTACTGCCCCGCCTTGCCGAGGGCGTTGACCTTCGTGGACACCGTGGTGTCCTTGATCGTCGGGTCGCCCGCCACCTCGTAGTGGCCACCGTTCGCGTCGACGACGGAGATCGTGTTGATCTCCTTGCCGCCCTGCACGTCCTGGTCGAACGTCAGCGTGACCGACGACGGACCGACCTCCAGCGAGGTCTTGTCCTTCGGGTCGCTGCTGATCAGTGCGTTGTGTGCCGCCGCGGGGGCGGCCGTGACGAGCACGGCCGCGCCGGCGATCAGACACGCGATGAGTGCGCGCTTCATACCTTCGATCACGCCTTACGTCGCGAACGCAGAACCGCGCCGACACCGAAACCGAGGCCGAGCGCGCCGACGGCCAGACCCGCGCCACCGAGGTAGCGGGCGGTCTTGTCGGAACCGGACGCCGAGGCCTCGTGCGTGTCGGTGCCGGTGTTCGCGGCCGGAGTCGTGCCGTGGCCACCGTGGCCGTCGTCGGTCGCCTTCTTCGGGGCGAGCTTCAGCGCGGGCGCCGGGTGCTCCGGCTCCTTGCCGTCGGCGCCGGCCGACTGCGCCCAGTCGACGACCTCACCGTTCTCGTAGGTCTGCTTGGTCGGCAGTTCGAGCTTGTCCTTGCCCTCGGGCAGGGTGCCGAGCGCGACGAAGAACTCCTGGTACTCGTTCACCGCGATCTTCACGCCGGGCTCGGCGGTCCAGGTGATCGTCCTGAACGCCTCGGTCACTTCCTTGCCCGCCAGCGTCACGGGCTTGTCGAGCTTGCCCTTGACGGCCTCGGCCTTCCAGCCGGGCAGCGGCTTGGTGCGCACGGAGGTGAGCGGGGTGTCCTGCGGCAGGGTCACCTCGATCTTCGTGGTGCCCGCGTTGTCACGCTCGTTCGGCACGCGGAACGCGAAGGTCGCGCGCCCGCCCTGGGTGAACTCGGACGGCTGGGCGCTGACGTGCGCGGACGCGACGGTCGGCGTGCCGAGGACGGCGATTCCGGCTACGGCGAAAACGGCGAGCGTGCGCACGCCAAATCGATTTGTCGACATGAAGTTATGGCTCCTGATTGCCAAGGGGATGTTCGGGGGTTGGGGTGATCAGGAACCACAGGGCGGCCCGCGCCGCCCGTTCGCACGCCTGAGCTGCGCCGACTGTGAGCGCTGGAGGTAAGGCGTGCTGGTGAACGTCCGCACCGGACTGGTGGCCGGCAGCGGCGTGAGCCTGCGGGGGATCAGGCGGGAGACCGCGGCGAACAGCCTGAACAGGGCGTTCTCCGCGTGGAACAGGAGCAGTCCGGTCAGCGTCGCGGCGACGAGGTGCGCCACGAACATCTGCCCGGTGAGCGTGTCCGTGTGCTCGTGGTTGACCCAGGTCAGCAGCAGGTGCTGCGCGAGCTGGGCCGTGCCGAGCCCGGCGATCACGGAGAGCCTGCCGGTCCGCTTGTCGGCGAGACTCGCGGCCGCGAACGCGATCAGAACGACCAGCGGCAACGCGTGGATGAACTCCGACAGCTCGCCGCCACCCAGTCCGTGTGCCGCGATCGTGAGCGAGGCAGAGGTCAGCGCAAGAGCAGCACCACGGAGGGTGCGCAGCTCACTCGACCAGGTGCCCACGGCGGTTGAGCGTAATCGGGCAGTTTGCCTAGGTCTATGAGCGGGTAACTAGGGCCTCATGACCGTTCAATGCGACAGGCCGGGCCGTACCGACCGGGTTGTGTTCGGCGTTGCCGCAGGTCTCACGATCGCGTTCGTGACCTGGGGAATCGTCGGCACAGACTCGTTGGCCTCGGTCTCCAAGACCGCGCTGGGATGGGTGATCCAGCATCTGGGATGGGCCTTCGTGCTCTCCGCATCCGGCTTCGTGGTGTTCGCCCTCTGGCTCGCTTTCAGCCGCTACGGCAAGATCCCGCTGGGCCGCGACGACGAGAAACCCGAGTTCAAGACCGTCTCCTGGGTCGCGATGATGTTCAGCGCCGGCATGGGCATCGGCCTCATGTTCTACGGCGTCAACGAGCCGCTCACCCACTTCGTGAAGCCACCGCCCGGCACCGAGGGCGACCCGCTGGAAACCGCGATGGCCACCACGCTCTTCCACTGGACGCTGCACCCGTGGGCCATCTACGCCGTCGTCGGCATCGCCATCGCGTACGGCAGCTTCCGCCGCGGCCGGTCTTCGCTGATCAGCGCCGCTTTCCAGCCGCTGCTGGGCGAACGGGCGAACGGCGCGTGGGGCAGGGCGATCGACGTCATGGCGATCTTCGCCACCCTGTTCGGCTCGGCCGCCTCCCTCGGTCTCGGCGCCCTGCAGATCGGGAGCGGGCTGCAGGCGGCCGGGTGGACCGGGCAGGTCGGCAAGGGCCTGCTGGTCGCGATCATCGCGGTGCTGACCGTGGCGTTCGTCGCGTCCGCCGTCTCGGGTGTCGCGAAGGGCATCCAGTGGCTGTCGAACATCAACATGGTGCTGGCCGTGGTGCTGGCGATGTTCCTGTTCGTGGTCGGGCCGACCGTGTTCATCCTGAACCTGCTGCCAACGGCTCTCGGTGACTACTTCCGTGAGCTGGCGAACATGGCCGGGCGGACGGCGGCTTCCGGTGGGGATGCCACTGAGGCCTGGTTGTCCGGGTGGACGATCTTCTACTGGGCGTGGTGGATCTCGTGGACGCCGTTCGTCGGGATGTTCATCGCGCGGATCTCGCGTGGCCGGACGATCCGGCAGTTCGTGGCGGGCGTGATCCTGGTGCCGTCCGCGGTGTCGCTGGTGTGGTTCGCGATCCTGGGCGGGACGGCGATCTTCGAGCAGCGATCCGGGGTGGATCTGGCTGGTCAGTCCACTCCTGAGTCCCAGTTGTTCGCGCTGCTCGACCAGTTCCCGTTGGCCACGGTCGCCGGGGTGGTCGTGATGATCCTGGTGGCGATCTTCTTCGTGTCCGGGGCGGATGCGGCGTCGATCGTGATGGGCACGCTCTCGCAGGGCGGCACGATCCAGCCGAAGAAGCCAGGGGTGATCTTCTGGGGTGTGCTGACCGGTGCCGTTGCGGCGGTGATGTTGCTGGTTGGTGGATCGAATGCGCTGACAGGGCTGCAGAACCTGACGATCATCGCGGCGTTGCCGTTCATGGTCGTGATGATCGGGTTGTGTGTGTCGCTGGCGAAGGACCTTCGATCCGACCCGATGATCAAGCGTGAGGAACGTGTCGCCGAGGTGATGGAGGAGGTCACCGCGCACCTCGACCCCGGTGAGGTGGTCGAGGAGGCGGCGGTGCGCGCTGTCGCGGAAGTGACCGGTCGGACGCCAGTGCGGCGCTAGCGCACGTTCAGGCGGCGCAGGAGGTCCTGCTCCAACACATCGAGATCAGTTCCGACGGCCCGGTGCGCGGCTTTGCGCCGGGCCGTCGGCATGCGCTCGGAAGCGCGCACGGCGGCCAGCAGCTGGGAAAGCCGCGCCTCGGTCTTCGACACCCACTCGGAGTCCGAGGTTCGCAGACCCTCCAAAGACTCCGAAAAGCCCACGATCCGGGCATGCAGACGGGCGCCGTAGCCGGAGTACTTGGCGACGTCCTCGACGGAGACGCCGAGGCGGCGGGCGCGGTAGCGGTCGTACTGCTCGCTCAGGATGCCTGCCCCGCGGGCGAGTACAGGGGCGAGCACCGGAATGAGTGCGGGTGCCACCACCTTTGCCACGCTGACCAGGTTCTTGGCCCTTTTGGGCGTGATCAGTGGGCCTGCTTTGCGCGCCATTCGGGTAGACCTCCTCCGTCACGTGAAACTTACTGCCCAGGTTGCTGACACATGAGGTCGACGCGCGACATACCCTTCTTCAGTGACTTCCCAGGTGCAGCTCGACGCCGGCGTGGTCACTCGTTGTCGGCGGCGGGTGCACCTCGAAAACGATCCGGACCTGCGCGACGCTCCCAAGGCGGCGCCGGATCCGGCTTCGGAACAACGGAAAGCGGACGCGACGAGCCATCGTCGTGCGGTGGCGGACGCGCTCAGCAGAATCGCGGGCTCGAACTTCTTCGAGGTGCCGTACGGGCCGGACGTGCGCAGCGCGGACCGGGAACGCGTCACGCTCGCGGCGATGCAGATGGGCGCGCAGTACATCTGGGGCGCGGCACTTCCGCGTGACATGCGAGGTGGGCGGCGCGGGAGCATCGACCTGCTGGTCAAGGACTCGACCGGGTACGTGCCGGTGCTCGTGGTGCGGCACAAGATCACCGATCCTGGGCAGGGTGCCAGGACGAGTCCGCTCACCATGCCGTTGCCGGGTGGCAGCCGCACGGACCCGCATCGCAAGGTCCGGCCGCAGCCGCGGGACCAGCTGCGGCTCGCCCATGCGCAACGGCAGCTGCAGGCCGCCGGGTTCGCGGCGCACGGCCGGGCGACCGGTGGTGTGATCGGCATGGACGCGGACGTGGTGCTGTGGCACGACCTGGAGGCGCCGACGTGGCCCGGTGGCCGCACGGCGCTCGGGGAGTACGACGCGCGGTTCTCGGACCGGCTCGCGGTGGCGGGGGCGGCGGCGAACAAGAACGAGCCGTTGGCCAGGCCCTCGCGGATCGTGGACTGCAAGACGTGTCCGTGGTGGCCGACGTGCGACCTGGACCTCAAGCAGGGGCGCGATGTCAGCCTCGTGGTGCGCGGTGAGGACGCGGTGGCGCTGCGGAAGGCCGGGTTGTCCACTGTGGACAAGCTGGCCGAGCTGGACCCGCTCGACGACGGGCCGATCCAGCTGGTCGGCATGCCGTTCGGTGACGCGGTGGTGCTCGCCAGGGCGTGGTTGCGCGACCTGACGATCGTCCGGCGCGTGCCCGAGATGGTGGTGCCGCGGGCGGACGTCGAGATCGACGTCGACATGGAGAGCTTCGGCGATCTCGGCGCGTACATGTGGGGATGCCTGCTGTCCGGAAAGGACATCGACGAGGAGCACGGCTACCGCGCGTTCGTCACGTGGGATCCGCTGCCGTGCGACGACGAGGCGCGGTCCTTCGCCGAGTTCTGGACCTGGCTCACGGGGATCCGGCTACGGGCGAAAGCGCGCGGGCTGAGCTTCCGTGCCTACTGCTACAACGAGCTGGCGGAGAACCGCTGGCTGCTCGGGAGCGCGGAACGGTTCGCGGGCAAGCCGGGGATTCCGACGATCGCGCAGGTCAAGGAGTTCATCGGGTCCGACTCGTGGGTGGACCTGTTCGGGATCGTCCGCGAGCAGTTCCTGTGTGCGCACGGCAAGGGGCTGAAGATCATCGCGCCGGTCGCGGGATTCCGGTGGCGTGATCCGGAGGCGGGTGGCGAGAACTCCATGCGCTGGTACCGGTCGGCGGTCGGGATGAACGGCGACGCGCTCGACACGGACCAGCGGCGCAGGCTGCTGGAGTACAACGAGGACGACGTCCGGGCCACCCACCGCCTGCGCGAGTGGATGACCTCGGACGCCATGGAGTCCTTGCCGTACGCCGGCGACCTCTAGCCCCCCTCTTTGAGCGAAGCACGTTCGTACGAATAGGCCGTACGAACGTGCTTTTCGCTCCAAACACGGAGAGTTAGCGCGGGGCCATGCGGAGAGCGCCGTCCATGCGGATGACCTCGCCGTTCAGGTAGTCGTGCTCGATGATCGACAACGCCAGCTGCGCGTACTCCTCCGGCTTGGCGAGGCGCTTCGGGAACGGCACACCGGCCGCGAGCCCGGCGCGGAACTCGTCGGAGACCGTGGCGAGCATCGGGGTGTCGACGATGCCGGGCGCGATGGTCAGCACGCGGATGCCGACGGACGAGAGGTCGCGCGCGGCCGGGAGGGTCATGCCGACGACGCCGCCCTTGGAGGAGGCGTAGGCGACCTGGCCGATCTGGCCGTCGAACGCGGCGATCGACGCGGTGTTGATGATGACGCCGCGGGCGCCGTGTTCGAGCTCCTCGGTCTTGCCCATCGCGGCGGCGGCCAGGCGCAGCACGTTGAACGAGCCGATCAGGTTGATCTCGATGACCTTGCGGTACAGGTCGAGGTCGTGCGGGCCGGACTTGCCGACGGTCCTGGTCGACGGGCCGATGCCCGCGCAGTTCACCGTGATGCGCAGCGGGGCGCCGGAGCCGGCAGCGGTGTCGACGGCCGCCTGGACCTCTTCACCGGAGGTCACGTCGGCGGGCAGGTAGGTCACGCCCTCGACGGCCTCGGCCTTCTCGATGGCGCCGGGCAGGTCGAGCGCGAACACCTGTGCTCCACGCGCGGCCAGCGCACGTGCGGTCGCGCCGCCGAGACCGGACGCGCCACCGGTGACGATGGCCGCGGTACCCGAGATCTCCATGCCTTCATCCTCCTCGAAGCGAACTGCTCGCGAGGAGGTTAACGGTCGTTACCTCGGGTTCAACGGTCGGACCAGTGGAGCAACGCCACGAGAGGCACTGCTGCCAGCAGCGCGAGGCCGATGAAGATCATCGCGATGACCAGGATTCCCATGCCTGAACTGTGCCGTTCGACGATGTTCGAACGCATCGGCCGCGCCGGTAGACCTCTGGTAGGAGATCTGTCACGGTCAGCTACAACGAAAGTCGTACGGCGTTCGCCCAGCGGCCAACTGGGGATGCCACCCTCACCCGCATGTTCGCGCGTCGGATCGCGGTTGTCGGCACCGGCTACGTGGGGTTGACCACGGGGGCCTGCCTCGCTTCTCTCGGGCACCGCGTGGTCTGCGCGGATGTCGATGCCCTGAAGGTCGCGAGACTGCGGGCCGGTCAGGTCGACATCCTCGAACCGGGACTCGCCGAGCTCGTCGTCGAAGGTCAGGCGGCTGGACGGCTGGAGTTCGTCGTCGGGGCGGCCGGCGCGGTGGAAGAAGCCGAGGTCGTGTTCTTCTGCCTGCCGACGCCGATGGGCGCGGGCGGTGC